>NZ_JBFBNQ010000006.1:0-553598 GCF_040687575.1 Kribbella sp. NPDC056861 | reverse complement strand
GTCCTGCACCCCGCAGTACCGGCTGGGCCTGCACCCCGCAGTACCGGCTGGGCCTGCACCCCGCAGTACCGGCTGGGCCTGCACCCCGCAGTACCGGCTGGGCCTGCACCCCGCAGTACCGGCTCGTGGCGCTGCGCGCCACGTCGCCTCTCGCCTGGATGCTCACGCCCACAAGCCCGCGATGTCGTCAGCCGTGTGGCGGGCTCTGCCCCATCTCGGCGGTACCAAGCGCGTGGTGTTAGCCGCCGCCTCGCATGCTCACGCTGGAACCCGTGCTGAGCTATACGACTTGCAAAGCCGGTTGGCTGATCGACCAGGTCGGTTCGGCAGTTCTTCGCGAGCAGCCATCCGGTGGCAAAGGAGCCGGGCACACATGCTGGCATGGAGCGTGCAGTCGCCCGCAGGTTGCAATCACCGACCATCAGGCTGCGCGATCGGTCCTGAACCGTTGCGGTGAAGAGGAAAGCGCGCGGAGGCGGAGGGCTGTAGCCAATGGGTTCATCGGCATCGAAGGCCTCGACAGCGTCAGCATCCAGGCGGAGGCGAGGTGGCGCCCAGCGTCACGAGCCGGGGTGGTGGTGCGGGGTGGTGGTGCGGGGTGGGCAACCCGGAGAACCAAACAGGTGTGTCCCCATCGAAGGCTGAGCAGCGTCAGCATCCAGGCGTAGGCGAGGTGGCGCGCAGCGCCACGAGCCGGGTGAGGCGCAATCGGTGGAAGCGGCCGGGGCTGGCCGCGCATCACAGGTCGAGCCGCGTCAGCATCCAGCCGAGCGAGGTGGCGCGCAGCGCCACGAGCCAGTACTACGTGGGCCGGCCGCCGGGTGGCGGCAAGGGCTTCGAGCCCCCACCCAGCAGCCGCACAGGATCAGCCGAACGCCAGGCGCTTGGCCTCAGCCAGCCGCTCAGCTGACCGCACAGTCGGCGGTTCGGTGCCGACGATCAGATGGGTGACCCCCAGAGCCTCGTACTCCTTGAACGCCTCGGCCAACTCCTCAACCGTCCCCACGATCGCCGAAGCATCAGGCTCAGCCACCGCCGGCTGATCCCGATCAGTCACCGTGATCCCCACCGTCAGCTCCAGCGACTCAGCCGGCCGATCAGCAGCAGCAAGCGCCCCACGGATCCCAGCAAGACGTTCCTTCAGCTTGTCGTTGGGCAGACCGAACCAAGCCGTGTTCCACTGATCGGCCCACTTCGCCGTCAGTTCCAGCATCCGCGGCCGAAAGGACGCGACCAGAAGCGGAATCCGCCGCTCCGGCGCAGGAACCAGCGCCACGTCCTGAGCCTGGTGATACTTCCCCGCGAACGACACCGTCTCCTTCCGCAGCAGACGCGCGACAATCTCCAGCCACTCCTCAAACCGCCCCACCCGATGATCGGTAGGCAACCCGAAGGCCTCGTACTCCGGGTCGTGCCAGCCGGCGCCGACACCGAGGATCAGCCGGCCGCCCGAGACCATGTCGAGCGTCGCCGCCATCTTCGCGGTCAGCCCGGGGTCGCGGAACGACGCGCAGAGCACCATGTTCCCGACCTCGACTCGCTTGGTCACCGCGGCGACGGCGGTCAGCAGCGTCCACGACTCGTGCATCCCATGGATCACCCCGTCGGGCGCCTTGTAGAAGAAATGGTCCGCCAGCCAGACCGAGTCCAGCCCGGACTCGTCGGCCGCCACCGCGATCGCCTTCGTGTCCGCCCAGGTCGGCATCTCGCCGGTCGGGCCGTCGGTTCCGCCTACGGGCAACATCACGCCGATTTTCATTCCGCCAACCTAATCCGCCCGCCGCGAAGCCGCCCCTCGAATTCGCGGCGGGCAGACACCAAATGAAACGCAGACACTCAGGCGAACATGAGCTCCAGCAACCCACCGGAGAACGTCGGCCGCAGTACCGCCTCCACCCGCAGGTACTGCGCCCGCACCGGTGCAAACGAAACCTGATTCAACCGATCAACCTCCACCCCGTACGCCGAAGCGCCGTCCACCGCCCGCCACACAGCCCCGTCCAGCCAAAGCACCCGCCACGACGCCGGCACCCGGCACTGCCCAACCCCCGTGTCGTCAAACCAGTACGCCGAGGCAGCAGACACCTCCCGCACCTCCCGCAGGTCGTACTGAATCCACTCGGTGGACCCGCGCCGATCCCACCAGGTGAAGCGCGGAACAGAGCCATCAGACGACGAGCCAGGCAGGCGCCCGTCACCAAGCGCCTCGAGCGAGTCCCCGTCATTCACATGCGACGCAGTGACCCGAGTCCGGTAGCGCCACTCAGTGCCACCAGCAGCGATCGACGGGAACGAGGTGATCCGCAACCGAGCAGCACCCATCGGCAGAAGCGTCACCTGCTCCACAGGCTCCGTCGACCGCGCCGGGCTCGGCTGCAACAGCCCGACCACGTCCTCGCTGTCGGCCTCCCACTGCGGGATGCGCCGCGCCTTGGCCTTCAACTGCAGCGGCGTCCCCTCATGCGTGAACGGGTTGGCGCCGCGCGGGACGTTACGCCGTACGACGTCGAAGCGGCTACCTGCGACCAGCCCATAGTTCCACGGCGACTCCGGATAGACAGCAAGCTCCGGCCACTCCTCGGTCCCGCCGATCACCTCGTAGCGCTCGTCGATCGCCAGCGAGTAGGTCAGCGGCCCCCTGTCGACCGACACGGAGCCCTGGTTGTCCGACCAAACCCGGGTGCTCGTCCGCATCGGCAGTACGAGCTTCACTCGGTCCCCCGCACCCCAGGAGCGGTCCAGCTTGATCCACCCGCCCTGCGCCCGAGCAGGCGTCCGTGCCCCATTTACTGTGACAGTGAAGTCAGTAGCCCAGCCAGGAACCCTTAGGTAGAAGGGGAATCGAGCAGCTGTCTGCACAGTGAAGGTCATAGTGTCGCCGAACGGGTAGTCCGTCTCCTGCACGATGCTGACAGCAGTGCCGGCGGCACCGACCTTCGCAGTGACCTTACTGGCGGCGTACATGGAAGCGGCGAGGCCGTTGTCGGTAGAGGCCAGCCACAGCTCCTGTGCGTAGTACGGCCAGCCCATGCCGTAGTTGTGCGGGCAGCAGCGGTACTGATGGACGCCGTACTTGTAAGCCTGCATGGCAAAGCCGTTCTGGAACTGCCCGTGCTTCACCCGGTCGTCCAGCTGGATGCTGTTGGCGCAGGTGACGTAGTGCATCACTTTCTGCGCCGCGTCGTACGACGCAGGCAACAGGTTGAACGCCAGTTCCTCACAGCGATCGGTCCATTCGGTGTCGCCGGTGAAGCGGGTGAGCATCTCGAACGTGTGCATCAGCTCGACGATCCCGCACGTCTCGAAGCCCTGCCGCGGGTCACCGAAACCAGGACGCGAGTTCTCGTCCCCAGCGAACCCGCCGCCCGGGAACTGCCCGTAGAGCCCCATGATCGTCGAGTAGTTCCGGTACGTCGCTGCGCTGTGGCTGGGGTCGCCGCTCAGCAGTCCGTACTGCAGCGGCTCCCGGAACCCCTGCGCCAGGTTGACGTTGTGCCAGTTGGGGATGCCACTGACGTAGTCCGCCGACCCGGAGTGCATCTTGGCGACCAGGTCGAGCAGCCACTCGTCGCCGGTGCGGTTGTAGAGCCAGTAGGCGCTGTCGATGTTGTCGCCCCAGCGGAAGGCGCCCCAGGAGCGGTTGAACACCTCGGCCGGCTGGGTGTTCTGGAAGCCCAGGTAGTGGGTCATGAAGGGGATGACGCGCTCGTCACCGGAGTACTCGTACCAGGAGCGGAATGCGGCCAGTAGCGGCATGCCGGGCCAGAAGTCGGGTCCACCCTCCAGGGAGGTCCGCAGCCGCTCGGGGCCGAACCAGCCGTCAGGAGCCTGAGTGGCGAGGATGCCGTTGATCCACCGCTCGGTCCTGGTCAGTACTCCGGTGTCGCCGGTGACGTAGCCGAGATCGCCGAAGCCCCGGAGCCAGTAGGGGAGCTCCTCCCAAGCACCCTGAGTCGGGTCGACCCAGCCGTTGCCGTCGTACGGGAGGAAGTCCGAGACCTCGTCGTACCGGCGACAGAGGCCGTTGACCTGCAGGTCGAGTTGCTGGGCCAGCCAGCCGTGGGGCTCGATCGCACCCGGCGGGAGCTTCTGGAACGGCACCGGCTGGAGGGGAGCACGGTTGGGGACATAGTGGCCGCCTCTGGAGGCCGGTGGGCGGCCGGAGACCGCAGAGGCGGGTAGCGACTGGGCGGCGGTCATGCCGACCGCCATGCCGCCAGTAGCGAGCAGGAAGTCACGTCGGGGGATCCCTTCGAGCATGGTGGAGAGCCTTTCGCGTGATGGATCGGGGCGGAACCTCACACTGTCCACGGAAAAACAGCACACGTTTTCCGTGATCGATACTAGGCTGTCTTCCGACGGATTTGCAGAGCTGGAAGGAAAAGATGAAACAGCAGGCGCGGATCGTGGATGTGGCCGCACTGGCCGGCGTCTCCGCCGGGACCGCGTCGAAGGCGCTGAACAACACCGGCCAGTTGAGCCCGGCCACGCGGGAACGCGTCCGGCGGGCCGCCGAGCAACTCGGGTTCACCCCGGACACCCGCGGGCGCGCGCTCTCGTCGGGGCGGACGTACACGGTCGCGCTGCTGACCACCGACAGCTCGGGGCGGTTCAGCATCCCGATCATGCGTGGCGTCGAGGACGTGCTCAGCGCAGGCGAGCTGGCGACCATCCTGTGTGACACCCGGGACGACCCGCTGCGTGAGCAGCACTACCTGCGGTCGCTGATCGCCAGGCGGGTCGACGGGATCGTGGTGACCGGGCGCCGGACGGAGCCGCGCGCGCCGATCGACGTACCGCTGCCGGTTGTCTATGCACTCGCTGCGTCGACCGATCCGGACGACGCGTCGGTGATCGTCGACGACACCGGCGGCGCGACGTCGGTGGTCACCCATCTGCTGGGACTCGGCCGGGCGAGGATCGCGCATGTCACCGGACCGGCCAACCATCGCTCGGCGGCCGAGCGCGCGCGGGCAGTTGCCGGCACGGCGAAGCGGGCCTTCGTAGGTGAGCCGCTCTTCGGCGACTGGAGTGAGCGGTGGGGGCGCCAGGCAGTCGACGTCCTGCTGCGGGCGCACCCCGAGGTGGACGCCATCACCTGCGGCAGTGACCAGCTGGCCCGGGGCGTCTGCGACCGGCTCCGAGAGCTCGGCAAGTCAGTACCGGCCGACATCGCGGTCACCGGTTACGACAACTGGTCGGTGATGGCCGAGGCGAGTCGCCCGCCGCTCACCTCGGTCGACCTCCAGCTCGAGGAGCTAGGCCGCCGTACTGCGAACTTGCTGCTCGACGCGATCGCCGGCGACCCGCATCACGGAGTACTGGAGCTGCCGACGCATCTGATTCCGCGGGAATCCACCCTCGGGATGTCATAACCGCTTGTCGCGGGAAGGATTGGGTACTGTCAGCACGTCCAGTTTCGTGAGGCGATCTTGGGACGCGCGGTTCGCGCCCCTCACGAAAGGCAGTGATGTGATGACGGACTTCGCAGTACGCCCCACGGCGTACGACCTCAGACTGATCCTTGCTCTGCCGCTGCCCGCGCATGTCGTCGCTCTGATCGACGACGCCTGGCTGCCGGCCTGGCTGATCAGCCGCACGCACCACGCGGACGGCTGGATGGCGCTGGTTCAGTACACGGCCCCGGACGGCCGGGAGCTGACCTGCCGCTTGCCGGTCGATCGGCTCGGCCCACGGCGGTAAAGCGAAGCGCCCCGACCTTGTGGGTCGAGGCGCTTCTGCAGTCCGACTGGCTGGCTTCCGGGGCAGCTGGTCGGAGTACGGGGTAGGTCAGCCGAGGCGGGCCTTCAGGTTGTCGAGCTCGAGCTTGAGCGTTGCGGGGACCTTGTCACCGAGCTTGGTGAACCACTCCTCGATCAGCGGCAGCTCGGCCTTCCACTCGGCGTCGTCGACGTTCAGCGCGGTCTGCAGGGCCTCGAGGCTGAGGTCCAGGCCGGTGACGTCGATCGCGTCCGGGGTCGGCACGTGGCCGACCGGCGTCTCGACCGCGTCCGCGGTGCCCTCGAGCCGGCCGATGATCCACTTGAGCACCCGGCCGTTCTCGCTGAAGCCCGGCCAGACGAACTTGCCGGCCTCGTCCTTGCGGAACCAGTTGACGTAGAAGATCTTCGGCAGCTTGGCCGCGTCGTTGTCCTTGCCGACGGTCAGCCAGTGGTTCAGGTAGTCACCGGCGTTGTAGCCGAGGAACGGCAGCATCGCCATCGGGTCGCGGCGTACGACGCCGACCTCGCCGACCGCCGCGGCAGTGGTTTCGGACGACAGCGTCGCGCCCATGAAGACACCGTGGTCCCAGTCGCGCGACTGGGTCACCAGCGGCACCGTGGTCGCGCGGCGGCCGCCGAAGATGATCGCCGAGATCGGTACGCCGTTGGGGTCCTCGTACTCGTCGGCGATGATCGGGCACTGCTTGATCGGGGTGCAGAACCGGCTGTTCGGGTGCGACGAGAGTTCGCCGGACTCCGGCGTCCACTCACGGCCCTTCCAGTCGGTCAGGTGGTTCGGCGGGGTCTGCGAGTAGCCCTCCCACCAGACGTCACCGTCGTCGGTCAGCGCCACGTTGGTGAACAGGGAGTTGCCCTGCTCGATCGTGCGCATCGCGTTCGGGTTGGTCTTCCAGCCGGTACCGGGGGCCACGCCGAACAGGCCGAACTCGGGGTTCACGGCGTACAGGCGGCCGTCCTCGCCGAATCGCATCCAGGCGATGTCGTCGCCCAGCGTCTCGACCTCCCAGCCCTCCAGGGTCGGGTCGAGCATCGCCAGGTTGGTCTTGCCGCAGGCACTCGGGAACGCGGCCGCGATGTAGTGCACCTGCTTCTCCGGCGAGATCAGCTTCAGGATCAGCATGTGCTCGGCCAGCCAGCCCTCATCGCGGGCCATCGCGCTGGCGATCCGCAGCGAGTAGCACTTCTTGCCCAGCAGCGAGTTGCCGCCGTACCCGGAGCCGTAGGACCAGATGGTCCGCTCCTCGGGGAACTGGACGATGTACTTCTCGTCGTTGCACGGCCACGGGACGTCCTGCTGGCCCGGCGCGAGCGGAGCGCCGACCGAGTGCAGGCAGGGCACGTACTTCGCGTCGGTGCCCATCTTCGCCAGCACCTCGGCGCCGGTGCGGGCCATGATCCGCATCGAGGCGACGACGTACGCCGAGTCGGTGATCTCGACGCCGAACATCGGCTTCTCGGCGGTCAGCGGGCCCATGCAGAACGGCACGACGTACAGGGTCCGGCCGCGCATGCTGCCGCGGTACAGGTCCGTCATCAGGACCTTCATCTCGGCCGGCGCCATCCAGTTGTTGGTCGGGCCGGCGTCGACCTCGTCGACCGAGCAGATGAACGTGCGCTGCTCGACCCGGGCCACGTCGGACGGGTCGGTCCGGGCCCAGAACGAGTTCGGCTTCTTCTCGTCGTTGAGCCGGACCAGCGTGCCGCCGGCGATCAGCTCGTCGGTGAGCTCGGTGTACTCCGCGTCCGAGCCGTCGACCCAGTGGATCCGGTCGGGCTGGGTGAGTTCGGCAACCTCGGCAACCCAGGCCAGCAGGCCCGCGTGCTCAGTCGGGGCGTTACTCAGGTCGTAGGAGGTCGTCGGCGTGGTGACCGGGGTCTCGACACTGAGAGCAGTCTCGGTATGGGCAGGGCTGGCGGTTGTCGTCATCGGCGGCATTCCCTCTCGCTCGCGATCGTCCCGAACGTGCGGTCCCGACCCTCGACGCTGAGGGGGTACGACGTCGGCCGCCGGGGTCTCCGGCGGTTCGATTCAGCTGGCTGGCGGTGTGATCTGTCGCATACCAGTTCGCCCAGTGGGCGTATACCAGTGTGCAAGTGGTACTAACGGTACGCGACCAGGTCGGGTGTTGAGAACCGCTAAGACGTGAGGACCGTCACAGAATTTCGCCGACAAGGGCTTTCCCGACACAAAAGATCGGCCGCGCGGTGGTCGCGCGGCCGATTTACGGTCTGAGGTGGTCTGCTGCGGCGGATCTGTTGGGTGCCGGCTACGTGGCTGGCTACTGGCTGGCTATTGGGTCTGGCGCCAGATGTCGTTGAGGACGCGCTGGGCGGCGGGCTCCTCACCCGGTACTGCGGTGACGGTCACCCCGAGCAGCCAGGACTGCCCGTTGCTGGTGAACACCCGTGTCATGGTCAGCGTGTACGGCTTACCGCTGCTGACCATCAACCAGGTGTTGGGGGCTTTGGGAGTGGTGAGTGCCGCCACCTTGAAGATGCCGGTCCACTCCCGGTCGAAGGCCGCCCGGTCCGCCAGGCAGGCGGTGATCGATGCGCAGGGACGCAGCGCGAGCTTGGCGTCGAGGGTGACCGAGAAGGAGACCTTCTCTGCCAGCACCTGCCGGTACAGCGTGGTGTCGGACACGCCCAGGTCGACAGTTGTCGGCGGCCGCGGCCAGCCGAAGACGAACGGCAGCCCGAGCCCGGTCACCGGTTGGACGTCCTCATCGGTGTCGTAGGTCTCGCCGATCAGGCCCGCCGCTGCCGTCGGCGGAAGGTATGCGGCGGTCTTGGGCTTGGCGATACCCGGCTTGAGCGCAGGCGACGGCAGCGCGGCCGGTTCGACCAGTGCCGGGGTCGGCTGCGCTTGCGGCTGGCCCTTGGTCGCAGTGCCCAGCTTGGCGCCGGCGGAGTACAGGACACAGAACACGATCAGTACAGCTAGTACTGCGACCGGCGTCGCCCAGCGCGGGTACTTCGGCGTCGCGGCATCCTTCTGCGCCTGCCCTGCGTCCTGCGCCTGTCCTGCGTGCTGTGCCGCCTCGGCGTCCTCCGCCGTCCGCGAGCCTGCGCCCGCAGCCCTTACCTGCGAGCCTGCGCCCGCATCCCTCGCGTGTGAGCCAGCTCCCGCAGCTCCCGCCTGTGAGCCTGCGCCCGCAGCCCCCGCAGCCCCCGCAGCCCCCGCAGCCCCCGCAGCTCCCGGGTCCCCCGCCGTCCGGCCGCCCGCAGCCGCACGCCCTGTCGCACTGCCATCCGCGCCGGCAATCCGCGACGGGTCGAGCGAAACCTCAGCCCCCGCCCCACCACGCGCCCCACCGGGGATCGGCAACGCCCCGAACGCCGCCAGCTGACTACGAACCGCCTCCACCGACTCCTCGTCATTCCCCAACAACCCATCCAGCGGATCCAGCAGCCGCTCCGCCCCCGACTGCCCCGCCACCAACTGCGTCACGGCGTACGGACGAGCAGCAGTGAGATTGGCGGCCCACAGCGGCGTCTGCAGCTCCCCAGGCTTCAGCGCAGCCGTCCGGCTCGCCTGCCCGAGCCGCTCCCGTACCTCAGGGTCAGCCGCCCCACGCTCACTCAAGACGAGCGCGACAACCTCCATGCCGGTGAACGACCGCCCACGCCAGATCTCCGCCAGCGGGTGCTCCAGCAACCGCTGGTCGAGCTGGTACCCCTGCAGCTGCGGTGTGTCGTTCACTTGGTCTCCCAGATCGCCCGGTCAGCCATTACCAGGGCGGCTTGCTGCGCCGTCGCCAGGTCGATCGGATGCGCGGTGTAGTCCACCTGGACGGTGACACCGCCCCGCTGGACGAGTACCGAGACCCTCGAGTTCAGCCGGCCGTCGGCGGCCGGCTTCTTCTCCACCTTGGTGGGATACGGACGGCCGTTGACGAGCAGCCAGGGCTGCCGGTCGAACGCCTGCTTGGCGACCGCGGCTGGGGACTCGGGCAGCTGGTTCGCGCCCGCCTCGCGACCGGCGTACGGCCTGATCTTGAGGGTGAGCGTGGCCGCCGAGAAGGTCGACTGGCTCCGCTCGGACACGGCGACCGCGCACATCACCTCGGTCCGGCCGCTCTGGGTCAGCTTCGCGTTGGTGGCCTTCGGCAACAACGGGGAGACGTCCCCGAGCCGGGAGCACAGATCCGCAGGGAGCACTCTGGCCGGCTCGACGCCCTTGGACTGCGCGGTACCGCCGGCGGAGTAGCCGATCCCCAGGCCGAACGCGGCGGTGACACCGCCGGCGATCGCAGTACTCCGTACCAACCGACCACCCATGATCGCGACCTTAGTCACGCAGAGGTTCTCCCTTGCCGTCCGACATTCCGATCCCCCGAGCCGTGACCTTTGACGCCGGCCGGGCGGCGTCGGTTCCTGCCTATGCTGCGGCGATGACTGCATTCCCGGACATCGTCGTCGGCGCTCCCGGCGACGGCGAAGTACTGAACCTGCCGTTCGGCGTCTTCACCGTGCGCATCTCCGGCGAACAGACCGGCGGCGCGCTGTCCGTCGTCGACTCGATCCTCGGCGCCGGTGCGCTGGGTGCGGCGCCGCATATCCATCACGGGCATGAGGAGTACTTCCTGGTGACGGCCGGGGAGGTCACCTTCGACACGGAGTACGGCGTACTGACGGTTGGCGCCGGCGGATCGGTGGCGGTGCCGCGGGGGCAGGCGCACGGCTATCGCAACGCGACGGAGGAGGCAGCTCGGCTGACCACTCTGTTCACGCCCGCGGGGTACGAGAACTACTTCCGCGCGGTCGCCGAGGCGTTTGCGGCGGGCGAGCAGGTCACGCCCGAACTGCTCAACGCCCTCCGCGCCGAGCAACAGACGACACCGGCTCACTTTTGACCCTGTTGAGGCGGTCGGAGGATTAGCATCCCGGCATGGATCTTGGGGATTTGCTGGGTGGGCGTGACATCGGCGACGTGAAGAAGGCCGTCGGGTTCGTGATGGAGAACTCCGACGACTTCGAGAAACTCCTGAAGCTGGTCCGCGACCTGCCGGACGACGCGCTCGGCTTCATCGGCCGGCTACCGGACCTGATGAAGACGATCGGCTCCGGCCTGGCCGACGCCGGCGAACAAGCCGCCAAGGCCGCCGGCGCCCTGGTCGGCGACGACGGCGAGGGCGGCGCCCGCAAGGCCCTGACCGGCAGCGCCAACACGATGAACTCGGCCAAGGACAAACTCCACGACGCCGCCGGCATGCTGTCCGGCCTGGCCGGCGAACTCGACAAGATCCCCGGCATCGGCGACGCCGCCGCCAAACGCCTGAACGACGGCTCCGGCAACATCTCCGGCGTCGCCTCCGAGATCGAAAGCCTGGCCGGAAACCTGCAAGACCTCTCCGGCATCCTCGCCTCGGTCGGCGAGGCGTTGTCCGGGCTCGGCACCAAGCTCACCGAGTCGGGCGGCTCGGTCAAAACCCTGCTGAACTGAGCTTTCCACGGGGTTCGGTCAGCCTGCAGTACGGCGTACTGCGCCCTGCTTCGGGACCCGCGGTACGCCGTCTGCAGCCTCACTCCGGGGCCGATTGGCTCCCACCCCCATCCCGCGTGTATCGTTACCTTTCGTTGTCCGGCGCTCGTAGCTCAACGGATAGAGCATCTGACTACGGATCAGAAGGTTGGGGGTTCGAATCCCTCCGAGCGCGCCGCACTAAGCCCAAGTCAATCAGGTGGTTGACCTGGGCTTTTGTGTTTTCTGGGGACTGTGTTTCCCCCGCGCGGCCTGACTACGCCGGCTCCTCCGTCGCCTGCTCCGCAGACCGCTCCCACCCACCCTTGGTGCGGGCTGCGCCCTGTTTGAAAGCACCCTGGTCGCGGCGGCACGTGGGTTCGCCTGCAAACACGATGCGACCAGTTCCCTCGTCGCCCGCTCCGCAGACCTACTCGTCCACACCGGGACGCGTGCTTCGCCCACTCAACTAAAGCTGCTCGCCAACACCAAGCCGAGGCACCTGCGTTACTTAGGGTTGAGTCGAGCCTGCTGGCGATGTTCTCCCTCAAGGTCCGGCCTCAGACTGCGCGTGTCCGAGAACCTCAGCCGCATCGAAATGGCATTCTGCGGATCACCTTCCGGCGTGGTCCAGCACGCAGGCATCATCACGAGCACGCCAGGACGCGGCACGATCGTCCGTGAACGGATCATGGCTGACTACCGATCGAGCAAGATTGCTGGAGTTGCGATCGAAGCGGCACCGAAGCCGTGGCCGAAGAGGACCAGGCTAACCGCCGCGCCGACCACGGTCCTGCCAGGTCCACGACGACATCCGCGCCAGAGTTGAGAAGGTCGTCGGAGAACTCCAGACCGCCTAACCCGACGACCCGCAGAAGGATCTGTCGGGCTACCGTGATCGGATGCCAGAAACCCCGTCGCGCCAGCGCAATGCCATCTCCCAAGGAATGGCACTCGGCCTACTCGTCTGTGGCCACAGCTCCCTGCCGTTTCGCAAAGTCGATATCGACCTCGCTTTCGCCGGTGCATGGCGGTCGTGGGCGCATCGAGATCAGTTCCCACAGGTCAATACGGACCTGAAGAACGGCTCAGACCCTGTCTGGGTCATCACGCACGCTGACGCCAAGAAGCAGGTCCGGGTCTTGCACTGGGAGCAAAATCGCGCGCAGTTCGACATCTGTATCCACGAGGACGACTGGACGGTCAGTGACCCTGAGGATCTCGACCATGCCGTCGGCACCATCGACGGTCAGGTTCCCTTGTCTGGGTGGACCGAACTCGCCCGTAACTTCTTGGAGCGTTTCGAGCAGTAGCTCCGTCGCACAGACGAGCCGACCTTAGCCGGTGATCAGTGTCATGGCTGCCTTTTCGCTGCCAAGCGCACCGCTGTCAGCCTATCTCCCAGGAGGCTTTCTCAGTGATAGAACTGAGCGACGGGCCGCTCTTGAAACGACCATTAGGTAGACGTGACGTGGTTCAGCGCGATGCTGATGACAGCGAGAATATGAGTATCGATGTTAAAGGATGCAGCAAATCAGGATCCAATGAATAGCGTTATATTGAAACCGGGAAGCCCGAGTTTACCAAGCGCTTGCACGCGCCCTACTTGTCCAAGACGCGCCGAACCTGTCAAGAGGTGGTGAGTTCAGTTGTGACGCTGCTACGACGTCGTCTTCAGTCGGTCGAGATAGGCGCGGCAGCGGGCCAACCAGCCGACGTCTTTGGTGTCCTGCATGCATCGCTCTAGCAGGCTGACGGCTAATTCCCGAATTGCCGGATCCACCAACTGATCCTCGTACGCCTCAAGTTCGCCCGCAAGCTTACGGCGGGTTCCGATCTCCGAAAGATCGAGTTCTGCTAGGGCTTCGATTGCCGCTGTGACATCTAGCTGGAATAACGCTGGGACCAAACGTCGGATCACGCCGACGTCATCGCTATGGTTTGCTAGCGAGACGCAGTCAGCCAAGAATTCAGGGGCTGGGGGTCGCTGACGATACAAGTCAGCGAGGTGATGTATTGCGAGCCTTTGAACTCCCTGCTCGCGGCTGGCCACAAGTGCAGCTGCCGTCTCTGCGCTAGCTGCAGCTCGGTCGATCAGCGCAAAAATGGCGCGTTTCCTGAAGTACTTGTCCTCAAATTCGTCCAGGGCGACCTCTTCAGCCGCTGCTAGATCAGCGGTAGACAGATCGGCGGGCGCGGAGAGTATCCCAGCCAATGCCTCTCGCTGGAATCGTACTTGGAGACTTGACAATCCCGCCGTGAAGATTCGTGATGCCTCCCTGCGATACACGTCCGAGAAGTTCGCCATATCAAACTGCACTAACGTCAGGTGTCTTTCCGAACCTAATTCCGACATGGTTCGAATCAATTTACGCGTCCCATTATCCTTGATCGCGGTCAAATCAGGAACATTTCGTGTCAAGTTTAGGAACATATCGTAGGTTGAACTCAGGCAGAGGATTATGAAAGGTTTCCCGGCGTTGAGGGCTTCCTTTAATTCAGTATTCCAAGTGATATCGCCATGTCTACGTAAGATAACAAAGACACATAGGTCTACGCTAGCGACAGTCTCTCGCGAGTTCTCATTCCAGTCGGCGCTCAGTCGATTGAGGTGGTTGATCTCTCCAGACAAGTAGTGCAGTGGCTCCGCACCGAACTGACGGGTAACGAGGCTGAACTGGTCCGCCACATCGGCCATGTCCGAAGCGCCGCAGAGCATGATTCTCAGCATATCTGAGGATGACAGTCGAGGCTCTGTTGTGGAAGAACCGCGCCGGAGCTATGCGAAAAACGAATAGTGCGCAAACTCTGTAACGGCTCTGCGTCTCTGGGCGATGTTGCGTAAGAGATCGAGTCGCGCGCAGGCAGGCGGCATGCGATGCATCGTTAACCGATCAGGGGGAATCATGGATTATCAGGAAGATTTTGAATCGGCCGTTCGGGATGCTGTCGCGTCCTGTGTGAAGAGAAATCGGCAAACCCGAGATTGGAAGGATGACCAAGGCAACTCGGCAACTGGCTGGTCGGTCGAGCAAGAATCGTGGGGACCTAATATTGAAGGAAACCCTGGAGGCGGCTGGTGGCGAGAGCGCTGGGGGAATCGCGAATTCATCCTGGCTGTCGATGGGAAGATTTGGTACAGCCAGTTTAATGGCGAGGATAGTAGTGCATCGCCATCCTATCAAGGTACTCGAATGGAACTCGTTCCTGAGTCATGGCTGGTAGGCAACAAAGGTAAGCCGTATTCAGAATGGAAGGCGAAGATTGAACGCATGCCGTATCGCTGACGCCTCGGCCGCGCTTATCCTGGCGGCATCAGGCGAGTAAGATCGCGATCGGTGCCCTGTCTGGCTTTGGTCCAGCGCGCGTGCTCTTGCGAAACCAGCGCCTGAACCTTTTCTGCCAATACTGCGTCGCGATTATTCTCTTGGTATGGCCCGGCATGGGCGATGTAGAGGTATCGCTGCTGCTTTAATGCCTCGCTGGTGGAGCGATAGAGAACCTGGTCTGTCTGCCATTGGAACAGTTGTTGGATAGCCTCCAGCAGAATCACGATCGCTCCGAGGGATGCAGTGATCGCCGATGGGACCTCAAGCAGCGCGATAATTGGAACGGCAGAGCCAATTGTCAGTTGGCTAATCTTTACTAGGCGGTAATTGCGTAGCGCCAGTGCGCTCTTGGTGCTGTACCAGTGGACTTGCTCATCCATCCACTTGCGAGCGAATCCGATGTCGACCCCGGGGCTTCCGTCTGCCGCCACAGTTCTCCCTCCGTTCCGTGGTGCTGGCCCGAATGTCAAGCGTAGCGATGGGTTGGTCGGTTGCGTCTGGCTCGGCGTGGTCCGGCAGATGACGCGAAGCGTTGGCCCTTGCTGTAAACATCGATCGGGGTACTGAGGGGAGCGGAGTTTGCTAGGGCCCTAAGGAGAACTGCGGTAAAAAGTAGGTGGCATTTGAGGGAGGTTGGTTGCCGACGGTGACATAAGGCGACGGTCGTCTCTCCGTGTCACCACTGCATGCAACCACGTCTTTCGGCTGTAGGCCGACTGACGCTATTGCCTACTCGCCAACGGTGTAGCGGAGGTCAGGAAGTCTGGGGCGGCTGCTGGTCCGGCTTATCGAGGGTGTGCTCGGTCCGCGCTGGCAGTCCTGATCGGCCCTGACCGCTCGGTTGCGTATCAGACCGCTGCGCGTCAGGCGCGTTGCGTGCTGCATCCGGTTGTTGCGCATGTCAGTGCGGCCTCCACATATGAGGTTGCATCGCAGACTGCTCTCCGCCAACCCCGGGCAGCAATTGCACCCGCCGATCAAAGCACCTTGCTGCGCATTCACGGGCTCATCGACAGCCTTCACGCTCTGGCGCCATGCCTCACTCCCCACGCCCTCGCGGCTGCAATCCTCTTCCGCGCCGATCACGAGCGACCGCCGCCACCGGATGGCCTATACGCCTCACCCATTGGCCACGGAGTCAGCGTGCCCGCCGGCGGCGTACTACGTCGATGACGACCAGCGCGATGCTGATCAGCATCGCCAGGCCGAAAGAGCCGAGGGCCTTGACCAAGGCGGGGAGCATCGTGTCGACGGAGGCGCGATCGCCTACGTAGTACCGGATGGTGTTGTCCGCGTTGGTGCAGGTGACCGTGACCGTCTGCGGCGGGATGGGGGACCGCGAGTGGGCGATGACGTAGTAGCTCGGGCCGCTCACGGAGTAGTTCTCGCGTTTCAGCGGGCCCTTCAGGGGGATGTCGGCGCCGGTGGCGTCCTTGGCCTGGCAGGTCGGGGTCTGGCCGCGGGCGGTGGTCGAGATGGTCAGGCCTTCGTACTCCAGTTGGACCACGCCGTCCCCGAGCGGTACCGGCTCGTGCGGGATCATCCCGAGCATCGGCATCATGAAGATGCCGCTCACCACGATGCCGATGGCGAAGCAGGCGGCGGCGATCCACAGCAGGGGCCGGCGGCTGACGGGCGTTCGTACGCCGGGGGACATCGACATAGCCGAAGACTAGTGCTCGTGCCCGGTCACCAAGGCCTGCTTCTGGTTCGACTGGTGGGGCCCGGCCAGCCAGTCTTGCTCCAGGCGTACGTCGACTGGCTCCTCGCCTCGGCGAAGGGCTTCGAGGTAAGCGCGATCGGCGGCGATGCGAGCAGCCACCTCGGGGCCTTCGGCAACGGCTCCGTGGCCTGGGACCAGCACATTGACCTGCCTGACAGCTTCGGCCAGTTGGTCGAGTGCGGTCTCGTACGCGGTCAGTTGATCGGGGCGGCGCGGGTCGAGCAGCGGGATCAGTACGTCGGACAGCATGTCGCCGGCGATCAGGACGCCGCGGTCCGCGAGGAGCAGCGCGGCATGGCCGACCGCGTGCGCCTGATGCTCCACGAGCTGACCCGGTACGCCGCCGCCGTCCGCGGGGATCGGGGTGAGCAACGCGATCAGTTCGAGCGGGATGCCTGTCGCGCTCTCGGCCGCCATCGCCTGTGCGCGTTCCCGGGCTTCGCTGGCGAGTTGGGCACAGCCCGCAGTGGCATAGCGCGGTACGTCGCCGAAGCGGGCATGCCAGAGCAGGTGATCCCAGTGCGGATGGGTGGCGAAGCCGGCGACTACCGGCGTACCGAGCTGCTCCACGTCGTCCGCCAGCTGCTCCAGGTCGGAACCGTCGATGCCGGGATCGACCAGGATCAACCCGTCGTCGCCGCGCACCACGACGGCGTTGCTCCAGACCCATTCGCTCTGCCGGACCCAGACGCCGTCGGCCACCTCATTCAGCATCCGATCACTCTGCCAGCAGTCTCCGCCCAGCGCGAGTACCGGGATTTACCTTGCGCCCAGAGGGTTTGCGGCCATTCTGCTGCCGAGGTCGGCCTCGATCGCGCGGGCGGCCGAGCTGCTGGGCTTGCGGTCGGCCTGGGCCTGGAAACAAGCGAGGAACTCGTCAGTGAGGGTGAGACGAGGGTGGAGTTCCAGTACTTCGGCGCGGAAGGCGGCGCTGAGGTCGTCTGCGCTCCTGCCCACGATGTCCAGCGCCGCGGCCCGCGAGATCAGGTGACCTTCGGGGTCGGCGGTCGCGTCCACCTCCGGCAACATGTGCCTGACGATGACTTCGGCCAGGCGGTCGCGGCGGGCAATCGGCCAGCCGGCGCCGGCGGCGAACACGCGGGCGACATGCCCACCGGCTTCCTCGAACGAAACCGTGTGACTGTCGAACTCCGGCACGAGGCTGAGGTCGTGGAACATCGAGGCCACGAACAGCAGTTCGGCGTCGTACGGGATGTCCTGCTGGTTGCCGAAGGCGGCCGCCCAGAGGTAGACGCGGCGCGAGTGGCTCAGCAGGGTGGGGGACAGGTAGGCGGTGGCCACCTCCAGTGCCGCCGACGAGGCAGCGGTGTCGGGTAGTGCGAGGTCTTCTACGGCGATCATGCTTCGACGGTACGGCGGGGAAGGCCCGCGTCGCTGGTCCATTCCATGGGCACGATCGTGGGCCACTCAGCGTGCGGAATCGGCCCATGAACTGCGTCGGCGAATGGCCCACTCACGGCGTACTGCGGATGCGTACTGTCGGAGGAGAACCCATCAACTCAACCACCGCAAGGAACGTCATGCGTGCCATCACTGTCAGGGATCGCGAGGCCGGCGTCGGCGGATTGGCTCTGACCGAGCTGCCCTCGCCGCATGCTGCGGAGAACGACATCATCGTGCAGGTGCACGCCGCCGGCTTCACGCGCGGAGAGCTGGACTGGCCTGGGACCTGGACCGATCGTGCCGGTCGCGATCGCACCCCGAGCGTTCCCGGGCACGAGGTGTCGGGGGTGGTCGCCGAGCTCGGCTACGGCACTACCGGTCTCACGGTCGGTCAGCGAGTCTTCGGACTGACCGACTGGTCCCGCGACGGAGCGCTCGCGGAGTACGTCGCTGTCGAGGCTCGCAATCTGGCCCCGCTCCCGGCTGACGTCGATCACGTTGTCGCGGCGGCGCTGCCGATCTCCGGGCTCTCTGCTTGGCAGGCTTTGTTCGACCACGCGCGTTTGGAGACAGGGCAAACCGTTCTCATCAACGGAGTTGGTGGTGCAGTTGGTTTCGTCGCCGCGCAGTTGGCCCGCGAGGCGGGTGCCCGCGTCATCGGTGCCGGGCGGGCGTCCGACCGGCATGCGGCAGGTGAGCTAGGCGTTCACCAGTTCGTCGATCTGGAAGGCGAACGGCTGGAGGACATAGGCGAGGTCGATGTGGTCCTGGACGTGATCGGCGGCGAGATCCGCGACCGCTGCACCGCGCTGGTACGCCCCGGCGGCACGCTCGTCACCATCGCCGATCCGCCGACTGTGCACCCGCGCGCCGGTCGTGCTGTCTTCTTCGTTGTCGAGTCCAAGCGCGAACAGCTGACCCAGCTGATCAACCGCCTGCGGTCCGGCCGGCTCGCACCGCTGGTCGACAATGTGATTTCCCTGGCGGATGCTCCGGCTGCCTTCGCCGCCGGGGCTCGCGGCCGAACCATCGTCAAGGTGACGTCGGACGGAAAGCCGGCCTAAAGCTGTGGAAGCGGCGAACTGTCGGCCTCTATGGTGGGCCGATGGCGTCCGTGAAGGAATTCCAGGTCACTTTCGACTGCGCGGTACCGGAGCGCGTCGCGCGCTTCTGGTGCGAGGTGCTCGGGTACGTCGTACCGCCGCCGCCCCCGGGGTTCGCTGACTGGGGCGAGTTCGATCGCTCGCTGCCGCCCGAGGCCCAGGGCTCGGCGTTCGCTTGCGTCGATCCGAACGGCGTTGGACCGCGACTGTTCTTCCAGCGCGTTCCCGAGGGCAAGGTCGTCAAGAACCGGGTGCACCTCGACGTCCGCGCCGCACCGGGTCTTGTGGGCGACGAGCGGGTCGCCGCACTCGAGGCCGAGTGCGCCCGACTGGTTGCCCTGGGCGCCAAGCGCGTGCGCCTGCTGGTTGCCGACGGCGTCAACGAGTCGTGCCTCGTGATGGAAGATGTCGAAGGCAACGACTTCTGCCTCGACTGAGGAATGGAGCCCGAAGAGTTCCTGACCGGCGGAAACGTCGCGGCAGAGGTGGTCCGGGTCGGGTCGACTGTGCGGAAGCCGGCGCTCGCGCAGACGGCCGGCGTCGAGGCCGTTCTCGGTCATCTGGCTGAGAAGCAGTTCGGAGGAGCGCCGCGTGCGTTGGGACGGGACGAGCGCGGGCGGCAGGTCCTCGAGTACGTACCGGGCGCTGTGGCTGACACGCTGCCGCCGCTTTCGTTGGCCGAGCTGCGCCGCGTGGGGCGGTTGATTCGCGAGCTTCACGACGCGATGGCGGATTTCGAGGCACCCTCGGAGGTCGCTTGGGACGTGCTGGTGCCTGACCCGGCGGGCGGTGAACTGATCTGCCACAACGACCTCGCCCCGTGGAATCTGGTCCGCGACGATCAGCGCTGGGTCTTCATCGACTGGGACAACGTCGGGCCCACCTCGCGGTTGTGGGACCTCGGGTACGCCGCGACGGCGTTCGTGCCCTTTGCCGCGGGTGGCGACGTACAGGCTGACAGTCTTCGGTTACGCGCTCTGGTGGACGGCTACGGGCTCGATCTGCAGCAGCGTCGGGAGTTTCCCGCGCGGATCGCGGCCCGCACGTGGGGATCGTACGAACTGCTGGTGCGTGGCGATCGGACTGGTGAGCAACCGTGGGCGCGGCTCTATGGCGAGGGGCATGGCGACTACTGGGGACCGGCTGCGGCGTACGTCGAAGAGCACCACGACGCTTGGGTCGCCGCGCTTGTCTCCTAGGACGCGGCTTTCAGGCGGGAGCCGTCTCGCCAGGCTGCGGCGAGGTCTTGGATCGGGACGTCGAGGACGTCGCTGAGGGCGGCGATGGTGCCGAAGGCGGGGGTGGGGAGGCGCCCGGTCTCGATCTTACGGAGGGTCTCGGGGGACATGCCGGCCGCGTTGGCGACCTCGCCGAGGTCGCGGTTGGCTCGCGCGGCGCGCAGCAAGCTGCCCAGACGGCGGCCGGCCTCGATCTGTTCGGGCGTGAGCGGATTGCGAACCATGGGTCCCAGCGTACGGTTGGTATTTTAATACCGCAACGGCTACGGTGGTATTTAAATACCAAGGTACGACGTGAGGGCACGCCATGATCGAGTTGAAGTCGCCTGCGGAGATCGAGCAGATGCGCATCACCGGGCAGTTCATCGCCCAGACCCTGACCGAGCTCGGCGAGCTGGCCGAGATCGGCGTCAATCTTCTCGACCTGGAGCGCCACGT
Organism: Kribbella sp. NPDC056861; assembly: GCF_040687575.1. Lineage (NCBI taxonomy): Bacteria > Bacillati > Actinomycetota > Actinomycetes > Propionibacteriales > Kribbellaceae > Kribbella > Kribbella sp. NPDC056861. Next base: position 533,155 of record NZ_JBFBNQ010000006.1, on the reverse strand, counting down.
TCGTCAGCGGATCGGCGAGCGGGGGGCGGAGTCCTGCTACTGGGACTACGCGCCGTCCTTCGGCAACGGGCCGTTCCGCAACATGGTCTGCCTGTCGGTGAACGACGCGGTGCTGCACGGCATGCCCCACGACTACGTACTGCGCGACGGCGACGTCCTCAGCATGGATCTCGCGGTCGGGATCGACGGCTGGGTCGCCGACTCGGCCCGCACCGTCATCGTCGGCACCCCGGACGAGGACGATCTGCGACTGGTCCGTGCGACCGAAGAAGCGCTTGCCGTCGGCATCGAAGTCGCGCGGCCGGGCAACCGGGTCGGCGATATCTCCGCGGCGATCGAGGCAGTCGCGACGGCGTACGGGTATCCGGTCAACACCGAGTTCGGCGGTCACGGGCTCGGGCGGACGATGCACGAGGATCCGCACATCTCCAACAAGGGCCGGGCCGGCCGCGGGCTCAAGCTGCGCGCGGGGATGACGCTGGCGCTCGAGCCGTGGTTCGCCCGGACGACCGACAAGATCGTCTTCGACCCCGACGGCTGGACTATTCGCTCGGCTGATGGTTCGCGCACCGCGCACTCCGAGCACACGATCGCGATCACTGATGACGGCCCGATTGTGCTCACCGAACGCCTGCCGCATCACGCGACCGTGGCCTGAGGCATCTGCCAGGATCGCCGGTATGACGAAATGGAGGGAGCTGCGGGATGCCTACGGGCCGGCGACGGAGGTCCCGGGGCTGCTCGCGGCCGCCTCAGATCTCGCGGCGGCTTCAGATCTCGCGGCTGGCCCAGATCCCTCGGCGGCCCCGGATGATGGCGGCCGCGAAGTCTGGGACGACCTCTGGAGCCGGCTGTGTCACCAAGGCGCCGTCTACAGCGCCAGTTATGCAGCACTTCCGGTACTGACCGAGCTGGCCGACCGGCGCGCACCCGCCGGGTACGTCGAACCGCTGCACCTCGCCGCCGCGATCGTCGGCGCCGATGACGGCGCGGAGCCTTTCGCCGAGATCAGCCGCCGGTACGCCGCTGAGCTGAGCGCGCTGCGCGACCTGGCGGAACAGTCTCTGCCGCTGGCCGATGGGTCGATCGAATTCGTCTATGCGCTGCAAGGGTTGCTGGCGTTCGAGGGCACCCGAGCTTCGCAGTACCAGCTGGAGGCGCTGGCGGACGAGGAAATCCAACTGACTTGTCCGCAGTGTCGTGAGCATCTCGACATCAGCCTCGCCGCATCGCCGCCGCCGATCATCGCGGCAACGCCGGACAGTCTGGACGACGGCCCCGCAACACGCATGTATCAGCTGGCCGTGCACCACCGCCGTCCGGACGTGGCGACCGGAATCCTTTACCTGCTTGGCGAAACCACCTGCCCCGCCTGCGGGCAGCGCTTCGCCATCCCGCAGGCTCTTGCCTAAAGCACCCGTGGTCGGTTTGGATGGCGAGGTGGCGACATTCAGTGGATCCGACGACCTGCAAGGTGCTCAGTTCGTCGATGCGAGCCTGCGCGGGGCCCGGTTCGTCCGGGCTGATCTGTCCGGGGTGGTGATGCGTGCCGTCGATATCCAGGGCGCGGACATCGATGCTCCATGGCTGCTGGACGGCGAGAGTTCCCTGCGGGTCAACGGGGTCGACGTCGCGCCACTCGTCGAGGCTGAGCTCAATCGGCGCTTCCCCGGACGTGCTGAGCGCCGCGCTGCGGATCCGGACGGACTGCGCGCGGCGTGGGCTGCGCTGGAGAGCACCTGGGCGGCGACGCTCGAGCGCGCCGCCGCGATGCCGGCCGGCACGGTCGACGTGTCGGTCGACGGCGAGTGGTCGTTCGCGCAGACGCTGCGGCATCTGGTGATGGCGACAGATGTCTGGCTGGGTTCCGCGATCGAGGAGATCGAGCAACCGTTCCACCCGATCGGTCAGCCGAACGCGGAGTACGAGACCGACGGCCTCGACATGTCGGTCTTCGCCCCCGGCGTACCGGAGTACGCCGAAGTGCTGGCGGTCCGCGCCGGTCACGTCGCCAGAGTGCGCGACTTCCTCGCCACCGTCACCGTGGACGAGTTGGCCGTGCAACGCAAGAATCCGTGGGCGCCGCAGTACCCGGAGAGCACGCTCTCCTGCCTGCACACGATTTTTGAAGAAGAGTGGGGACACCACCGGTACGCCGTCCGCGACCTCGACGCGATCGAGGCCAAGCAGTAGCCATCAGAGGGTCAGGACCTGCTTCTGATAGCTCGCGAGATCGCGAACCTCGACGGTGACCTGAGTGTTCAACCCCGTCGCGGGCCTCAGATGATCGGTCAGGATCCCGAGGGTCAGCTCGCCGAGCCGCGCTTTGAGCTCGGCGTCGCGACCGGGCAGGATCGCCAGGTCGATGTGGATCATCGCCTCGCCGGGATCGCCGCCGCCGATCACGGTCTCGCCGGTGGTCCGAAAGCGGGTCTTGAAACCTGACACTGTGCTGCTGATCAACTCAGCCGCCTGAGGGTGCAACGCAAGCGCGAAACCGCGCCGATCGAAGGCGTCGGTGAGTGCTTCGGAGTACTCGACAGAGATCTGGGGCATGCCGAGCATTATGCGTGGCATCCGCATTGCAGGTTGATGCAATGGGGGTTTCCGCGGGGCGCCAGGTCGGTAGGGTGGGCGGACATTCGGCGGTGCGCGGGGCTCTTGGGGGGCATCGAGTACTTAGGGAGATCTCTGCTGATGAAGATTCGTCGATTTGGCGTGGCTGTGGCCGGGCTGAGCCTCATTGCTGGGGCAGCGCTGGCCGGGCAGGCCAGTGCCGGAGTACAGGGCGAGCCGGAGCCGGGGGCATGGCCGATCGGTAAGCCTGCGGCGAAGCTGCCGCAGACCAAGGCACAGGCCGCGGGGCCCTGCAAGGTGCTGATCGGCGGGGTGGACGCCACCGGTGAGGCAAGCGCTACCGAGCTGACTGCGACCAAGCCCCCGACCGCGGGCGGACCGGCGCCGTTCCAACTGTTCCCCGTCCGCGCCAGCTCCACCTGGTACTACGTGAAGGGTGGCGTCCAGCCGCCGCCGTACTACGCCGGGATCGTCCTGCAGGGCGCGAACCTGTACATCGCGAGGGCGACCTTCGTCCTCGACGCGCCTGGCGCAGCCAGCAGCACGAAGCTGGGCACCGGGTGGTCCGGATTCAGCACCATCGCGACCTCCAACTACGTGCAGGGCCCGAAGGCGCACGGGTTCCTCTACGGCCTGCACGCCAACGGCTCGCTGTACCGCTACGACCTCAACACCGGGGTCAAGCCGCTCGGCTCGGCGCCGGGCTACCAGGGGTTCAGGGCGATCACGGTGATCTCCGAGACGGCGACGTACGACACGCTGCTGGCCACTACCAAGGCCGGCGCGCTGTGGACCATCCGCATCCCCGTCACGGCGCCGTTCAAGGCAACCCTGAAGCTGGTCCGCTCGACCGGCTTCAAGGGCTATGACCAGCTCGTCGCCCAGCGCTGCGGTGCGAGCAGCACGCTCCTCACCGGGCTCAACAAGGCCAACAACAAGGCCACTCTGTACGCGATGAGCCGCGCCAACGGCACCGCAACGGTGATCAACACCATCGGCAACGCCGAGATCAACTCCGAGCCCGGAGTCCGCTTCCTCCGCACCAACGCCGACGGCCCGCAGCTCGTCGGCGAGTGACTTCCGCTCTGAACTGAGCACCGAACCGTACTACCAACAGAAGCCCAGGCCAGCGTGTCGGCCTGGGCTTCTGTTCGGGGGATCCGTTCCGCTGTCTGGCGGTCAGCGGAGGGGGATCAGATCAGTTGAACAGGCCGAGCAGGCCGTGGCTCCAGTTGCCGTGGCCGTGACCGCTGTAGCGGGAGCTGAAGTCCACGAAGATGCCGACGACGATGTTCAGGGTGCTGTGGTACATGAGGTCTCCAAATAGCTAGAGGTTTTGTAGCTGACAGCAAGCACTTCGGAGCGGAGCGTGGTGGTGGATGGGTCGATCCGGAAAATAGTTGCTTGACGCAACAGGTAAGGGGAGGACCCATCCGCTGGGGTGAGGGCGCCGAAGTAGGGGCGTCAAGGGTTGCGGCGTCAGCCGGTTCCATCACCTCAGGGAAGAGAGATTTGCCATGTCCAAGAACCTCGTTCGCGTCGGACTCGCCGCGTCTGCGCTGTCGCTCGTCTTTGTGACGGCCGCTTGTGGCAGCGATGACACCAAGGCCGGCGACAGCCCGTCGGCCACCTCCTCGTCGTCTGCTCCGATGGAGACCCCGTCGGCGTCCGCGTCGACGGACAACGCCGCTGGCCTGGTCGGCCCGGGCTGTGCCGACTACGCCAAGGCGAACCCGACCGGCGCTGGTTCGGTCGACGGCATGGCCGCCGCGCCGCTGGCCACCGCTGCGTCCGGTAACCCGCTCCTCAAGACCCTCGTTGCTGCGGTGTCGGGCAAGCTGAACCCGAAGGTCGACCTGGTCTCCACCCTCAACGGTGGCGAGTTCACGGTGTTCGCTCCGGTGGACTCCGCGTTCGCGAAGATCCCGGCCGCGACGATCAACACCCTGAAGACCGACAGCGCGCTGCTGTCGAAGATCCTGACCTACCACGTGATCCCCGGTCAGCTCGACCCGGCCGCGGTGGTCGGCAAGCAGGTCAGCGTCGAGAAGGGCGCCGTCACCGTCACCGGCTCCGGCGACAACCTGATGGTCAACAACGCCAAGGTCATCTGTGGTGGCGTCAAGACCGCCAACGCGACCGTCTACCTGATCGACACCGTTCTGATGCCGCCGGCCGCCTGATCCCAGTCGGACCAACGCAAAACCAGCAGTAACGCAAAACCAGCAGTAGGGACCGGCAGATGACCATGCAAGACGTTCACACCCTGACCGGTCCCTACGTGCTGGCCGCGCTACCTGACGACGAGCGAGCAGCCTTCGCGCAGCACCTGGCCTTCTGCCAGATCTGCGCCGACGAGGTCGCGGAGTTGCAGGAAGCGGTGACCAGACTGAGCACTCCGGTCGCCATGAAACCGCCGACCTTGCTGAGGGCAAGAGTGCTGGCGTCGGTCGACACGGCGAGACAACTCTCGCCAATGGTTGCCAAGCGCAACCAACGCGGATCGCGGCGATCGATCCTCGCCCTGGCCGCGGCGGCCGTCGTGATCGCGGTCAGCGGTGGTGTCGCGATCGATCAGCACCGCTCGCGGACGGTCGCGAGCCAAGCCGGCGGCGAGGTCAGCGCAGTACTCGCGGAGCCTGATGCGCGCACGCTCCACGGGGACGTGGCCGGTGGCGGGCGGGCGACTGTCGTGATGTCGACAAGACGAGACACCGCAGTCGTCGTACTGCGTGAGCTCCGCCCGTTGCCGGCCCGTCAGACCTACCAACTCTGGTCGATCGACACCGCCCGTACTGCGCGGTCGATCGGCCTGGTCGGCGAAAACCTCACCCAGGTGGTCCGTCGCCTCGCCGGCACGGCCGAGATCGGCCTCACGGTGGAGCCCTCCGGCGGCTCCGCGCAGCCCACACTTCCTGCTGCGGCGACGATCTCACTGACCTGACCGAGCGGTTTTGGAAAGCAGGGCACCGAGACGACGAATCCATGAAGCCCCGATGCCCTGCTTGCTCACCACGATGCCCCCATCGACGCCCCAACGCAAAATCGCACCATCGAAGGCGTGTCGTCCACACCCACCGGCGGAACATCTCAAGGGCTGCGTGAGTTGGTGGCAGAGTGGGGTACAGGTTTGGCGACGAGTTGGGAGCAAAGGTGAGCATTCGGGTCGGGTACAAGGCGTCCGCCGAGCAGTTCGGACCGCGGGATCTGGTGGAGTACGCGGTACGGGCCGAGGAGCTCGGGCTGGACAGCGTGACGGTGTCGGACCACTTTCTGCCCTGGCGGCACGAGGGTGGGCACGCGCCGTTCGCACTCGCCTGGATGGCGGCCGTCGGCGAGCGCACGAACCGGGTCCAGATCGGCACCTCGGTGCTGACGCCGACCTTCCGGTACAACCCGGCCGTGATCGCGCAAGCGTTTGCCACCATGGGGCTGCTCTACCCGGACCGGATCATGCTCGGGGTCGGCAGTGGTGAAGCACTGAACGAGATCGCCGTGTCGGGTCGTGAGTGGCCGGAGTTCAAGGAGCGGTTCGCCCGGCTGCGGGAAGCGGTCGAGCTGATCCGCAACCTGTGGACCCAGGAGGGGGTCAGCTCCGACGGGCCGTTCTACAAGACCGTCGACGCGTCGATCTACGACCGCCCGGAGACCCCGGTCAAGGTGTACGTCGCCGCCGGCGGACCGGTGGTCGCGAAGTACGCGGGACGCGTCGCGGACGGGTTCATCGCGACCTCGGGCAAGGGCATGGAGCTCTACACCGAGAAGCTGATCCCGGCGGTCAAGGAGGGCGCGGAGAAGGCGGAGCGTTCCTTCGACAACGACATCGACCGGATGCTCGAGGTGAAGATCTCCTACGACCGCGATCACACTCAGGCGCTGGAGAACACCCGGTTCTGGGCGCCGCTGTCGCTGACGCCGGAGCAGAAGCACAGCGTGACCAGCGCGACCGAGATGGAGCGGTTGGCCGACGAGCTGCCGATCGAGCAGGTCGCGAAGCGCTGGATCGTTGCCTCCGACCCCGACGAGGCGGTGGCGCAGCTGCAGCCGTACCTCGATGCCGGGTTCAACCACTTGGTGATGCACGGACCGGGGCACGACCAGGAGCGGTTCCTGACCCAGTTCACCACCGACGTCCTCCCGCTGCTGCGCAAGCTCGGCTAGCGGCGTGGGGTTCCGGCGGGGCGACAGGGGTCAGGGTTGACGGTCGAGATAGTGCGGGACGACGATCCGCGCTGCTCCGAGCTGGAGGCGGCCGGCTATCGGATCGTCGGAGAGTCCTGGGGTGCGCGGCTGCGTGATCCTGACCCGGCGCTGCTCGAGCACGCCGTACTGCGTGCCGCGGGGGTGACCGTCCGCGAGTTGGACCGCGGCTACGCGGCTCAATGGCATGCACTCGAGAAGGCGAACGAGAAGGACTACCCGTACACCCCGGCGACCCACCACGTCGTCCCGCCGGTGGAGGAGCTTGCCGAGCAGTGGACGACCGGCCGGGTGTTCGGCGCGCTCGATGGTGAACGGCTGGTCGGGGCGACGGTCATCAGCCTGGCCGGGGAGACCGGCTTCACCTCGGTGCTGGACGGCTATCGCGGGCGGGGAATCGGGCAGGCGGTCAAGGCCGCTTCGATCCTTGCGCTGTACGCCGACGGCGTCCGGGTCTTCGGGACGGGTGGCGCCGGCCTTAACGAGGCGAGTATCGGCGCCAATGTCGCTCTCGGGTACGTCATCGAGGAGCGGTGGCGCAGCTACGCGCCGCCCATCAGGTAGGGACGCCGTCCGGCCACCACGGCGGGACGCCCGCGGGACAGATACCGGGGTTGCCTGCCTGGGTGCCGGCCCAGGAGAACAGGGCCAGGTCGGCGATCGCGATGGCGATCAGAGCGGCGAGGAGCGGCATCGTCCACTTGCCGCCCTTGCCGCGGCGCATGAACCGGAAGACCAGGTTGAACAGCACGATGTTGACCACGCCCGCGACCGGGACGCCGACGAAGAACAGGGTCGGCCCGTTGCCGACGCCGCTCAGGGTGACCTGGCAGATGTCCCAGGCGCGACGGGTCATCACGATCAGCCCGAAGCCGGCCGCCCCGCCGATCACCACCGAGAAGAACGTCTCGCTCTTACTGCTTTTCGCCATGCCGTCACCGTAGAGCCTGCCGGGGACCACGGCTCGGGAGGAGCCGGACCGGGGTGTCGCGGCGTACCCTCCCGTCATGACGGCGAGGTTGGTGGCGCAACTGACGGTGGTGCTGATCGGGCTGCTGACGATGGTGGCCCCAGCGGTGCACGTGCGATCCGCGCGGAAGAACCTGCGCGACGATCTCTTGCTCAACCTCCAGCTGCTGAGGGAGCTGCCGGCTGAGAGTCGTCAGAGAGGCGAGCTCACTGCTCATGTCGAGCGTCAGTTCGAGGCGCGGCTGGCCCGGCTGGACGCCGGTGAACAGCCCACTGTGGAGTCGCCTTCGCTGGTGGTCGCCGCGGTGGCGACTGCGATCGGGGTGGCCGCGATCGGGCTCGGGGGGAACTGGTACTTCGCGCTGATCTTCACCGGTCTCGCGTTCCTGCTCACCGCGTTTCCGTCGAGCACGTCCGAGGACGCGCCGGATGCTGGCCGGCCGCAGGACGCAGTACCGGAGAAGCCTGCTGGTTAGAGGGTGATGGTGACCGGGCGCTCGGGGTGGGTGAGCGGGTCGGTCGCCAGGCGGGCGTGGCGTTCGACGTCGTAGCGGGTGCCGTCGTAGTTGAGGCGCTGGCGTTCGAGGCCTTCGAAGAGGAAGCCCGCGCTGGCCGCGACGCCGCAGGAGGCCGCGTTGTTGGTGCGGTGCCCGAGCTCGAGCCGGTAGAGGCCGGCGTCGTGGTGGGCCCAGTCGACCAGCGCTCGGAGCGAGTCGCGGGCGACACCTTGGCCGCGGACGTCGGCGATGGTCCAGTACCAGGTCCAGCCGACCTGGTGCCGGTCGATGTTGGTGACCGCGACACAGCCGACGGGGTGGTCGTCGGCATCCGCAACGGCGTACACGTGGCCGTTGTCGAGGTCCGCCACCCGGCCGATCCAGTCGACCGCGCTCGCGGTGTCCCGGATGCCGCCCTGGTTGACCATGTCAGGTTCTTGATGCGCCTCGGTCAACCGCAACGCATCGGCCACCCGCCACCGCCGGAGATCCAGACTCGCCAGGTCATAGCCCATCCATCGAGGCTACCGCCGCTGTTCACCCTAGGGTTGGGGTCATGGCGTTTCTTGATTTCAGTGGTCAGGTTGTTCTCGTCACCGGAGCCAGCAGCGGGATCGGGGCTGCGGCGGCGGTGGGGTTCGCGGAGGCGGGGGCGACGGTCGCGTTGCATTACCACCGCAACGAGGAGGGGGCGCAGCACACGGCCAACGCGGTACGCACCGCAGGCGGTGCGGCGTCGGTCCACCAGGCTGATCTCGCGGTCGCCGACTCGGCCGGGGTGCTGATCGACGAGGTGCTCGCGAAGCACGGGCGGATCGACGTACTGGTCAACAACGCCGGCGACCTGGTCAAGCGCGCGCCGGTGGTCGAAGTGTCGGACGACGAGTTCCACCGGATCATCGACGTCAACCTGACCTCGGTCTTCGCGCTGAGCCGCCGCATCATCCCGGTACTGCGTGCGCAGGGCGGCGGCGCGATCGTGAACGTCACCTCGATCGCCGGCCGGCACGGCGGAGGCGGCGGTTCGGTCGTCTACGCGACCAGCAAGGGTGCGGTCAGCACGTTCACCCACGGCCTGGCGAAGGAACTCGCACCCGACGGCATCCGGGTCAACGCGATCTCGCCCGGAGTCATCCGCACCCCGTTCCACGACCGGCACACCAGCGAGGAGCAGCTGAAGACGATGCTCACCACCATCCCGATGGGCCGCACCGGCACCCCGCACGAATGCGTCGGCACCATCCTCTACCTCGCCTCCGACCGGATGAGCAGCTACGTCACCGGCCAGCTGATCGAGGTCAACGGCGGCCAACTGATGCCGTGACCGCCGTCGAGGACGACGAGTTGGTGCGTCTGCACCGCTCAGGTTGGGTCGAGTGGAACTACCTGGAAGGCGGCGGCGACGGTCTAATCGAGATCGTCATCGCGTTGGCGGCGCTGCTGGCCAATCTCCTGGTGCACTTCCTGATCTTCTGGGGCGGTTGGACGATCCGGGTCACCGCCGGCAGCCGCTCCTGGAAGACGCGGTACCGCTCGAAGCGGGCAGCGCTGGCCGACCTGGATCGGCAGCGCGCATTGGCTGCCGAGGTCAGCGGACCGAGTGGCGGCGGGTGACTTCGTTGTCGTCGCGGCGGTCGGGGCGGAACAGCGTGTTGTGGTCGAAGGTGGCTCCGGTGGAGCGGTAGCCGAGCTCGTCCAGTACTGCGTGCAGGCGGCGTCTGAGGTCGGGGCGTTTGTCCTCGACCAGTACTGCGCGGGGCTGCAGCCGGATCAGCGTCCTGCTGGCGCCACCCAGGGCAGCGGCTTCCGAGCCCTCGACGTCGAGCTTGACCACGTCGAGGCGCTCCAGGGAGTGCTCGCGAGCCCAGTCGTCCAGCCGGATCACCGGGACGTCCTGGACGAACTCGCCGTCGGCCTGCAACGAGCGGACGCCCGAGTCGGCCGGGTCGTAGCGCGAGTCGGCGTGCAGCGTCGCCTGGTGCTTGCGCTCGCCGAGGGCGGCGGGCACCAGGGTGATGAGGTCGGCCAGTTTGTTGCACTCGGCGGCGGCGCGGAGCTTCTCCAGCGAGTCGGCCGCTGGTTCGAAGGCGATCACCCGGCCGTCGCCGCCGAGGTCACGCAACTGCTTGGCGGCGCCGAGGCTGTGCAGCCCGATGTTCGCCCCGATGTCCAGGACGACGTCGCCGGGCTTCAACTCGCCGCGGAGGAAGCGCGTGACGGCCGGCTCGTAGCGGCCGGCGTAGTACAGGACGGCTTGGAGGTTGTCGCGCAGGTCGAGATGCCAGCGCAGACCTTGACGGCGTACTTCGATGTCGGTGGTGACCCACTCCGGCGAGATCTTGGCCAGTCGCGGATTCACGTCGGCGACCCGCGGCGAGATGCGGTGCGCCATCCGGAGTACGCCGGCCTCGGTCAGGCCCTCGGCGGAGCCCACCACCCGCGCCAGTCGACGCGCGGCATCCACGCTGATCGACCGCCCGGCGACGCGCGGAACACCCCACGCCGCCCGGCGGACGACTCCATCGCGGTACTCCATCCCCCATGGTTACCCGATAGCGGTCAAATCACTCATCGTGGAACGTAAGGACCAGCGAAAGATTTCGCGATCGCCGTGACCTTTCAGTTCGACAGCCGGCGGAACCTGGCCGCGGACAGTGGCAGGAAGATCGCGGTCAGCAACAAGGGGCCGATGATCGCCGCCGCGAGCGCGTGCTCGCCGATCCACGACGCCGCCGACGGGTCGGGATTCCCGAACAGCGACCGGGCCGCGGTCGCCGTCCCCGACAGCGGGTTCCACTGGGCGATCGTGCCGAGCCAGTCGGGCATCGTCGACGTAGCGACGAAGACGCTCGACAGGAAGCCGACCGGCCAGACCGCGACCTGGACGGCGACGATGCTCTGCGCGTTCTTCACCGTCAGCCCGATGAAGATCCCGACCCACAGCAGCGCGAACCGCAGCAGCAGGAGCAGCCCGAACGCGGCCAGCGCCTCCAGCACACTGCCGTGCCAGCGCCAGCCGAGGGCGAGACCGGCCCCGGCGAGCACGACCAGAGTGACCGCCGAGTCGAGCAGGTCCGCGATGCACCGGCCGAGGACCACCGCCGCCGAACTCATCGGCAACGAGCGGAACCGGTCGGTGACACCCTTGGCCACGTCCGTGGTGACTGCGGTCATCGTCGCTTCGAGTCCGAACAGCATCCCCAGTGCGAAGATGCCCGGCACCAGCAGTTCGTAGTACGAGGTGCCGGCCGGGGTTTCGATCGCGCCGCCGAGCAGGGCGCCGAACATCAGCATCATCAGCACCGGGAACAGCCAGCCGAAGATCACCGGCCCGGGCTGCATCCGCCAGTGCAGCAGCGCTCGGCGCGCGATCGTCCAGCCGTCCGCGAGGGCCCAGCCGAGGGCGGTCATGCCGGCACCCCCGCCCCGGTCAGGTGCAGGAAAACCTCGTCCAGGGTGGGTCTGCGCAACGTGATGTCCTCCGGTTCGATCTTTGCCTCCTGCAACAGAGTGGCTACTTCGATGAGTGCTCTGGTCCGGTCCTTGACCGGGATGCTCACCTTGGTCCCGTCCACGTGGATCTCGCCGTCGGCCAATGGCTGGGCCAGCTGAAGGATCCGCGGAACGTCGGTGGTTGCGGTGAGCACCAGGTCGAGCCAGTCGGCGCCGAGTTGCGCCTTCAGCGCATCCGGGGTGCCCTCGGCAACGACCTTGCCGTCCTTGAGCATCGAGATCCGGTCGGCGAGCTGATCGGCCTCGTCGAGGTACTGCGTGGTGAGCAGCACGGTCGTTCCGGTTTTCACCAGCTCGCGTACTGCGGACCAGACCTCGGCCCGCCCGGCCGGGTCGAGCCCCGTGGTCGGCTCGTCGACGAACAACACCTTCGGCGCCACGATCAGGCTGGCCGCCAGGTCGAGTCGTCGGCGCATGCCACCGGAGTACTTCGAAGCCGGGATCGTGGCCGAGTCGGTCAGGCTGAACCGCTCGAGCAGCTCGTCGGCCCGGCTGGTCGCCTTCGTGTGGCCGAGATGGTTGAGCCGGCCGAACATGACCAGGTTCTGCCGGCCGGTGAGGATCTCGTCGACCGCGGCGTACTGGCCGACCAGGCCGATCCGCCGCCTGACCTCCGCGCCTTGGCGGCGTACGTCGTACCCGGCGATCCTCGCCTCGCCGGAATCCATCCTGAGCAGCGTCGCCAGGATGCGCACCGCCGTCGTCTTGCCGGCGCCGTTCGGGCCCAGCAGCCCGGTCACCGTGCCGGCGCTCACCTCCAGGTCGAACCCGTTCAGTCCCGCCCCCTCCTTGCCCCCGGCGTAGTTCTTGCGTACTTCGAACGCCTCGATCACTGGCTCCGACACTTGCCCGCCTCTCCTCGCGGCCTGAACCGTAGGCCGTACCGTACACCGTACGACTCGGGTACGATCGGGTCAACGACGACCGGCTGGAGTTTGTTCCCGTGAGTGGAAACCTGTGAGCGCGAAGAAGGCCGCGGCACCCGATCCGGCGCGCAGTCTGGCGCTGCTGTGGGGCAGTCACACGAAGGCCGGGCGGTCCGGGCTGACGGTGCGCGCGATCGTCACCGCCGCGATCGAGCTTGCCGACGCGAGTGGGCTCGAGGCGGTGTCGATGCGGCTGGTCGCCGAGCAGTTGAAGGTCGGGACGATGTCGCTGTACACGCATGTGCCGGGCAAGGGTGAGCTGACGGATCTGATGTTCGACAGCGTGCATGGGGATCTGTATGCGTCTGTGGATGAGCCTGTTGAGCAGCCGGGTGGGTGGCGGGGGGCGCTGGAGTTCATTGCTCGGCGGAACTGGGATTTGCTGGTGCGGCACCCGTGGCTGCATGAGGTGCCGGCTGGGCGGAATGCGCTCGGGCCGAACATCACGCTGAAGTACGAGGCTGAGCTGCGGCCGCTGGATGGGCTCGGGCTGACCGATGTCGAGATGGACTCGACGCTGACGCTGGTGCTCACGCATGTGCTGGGGACGGCTCGTGCTGGGGCCGAGCAGGTGCGGTCGCAGCAGGACTCGGGGATGTCGGACGAGGAGTGGTGGTTGACCACTAGTCCGGTGTTGGAGCGGTATATGGCTGGGGTCGCGGATCGTTTTCCGCTGGCGGGGCGGGTCGGGACGTCAGCTGGGGAGGCGTATCAGGCGACGATGGATCCTGCTCATGCGCTGTCTTTTGGGCTCACCCGCATCCTTGACGGGACGGCGCTGTTGATTGCCGAGCGAGGGTAGTTTTCCCGCGCGACCTCCGATGCCCGCTCCTTCGTCGCGTGCTCGTTCTGTCGCTCCCACCCGCCCGGGGAAAAGCCGCTCCTGCGTCGCGCGGTGCGACGACGGTGGCGGTTGGCAGAGTTGCGCGGGTGCAGCTAGTTGCCCTGCGGCCTCTGGTGCATGCTCCTGCGTCGCGCGGGTGCGAGCACGATGGTGGTCGGCTCGCTCGGCACGAAGCCAGGCAAACTCACCCGAATACCGGAGCGGTTCACACACTGGAGGTCAGGATGAGGTTGGATCTCGCGAGGGTTCTGTTGGCTCGTACTCAGATCGATCCGCTGTTCCTCGACACCCCGCAGTACGAGTGTGAGCCGTTGAGTGAGTTGCTCGGGTGTCGGTTGATTCTGAAGGTGGAGACGCTCAACCCGGTCCGGTCGTTCAAGGGGCGCGGGACCGAGACGGTTTTCAATCGCCTCCCGGCGAGCAGCACCGAGGTGGTCTGCGCGAGTGCGGGGAATCTCGGGCAGGCGTTGGCCTTCGGCGGCAGGCAGCGTGGCGTCGGGGTGACCGTGGTCGCGTCGGCTGCGGCTAATCCGTTGAAGGTCGAGCGGATGAAAGCGCTTGGTGCCGACGTGATGCTGGTTGACGGCGAGATCGAGGAGGCGCTGGCGGCCGCGACGCGGTATGCCGAGGAGACGGGCGCGTTTCTGGTGGAGGACAGCAAGGATGTCGGGACCTGTGAGGGGGCGGCGACGATCGGGGTGGAGTTGTCCGAGTTGCCGGGGGAGCTTGACGCGGTACTGGTGTCGTTGGGGGCCGGTGCGATGGCGTCTGGGGTGGGCTTTGCGCTGAAGGAGTTGCGTAAAGGCACCGAGGTCATCTGTGTTCAACCCGAGGAGGCTCCGGCGATGACCTTGGCGCTGCGAGCCGGGCGGGCGGTGGAGGTCGGGGCTCCGCGGACGATTGCTGATGGTGTGGCTGGGCGGTCTGTGATTCCGGAGGTGCTCGACGACCTCGCAGAAACAACAGACGACGCGGTGCTGGTCAGCGAGGCCGGCATTGTCGAAGCGATGCGGCTGCTTTATCGAAGCGCGGGACTGGTGGTCGAGCCGGCTGCGGCGCTCGGGGTAGCGGCGGTGCTGGAAGGAGGCGGACGGTTCAATGGCAAGACCGTTGCGACCATCCTGTGTGGGAGCAACGTGGCGCCGGGGGACTTCGAGCGCTGGGTCGGAAATGGTCGGTAGCGGCCACTAGCATCCGGCAGCATGAACGCCTCCTCCATCGACCAGCCTGCTGACCTCGAACTCGTGCGTGCCTCTTACGATCGCGTTGCCGACAACTACGTCGAGATGGATCTCACCGACGTCAACAAATACCCCTGGTTGCGGACGGCTCTCGATGGGTTCGCGGCTGCGGTGGACGGGTTGGGGCCGGTGCTGGATGTCGGATGCGGTCCGGGCGATGTGACTGCCTATCTGGCGGAGCGTGGGCTCGACGTGTCCGGGGTCGATCTGTCGGCGCGGATGATCGAGCATGCTCGGCAGCGATTCCCCGAGCAGCGGTTCGCGGTTGCCTCGGCGACCGAGCTTGAGTTGGCGGAGTCGTCGTACGGCGGGATTCTCGGGTGGTGGTCGTTGTTCAACCTGCCGCGGGACGTGCTGGCGCAGGTGCTCAGCTCGTTCGCTCGCGCGCTGGTGCCGGGTGGGCACTTCATCATGGCCACTCACATGGGCGACGGCGATCGCGAGCGGACCGAGGGGTACGGCGGGGTGCCGGTCACCTGGACGACCCACCTCTGGCAGCCCGAGGCGCTCTGGGAGCTGTTCGCGGCGGCCGGCCTCGACCCGGTGGCCGAGCTCCGCGTCCCCCCGAGCGTGGCCGCCGCGCCCTCCTTGGTCCTCGTTGCCAAGAGGTCAGCTGTTGAGTAGGTCCTCGAACGGGGTCGGGTTCGCGTAGGGATCGGCGACCGCGTGGCGTTCGTTGCTCATGGCATCTACCAGCTCGGCGGCGGCGCGGTCGATCCGGGTGTGGAGTTTGCCGGCGTCGGTGCCCCAGTCGGAGGAGGCGGCGTAGACGCCGGTGGGCATCACGATCGCCTTCAGGTAGGTGAAGAGCGGGCGGAGGGCGAAGTCGAGAATCAGGGAGTGGCGTTCGGTGCCGCCGGTGGCGGCGATCAGCACTGGTTTGCCGGCCAGGGCCTGGTCGTCCAGGACGTCGAAGAAGGTCTTGAACAAGCCGCTGTACGACGCGCTGAAGGTTGGCGTGACGGCGATCAGCGCGTCCGCCCCGACCACCGACTGCAGCACAGCCGACAGTTCCTTCGACGGGAAGCCGGTGAGCAGGTTGTTGGTCAGGTCGTGGGCGATGTCGCGCAGCTCGACCACCACCACCCGGTACGCCGTACCGCGGCCGTCCAGCTGGTCGCGGACGGCGGCGGTCAGGCGGTCGGCGAGCAGGCGGGTCGACGACGGGGTCGTCAGGCCCGCCGTCACCACCGCGATGGTGCGCTCGGTCATCGTGCGGTCCCCTCCAGCCCGACAACCTCCGGGCTGACCGTCTCGAGGTCGTGGCGACGCTCCGCCGCGGCCTTCAAAGAAGCGTGCGTCGGCGCCTCGGGAACGTGCGCCGGGCGGGCCGAGTCGAACTCCTTGCGCAGTACCGGGACGACCTCGGAGCCGAGGATGTCCAGCTGCTCCAGCACCGTCTTCAACGGCAGGCCGGCGTGGTCCATCAGGAACAACTGCCGCTGGTAGTCGCCGAAGTGCTCGCGGAAGGTCAGGGTCCGCTCGATCACTTCCTGCGGGCTGCCGACCGTCAACGGGGTCTCGCGGCTGAAGTCCTCCAGCGACGGGCCGTGGCCGTAGACCGGCGCGTTGTCGAAGTACGGGCGGAACTCCTTGACGGCGTCCTGCGAGTTCTTCCGCATGAACACCTGGCCGCCGAGGCCGACGATCGCCTGGTCGGCGGAGCCGTGGCCGTAGTGCTCGAAGCGGCGGCGGTAGAGGTCGATCATCTGCTTGGTGTGCGAGATCGGCCAGAAGATGTTGTTGTGGAAGAACCCGTCGCCGTAGTACGCCGCCTGCTCGGCGATCTCGGGGCTGCGGATCGAGCCGTGCCAGACGAACGGCGGGACGTCGTCCAGCGGCCGCGGGGTCGAGGTGAAGCCCTGCAGCGGGGTGCGGAACTTGCCTTCCCAGTCGACCACGTTCTCGCGCCAGAGCCGGCGCAGCAGCGCGTAGTTCTCGACCGCCAGCGCGATCCCGTCGCGGATGTCCTGCCCGAACCACGGGTAGACCGGGCCGGTGTTGCCGCGGCCCATCATCAGGTCGACCCGGCCGTCGGCCAGGTGCTGCAGCATCGCGTAGTCCTCGGCGATCTTCACCGGGTCGTTGGTGGTGATCAGCGTGGTCGAGGTGGACAGGATCAGCTTCGACGTCTGCGCCGCGATGAAGCCCAGCAGCGTGGTCGGCGACGACGGCACGAACGGCGGGTTGTGGTGCTCGCCGGTCGCGAACACGTCGAGGCCGACCTCTTCGGCCTTCCGCGCGATGGTGACCATCGCCTTGATCCGCTCGGCCTCGGTCAGGGTCCGGCCGGTGACCGGGTCCTGGGTGACGTCGCCGACGGTGAACACACCGAACTGCATCTGGACTCCTTGGTCGCATTTGGTGACTATCAAATCTTAAACTATCTGTCCGGGGTAACGCCACTCCACCGAGCCGCATTCCCAGCACGACCTCTTGCCAGCACGGTCCCATCCAGTGAAACTAGGTCCCGTCAGACGAAACCGCCCCCAAGGAGTCTGTCCATGCCCAAAGTCAGTCGTCGCCTGCTTCTGGGTGGAGCCGCTGCCTTCCCCGCGGCCGCAGCTCTTCCCGCTGCCGCAGCACCGGTCCCGTCAGGCGGAACCGCCGCCCGCAAACCGCGGGACCTCTCCGAAGAACTGCTCGACCAATGGTCCGAAGCGAACGGCACGCACCCGCTGATCCCCGACATCTCCCACGCCGGCTACCGCGGCGGCGAGCGCCCACGCCGCCCGAAGGTCGTCGCGAAGGTCACCGACTTCGGCGCCCGGCCCGGCAGTGACTCCGACGCGGCCGCCGCCTTCAACGCCGCAGTCCGGTACGCCGGTGAGCGCGGCGGCGGCACGGTCGTCGTACCCCGTGGCACCTATCGCCTCGACTCACCGATCTGGATCCACTGGTCGAACGTCGTCCTGAAGGGCTCCGGCTCCGACGACACCGTCCTGCACTTCACCAAGCCGCTCGACGAGTCGTACCGGACCAATCTGCAGCCGAGTCTGCAGAGTCGCTGGTCCTGGACCGGCGGACAGATCTGGGTGATCGCGCCCGAGCGGAAGGCCAAGTCGGAGGCCGAGGACTTCGCTGCCTCCGAGGGCTGGCTGCTCGGCGACACGTTGGCCGAGGTCGGCTCCGCCTCGCGGGGTCAGCGCACGTTGCTGGTGTCGGACACCAGCAAACTCGCGGGCGGCGATCTCGTCGTACTGGAGACGGACAATCCAGCCGATGCCGGCGTACTGCGCCATGTGGCGGGCGATGTGCCCGGGACTCGCGACTACAACTGGGCGGCCAAGGCGCCGCAGTTGACGACCGGTTCCGGCGGTCAGTACATCCAGTACGCGACCCTGCAATGGCCGGTCCGGATCGAAGCGGTGCTGGGCAACCGCCTGGTGAGGTTGGCCCAGCCGCTGCGCTACGACCTGCGACCTAGCTGGCCGTCACGGATCCGGGCGCTCGGTCCGACCGTGCACGATGTCGGGGTGGAGTCGCTGACGATCCGCAACGAGCTGCGGCCGATGACGATCCACAACCGTCATCCTGGCTCGAACGGCCTTTGTTTCCAGGCGGTTCACGACTGCTGGGCGGACGACGTACGGGTCGAGAACTGCGACCTGGGCTTCGGGTTCACCACCACCAAAGCGGTCACGCTGACCGATGTGGCGGTCGGCGGCCGGTCCGCGCACCACAGTTTTGCTTGCCGGATGCAATCACATGACAACCTGGTGGACGGCTTCGAGATCGAGAAGTTCACCGTCCCGCTCCCGGACGGCGCGCTGCACCACGGCCTCAACCTCGAAGGCCTGTCGGCCGGCAACGTCTGGCGCCGCGGCACGATGGCCGAAGGCACCTTCGACACCCATCGGGCGATGCCGTTCGAGAACGCGCGCACCGACATCACCCTGACCAACAACGGCCGGGTCGGCGGCTCAGCTGCGTCCGGCCCGCTCTTCGGCGCACGCATCGCGCACTGGAACATCCGCATCACCGCGGGCGTGCCCTACGCCATCGACCTCGCGGATGTCGCTCCCCGCAGCATCACCGTCGGACTCCAAGGCCTGACCGCCGCGGGGAGCGGCCTACCGCGAGACTTCCAAGGCGACCTCGAGAACGGCACCTACCAACTGGCCGACCGCCCCAAGATCACCGACCTGTACTCCGCCCAGCGACGCTAGCGTCCGCGCTGTACCCGGCGAAGAGATCCGAGATCTGCTCCAGCGAGGGAACCGACGAAGCCAGCAGCACCGCGGTCTGCTCGAAGGCGAACAGGAAGCCCTGGATCTCGCCGGGGGACAGCAGCGCGGTGTCGGCCATGAGGGACAGCTTGATGCGTTCGGCTGTCCCTCTGGTGTCGAGGAACAGCGCGGACCCCTCGATCTCCGACTTCTGCGGCCAGTCGAACGACGACTCCCGGACCAGCCGGTCGAGCTCGGCCGGTGACGAGTCCGGTCGGCCTGACGGTCGCGGCAGGGTCGACCACATGTCGTTGAACTGGCAGGCCGGCTCGGGCTCGACGCCTCGGCGCTCCGCCTCCACCCGGAAGACCTCAGCGGCGGCGCGAGCGTCGTACCGGCTGCGGCGGCGGGCGATGGTGGTGACGAACTCGGACTGCCGGAGCAGGTCCTCGAACGATCGGCCGGTTAACTCCAGGGCGGTCCGGACAGCCTGGTTGAGGCTGCTGACGCTGTGCATCGACTCGGCCGATCCGCGATTGCCCTGCATCAGATCGACACCAATGGCCGGTCCGGGCGCGAAGTTGCGGAACAGAGCCGTGGTAATCGACAGCAGCACGACCGACGTGGTGGTCCGATGCCGACGGGCCGCGACCCGGACGGCGACCGGAATCGCAGAGGATTCCAGCTCGCCACGGAAGTACCGCGGCGAGACCGGCTCGTGGCGGGTGGGCAGCGGCGTCTCCGGGATCTGCCGCAGCTGCTCGCGCAGGTGCCCGAGGGCCTCCACGTTGAGCATCTGCCCCTCCGGCGAGTTCTCGTAGGCGGCCAGGTCTGCGGGCTGCAGAGCAGGCCTGACCGCCGGTACGTCGGTCCCGTCGGCGCGGGCCTGGAGGAGAGCGGCCAGATCGGCCGAGACCACATCAGCGCTGGTGTAGTCGGCGGACAGATGCGAGACCCCGAACACCACGAGCACCGGAATGCCCTGGTGCATGGCGACATAGAACCGCACCGGTACTTCGGTGTCGTGGTCGAAGTGATCCGCCTCGGCCCGGGCCAGGCAGTTGGTCACGATGGTGGAGAACTCGACCGGATCCTCGGCCGGCCGGTCGAACACCGTGATGCCGACCGAGCCGCTGGCGAGCACCTCCTGCTGCGCATCGCCGCGATCGGTCGCGTGGTAGAGCGTGCGCAGCCCTTCGTGCCTGATCATCAGCTCGCCCAGCACCGCGAGCACGTCCGGCAGTCCGAGCAGCAGCGGGATCGACTGCCACCGGGTGACGACGAAGAACGGCTTGTCCTGCAGCAGCCAGTCCTGCATCACGTCCCAGCTGGCCTGCTGACCCCAGGCCAGCGGGGCGACGCGGGCCTTGCCGCCGAAGAACTCGACCTGGGCAGTGCTCTCGGTGATCATGATTTACTCGTCTCCAGTGAGTCGTCGACGGGCGCGGGCAGTGCCGGAGTACTCCGGTCGAACAGCACCCCGCGCAGGCAGAAGGTCGTGTAGGTCAGGCCGGCGGTCCAGCTCGCCACCACCGCCCACATCACCGCGTCGATCCCGAACGGCCCGTTCAGGAAGTAGGCGAACGGGATCTGGACGCAGACGAACGCGATCACCGTGCAGATCAACGGGGCCGTCGTCCGGCGTGAGCCGTTCAGGTAGCCGTGCGCGACGACCATCACGGTGTAGAGCGCCAGGAACGGATAGATGATCAGCAGGTACCGCTCGGTCAGCTCCCGGGCGGCGACGTCGTCGGTGAAGACGCCCGCGATCGGTCCCCGGGCCAGCAGCACCAGCGCGGAGACCAGCAGCGAGACCCCGATGGTGAGGTAGATCGTCTGCAGCAGTCCGCGCCGGGCCCGGGCCTTGTGCTCGCCGCCGAGGTTCTGCGCGACGAACGCGGTGACGCCGCCGGAGAAGTCCAGGAAGACCATCGCGGTGAACAACTCGATCCGGGACACCACGGTGAACGCGGCCAGCACCACCTCGCCGTACCCCTGGATGATCCAGACCAGGACCATGATGCCGAGGGCAAGGATGATGTGCTGGCTGGCCAGCGGGAAACCGAGCCGGACGGCGTCGATGAGCTCACGCCGTACTGCGGGCCGCCCGTCGCCGGCCGCCAGCGGGTACTTCTTGGCGGCGTACGCGAGACCGGCGATCAGCGCCACCGCGCTGGCCACCACGGTCGCCAGCGCCGCTCCTCTGATCCCCATCCGCAGCGGTGACACGAACCACCAGACCAGCACGATGTTGAGCACACTGCCCAAGGCCGCGACCCACATCGCCGAGCGGGAGTCGCCCAGGCCGCGGAAGTACGCGCTGACCGCCGCGCCGCCGAAGATCGCCGGGAAGCCGATCGACAGGGTGCTGATGAAGATGTAGCAGTTGTCGGCCAGATGACCCTCGATCCCCATCAGGCCCAGCACCGGCCGGGCCAGCACGGTGGCCAGGATGATGCAGCCGACCGACCAGATCACCGTGACCAGGGCGAGCGAGAGCACCACGCCGCGGCGTTCACCGTCCTGCTGGGCACCGCGCAGGTGCGCCAGCCGGATCGTGAACGCGGTGCTGAGGCCGATGAACATCGCGTTCAGCAGGTAGAACAGTGGTCCGGCCGCGCCGACCGCGGCCAGGCCCTCGATCCCGACGTACCGGCCCACCACGATGCTGTCGATCAGGACGTAGCTCTGGCCGACCAGGTTGGCCGCGGTCAGCGGGAGCGCGAAGCCCACGATCCGCCGCAGCGGCGGGCCGGTCGTCAGGTCGGTCATCAGGCCACGTCCGCCTCGAACTCGATCAGCGACTCCAGGTGGTAGGCGATCTCCGCGATCGTCCGGTCCGCCAGCAGGTCGGCGATCTCGTACTGGACGCCGTGCACGACGCTCAGGTTGGCGGCCACCGACGCGGCCATGATCGAGTCGCCGCCGAGGTCGAAGAAGTCCGCCTCGACGTCGAGCTCCGGATAGCCGAAGGCGAACGCGAGGCACTGCGCGACGGTCCGCTCGGTGTCGGTGTAGTCGTCGTCCGGACGCCCCTGGATCTCGACCTCGACCGCGGCCACGTTGGCCTTGATCTTGTCCGCGGCCTGCCGCAGCCGCTCGTCCAGCGCGAGCAGCTCCAGCTCGACCTTGGCCTCGATGTCGGCCGACAGCCGGACGTCGTACGACTTCAGCAGGTGGATCAGCTCGCCGCGGTAGTGCAGCTCACCGGCGAACAACCGGGACCGGCCCGACCGCAGTCCGGCGTCCAGGATGTCCAGCCCGACCGTGGTCGGCAGCGCCTTGAACATCGTGTCGCCGTTGGTGCCGTGGTCGACGGCCATCCCGATCTCCTTCCAGGCGACCCAGTCCAGCGCGATCACCCGGCAGGACCCGCCGGCCTGCGACCGGGCCAGGTTGTCCAGGTAGTAGTTGCCGGCGGCATAGTCCGCCTGACCGGGGGCCGGGAACACCGAGGCCACCGACGAGAAGTGCACGATGAAGTCGGGCCGGTCGTCCTTGGTCAGCAGATCCAGCATGAACGCTGCCTGCACCTTGACCCGGACGACGGCGTCGAAGTCCTCGGCCTGCCGGAACATCACCGTGCTGCCACCGGGCAACCCGGCCGCGTGCACGATCCCGTCGATCCGCCCGTGCTCGCTCTGGATCCACTGGACGGCGTCGGTCAGCGACTTCGGATCACCGGCATCGGCGGCCCGCACCACCACGGTGGCGCCCAACGCCTCCAACTCCTGTACTGCGCGAATGCGTCCGGCGATCGCGTCGCCCGACGACAGCAGCTCGGCCCAGTCCTCCTTGCCAGGAAGGCCGGAACGGCTCAGCAACACCAGTCGCGAGTCCGGCTGCGCGGTCGCGAACGACTTCGCCACCGCCAACCCGAGCGCACCGGTGCCACCCGTGATGAGGTACGTCCCGCCGGCCTTCAGATAGTCCTGCGGGCCATCGGCAACAAGTTCCGGTACCTCGACGAACACCTCGTGCAGCCGCTGCTCGCCTCGCAGCAGGAACACGCCGTACTCCGGTGCGAACACCTCCGCCCGCAGCGCCGCCGGCGGAACCGACAGGTCGATGTCAAGGTGCTTCACCTTGATGTACGGGTACTCCCGGCCGATCACCTTGCCGAAGCCGACCAGCGCCGAGTTCTCGGTCACCACGTCCGCATCGCCGTCCGCCGCAGCGATCGCGTACTGCGTGAGCACGGTCAGGTCGACCTTCACACCCGCCGACATCAGGGACTTGGACAACAGGAAGAGGCTGCCCAGGTTCTTGGTGTTCCGCCGCTCGATCTCGTCGATCCCGGTGGCCGCCTTGGACTCGAAGGCGAGCGCGTGGACGACGTGGGTGATCTCCTCGTCGCTGACCAGCTGGGCCAGCTGCTCGAACGCCTTCACGTTGTCAGGGGCAAGCAGTTCGCCACCCGGCCGGACCGGCTCGCAGAGCCGGATGACCTTGGCCTCGCCGAGTTGCGCGGCGGCCAGGATCTCCTCGGCCTCGGTGTCCGGGTCGATCAGCACGACGACCTTGGTGCCGGTCGGAACGGCCGCGATCGGCAGCGCCGGCGCGGGCTGGAACTCGATGTCGTGCGTGACCGGGTGGCGGACCTCGGTGCTGGTCAGCGAGAGCTGGGAGCGCCAGGTGTCCGGGAACTCCACCCAGGCAAGGGATTCGTCGAAGGCGTAGCTCGGCAGCCGGACGATGCGCGGCTGACGATCGCCGCTGAGCACCTTCCAGTCGACCGGCTGGCCGCCGAGATAGGACTGGGCCAGCGCGGCGAGCGGGCTGTCCGGGCTGATCGGGTCGGGGTTGGGCAGCTGCCTGCGCAGGTCGGCCACGTCCTTGACCGCGATCGCGATCCGCAGCCGGTGCGAGCTGCGCGAGACCTGGCTGGTGTAGCAGACGTCGGCGATGTCGACGCCGTCCAGCCCGCCGCCGTCGATGAACTTGACGTACCGCTCGACCAGCTGGGTCAGCGAGTAGACGGTCGCGCCGCTGAGGGTGAAGAGGAACTCGCCTGCCTCCGAGGCGGGACGGTCATCGGGCTGCAGGTACTCCTCGACCACCGCGTGCGCGTTGGTGCCACCGAGGCCGAAGGCGCTGACGCCGGCCCGGCGCGGTCCGTCGGTCGCCTCCCACGGCTCCAGGGCGGTGGAGACGTAGAGCGGGCCGGCGGCGAAGTCGAGCTTCGGGTTCGGGTTGTGGAAGTTGGCCTGCGGCGGGATCTGCTGGTTCCGCAGTACGGCGACGGTCTTGATCAGGCCGATCACGCCGGAGCCCTCGAACAGGTGGCCGACGTTGGCCTTGACCGTCCCGACGGCGCAGAAGTTCTTGTCGGTGGTGTGCTTGGCGAAGGCGCGCTTCATCCCCTCGTGCTCGATCGGGTCGCCGACCCGGGTCGCCGTACCGTGCGCCTCCAGGTAGCCGATGCTGCGCGGGTCGACGTCGGCGTTGCGCCAGGCCCGGATCAGCAGGTTGGCCTGCGAGTCCGAGTCGGGGTTGGTGATCCCCTCGGTGTTGCCGTCGTGGTTGACCGCGCTGCCCTTGATGACGGCGTAGATCTGGTCGCCGTCGGCAACGGCCTGGTCCAGCCGCTTCAGGATGACCGCGCCCGAGCCCTCGCCGAAGCCGGTCCCGTCGGCGGCCTCGTCGAAGGTCCGGGTGACACCGTCGGAGGACTCGATGCCGATGTTGGAGTGCGGGTGCTTGATCGGCGAGAACACGATCCGCGCGCCACCGACGACGGCCATCTCGCAGTCACCGGCCAGCAGGGCGTTCTTGGCCTGGTGAACCGCGACCAGGGTGGCGGAGCAGGCGGTGTCCACGACCAGGCTCGGCCCGCGCAGGTCGAGGAAGTGCGACAGCCGGTTGGCCAGCATGGTCGGGATGTTGCCGGTGATCGCCTGCTGGCCGACCGACGGGTCGATCCGGCAGATGTAGTCCAGGTACGTCGAGCCCGGGTTGACCGCGAAACCGACGAAGACGCCGGTGTTGCTGCCGCGCAGCCGGTCGATCGAGTAGCCGGCGTCCTCGAAGGCCAGGAACATCGCCCGCAGCACCATCCGGTGGTGCGGGTCGGTCAGCGTGGCCTGCCGCGGGT
Organism: Kribbella sp. NPDC056861; assembly: GCF_040687575.1. Lineage (NCBI taxonomy): Bacteria > Bacillati > Actinomycetota > Actinomycetes > Propionibacteriales > Kribbellaceae > Kribbella > Kribbella sp. NPDC056861. The sequence goes on along the minus strand of NZ_JBFBNQ010000006.1, from coordinate 508,125 downwards.
TCATCCCGAACACGGAGTAGTCGAAGGTGTCGACAGTGTCCAGGAAGCTGCCGTTGTGGTAGTCGATCTCGGTGTCCTCGATCGGGTCCACGCTGGTCGCCCGCAGGTAGCGGACGTACTCCCGCAGCTTGTCCCGCCGGTCGACCGGGAACGGCCGGGTCAGGCTGGTGCCGGAGCTGATGATCTGCCAGAAGGCGTCGAGGTCCTGGGCCCCCGGGACGTCGACGGACAGGCCGACGATCGCGATGTCGGAGTTGGCGGTCTGGGTCATGGTCGTCGATCTCCTCAGTTGATCCTGGTCAGCAGCGAACTCAACGTCTGGCCGTTGACCTCGTCGAACTCCGTCACGCCCTGCGCCCGCAACGTGGTGACGGCCTTGACCCACTCGACCGGCGCGGAGAGCTGCCGGGCCAGCAGGTCGGCACCCTCGGCCGGGTCGAACAGCTCACCAGTCACGCCCGAGACCACCGGGGTCTTGGCCGGGCCGAACTCGACCTCGGCCAGTACCTCGCGGAACTCCTTGGCGGCCGGCTCCATCAGTGGGGTGTGGAACGGTCCGCTGACGTTGATCGGGATCACTCGCGCGCCGGCCAGGGCCGAGATCGCCTTGCCTGCAACGGCGATCTCCGCCCGGTCACCGGCGATGGTGGTCTGCACGTCGGCGTTCAGGTTGGCCACGAACACCTTGCTGAGGCCGGTCTCGGTGAGCGCCCGGCGGACGAAGGAGACCGGAAGCCCTTGTACTGCGGACATCCCGCCGCCGGTGATCGCCGACATCACCTCGGCCCGCCGCTTCACCAACCGCAGCCCGGCGGCCAGGTCGAGCACCTCGGCCGCGACCAGCGCGTTGTACTCGCCGAGGCTGTGGCCGGCGAAGTACTGGTAGCCACCCGGCTCCTCGGCGATCCGCTGCACCCCGAGCAGGGCGTTGACGAAGAACACGGCCGGCTGGACGTACCGGGTGTCGCGCAATCGGCGGTCCGGATCTCGAAGACAGAGTTCCTCGATCGAGTAGCCGAGGATCTCGTCGGCGAGGGCGGTCTCGGCCGGGAAGGCGCCGAATAGCTCAGCGCCCATCCCCTTCTTCTGGACACCCTGACCGGGGAAAAGCAGACAACGCATGGCGGTGCTCCTAACGAACTCGACGCGAGAACTGCTGGACGGACTCGAAGCGGACGGTGCTGTCGCCGCGGAGGCATTCGCGGGTGAAGCGGCGGGCGGCGGCGCCCGGGCCGCAGTCGACGACCAGCTCGACCTTGGCGTCGCTGACGGCGTGCGCGGCGGCGACCTTCCAGTCGATCGGGCGGACGAACACCTGCTCGAGGTACTCGTCGACCAGGTCGGCGGACTCCTGCAGGTTGCGCGGCGCATCGGTGGCGTAGACGGGGACCGCCAGGTCGTCGGGGTCCGGCAGCGGTCCGATGAAGTCCAGGTCCTGGTCGCGGACCTGCTGAACGGCCGGGATCAGCTGGTCGCTGTGGAAGGGGATGGTGTTCGGCAGGAAGGACCATTGCGCCGGGGAGTTGGCGAACTCCGCGAAGTACAGGTCGAGCAGGTCGGCCGGGCTGCCGCTCAGGACCTGGGCCGTGGGGGTGTTCACCAAGCTGATCGAGATCGGCTGCCGGGCGGCTTCGGCGTTGTAGCCGGCGACGAGTTGCTGCAGGTCTGCCAGGGACAAGCCGGTGACGGACGCCATCGGGCTCGGAGTACGGGCTTTGCTGCCGGTGGCCAGGTAGCGGTCGACGACTGCCTGGTCGGGCTGTCCGCCAGCGGTGAGGTGGCGGGCGCGGAGCAGGCTCAGCACCACCAGCTTCAGCGAACTGGAGGTCACGGCGAGGAACTGGTCGAGCCGGCGGATCCGCAGTCCGGCCACCAGGGCCGCCTGCAGGCCGATACTGTGGCCGAGCGAGGCCACCACACTCGGGTCGGCGCCGCACTCGGTCGGCTGCAGCCGGCTGAGCTGGTAGGCGTGCACGAGAATTCCCGCGATGACCGACTCGGACCAGCCGGTCTCGGATAATTCGGCCGATAGTTCAAGCCATTGTTTCAATGGCAGCCCGGACGGCAGATAAGCCGCTCGGAGATCGGCGTCGGCATATTCCACAGCCTCGTCCAGGGCGGTGAAAACGGTCTGGAAATACGCCTGGTTCTCCGGCCGGGTGGACAACTCCCGGAGGGTGGCGAGCAGGCCGGCCTGGTTGCCGCCGAGCCCGTCGAAAAGCAGAAGGGTACGCATGTTGGCCTCACGGAAATGGGCAGCACACAGCGAATCCGCGGCGGCGGCCGGGCGGGGCAGCAGCCTTGGACTGAAGGAAGAAAGGGTGAGTTCAGCGCCGGCGGGCAGGCCGCCGTGGACCGAACGAAGAGGGTGGATTGATGGGCAGGCCTATCTACTCGGGGCGAGGCCGGCTCGAGCGACTGTGATCAAACCGGCGAGCAGGTAGAAGCAGCGCGCATTCCCCACAAATTGAGCGCTTCTGACCGCAACAGATTGATGTGCCGACGGGTTCTCTTCCACCAAAGAAATACACCCACCGGAGATACGAGCAGGACACTACCAGCCGTTCCGGCCGGAATCCAGCAATCCTTGACTCTTAGCGTACAGATGAACGCAAGGTGTCAAATATGATCTTTGATATGACCGGCGTGTTACTTGGCGCTCAGGCTGTGCGAGGTCAGGTGCGAGTCGTCGCCGGTCAGGGCGGCGGTGATCCGGCGGTGTTTGGTGGCCTCTTCGGGGCGGCCGAGGCGCTCCAGGGTGCGGGCCATCAGGAGGTGCGCGTAGTACTCGGTGGGGGCGCGCTCGATGATCTCCTGCAGGTGCAGCTCGGCAGGCTTGAGCAGGGCGCTGTGGAAGTACGCGCGGGCCAGCAGGAGGCGGGTGCCTACGTCTTCTGGGGTCTCCTCGACGACGGGGAGCAGGGCGCGGATCGCGCCGCGGTAGTCGCGGGCCTCGAAGTACTGCTGACCGAGGCCGTAGCTCAGTGCGCGCATGTCTTCCATACCCGGGCAAACGCAAGGGAGCACCGGCGGTATTCCACCGGTGCTCCCAGGCTTGGATCAGGCTGCGTCCAGGGTGGCGACCTGGTCGGGGGTGAGGGTCAGCTCGACCGCGGAGTACGAGTCGCGGATGGTCTCCGGGCGGCTCGCTCCGGGGATCGGGACGACGACCGGGGACTTGGCGAGCATCCAGGCCAGGGTGAGCTTCTGCGGGCTGACGCCCAGCTCGGCGGCCAGGGTCTGGAAGGCGGCGTGCTTCTCGCCGAGCTCGGAGGCGTTGGAGATGCCGCCGAGCGGGGACCACGGCAGGAACGCGATGCCGAGCTCGTCGCAGAGCTTCAGTTCGGGCTCGCTGGAACGGAAGGCAGGGGAGAACTGGTTCTGCACCGAGACGAGCCGGCCGCCGAGGATCTCGTTGGCCTGGCGGATCTGCTCCGGGTTCGCGTTGGAGATGCCCGCCTGCCGGATCTTGCCCGCGTCGAGCAGATCGCGGATCGCGCCGATCGACTCCTCGTACGGCGTCTTCGGGTCCGGCCGGTGGAACTGGTAGAGCCCGATCGCGTCGACCCCGAGCCGCTTGAGCGATTCCTCGGCCGCCTGCTTCACGTGCTCGGGAGAACCGTCCAGCGTCCACGCGCCGCCACCCGGTCGCAGATGCCCGCCCTTGGTCGCGACGAGCACCCCGGACGTGTCACCGCCGTACGAGCCGAGCGCCTTCGCGATCAGCGTCTCGTTGTGCCCGATGTCGGAGGAGTCGAGGTGATAGGCGTCGGCGGTGTCGATCAGCGTGACCCCGGCGTCGAGCGCGGCGTGGATGGTCGCGATCGACCGCGCCTCGTCGGGCCGGCCCTCGATCGACATCGGCATCGCGCCGAGCCCGATCGCACTGACCTGGATGTCGCCGATGCTGCGGGAGGAAGAAGTCATGCTTCCAACCTCCCGCAGCCCGACTCAGTTTTCAAACAGTAATAACCACTGACAGTCAGTAGCTCGCCTGCTGAATGGTCAGGAGGCGTGCACGTGCGGGTTGCGGTCCTCGACCACGTACGTCGCGCGGGTGGTGATCGGGGCGTCCGGGGTGCTGACGTAGGGCAGGACCCGGAAGTCGGAGCGCCAGCGGTGCTGGTCGGCGGTGACCCGGACGTAGCCGCGCTGGGAGTTGAAGAACTTGAGGTGCGGGTTGGCGGCCAGGAACTGCTCGCCCTGCGGGGTGGTGTCGGCGCCGTCGCCGCCGCTGGTGATCGACGTACCGACGAACTCGGTGCCGACCGTGCGGGAGTCCGGGTCGGCGAAGTCGCGCTTGAGCTCGAGGGCGTAGTTCTGGTGCCGGTCGCCGGTGATCACCACCAGGTTCCGGACGCCGCTGTCCTGCGCGGCGGCCAGCACCTTGTTGCGCTCGGCAACATAACCGTCCCACGGGTCGAGCCAGACGTGGGTCTCCGGGCCGGGAGTCCAGTCGGTCTGGCCCATCGGGGTCTGGTTGCCGATCACCTGCCAGCGCGCCCGGGACTGGCGGAAGCCGTCCAGCAGCCACTTGCGCTGCTTGCCGCCGAGCATCGTGTTGTCCGGGTCGAACCGGTCGTCGCAGGTCGACGAGTCGCCGTCGCCGCACGGCTGGTCGGAGCGGTACTGGCGGGTGTCCAGGATGGTGAAGTCGGCCAGCCGGCCGTACTGGAGCCGCCGGTGGTACCGGATGTCCGGGCCGGACGGCATCTGCTCGTGCCGCAGCGGCAGGTTCTCGTACATCGCCTGGAACGCCTGCGCCCGGCGCGCGCGGAACACCACCGGGTCCTGGTCCGGCTCGGTGTCGGCCTGGGACAGGTCGCCGGCCCAGTTGTTCTCCACCTCGTGGTCGTCGAAGGTGTGGATCCACGGATGCGCCGCGTGCGCGGCCTGCAATGGCGCCTCGGTCTTGTAGAGCGAGTACTGCAGCCGGTACCGCGCCAGGTCGAACGTCTCGGTGTGGAACCGCGGATCCGTCACCACCCCGCGCTTGTTGGTCTTCACCCCGGACTCGTAGAGGTAGTCGCCCAGGTGCACCACCAGGTCGAGATCCTCCTCGGCCATGTGCTGGTACGCCGTGAAGTACCCGTCCTGCCACGCGTTGCACGACGCGAACGCGAACCGCACCTCCCGCGGCGAACTGAGCGGATGCGGCGTGGTCCGGGTCCGGCCGACCGTCGAGATCTCGCCGCCGGTACGGAAGCGGTAGTAGTACTCGTGGTCCGGCAGCAGCCCGTTGACCTCCGGGTGGACCGAGTGGCCGAGCTCAGGCGTGGCAACCACGCTGGACCGGCGGACCAGGTGGCGGAAGTGCTGGTCGCGCGCGACCTCGTACTCCACCCGGACCGGCTTGGCGGGCATCCCGCCGCGGCCGTCGACGGCGTACGGGTCGAGCGCGAGGCGGGTCCACAGCACCACGCTGCTGTACTTCGGATCGCCGGACGCGACGCCGAGCGTGAACGGGTTGCCGCGCCCGGCCGGAGCGGCGTACGTGGTCGAGGCGTCCCAGGCGCCGGTGCCGAGGAGGACCGCGGCGGTGCCCGCGCCTCCGAGACCGATGAAGCGACGACGCGAAACTGCCATGGGGTTCCTCCGGAGCGGGTCGGGTCGGAAAGCGATTTCACCCTTCCGCCGCGAGGTGAACGTGACGACAAGAGAAGATGGGCAGATGCAGACAGCTGACCGAATCCGCCGCGCCCAGCCGGCCGACGTACCGGCGATCGTGGACCTCGTGTACGCCCTCGCGGAGTACGAACGCGCTCCGCAGGAGTGCCGGCTGACCGCCGACCAACTGCAGACAGCCCTCTTCGGTACTGCGCCCGCCGTCTTCTGCCACGTCGCCCCGGTGGACGACGAGGTGGTCGGCTGCGCGCTCTGGTTCCTCAACTACTCCACCTGGCGCGGCGTCCACGGCATCTACCTCGAAGACCTCTTCGTCCGCCCCGAGCACCGCGGCTCCGGCCTCGGCAAGGCCCTGCTGACCGCCCTGGCCCAGGAGTGCGTCACGAACAACTACGAACGCCTCGAATGGTCCGTCCTCAACTGGAACACCCCGGCCATCGACTTCTACCACTCCCTCGGCGCCACCCCCCAAGACGAGTGGACCACCTACCGCCTCACGGACACCGCCCTCACGAAGCTTGGCAGCTGAGCGAGAATGGGCGGGTGGAACTGAAACCGCTCTTGATCACTCGGATCTGTAATGCCTCGGTGTGGCCGCTGCTCGTCGGGGTCGTGGTGATCGCGTTGCGGGACGACCTGCCGTTGGCGGTGGTGATCGTGGGCGCGCTGGTGTGCGTCGGGGCGGCTGTCTACCTGGCGATGCTGGGGTGGCGGCTCGGGGTGGTGTTCGATGCGGACGGCATCGAGGTGAACGGGTTGCTGCGGAGCCGGCGGATCGCGAAGGAGGAGATCGTCGCGATCACGAACTTCCCGGCGGTGCGGTGGAAGAACGCGGACGGCAAGGCGCGGTGGACGCCGATCTTCGCGTTCGCCAATCCCGGCCGGGTGATCCCGTTGGTGGAGCGGCACAACGAGGCGGCGATCTCGATCCTGCAGGACTGGCAGACCGACGCCAAGCCGGAGCCGGTGAAGAAGAAGCGGCGGCAGCGGCCGGCCCGCTAGGACTTCCGGGGGACTAGAGGCTGGCGCGGTAGGCGCGTTTGGCCTCGTACATCGCGTTGTCGGCGGTGCGGAGCAGTTCGTCGAGGTCGGCGGCGTACGGGCTGACGACGGCCAGGCCGATGCTGGCGGTGACCGGTACGTCGATGCCGTCGAGCGGCTTGCTGATCGACTCGTCGATGCGGCGCATCAGGACGTCCAGGTCGTCGCCGTCGATGTCCTCGGCCAGTACGGCGAACTCGTCCCCGCCGAGTCGCGCCACCGTGTCGCCGTGCCGGACCTCGGTGAGCAGCCGGTCGGCGATCTCGCGGAGTGCCTTGTCGCCGGCCTCGTGCCCGTACTTGTCGTTGACCTGCTTGAAGTGGTTCAGGTCGCAGAACATCAGTACTCCGCGCCGCCCGGTCTGCCGGGACCGCTGCAGCGCCGCGTTGAACCGGTGCTGGAGCAGCCGCCGGTTCGGCAGTCCGGTGAGCGGGTCGTGCGCCGCATGGTGCCGCAGCTCGCGCTCCGCGTCCTTGCGCGCGGTCACGTCGTCGATCTGGATCAGGATGATCCGCGGCAGATCCTTGCCCTGGTCAACGATCGCGGCGGTGCCGCCCAGCCAGATGTCGTTGCCGTCGGTCCGCCGGAAGGTCCGCTCGAACCGGTACGGGCCGCGGCCGGTGGCGAGCTGCTCGATCTCCCGCTTGGTCTGGCCGGTCTGCTCGTCGCGCAGGTAGTCGACGAAGGTGGTGCCGACCAGCTGGGCCGGGGTGTAGCCGGTGATGTGGCAGAAGGCGTCGTTGACGCGCAGGATCCGGCCGGCCTCCGGGCCGTCGAAGGCGATCGTCGCCATCCCGTTGCCGGCCCCCTCGAAGACCATCCGGAAGGTCGTCTCACTCGCCTCCAGCCGGGCCTTCTCGGCCAGCAACTGGTCGGTCAGCCGGGCCTTGTCGATCGCCAGGCCGGCCTGGGTCGCGAAGATCTCCAGCAGCTCCCGCCGGATCTGCCCCGGCCGCCGCTGGTCCTCGGGCAGATCGACCGACAGCATCCCGACCAGCTCGCCGTCGGAGGAGTGCAGCGGCGCGAACAACGCGTCCAGTGGATGCCAGGCATCGGCCCCCGACGGGATCGGGATCTCCGGCACCCAGCCGACGATCTCGCCGCCCTCGGGCAGCCGCTCGTGCGGGACGAACCGCAGCCCACCCCACTTGTCCGCGATCGCGAACTCGGCGTCGAAGATGTCGCCCGCGCTGATCGTGCCGAGCAGCGCCTCCCGGGCCTCCGGCGAGCCGGCCACCGCGATCACCTCGAACTTGCCGTCGGACTGGCGCAGGTTCAGCACCGCGATACCGAAACCGAGGCCGTTCACGACGCCCTCGACGACCGCCTGGAGCGTTTCGGCCAGGCTTCGCCCGGCGCCCATCCGGGCGCTCACCTCGTAGAGACGGCGGACCGCCGTCATCCGTACGGTGGGCTCGTTCAGCACGTGGGATCTCTCCGGCGTCACGGCGTCGGCGGCCTCACGGGACCCCGCCGTGGTGAGGGCCCTCTTCCAGGGTGACAGACCGGCCGTGCCGGAGAGCGTTCTCCGGCGCGACACGGCCGCCTAATTACGCCGGACGGAAGCCAGCCGCGTGCAGTCAGTGACGAGAATACGCCTACTGACACGTACCGTCGTGAAACGGCCGTTCGCTTCACGGATTCCGGTCAGTACCGGAGCTCGGCCAGCGCCCGGTACGACGTCAGCGCCGACTGCCACTCGTCGGTCGGCGCATCGTGCTCGACCAGCCACTGCTCGACCCTACCCGACTCCGCCTCGGCGAAGATCGCCGCGAAGTCGAGCCGGCCGGTGCCCACGTCGGCGAACGAGCCGTCCGCCGCCATGTCCTTGACGTGCAGCGCGGGGAACCGGCCGGGGTGCCCGCGGAAGTAGTCGACCGGGTGCTTGCCGCCGTTGACGACCCAGTACAGATCGAGCTCGAAGCCGAGCAGATCCGGCTCGACCTCGTCCAGCAGGATGTCGAACAGCACCTGCCCGTCCACCTCGGCGAAGTCGTGACCGTGGTTGTGAAAGAGCAGCTTCAGGCCTTCCTTCTTCGCCAGTTGGCCGGCTGTGCTGAAGGCGCGAGCAGCCTCGCGGAACCCGTCCGGCGTCCACAGCTCCTTCGGCAGCGACGGTACGACGACCCACTGGCCGCCGAGCGTTTGGACGTCCGCGATAGCGCCCTCCCAGTTGTCGGTCAGCCGGGGATAGCCGACGTGCTCCAACACGATCCGGAGACCCGCCGCATCGGCGTACGAGCGGATCTGCTCGGCCGAGTGACCGAACCTGCCGCTCACCCCGACGGTGCGATAGCCGATCTCGGCCAGGCGTTGCAGGGTGCCGGGATAGTCCGCGGCGAGCGCCTCACGCATCGTGTAGAGGTGCATGCCGATGCCGTCAGCGGGGATCGTCCGGTCGCTCATGGGGAGAGGGCTCCTTCGAGTGCTGGATTGTCAGGCGACGTGTTCCAGATAGCGCGCCAGGGAGAGGTCGAAGACCTCCTGGCCCGGTGCGTCCCACAGTTGCTGGTTGAAGATCTCGACCTCGACCGGTCCGGTGTACCCCGCGGCGTCGCACGCCTCGCGCAGGCGGCGCAGCTCGATCGCGCCGTCGCCCATCATGCCGCGGCCGAGCAGGTTGTCGGCCGGGAGCGGCGTCACCCAGTCGCTCACCTGGTACGAGCAGATCCGGTCGCCGGCCCGCTCGATCTGCCGGTAGACCTCGGCGTCCCACCACAGGTGGTACGCGTCGACGATCACGCCGACCTGCTCGACCGGGAACTGCTCGGCCAGGTCGAGCGCGCCGCCGAGTGACGAGACGACACAACGGTCTGAGCAGAACATCGGATGCAGCGCCTCGACGGCGAGCCGGACACCCCGTTCCCCGGCGTACGGCGCAAGCTCGGCGAGGCCGTCGCGGATCATCCCGCGGGCGCCGTCGATGTCCCGCGAGCCGGCTGGCAGGCCGCCGCTGACGAGCACCAGGACGTCAGTGCCGAGAGTGGCGGCCTCGTCGATGGCGCGACGGTTGTCCTCGATCTTCGCCTGCCGCTCGGCCTCGTCGGTGGCGGTGAAGAATCCGCTTCTGCACAAGGAGGAAACGCGCAGGCCGGCATCGGCGACGAGCTTCGCCGACCGCTCCACGCCGTACTCCTGGATCGGCTCGCGCCACAGGCCGATCCACTGCAGCTCGGCTTTGGCGCTGGCGGCAACTACTTCCTCCAGTGACCAGTACTTCGTTGTTGCCTGGTTCAAGCTGTAGCGGTTCATGCGTCGACCCCGCCGACGATGAGCAGCTTGCGGAAGCGGTCGACGGCCAGCTCGGGTGACGTGAGCACACCGGCCGCGTCGGCGAGGCGGAAGGTGTCGGCCAGGTGCGCCAGGGACCGGCCGGTCTGCAGGCCGCCGACCATGCCGAAGCCGGGCTGGTGGCCGTTGAGCCACGCCAGGAAGGCGATTCCGGTCTTGTAGTAGTAGGTCGGCGCGGAGAAGATCTGACGCGCCAGCGGGACGGTCGGTGCGAAGATCTCCTCGTACTTCGTCAGCTCGCCGTCGTCGAGCGCCTTCAACGCGGCGGCGGCCGCCGGGGCGATGGCGGCGAAGATGCCAAGCAGCGCATCGCTGTAGTGCTCGTCGTCGCCGCGGATCAGCTCGGGGTAGTTGTAGTCGTCGCCGGTGTAGAGCCGGACGCCCTCGGGGAGACGCTTGCGCAGGGCAACTTCTTTGGCGGCGTCGAGGAGGGAGACCTTGATGCCGTCGACCTTGCTGACGTTTTCGTTGATCAGGTCAACCACAACGTCGGCGGCGGTGTCGAGGGAGTCGCTGCCCCAGTAGCCGTCGAGCGCCGGGTCGAACATCGAGCCGAGCCAGTGCAGGATGACAGGCCGGGAGGATTGGCTGAGCAGGCGGTCGTAGACCTTGCGGTAGTCGTCGGGTGAAGTAGCTGCAGCGCAGAGCGCCCGGCTCGCCATCAGAATCGGCTGAGCGCCGACTTCCTCGGCCAGCGCCAACTGCTCCTCATAGGCGCCGATCACCGCATCCAACGGATGCACACCCGCGGACAATTGATCCGTTCCTACGCCTACTGCGATTCGACCATCAGGTGCTTCGGCGGCGGAGCGGCGGATGAGTTCTTGGGTGGCGGGCCAGTCGAGGCCCATGCCGCGTTGGGCGGTGTCCATGGCTTCAGCCACCGACAAGCCGAGCGACCACAGGTGGCGGCGGAAGCCGAGGGTGTGCTCCCAGTCGATCACCGCGGGAGCACCCGGCGAGTTGTCGGCGAGGGGGTCGGAGACCACGTGCGCTGCTGCGAAGGCGAGTCGGGTGCGGGCCGGCGAATAGGTGCCATGGGCAACCGGAGTACCGGTGAGCTGGTAGGTCTCCAAGGCTCCGTCGAGTGGGAGCCGAAGCGACAGGCTCATGCCTGCGCCTCGATGTCGAGCGCGGGGACCTCCAGCTTGCGTCCCTCGCGCCACGACTGCAGACCGAGCTCCGCCAGCTGAACGCCCTTGGCGCCCTCGACGAAGTCCCAGGTGAACGGCGCGTCGTCGACGATGTGCCGCAGGAACATCTCCCACTGCACCTTGAAGCCGTTGTCGAAGACCTCGTTGTCCGGCACCTCGGACCACTGGTCGCGGAACGAGTACTCCGCTGGGATGTCGGGGTTCCAGACCGGCTTCGGGGTCGCCGAGCGGTGCTGGGCGTGGCAGTTGCGCAGTCCGGCGACCGCGGAGCCCTCGGTGCCGTCGACCTGGAACTCGACCAGCTCGTCACGGAACACTCGGGTGGTCCAAGAGGAGTTGAGCTGCGCGATGATGCCGCCCTCCAGCTCGAAGACGCCGTACGCCGCGTCCTCGGCGGTGGCGGTGTACGCCTGACCCTGCTCGTCGTACCGGGTCGGGATGTGGGTGGCGCCCTGGCAGTAGACCGACTTGACCGGCGCGAAGATCTGGTCGAGCACGTAGCGCCAGTGGCAGAACATGTCGACGACGATGCCGCCACCCTCTTCGGTCTTGTAGTTCCAGGCCGGCCGCTGCGCCTCCTGCCAGTCACCCTCGAACACCCAGTAGCCGAACTCGCCGCGGACCGAGAGGATCTCGCCGAAGAAACCGCCGTCGACGAGCCGCTTCAGCTTGCGCAGCCCGGGCAGCGAGAGCTTGTCCTGGACGACACCGTTCTTCAGCCCGGAGTCGCGGACCAGCCGGGCCAGGTCGACCGCCGCCTCCAGCCCTTCGGCGATCGGCTTCTCGCAGTAGATCGCCTTGCCGGCCTCGACCGCGGCGCGCACGCCCTTCTCCCGCAGCTGGGTGAGCTGGGAGTCGAAGTAGATCTCGACATCCGGCTCGGCCAGCGCCTCGGACAGGTCGGTGGTCCAGCGGGTCAGGCCGTACTTGTCGGCGATGTTCTTCAGCTTGAGCTCGTTGCGGCCGACCAGGATGGGCTCGGGGATGATCATCGTGCCGTCGGCGGCCGGGATGCCGCCCTGTTCGCGGATCGCCACGATCGAGCGCTCCAGGTGCTGGCGCAGGCCCATCCGCCCGGTCACGCCGTTCATCACGATGCCCACGTGTCTGTCGTTCACAGGTGCTACCTCTCTTCGGCGCAGGAGCGCAGGATGATGGCGGCCGTCATGGGCGCTCATTCAAGTCATAAACGTCTAGGCGGCCGCACATTCCGTGCTTGCCGAATTCAGTAGGTGCGGGGAGTTCGTGCAGTTCTGCGGTCTGCAGGTGCGGGGCCTTGCCGGCCTCCAACGCATCCAGCGCAGCACCCGTCTCGTCGGCCAAGCGGCGAGCGCCTTGCTCCCAACGACGTCGCCAATCGGCGAGCTGCGGCTGCACGATGCGCACTGCGGACTCATAGAACGCGTCCAGCGCAGAAGCACCCTCGGCGGCGTACGCCTCACGCAGTACGGCGAAACCCTCGAGCGCGAGGTTGCGGCGCGCCATCGCGGACGGCGTACGGGCTTCGCCTTCGCCGGTCAGCGTGGTCGCGCGCAGGTAGGTCTCGCGGTCGGTGAGGTGCTCGGGCGGAAGAGTCAGGACGGCGTCGCCCGCCTCGGGCAGACCGGAGTTCGACATCAGGGTGAGGATCTGCAGTTCGCCGCCGTTGATCAGCCGGTGGATCGTGCCGGGGTCGAACCAGACCACCGTGCCGGCCTGCAGCGGCGTCTCGGTGAAGCCCTTCGGATTGAGGGTCTGGACCGCGCCGGAGCCGGCGATCACGTAGTACCCCTCGGAGCAGGCGAGGTGGACGTGCGGGGTGCCGCCGACGAGTCCGTCCGGCGCCTCGAGGTCGTAGACCGACAACCGCGAGATGCCGATCCCGCCGGGCAGCGCTGCGGCCGGGCCGTGCTCACACATGCTCGCTCCTCCCGCTGCCGCCTTGGAAAGGGCTTTCCAAGGCTCGTGATCGCAACCTTAGGTGGGCGGTCCGGACGAGTCAACCTGTCGCGGAAGTCGGCGGAAAGCGATTGCAGACCGATTCCGGACACGCCGCCATGGGCTGCGTGCGGATGGACGGATGGGGTACGGCGAGGCGTTGGGCGTTAGCGTCGTTTCAGGTGACGAGAGGAGCACGGTGGTCAAGGGCGGTGATCGGGCAGCCGACGGGGCGGAGACGGGGTCGCCGTCGCTGGATGTCACGTTGTCGGAGGACCTGCGGCTGGGCGATCTGAGGCGTGCGGACGCCGCGAAAGCGCAGGCTGACGCGAGTGAGCGACGCCGCGGCGAGCGTCGGCAGGCAGAGCGGCGCCGGCGGGATCGCCGTGATGCGGAGCCGACGACGGGCGAGTTGTCGGTCGACGAGCTGTCCGCCGAGCTGCAGGCAGCCGACGAGCAGGCCCGCGACGAGCAGCGTGAGCTTTATCGCACCCTCGATCTGGCGCTCCGGATCGGCGAGGTCGTGCTCTCCAGCGGCGCCGGTACTGCGGATGCCACGGCGACCATTCTCAGCGTCACCGCCTCGGCCGGTCTGCGGGGCTGCGAGGTCGACATCACCTTCACCTCGATCGCGATCTCGTACCAGGCCGCGCCCGACGTCGCCCCCGAGACGCACATGCGCATCGTCCGGTACCGCGGTCAGGACTTCTCCCGTCTCACCGCCGTCGACCAACTGGTACGCCGGTTCGCCCGCGCCGAGCTGACCCGCGAGGAGGCCAGCCGCGAACTCGCCCGGATGGTGTCGGCCGGCCCACCCTTCCCGCGCTGGAGCTCGGTGCTCGCGTGGGGCGTAATGGCCGGCGGAGCGACGCTGCTGCTCGGCGGTGGCTGGCTGATCACTCTGGTCGCCGTCGTCACCGCCTGCTTCATCGAGCTCAGCAATCGCTGGTTCAACCGCCAGCGGTTGCCCGCCTTCTATCAGCAGGTGGCCGGCGCGTTCGTCGCCACCGCCGTCGCCCTGATCCTCTACGCCGTCGACGCTCCCGTGAAACCGTCCCTGGTAGTTGCCGCAGGCATCATCATGCTGCTGGCCGGGATCGCTCTCACCGGCGCCGTCCAGGACGCCATCACCGGGTACTACGTGACCGCGGCCGCCCGCAGCCTGGAGGCGATGCTGCTCACCGGCGGCATCATCGCCGGCGTCTCGCTGGGGATCAGCCTCGGCATCAAGCTAGGTCTCCCGGTCGCGATCGAGGCCCAGACGATCCAGCTCTCCAACCTCCCGATCATGGTCAGCTCCGGCGCCCTGATGGCCGTCGCGTTCGCCTACGCGTCGTACTCGCCGCTGCGTTCCCTGCTGCCGATCGCGGTGGTCGGCGCGCTGGGCTCACTCGTCTTCACGCTGATGACCCGGGCCCAGTTCGGCCCGGCTTGGTCGACCGCGGCCGCCGCCTTCGCGGTCGGTCTCGTCGGCTACTCGCTCGGCCGTCGTTCGGGCGTGCCGCCGCTGGTCGTGGTGGTTTGCGGCACCGTGCCACTGTTGCCTGGACTGACCATTTACAAGGGCTTGTACGAGCTGAGCCTCGGCCAGCTGGTCGGCATCGTCAGCCTCGTCACCGCCGTCGCCATCGGTGTCGCGCTGGCCTCCGGCGTGATCCTCGGCGAGTACGTCGCCCAGCCGATCCGCCGCGAAGCCCGGCGACTCGAGGACCGGCTCGCCGGCCCGCGCCTGGTCGGCCCACGCCGGCCGACGCGGCGTCGTACGGAACGCTCGCGCTCGCACCGCTCCCGGCGTACGAGGCGCGCGGACCAGCCTTAGACCGGCGGAGTGGAACCGCGGCCCTCGTAGAGATCCAGGTAGTAGGTGTTGATGGCGGCGGCGCGGGTACCGAGGTTCTCCTGGTCGAGGATCGCGTGCTCGAAGCCCAGTGCGCTGGGAAACTCGTGGGACAGCAACGGAACTCCGCTGTTCTCGGCGATTCCGCGGGGGACCTCGACCGCGCGGCGCAGGTCGATCAGGTCGTCGTTGGCCGAGGTGACCACCGCGACGCTGCGCAGCTTGTCGTTGACGGGGCGATCACGATAGTTGTGAACGATCCGGAGGTACTGCGTGAGCGCGCTGAAGGAGAAGCCCCGCTCGTTGATCTTGTCCGGCACCAGGTGGTAGCCGTAGAGCACAGTGATCGGCCGGACGACGATCCCCGGTGCTTGTTTGGGGCCCGGCTGGTAGAACGGTGACAGCGCGAGCAGATGGGCGACCGACTCGGTCCGGTACTCCGCCAGCCAGGTCGCGAGGTCCGCGCCGCCGGAGATCCCGATCACGCCGACCTCCTGGCCGAGGCCGGCCGCGATGTCCAGGCCGCTGTCGGCGTAGTCGAGCAGACCGTCGACGCTGACGTCGGCCGTGGCCTGCTTGTTCGTCAGGCCGTGATGAGCCTCGCGGGGTGCGTAGACGTTGTAGCCCTGGCGGTAGAACAGCTCGGCAAGCTCGTCGTAGTCCTCGGGGCAACTGGTGTAGCCGTGCAGCATCAGCACCGACTTGGCCGGCCGGTCCGGGTGGGTGAGCAGTTTCGTGCGGCACTCAGGCCGAACGTCTCCCTTGGCCGTGTCCTGCTGCACTGCTACCTCGGCGGCGGCCTTCGCCTGCGCGAACGGCAACGCGGTGACCTTGGGGTTTGTGGCCCGATCCGACCCCAGCGGGTACACGTACAGCGTCGTCACCAGCAGAGCCAGCAGCACCACCAGGACGCCGAGTCCGATCCCCGTTCGTTTCAACGCCTTGCGCAGCATCGCGCAAGTGTGACAGCCCGGCCGCACCGCGACGCAGTACGGCCGGAAGCTGCCATCAGCGGGGTTCGAGGCGCCAGGTCTGGGGTTGGAGGTTGTTGCAGGTCCAGACCTGGACGTTGGCGCCCGGGGCGCCTGAGCCGCCGGCCACGTCGAGGCAAAGAAGGCTGTTCTGGCCGACGAGCTTGTAGTAGCCGCGGCCGACGTTCACCAGGCGCCAGCGTTGCCAGCCGCCGTCCTGGCAGTTCCACTGCTGCACATTGGCGCCCGGCGTACCGGAGTTGCTGGCGACCTCCACGCAGAGCTGGCTGTTCTGGCCCTTGAGCCGGAAGAAGCCGTTGCCCTCGGAGGTGAACTGGAAGTTCTGCGGGCCCAGGTTGTTGCAGGTCCACTGCTGGATGTTGCCTGCGGGCTGACGTGAGTCGGCGGCGACGTCCAGGCAGTGGCCGCTCTGCGCGGACACCAGCCGGTAAGTCGCGTTCGCCACACCGGTCGCGTCCTGGGTGCCGATCGCCGAGCCGGTGGCGAAGAAGGTCTTGCAGACGCCGCCGTCGTAGTCGCTCGCCAGCTGCAGGACCCTGGCGCCGTCGGCGGACGGGACCAGCGGCGAGCTGTAGTTCGGGCAGAAGTTGTTGTAGGGATTGGTCACCGCGACCGGCGAGGCGATCTCGTACCAGTTGCCGTTGGCGCCTTCTGTGTTGACCAGGATCGTCCGGCCGTTGTCAGCGGCAACCGAACCGTTGGCGTTCTGCAGGATCTGCCCGATCAGCAGCAACTTGCCGTTGACGGTCGCGATCGTCGGCGCGTGGGTGAAGTACTTCCCGTCGACCGTGTGCGGCCGCCCACCCAGATTCGACGGCGGTCCCCAGTTCCAGCCGTCGCCGGACGTCCGGGTGTGGACCACACAGTCGTACTGACCGCCGAGTCCGCAGATCTCGTAGGCCATCACGTAGACGCCGGTCGGCAGCTTCCGGACGACCGGCATCCCCGGCCGGTGCCCGAAGGTCGGGCTGGAGACGGTCGGCACCCGATCGGTCCAGGTGATCCCGTCCGAGCTGCGGACCTCCATCAGCTTCTGGCTGTGGGCCGCGTCCGTCTCGTCGGCGTAGTGACAGACCAGCCGGCCGTCGGCGGCGATCGAGAACTCCGGCTCCCACAGGCCCTTGGTATTCGGTGCCGTCGCGCAGTTCGACAGATAAGTCCAGGTGCGCCCGACGTCGTTGCTCTTCCAGATTCGCAGGGCCATCGGGCGGGCGTCCGCTCCGACGGATGCTGCCCAGAGCAACGTTCCGGCCGGCATCGCGCCGACCTGTTGTGGCAGTTCGAAGAGCGTCGCGCAGCAGAGTCCCTTGCCTGCGCTCGCCGCTGGGTCCGCGACCGATCCGACCTGAGTGAACGAGGCGCCGTCGTTGGTGCTCTCGTAGATCGCCCCGATGCCGGAGTTGCCGGTGAAGGTGACGACGCTGGCGATCATCCGGCCGTTGGCGGTGCCGCTGTTCTGCAGTCTGACCGCTCGGGGATAGAGGCCGGTGTCGTTTCGCAGTAGTTGGCCGGTGGCGGTCGGCGCGGCCTGGATCTGCGGCGCGGCTTGGGGGTTCGACGCGGCTTGCGCGTACGACGTACTGACGAGGCCGCTGGCCAGCAAGGTCAGGACAAGGGGAACCAATCGCTTCTTCATGCGCGCTCCTGAGGGCGGGTCAGAGTGCGAGAAATCGATTACTCGCTTACCGTAACCAGCTAACCCCGGGCGGTCAACGTCTCAGGCGGAGAGCGACTGCTCCAAGGCGTCCGCGGTCTGGGCGACGGCGTCCTCTTCGCGCAGCAGGACGGCCAGCTCGGCGGCGCGCTGACGCGGGCCGTTGCAGAGCATCGGCTCGAGCGCGGCGAACAGAGTGGGCTCGCTCAGGTCGGTGAAGCGAAGCGTGCTGCCGACGCCCATCCGCTGGAGTTGGGCGCCCCAGAACGGCTGGTCGGCGAAGACCGCGCAGACCACTGTCGGCAGGCCGGCCCGCAGCGAGGTGGCCGACGTACCGGCGCCGCCGTGGTGGACGGCGGCCAGGCAGCGCGGCAGAACCGTGTCGTGGTTGAGGTTGCCGACCACCCGTACTGCGCTGCTGCTGGTCGGGCGGGCCTTGAGGCTGACCAGCGCCCGGACGCCGAGCATGTCGGCGACCTTCTCGATCATGGTCAGGGCGGCCTCCGGCTCGAGTACCGGCATGCTGCCGAAGCCGAAGTACACCGGGGGATCGCCGGCGTCGAGCCAGGCGTCCAGCTCGGGATCGTGCAGCTCGTCGAGCAGTTTGCGCTGCTGGGCCGACGGCGCGAGGAAGCCGGTCAGTGGGCGGCGCGGATCCCAGTCCACCAACTCCGGTACGACGTGCCGGCTGTACGCCTGGACCTCGAGGGAACCGGTCCGGGCGAGCCGGACGCCGGTCGTCTCGGTGGTCGACGGCAGGCCGACGCGGGTGCGGAGCTTGTTGACGAAGGGCTCGAAGACCGGCCAGTTGGAGCCGTCCACCTTGGCGTAGGTGGCCAGGTTCTGCTCCGGCGAGAAGATGTCGGTCGAGACCAGCAGGTGCGGGAACGCGCTGTTGCTGCGCATCGGGGCGTGGTAAATCGACGCGTACGGGATCCCCGCTGCCTCCGCGATCACGACGGCCTCGAGCTCGGTCGCGGTACCGGAGATCAGAACGTCGGCGTTCGACGCCAGGTCGATCAGGTCGGACTGCAGTTGGTCGGCGTACTGGCGTTTGTAGTCGAGCAGCCAGCGGACGTAGGACTGGAAGTCGCCCGCGGCCAGCCACTTCTGGCCCTGCGGCGACTCCAGGAACTCCTTGGCGCTGGCCTTCAGGTCGACCGTCTCGACGCCGAGCGCGCGGCCGATCCAGACCAGGTCGGAGCACAGGCCGAGGGTGACGTCGTGGCCGCGCGCGACCAGCTCCGCGCCGAGGACGGCCATCGGTTGCGCGTCGCCCCGACTGCCCATCCCCACCATGACTACTCGCATGCGCCCACCCCTGAGCCTCGAACCGCCGCGGAACCGGCGTACGGACCCTGATGCTAAGCGGCCGAGCAGGTCGGCGTCCCCTTCTTGCTCGGTTCCGGAACTCGTGGTCGCCCGCGGTGGCCGGATCGGCCCTGTCAGTGACCCTTGCCGGGGTCAAGCGTTAGAGTTACTGACTGGAAACATCGGCCTGCTATCGCCGGGTGAGCTGCCCGGCGGGCTCGGAGGATCGACGTGGCACTGGGTAGGACGTCCCCGCGGGACCTGCCGCTGTTCGCGGAGCTGTCCGGCCGGGAGATCAAGGACATCTTCCGGGCCGGCGAAGAGGTCTCGGTACCGGCCGGCTGGTCGCTGATCCTGGAGCAGACCGCGCCCGACGCGGCGTACCTGATCCTGAGCGGCACCGCGGCGGTCCGGGTCAAGGGCGAGG
Organism: Kribbella sp. NPDC056861; assembly: GCF_040687575.1. Classification (NCBI taxonomy): domain Bacteria; kingdom Bacillati; phylum Actinomycetota; class Actinomycetes; order Propionibacteriales; family Kribbellaceae; genus Kribbella; species Kribbella sp. NPDC056861. The sequence goes on along the minus strand of NZ_JBFBNQ010000006.1, from coordinate 488,876 downwards.
AGATCGCCGTGCTCGGCCCCGGCGACATCGCCGGCGAGGTCGCGGTCCGGCAGAACCGCTTGCGGACGGCAACGGTCACCGCGAAGTCGCGGCTGCAGCTGCTGCACTTCACCCGGGAGAAGTTCGACGACCTGACCACCCGGCTGCCGAACTTCCGCGACGCCATCGACGCCACCATCGCCGAACGCCGTGGCCCCCAGCCCGACTAACCCGGCCGAGCCCGACTCCGGCACCGACGGCGTGGACGGCGCCGCGGCCGGTCCGCCCTCGGACTCTGCTCCCGCCTCCGCCCGCGCCGCGGCCGTCCCGCTGGAGGCGGAGCCCTCTTCTGCTGGGGGGCAGGCTCCGGAGCCGGATCTGCTGGCGTTGCAGCAGGGGTTCGAGCAGGCGTTGCTTGGCGGTGAGCGAAAGTTCACCCGGATCCAGGTGTCCGAGCGGGCCGGGATCTCGATCGAGCGGGCCGAGCAGATGTGGCACGCGCTCGGGTTCGCGACCGTGCCGGACGACGAGATCGCCTTCACCGACGGGGATGTCGAGGCGCTCCGGATCGTCGCGGCGCTGGAGGACGACGGGTTCATCGACCCAGCGGTGGAGTCGTCGCTGGCTCGCAAGCTCGGTCAGACCCAGTCCCGGCTGGCGTCCTGGCAGTCCGCGATGTTCCTCGAGCTGCTCGGCGGCTCCAAGCTGTCCGCCGACGACGCGATCGAGGTCGCGTCTTTGTTGCTGCCAGCAATGGAACGACTGCAGACCTACGTCTGGCGCCGGCATCTGGCAGCCGCGGCGGGCCGGGCGGTGGCGGGCTCGGACGAGTTATCCCGGGGCGTCCGGGTGGTGGGCTTCGCCGACATCGTCAGCTACACGAGGCTGACCCGCCGGTTGTCGGTCGTCGAACTGGGCAGCCTGATCGAACGCTTCGAAGGACTGGCAGCCGATGTCGTCGCGCTGAACGGCGGCCGAGTGATCAAGTCGATAGGCGACGAGGTCCTGTTCGTCACCGACACTCCCGCGCAAGGTGCCGCGCTTGCTCTGGCCCTGCAGGACAAGATGACCGAGGCCGGCGACCTGCCTGAGCTGCGGATCGGCCTGGCCTACGGCAGCATCCTGATCCGGCTCGGTGATGTGTACGGCGAGGTCGTCAACCTCGCCTCGCGGCTGACCTCGGAGGCCAAGCCGGGGCGCGTCCTGGCCGACCGCGAACTGGCTGCCGCGCTCGACGGGCATCCGGCGTACCGGTTGCGGAGGCTTCGGCGGGTCTCCGTTCGCGGCTACCACCACCTCACGCCGTACGCGTTGCAACGCGCCTCGGCGGCCCACTGACACGTCAGACACAATGTCCGGGTGGATCAGATTTCAATGGCCGGGGAGCTGGCGACGAGGGCCGATGGCGATCTGCTGATGGTCTGGGCCGGCCAGGGCGACCTCGGCGGCCGCAGCAGGGCTTGGTACTCCGGTGAGGCGGTGGTGGTGGCCTCCGCGGATCTGTCGAAGCACGACCGGCTGGTGGTTCGCGGGCCGATGGACGAGTTGGCGCCGTTGGTCGAGAACGCGCTGGCCGAGCTCGGTCCGACGTACCGGCCGTTCGGTGAGGAGGCGGTGATCCGCGAGTTGGTGGATCGCGTGCCGGGATTGTTGCTCCGAGCCACTTTTGGGTGGATGGAGACGACGGTTGCGCCGTCCGAGACGACCACCGCTGCCTGGCAGGCCGACGCTGCGGGAGTCGATGAGTTGCTGACGCTCGCCTCACCTGGGTCCTACGCGTGGCCGGCGGATCCTGGGGTGACGCGGTGGGCGGCGATCACGGATGAGGCGGGCGAGTTGCTGAGCATCGCCGCTGATGCGTGGAGTGCGCCGGACGTTGGGTTCCTGGCGGGGGTGGCGACCCGGCCGGAGGCTCGCGGGCGGGGGTTGTCGCGGCAGGTTTGCGCGTTCGTGACGGCTGAGTTGGTGAAGCGGCACGGGCAGGCGGTGCTGATGGTCGAGGAGACCAACGAGGTCGCGATCGGGCTGTATCGCAAACTGGGCTACAGGTACCGCGGGGTTGCCGCGGCACAGCTGTAGCCCAGTCTTTTGGCGCTGTTGTTTGGTGCTGCTGTTGGTGCTGCGTCAGCGGGTCGGCGGGGGAACCGTGAGGGTGACGCCGCCCGGCGGGGGCGTGCTCGGTGCCGGCGTCGTGCTCGGTACCGGGGTGGTGCCTGCCTTCGGGGTGGTACTCGGCACGGTGGCGCTGGGATTGGCGCTCGGGGCTGGGGTCTCCGAGGGATTCGGCGTGGTGCCCGCGGAGGGCGTGTAGCTCGGCAGCGGGGTGGCCGGGGCCGGCGGCGGGACGAACGGCGCCTTGTCGGTGTCCTTGCAGTTCTCCGAACTGGTGGCACTGGTCGGATCCTCGCTGGACGGATTCTCGACGGCTTGCTCGGGCGCGATGGTGGCCAGCGGGAAGTAGTTGCTGACCGACTCCTGGCTGCCGTCGCCGTAGGACGCCTGGCAGTTCTGCAGGTTCAGGTTGATCGGCTTGCCGTCCTCGGTGTAGAGCCTGACCTTCAGCTGCCGGCCCTGCTCGTCGAACGGGTAGATGTTGTTGATCGGCGTACCGTCCAGGACCAGGCCGTTGGAGTAGTAGCTGTTGGGCTCGGGGGTGCTCCGGTAGTTGGTGAACGGTCCGGCGGAGCCGCCGACGAAGCTGTAGGCCAGCCAGAGCGGCACGATCACGGCTGCGGCGACGTTCAGCGGTACGACGTACCAGAGCCACCTGCGATCCTGCTGGGTCTGGCGGCCGATCCAGATCGAGACCACGGCGCCGACCAGCGCGCCGACTACGGTGACCGCCGAGGCGCCGAACACGGCGAAGACCGCGCCGCCGCCGACGATGCCGCGGGCCACCCACCAGACCGGCTGGCCGATCGTGACCAGGTCCTTGCGGACGTTCGGCGGGAGTTGCTCGACGCCGCTGCGGACGGCTTCGGCGCCCTGCTTGCCCAGGTTGGTGTCCAGCACGACGCGTGGGTTGTTGCCGCGCAGTGCTCGGACTCCCAGGTAGGCCGCGCCGAGCAGCACGGCCAGGCCGAACACGCCGAAGAACAACAGACCGCCGGTGCCGTTGAGCAGGCCGACGACCAGGAAGAACGGCCCGACGGTCGCGGCGACGATGCCCCACCGGACCGCGCTCTCGGCGCCGGTCGTCTGCTTCGGCGAGGCGGTCGGCGGCGGGTAGCCGGCCGCGGTTCGGAGCTCGTCGGCGTACTGCCGGGGCGTGCCGAGCCGCTCCTGCAGCGCCTCGGCGGTCGGCTCCTGCTCGAACTCCGCGGAGACCTCGCTCAGATGCCCGGTGACGTCCTCGAGCACGTCGGCCAGCTCGCCCGGCGGCAGGTCGCTCAGCTCGGTCCTGACCTGGGCCAGGTAGTTCGCGACCGGTCCGGTCAGAGTGCTGTTCACGCCGCCTCCTTGAGCAGCAACACCGACATGGTGTCGGCGAAGTGGTTCCAGGTCTTGGTGGACTGGGCCAGCAGGTCCAGGCCGGTCTTGTTCAGCCCGTAGTACTTGCGATGCGGGCCTTCCTCGCTGGGCATCACGTACGACGTCAGCGCGCCGGCCGCGAACAACCGCCGCAGCGTGCCGTACACCGAGGCGTCCGCAACGTCCTCGAGCCCGGCGGCCCGCAACCGGCGCAGTACGTCGTAGCCGTACCCGTCCGCGTCGCGCAGCACTGCCAGGACAGCCAGATCGAGCACGCCTTTGAGCAGCTGACTCGGGTCCATCGCCTCCACCTCCGGTTGGTGCACCGCGAAACCGGACCCCTCAGACCGGCCCCGCGGTGCTCTGCCGACCACACTACTACACGATGCGGAGTACTCCGCAATGCTGTTTGACTGGGGGTGCAGGTGGTTCTCCCGCGCGGCCTCCGACGTCCGCTCCTTCGTCGCGTGCTCGTTCGGTCGCTCCCACCCGCCCGTGCGAAAGCCGCTCCTTCGTCGCGCGGTGTGACCACGGTGGTGGCGCGCCGGGTTGCCGGGGGAAGGTGGTTGCTGTCGCCCGCGCGGCTGGTCGCGTCGTCGACTACCTGCCCCGCCCGTTGCCTGCCCGCGCGCTGGCCCGTGCCCGAGTCACCACCTGTTCGAGCGTCCCGCCTGCCGCGCCCTGCCCGCCTGCCTACTGACTGCCGTCGCCCTCGCCGTCGCGACTTGTTCTCGGTTCGGTGAAATCGATCAAGTCCGGCCCCCGTATTCGCGGGCACAGTGGAGGCATGGATTCCACTGACCTCTTCTCCGGGTTTGTTGCCGCGGTTGCCGACAGCCTCGATGACATCGGCACTACCGGCGGGGACCTGGCTCAGCGGGTGCATTTGTCGCGGTCGCATTGTGATCGGGTGGTGGCGGCGGTGGCGGGTGAGTCGCCGGCTGCGTTTCGGCGGCGGGTGTTGCTGGAGCGGGCGGCGTACCGGTTGCTGGCGGGGGATTCCGGGGTGCTCGAGTTGGCGATCGAGGCGGGGTACGGGTCGCACGAGGCGTTCACCAGGGCGTTTGTGCGGGCGTACGGGATGGCGCCGCGGGAATGGCGGCGGGAGGCGTCGCGTCAGTTCTTCCTGGCGGCGCCGAGTGGGGTGCATTTTCAGCCGCCGGCGGGTTTGCGCCTGCCGGCTCGGAAGGAGACGAGAGGGATGGACGTACTGGTCAGGATGGTCGAGCACCACGTGTGGCTCACGGGTGAGCTGATCGAGCGGGGTGCGCGGCTGGATGCCGTGGCGCTGGATCGGCCGATCGAGCTGTCGGTGGAGGGGATCGACGACGACGTGTCGATCCGGTACCTGCTGGATCGACTGGTTTGGCAGGAGGAGATGTGGCTGGCGTCGGTCGAGGATCGGCCGTTCCAGGTGCCGGAGTGTGGGCGGGAGGTGACCACGCCGATCGCCGAGTTGCGCGGTCGGCATGCGGAGGCGGGATCGCGGTTCGTGGCACTGGTGAATCGGCTGAACGACGAGGGGCGGTTCGACGACAGCTTCGTCGACACGACCTGTGAGCCGCCGCGGGTGTTCACGTACGGCGGGATGGTCGCGCACGTGCTGACCTTCGCGGCGCATCGGAGGTCGTTGCTGATCGGGGCGTTCTACAGCGCGGGGATCAGGGACCTGGGGTTCGGTGATCCGATGCAGTTCGTGGCGGACGGAGTACCGGGGTAGAAGTTTCTGCCGGCCGATGTCGAGAACGCGACAGCGGCTCCGTCCCTAGGGTGAGAGCGGCCGGAACCGGCCGCTCACCAACGGAGGAGAACCAGCGTGACGATTCGGCGGATGGACAACGTCGGGATTGTGGTCGACGACCTGGACGCGGCGGTCGCGTTCTTCGAGGAACTCGGGATGGAACTGGAGGGCAAGGCGCGGGTCGAGGGGCCATTCGCGAGCGGCTGCGTCGGGCTCGAGGACGTGAGCTGCGATATCGCGATGGTGCGTACGCCGGACGGGCACAGCCGGCTCGAGCTGGCGAAGTACCTGTCTCCCGCAGCGGTCGGGATCGGGCAGGAGAAGCTGCAGCACAACACGATCGGCATGCATCGGGTGATGTTCACGGTCGAGGACATCGAGGACGTCGTGGCCCGGCTGGGTGCTCACGGCGGGGAGGTTGTCGGCGAGATCGTCCGGTACGGCGACAGCTACAAACTCTGTTATGTCCGCGGACCCGAAGGCATCTTCGTCGGCCTGGCCGAGCAGCTCAGCGCGGGGTGAACTGCGATGGGCCGAGGACGCCGAGCATGGCCAGGCGGGTTTCGTCTTCGGTGCCGGGGGTGGGGGTGTAGATCAGCAGGCGTTGGTCTTCGGTGGGGGTGAGGAGGGTTTCCCAGTTGAGGGTGATGGGGCCGATCACCGGATGGGCCACGCGGAGGTGGGAGGTGCGGCGGGTCACTACCTCGTGCAGGGGCCAGAGTTCGGCGAAGCGGGGGCTGGTGGTCAGGAGATGGTGGACGAGCGCGGTGGAGGCGTCGTCGTGGCCGCGGCGGGTGGCGGCGGCTCGGAGGTTGGCTGTTTGGTAGTGGTCCAGGTCGTCGAGTTCGTCGGCGGGGTACGGGGCTCGCATGGCCGGTTCGGTGAACCAGCGGAGGACGACGTTGCGTTCGCCTTCGCGGACTGAGCAGATCGTGCCGAGCAGGGAGTCGGCGATCGCGTTCTGGGCGAGGACGTCGCCGAGGTCGTTGAGGATCTGGGCGGGGGTTTCCCTGAGTTCGTCGAGGACCCGGAGGAGGCCTAGGCTGATCTGGTCGCCGCCGGGGCGAGCGGCGGGTGGGCGGTGGCCGGCCAGCAGGTACAGGTGGTCGCGTTCCTCGTCGGACAGGCGGAGCGCCCGTGCGAGCGATGCGAGTAGTTGGGTGGACGGTTGCGGGCTGCGCGCCTGCTCGAGTCGCATGTAGTAGTCGGCCGACATGCCCGCGAGCTGCGAGACCTCCTCGCGCCGCAGGCCCGGCGTACGGCGACGGGGGCCGGTGGGCAGGCCTGCTTCCTGCGGGCTGACCCGTTCGCGGGAGCGGCGCAGGAAGTCGGCGAGCTGACGGCGATCCATGGCATCCATCATGACGCGCGGCCGGGCCGGGACCCAGGCCTCAGCCTAGGGCTGCCGATCCTAGGGAATCCGGTCCGCTCCTCAAGCCGCCGCCAGGCTGCCACCGTCGTGGTGACCACGAGCGATCAGAGGGAGCCATCGATGTCCAAGGCAATCAACTTCAGCAGGCACGGCGGGATCGAGGTCCTGGAGGTGGTCGAGGTTGCCAAGCCTGAGGCCGGTCCGGGTGAGGTGCTGGTGGCGGTGCGCGCGGCGGCGGTGAACCCGCTGGACTCGTCGATCCGCGAGGGGCTGATGCAGAGCATCTACCCGGTCGCGGCCTATCCGAGCGGTCAGGGGGTGGACTTCGCGGGCGTGGTCGAGTCGATCGGCGTAGGCGTGGTGGAGTTCGAGGTCGGAGCCGAAGTGCTGGGCTTCCTGCTGCCACCAGGCGCAGCGCAGGCGGAGTACGTCGTTGCCCCGGTCGCCCAAGTGGTCGCCAAGCCGGCGAACGTCCCGTGGGAGGTCGCGGGTGGGCTCTACACAGCCGGTACTGCGGCCTACGCCTCGGTGCGAGCGGTCGGGCCGCAGCCGGGCGAGACGGTGGTCGTGGCCGGCGCTGCGGGTGGAGTCGGTTCCATCGCGGTGCAGCTGGCTCGAAGGACCGGCGCGAAGGTGATCGGGATCGCCGGACCGGCGAACCATGCCTGGCTGTCAGCCCACGGCGTGACACAGGTTGCTTATGGCAATCAACTCGTGCTCGATCGGCCGGACGTCTTCATCGATGTCTTTGGCAACGGCTATGTCGATCTGGCGATCTCGCTGGGAGTGCCGCCGGAACGGATCAACACGGTGATCGACTTCGCCGCCGCGGCGAAGTACGGGACCCGGGCCGACGGCAACCGAGCAGCCGGTACGCCGCAAGCTCTGGCTGAGCTCGCGGCCTTGGTGGACCAAGGCGAACTGGAGGTTCCGATCGCCGCGACCTTCCCGCTCGACCAGGTCCAGGACGCCTTTGCACTGCTGGATCAGCGCCACACCCACGGCAAGATCATCCTGCGGCCCTGACCTCCACGGTGCCGTCGACCAACAGGTGGAGGACCTCGTCGCCGTAGCGGATCCGGGCTGTCGACGCTGAGCCGAGAGAGGTGACACGGGCGGTCACCAGCCGGCCGGAGTGCCACTCGATGTCGACGACGAAGCCGCCTCGGGCGCGAAGGCCGTAGACCTTGCCGGAAGGCCAACTGGTGGGGAGGGCCGGCAGGAGTTCGATCTCGCTCGAAGTCGATTGCACCAACAGCTCAGCCAGCGCTCCGGTGGCGCCGGTGTTGCCGTCGGTGGCGTAGATGTTCTCGGTGACGCCGGCGATTCCGGCGACCGAGTAGGACAGCAGGTTGGCTTCGCTGGCGTCCGTGATCAGGGCGCGGAGGTGGTCGAGGGCCAGGTCGCCCTTGAGGAGGCGGGCGTAGTACGCCATCAGGTTTGCCTCGACCCACTCGGTCTGCTCCCAGCCGTCGGCTGCCTGGCGACGGTCGATGGTGACCTCGCAGGCGCGGGCCAGTTCGGGGTGTTCGCGGGGTGTGATCTGGCGTTCGGGGTAGAGCGCGATCAGGTGGGACGTGTGGCGGTGGCTCGGGACGGCCTCGTCGAAGTCGTGCAGCCACTCCTGCAGTTGGCCGTGTTTGCCGATCTCGAACGGCGGGAGCTTCTTGCGAGCGGCATCGAGTCGGGCGCGGAAGTCCAGATCGGTGTCGAGCAGGGTCGCTGCCTCGTCGCAGATCCGGAAGAGGGCCTCGATCAGGACGGTGTCGCAGGTGGCGCCCATCGAGAGCGAGGCCTGGCCTCCGTCGGGAGTGCGGTACCAGTTCTCCGGGGAGTCGGACGGGCCGCTCAACAGGAGCCCGGTCGCGGGGTCTTCGGTCAAATAGGCAAGGAAGAACTCGGCCGCGTCACGGAGTACGGGGTAGGCGCGGTCGGCCAGGAAGGCGAGATCGCGGTGGTACTCGAAGTGCTCCCACAGTTGCAGCGAGATCCAGATCCCGCTGGTCACGTGCACTCCCCAGCCGAGTCCCCAGCCAGGTGCCGTGTAGCTCCAGGCGTTGCTGACGGTGTGCGAGACCCAGCCCGGTACGCCGTACAGCTCGCGGGCCGTCTTCTGTCCGCTGGCCCGCAAACCGTCGATCAACTGGAACAGCGGGTACTGGCATTCGCCGAGTCCGGTGATCTCGGCCGCCCAGTAGTTCTGCTGGGTATTGATGTCGAGGTGGTAGTCGTTGGTCCACGGACCACCCGATGCGCGGCCGTCGTTCCACAATCCCTGCAGGGCAAGGGGAAGTGGCGAATCCGTGCGTGATCCGGCGATGGTCAGATAGCGGCCGTACTGGAAGTAGAGCGCGAGCAGCTCGGGATCGTCGGCACCTGCGGCAGCTCGGCGCTCATCCGTCGGCAGACCCCGTACTGCGTCGCTGCTGCGGCCGACGTCGAGCCCGACCCGGCTGATCAGTGGCGTGTAGTCATCGAGGTGCGCCTGGCGAAGTGTCGCGTAGTCGGCGTCGTTCTGTACCGAACGAGACGGGCGCTCGGTGGGGTCGGCGCCGAGCCAATCAGTGCCGACAGCAACTAGCAAGGTAGTGGCGGTCGCGCTGTCGATCACCAGGTGGTTGTCAGCAGCAACAACTGTGCCGTCGGTGGTCGCGCGGGCTCGGAGGTCGACCAGGGTGCCGACTTCTCCGTTGCTGTGCAGGCTTTCACGGGCCTGGAATGTCAGCTGGAGGACATCGCCGTCAGTCACCGCGGACGGCTCGCTGAAGGAGACCTGAAAGCTCGCCGGGGCGCTGCTGGTCAGCCGGACCACGATCACGTCATCGGCATGCGACGCGAAGACCTCCCGCTCGAAAACGATCCCCGCGCGCTCGAAACGAGTCCGAACGATCGCGTCGCCGAGATCAAGCGATCGCTGGTAGCCCGTGGTCGAGCCGTCGATGGCGAAGTCGAGCAACAGTTCCGGCAGCTTGACGTTGGTGCCGAAGGAGACCGGGCGGCCGGGAAGATGCTGGTCGGCCAGCGCCTGCGCTTCGGCGTACCGGCCGTTCAGCAGGAGCTCCCGGATCGCCGGCAGGTTCTCCAGCGCCGTCGGGCTCACGTCGGTGTCGCTGGGAGCGCCGGACCAGGCGGTCGACTCGGCGAGGGCGATCCGTTCGCGGGTGTCGCCGGAGTAGACCATGCCGCCCAGGCGGCCGTTGCCGATCGGCAGCGCCTCGAACCAGCGCTCCGCGGGGCGGCGATACCAAAGCCGCCCGGCCTCGACGGCGGCGGACGGCTGTGGCTGGACTACCTCGTGCTCAAGCATGGCCCCACACTAAAGGGGATACTTCACGAAGGTAAGTATTGGGTCAGTGGGTGGGATCGTGCAGGTCCGGGCGCTCGCTCGGGGTGGTGATGGTGACGTTGAGCGGAGCGGTCCGCGCGGTCGCCGGGTTGACCTTGCCGACGGTGATCGGGAGGTTCAGCTTGCTGCCGGCCAGGTCGATGTCGATGGTCGCGCCGGTGTCGTTCGGCGTGGTCCACTCGGTGTCGCTCAAGGTCACCGCGAGGCCGAGCACGCGGCCCTTCGGGATCACCTCGTCCTGCGCCCGCAGCGGCACCGTGACGGTGGTCCACTTGCCCGGGGTGAGCGGCTTCGGCTTGCTCAGCGAACTGCTGTGCGCCGCGTCGATCCAGCCCCGGCTGACGATGCCGTGGTCGCTCTGCTCGGTCTGCTTCTCGACGGTGAAGTAGCAGGCGTCGTCGTACTCGACGCTCGAGCCTTCACAGGTCGGAGTGGTGGTCCGCCGGATGCCGGAGTACCGCTGGGCTTCGCCGTACTCGACCAAGCGGGCGGTCACCGGTGTGGTGGCCGCGTCGGCCTTGATCCGCAGCGTGACCGTCGGCGTACCGCTGACCCGGATCGAGGCCGGGAGCGGCGCGGACAGGAACATCTGCCGGCCCGCGATCACCTCCGACGGCGTGGCCACGATGTCGTCCTCGGTCAGCGAGGTCTCGTCGGTGATGCTGACCGTGCCCTTGCCGAAGGAACCGAGCTTGCCGGCCGCCAGCGGCACCGGCACGGTCTTCTGGGTGGCCGGCCAGGTGGCGTAGTTCTTCCACACGTCCGGCGCGGTCTCGACGGCTGCCATCGGCTCGCGCATCACGTTGTTCTGCAGGCCGAGCAGCCAGTAGTCGAACCACTTGTGCAGCTCGGCCACCCACTCGTCGCGGCGGAACTCGAACGGGTCGACGTGGTCTTCCAGGCCGAGCCAGATCTTGCGCTTCACGTTGTTCTTGGCCAGTGCGTCCCACCACTGCGCGAAGTGGTTGGTCTGCACGTTGTAGTCGCTCAGGCCGTGGGTGACGAAGACCGAGGCCTTCACCTTGCGGGCGTCCTTCAGGTAGTCGCGCTCGGCCCAGAACTTCGTGTAGTCGCCGGTCTCGTCGTCGTCCTGCTCGCCGAGGTCCGCGCGGACGGCGTCACAGGCGGCCGAGTCGTGGCCGACGTAGCCGCCCAGCCAGGGCATGTAGTCGACCGAGTACGGCACTCCGCCGGAGCGGGAGTAGTCGTACCACGAGGAGATCGCCGAGATCGGCACGATCGTCTTCAGCCCGTTCACGCCGGTCGCGGCCACACCGTTGGCCAGCGTGCCGTCGTAGGACTTGCCGATCATGCCGACCGAGCCGGTGCTCCAGGTCGCGCGGACCGGGGCGCCGGTCTTGGTGTGCGCGGAGTTGCGGCCGTTCAGCCAGTCGATCACCGCGACCACGGAGGCGATCTCGTTCTTGCCTCCGACGTCGCCGCAGCCGGTCGAGCGGCTGGTGCCGACCACGTCGACCCCGACCACGGCGTACCCGAGCGGGACGAAGTAGTTGTCGTAGTACAGCGGCATCTTCTGGATGTCGCCGTTCTCGTCGTAGGTCTTCTTCTCGCTCTCGTTCCCGCGGCCGCAGCAGGAGTAGTACGGCGAGGCGTCCATGATCACCGGGATCTTGCGGCCGGCCGCGGCGGTCTCCCGGGGCCGGACGATGTCGACCGCGATCACGTCGTTCGCGCCGTCGGAGTCGGTGTCCATCTTGGTGTCCACGTAGACCGATTCGCGGATCGCGTTCGCGTAGTCGTAGACCGGCTTGGTGCTGTGCTTCTTCGGGTCGACGTTCGGCGGCACGGCCGAGGCCGGCGCGAGCTGCGCGCCCTGCGCCGAGCTCAGCTCCGGCGCGGGCGGGGCAGCGGGGGCAGCGGACGCGCCCTCGACTCCGTCCGGTGCCGGTGCGGCGACCGCGGTACCGGTCACGGTCCCGAGGCACATCAGCGCGGTGGACGAAGCCAGCAGCAGCACCCTGGCGCGGACGGTCGTCATGGCTGGGAAGGCTAGTCATTCCGGGGCCGCAAAGCCAGGTTCTGGAGACATTGCCTACCGCTCAGCGCAGCCCGGCACACCACGGAGGGTGATGACGGGGCCACTTCCGATAGTGTGACCGCCACCCAGGGGGAGATGCACGGAAGGTGGGTAAGGCGATGAACCTGCGAGCACCGGTCACACTGCTCGATGTGGCACAGCGGGCGGGAGTGTCCGTAGCGACGGCTTCACGGGTGCTGAACGGCGGTGACCGGGTACCGCGCCCGGAGCTGCAGGAGCGTGTTCGCGACGCTGCCACGGCACTCGGCTACACCCCGAACGCGCAGGCCCAGGCGCTGGCGAAATCATCCACCAACCTGGTCGGCATCCTGGTCCACGACATCGAGGACCCGTACTTCGCGGCGATCGCGAACGGGGTGATGCGGGCGGCCGACGAGCGCAACCTGCTGGTGATGATGGCCAGCACGTTCCGTGACGCCGACCGTGAGATTGCTTACCTCTCGTCCTTGCGCGCCCAGCGCGCCCGGGCCGCGGTGATGATCGGTTCGCGCCGCACCGACGCCGACGGGCTGGCCCGGACGGCGACCGAGGTGCAGACCTTCCTGAACTCCGGTGCGGGGCTCGCGCTGGTCAGCCAGTCGGGGATGCCGGCCCACACGATCGAGCCCGACAACAAGGCGGGTGCGGCCGAGCTGGCCCGGTCGCTGGTGGGGCTGGGGCTGCGCAAGTTCGGCGTACTGGCTGGCCCTGAGGGGCTGGCCACGGCGAGGGACCGGCGGGACGGGTTCGTCGAGGGGCTGGCCGAGTCGGGGCTGGAGCCGGTCGCGGTACAGGCCGGGGACTTCACCCGGGACGGCGGTCATGCGGCGGCCCTGGAGCTGCTGGCGACCAAGGCCGAGCTGGACTGCCTGTTCGCGGTCAACGACGTGATGGCGGTCGGCGCGATGTCGGCGCTGCGGGCCAACGGCATCGACGTACCGGGGCAGCTCGGGGTGGCCGGCTTCGACGACATCGCGACCCTGCGGGACGTCTGGCCCGCCCTGACCACCGTGCGGCTGCCGCTGGAGCAGATGGGCCGTCGCGCGCTGGAGCTGGCCGTCGAGGGCGGGGACCCGACCACGGAGACCTTCCCGGCCGAGGTCGTACTGCGGGAGAGCACCCGCCGGCGCTGAGCGGCACCGGGCCTGAATATGCTCGCGGCGTGACTGATCCCGCGCAGGTCTCCGAGATTTTCGACCCGTCGAGGTGGAAGCAGGTCGACGGGTTCGACCTGGTCGACATCACCTACCACCGGGCGGTGGACGCCGGCGTGGTCCGGATCGCGTTCAACCGGCCCGAGGTCCGCAACGCGTTCCGGCCGCGGACGGTCGACGAGCTGTACCGGGTGCTCGACCACGCGCGGATGTCGAGCGACGTCGGCTGCGTGCTGATCACCGGCAACGGGCCGTCCCCGCGCGACGGCGGCTGGGCCTTCTGCTCCGGCGGCGACCAGCGGATCCGGGGCAAGGACGGCTACAAGTACGCCGAGGGCACCACCGCCGACACGATCGACCCGGCCAAGGCGGGCCGGCTGCACATTCTCGAGGTGCAGCGGCTGATCCGCTTCATGTCGAAGGTCGTCATCTGCGTCGTACCAGGCTGGGCGGCCGGTGGCGGGCACAGCCTGCACGTGGTCTGCGACCTGACCATCGCGTCGGCCGAGCACGCCCGGTTCAAGCAGACCGACGCGGACGTGGCGTCCTTCGACGGCGGTTTCGGCTCGGCGTACCTGGCCCGGCAGGTCGGCCAGAAGTTCGCCCGCGAAATCTTCTTCCTGGGTGACGAGTACTCCGCGGAAGATGCTTACCGGATGGGCATGGTGAACAAAGTCGTGCCGCACGCGGAACTGGAAAGCGTCGCGCTCGAGTGGGGATTCAAAGTTTGCGCAAAGTCACCCACCGCGCAGCGAATGCTGAAATACTCGTTCAATTTGATTGACGACGGTTTGGTCGGCCAGCAGATTTTCGCCGGTGAGGCGACCCGGCTCGCGTACGGCACCGATGAAGCAGCAGAGGGCCGCGACTCCTTCCTGGAGAAGCGGCCCGCTGACTGGTCGGACTATCCGTACGCGTTCTGACGCTAGTGTCCCGTAAGCGAAGTAGCTCGGCGCTGGAGGCGCCCAGGCACGCACCTCGCGGCACTTGACGAGCATCCACGATGCTCCGCATCGAGGACGCTCCTCAAGCACCGCGATGCACGCACCTGGACACCTCCATCGTTCGAGCTACTTCGCTTACGGGACACTCGGGACTCAGCCCTGCTTCCAGTGCTGCTCGGCGGCACCGGTGCAGCGGCGCAGGAACAGCCGGCCGCCGTTGTCGCTCTTGTCGGCGGTGACGCACTTGCCCTCGGCGGCCGGGTTGACCAACTCGTTCTTCTGGGTGACCCGGAACTGCTGGGCGGCGTTGCCGTTGCAGGCGACCAGCTGGACCGGGGTGTTCTCGGCGATCGAGCCCCAGGCCAGGTCCATGCACTGACCCAGTGACTGGACCGTGCCGTCGGGGTTGAACGTCCAGGTCTGGCCGGCGCCCTTGGTGCAGTCCCAGACCTGGAGCGGCGTGCCGTCCTTGCCGGAGCCGGCCCGGCCGTCCTTGACGTCGACGCAGCGCCTGGTGCCTTCGCTCTGCAGCTGGGTGGCCGAATCCGGACGCGGCCGCAGCGCCTGACCCTCGGCGGCGATCCCTTGTTTGCCAGGCTCCGTCACCTTGTTGGTCACGGTGGCGGTGGCGGTGGCTGTTGTGGTGGCCGTCACAGTGGCGGGCTTCAGCGGCGCCGGGGCCGGCGCGGTGATGGTGACCGGCGGCAGCGTCACGGTGGTGCCGGGCTGGACCACGGTGACCTGACCGCCGGGCGCGGTCATCGTGACCGTCGCGGTGGCGACCGAGATTCGCGGCGCCGACGTGATGGTGGTCTTGGTGGTGGTCGTCATGGTCGCCGTGGTGGTTGCCGTCGGCACCTTGGTCGGGGTGCCGACCGGGGTCTTGACGGAGATCGGCGCGTCCACCGAGATCACGGTGTCGGACTTCTGTCCGCCGCCCATGTGGGTCAGCAGCGGTACCGCGACAGCGGCGCCGGCCACGAAGGTGGTGACGAACGCCGTGGTGGTCCAGGCGCGCCGGTCGGGCATCGGCGCCACCCGGGGAACCACCGGCCGGCGGGCGAAGGTCTTGGCGAAACGGGCCGGGTTCTGCTGGCCGGACCGGCGAAAACCGGGCGATCGAAAGAGCGGCACGTCGACTCCAGAGGTGGGGGCGGACAGCGGTCAGGCGCCTGGTTGAAGGCATGACCACATTGAGAATCTCCCGAACCAGGGGCAGGAGTCAACGGATTCGTGAGTCACGCTCTCATCACAGTCGGAGACTGGATTGTGGCTGATTGTTCACCTACAGTCGGCGGCAATGGTTGCATTCTTCCACTAAGTTCAAGATCTGAATTCCAGGTCCTCCGCCCCTAAAATGAGGTCCCGACATCGACGAGATCAGCGCGAGCCGAATGAAAGCCATCGAGCTTTGTTTGGCCGAACGCGAGACCCTGCGCCGCTATGTTCAAGGCCTGGTGGGCTGGAATACGTTTGCCGTCGAAGATGTGATCCAAGAGACACTGCTTCGGGCCTGGGTCCAGGCCGAGACTCTGGACTGGGAGAGCCGGCCGATCCGGATGTGGCTGTTCCGGGTCGCCCGCAACCTGGTCGTCGACCTGCACCGCCGGGAGAGCCGGGCGATCCCGGTCGGGCTGTGCCAGACCGAGTTCGAGTCGGATCGCAGCGAGCCGGACCCGGCCGACCAGGTGACCGAGCGGACCGTGCTGGTGGAGGCGCTGAACCGGCTGTCCCCGGCGCACCGGGAGGTGGTCACCCGAGTTCACCTCTGCGGTCATCCCGGTGAGGATGTCGCTTTGGCGCTGGACGTCCCGATCGGTACCGTGAAGTCGCGTACTCACACTGCCGTCCGCACCTTGCGGGGGGATCTGTTGCGTCGCGGATGGGGCGAGGCCGCTGCATGACGGCTATGCAAGGCGGCAGCAACGTCCGCACGATGCTCGGGTACGCCGGCCTGGTGATCCTGGCTCTCATCCTGCTCAACCTGCTGGTTCGGCGGCTCGGTGGCTGGCGTCGCCTGGGCCGCTTCATCAAGCGGGAGACCAGCCGGACGGTCCATGCCTTCGTCGACCCGATCGCGGCCCGGATCCGGTACCGGCTCCGGGTGCGCTTCCTGAGCCGGATCCTGCGCAACAAGAACGGCTGGGCGCAGGCCGAACAGGCGATGGGCTACGCGGCGGCCGTCGACCCCACGATGGCGCCGTACGCGCTGGCGATCGCCAAGCAGCGGATCGGAGTACTGGTGGTCGGGGCGACGGCTGAGCGGGCCCTGCCGTCGCCGTGGCTGAAGGACCAGACGGATCCGCGATTGTGGTGGATCGAGCGCCGCGCTCTCACGGACTACTCGGTGCCGTCCGGGCACGTGCCCGCGCAGACGCCGTTGCTGGCCTGTCTCGGGACCGATGCCAGCGGCAAGAACGCGATCATGATCGACCTGTTGGCCGGCCCACCGTCGCTGTCCGTGTACGGCGTACCGCGCACGGCGCAGGCCGTCGTCCAGGCGCTGGCCGCGCAACTCGACGTACGGCTGCCGGCCGGTGCGGTCGAGGTGGCCGACGGAGTGCACAGCAAACACGACGGAATGCCGCTGGACGAGGCGATCCAGCGGCGCGGCGCCTGGTTCGTGATCGGCGCCGAGAAGCTGGAGACGCCGGTGCCGAAGGGCGTGCGGCTGGTCAGCCTCGGGGTCGGCCGGGGCAGCTCCCGTTTGATGGAGACGACACCGGACCACGGCCTGCGGCTGCACGGCGCGGCGACCTGGCTGGAGATCGACCCGCTGCCGCTGGCGGCGGCCGTCGCCCGGTCGGTCCGGCGGATGCCGCCGCACGACTTCGAGACCCGTGGCCCGGACGGCCCCGCGATCGGCACCGACGACTTCGGTGATCTGGATCTGCCGGTGGGTGTGGCCGGTGTGTCGGTGCTCGGCTCCGAGGCCGGGCGACCGACGGACGCGCCGAGAGGAAAGACAGCGTCGTGGAACTGAACCTGACAACCGTCGAGCAGCGCGGCGAACGGCGTACCGATCGGGTGGTGAAGCTTCCCCGTGGTCTGTCCGTCGGCGGTTTCGCCGAGGGGCTCGGGCGGCCTGGCCTGCCGTTGTTCGTCGGGACCAGGCGGCTGGACTCTGCTGCTCCACTGGCTGGGTCGGGCGTTCGCGATGGCGGCGTACTCGGGGTCGGGGCTCCGGCCGAGTCGCCGAACCTGGTGCAGAGCACGGCTGCTGCGGCGCCGGTCGTCGTCGAGTTGCATGCGGTGTCCGGTCCTGACGCTGGTCGCGTCTGGCGGATCGGGCCGGGCAGCCACGAGATCGGTTCTGATCCGCTGTGCTCGATCAGGCTGAGCGGGAGCGGCGTACCGCCTAGTGGCTTGTGGGTCACGGTCGGACCGTCGGGCGAGACGTACTGGCACCAGACCGAGACGATGGCCGGCAAGGTGATGAGCCGCCGGGTCGGCCCGCCGGAGGACGACGCCGCGACCAGCGCGATCCGGGTCGAGGACGTCGAGAACCCGCAGGACGGGACGTCGCCGGCCAGCGACCCGGGCGAGGTTCCGATCGGCCAGGTGAACGAATGGCCACCGGAGGAAGACCTCTCGGTCGGCTCGGTGCTGTTGCGCTGCAGCGGATCGCTGGAGCCGGTGGCCGCGATCCGGGCCGCCGACGACGGGTTCGGGCTCGACTACAACCGGCCGCCGCGGATCGCGCCGCACCTGGACGACAGCAAGATCCGGCTGCCCAACCCGCCGCCGCCGCCGGCGAAGCGGCCGTTCCCGTGGCCCGTCGTGCTCGCCCCGGTGGTACTGGGCATGGTGATGGTCGGGCTGTTCAACTCGTACTACTTCCTCATCTTCACGATGCTGAGCCCGTTGATGATGGGCATGAACTACTTCAGCGGCCGGAAGAGCAACCGGGCCGAGCACCTGGAGGCGATCCGCCGCTACGTCGCGCGGCGTGCGGCGCTGGAGGAAGAGATCCACGTCGCGGTCACCCGGGAGCGGTTGATCCGGAACGTGACCGCGCCGGACCCCGTTCGCGTTGCACAGTTGGCGATGCGGCCGGGTAGCCGGTTGTGGGAACGGCGTCGCAACGACCCCGACTACCTGCTGCTGCGACTCGGTACCGCGGACCAGGCGTCGCTGAAGGAGCTCGACGACCAAGGTCGCGAGGAGAACCACCGGACGATTCGCTGGACGATCCCGGACGCGCCGGTCGCCGTACCGCTGCGTGGGCACGGCGTGATCGGCATCGCCGGCAACTATGCCGAGTCGCGTGCGCTGGCCCGTTGGCTGGTGATCCAGTCCGCGGCGCTGCACTCGCCGCGGCAGTTGCGCATCGTCATCCTGGCCGAGCCGGACCGGATGGAGGACTGGGCCTGGGTGCGCTGGTTGCCGCATCTGCGGCCCGAAGGCGCGCCGGCCGCAGTACTGATCGCCAACGACGAGGCGACCACCGCGTCCCGGGTGACCGAGCTGATCTCGCAGGTGCAGGGCCGGCAACGGCGGATCGAGGCCTCCAGCAACAAACAGGAGCCGTTGAGCGATCCGGAGGTCGTCGTGATCGCCGATGGCGCGCGGCGGCTGCGCGACGTACCGGGATTCATCCAGGTGCTGACCGACGGGCCGTCGGTCGGCGTCTACAGCATCTGCCTGGACCGCGACGAGCGGTTGCTGCCGGAGGAGTGCGGCGCCGTGATCGCGACCGGGCGCGAGACGCTGACGGTGAAGCGGCCGGGGTTGCCGGACCAGAAGAACGTGCGCGCCGACCTGGTGACGTCGGAGTGGGCCGAGCAGATCGCGCGGGCACTCGCCCCGGTGCGCGATGTCAGCCCGGACCACGACGCGGGTCTGCCGAAGATGGTGAAGTTGCTTCCTGAGCTCGATCTCGAGCCGCCGACGGCCGAGGCCCTGGTGAACCGGTGGCAGCGACGCCCGGCCAGTACTTCGTTCGTGCTGGGCGCCGACTTCGACGGACAGTTCGTCCTCGACCTGGTGACCGACGGGCCCCACGGCCTGATCGCCGGTACTACGGGCTCAGGTAAGTCGGAGCTGCTGCAGACGCTGGTCGCCTCGCTCGCGGTGGTCAACCGGCCGGACGAGCTGACCTTCGTTCTCGTTGACTACAAGGGCGGAAGCGCGTTCAAGGAGTGTGCCGGTCTGCCGCACACCCTCGGCATGGTGACCGACCTGGACTCGCACCTGGTCGAGCGGGTGCTGGAGTCGCTGGACGCCGAGCTGCGGCGTCGGGAGCGCATTCTGGCCGCGGCCGACGCGAAGGACCTGGTGGACTACCAGGCCAAGCGACTGGTCGACCCGTCGTTGGGCCGGTTGCCGCGACTGGTGCTGGTGATCGACGAGTTCGCCGCGATGGTGCGGGAGATCCCGGACTTCGTGCCCGGGTTGATCTCGATCGCTCAGCGAGGGCGGTCGCTCGGGATCCACCTGATTCTGGCGACCCAGCGGCCTGCTGGTGTGGTGACCGGTGACATCCGGGCCAACACGAACCTGCGGATCGCCTTGCGGGTCACGGATCAGGCCGAGTCGCAGGACATCGTCGACGTGAACGAGGCTGCCTCGATCACGCCGGACATTCCCGGCCGGGCGATCATCCGGCGCGGGCCGCGGCTGGCCGACCTGTTCCAAACTGCCTGGGTCGGTGCCGAGCGCGATGTGGTCGACGACCTGATCGAGCAGGGTCCGCCCGACGCGTCGAACATGCAGGTCACCGACCTGGAGTGGGAGGCGTTGGGCAAGCCGGCCGTCAAGGACGAGCGGCCGGTGGAGGTCGACGACACTCCGGCGACGTTGGCGGTCACGGACCTGATGGCGTTGGTCGATGCGGTCCGTGGGGCTGTCGACCAGCTCGAGGACTTCGCAGTACAGCCGAAGCCTTGGCAGCCTGCGTTGACCGCGCAGCTGTTGTTGTCGGATCTGCCGGACACCACGCACAAGAAGCTGTTCGCGCCGTACGCGCTGGAGGACCTGCCGGCGTTGCAGCAGCAGCGAGTGGCCGGTGTCGACTTCGAGACTTTCGGGCATCTGTATGTGATCGGAGCGCCGCGGTCGGGGCGGACGCAGATGCTGCGGACGCTGGCCGGGTCGGCGGCGAAGAAGATCAGTACTGCGGACCTGCACATCTACGGCATCGACGCCGCTGGTGGTGGTCTGGCGGTGATCGAGACGCTGCCGCACTGCGGTGGAGTCGTCTCGCGGCACGACATGGAACGGATGAGCCGGATCCTGCGGCGGCTGGGCCAGGAGATCACCGAGCGGCAGGAGTTGGCCGGCAAGCACAACGCGACTGGGCTTACCGAGCTGCGGAACATGCTGCCCAAGGTTTCGCGGCCGGCGCACATCCTGGTGCTGATCGACGGCTGGGACGCACTGGCGTCGATGCTCGACGACCACGACCAGGGTCAGGTGCTGCAGGACGTCATGCGGCTGCTGCGTGAAGGCGCGGGTGTGGGCGTGCACGTGGTGGCGACGTCCGAGCGGTCGTTGCTGGGCGGGCGGTTGTCGTCGCACAACGACCACAAACTGCTGCTGCGGCAGGCTGATCGGACCGACTACCAGGCGGCCGGGCTGCGGCTGACCAAGGTGCCGGCGAACGTGATCCCGGGGCGTGGCTGGCACGTGCTGACCGGGACGGAGACGCACATCGCCGTACTGGCCGAGGGTGGCGGCGCCGCGCAGGTCGACGCGATCCGCGACATCGCGGCCGAGGCGAAGAAGCGGGACGCGAAGGTGCCCGCCGAGCGGCGTCCGTTCGCTGTCGCCGAATTGCCTTCGTCTGTTGAGTTTTCCGCGGCGTACGAGCTGGTCCCGGTCGAGGACCGGCGGCCGCTGTGGGGCCTGGTCGGGCTCGGTGGCGACGAGGCCGGCGCGCTGGGCGTCGACCTCAAGGGGGTGGCGTCGTCGTTCGCAGTACTGGGGCCGCCTGGGTCGGGGCGCAGCAACGCGTTGTCGTCGCTGGCCGTCTCGTTGCTGGCCGGCGGTACGACGCTGGTGCTGATCACTCCGCGCGAGACCCCGCTCCGTACGCTGGAACGGCATCCCCAGGTGGTGTTGATGCCGCAGGCGGACCCGGGCGAGGACTTGCTCCGCTCAACCTTGGACGGCATCCCCGGGCCCAAGGTGGTGATGATCGACGACGCCGACCTGGTGATGTCCGCCTCCGCCGACAAGCTGCTCAAGGAGATCATCGTCTCCGGCCGGGACAGCGGCATCGGCCTGGTCTTCGCCGCCTCGACCGACGGATTCCAGTCCGGCATGGGCGGCTGGCCCACCGCGGCCCGGCGAGCCCGTCGAGGACTGGTGATCGAACCACGCTCGATCGGCGACGGCGATCTGATCGGGGTGCGGTTGTCGCACAACATCACCCGGGCCACCCCGAAGACCGGGCGGGCCTGGACCACGGGCCCTGGCTCGACGCCGGTCGCAGTACAGATCCCGCTGACTACCTTGCGGGTCTAACACTAGCTAGTCAAAGATGACAACTCTTGAGGAATATCTAAAGGAAGCGGAAATACTCAAGAGCCTTCACTAGTTCTTAGGTCTGTTTTGGGGTGGCTAATGCGGTACTGGCGCCCATGTCAGACCGAATTGTTTCGATGATGACATCGATCTGAGTAAGTGCTTCCCCTGATTCCCGGCGCAAATCGTCCAGGATGGCAGGGTGTTCTCGTGCGTTACCATCAATCGTGTCCAGGGTAGAGTTGATAGCAATAAAGCACTTTACTAAAGCCCCACGCTCGGCGCGGACCGCATCCGACTCGAACAGGGCCATGTTGGCGCGAAGCTCATAAGGTGTCTTCCACCAGCCATCCGAGACTTTGTTTGTTAGAAGATTACTTTCGGGTTGACGCAGGATCTCCCGCACCGTTTCTTGCAACCAGTGCAGGTAATCGATGTATACCGTCGCCCGTGCATCCCATACTCTCTGGTCGTGTGCGCGGCGCGCTTCTAAATCAACTGTTGTAATAGAACGCTGTTTCTCCGCTTCGATCTGACGCGCCTGGGCGGATCTGTTAAAAATGAAACCGGCCAAGGCGACTAGTGTGGTCGCTGCAATGGCGGCGACCGAAACCCATGCTTGTGAGTTCATGGTGCGAGAGTGCTACCAGATACTGAATCTCGCAATAGTTCGAGGTGACCCTGAGGCGCGGAAGGTTTGGTTGCTTAGGTGTACCCTGCGCAGATTTCCTGCTGCGTCATAGTACAAGCTCCCATCTGGAGTCACCCCAGGTATCTGGCGGACAAATGCTGCTCGGACGCCTCTGTGTCGCCTCGCGTGACCTGGTAGGCGCTGGCGTCCGGGCGTGAGCTGACGATGTGGGCCAGGTGGCCGTTGACGAAATGCAGGCCGACACCGTCCTCAGCGGCGTACCCGGCGGGGAAGCCGTTCTGGACGAGTGCGCGGTAGGTGCCGCGTCTCAGCGGCTCCCCGTCGTAGTGCGGACAGGCGCTGCCGGCCAGCAGACCGAGACCGTCCGGCAGCGGGTCGAGGCCGTTGGAGTTGAACGAATCGGTGACCGAGGCCTCGAACCAGCAGTTCATCCCAGCACTGATCCCGGCCAGCACAACACCTGCCTGGTAGGCGTTGTTGAGTGCCGTGTCGAGCCCGTGCAGCCGCCAGACGGCGAGCAGATTCGCGGTGTTGCCGCCACCGACGTACACGATGTCCTGCTCGAGCAGGAATCCCTGCAGGTCGGTCACTGTGCGATCGAACAACGACAACACCGAAGCCTCGGCCCGCCCCTCCCCGAACGCCTCCAGAAACCGCGCGCTGTACCCATCGGAGTCCCCGCTCGCCGTTGGCACAAAACACACCCGCGGCCGCCGCCCAGCCGGCGCCAACCCCAGCAAGTAGTCATCCAGCAAAGGATTCTCCGGCTCCATCGAGAACCCACCCCCACCCATCGCGAGGATCTGAAGGTCAACCATTCGGGGTCCCGTCCTGGAGCTGGTCGAGGCAGGCTCGGCGGACGCCGGCCGCTAGTTCGGCGTGGGGAGTTTCCGTGTCGCCGGCGATGTCCCAGAGCACACCCATGGGCGGTTCGACGAGTTCTGCGGTGTGGCCGTGGGTGATTACGAGGTTCGCGACCGCGTTGACGGCCGAGGCCCAGTCGAGTCGGCCGTCGAGGTGCATCGTGGCGATCTGGGCGTAGAAGGTGCTGAGCGCCGACTCCTTGGAGGGCAGCGGCCTGATGCCGATCTCTTCGAGAGCAGCCGGGACGAGAGCTCGTACCTCGTCGGCGTCTCGGCCGCTGAGGCCGGCCAGTTCTGCCAGCGACTTCCCGTCGTACCCCTGGGCAAGCCAGTAGGCCGACCACATCGGTACTGACTCGGCGGGGAGGACGCCCAGGACAAGCCAGGCGGCCACCAGTCCAGGTGGTGGTGCTTCTCCGTCCGTGCGCACTTCCGGCAGCATGCCGTCATTGTCCTCGTGTCGTCGCGGAACGTGCGAAGGGCCCCAGGTGGTTGCCTGGGGCCCTTCGGGGTGGTGCTTGGTGCTGGGAGCTACTTCGACTGGTTGAGGCTGGCGCTGATGCCCTGGTCGAACTGCTCGGCGTTCTCCTTGATGGACTTGAACATGTCGGAGAAGTCCTGGATGCCCTTGACGGCAGCCTTCAGGGAGGTGTCGAAGTTGTTGTAGGTGTTCCGGATGACCTCGGAGGACTGCTTGAAGACCATTCCGTCGTCGACCAGGGTGTTCACCCGGGTGCGGAGGTTCTCGATCATCGGGGAGATCTGGTCGTGGGCGTTCGTCATCAGGTTGCAGACTTCGACGATCTTGCCGTAGTCGAGGTTAATGCCGTCGTACGCCATGGCTACTACTCACTTTCGTGGGTTGGGCTGAACACTGTGGGTTCGGTCAGACGCCGACGCTTGCGACAAAGGTCTCGTCATCGTCTTCATCGTTCTCTTCGACGCTCTCCGGGGTCTCGACCCATGGCTGGCTGGTACCTCGCCAGTCGTCGGCGCCCCGGGTGAACTCGTGCTTGGTGCCGTCGGCGTTCGTCACCGTCTGGGTGCCGCTGCCGTCCTTCGTGATGTTCGTGGTGGTCGTGTCCACCTTGCCGTCGGTGTCGGTGCTGGTGGAGGTGCTGGTGGAGCCACCGTCGGTCGCGATGTCGGTGACGTTGTGCACGGTGCTGCCGTCGGGATAGGTGCTGTCCGTGACGATGTGGTTGTGGGTGCTGTCGTACGTCGTCACCGAGGCG
The DNA here is from genome assembly GCF_040687575.1 of Kribbella sp. NPDC056861. NCBI lineage: Bacteria > Bacillati > Actinomycetota > Actinomycetes > Propionibacteriales > Kribbellaceae > Kribbella > Kribbella sp. NPDC056861. Next base: position 464,614 of record NZ_JBFBNQ010000006.1, on the reverse strand, counting down.
TAGGTCTTGCCGTCGTAGGTGACGGTGGTCTCCTCCTTGATGACGTTGCCCTTGTCATCGAGGGTGAGGTGGGTGTGGATGTTGCCCCGGTCGGTGACGATCGTCTGGTCGAGCGGCGCGGCCCCGGGATCCGTCGCGCCGCAGAACTCCGGCTGCTTGTCGCCGACGCACTCGTCCAGGTGGGACTGCTTGTGGTCCCACTGGTCCTTGTTCCGCTGCCAGTTCGAGAGCGCCAGGCTGCTGTTGGTGGCGTTCATGCCCTGGGCGATCTCGGCGTCGAACTGCAGGAACGCCTCACCGACCGAGCCGAACGAGTCGCCCAGCTTGGTCAGGCCGTCCTTGGCCTTGCCCATCGTGTAGCTCGCGTTGGAGTGCAGCGTGTAGACGGCATAGGAGATGTCGCTGCTGCCCAGGATGTCGTCGCTGGTACCGTCGCCGAGGCCCTGGAAGGCGTCGTCGTCCATCGACGGGATCAGGTCGTCAGCCAGCTGGTGAAGATCGCGCTTGGCGTCGTTCAGCAGGTTGTAGTTCATCTTCAGTTTGTCCGGCACGGGCACCTCCGCTGTCCAAACAGTTCCACCCAGTCCACGCTGTGGAGCGCGATCTGGTTCAGAAAAAGTTTTCCCGGGCCGATCCGGCCCGGATCTGAACCTCGGAGCGCTCTCACGCGTGGACTTTCCGGAGGGACCACTTCGGCGTGAGGGAGGGTTCGGGATGCCACGGCCAGGTGACTGGGATTCGATCGGTCTGGGGGGTGACCCCACACCGGGCGATCCCGAACGAATCAATGCGCTGGCGGACGGCTTCCAGAAGATGGGCGGCAAGGCGCGGGAGATCCTGACCGCGATCGAGGCCGTGATGAACAAGAACGACGACTCGGTCTTCGTCGGTCAGACCGCCGAGGCGCTCCGCGGCAAGGTCGACGGCCGGCTGCGCGGGCACGTCGAGGACGTCGCGGCCGCCTTCGAGACGTCGGCCACCGCGCTGCGCGAGTGGCGCGGCGTGGTGATCGAGCAGCAGGCCAAGGCCGACGCCGCCCTGAACGCCGGCCGCGGGCTGGCCGAGGACGACCCGGAGCGGGAGAACCAGAAGAACGCCGCCAAGTCGGCCGGTGAGTACCAGTCCGAGCAGGCCTCGACGTACGCCGGCCGGATCAACGGTGTCTCCGACATCCAGCTGCCGATCTCCGAGTGCGACGCGTTCTGGGAAGCCTTCAAGTGGCTGGCGATCATCCTGATCATCCCGGCGCTGATCTTCGGTGGCCCGATCGCGCTGCTCGCGCTGGCGGTCAACCTGGCCATCTTCATCAAGACCATCGTCGACGTCGCCAAGGGTGACGCGAGCTTCCTCGACCTGTTCCTGGCCGGGCTCGGCCTGATCGCGCCGACCACCAAGGCGCTGCCGATCTTCAGCATCGTGAAGGCGATCGGCAAGGGCATCGGGGCCGGCGTCAAGGGCATCGCGCAGAGCTTCAAGCAGATCTTCAGCAAGGAGTTCCTGTTCAACGGGCTGCTGACCGGCCTGAAGAGCATGCCGGCGCTGGCCAACATCGCGATCCGCGAGACCGGTTTGTTCGTGGTCAAGAACATCCGCAACTTCCCGGTCAACGCCGCCAACTTCGGCAACAACTTCGGCAAGATCGCGCTGAACGGGATCAAGGGCCTCGGTACGGCGTTCGCCGGCATGCCGGCCGCCCTCGGCCGCGGGCTGGCCGGCATCGGCAAGGGCTTCGCCACCGGCGCCATCAACACCTGGAAGTTCACCGCCGCCCACTTCGGCGGGATGCAGTGGACCCGGATCTTCCTGCCCGTCGCCGCCGACGAGATCCGCGCCTTCCGGGCCCTCGGGATGGGCAACTGGCAGGCCTTCACCTCGGCGCTGAAGGTCGGCGTGGTCGGCCGTGGCCTGCAGGGCACCAACGTCTTCGGGATGCCGATGACGAGCGCGATCGGCCGGGGGATCGGCGCGATCCCGATCGACACCGCGGCCGCCGGCGGGGGCTGGAGCAAGTTCGTCACCCAGCTGAAGACGCCCGAGATCAGAATCCCGATGATCAACGTCAAGGGCTTCGAGAACGCCTCCGGCGCGGGGTTCAGCGCCGGGCACGCCTTCACCGCGATCGACGACATCAACATCAACGTCGGCGGGATCAAGAGCGGCGACCTCGGCGTCAGCATCACCCCGCCGACCACGGTCACCCCGGGCGGCATCCACCTGCCGGGCAACGCCGGTACGAACATCCCGGCCCTCCCGGTCGGCAGCAACATCCCGGCCGCGCACATCGGTACGCCGCAGATGCCGTCCAACATCGTCGGCAACCTGGTCCAGCCCCAGGTCGGCACCCCGGTGCTGCCGATCCACATCGCCACCGGCGCCACCCCGCCGCCGGTGCACGTGAACACCCCGACCTTCAACGGGAACGCCGTCGTCGGCAACATCCCGTCGCCGCACATCGGTACGCCGGAGTTCACGGCCGGGCAGCACCTGAACAACATCAGCGTGCAGGCGCCGGGCCTGAACAGCGTCAACGTGCACGCACCGGGCCTGAACAACATCGGCGTACAGTCGCCCGGCCTGAACAACATCGGCAACCTGCACGTGCCGATCCCGTCGGCGAACGGCGCCGGGCTGAGCGACCTGGCCGGCTCCGCGATCCGCAACAACCAGCCGGCCGTTTCGCCGCACTTCGGCAGCTCGATCGGCGAGGGCGTCACCGGCGGCTTCCAGGCCAACCACTTCAAGCTCAGCATCGACGAGATCCTGAACACGCCGACCCCGGCGCACTTCAACGGCGTCCAGGCGCTGAACCCGCCGGCCGTCGACCGGATCAACGCCGCGCTCGACCTGGTGCACAACCCGAACGTGACCAGCCAGGGCGTCACCCCGCCGGCGTTGCACACCACCAAGCCGGTCGGCACCGACGTCAACGTCAACGTGAACCTGGCCGGCGCGGACTTCAAGACCCCGGCCCCGACCACGATCAAGATCGAGAACCCAGGTCTGGCCGGCGCCCAGAACGCGCCGACCGTGCCGTCGGTGAACATCCAGCAGGTCGCGTTGCCGAGCCGTGCGGTCGATCTGCACGTCCAGCCGGCCGCCGTGCCGGGTGGCACCAACCTGGCGACGCCCAACCTCCCGGGTGGCACCAACCTGGCAACGCCCAACCTTCCGGGTGGCACGAACCTGGCGACCCCGAACCTGCCGGGTGGCGCGAACCTAGCGACCCCGAACCTCCCGGGCGGCGCGAACCTCGCGACCCCGAACCTGCCGGGTGGCACGAACCTCGCGACGCCCAACCTCCCGGGCGGCACCAACCTCGCGACGCCCAACCTCCCCGGCGGCACCAACCTCGCCGCCAACCTGCCGCCCACCAACCTGGCCGGCAACCTCCCCGGTTCCACCAGCCTCCCGGGCAGCACCGCGATCCCCGGCAACGTCGGCGTACCGGGTCACGGCGTGAACCCCCACGCCGCCCTCGACACCCAGCTGGTCCCGCTGCACCCCCAGCCCGCCGCGGCGGTCGACAACCTCGGCGCGCAGAGCCTGAACACCCCCACCCTCAACACCAGCAACCTCGGCGCCCACAACCCAGGTTTCCGCGACCCCGGCTACTCGCTGGCCAAGGGTTTCGACATGGGCAACTCCGGCATCGGCACCAACTCGCTCGCCAGCAAGGTCGAGATCCCGCTCAACGGCCTGACCGACCGCCCCGGCGCCTACGTCCAGGTCGAGCGGACCGAAGGGGGCATGACCAGCTACAACCTGTACGGCGGCGGCCCCGACGGCCGGATGGACGTCCTGCCCGGCGGCAACCTCCGCTTCACCGACTCGGTGACCGGCAACACCACCCGCTTCGACAGCAGCGGCATCGTGATCGACCAGGGCCTGCGGCTCACCAAGGCCGACGGCGTACTGCGCCCCACCGACCAGATCCTGGTCACCCGGCCGGGCGGCGAGTTCCGGGTCACCTCGGTGACCGGCGACATCGCCCCGGACATCAAGGTCCGCCAGCTCGACAACGGCGGCGTCCAGTTGATCGACCAGAAGGGCGCCGGTTTCCACTACAACGCGCAGGGCAAGCTGGACAACCAGCCGCTCAGCGCGACCTGGGACGCCGACCTGGCGGCGAAGGCCGGGGTGTTCCGCAAGCCCGGCGACACCGACGCGATGGTCAACGCCAAGATGGCCGACTTCGGTCAGGTCCAGCGGGCCCAGACGCACTTCGACAACGCGCTGGAGAACGTCGCGGTGCACGGTCACCGGGCCGACGGACCCTCGACCGGCCCCGCGGTCGGCGACCAGGTGCACATCGACCTGCGCGCCGCCGAGGCCGACCTGAACTACGCCAAGACGACGTTCGAGGGCAAGCACGGCCTCAGCGCCGACGGCATCCAGCAGCAGCTCGAGAAGCTCACCCTGGACTCGATCAAGGATCGTCCGCGGCTGCTCGGCGGCGTCGCCCGCGAGTTCGACGTACCGGGTGGCGGCGGGACGAAGTTCGAGCTGAACGGCACCCAGGTCAGCTTCAGCGGACCGAAGGCCGACGCGTTCAGCAGTTCGCTGGACGGCAAGATCCTGACCATCACCGAGATGGGGGCCGGCGGCAAGGCCGCGCACAACTGGACCTACTCGCTCGGCTTCGGCGGCCGGGCGAACCAGATCGGCGAGTCGTTCCCGCTGAACGGCGGCCTGTTCGACGGTCAGCCGATCAGCCTGGAAGGCCGGATGGGGTCGTTCGACAAGGCCCTGGTGACCGACCTGCACGGCAACAAGCTGCCGGTGAAGCTGACCGACGACGGGTTCGTCGTCGCGTCGCCGAGCGGCCCGCTGTCCTACGACAAGGGTGGCAGTTTCCACGGCGGCGCTCCGTCGGTGGCCGGCGACCTGCCGAAGCCAGTTGCCCCCGGCAACCTGACCGGCAACGACCTGACCCGCTGGAACGCGCAGGCGGAGATCTCCCAGACGCACCTGACGGCGGCGGTGCAGAACAAGAACATCGACCTGCTGATGAAGGACGTCGCGGGCGGCTCGTTCACCTCCAAGAAGGGCTTCGAGGGGTACGTCAACCCGCAGTCGCTGAAGGACGGCACCCTGATCGCCAAGGTGCACAACTTCGAGAACGTCGCGAAGGAGCTGGCCTTCAAGGGCCCCGAGGACAACATCACCGTGTACCGCGGGGTCTCGATGGACCCGGGCAGCGCGAAGGCCGGCGCCTTCACCGAGCGGCTGCCGATCTCCACCTCGACCTCGATGAAGTTCCAGGACGACTGGGCCAAGAACGGGGTGAACAGCAACCGGGTGGTCTTCGAGATCGACGTACCGCCGGGGCACAGCAAGCTGGCGATGTCGTACCCCGAGGGTTACAAGCCGGTGGCCGGCGGCGCTCCCGAGGTGAACGCGAGCCAGTTCGAGGTCACCCTCGGCCCGACCACCCTGGTCCGGACCGGGCCGAGCCGCACGCTGGACAACGGGATCACCGTCATCCCGGTCAAGGCCGAGCCGATCCCGCCGTCGATGTACGAGTCGGTGATCACCGCCAAGTGGCCGGGCCTGTCGTCGGAGTCGGCGTTCGGCGACTTCGTGAAGTCGTTCGAGCTGAGCGCGCTGAAGCAGTTCCCCGACCTGGAGAACGTGACCGCGAAGTCGGTGCTGAGCACCGACGGCCTGACCCACACCACCACGGTCAGCAAGCAGGGCTTCGGCGACGACCTGACCATCACCGTGATGCGCGACCCGAAGGCCGACTCGGTCCGGGTGACGATCGCCTCCGACGGCGTGAACAAGTTCGACCAGACCTGGAGCAAGACCGACTTCAAGCACATCGCCACCGACCTGCGCGGCGGCGTCCTGCACAACAACGAGCAGTTCATGAACCTGCCGCAGCCCTGGCAGTGGCAGAAGGCCGAGCCGTTCCGCGGCGACGGCATCAGCGACGCCCAGGTGTTCCAGCGGATGGACGACTGGGCCGCCGTGGAGAAGGCGCAGCTCGAGCTCGACTCGATCAAGCGCGACTTCGGGCCGCAGACCGGACGGGTGGACGGCTCGTCGTCGATGCCGTCGGTGGGCGACCAGGCGAAGCTCGAGATCCAGCTCGCCGAGCAGCAGCTGGTCGAGGCGAAGGCCGCGTTCACCCAGTTGCACAACCTGGACGCGGACGCGACCGCCGACTGGCTCTCGATGCTCAAGACGCTGGACCTGCAGACGCACCCGGGGCTGCTGGGCGCCAGCGGCCGGCCGGGTCGCGGGATCGACCTGCCGGGCGCGGACGGCGTACAGCTGGTCCGGGACGGCCGCGCCTTCAAGCTGGCCGGCGAGGGCTCGGACTCGTTCCGCCTGCAAACAGGTGCCGATGGCAACATGATCGTCCAGAAGCTCGGCACCGGTGACACCGTGCTGCACTCGTGGACGATGAAGCCGGGTTTCCGGCCGAGTGTGATCGGCGAGACGCTGACGCTGGGCGACGGACCGCTGGCGGGCAAGTTCCTCGACCTGCAAGGGACCGCGGGCAAGCTGGACGGCGTCGTCGACGACGTCCGGGGCGGCCTGCCGGTCAAGGCGAGCGGCGACGAGATCGTCGTCGCCGGCCCGGGCGGCCTGTTCAAGTACGACCGGGACGGCTTCTTCCAGGGCCCGGGCGCACACCCCGGCGACAAGCTCGGTACTGCGGAACTGCCGCCGAGCCTGAAGCTGACCGGCGACGACGCGACCCGCTGGACCGCGCAGGCCGACCTGTCCCGCACGCACCTCAACGAGGCGGGCTCGAACAAGGCCGTCGAGAACCTGATGAAGGACGTCGCCGGCGGCAGCTTCACCTCCAAGAAGGGCTACGGGGGTTACGTCAACCCGACGGCGCTCGGCGACGGCACGCTGCTCGGCAAGATGCAGAACTTCCACGACGTCACCAAGGACCTGCTCACCAAGGGCCCGGCCGACAACATCACCCTGTACCGCGGGGTCTCGATGGACCCGGCCGCGGCCAAGGCCGACCTGTTCACCGAGCGGCTGCCGCTGTCCACCTCCAGCACGGTGAAGTTCCAGGACGAGTGGGCCAAGAACGGCGTCAACAGCAACCGGGTGGTCTTCGAGATCGACGTGCCGCCCGCGCACAACAAGCTGTCGATGTCCTACCCCGACGGCTACAAGCCGGGCGCCGGCGAGGCGAAGGCCTGGAACCAGGACCAGTTCGAGGTCACCCTGGCGCCGACCAACCTGGTCCGGACCGGGCCGAGCCGCACCCTGGACAACGGCATCACGGTGATCCCGGTCAAGGCCGAGATGATCCCGCCGTCGGCGTACGACGACCTGATCACCGAGAAGTGGTCCGGGCTGGCCTCCGGTACGGCGTTCGACGACTTCGCCAAGTCCTTCGAGCTGTCCGCGCTGCGGCAGTTCCCCGACCTGGAGAACGTCACCGCGAAGTCGGTGCTCAGCACCGACGGGATGGTCAACAAGATCACCGTCGGCAAGCCGGGTGCCCAGGGCAACGACATGCACATCACGGTGACCCGCGACCCGCAGGCCGACTCGGTCCGGGTGACCATCGAGTCGGACAGCCTGGTCAAGTTCGACAAGACCTGGAGCGGCCAGCAGTTCAACAACCTGGCCACCGACCTGCGCGGCGGCGTACTGCACAACAACGAGCAGTTCACCAACCTGCCGAAGCCCGCCGCCTGGGACGACCTGGCCGGCTCGGCCCCGCTCGACATCAAGGGCAAGGGCAAGCAGCTCGACCTGAACGACAGCTGGGCGAAGGACCTCGAGGCGAAGACGAACGTCTTCCGCCGGCCGGGTGACACCGACGCGATGGTCAACGCCAAGATGGAGGACTTCCGGCTGGTCCAGCAGGCGGACCTGAACGTCAAGCACGCGCTGCAGGACCTGGCCGAGCACGGGCACCGGTTCGACGGCACCTCCACCAACCTGCCGGTCGGGGTCCAGATGCGGATCGAGCTGGGCCAGGCCCAGTCCGACCTGGCGCTGGCGAAGGCCGGCTTCCAGCGCAAGTACGACCTGGACCCGAACGCCATCCAGACCCAGCTGGACGACCTGCTGAAGCAGTCGCTGAAGGATCGGCCGCGGCTGCCCGCCGGAGCTCCGGGCCAGTTCCCGGTGCCCGAGGGCGGGGCGATGTTCAAGCTCGACGGCGGCTCGGTCAACTTCACCGGCGGCCGGGCCGGCGCGTTCGACGGGGTGCTGGACGGCAAGGCGCTGCGGATCACCGAGACCAACGCCGACGGCGCGATCGTCCGGACCCTCGACTACGAGCTGAACGCCCGCAACTTCCCGATCCTGAAGTCGGACGAGCTGACCCTGAACGGCGGCGACTTCAACGGCCAGAAGCTGAAGACCGAGATCGACACCGGCCGGCCCTCGAACGGCTCGACTTTCGATGCCCATGGCAACGAACTGCCGACCCGGTACTACCAGGACAACTTCCAGGTGCCGTCCTCGGCCGGCGCGCAGGTCTACGACCGCGGCGGCAACTTCGTCAAGATCGAGGCCGGCCTGACCTCGAAGCTGCCCGAGACCGTGCCGCCGGTGCATCTCCAGGGCGACGACCTGGCCCGCTGGACCGCGCAGGCCGATCTGTCCCGCACCCACCTGACCGCCGCCGCGAAGTACGACCACGTCAGCGACATGATGGTCAAGGTCCGCGAGGGCGCGTTCACCTCGAAGAAGGGTTTCGACGGGTACGTCGACCCGCTGGTGCAGAGCCGGAACCTGAGCAACGACGTCCGCAGCTTCAACGAGGTGGCCAAGGACGTCATGTTCGACGGCCCGGTCGGCAACACCACCGTGTACCGCGGGCTGGCGATGGACTCGGCGACCGCGAAGGGCGACACCTTCATCGAGCGGCTGCCCGCCTCGACCTCGAGCAACTGGGACTTCCAGAAGACCTGGGCCAAGGACGCCGACCTGAGCAAGCGGGTCGTGTTCCAGATCGACGTACCGCCGGGGCACGGCAAGCTGTCGATGTCCTACCCGGAGGGCTACCACCCGAGCGCGCGCGAAGCCGATGCCTGGAGCAACCAGTTCGAGGTGACCCTGTCGCCGACCGTGCTGCAGCGCACCGGTGACTCGTTCGTCAAGGACGGGATGACCGTCATCCCGGTCCGGGCCACCCAGATCCCGGAGAGCCAGCTGGACGGGCTGATCGGCGCGAAGTGGCCGGGGATGTCCTCGGAGTCGGCGTTCGACGACTTCGCCCGTGGCTTCGACCAGGCCAGTCTGCAGAAGTTCCCCGGGATGGCCGACGTGACGTCGACCTCGAAGATGACCGACAACCTGGTCAACGAGATCGTGGTCAGCAAGCCCGGAATGAACGGGCACGACCTGACCATCGTCGTCACCCGCGACCTGGACGCCGACGCGGTCCGGGTCACCGTCACCGCCGACGGCAGGACCAGCTTCAACCACAGTTGGAGCAAGGAGCAGTTCGGCAACATCGCGACCGACCTGAAGGCCGGCACGCTGCACGACAACGACCTGTTCGTGAGCATGTCGAAGCCGGCCGAGTGGAGCAAGCGGCCGGTCGACCTGGGCACCACCAAGCAGGCCACTCCCGACTGGGCCGCCGACTACGCCGCGCACGCGAACGTCTTCCGCCAGGCCGGCGACTCCGAGGCGACGATCGCCGCCAAGATGGAGGACTTCGCCCGGATCCGGCAGAGCGACTACAACCTGCAGCAGGCGAACATCAACGCCGGTCTGCACGGCTCCCGCCCCGACGGCGGCTCCACCGGCGGCGGGCTCTCGGTCGGCGACCAGGTCAAGCTGGACCTGAACGCGGCACAGGCCGATCTGGACGTCGCCAAGGCCGGCTTCAAGCGCAAGTACTCGATGGACCCCGACCAGCTGATGGACGACCTCGGCCATGTGTCGAAGAAGCCGAAGGGGCCCGGCGCCGGCCGGCAGTTCGAAGTACCGGGTGGTGGCGTCAGCTACCAGATCGAGAACAACACGGTCCAGTTCACCGGCACCCGGGCCGGTGAGTTCACCGGATCGGTGGCAGGCCGGGAGATCACCGTCACCCAGCTGGCCGCGAACGGCGACGAGCTGGCGAAGTGGACGTTCACCAAGGGCTTCGGCCGGCCGAACCTGGTCGGGCAGAGCATCCACCTGACCGACGGCCCGCTCGGCGGTCAGATCGCCAACGTCAAGGGTGTGATGGGCCAGCTGGACGGCACCGTCAACGACGCCGGCGTCTGGCCGATGAAGACGGTCGGCGACGAGCTGTTCGTCGGTACGCCGGGTGGCCCGGTCCGCTACGGCTTCGACGGCAGCTTCCACGGCCCCGCACCGACCAGTACCACTCACCTGCCCACCCCCACGCTGCCGACCAACCTGCACGGCAACCCGGCGCACTGGACCAACCAGGTCGACCTGTCCCGCACGCACCTCACCGCGGCCGCCGAGAACAAGGCTGTCGAGCACCTGATGAAGGACGTGATGGGCGGTTCCTTCACCTCCAAGCGTGGCTTCGAGGGGTACGTGAACCCGCTCGCGCTGGAGGACGGCACCCTGATCGGCAAGGCGAAGGACTTCGCCGAGATCACCAAGGGCCTGCGGCTGGCCGGCCCGGACGCCGACGTGATCCTGTACCGCGGGGTCTCGATGGACCCGGTCAGCGCCAAGGCCGACGAGTTCCTCGACCGGCTGCCCAGCTCGACCTCGAACAACATCAAGTTCCAGGAAGAGTGGGCCAAGAACGGCGTCGCCAGCAACCGGTTCGTCTTCGAGATCGAGGTACCGGCCGGGCACGGCAAGCTGTCGATGTCCTACCCGCCGGGCTACCAGGCGCTGCCGGACGAGGCACGGGCCTGGAACCAGAGCCAGTGGGAGGTCACCCTGGCGCCGACCAACCTGATCCGGACCGGACCGAACCGGGTCGAGAACGGGATGACGATCATCCCGGTCCGGGCCGACCAGATCCCGGTCTCGGCGTACGACGACGTGATCGGCGCCAAGTGGCCGGGAATGTCGTCCGCGTCGGCCTTCGACGACTTCGCCAAGTCGTTCGAGCTGGACAACCTGCGCAAGTTCACCGGGCTGGAGAACGTCACCTCGAAGTCAGTGCTCAGCACCGACGGCCTGACCAACGCGATCACCGTCAGCAAGGCCGGCTACGCCGACGACCTGACGATCACCGTACTGCGCGACGCGGACGCCGACTCGGTCCGCGTCACGGTCGCCGCGGACGGGATGAACACCTTCGACAAGAGCTGGAGCAAGACCGACTTCAAGCACCTGGCCACCGACCTGCGCGGCAACGTGCTGCACAACAACGACCTGTTCGCAGGCCGGATGGAGCCGGCCTCCTGGAAGGGCGCGCCGGCCGCCAAGTCGATGGGCGAGGTCTGGCAGGCCGACAGCATGGCGCGGCTCGACGTACTGCGCCGGCCGGGCGACACCGACGCTGCGCTCAACCTCCGGATCGACGACTTCACCTCGGTGCAGAAGGCCCAGAACGACTACAAGACCGCCCTGGCGAAGTACGACGCGCTGGCGACCCGCGCCGACGGACCGTCCAGCGGGCTGTCGGTCGGTCACCAGGCCCGGATCGATCTGCAGACCGCGCAGCAGAACCTCGACATCGCCAAGCAGGCGTTCGATGCCAAGCACGGCGTGCAGTTCGACGGTCTGCAGCAGCAGTTGGACGACCTGCTGGACGCGTCGATCGCCGAGCGGCCTCGCCTGGTCGGTGGCGGCAGCATGTGGTCCTCGCCGGAGGTTCCGACCGGCCACCAGGTCACGGTGGGCAACCGCACCAGCCACTTCGACAGCCAGAACCAGCTGATCGAGGAGCACTTCGGGTTGTCCGGTTCACCGGACCGGTTCGTCGTTCGCCAGCCTGACGGTGGGCTGGAGCTGATCGGCGACGGCGCCGACGACTTCGTGGTCCGCGGGCTCGACGACGGCGGCTTCCGGATCTACGGCGCCGACGGCCACGCGCAGCGGTACGGCGCCGACGGCGTGCACCTCGGCGACGGCCGGTCGATTGTCGACGGCAACGGTCTCCGCGGCGACCGGTTCATCGAGTTCGACGCGGTCAACGGCCACCGGGTGGTGGACCTGCAGGGCACCCCGGTTCCCGGCCAGACGGTCGATCTGCTGCCTGACAACGGCTTCCGGATCACCGAGGGCAACCGCTCCTTCGGGTACGACGGCGACGGCATCCGGATCGACGCCCAGCTGCACCTGACCGGCGTGAACAACGGGCACGCCCTGGTGCACCCGGCCGGTGGCGGTCAGCCGCACTTCACCGGACCGAACGCGCAGCACCTCGACGTCCAGGACCTGCCGGGCGGCGGCTTCCGGGTAAACGATGCCCAGGGCAACAGTCAGCGGTTCGGGCCGGACGGTGTGCACGTCAACGACGGGCTGCGGGTGGTCGACCCGACCGGGCTGCAACCGGCCCGCTTCGTCGAGCCGAACCCGGCCGGCGGCGTCCACCTGGTCGACGCGAACGGCGCGCCGATCCCGAACACGCACACCACGACGTTGCCAAACGGCCAGACGATGGTGGTCGACGACGGGCTCAACGACGTCCAGTGGTTCGGCCGCGACGGGGTCCGGCAGGGTGTCGGCGTCCAGGTCGCGCACGGCGACTTCCCGAACGCGCAGGTCTACCTGTTCCGGGCCGACGGCGGCACTGTCTCCTTCATCGACAACCTCGGAGCGCAGCTGCCGCACCAGGTGGATGTCCTGCCAGGTGGTGGCTTCCGGCTCACCGACCCGGGCAACGGGATCGCGCGGACCTTCGACGACGCGGGTCTCGCGATCGATCGCCGGATCCCGCTGCACCAGCCGGGTGTCCAGCCGAACAACCAGCTGATCGCCGTCCACGACGTGCACGGCAACGTGAGCCTGGTGACCCGCGCGGACGCACCTGGTCCGGGCACGGTCGAGCTGACCGGCAACGGCGGCTACCGGGCGATCGACGGCGGCAACTACCACGTGTACGACGCCGACGGCGCACACCAGACGCGTGGTGTGGCAGTCGGGATCCCTGGCGAGCAGGGCTTCCTCGAGATCGGCGCCCAGGGGGCTCAGCGGGTCGACAACGCCTACCAGCCGATCCCGGGTCGCCAGCCGGTCGTCAACGCCGCCGCGGGCGAGATCACCGTGCCGCGGCCCGGCGGTCACGACGTCTTCGACATGCACGGCGTACCGGTTCGCCAGGTCACCGATCTCGACCCGCTCGGCGCCAGCCAGCTGGGCGGCCGGGTCACCCGCGACCAGAACGGCGTCGTCACCTGGACCGACGTGCACGGTACGGCGATGCCGACCCCGCACCGCGTCACGGTCGATGCCCAGGGCAACGCCAAGATCGAGATCCACGTCACCGCGGGCAGCCCGCGCAACGGCGAGTACCACCAGTACAACCGGGCCGGCAATCTCACCGAGCAGGGCTTCCCGGTGCTCAACAACGGCCAGGCGACGCCGTACAAGTACGTCGTCGACCGGGCCAACAGCACCTGGACCCGGACCGGCGGCACCGGCACGGCGGACGGGGTCTTCCAGACCGGCAAGGTCGAGGTGACCGGGGTCGGCAACGGCCAGATCAAGCTGATCAGCTCCAGCGCCAAGGAGGTCCAGGTCTTCGAACGGCGCTGGCTGCCGGGCGGCGAGATCATGGACAGCTTCCGCAAGACCGACACGCTCAGCTTCGGTACCTTCAACCGGCGCACCACCTGGGCGACGTACGACAACCTCGGCGGCGTCAGCAACTGGGGCAAGCGCGAGTTCGACACCAGCGGCTTCTCCTGGCGCGACCTCGACCACAACGGCCGGCAGGTTCACCACTACCAGCAGGGGCTGCAGAAGTACGACAACCCGATCGCGGACGAGATTGGCCCGATGGCCAAGGCCGAGAAGGAGATCACCGGCCACGTGCTGGCCACCCGCGGCGCGGGCGACGCCTGGACCTGGCACCGGTTCGACGCGGACGGCCTGCTGATCGGCTCCGGTCAGCGGAGCTGGGAGAAGGTCGGCGACGGCTTCACCGACCGGGTCACGCTGCAGGTCAACGGCGCCCAGACCACCGAGATCGCCCAGCAGAAGTGGGGCTCCTGGCACAAGGTCGACCAGGCCAACCAGTACCAGGAGTTCAAGCTCGAGAACGGCGCCAACGGGCTGGAGCGGCCGGGCAGCTGGGAGATCCAGGGCAGGGCCGGCAAGCCGGTCGGCAGCGGCACCAAGCTGTTCAACGACAACATCCTCAGCGCGCACCGGGTCGGCGAGCAGCGGCCGCCGGTCTGGTTCCGCGACTACGTCCAGCGCAACCCGATCCCGCAGGGCAACGTGTCGCACGTCGCCAACGACGCGCGGTACCAGATCTATCGCTGGGAGAACACCGGCGCGACCAACCCGGGCCACGGCGTCCGGTACGTCGCGGGCGACGAGTCGTTCGTCGACGTCGGGCTGGACGGCCGGTTCGTCCGGTTCGAGGGCAAGCTGCACGACGGGTCGAAGCTCAAGGTCGGCGACCACATCGAGGGCCTGACCGACGTCCACCCGAACCCGGGCGGCGGCGCGGTGATGGCCTGGGAGAACGACGGCGCGCTGGGCTGGCGGGTCTTCGACAACACCGGCAACAGCTGGGAGGACTTCAAGCCGTCGATGGGTCCGCACCAGCCAGGTCAGGGGCCGGACTGGATCTCGGTGCGGCAGAGCCGTCCCGGTGGCGAGGTCCGCGAGTTCCCGGAGGCGGGCAACACCCACATCTGGGTGCAGCGCGACGCGCACGGCAACCTGGTCGGCTCGTCCCACCAGGTGCCGACGTACGGGCCGAACCCGGCGATCCGCTATATCGAGGCGAGCGGCCCGGCCGACGCCTCCCGCTGGACCTGGCGCGAGCTGGACGTCAACGGCACCCCGACCGGGGTCAACGGCGAACGGTTCCACTTCAAGGGCTCGCGGGACGAGTCGATCAGCTGGGACAACTCGTTCCGCGACTTCGACACCCGGGGCAACCTGGTCCGCGACCGGCACATGCTGGACGAGGGCCGGTACATCGAGTCCTGGAAGTCGTCCAACCAGAACTGGCACGCCGCCGAGTTCGACAAGTTCGGCCAGCGGGTCGACGACGCGGTCACCTTCAACCGGCGCTGGAGCGACGGCACCAGCGCCTGGTCGGGGCAGTGGAACGCGCAGTCGACGCACTTCCGCGACGTCACCCCGACCACCGCACCGGTACCGCACCAGGTCCGGTTCGAGACGCCGCAGCACCTCGGGGACGGACAGCCGGTCCGGGTCCGCGAGTACCACGTGAACCCGGCGGGCAACTCCGACCAGGCGCAGTGGAAGGAGTTCGACTTCGACAAGATCGTCCGCGAGCGGGCGGCGTCGGGTGCGAACTACCTGGAGACCGACAAGCTGCACGGCCAGTGGAAGATCTGGGACAACAACGGCCGGGTGGTCGGCGAGCGGTCCGACACCGGACTGGTCTTCGAGATGCGCGACGGCCGGCTCACGCTGACCGGCAACGAGTTCGACTTCCGCGGCGCGATGACCGAGTTCCGCGGCTGGAACGCGCGGATCGGCGACGCCCAGCGGCAGCCGTGGCACCTGCACTCGGACTGGACCCTGGACGCCAAGACGCTGCGGCCGGGCGGCGATCCGCTCCGGATCGAGTCGAACTACGTCTCGTACTCGCGGCTGCTGACCCAGAAGATGCTGCTCACCGCGGGGACCGAGTTCATCCTCGACTACGCGGCCAGCCTGATCATCATGGGCATCATCGCCGAGGCGCAGAACCGGCCGTTCAGCGGCACGGACGCGCTCAAGGCGCTGATGAACGCCGCGGTCGGCACCACGCTGCGGACGGCGGCCGGTACGGCGCTGACCGAGACCCGGCTCGGCGGCGGGCTGCGGGACATGAAGACCACGATGGGCAACCTGGACAGCGGCACCCTGATCACCAAGCGGCCGAACAACAACAGCTCCCAGTGGGGCGTCGAGTTCGCCGGCAACACCAGCGTGACGAAGTGGCGCGGCGGCACCTGGGACTACGGCTTCGGGATGCTGATGCTGCCGCTGACCGGGTTCGTGAACGGCACGATGAACGCCGCGATCTTCGGGGTCAAGGGCCCGGACGGCAAGACCATCCACCTGTCCGGCTGGCAGGCGATGGCCGAGGGCGGCATGTCGGTCGCGACCGGCTACGCGATCGCCAACAGCATCGGCATGCTGCGCACCATCGGGATGGGCTTCGGCGCCGGCCGGTTCTTCCAGAAGGGCGGCATCGGCGACATGTCGATCGGCTTCGGGCTCAAGTTCTTCGAGAAGGGAATGGCGTCGATGCTGGCGCCGGCCCTGCGGGCCTCGATGAACCCGGAGTGGTCCCGCCCGGCGCCGCAGCCGACGCCCGCACCCTCGCCGCTGATCCTTCCGCCCAGTGTTACCGTGCCACAGCCGCAGGTGACCAGCGGCGGAGTGATCCTGCCGCCTGGTGTCCAGGTGCCGCCGACCCCCGCGCCGACGGGGACCCCGACACCGTGACCGGGAACGAACTGATGGAGAGCCAGTGACGACGAGGTATGTCGCCCCGAAGGGCGGACGCGGGACGTTCCGGCGGATCGCCGACGCGGTCAAGGCCGCGAGCCCCGGGGATGCGGTCGTGGTCTCGGCGGGCACGTACCAGGAGCAGTTGGTGCTCGACCGCTCGGTGGTGATCGTCGCCGAGCAGGGTCAGGGCAGTGTCGAGCTGGTCGGTATCAAGGGCAGCGGCCAGCCGACGATCGTGGTCGAGGGTCTCGAGTGCGCCCTGCGCGGCCTGATGGTCCGGGCCGGCGACGACTCCGACACCCCGGCCATCGGCATCTCCGGCGGCGCCGGCCTGCTGATCGAGGACTGTGTCGTCTCCGGCAGCCGGATCCATGCCCGAGGCAACGAAGCGGGTCAGGGCTCGGACCTGAGCGGGTACGGCGTGACGTCGGTGCTGGTCCGCCGGTCCAAGCTCGGCAGCGGCCGGCTGGCCGCGATGCACCTGTCCGGCCGGGTCCGGGCGCAGGTCGAGGACTCCACCATCGAGAAGATCGACGGCATCGGCGTCGTCCTGTCCGGCGGCGCGTATCTGGAGGCCACCCGGCTCCGGATGACCGACACCGTCGGCTACGGCTTCCGGCTCCGCGGCGACAGCCGAGTGAAGCTCACCGACTCCGTACTACGCCAGACGGGCATGGCCGGCCTGCTGCTCGAGGACGGCGCTACCGGCGTACTGACTGAGCTGACGATCGACAAGGCCGGGGCAGCCGCTATCCAGGCGTCCGGGTCGGCCCGGGTCGAGATGATCGACTGCCGGCTGCGGGACACCCAGGCCAGCGGTCTGGTGATTCAGGACCAGGCTCAGCTGACCGCGAAGGGCTGTGCCGTCTCCGACTCGGGGGCCAACGGCCTGCTGCTCTCGGACGGCGCTCAGGCGACTCTGATCGACTGCCGGGTGGACCGGTCGAAGTTCAGCGCCTTCCACCTGACCGGGTCGGCGAGCGTCGTACTGACCGACTGCCTGATCCGGGGTGGCGCCGAGCACGGTATCCACGCGACCGGCGCCTCGCGGGTCGAGATCGACGCCTGCGGGATCACCGACATCGGCCTGACCTCGCTCTCGGTGGTGGACGAGGCGACGCTCAAGGCGGAGGACTGCCGGATCACCGGCGGGACGATCGGCGTCCACCTGGAGTCGACGGCCGCGGCCAGCCTGGAGACGTGCTCGGTGGCCGGGACGTCGGGGACCGGGGTGGAGCTGTCCGGGTCGGGGTTCGTCGAGCTGAACGCAGTACGGGTCAGTAAGACGAAGGCGGCCGGGATCGTGATCGGGACCGGCGCGAGTGCCGAGATCACCGGCAGCACGATCGAGAGGTGCGAAGGATCCGGGCTGGTGGTCTGGTCCGGGGTGGCGCCGATCGTGACCGGGCTGCGGGTCACCGGGGTCGCCAAGAACGGGATCTACCTTGCAGACAAGGCCGCAGGGACCTACAGCGACTGCGACGTGGTCGGCACGAAGTACCCGGCACTGCATCTGAGCAAGGCCTGTACGCCGGTACTGCGGCACGTGCGCATCCGGGACTGTGACGGGGCGGTCGGCCAGGACGACGGCGCGAAGCCGGTGTTCGAGGACTGCACTGTGGACGGCGTCCCGATGGCTCCCGTGGAGACGGCCGCGGCCGCCGCCGGGACGGGTGGTGCGGCGCCGGTGACGGTCGGTCCGGTGGGCACGCTCGAGGAGAGCATGCCGCCGGAGGACGAGAAGCTCGAGGACGTGCTGGCCGAGCTCGAGGAGCAGATCGGTCTGGGCCGGGTCAAGCGCGACGTCCAGTCGATGGTGAACCTGATGCAGGCGGTCCGGATGCGGCAGGAGGCCGGTCTGCCGGCGCCGCCGCTGAGCCGGCACCTGGTCTTCGCCGGCAACCCGGGAACGGGCAAGACGACGGTCGCGCGGCTGTACGGCCGGGTGCTGAAGGCGCTCGGCCTGTTGCGCAAGGGCCACCTGGTTGAGGTGGACCGGACCGCGCTGGTCGGCGAGTACGTCGGCCACACCGGTCCGAAGACGCAGGCCGCGGTCAACCAGGCGCTCGGCGGCGTGCTGTTCATCGACGAGGCGTACTCGCTCGCCCCGGTCGGGATCGGCAACGACTTCGGCGCCGAGGCGATCGCGACGCTGGTCAAGATGATGGAGGACCACCGCGAGGACCTGGTGGTGATCGTGGCCGGCTACGTCAACGACATGGGCCGCTTCATCGGCTCCAACCCTGGTCTGTCGTCGCGGTTCACTCGGACGCTGCTCTTCGACGACTACACCCCGGCCGAGCTGGTCGACATCTTCGAGTACCACGCCGGCGAGCACCAGTACGAGCTGTCCGCGGACGCCCGGACGGCGCTCTCGGAGATGTTCCAGGTGCTGCCGCGCGGTGAGGGCTTCGGCAACGGCCGGTCGGCCCGGCAGATCTTCCAGCAGATGACCGAGCGGCAGGCCTACCGGCTCGCCACCATCACCGCTCCGACCCCGGAGCAGCTGGTCAGCTTGGAAGCCAGCGACCTGCCGATCGACTACACCGCGAACTCCTGAGGGCTACTGCGCTACGCCGTACAGGCGGTCGCCCGCGTCGCCGAGGCCCGGGACGATGTAGCCCTTCTCGTTCAGGTGCGAGTCCATCCCGGCGATGACGAGCGTGCAGGGGACGTCCAGGTCGGCGAGCTCGCGCTCGATCCGCTCGACCCCCTCCGGCGCGGCCAGGATGCAGATCGCGGTGATGTGGTCGGCGCCGCGGTCCACCAGGAACTGGATCGCCACCGCCAGCGTGCCGCCGGTCGCCAGCATCGGGTCCAGCACGTAGCACTGCCGGCCGTGCAGGTCCTCCGGGAGGCGTTCGGCGTACGTCGAGGCGTCCAGGGTCTCCTCGTTGCGGATCATCCCCAGGAAGCCGACCTCGGCGGTCGGCAGCAGCCGGGTCATCCCCTCCAGCATGCCGAGCCCGGCCCGCAGGATCGGGACCACCAGCGGCTTGGGGGAGGTCAGCTTGATCCCCTCGGCCTCGGCGACCGGGGTGGTGACGGTGATCGGGCCGGTCCGGACGTCCCGGGTGGCTTCGTACGCGAGCAGCGTGACGAGCTCCTCGGTCAGCCGCCGGAAAGTCGGCGAATCCGTCCGCTCGTCCCGCAGCGTGGTGAGCTTGTGGGCGACGAGCGGGTGGTCCACGACGAGGATCTGCATGCGCCGAACGCTACCGTCGGCGATTCGCTACCGGAAACCGTCCGCACTTTTAGGATGGATCTGCAGTCGATTTAGGTCAGCCGGCCCCCGCCCCGGGGCGCCTCTCCGAAACCGACCCAGGACGGTGCCGCCCGTGCCCGAACACACCGGCAAGTCGCCCGAACAACTCGACCGCCTCCGCCGTCGCGCCGCCTTCCTCCGCGAACTGGAAGAAGCCCGTGCCCTCCGCGCCCGGGTGGCCCCACGCCGTACCAGGGTCCGCCGGATCCGCGCCGCCATGCGCCGCGCCACCTACCATCATTGACCGGGACCAAAAGCCGGAAAAAGCGGAAGTTGCGGCCGGAGTCTGCGACCATGCAAAGGTGTCCGAACCCACAGCTGGGCCGATCACCACCACCGACCTCGACTTCGCGCTGGCCGCCTACACCGAGGACGGGGACTGGCAGGTTGCCCCGCTGGTACTACGGGGTGAACCGGACCTGTCCGCCTTGGTCTCGGCGCTGCGGCGCTACCCCGGCGACCAGGGCGTGGTCGGGATGATCTCGGTCGACGAGGACTTCTTCATCCTGCTCCGGGTGGTCGGCGGCCGGGCCAAGCTGCTGATCTCCGACGTCACCGCCGCCACCGAGTGGCCGCTGGCCAAGCAGGTCGTCGACGAGCTCGACATCCCGCTGGTCGATGACGACGACGACCAGGTGCCGGCCGGCGACCTGGCGATCCTCGCCGACCTGGGGATGAGCGCGATGGATCTCGGCGCGCTGATCGACGACGTCGACCTGTACCCCGAGGAGATGCTCGAGGAGATCGCCGACGCGCTCGGCTTCGGCAACCAGTTCCACGAGGCGATCGAAAGCATTGGCTAACCCAGCGCACCGCGCCTACGCCCGGTTGATGGGGGTGGCGCTGGAAGAGGCCGAGCGGGCCCACGTCAGTGCCGACGTGCCGATCGGGGCGATCGTGGTGGACGCCGACGGGCAGGTGATCGGCCGCGGCCACAACGAGCGTGAGCTGACCGGGGACCCGACCGCGCACGCCGAGGTGCTGGCGATCCGGCAGGCCGCCGACCACGTCGGCGAGTGGCGGCTGACCGGCTGCACCCTGGTCGTCACGCTGGAGCCCTGCACGATGTGCGCGGGGGCGATCGTGCTGTCCCGGCTGGACCGGCTGGTGTTCGCGGCGTACGACGAAAAAGCGGGCGCGGTGGGGTCGCTGTGGGACGTCGTACGGGATCGAAGGCTGAACCATCGGCCCGAGGTGATCGGCGGCGTGATGGCCGACGAAGCGGGTGCGCGGCTACGCGATTTCTTCAATGGCCATCGGTCTTGATAGCCTTGCGGCGGTGGCGTGTCCGAGCGGCCGAAGGAGCGCGCCTCGAAAGCGCGTGAAGGGTAACCCCCTTCCGAGGGTTCAAATCCCTCCGCCACCGCCAACCACCCCCGGGTGGTAGTTACGCCGAGGACCCTGATGCTGTGTGATGCGTCAGGGTCCTCGTTTTTTCTCACTGTCTCCTTGCAACCTTTTGATTCGTTGCCGGAGGCACGACTCCACTAAGCTGCAGTCCCCGACCCGAGAGGGCCGCTGTGGACGTTTCACAACTCGACCGGATCCTGCTGGCCGGCGCCGCTGTGCTGCTGGTGGCGATCATCGCTGTCCGGTTGTCCGGCCGATTGGGCCTTCCCTCGCTGCTGATCTACCTCGCGATGGGACTGGCGCTGGGGGAGTCCGGCGCCGGGATCCAGTTCGAGGACGCCCAGATCGCGCACGCGCTCGGGTTCGCCGCGCTGGTGATCATCCTGATCGAGGGCGGTCTGACCACCCGCTGGAACGAAGTCAGACCCGTGATGCCCGTCGGGGTGGTGCTGGCGACCCTCGGCGTCACCGTCAGCGTCGGCGTAGTGGCCTGTGTGGCCCACTTCATCCTCGGCCTGGACTGGCAGATCTCCGTGCTCCTGGGCGCCGTCACCTCGCCGACAGACGCCGCAGCCGTCTTCTCCGTACTACGCCGCGTCCCTGTCCGTCCGCGGCTCCGGGGGATGCTCGAGGCCGAGTCAGGGCTCAACGACGCCCCAACGGTCCTCCTGGTGACCCTGGTGAGCACTGGGGGCCTCAAGGAGCACGGCCTGCCGTACTTCGCCGGCCTGGTCCTCTATGAGCTCGTGATCGGCGCCCTGTTCGGGTTCGTGGTCGGCTGGCTGGCGGTCGGCCTGCTCCGCCGGGTCGCGCTCGGCTCGGCCGGGCTGTACCCGCTCGCGATCGTCTCCCTCTGCTTCGTCTCGTACGCCGGTGGCACGGTCCTGCTGCACGTCTCCGGGTTCGCCGCCGTCTACGTGACCAGCCTGATCCTCGGCCGCGCCGAGCTGCCGCACCGGATCGCGACCCGGTCGTTCGTCGACGGGTTCGCCTGGCTGGCCCAGATCGGGCTGTTCGTGATGCTCGGCCTGCTCGCCTCGCCGGGCCGGATCCGGCTGAACGACGTGCTGCTCGCGCTGGTGATCGGGATCGCGGTCACCGTGGTCGGGCGGTTCGCGGCGGTGACGATCTCGGTGTCGTGGTTCCGGATCCCGTGGCGAGAACAGACCTTCATCGCCTGGGCCGGGCTGCGCGGCGCAGTACCGATCGTTCTTGCCACCATCCCGCTCGCGGAGCAGGTGCCACAGGCGGACCGGGTCTTCGACGTGGTCTTCGTGCTGGTGCTGCTCTTCACCCTGCTGCAGGGCCCGTCGCTGCCGTGGCTGGCCAAGCGGCTGGGGGTGCTCGACGACAACGCGGCGCACGAGGTCGACATCGACGTGGCGCCGCTGGAGTCGCTGGGCGCGGACATGCTGCAGGTGCTGATCCCGAGCGAGTCACGGCTGGCCGGCGTCGAGATCGGCGAGCTGCGGCTGCCGCCGGGGGTGTCGGTCTCGCTGGTGATCCGGGAGAAGAAGGCGTTCGTCCCCGAGCGCCGGACGGTACTGCGCGCCGGCGACGCCGTACTGGTGGTCGCGCCGAGCGCGCTGCGAGAGCAGACTGTTCGGCGCCTCCGGGCAGTCAGCCGGGCCGGTCGCCTGGCCGGCTGGTTCGGCGAACGCGGTCGCGAACAGCAGTAACCAGCATCAGCGGCGAGATCGCGAGTAACCAGGATCAGCGGCGAGATCGCGAGTGACCAGCACCAGCGGCGAGATCGCGACGTACGCCTCGACGGGTGCGCTCGGTGACTAGTTCGGGTTCTGACCCGACGGGATCGGCTGCGTGGGCTTGATGCTCGGCAGGCAGAGGGTGGTGTCCTTCGGCAGCGCGATCGACTGCACCGGCTTGTCCCGCAGTCCGGGGTAGCCCACGCCGACCACCAGGTCGACCGAGTGGTCGGGGCGCGAGTCGGCGACGGCCTTCAGCTTGCCCTTGACCTGACCGGCGACCAGGTTCATCTCCGGCCCGTTCGTGGTGGTGCCGCGCAGCTCGACGCCGGTCACCTTGTTGCCGTTCGGCTCGTTGGCGATCTTGCCGACGTGGAAGCCGCTCTTGGTCAGCACCTTCGAGATCGCCGACGCCGTTCCGGCCTTGGCGCCGCCGTTGTAGACGTTCACGGTGACCTGCTTGGGCGTCAGCCGGTCGTTCGCCATCTTGGCGTCGACGCAGCTCGGCCCGGCGTTGCTCTCGGTCAGCGACTCCCAGCCCCACCACGCGCCGCCCACCAGGACCGCCAGCAGCGTCACCATCGTGATGGGCGTCCGCCAGTGAATGCGCGAGTGCGGTCGCGGCTGTACCTGGAGTGCGCTCATCTGACAGTCCCCCGACTCATCTTCTAATCCACGACCAGGACCCGGGCGTGCAGAACCAGACGCTGCTGCAGGGCCGCGCGCAGGGCGCGGTGCAGACCGTCCTCCAAGTACATCTCGCCCTTGAACTCGACCACATGGGCGAACAGGTCGCCGTAGAAGGTCGAGTCCTCGTCGAGCAGCGCGTTCAGGTCCAGAGTGCCCTTGGTCGTCACGAGCTGGTCGAGCCGCACCTGCCTCGGTGGCAGCACAGACCAGTCCTTCGGCTTGTACCCGTGGTCCGGGTAAGGCCGTTCCTCGCCGACGCGCTTGAAGATCACCCCCCGGAGTCTAGCGGTGCTTGAGGGTCGGTGAGTGGTCAGGAATGTCACCGGAAAAATACCCGCCGAGCCCTCAACCTTCGGGGGTGGTTGGGCGTCTCATGGGGATAAGGACCAAGAGGGGGAGAAAAATGAGGACTTTGACCCGAGTAGGCGCCGGACTGGCCACCTTGGTGGTGGCTGTCGCCGGCACCACGATTCCGGCCGACGCGCTGACCGTGACCCAGACCAGGACGGCCCAGACCCGGCTGACCAAGCTCGGCTGTACGCCGGGCCCGGTGGACGGCAAGTTCGGCGCGATGAGCCAGGCGGCGACCGTCCGGTTCCAGTCGGCCAACAAGCTGAGCCAGACCGGATCGCTGAACAGTACGACGTACGCCCGGCTGATCGCAGCGACCGCCAAGCGCTGCGACGTCCGCGCCGTACCGGCCGGCACCGGGGCGGGCCGCCGGATCGTGATCAGCCAGGGCCAGAACTGGGTCTGGCTGGTCGATGCCAAGGGCAAGGTGGTGCGGCAGGGCGGCATCATCGACAACCCGGCCTACCTGAAGCCGGGGACCTACACCAGCGGCGTCAAGTGCGGGCGGGCGGCCCGGATCAAGAAGAACACCGACGGCGCCAGCCTCTACCTGAACAACTTCGTCCGGTTCGCGCCGTGCGGGATCGGCTTCCACCAGATCCCGACGTACAAGAAGAACGGCGCCCAGATCCACGCGGACTGGCTGCTCGGTACCAACTCGAAGGCGTCGCACGGCTGTATCCGGGTCTCGGCCGCGATGTCGGCCACGATCTGGTCGTTCGCGGCGACTTCCGTCAGGGTCGTCGTCATCCGCTGAGAACACCACTAGCATCTCGAACGCACGGGGAGAGTTCCCTTCGTTCGTTCGAGAGGCACGTTGAGATGGCCGAGACAGCCGACGTCGTGGAGACCGTCAAGCAGGGGTACGCGTTCGAGGGGCCGGCGATCGAGCTGGGCGCACTCCTGGTTGACGGTACGCCGAGCCCCGAGGCGGCGGTCCGGATCCCGCTCTCGATGGTGAACCGGCACGGCCTGGTCGCGGGTGCCACCGGTACGGGTAAGACCAAGACCCTGCAGCTGATGGCCGAGCAGCTGTCAGCCGCAGGCGTCGCGGTCTTCGCGGCCGACATCAAGGGCGACCTGTCCGGTGTCTCGCAGCCGGGTGTGTCGAGCGAGAAGCTGCTGGCGCGGACCAAGACCATCGGCCAGGAATGGACCGGGACGGGCTTCCCGACCGAGTTCTACGCGCTCGGCGGGCAGGGCACCGGGGTGCCGATCCGGGCCACCATCACGTCGTTCGGACCGGTGCTGCTGTCCAAGGTGCTCGGCCTGAACGACGTCCAGGAGTCGTCGCTGGGGCTGATCTTCCACTACGCCGACAAGCAGGGCCTGACGCTGCTGGACATCAAGGACCTGCGCGCGGTCATCACGCACCTGACCAGCGACGACGGCAAGGGCGACCTGAAGGAGCTCGGCGGGCTGTCCGCGGCGACCGCCGGCGTCATCCTTCGGGCGCTGATCGGCTTCTCCGACCAGGGCGCCGAGGCGTTCTTCGGCGAGCCCGAGTTCGACACCGCCGACCTGCTGCAGCAGCGCGACGGCAAGGGCGTCATCTCGCTGCTCGAGCTGCCGAACCTGCAGGACCGGCCGGCCCTGTTCTCCACCTTCCTGATGTGGCTGCTGGCCGACCTGTTCCACGACCTGCCCGAGGTCGGCGACGTGGACAAGCCGAAGCTGGTCTTCTTCTTCGACGAGGCGCACCTGCTGTTCGCCGACGCGTCGAAGGCGTTCCTGAGCTCGATCGCGCAGACCGTCCGGCTGATCCGCTCGAAGGGGGTCGGCGTCTTCTTCGTCACCCAGACGCCAAAGGACGTGCCGGACGACGTGCTGGCGCAGCTCGGGTCGCGGGTCCAGCACCAGCTGCGCGCGCACACCCCGAACGACGCGAAGGCGCTGAAGGCGACCGTCTCGACCTTCCCGAACTCGTCGTACGACCTGGGCGAGGTGCTCACCCAGCTCGGCATCGGCGAGGCGATCGTGACGGTGATGAACGAGAAGGGCGCCCCGACGCCGGTCGCCTGGACCCGGTTGCGCGCGCCGCAGTCGCTGATGGCTCCGGCCACGGCGGAGCAGCTGACGGCCGCGGTCCAGGGGTCGGCGGGCAACGCGAAGTACACCGAAGTGATCGACCGCGAATCGGCGTACGAGAAGCTGGCCGCGCGGGTCCAGGCCGGCGCGGAGCAGGCCGAGGCGGAGGCGCAGAACAAGCCGGCCCCGCAGCCCAAGGCCGCGCCGTCGCCGCGGGCCCAGAAAGCGGAGAAGTCGATGGTCGAGCAGGTCGTCGGCTCGTCCGCCTTCAAGCAGTTCGCGCGCACCGCGGGCCGGGAGATCATCCGCGGACTGTTCGGCGCGGCCCGCCGGAAGCGTTAAGTTTTTCGGTTCACTTCCCGGCGGGACTTTGCGAGTCCCGCCGGTCCGTATTCGACCCTGATCGAATAGTCACCGTGCGTACGGCGATCACTGATCCTTGATCAAACGGTTGACACAGCAGCGGCTGGTTTTCGTTTCCAACTGGTTATCCACAGCGCGCCGTCGCGGATTGGGACCGAACCCTCACACGTCGTACGGTGGGAGGTAATGGTTGCTCAGAGTAGGCGAGCAGTACGGTCCTGGGCGCTGTGGACGCTGTCGGTCCCGGCGCTCGGAGTGGTCGTGCTCGTCGACCTGGCAGCGATCGCGTACGGCGCCCAGGCGTTCTCGGAGCTGCCGTCGTGGCGCGGGCTGACGGTCGTGGTGGCACTGACCGCGTCGGCGCTGATCTCGGTCGAGGGCGCCCGCCGGGTGGAGAGCCGCCGGCGACGCGGCGGTCCGCTGCACAAGGATCTCGCCCCGGCGTGGATGATCGCGGCCGCGCTGGTGCTGCATCCGGCGCTGGCGATCCTGGTCGCGGTGCTGCTGCGGATCTGGTGGCGGATCCGGGCAGGCAAGTGCATCCCGTACCGCTGGGCCTTCTCGACCGCTGTCTGCGTGATCGCGATCGGGGCCGCGCACGCGGTCTACCAATCGGCTCTGGCGATGACTGGGGGAAGCGACCTCGGCTTGGTCGTCGCGATGGTCGGCGGCGCGCTCGCTTATCTGGCGACCGACACACTGCTCTGCGGGCTGGCGATCTCGCTGATCGTGCCGGGCAGCAGCCGGCAGGACACGGTCGGCGACAAGGACGACCTGTGCGTCGACGCGACGGCCGGCACCCTCGGGTGTCTGCTGGCCGCGGCGACGCTGGTCAGCCCGTGGTTCGCGTTCGTGGCGATCCCCATCACCCTGACCGCGCAACGCGCGTTGCTGCTCGGCCAACTGGAAACCGAGGCGCACACCGATCCGAAGACCAGCCTGGGCCGGGTCGACTGGTGGCGCCGGCGGACCGAGGAGATACTCCGCGCGTCTCGCAGCCAGCGCGAGCCGATGGCCGTGCTGCTGATCGACATCGACCACTTCAAGCAGGTCAACGACCGGCACGGACACCTGGTCGGCGACGAGGCGCTGCGCGCGGTCGCCACGATTCTGCGCTCGGCGATCCGGACCAAGGACGTGATCGGCCGGTTCGGTGGCGAGGAGTTCGTCATCGCGCTGCCCGACACCGGTCTGGACGACGCCACCGTGACGGCCGATCGGCTCCGGACGGCTGTCGCCGCCAGCCCGCTGGCCGCGATGTGCGCCGGCGTACTGGACGACCCGGACCTCGATCCGGACACCTTCCGTCTCACCGTCTCCATCGGGGTCGCCGTCTACCCCGCCGACGGCAGCACGGTCGACGACCTGCTGCTGCGCGCCGATCGAGCCATGTACGCCGCCAAGGACGCCGGCCGCGACCGGGTCCGGCTGGCCGCTGATCTCCACGTGCGCCCGCGCGAGGCGACGCCTTCTGCAACAGCGCTCCCGCGCCCGACTCCGGCGGATCTCCAACACCGCTGAATCTCCAGCCGGAAAGTTTGCCGGGACGCAGAACCTTTCCCGGGCGGGTCGCGTCCTTGCTGGTGAGAGGCGACGGTCAGGGACGGAGAGTGGATGCAGCGGGCGGTCAGCCGCGATGACGACTTCACGGCCTTCGTGCTCGCCAGATCCGCGCAGTTGGTGCACTTCGCGCGGATGCTGTGCGGTGACGCGGGGCTGGCGGAGGATCTGGTGCAGACAGCGCTGGAGAAGTCCTACCTGCGCTGGGACCGGATCGAGCTCGGCGACCCCTTCGCCTACGTCCGGCAGGCGGTGGTCAACCAGCATCTGTCCTGGGTCCGCCGACGGTTGTGGCGGGAGCGGCCGCGGGGCAGTGCGGCCGAGCTCGACGAGCAGGTCGGGTTCTCGCCGGCCGGGCGGACCGCGGCGGACGCCAGTGTGGGAATCGAGAGCCGAACCGCGATCGCCGAAGCTTTGGCGACGCTGACCAGAAGGGAACGGGCCGTGGTGGTGCTGCGCTACGTCGAAGATCTGTCCGAGGCGCAGACCGCGGCCACCCTCGGCGTCGCGGTGGGCACGGTGAAGAGCGCGAACGCGCGAGCCCTCAAGAAGCTGCGGGCCGCGCCCGAGCTGAGCAGCAGCTACGCGGGGGAGCCGTCGTGAACGGCGACGAGCTGAGGGAAGCGCTGCGGCCGGCGGGTGACATCAGCCCGCTCGACCCGGCCAAGGTGATCGCTGGGGCGCATCGGCGGCGACGGCGAGGTATCGCGGCTGTTGGGGCGTCGGCGGGCGCAGTACTGGCTGTGGTTGCTGTTGGTGTGGTGGTGGGGATTCAGTCGAGTGGTGGTCCGGTGATCGAGCAGCCGGCGGCGCCTTCGACCAGTACTCCGGCTCCGAGCGCGCCGTCTCCGACTGCTCCGGCTACTCCGTCTTCTCCGGTGCCGAGTACGCCGGTTTCGCCGCCCGTGCCTCCGGTCAGGACGCCACCGCCGGTGCCTTCGGCCAACACTCCGCAGCCGGGCGGCGAGACTCCGACCGGTACGCCGGTGCCGCCTGGCAAGCACACGGTCGAGCCGCCGTCCGCGACTCCCTCCAAGGGGTAGCCGGCAGAACCTTTTCGGCTGGGGTCGCGTCCTTGAGCCCGACAGCACGAAAAACTTGCGGAGGGCAACAAATGACGAAGACCCTGATCAAGCGGCTGGCAGTGGCCGGTGTGGTGGTTGCGGCGCTGACCGGCGGAGCGGTGGCCGCCTCGGCCGCTGGGCTCGGTGGCCCGCCGAAGCCAAGCCCGGTGGGGATCGAGAACGCACCGACGCCGTCGCCGGACGAGGTCGCGAACGTGGCGACGCCGTCCCCGGCCGGGATCGAGAACGCGCCGACTCCCGGGCCGGCGACTCCGAGCGACCTCAGGAACGCGCCGACGCCGCCGCCGACTCCGGACGGCAGCAAGAACGTGCCGAGTGTGTCCCCGCCGCCGGCGACCCCGAGCAGCATCGAGAACGCACCCACTCCGTCGCCGGTGAGAGGTGTGAAACCGCCGACTGCAACGCCTTCCCAGCCCGCCACCCCGTCACGTGGGACCGGGGTTGAGCCGCCGAGGGCAACGCCGTCCTATGCGCCCACCCCCAGGGCTGTGAAGCCGCCGACCGTGTCACCAGGGAAGTAGACGCCAGCCGCCCGAAGGACCGGAGTACGGGTACTCCGGTCCGTCGGGTGCTTGCTGTCAGCAGGCGCCGAAGCTGCCCGCCTTGATCCACGCCTTCGAGACGTACATCCCCGCGTGCACCCGCAGCCAGATGTTCGTCGTGCCCTGCGATCCGGTGATGCTCTGGCCGGTGGTCTGGCACTCGACCGTCACCTGAGCCGCCTTGCCGGCCATCCCGACCACCGCGCCGCTGGAGCTCGCCGAGCTGCGCAGGTTGAGATAGCCCGAGGTGATCGTGACCGTGCCGCGGCCGCCGTCACCCGTCCACAGGTAGGTCGCGTCCACCCACGAGTTGTCCGTGAGCTTCAACGCGTCCCAGAAGACGCCGTCCGCCAGGTCGATCCCGGCCGGGTTGGCGACCTTGCGGCCGAACTGGTCCTTCCCGCCGTTGTAGTTGTTCTGGTACGCCGCCTGCGACTCCGGCCTGCCTTGCGCGAGGTCCTTCCACATTTCGCGCGTCGCGCTCGGGTTCCAGTAGTCGTCCTTGGTGTTCCACGGGCCGACATCCCAGACCGGCTCGAACGCGCACCGGCTCGCAGTGCACACCTTGACCGAGTAGTTGCCCGAGCCGTTGTTCGCCAGTCCTCGCCGCGATGGCAGCGCGACGAAGTGGTCCCGGCTCGTGATGACGTGCCCGTTGGCCGTCGTACCGCCGACCAGACCTTCGCGGGTCGCGAAGACGCGTGACTTCAGCGGAGCGGCCTGGATCGCCCTGCTGCCCGTGGCGGCCTTGTCCGTGGCCTGCACCCGGACGTCGCTGATCCACGGACTGCCGCCCTGCGGCGGCGCGATCACGATGATCCGGAGCTGGACCTGGTCGCTGGCGGCTGGCAGCGCGGTCGGCTGACCAGCCTTGGCCGTGGTCCACTCCGACCACCTGTCCTTGACCAGAGCCCGTACGTCGACCTCAGCCGTCGACAGGTCCGGCGTACCGGCGGTGTAGTCGACGACGACGGCGGAGGTGGCCGCGGGGAAGCGAATCGGTGCGAGGTTGGCGATGCCGGAGCGTTGCCGTACTTCGGCCGACCCGAGCGAGGCGGGAGCGTCGCCGAGGATGATGCGCTGCCCGTCGAGGCGAACGTTGGTGGATCCGTCCACAGGCTGAGCAGCCACGTTGACGGGGTCGGTGGGGCTTGCTGAGCTGGGTCCGGCCGCGAGCGCGAGCGGAGTGAGGGCGACCGCGGCGGTCAGACAGACCGCTGCTCGCACCTTGGTGGAGAGACGCATGACAGATATACCTCCGGGGCGGTGAGGTCACCGGGTTGCTGCCCGGTGCGCCCAATGTGACAAACAAACCGGTCTCTGTGTATAGCGCGTGAATAAATTTCTTCCAGTTATTTGGTGACGGAACAGAACCTATGCGGTGACCCACGGGGTTTGGACGGGTGTGACAGAGGCGAAGGAGAATCGATGACCCGCTCCGCGGACGCCGACTTCGAGCGGTTCGTGCAGGCCCAGTCGACCCGGTTGCTCCGCTTCGCGGAGATGCTGTGCGGGGATCGGCACACGGCCGAGGATCTCGTCCAGCAGGCGCTGATGCGGTCCTATCCGAAGTGGCACCGGCTCGAGGCTGATCCGCTGCGCTACGTCCGCCGGGTGCTGGTGAACCGGTTCCTGTCCGCCTCCCGCCGGCAGTGGTCCAACGAAGTACCGAGTGATCCGGTGGACAACGACTGGGACCACCGTGAGGTCGCCGACTTCTCCGCGGAGGTCCAGACCAGGGAAGCGGTCCTGGCGGCCCTGGCCCGGCTGACCGTCAAGGAGCGAGCAGTGGTCGCGCTGCGCTACTCGCAGGACCTCTCCGAGGTCGAGACCGCCGAGTTGCTCGGGATGGCCCTCGGGACCGTCAAGAGCACCGCGTCGCGGGCTCTGGCCAAACTGCGGCTGGCACCCGACCTGATCGACACCACTGTTGGAGGAAGAGCATGACCGACGACCAGCGGGTGCGCAGCGCGCTCGAGTACGACCTGGAGCCCTGGCAGCCCGACCCGGCCGACCTGATGCGTCGCGGCCGTCGCCTTGCTTGGCTCCGCCGAGGACTGGCCGCGGCGGGCGTGACTGCCCTCGCCGGCACTGTCGCAACAGTGTCCGCCGCGGTCGGGGGACCTACCGACGTCCGGAACCTGCTCGCTGGCGACAGCAAGCCGCCGGTCGCGGTCCCCGTCGCTACACCGTCGGTCGACCCGACGTGCCTGCCGAAGGTGCCGGCACCGGGGAAGCCGAGTTTGCCTTCGGTACCGACTGCTAAGCCTTCGCTGCCGGGGCAGCCGTCGTTACCGGGCAAGCCGTCCCTGCCAGGTCAGCCGTCCGTGCCTGGGCAGCCGTCCCTGCCGGGTCAGCCGTCGCATCCGGGGAAGCCGTCGCTTCCGCCGGTGCCGACCGTGAAGCCTTCGACGCCTGGGAATCCGGGCCTCCCGGGTAAGCCGGGTCTGCCGTCTGCGCCGACCGGCAAGCCGTCGCTGCCGGGCAAGCCGTCGGTACCGACTACTAAGCCGTCATTCCCCGGCAAGCCTGGCCAGCCCGGTACGCCAAGCCTGCCGCCAGTGCGGACCACCAAGCCGTCCCTGCCCGGCAAGCCGTCGCACCCGCCAGTACCGACGCCGTCGCTCCCCAACCTGCCGAAGCCCCCGACCGGTACGCCGTCACTGCCGACCCTGCCCCCGGTACCGACGGCCAAGCCGTCCCTACCCGGCAAGCCCTCGGTGCCGACCCCGACGCTCCCGCCCTGCGTCCACGTCCCGGTCCCGACCGCCAAGCCGTCCCTGCCCGGCAAGCCAACCCTCCCGCCGGTACCGACAGCCAAGCCGTCGCTCCCGAGCAAGCCAAGCAAGCCCACTCTGCCGACCGCCCCGCCGATCCCCACCGCGAAGCCGTCGCTCCCGGGCAAGCCGACCCTCCCGCCCTTCCCGACCACCAAGCCCAGCTTCCCCAAGCCACCGAAGCCGTCGTGGCCCACCACGACCCCGACCTGGCCGCACCCCTCGTTGCCCACCGGTACCCCCTCCTTCCACCGGTAGGCAGTCCCGGTCCACCGGCGGGTAGAGAGAATCGACCTCTACTCGCCGGTGGCCCCATCCGCGAGTTCCCGCGCGATATCGAGCTGCCCAACGTGCCGCGCGTGCTCCTGCAGCACGTGAAACAGAATCCAGTTCAGCGTCGGCGCCATGGCGGCATCCCCGAACCGGCCACCGACAGCACCCTTCGCCGCGAGATCGCCAGTCACCACCTCCCTGGCCCGTACGCCGCCCGCCCGCAACGCGACCAGGAGCTCAGCGAGGTCGTCCTCCGGCTCCAACTGCCAGGGATGGTCCTCCACCCCGGCGGAGTCGCCGAACGGCTGGTCGAACGGCTCAGCGACGAACCCCCAGCGCAACCACCGTCGTTCCATGAACACAAGGTGTTTGAGCAGTTCCAGTGGGGACCAGCCGGATGGGAGCCGGCTGGTCCGCAGTTCCGCGTCACTCAGCCCGGTGAGCTTCCGCTCGACCGTCTCGCGGTAGAAGTCCAGCCACGCCAGATGCAGCTCCCGGGTGTCCCCGAGCTGGTCGTCCGGCAGCATCACAACCCCCGCAAGTGCTCGGCGGTCGCCTGGTCAGCGGGGAAGAACGACTCGATCATCAGCTCCGACACCGTCACGTCCAACGGCGTTCCGAAGGTCGCGATCGTGGTGAGCAGCGACAACTCGCGATCCCCATGCCGAAGCTTCATCGGTACGACGACCTCGGCCGCCGCCGCGAGTTCGGTCCGCTCACTGCCGGCGTAGCCGCGCAGTTCGTCGTACAGGTCCTGCAGCTCGGGGTCCGCCGTACTGGCAACCTGCCGCTGCAAGCTGGACAGCGCGCTCGCGCGGACCTCAGCCAGGTTGCCGATCCGCGGCGCCATCCCGTCGGGGTGCAGCGTGAGGCGCAGCGCGTTGATCGGCGGCTTGAGCAGCTCCACCGAAACTCCCTCGGTGAACAAGGCGATCCCGGCGTTCGCCTCGACGATGTTCCACCACCGATCGACCACCAGCGCGGGGTACGGTTCATGGGCCTCGAGCAACCGCCGCAACGCCTCCCGTACTGCGAGCATCGTCGGCGAGTGCAACGACGACTCGCTGTAGATCGGCGCGTAGCCACCGGCCAGCAGCAACTGGTTGCGATCCCGCAGCGGTACGTCGAGATGCTCCGCCAGCCGCAGCACCATCTCGCGACTCGGCTTCGACCGCCCGGTCTCGACGAAACTCACGTGCCGGGTGGACACCTCGACCTGATTGGCCAGATCCAGCTGACTGAGCCGGCGACGCTCCCGCCACCCCCGCAACAGCTCACCCACCGGGCGCTGAAACGTCTCCTCGATCGTCGCCGTCATGCCCCGACGGTAACCGCTGAGGTGGTCACCACGATGACCTCCAACGTCATCGACCACCCCCCGCTCACTAGCTCAGCCGGGCATAGAAGCTGAGCCGCCGGACGCTCGCATCATCCAGTCCGGCCTCAGCTATCCGGCGGCGAAGCCGTGCTTTCTGCTTCTCGTCCGACAACTGTCCACTGTTGGCGCTTGTCCGGAACCAGTCGGTCAGCCTGATCCGGCCTTGGCGGCTCAACTCAGGGTCGGGGTCCGCCATCAGCCGCAGGATCGACTCGAGTGCCCACCAGGGCCCGCCACCTACCTCGACCCGGGTGGCGCCGGCCCGCGACCACGGTTGCTCGCAGGCCCATGCGGCGTCCACAAACTCGGCCGTCACATCCCGTGGCAACGACGCCAATGCAGTCGCCGCGGCGCCGACCACCTTGGGCGACGCATCCAGCAGCAACGGACCCAGCAGCCCGGCCCGCTCATCACTGCCGAGCCAGCCGGCCACAGCCTTGACCGCTGCCAGTCGCACCGCCGGCCCTCGATCCGCGAGGTGCTCCAGAACCAACGGGAGATCGCTCGCGTCACCGGTCTCAGACAACCCCGACACCAACCCTGTACGGCGACCCGCCACGATCCGACCAGCGCCG
The DNA here is from genome assembly GCF_040687575.1 of Kribbella sp. NPDC056861. Lineage (NCBI taxonomy): Bacteria > Bacillati > Actinomycetota > Actinomycetes > Propionibacteriales > Kribbellaceae > Kribbella > Kribbella sp. NPDC056861. The sequence continues at coordinate 430,162 of NZ_JBFBNQ010000006.1, read as the reverse complement.
AGAGCCACGTCGCGGTAGGTCTTGGCCGGGTCGCCACCTCGCCGTCGACAACGCCATTGGGCCAGTTCGCGGACCCGCGCCGACCGATCGAACAGCGCGTGCTCGATCTGCTCATCGCCCAGCAGCTCTTCAGGCAACCGGAGCAGCCCAGCCATGCGCAGTTCGACGTACCGGCTGGTGAGGAGCCTCGGTGCGAGTTCGGCGTCGGCTTGTTGGGCCAGAGCATCGGCACACCGCACTCGGATCCACTGATCGTTGTCAAGGGCCCCTATCTCCAGCTCGGCCCGCGCGAGGGTGCCATCCGCCAGCCCGTGCTGATATGCCCACCGCCGCAGGTCGCGTACGCCGGCTGTGCGCATCCCCGCAAGCTGTTCGTCGGTCAACCGCTTCGCATACTCGTCGAGCAAACCCCCGCCGTGCAGGCGCCGACGGACGACCAGCAGGACCTCCATCGCGACCAGGGCAGGCGGCAATGCGAACAACAACTCGCGCGCCTGCGCCCGGATCTGCGGGACGTGATCGGCGGTCCGGAGCGCCAGCAGGACAGCCGCGAGTTCACCGGGCAGTTGGGACAGCGCGCGCTCCCGCAGTCGCCCGTCGTAGTACAGGCTCGCCAGCACCGCTCCCAGTCCGGTCGTCTCATCCGGATCAGGGCGTTTGCCGATGGCCGGGCCGGCATAGCTGGGCTGGGAGCGAGCGACGTCGTCGAGCCGGACCAGGTCTTCGCCCTGCAGATTCGCGAGCCAGGTGAGCCCTTCGCGCCGGGCGCTTGTCCGCAAAGGAGTCTCCAGCGCGTGACTCAGCCGCAGCAGGGCTTCGCGTGCCTCGGTCACGGTCATGGTCACGTCGCCGATTGTCCCGGCACGACACCAGGAGGCGCCACAGGTTTGCCGGCTCAGGGGTAGGTCAGGGATGTACTACGACTTTCGTCGGTGGGGTGGCCCGCCCGATGGGGGATGCTCGGGCGGTTGTCCCTTGCCTAGGTTCAACACATGAAAACACGTTGGAAACAAGGGCTTTCAGTGGCGGTGATTGCTGCCGGCATCAGCGGCTTGCTGGTGCCGGGTGTGGCGACGGCCAAGCCGGCGGGGATCAGTTGGAGTGAGTGCAAGCCGGGCAGCGTCGAGCAGTGCGGCAAGCTGAGTGTCCCGCTGGACTGGGCGAAGCCGGCGGGAGCCAAGACCGAGATCTACGTCGCGCGGGTGCCCGCGAAGGATCAAGCGCACAAGCTCGGGTCGTTGACGTTCAACCCCGGCGGTCCCGGTGGTGCCGGGGCGTCGATCTTCGCGGACGGGCTGGCCGACCGGCTGTTCCCCGACTATCGCGATCGCTACGACCTGGTCAGCTTCGATCCGCGGGGTAGCGGCAGCAGTACGGCGCTCGCCTGCGGCCCGGTACTGCGTCCCGGAGTACCGGTATTCCCCAAGAACAAGGCGCAGTACGACGCGATGGTTGCCTCCAGTCGCGCGACGGGTGAGGCGTGTCTGAAGAAGCACGGCGACTTCCTGCGCAACCTCGACACCCGCACGGCCGCGCGCGACATGGACGCGATCCGGGCAGCGCTGGGTGAGGAGAAACTCAACTTCATCGGCCTGTCCTACGGCTCCTACCTCGGTACGACGTACGCGCAACTCTTCCCGCAGCGGGTCGGCCGGATGGTGCTCGACGGGATCCTCGACCATGCGCAGGGGGCGACCCGGCTCATGCTCGACGAGGCCCGGACGATGGAGGACACCTTCAACCGGTTCGCCGCGTGGTGTGACAAGGACGCGTCGTGCGCGCTGCACGGGCAGGACGTCGGCAAGGTCTGGGACAAGCTGGTCGCGAAGGCAGACAAGACGCCGCTGCCGGTGCCTGATCACCCGCCGGTCACTGGTGACACGCTGCGGATGACGTTGCCGGCGCTGATGCCGAAGACCGATTTCATCGGCAACCCGTGGCCGCCGCTGGCCGAGGGGATTGCCCAGGCAGTCGAGGGCGATGCCTCGTTGTTCGCCGAGACGAGCTACCTCGGCGACTACGAGACGGCGTACGCGGCGGTGTCGTGCATGGATCTCCCCGGTGAGCTCAAGGGGTACGCCGACGCGAAGGCCCGGCTGGCGCTCGCCAAGGCAGTCGCGCCGCGCGTCGGCGCCGCGGTCGAAGGCTGGGTGATCACGGCAGCGTGTGCGGGCTGGCCGATCAAGCCCAGCAACCCGTGGCAGCCGACGCCGGTGAACGGCGTGCCGCCGATCCTCCTCACCTCGACCAAGCACGACCCGTCGACTCCGGTCAGCAACGCCTACGGGCTCGCCCGGCAGATCCAGGGCAGCCGGTTGGTGGTCGCCGACGACGCGATCGGGCATACGGCGTACCTCAACTCGGCCTGTGGTCGCGCGGCGATCGCGGCGTACCTGATCGACGGCAAGCTGCCGCCGAAGCGCTCTACCTGTCGCTGAGCGGAGCAGTGCTCTCCCGGACGATCAGCTCGGTGGCCAGCTCGACCTTGGGGCTCTCGAGTTGGTCGCCCTGGAGCAGCCGGAGGATCGTCCGGGCGGCGACCATGCCCATCTGGGTCAGCGGCTGGCGGACCGTCGTCAACGGCGGGCTGGCCCAGGTGGACTCGGGCAGATCGTCGAAACCGACCACGCTGATGTCGTCGGGTACCCGCAGCCCGCGACGGCGTACAGCTTCGTAGACGCCCAGCGCCATCTGGTCGCTGGACGCGAAGAAGGCCGTCGGCGGATCGGCCGAGTCGAGCAGCTGACCGGCGCCGGCGAAGCCCGACTCGTGGTAGAAATCGCCCTCGTAGATCAGCCCGTCCGCCGACAGCCCGTCCGCCGACAGCCCGGCAGCGTCGAGCGCGGCCCGATAGCCGTCCTGCCTGGCGCGACTGCAGAGCAACCGCGACGGCCCGGCGATCAACCCGATCCGGCGATGACCGAGCGAGATCAGGTGCTCGGTCGCGCTCAATCCGCCGGCCCAGTTGGTCGCGCCGACCGTCGGCACAGCCAGACCCGGTACTCCGGCAGGGTCGATCACCACGGTCGGCACCTGCAGCCGCCGCAACTCCGCTTGCAACTTCGGCTCCAGACCCGACGTCACCAAGATGACGCCGTCGGACGCGCGGGCCTGCAGGTTCTGCATCCACTGCTGCGCCGCCGTCGACTGCCGATGGATCGCGGACACCACCGTCCCCATCCCGGAACTGTGTGCGACCTCCTCCACACCCCGGATGATCTCCACCGCCCACGGACTGTCGAGATCGTTGAAGACCAGGTCGATCAGGTTGGCCCGCTCCACCCGCCGCGATCCGCGCCGGCGATACCCGTGGTGGTTGAGCAGCCCCTCGACCTTCGCCCGGGTGCCCGCCGCCACGTCGGCGCGGCCGTTCAGCACGCGGGACACGGTCGGCACCGAAACTCCCGCCTCCTTGGCGATGTCGGTGATCGTGACGCGCTCAGTGGTGGGCATCCAGCCTCCTTCGATCGACCGGACGCCCCAACTCAGCCGACAACCGCACCGCGTCGAGCAGTTCGATGGTGTCCGAGCCCGGATGATGCCCGCCACAGCCCTCCGCATGCCGAAGACCTTCGTCCCACGCCTGCGCCACCGGCTCCTCCCGCCCCGGTACCGCGGTGATCCGCCACTGGCTGCAGTCGCTGACCTCCACCGTCGCGTGCTCGAAGTCGAACCGCAGGTAGTTGACCTCCCGCGGCGCCAGCGAGCTGCTCACCACGTTGGCGATCGTCCCGTCCGCAAACGTCACCAGCGCAGCCGACAGATCCTCGGTCGCCGTACGCCGGGTCCGTCGGCTGGCCACCGCGACCACACTCGTCCACTCCCCGAGCACAGCCAGCAACAACTCCAGCTGATGCCTGTACTCCGGTACGGTCCCCGGCGCGAGGTACTCCGCCGGCCGCAACCACAAGGTGTTGCAGACCGCGCTCACCACCCGCCCCCACCGGGCGTCACCCGCCACCCGCCGCAACGGCACCTGCAAACAGGATGCGTCCACGCCGACCGCCCTCCTGAAAATTATCGAAACTCCCCCGGTTGATTCAGGCTAAGTTCGCCCGGAACCAGCGTCAATCTTTCCGATAATTATCGGAAAGCGGCCAGCAGTCGCCGACACCGCTCAGGGTCCTCGGTCAGCCCGGCGCTCAGCCCCCAGAGCCAGTAGCTGACAGTCCGGAACACCACCCAGTTCCGCGCCCGCTCCTCGCTGAGCCCGGCCTCCTGCACGACCGTGCCGAAGTGCTCGCGGATCTCCGCATCGGTCTCCATCTCGTCCAACCGGGTCCAGAGCATCCGGGCCAGGTCGTACTCGAGGTCGCCGCGGTACAGCAACGGGTCGACGACAAGCCACGGCTCGCGGGCGCCACGCAGTACCTGGTCGGAGTGGAAGTCGCCGTTGACGGCCAGCTCGGAGCTGGACTCCGACAGCTGTGGAGCGATCGCGAGTGTTTCGTCGAGCAGCGCTGCGTCGAAGGGTTGGCCGTATCGCTGCCAGTCCGCCTCGAGTTCCGTGGCGCGTCTCCCCGCGATTGCTGCGGTCGAGGGGACGTCCGGGGGCGCTGGTACGGCGAGCCGGCGCATCAGTTGGCCGAGGACGGTCATCGCCTCGCCGATCGGCTCGGCCGACAGGGAACTGCCGAGACGCTCCAGGAGCATCGCGCCGTTGGGGAGATCAGCGGCGTACAGGCGAACCATGCCGCGACCGTCCCACCAGCGCAGCGCCTCGGCCTGCTCGGCGACGTCAGGGCCGGGCGGTGTCATTCGTAGCACGAGGGGTTCGCCGGAGCGGGTGACCCGTATTGCGATCGCGTTCGATCCGTGGGAGATGGCTCCGTCCGGCTCGAGTCCCCAGTGATCGCACTGCCGCTCGACCGCCGCGGGGAGCTCGGCCAGCCAGTGTTGGCCCTCCGACCACCAGCGGGGCATTGCCAGGAAGGTGCCGGGGAGCTCGATCATTCGGCCCACCGTAGCGAGACGATCGGCGTCTGGTCTCCCTGTTGGCGCTTCGGCGGATCATGATGTGGGTCATGGGCGGAGATCTGGAGGGCGGGGATGAGTAACCTGCAGTTCGATCCGGAGGTGTCGCGGCAGATCGAGTCGGTCTACACGACACCCGACGTGATCGAGCAGCGTCGGGTGGTGCGGACCGCGCTCGCGCTCCGGCCGGGCGACCGGGTCCTCGACGTCGGCGTCGGACCGGGTTTGCTGGCCGCGGAGATGGCGGAGGAGGTCGGTTCCGGCGGGCGGGTCTGCGGGATCGACATCAGCGACAGCATGCTGGCGATCGCGAGAACTCGCGCCCAGGTGCCGGACGGCCCGACGATCGAGCTGGTGCACGCCGATGCCGGGCGCATCCCGCACGGCACCGAGAGCTTCGACGTGGTCGTCTCCACCCAGGTCTTCGAGTACCTCAACGACGTACCGGGCGCCCTCAACGAGATCCGCCGAGTACTACGCCCCGCCGGCCGCGTGGTCCTGCTGGACACGGACTGGGGTTCGATCGTCTGGCGCTCCACCGACGACACCCGGATGAGCCGCGTCCTGACTGCCTTCGAAGAGCACCTCGAGGATCCGCATTTGCCGCGCACACTCGGCGACGCGTTGGACAAGGCGGGCTTCACGGTCACACACCAGCAGGTGGTCCCGATGCTCAACACCGGCTACGACGCCCGCACCTACAGCGCCGGGCTGATCGACATCGTCGAGGCGTTCGTGCCGGGTCGAGCGAAGGTGACCGAGCAGGAGGCGACGGCCTGGGCAGACGACTTGCGCGGCCTGGGTGACAGCTACTTCTTCAGCCTCAACCGCTACCTCTTCGTCGCCTCAGCGCTTTAAGACGAACAGAAAACCCGAGCTGGTCCGCCGGCAGCTGCGGACCAGCTCGGAGTACTGGGGTTACTGCTTGCGGAGGCCGGCGAAGAAGACGCGGAGGTCGTCGGTGACGTCGAGCGGGCGTTCGAGGGAGGCGAAGTGGCCGCCGGCCTTGAAGTTGCTCCAGTGGACGATGTTCGAGTTGTCCCGTTCGGCCAGCGAGCGGATGGACTTGAAGTCGTCGGCGAAGACGGCGGCGCCGGTCGGGGCGGAGTTGATGGCTGGTTCGGTGCCAGCGTGCGCTTCCTCGTAGTGGTAGCGCCCCGCGGCGGCTGACGTGTTCGTGAACCAGTAGAGGGTGACCTCGGCGAGGATCTGGTCGGCGCTGACCAGGCTGGTGCCGTTGCCGAAGTTGTTGAACAGCTCGTTCCAAGCCAGCTGGCCGACCGGGGAGTCCGAGATGCCGACGGCAACCGTCTGCGGGCGGGTCGAGTTGATCGCGTTGTAACCGCCGACCGACTGGAACCACTGCATGTGCTCGAGCGCCGCGTAGTCCTCCGGGCCGAACTTCTCGAACTCCGACGGGTCACCCGACGGGAAGGAGAAGAGCTGCAGGACGTGCAGGCCGAGGAAGCCGGGAGGGTTGAGCAGGCCGAGTTCGCGGGAGATCATCGCGCCGCCGTCGGAACCGTGGGCGCCGTACGACGAGTAGCCGAGCCGGCGCATCAGCGTGTCGAAGGTGCGGGCGACGCGGGCCATCGTCCAGCCGCGGTCGGCGAGCGGAGTACTGAAGCCGAAGCCGGGGATCGACGGCACCACGACCGAGAAGGCGTCCTCAGGCCTGCCGCCGTGGGCGACCGGGTCGGTGAGCGGGCCGATCATGTCGAGGAAGTCGATGAACGAGCCGGGGTACGTGTGGATCAGCAGCAGCGGCGTCGCGCCCTCGACCGCCGATGGGACGTGGATGAAGTGCACGTTCTGCCCGTCGATGTCGGTCGTGTAGTGCGGGAACGCGTTCATCCGCGCCTCCTCCGCGCGCCAGTCGAACTGGTGCTGCCAGCGGTCGACCATCTCGGCGAGGTAGGCGTTCGGAGTACCGAGCTCCCAGTCGTCGCCGGGGGCCGGCTCGGGCAGCCGGGTGTTCGCCAGCCGGGCGTTCAGGTCGTCGACGTCCGCCTGCGGTACGTCGATCCAGAAGGGCTTGATGGACTCTGCGGAGGTGCTGCCGTTGTTGTTCATGGCTTTACCGTAGGAGCCATATAGGAACGTTGGATTCCTATTCAACCAACGACTTTTGCGGCAGCAGTCGATCGACCGTCGACCGGCCGATCTCACGCAAAGCCTCCGTGCTCATCTCCGTCTTCAACAGGAACTGCAGCCCCTGCAGGATGGTCAGCAGCAGCCGGCCCAGCTCCCGCGGATTGGTGTCCTCCGGCAAATCCCCCTCGGCCACAGCCCGGGCGACCCCGTTCGTGAGGCAGTCCTCGACCGCCTGGTACGTCGCCCGCGCGCACCCCATCACCTCGGGATCGCGCGCCGCGAGCTCGGTCGAACTGTTCGCCAGAAAGCAGCCGCGACTCGCCTTGACCGCTCCCTCGGACTCGGCAGGGTCCACAACGAAGAAGCCCCGCAGTGCGTCGATAGCCCGCTCGTCGCGCCCAACAGCCTCGCAGACGCCAGATGAGGTCTCGTGCGCGTAATCGTTCAGCACCTTGACGAACAACTGGTGCTTGTCGCCGAACGCGCCGTACAAGCTGCCCTTGCCCAGCCCGGTCGCCTTCATCAGGTCGTCGAGCGAGGTGGCGGCATAGCCCTTCTGCCAGAACTCGTCCCGCGCAGCCCGCAGTACCTGCGCCTCGTCGAACTTCCTCGGCCTACCCATACCGCCCAGCATACCGCGTATTTGACCGATCGGTCCTAAAGAGCTTTACTGGACCGTATGGTCAAAAACTCACTGCAAGGTAAGAACGCCCTGGTCACCGGCGGCACCCGCGGCATCGGCGCAGGCATCGTCGCCGAACTGCTGGCCGCCGGCGCCACGGTCGCCACCACCTCCCGTACACCGGTCGACAACCTGCCGGCCGGAGTCCACTACATCCAGGCCGACCTCGGTACGCCGGAAGGCGCGGCTCACCTCGGCGCGGAGACCCTGAAGCACTTCGACGGCAAGCTCGACATCCTGGTCAACAACGTCGCCGCCAGCCAGGCGTACCCCGGCGGTATCGCGACGATCCCGGACGAGGAATGGCTGACCGCGCTGAACGCGTCGTACCTGAGCACGGTCTGGGTCACCCAGCGGCTGCTGGCCGGCCTGATCGAGGCCAAGGGAGCAATCGTCAACATCTCCTCCACCGTGACGCTGGACGCCGTACCGCCGCTCGCGCACTACGCCGCGGCGAAGGCGGCGCTGGAGAGGTACAGCCTGACCCTGGCCGCCGAACTCGCCCCGAAGGGCGTCCGGCTCAACGTGGTCATCCCCGGCAACGTGACGACGCCGGGTGGCAACAAGGTTCGCCAGGAGATGGCGGACGGCTTCGGCGTCCCCGTCGAGGCCTTCACCGACGGTACGCCGCTGGGCCGCGTCGGCATCCCGGTCGACATCGCCGCGGCCGTCGCCTTCCTGGTCTCCGACCAGGCCGAGTGGATCACCGGCAGCAAACTCCTGATCGACGGCGGCGCGTCAGTAGGCCTGGCCGCCTGACCGCCAGAGCTCGGCCGTCTGCGCCTCGGTGTCTTCATCGTGGATGCGCTGAAGGTTCCGCCCACCCCGCGAGAACGTGTACGCCGTACCGCTCGGAACCGCCGATTCGGGAACCGGTGAGCTGGACCAGTCGCAGGCACGAACGTGCACAAGGTCGGCAGCCGCCGCGCCCGGCGATGCGTCGTACTGCCACGAACCGGTCAGGCGGCCGAGGTAGTAGGGGCCGTCCGGTTCTCGGGTCCACATGAACGCGCCGACGGGGATCTCAGCAAAGCGCTGCAGGCGGCGGGCGGTGCGTACGTCGTACGTGAGAGCGGTTGCGGTCAGCGCATCGGCGAGATCGGCAGGCGGGGGATTGAGGCGGCCGCCGAATCCACAGACGCCGAGGGTGAGAGCGCGATCCACGGCGAGGCCGACCGGTACGTCGTCGCGCCGCGAACGCAGCGGGGCGCGGTACACGGGAAGCGTCATGCGAAGTTCCGATCGAGCGCTGTCCAGCGGATTCGGGAGTGACGGCCAGGGGCGGGCGTACCGTGGGATACGCCCGCCGCCGTCGGTCGTTCTCCCGCCCCTCAGTGGGAGAACTCGCGGCTCGGTGAGCACCACCCATGCCCGAATGGGGCCGACTGAACCGCGGGACTGTCTACTCGTACCCCACCAGGTGCCGCTCACACCCGCGGACTCGGAAAACTTGACGTTCCTCATACACCGGCGCACACCCGCATGGACGGATGACACCGGCCGCCCCTACCCTGATTGACGATTCCGTGGCCGGGGGAGGTCGCGGACGTCGCAGGGGGAGGATCGATGACGGACGTCTTCGACGCGATCGAAGAGGACGAACTGACCGAGGACCAGCTGGATCAGCTGGAAGCGCTCGGCGCCGCCGAGGACGCGGAGCTGATCCTCGGGCAATTAGATGCCTGAGGCAAGGATCGTCTGGCGGCGGACGCAGCTGAACCGGCGGACCGTCGCGATGCTGGTGGCGGCCGAGAAGCTGTACCAGTCGCAGTTCAAGTTCATCCAGGGCTCGTACAACAAGGGCGGGGTCGAGGCGTCGGCCGGCACCCACGACGGTGGCGGCGCGGTCGACATCGACGTGGTGAGGCAGAGCCCGGCCCAGCGCCGGGCGATCCTGCTCGCGCTGCGCAAGGTCGGCTTCGCCGCCTGGATCCGTACTCCGGCGCAAGGCCGCTGGCCGTACCACGTGCACGCGATCGCGGTCGGCGACAAGGATCTGTCCCGCGGCGCGGCGATCCAGGTGCTGGAGTACAAGCGCAAGCGCAACGGCCTGGCCAATCGCGGCGCGGACGACGGCCCGCCCGGGTACTACGGGATGACCTGGGAGCTCTATCTCAAGGCGCACCCGGCACCGGTGCCGCCCGCGGTACCGGACTCGTCCATTTCGCGCGCCGCGATGGCCTACGCGCGTACCCACGACGCGATGACCGGTGCCTGGGGTGCTGATCGGGCCCGGGTGATCGCCTGGGCGGCGCATCCGCGGGTCGGGGCGATCACCAAGGCCGAGACGGTGCCGGCAGCCGGGGTGTCGTGGCATCTGCACTTCCAGCGCGTACTGCGCAAGGTCGAGCTGAAGTTCGGGCTGCCGCCCACCGGCATCTTCAATGAGGGGATTGCCGCGGTGATGCGCCGCTACGGCTACACGATCACCGCCTGACGCGCAGTACGAGACCAACGACAAGGCCCCACCGGTAGCAGCCGGTGGGGCCTTGATTGGTCCACTACCGCCCGAACATCTCCGGTGCAGCTGTGGAGGTGGAGAGCGGAACCGACGCCGATGCAGGGGTCAAGACGTCAGCTCCGCTTGCCTATGGGGTTATCTCGCGTCGACCGCCCAGACGTGTGCCTGGTGGGACTCGAGGTCTCGCTGCATGCCGACCGGGGCGCCGTTGGCTCCGAGGTGCTGGAGCGTCGGTACGACGACCGCTCGCACGTCCGACCGCTTCACTTCGTCCAGCAGCGCGTGGAACGCGGCGGACTCGGCGGCGTCGCGCTCGGTGTACACCGTGCCGAGGGTGAATCCCTCGGCGCTGGCGAACACCGCGAGCGAGTTCGTGGCCGCGGCCAGTTCCTCGGCGCAGCTGAGCGCGTCGGCCCGGACGTAGCCGAGCAGCGTCGGACGGGTGGTCATCGCGCCGGGGTCCCGATCGCGTCGACGAGAACCGGCTCGCTGGTCACCCGCAGGGAGGCGAACCGGCGGCGCATGGCTTCTTCGTACTGCGCTGCCTGGTCGACGTCCGCGGTGTGATCAGCGATCGTGGTGGCGCCGAACCAGACCCGCACGCGGCGGTGCGAGGCGGGAATCTCGATCGACTCGGTCATGGCTGGTCCTTCGTGTTCTCGAGGCGGCTGCCCGACGCTGGGCATATGGAAAGAACACCTCAAAAAGCCGCACCCCGGAATAGCCGGGCAGGGACCTTTACAGAGGGTTTACGCAGTGTGCTGGTCCGGTGAAACCGCTGGTCAGAAGTGCCGGGAGCGGTTCCGGGAACAGACTGCCTTTATGGCCTGTCAAGAATGTTTGCGGGAATTTGCCAATAACGATTCGGCCACCATGAAAACCTTTTCAACCTGGCGTTAAAGGTAGGACTTCCAGGTAACTCCGGGCGCTCACCCGGACACGGAGCGGGAGTATTGCGCCGCGTTTCGGGGCGGAGGCGCGCTGGATCAGCGTTGGCGCCGCTCCAACCGGGAGTTCTGCCCAGGACCGTAACTCCGGCAGATCAGGGTCAGCGTATCCGGCTGAGCTTCGCCGGATGCCCCGGTACTGCGAACAGTGTGATCGGCGCGGCTAGTACTGCGAGGGTGGCGATCACGTTGAGTGTGTTCGCCAAACCGATGAGGCCGACCAGGGCCGGCGCGGCGAGGGCCCCGATCACGACGCTGAGTGAGTCCATCGCGAAGAAGAGCGCGCCGATTCGGCTGAGTAGGTCGGTGGGGGCTACTCGCTGGACCGTGGTTTCAGCGGTGATCAGCAGGATGCTGCCGGGAAAGCCGATCAGCGCCGCGCCGGCGATTGCCCACGCGAGGCTCGGGGCGTTGAACATGGCGGCGAATCCAGCGGCCGTCGCCAACTGTGTGGTGATGAGCAAGTCGCGGATCCCCAACCAGGTAAGGGCTTTCGGACTGAGTGCGGCGCCGAGCAGAAAGCCGACGCCCAATCCCGAGATCAGGTAGCCGACACTCGAGCCGGATACGTCGAGACGCTCGACGGTAAAGGGGACAAGCAGCGCGGTCGCGCCGGCATTGGCGGTCAGAAAGACGCCGTTGGTGATCAGCAGACCTTGGAGAATCTTGCTTTTGACAACACCGCGCAGGCCTTCTTCGAGAGCCCGGAATCCGTTGTCTGTGGCGCTTCTCGGGAGCTGTCGATGCCGGAGCGAGGCGATGATTGCCGCTGACAATAGATAGCTGACGATGTCGACCGCGAGCACGAACTTGATCCCCGGCCCGGCGAGCAGCAAAGCGCCGAGAGGCGGCGCGGTCAGCCGGATGACGCTGCCGGAGAACGCGGGTGAGCGAGTTCGCCGCCACCAGTCCGTCGCCGGTCCCCACGACCGCCGGGGTGAGGGCTCTGGCGGCGGGTCTGAAGACTGTGGTCGCCACGCTCTCGGCCAGTACTGCGACGTACACGATCCATACTCGGTCGGCGGAATCGGCGAAGAGGATCATCGTGACGGCCGCCGCGCTCGCGAGGTCGGCCAGCCACATCGCGCGGGAGAGGTTCCAGCGGTCGAGCAGCACGCCGGCCCACGGTCCGACGATCAATGCCGGCAATGCCTCGAGGGCGACCGCGAGGCCTGTCGCCGCGGCCGACCCGGTCAGTTGGAACACGTGTACCGGGATCGCCACCACCAGCAGCCAGGACCCGATGCCGGAGATCCCGCCGCTGATCCAAAGCCGCCGGAAGTCGGGGTTCCGCAAGATCCTCACGATTGCGGGAGGTATCTCCACAGAACACTTCTTGGCAAAAGTGTTCTGTGGAGATAGTCTGCTCGGTGTGGACCTGAGTGCTGAGTTGCGCGACCGACGGAAGGCGGCCAACCGCACGATCGCGTCCGTCGCCGTCGATGCCGGGCTGTCGGTTCCGTACATCGCCAATCTGGAGAACGGCCGCGGGAATCCCACTCTCGCCGCTCTCGACCGGCTGGCTACCGCCCTCGGTACGAGGTTGCAGGTGACCCTCGTCGATGAGCAGCCGCCGACTACCTCCTCAAGCACTGCTTCAGAACTGCTGGCAACCTCCGCTCGCGCACCCCGGGTCGTCGCCGAGCTTGCCGCTGCCCGCGGCGACACCAAGCGGGTGGTCGAGCGCGACCTGCTCGCCACCCTCGACGCCCTCGGCAAACTCCTCCCCGGCGTCGAGCCGAGCACTGCGGACCTCGACCGCCTTCTGGACCTCCTTCTGCTCGCGGCCAAAACCTGAGCCTTTGTCGGGCCGTCCCGCTAGGGTCGACAGGGTGGGAATCGCAGCGCGGATCGCATCCGCTCAGATGCAGGGTTTGACTCGGGCACGCCGGCAGATCGTGGCCGGACCGCTGGTCGGCATGTTGCACGACGAGGACGTCTGGTTCCTCTCGGTCGCGGTCGCCGCCGAACCGGGGACGCCGTTCGACCCCGATGAGGTGACCTGGGCGCTGGACACCGTTCGCAAGGCCTTCGCCGCCGAAGGACGCTGGCTGCACGCCGAACTGATCGAGGAAGCCAACCCCGGTCTGGCCGAGGCGCTCGAGGCCAACGGGATGACGATCGTCTCGCGCCCACCCCTGCTGGTGGTCGAGCCCGCTGATCTGAAGCTCCCCGACCTCCCCGAAGGCATCACCGCGACGGTTGTCACCTCGGCCGAGGAACAGGCCGAAGCCGATGCGGTCGCCGCTGACGCCTACGACACCGAGGATGCGGCGAATCCCTTCCAGCCCAACCCGGCCAACGGCGCCACTGTGCTGATTCGCCAGAACGGCGTACCGGTCGCCACTGCCGCCTGGACCGCGATCGCCGACGGCGTCACCGAGGTCGCGGGCGTAGGCACACTCCACTCGCACCGCCGCCAGGGCCTGGGTGCCCTCGCAACGGCGTACGCGACTCAGCAAGCCTTCGAAACAGGCGGCGCGGCCCTTGCCTGGCTCACCCCGGGTGACGACGGCGCCGACCGCATCTACCGCCGCCTCGGCTACGAGCCCAAGGCGACCGCGGTGCACCTCGGCGACCCCGGCGGGCATCTGGCCGAGCTCCGGTAGACGACGTGACTACGCCACCCTTGTCACCAGTCCGGATCGGTGCTCTTGCGCCGCTGACTCGGCCTGGCTGGGCCGAGGCCGGCAGCCATTTGCTGGCTGGAATGACGCTGGCCGTCCGCGAGGTCAACGCGGCTGGCGGGATCGACGGCAGGCCGATCGAGTTGCTGGTCCGCGACACCGCGGCTGATCCGCAGCGGGCCGCCGCAGCCATCGACGAGCTGGCAGGCTTGGGCGTTGTCGCCGTGGCGGGGGAGTATCACAGCGTCGTCGCGCGCTCCGCTGCTGCCCGAGCCGATGCGCTCCAACTGCCGTTCCTCTGTTCCTCAGCGGTCCTCGACGCGCTCACCGAGGAGCCGACCGAGTGGGTCGCGCGCCTGTGCCCGCCACAGTCCCGCGGCTGGCGGCTCTTCGCAGACTTCCTGCACGACAAGGGCCACCGCCGAATCGCAGTAGCAACCCAGCCGAGCGTCTACTGGGCCGCGGGTGTCGGCCTGCTGCGTGACCAGCTCAGATCACACGGCGATACCGTCACCGAACTCGACCTCAACGCCCTCGACCCAGCAGCCGTATGCGACGAACTTGTCAACCATCGCGCAACCGCCCTGCTGCTACTCGCCGGCCACCCAGAGCCGGTGGTGTCACTCGTCAAGGCCGTCCGCGCCGACTATCGCCTCGCCGAACTCCAACTCGCCGCGCCGGCCGGTCAGCCGGAGTTCGCCGAGTGGGCGGCATCGCTGGGCGTCGACGGCACCGCTGTCCCGTTCCTCCGCTACCTGCCGGAAACCCTGACCCCACTAGGCACCCGGGTCGAGACGTCCCTGCGCGAGGAGTTGGGCGGGGCACCGTCCTTCGTCGCCCTCGAGGGCTACGACACGATCACCGTCCTCACCGCAGTACTGCGCACTCACGGCTTGGACCGAGCACGCATTGCCGGTGCCTGGGCGAGCGTCGCCGTCGAAGGCACCCGCGGGGAGATCCGATTCACCCGGACGCCAGGCATCAACGTCTGGCAATGGACTTGGCCGCCGATCCAAATCGTCGACCGCGACCCAGCCGCCCCCAACCACTTCCGAATCCTGCACACCGGCTGATCAGCACTCCGCCTGGCCAACACCGGCTGACCGCTTGACCGGCTGGCCAGCATTGGCAGATCCGCTGGCCAACACCGCGTCACCGCCGACACTGCCTGACCACCGACTCCGGCTGACCGGCTGGCCAACACCGCCTGATCGCCTGATCACCGGCGCCGGCTCACAGCTCTCGCCACCGACACCGCCTGACCAGCTGAATGACCTCGTCGGTCACATCAACGCCGACGCTCCGGCTATCCCAGCAGCTTCGTGAACATCAGCGTCGCATCATCATCGAGCCGGATCGTCTCGCCAGGCGGCACCGGCTTCCAGTCGTACATCACCCCGCGCCCATCCGGCAGATACCCACGCTGCACATACATCCGCTGCGCCGACCCGTAGTCGGCATACAACCCGACCCCGATCCCGATCACACTCGCCCGCTCAGCCGCCCGCGCCTCAGCCGCATCCATCAACGCATTCCCGATCCCCCGCCGCCGGAACACCGGCAACACGTTGAGATCCTGCACCTCCGGAATCCCCGCACCATGGTCGTACGTCGGCTCCCAGGTCAACGTCACGTACCCCGCAAGTTCCCCATCCACCGTCGCCACGAACACATCCCGCTCACCCCGAAGCTGCTGCCCCAACAGCCCCTCGTACCGCGCAACCGTCCGCCCCGGCCACCCCAACGCAGTGAACGCCTCGGAGATGACCACCGGATCCCCATCAACCATCGCCCTGATCTCCAGCACACCCATCAGCACCCCTCCGTCGCCCTGCACGCAACGTACGTCCCCACCACCCACCAGGCGACCGAATTACCTGCCCGCGGCAGCAGGTGGTCAGCAGATGCCAGCCCGAAGCTTGGCCAGCGAGGTCTACGGCGTCTTCAAGGTCGGGCAGAGCAGGACCCGCATCGAAGGCATTCGCGCTAGACGCCGAGCACCGCACGAGCGCTACGGCGCATGCGGTGAAGCACACAGCGCAGCACGAGCGGCAGGGCACACGCGGCACGGCGCGCTGCACGGCACACGCGGCACGGCACGAGCGACGCAGTACGCGGGCTGCGCGGCACACCCTGCGCAGCACGAGCGGCACACATGCGCGGCGCGGCACACCCGGCGTGGCATGCGACGCAGTACGAGCCGCACGACACACCGGCATGGCGCACGCGGCGCAGTACGGGCGGCATGGCATGTGCGGCGTGCAGTACGAGCCGCACGGAACGAGCTATACGGCACACCCGGCGCGGCATGCGCGGCGCAGCACATGTGGCGCAGCACGAGCGGCACGGCACACCCGACGCGGCACGAGCGGCGTAGTACACGGGGCGCGGTACACCCGGCACGGCATGCGCGGCGCAGTACGAGCGGCACGGCATGCGCAGTACGGCGTGCGCGGTTCGGCTCGAGGCGAGCGGCACACGAGGCACGGCGCGAGCGGCGCGGCGCACCCGGCACGGCACGAGCGGCGCGGCGCACCCGGCACAGCACGCGTGGCGCGGCACACGCGGCGCAGTACGGGCGGCGCGGCATGCGCGGAGCAGTACGAGCGGTACGGCACGAGCGGCGGGGCACATGCGGCGCACGCAGTACGAGCGGCACGATGCGCGGCGTCGGCCCCGCGCCCACTCGCGTCGTTAGAGGTGGTCGGTGACGTGTGCCTCGAGCGGGCCGAGCAGCCCGAAGTTCACGTGGGTGTGGATCGTGTTGCAGTTGGTCAGATTCGGCTTGTACGCCGTTCTTGCGAGGTGAAGCGCAGCGTCACGAGCTTGGTGGAAAGCCGAACGGCCGGCAACCCCGATGGGGTGGCCAGCCGCTCGAAGGTGTCCTACGAATCAGCGGACCGTGAAGCCTGCCTTGCGGAAAGCATCGGCCAGCGAACCCTCGTCCATCGGGACGTCCTTGGCCGGTTGCGCACTGCCACCCTGCCGACCGCCCTGACCGCCGGCACCAGCACCGCGACCGCCGCCACCGGAACCACCCGGTCCACGACCACCGCCACCAGATCCACCAGCACCAAGCCCACCAGCACCCGGTCCGCGACCCCCGCCACGGTTCTCGCCGCTACGGGCCGAGCGACCCTCACCCGAGCGCCCGCCCGACGTCGGCGCGCCGACCTCATCATCAAGACGCAGCGTCAGCGAGATGCGCTGGCGAGGGATATCGACCTCGAGCACCTTGACCTTGACGATGTCGCCCGGCTTGACCACCTCGCGGGGGTCCTTCACGTAGTTCTTCGAGAGCGCCGACACGTGCGCCAGACCATCCTGGTGTACGCCGATGTCGATGAACGCGCCGAAGGCCGCCACGTTGGTGACCTGGCCTTCCAGCCGCATCCCGGGCTTCAGGTCGCCGATCTTCTCGACGCCGTCGGCGAAGGTCGCGGTCTTGAACGCCGGTCGTGGGTCACGTCCGGGCTTCTCCAGTTCGGCCAGGATGTCGGTCACCGTCGGCAGGCCGAACATGTCGTCCACGAAGTCCGCCGCCTTCAGCGACTTCAACGCCGGCGAGCCGATCAGTGACTTGAGGTCCGCGCTGGTTGCGTCGAGGATCCGGCGCACCACCGGGTACGCCTCGGGGTGCACGCTGGACGAGTCCAGCGGGTCCGCGCCGCCGGGGATCCGGAGGAAGCCGGCCGCTTGCTCGAATGCCTTCGGGCCGAGTCGCGGCACCTCCTTCAGCGCGGTCCGCGACTTGAACGGACCGTTCTGGTCGCGGTAGATGACGATGTTGTCGGCCAGCCCCTGGGTGATCCCGGAGACCCGGGTCAGCAGCGGCGCGGAGGCGGTGTTGAGGTCGACGCCGACCGCGTTCACCGCGTCCTCGACCACCGCGTCCAGCGAGCGCGACAGCGAGGCCTCCGGCAGGTCGTGCTGGTACTGCCCGACGCCGATCGACTTCGGGTCGATCTTCACCAGCTCGGCCAGCGGGTCCTGCAGCCGGCGCGCGATCGACACCGCGCCGCGCAGCGTGACGTCCATCCCGGGCAGCTCGGCCGACGCGAACGCGGACGCGGAGTACACCGAGGCTCCAGCCTCCGACACGACCGCCTTGGTCAGCTTGAGCTCCGGGTGCTTGGCGATCAGCTCGGCCGCCAGCTTGTCGGTCTCCCGGGACGCCGTGCCGTTGCCGATAGCAATCAAATCGACCTTGTGTGCGGCGGCCAACGCGGCCAGTGTCGCGACCGAGCGGTCCCATTGGTTCTGTGGGACGTGCGGGTAGATCACACCGGTGGAGACGACCTTGCCGGTCGCGTCGACAACGGCGACCTTCACGCCGGTCCGGAAGCCCGGGTCGAGCCCCATTGTCGCGCGCGTGCCGGCGGGCGCCGCGAGCAGCAGGTCGCGCAGGTTTGCCGCGAAGACGCGGACCGCCTCGTCCTCGGCGGCCTGCCGCAACCGGGTGCGCAGATCGATGCCGAGGTGCACCAGGATCTTCGTCCGCCAGGCCCATCGAACCGTCTCGACCAGCCATTGATCGGCCGGCCGCCCCTGGTTCTCCACGCCGAACTTGCGGGCGATGGACGCCTCGTACTCCGTCGGCCCGTCCGCCGCCTCGACGCCCGCGGGCTCCGGCTCGACGGTCAGCGACAGCACTTCTTCCTTCTCGCCGCGGAACATCGCCAGGATCCGGTGCGACGGCATCTTGGTGAACGGCTCGTCGAAGTCGAAGTAGTCGGAGAACTTCGCGCCGTCGGTCTCCTTGCCCTCGCGCACCTTCGAGCCGAACCGGCCCCGGCTCCAGACCCGCTCGCGCAGCTCGCCGATCAGGTCGGCGTCCTCGGCGAACCGCTCGACCAGGATCGCCCGAGCGCCGTCCAGCGCGGCCTGCGCGTCCGCCACGTCGCCGGTCACGAAGACCGTCGCGGCGGCCAGCGGCGGCACGCTCGGGTCGGCCAGCAGGCCGTCCGCGAGCGGCTCCAGCCCGGCCTCGCGGGCGATCATCGCCTTGGTCCGGCGTTTCGGCTTGAACGGCAGGTAGATGTCCTCCAGCCGCGACTTGGTCTCCGCCGCCAGGATCGACGCCTTCAGCGCGTCGTCCAGCTTGCCCTGGCTCTCGATCGACTCGAGCACGGTCGCCCGGCGCTCTTCCAGCTCCCGCAGGTACCGCAGGCGCTCCTCGAGGGTCCGCAGTTGCGAATCGTCGAGCTCGCCGGTCACCTCCTTGCGGTACCGCGCGATGAAGGGCACCGTCGAGCCCTCGTCCAGCAGCCCGACGGTCGCCCGCACCTGGCCCACGCCGACTTCCAGTTCGTCAGCGATCCTCTGCTCGATCGACTGCAATGCCACTGTCCCGCATCCCCTCTAAATCCGATGACAGGCGAGCTATCTGCCCCGCTCGCCGCATCGCACATCCTTCCTTATCCCGCGGACAGAAGACGACTACCGCCCCCGCCCTGTGGACAACGGACCCGAATCCGGTACTACGAACCGTCGCGCGCCGGCCGCATCACGGTGCAGGCGATCACGACCGCGGCGGCGACCAGCACAGCGGCGATCGCGAAGGAGAGGTGGAATCCGCTGGTCAGCGCGTCGAGTACCGGAGTACCGGCTGCTGCCAGCGTCTCGGTCCGGGTCGCCGAGAGCGTCGCCAGGACGGCCAGCCCGAGCGCGGCGCCGACCTCGCCCATCGTCCCGATCAGACCGGACGCGAGACCCGCGTCCTCGGGCTTCACGTCAGCCATCGACAGCCCCATCAGCGCCGGGAAGCAGATGCCGCCGCCGAGGCCGAGCAGGAAGAGCACCGGCATCACGTGGACGAAGTAGTTGCCGTTGACGGGAGCCTGGGTGAACAGCGCCAGCCCGACGACGATCAGCGACAACCCGCCGATCAGCGGCCGGCGCGGCCCGAACCGGGTCACCAGCTTCTCGGAGTACCGGACCGACAGCAGGCCCATCACGAGGGTGGTCGGCAGGAACGCCAGGCCGATCTCCAGGGCGTCGTACCCGAGCACGCGCTGCAGGTAGAGCGAGCCGAGGAAGAAGATGCCGAACATGCCCGCGCTGGACAGCGCCTGGATCAGATTCGCACCGCTCAGGGTGCGCGAGCGGAAGATCCGCAGCGGGACCAGCGGGTTGTCCGCGGTCGCCTCGCGGACGACGAAGCAGGCGAGCAGGGTCAGCGTCAGCAGGCTGAGCGCGATCGTCCGCGGCGCGGTCCAGCCCAGCTCGGCGGCCGGCTTGACGATGGTGAAGACGCCGACCATCAGCGCTGCCGTGATCAGCACCGCACCCGGTACGTCGGTACCGCGGCCGAACCCGATGCCCTTGTCCTTCTCGATCAGCTTGACCGCCGCCAGCACCGCCGCGACCCCGATCGGCAGGTTCACGAAGAAGATCCAGTGCCAGCTGATCGCCTGAGTCAGTACGCCGCCCGCGAGCAGCCCGATCGAGCCGCCGGCCGAGGCGACGAAGGCGTAGACGCCGATCGCCTTGGCCTGCTCGCGCGGTTCGGGGAACAGCGTCACGATCATGCCCAGGATGACCGCCGAGGTGAGCGCGCCGCCGACGCCCTGCAGGAAGCGCGCGATCACCAGCACCTCCGCCGAGGTGGCGAGTCCGCAGAGCACCGAGGCGACGGTGAAGACCACCAGACCGGCCACGAAGATGTTCCGCCGGCCGAGCAGGTCGCCGAGCCGGCCGGCCAGCAGGAGCAGGCCGCCGAAGGCGATCAGGTACGCGTTCACCACCCAGGCGAGGCTGGAGCTGGTGAAGCCGAGGTCGTCCTGGATGGCCGGCAGCGCCACGTTCACGATGGTGACGTCGAGGACGATCATCAGCATCCCCGCGCAGAGTACGTAGAGGGCCGGCCAGCGCGAGCGGCCGCCCTGGGAGGCCGGCGTCTTCGCCAGAGTGTCGGTCGTCGCGTACATCGGGTGCTCCTTCTGGTCCGGTGAGGTCCCTTACACCTCTACGTCGAACCAGCTGGGCTCAGATTGACACGTCCGGAGAATCTTTTTCCGCCGGCTTGGTCCGGGTCCGGGCGATCCAGTAGCCGATCAGCCCCGGGACCAGTCCGGATCCGATCGCGAACAGGGTCGGCAGCTGGGAGACCAGCGCGAACCAGGTGAGCAGCGCGATCACGCCGCCGGCGACGGCGAGTGAGCGGCGCAGCAGGAAGAGGTTGGCCTCGCGGAACAGGCTCTTCGGCGTACTGGTGTCCGGCGCGGCCGGCAGGACGGCGAGCGCGCTGAGGTACAGGCCGACGATCATCCCGGTCAGCGGGATCAGAACGGCCAGCGCGGCGACCCGGATCGCGCCGTTCGCGTTCGCCCAGAACAACAGGCCGAACGCGAGCGCGATACTGCCGAAGTACAGGCCGAGCCCGGCCAGCCAGAACCGCGAGAAGGCCCACTTGAACTGCTGGAAGAAGCGGCGCAGCAGCTGCGGATGCTCCTGGCTGAGGGCGTCCGGCAGCACCCGCTGGAGCGCGAACGCGGCCGGGTAGAGCGTGACGACGCCGACGCTCAGGACGAGGAAGACGAGCTGCAGCATCAGCAGATCGCCGATCACCGTCAGCTTCGCCAGCACGGCGTTGGTTCGGCCGGCCCCACCGGTCTCGCTCACGCGTTCTCCTTCAGCTCGGATCTCATGATCGTATGATCACAAACAATCAGATCCGGAACACCGCCCCCGGAGGACCCGCATGCTTGCACCGGAACGCCACGAGCTGATCCTGCGCAGCCTGCGCCGGCACGGCCGGCTGCGGGTCGCCGAACTGGCGGCCGAGCTGGGCGTTTCCGCGATCACAGTACGCCGCGACCTGGCCGAGCTGGACACGGCGGGACTCCTGCGCCGGGTGCACGGTGGGGCGATCGGTACGACGCCCGCCCCGGTCCGCGGCGTCCAGGGCAGCCCCGGGAGCCAGCTGACCATCGGCATCATCGTGCCGAGCTCGACGTTCTACTACACCGACGTGATCCGCGGCGCCGAGGCGATGGCCGAGCGGTACGGCGCCCGCCTGGTGCTCGGTGTCTCGGGGTACGACGTGGCCGTCGAGCAGGAGCGACTCGAGAAGGTCCTCGGAATCGGCGTGGCCGGCCTGCTGCTCAGTACTGCGCTGGGCGACGGCCGCGCAGCCGAGGCGGCCAAGATGCTGGACGCGATCGACGTACCGGTGGTGCTGATGGAGCGCGCGTTCGGATTCCCCGACGCGACCCGCGAGTACGACCACGTCCGCACGGACCACGCGCACGGCGCGCTGCTCGCGCTGCGCCACCTCGTCTCGCTGGGCCACCGGAAGATCGGCATCAACCTGAACGCCAGCGTCACGGCGTACTGGCTGCGGGAGGGGATCGCCCGCGCCGCCGAGTCGCTCGGCGTGGAACTCTTCGTCTCCCCGGTCGCACTCCCCGCCCGCGGCGAGGACCCGACCACCCTCGCCCAGCACGACGCCTTCATGGCCGAATGCGAAGCCTTCGGCGCCCGCGCCGCCCTGGTCCACTCCGACGAACACGCCGCCCGCCTGACCGAACGAGCGATGGAACGCGGCCTGCGCATCCCCGACGACTTCGCCATCGTCGCCTACAACGACGAAACCGCCGCCCTGGCCGTCATCCCCCTCACCGCCGTCTGCCCACCCAAACTCACCCTCGGCGAAACCGCCTGCGAACTGTTGCTCCGCAAACTCAAGTCCGCGCCTCTCCCGACGCAGCATCTGAGCCTCTTGCCGGAGCTGAAGATCCGCTCGTCCTGCGGCGCACTCCCTGCACCCCAGTGGGCCTGACGCCCGATAGATTTGGGCCACCCGCGAGGAGGATCGAATGGACTACGACCAGTTCGACATCGAGTTCAGACGTGTCCACAAGGCTGCTGGTGGCGGCATGAGCAAGAAGTTGCTGCAGGCACAGATCGGCCGGCTCCGTCGGCTCGCGGAGACCATCGAGGACCCCCGTGCGCGCGAGAACGCGGGGTACGACATCGCCATGCTCGATGACCTCCTTGCCCACGACGAGGACCCGCCGCAGTCGGCCCTGATGACCGAAGCCTTCGACGTCTACCGAAAGGCGGCGGCGAACAGCGGAAGCACGGCTGACCGGATTGCCCGGGTGGAGGCAGGCATCGAGGACATCGAGCACATCGCGGACCGGGCGCCCGTCGACGAGCAACTGTCGATCGGCAGTCTCAACGAGTCGCTGTACATGCTGATCAGCGCACTTCGCGCCTGAGATCGCCCGTATTCCGGTTAGGTTTGAGTTCACGAATCGTCAGGAAGGGAGCGCACCTGTGGACTACGACGAGTTCAAGGCTGACTACCAGCGGGTTTTCGACTCGATCGACAACCAGCCGGCCGGCCACTTCGCGCCCGACCTGGCGCGCTTGAAGGCCAAGGCCGCCGCGATCGAGTCACCCAAGGATCGGCGTACCGCGGAGAACCAGATCGCGACGATCGAGGACGTGCTCGCGTACGACGACGAACCGCCGCTGTCCCCTGCGATGGCGGACGCGATCCGCGCGCACACCAGGGCCAGCGCGGGTGATGGCACGAACCAGGAGCGAATCGCTCGGGCAGAAGCGGGAATGGCCGAGATCGGCCGGATCGCCGAGGCCGCCGACCCAGCTGAGCAGGCGTCGATCCTGACCATGAACGAGTCCCTCTACATGCTGATCATGGCGCTGGAACCTGATCCGCAGTGAAGGTCAACAGCCACCAGGAGTTGATGGCTGAGCAGGCGAACGCCGCTGTCCGCATCTCCGGCGCCCACCACTCGTCCTGGAACGGCCGCCTCGACGTCACCGCCCCGGACCGGAAGGTGCGCGGGTCGGTCAAGTGGGACAACACGATCGAGTACTCCGATCGGTTGGTGAACGAGCCACTGCGCGAGATGTTCGACAATGCGCGATCTCACAACCAGGATCCGCAGACCCTGCAGTCCTACCGCGAGGCCGTGAAGACGGTCCTGCACGAGAACACCCATGTGCTTGCGGCCGAGGGCACGCAGCACAGCGACGCCAAGGACGCCTTCCAGAACCCCAGCGTGAGGGCGCTCGAGGAAGGCGTCACGGAGCTCTACAGCTACACCAACGTGGACCGCTACATCGACGATCTCGGCCTGGAGGAGATCGCTCCAGGGATCGGTGCCGCAGATGCCAACCGGTCGTACAAGCAATACGTACCGGCGGCCGAGACTTTCACCAAGGGCATCTCCCGTGAGAGCGGCGTCGACAATGACGAGGTCGTGCGGCGCCTGGCTGTGGTGAACGCGGAGCAGAAGTTCCGGGTGGCCGCGGAGACGCTGTACGACAACAGCGATCTGCCTGGACTGGTACCGGAAGCGGGGCGAGAGGCGGCGCTGCAGCGTATCGAGACCGCTATGCGGCCGGACTTCGAACCTCTGCCGGATCTGGACAAGTCAGACGACCAGACGCTGCGGCGCGCGTCGGCCAAGGCCGGCGGACGCGCGGTGAATGCGGGAGTCGCAGAGGTCGAAGCGATTCGCAACCAGTGGTCTGCTCCGCAGCCCGGACAGCGCGTCGAACGTGGACCTCAGCAGCAGGCGACCCAACAGACTCAGAACAACCCGAGGTTGGCGCAAGGCAGTCAGGGGCAGGTACAAGGCACGGAGACCACCCAGGCGATGGAGCCGCAGCAAGCGCAGGCGTCAGGGCAAGCGCGGCAGTCGGGGCAGTCTCAGCAGCCGGTGCAAGTTGGTGCGCAGTCGGGTGGTGGCGGTCAGCAGGCTGCGCAGTCGCCCGAACTGCAGCAGGCGATGCGGGCCGGGCTGAGCGGGTCAGCTCCGATGTCGTCGGCCCGGCAGTTGGCGGCTGGGGAGCAGGGATCTCGGCGAAGCGGAGCGCAGGGCGGCCAGGAGCGGCAGGGGCCTGAGCGCGGCGAGTGACTGCCGAAGCAGGCTGATCCCGCAATCGGCGCGTACGCAGTACCGCGTCAGGCCTCGCGATCGATAGATTCCGCCACCAGAGCCACCCCGAGGAGGCCCGGATGGACTACGACCAGTTCAATGCGAAGTACCGGCAGATCTTCGACTCGGTCGAGAGTCAGCCGAGCGCGTACTTCGCGCCTGACATCGCGCGGCTGAAGCTGCTCGCGGCCGAGCTGGAGGATGTCCACGAGCGGACCGAGGCAGAGAACCTCATCGCTGACCTCGAGGGTGTTCTCGAGTACGAAGCCGAGCCGCTCTCACCCGCGATGGTGGAGGCTGTCCGTGCCCACGCCAGGGCAGACGCCGCCACCGGTACCCCGGCCGAGCGCATCGCTCGCCTGGAGGCGGGTATGGCGGAGATCGCCCGCATCGCGGCAACCGCCGAGCCTGCCGAGCAGGCCTCCATCCTGGAGATGAACGATTCGCTGCACATGCTGATCGGCGCCGTGCGATCCGACCTGGGCTGAAGGTCACCAACTACCGGGCGTTCTGCGTGGAACTCTGATCACCCCTGTTCCGTAACTGATCGAATTTGATCATTCGAGCGCCCGCCTCTTGACGGGAAAGCCCTTTCCTCATACTTTCGCTGCACTTGGTGGTCTGGTCGTCACACGACGGGCGCGGGCCCCGCTCGGCAGCGAAGGAGTTCCCCTGTGAGACGTGGTGCCCGGAGTGGATTGGTGGTGCTGGCCGCGGTGCTCGGCCTGGCCGCCAGCAGTTGTGGCAACGGGGTGATCGACAAGTCCACGGACGGCGTGCCGCCGGCCGAGGCGACCGGGACGTTGCGGGTGCTGATCCCGTCCTTCCCGCCCAGCACCAAGGGGCGGGAGGAGTTCGACAAGGTCGTCGCCGACTTCAAGAAGGCCTACCCGAAGATGAAGGTCGAGCCCGACTTCGCGACCTACGGCAACCTGAACGAGAAGATGTCGACCTCGATCGCGGCCGGTATCCCGTACGACGTGATGGTCACCGGCGTCGGCTGGGTGCAGACCTTCGCGTCGAAGCGGATCTTCGCCGACCTCGCGCCGTACGGCGTCACGCCGGATCTGATCCGGGAGAAGAGCATCGGCGCGCTGATCCCGTCGGCGACGTACGAGGACAAGCTCTACGCCTATCCGCTGGTCGCCGACGCCCGCGCCGCCGCGCTGCGGATCAGCGCCTTCAGGGAGGCCGGTCTCGACCCGGACAAGCCGCCGACGAACCTGGCCGAGCTGAAGGTCGCCGCGGAGAAGCTGACCAAGCGCAACGCCAAGGGCACCATCACCCGGTCCGGGTTCGACCTGGCCGCGCCGACCAGCTTCCGGCAGACCTACACCACCCTGCTGGCCTCGACCGGCACCCCGCTGTACCTCGACGGGCAGCCGAACTACAGCAACGAGAAGGGCCTCGAGGTCCTCAACTGGCTGAAGTCGATGATCAACAACGTGCAGCCCTACGGTCAGCAGAACCCCTCCCAGCAACCCCTCGTGCTGACTGGTGACGCCGCGATGGGAATCGTCGGAGGCGCGGTCGACTGCTCCGAGAAGGGGATCGGCCAGAAGAACTGTGACGACCTGAAGTTCTTCCGGTTCAACAATGGCAAGGAGATCGAGTTCGTCGGTGGCGACCTGGCCTCGATCGGATCGCGCAGCCGGCACAAGGAAGCCGCCTGGTCGTTCATCCAGTCGCTGACCAAGCCCGAGTCGGTGGACGCGGTCGCCAAGCTGAACCGCAAGATCCCGGCGTACAAGGACGCGGTCAACTCGCCGCAGGCGAAGTCGAACCCGCTGAGCAAGTTCGTCGCCGGTGGTCTGGAGCTCGCCATCTACGAGGGCGGGTCGGCGAACTGGCTGGAGATGCGCGCCAACTTCGACTCCCAGCTCACCCAGGCGGTCCTCGGTCAGAAGGATCCCGCCAAGGTGCTGGCCAACCTGGCAGGACAGTCCCGATGAGCGCCACTCTCGAACGCCCCGCGCCGACCGTCAGCGCCGGTCGCCCCGCCCCGGCCAACGCCAGCCGCAAGCTGATCCGCAGCCAGGTCCGGACCGGCTGGATGCTGCTCGCCCCCGCGTTGCTGCACTCCGGGATCTTCATCGTGATCCCGGTGATCGCCGCGATCACCCTGAGCTTCACCGACTACAGCTTCGGCGACTCCTGGTCCTGGGTGGGTTTCCAGAACTACACCGACCTGTTCCGCGACCAGGACTTCCTGGCCGCGCTGAAGAACACGGTCCTGTACGCGATCGTCGTGATCCCCGTCTCGATGGCGATCTCGCTGGCGATCGCGATGGGCCTGAACCAGAAGATCCGTGCGATCGGCTTCTTCCGTACCGCGTTCTACCTGCCGACGGTCACCGCGACGGTGGCGATCGCGACCATCTGGCTGTGGATCTACAACCCGGGCTCGGGCCTGGCGAACGGGTTCCTGAGCCTGTTCGGGTTCGCCCCCGGCCGCTGGCTGTCGGACCCGAACACCGCGCTGCCGTCGTTGATGGTGGTCGGCATCTGGCAGGGACTCGGTACGAAGATCATTATCTACCTGGCTGCCCTGCAAGGCGTTTCGCGCGACCTGCTCGAGTCGGCCGCGCTGGACGGCGCGAGCCGGTGGCAGAAGTTCGTCAACGTCACCTGGCCGGCGCTCGGACCGGTGCAGTTCTTCGTCCTGGTCACCTCGATCGTCGGCACCTTCCAGGTGTTCGACCTGGTCTACGTGATGACGAAGGGCGGTCCCGGCACCGAGACCACGGTGCTGGTGCTGGACATCTATCAGAACGCGTTCCAGGCTCTGCGACTCGGCTCAGCGTCCGCCGAGACGGTGATCATGATGATCCTGATCGCGGCGTTCATCGGGCTCGGACGCCTGCTCCAGAAGGCGGATGTCAATGACTAGCGCAACGATGACCGGTCCGATCGTCGGCTCCAAGCCGCCGGCCGAGCGGGCCGGCCGGATCCTGCTGTACGTCGCGCTGAGTCTCGGCGCGCTGGTGATGATCACGCCGTTCGTCTGGATGGTGCTGACCGCGTTCAAGAGCGACCTGGAGATCGCCAAGTTCTCCTGGCTGCCGGGCGAGCTGCGCTGGCACAACTTCGTCGAGGCGATGCAGACGGCGCCGTTCCTGCGCTACTTCCGCAACAGCCTGTTCATCGCGGTCGGCGAGACGGCGTTCACGCTGGCAGTCTGTACGACGGCCGGCTACGCGCTGGCGAAGCTGCCGATCCGCGGCTCGAAGGCGCTGCTCAGCTACTTCATCCTGCTGCTGCTGGTGCCGTTCCAGATCATCCTGGTGCCGCTGTTCCTGATCGTGAAGTCGATCCCGCTGTTCGGCGGCAACAACATCCTCGGCCAGGGCGGCATCGGCTGGCTGAACTCCTGGTGGGGTCTCATCATCCCGCTCGGCGCCGCGCCGCTGTTCACCTTCCTGGCCAGGCAGTTCTTCGTCTCCCTCCCGAACGAGCTGGCCCAGGCGGCCCGCGTCGACGGGCTGGGCGAGTTCGGCATCTTCTGGCGGATCATGGTGCCGCTGGTGAAACCGGCCCTGATCACCATCTGCGTGTTCCAGATCGAGGCGGCCTGGAACGGTTTCCTCTGGCCACTGATGATCACCACGTCGGACTCGATGCGCCCACTGCAGCTGGGGCTGGCGATCTTCGCGCAGAACCCGGCGGAGATCCAGTGGCCCTACCTGATGGCCGGTACGGCGCTGGCGACGCTGCCGATGATCGTGATGTTCATCTTCGCCCAGAAGCGCTTCGTCGAAGGAATGGCGAACGTGGGAATCAAGGGCTGACAGCCCCGGGAAGTCCCCTCCGCAGGTGCTCGCCCCGCCCCGGGCGAGCACCTGCTGGGGCCCCCTCCACTTTCACCGGCGATCCCGAAGAAGCGCCGGAGCGTCCACTTGCCCCCCTCAAGACCAGGACCGCTCAACCTTTTATCGTCACAACCTGAAGGCCGTTACACCTTTCTCCACAATTTCCCTGATTCCCAGGACTTTTTCCGCCCAGGCACCCTTTTGACCGCATTTTCACTACCGGTCGAATCAGGGCCTTAACTCTCCGTGACAATGAAACAGAAAATCCCGTACTTCGGATGCTTCAGCCGAGGTGGGTGCGGATGATTCCGGGGATCAGCGTGGCGGGGTCGGTGTCCAGCAGTGCCAGCGCGTTGGTGATGGTGAGGGTGGCAAGGCCGTGCAGGTTGGTCCAGAGGGCGATGGTCCGGACCTGGGGGTCGGCGGCGCCGGATTCAGCGATCAGGGCGGTGATGGTGGCCAGCAGCGGGAGCGAGGTCTCGCGGAGATTGCCGCCGGCGCCTTCGAGCAGGTCGTGGCGGAAGATCAGCTGGAACATCGCCGGGCGGTCCTGGGCGAACTGCAGATAGCGCCGGCCGAGGTCGATCAGCTGAGTCTCGGGAGTGCTGCCAATAGGGGAGCTGAGGGCTGAGGCCAGGTCGGTGAGACCGGTCGCGGCGATGGCGGCGAGCAACGCGTTGTGGGTGGGGAAATAGCGCCGGGGCGCACCGTGGGAGACGCCCGTACGCCGGGTGATCGCGCGCAGCGACAGCTCGGCCAGGCCCTCTTCTTCGAGGAGTTCGACGCCGGCCGTGACCAGTCTGTCCCGCAGTGAGGTTCCGTCCACAGTAGACATTGTCTAGCATTTTCCGGCTGACCCCGGCCGCTGGTGCACTGGCCCTGGGGAGCCAACCCGAGGGAGGCGCAATGCAGGTCGGTGGAATCCGGGTGGACGCGATCAGCGACGGGACGTTCAGCGTGCACCCGAAGTACTTCGGCGCCGGCGTCCCCGCCGACGCGCGGCCGGAGTTCTTCGCCCGCCACAACCTCGCCTGGCTGCCGATCGGGTGCTTCCTGATCCGCACGGACGACCGCACGATCCTGGTCGACGCCGGCCTCGGTCCCGACCAGGACGACCTCCCGCACGGCATGCGCCTGGTCGGCGGCCAGCTCTTCGTCGGCCTCAACACGCTGGGGATCAGCGCCGCGGACATCACCGACGTCGTCATCACGCACTTCCACACCGACCACATCGGCTGGCTCTTCGACCTAGCGGCTGAGCCGATCTTCCCGAACGCCAAGCTCTGGTACGGCGCCGCCGACTGGGACTACTTCGTCAACGGCCCCGGCGACATCCGCACGCACATCCGCGAAGGCTTCCTCACCCACGCCTCCCGCCAGCACCCGCTCACCCAAGACGCCACGGTCACTCCAGGCGTCACCGCAGTACTGACTCCCGGACACACTCCCGGCCACCTCTGCGTCTCCATTGCCTCAGGCAACGAATCGTTACTCCTCCTCGGCGACGCGATCACCTGCCCGATCCAGCTCGCCGAACCCGCCTGGCACTCGTACGGCGACGTCGACGCCGCCACCGCCGACCGAACCCGCCAGGCCCTGTGGCAGCAGCTGAGGACCACCCCAGGTGTCGGCGCCCACTTCCCGAGCCTCGTCGGTGGCCGGGTCTCCCCGGCCACCGACTGGACTACTGCGCGACTTTGAAGAGGTCGTCCAGTTGGGTGTTGAGTTTGCTGAGCGAGCCGATCGGTGAGCTGCCGATGTAGACGGCGTCCAGGCGGGGCGCCATCAGGGCGGCGATGTCGGCGGCGTTGGTGGTGACCGGGAAGAGGAAGGTGGTTTTGTCCTTCACCTGCTGGGTGAACGGGGTGACGTCGAGTTTGCGTTCGTTCTTGTTGAAGGCGATCGCGAGATCGGTGCCGGCCGGGCGGGCCGGGAAGACGACGCCGGACTGGCCGATGATGTTCTGGCACTTGTCGCCGGACAGGAACTTCACCCACTTCGCCGCGTTCTCGGGTTGCTTGGACAAGCTGGTGACCGAGTCGGCCAGCCCGTTGAACATCGAGGCCCGTTTGCCGGTCGGGCCGATCGGGGTGGGGGCCAGGCCGATCTCCAGCTTCTTGCCGGCGGCGTCGGTCAGCTTGGTGAAGGTGGAGATCATCCAGGAGCCGCTCAGCCCCATCGCCGCCGTACCGGACTGGATCTGCTTGTCGGTGCCGATCGAGTTGGCGCCGCCGATCTCCTCGTAGCTGGCCATGTAGCCCTTCTCGACCAGGCCGAAGTACCAGCTCAGCGTGTCCTGCAGCTCAGGCTTGTCGAGGTTGAACTTCGTGCCCCACGGGTTCTTGTCGGTGGCCTGCCAGCCGGCGCTGCCGGTGAACGCCGACCACTGGGTCTGCCCCCAGCCGCCGCCGCCCGAGCCCTCGGAGGCGAGACCGTGGGTCTTCACCTTGGTCTTGTCGAAGCCTGGCTCGTCACCGCGTTTTCCGGCCGTGTCGATGGTCAGATGCGCGACCAGCTTCTCGAAGCTGCCGCCGTCCTGGGGATTCCAGTTCAGCGTCTGCAGCTCGGCCGGATCCACACCGGCCGCCTTGAGTGCGGCGGTGTCGTAGAAGATCGCGATCGTGTCCCAGTCCTTCGGGGCGCCGTACCGCTTTCCGTCCTGGCCTTTCCACAGCTCCGCCAGGCCTTCCTGGTATTCGCCGTCCTGCAGATCACTGGTCGGACCGAGATCGTCGAGCGGTCGCAGGACTTTCAGATCGACGTACTGCGCAAACTTCGACAGGTGATCGGTGAAGACGTCCGGAGCGGTGTCGGCGATGAACCCCGCGGTGAGCTTCGACCAGTACGCATCCCACCCGTACTGCGAGATGTGGATCTTCAGCTCAGGATTCTCCTGCTGGAACGCGTCGGCGCACTTCTGGTAGCCGGGTTGCTGCCCGGAGTCCCACAGCCAGTACTCGATGGTGCCGTTGGCGCTGCCGCCCGCGCCGCCGCTGCAGGCCGTCAAGGTGCTCGCGACCAGGACGGCGCCGACCGCCGCCGCCCGGATCCGTTGCCTGAATGTCGTCATGACGTCCTCACTTGATCCCGCTGAAGCCGATGGAGTTGACGATGCGCTTGGCGAAGAGCATGAACAGCAGCAGCATCGGCAGCGCGGCGACCAGGGTGGCCGCCATCAGGCCGGACCAGTCCGGGCCGGTCTGCGGGGTCTGCGACTTGAACACGCCGAGCGCGACGGTCAGCACCCGGGACTTGTCGGTGTAGCTGACCATCAGCGCCCAGAAGTACTCGTTCCAGGACGCGATGTAGGTGAGGATCGCCAGCGTGGTGATCGGCGCCATCGACATCGGGATGATCAGCCGGAAGAACACCCTGGTCTTCGAGGCGCCGTCCATCAGCGCCGCCTCCTCCACCTCGCGGGAGATGCCGAGGAAGAACTGGCGCAGGAAGAACACCGCGAACGGCGTCATGAACATGGTCGGCAACGCGATCCCGAGCAACGTGTCCACCAGGCCCAATTGCTTGATCAGCACGAAGTTCGGCAGCAGGGTGAAGATCGCCGGGATCATCAGGCCGGCCAGGAAGAACGCGAAGAACTTCTCCCGGTGCTTCCACTGCAACCGGGCGAACGCGTACGCCGCCATCGCGGAGAAGAACACCTGGCCGACGGTGATCAGGGTGGCGACGACGACCGAGTTGAACAGGTAACGCCAGAAGTTGATCGCCTGGCCGGCGCCGCCCGCGTCGATCGCTTCCTGACCGGTCTGCAGCCCGAACACCCGCTCGAACCCGCCGGCCGAGGTCTGGACCGGCAGCAGGCTGTCGGACCCGGCGTACAGGGCGTTGTTGCTGGACAGCGCGGTCCGCAGCATCCAGTAGAACGGGAACAGGCTGACGAGGATCACCAGGATCATGAAGGTCCAGGCGAGCGCCCGGCCGACGTTGAAGCGCCGTCCTTCGGGTGGGTGCACAGCCCGTACTACGGCCGGTCGTGGTGTCGCGGTCGCGACATCCGGGGTGGTGTCGGTGGTCATGGTCGCCTCCTCAGGCCAGGTCGGACGACGAAGCGCGGGTGAGCCGGTACTGGACGAACGTGATGATCACCAGCACCGCCAGCAGCGCGACCGACATCGCCGACGCGTAGCCGAACTGGAACCGCCCGAAGGCCACGTCGTAGATGTAGAACTGCAGCACCCGGGACGAGTCGACCGGTCCACCCCGGGTCGCGATCGCGACGGTGTCGAACACCTGGAACGAGCCGACCACGGTGATGATCAGGACGAGCGAAAGGATGGGCCGCAGCAACGGGACAGTGATGCTGCGGAACATCCGTACTTCGCCCGCCCCATCGATCCGGCCGGCCTCGTAGACCGTCTCCGGGATCGTCTGCAGCCCCGCGAAGATCAGCAGCGCGGTGTAGCCGACGTGCCGCCAGACGTTGATCAGCGCGATCGTCGGGATCACCCACGCGTCCGAGGACAGGAACGGGATCCGGTCGATCCCGACCGCGGCCAGCAGCGTGTTCCCGATCCCGAGCTGGTAGTCGAGGATCCACAGGAACACCATCGCGGCGACCACGTTGGAGACCAGGTACGGCGTGAGCACGATGCCGCGCAGCCAGGTCTTCTGGGTCAGCCGCTGCATCATCACCGCGATCACCAGCGCCAGCACGGTCTGCAGGCCGATGTTGAGGATCACGTAGTACACGGTCACCTTCATCGAGTTCCAGAAGACCGGGTCCTGGACCATCCGGACGTAGTTGTCCAGGCCGTTGAACTCGGGCGGGGTGAGCAGGTTGAACTTGGTGAAGCTGAGGTAGATCCCGCGCAGGGTCGGCCAGACCAGGAAGACCGTGAAGCCGATCAGGGCGGGCAGGATGAAGAGCAGTGCGAGCCGCGTGTCGTCACGCGGTCCGGTCCGGGCCCGGCGGGCGGCCGGCCGGGTCGGGGTCGTGGTGGCCATCGGATCTCCTTGCCGGAACGGCGGCACGCGGCCGGCGATGAGGGGTGCCGGTCTGCGCTCAGAGCTATTTACAGTCAGATTGAAAATAAGTCATAGTGTCGAGTGTGACAAGGGTCACCAGTAAACTGATCGGGTGGCAGTGACGAGCACGTCCGCGCGGTCGGCGCCCGAGAGACTGTCCGCGGGGGAGCTCGCCGTGACGCAGCTGCTGCTGACGCACGGTCCGGCCACCCGGGGCGACCTCGGCGACCGGCTCAACCTGTCCTATGCCTCGATGTCGCGGGTCGCCCGCTCGCTGATCGGCGGCGGGATCGCGGTGGAGGATCTCGAGCCGCCGTCCGCGATCGGGCGGCCGCGGCAGATCCTGACCGCGGTACCGGGAGCCCGGCACGTGGTGGGGTGCAAGCTGACCAGCGATACGGCGTACGGCGTGGTCTGCGATCTGTTCGGCGAGGTGAAGGCGACCGCGCGCGCCGCGTTGCCCGAGCCGGACGCCGACGGGGTGGTGCCGGTCGCCGCGACGGCCAAGGTGATCGCCCAGCTCGCTGCCAAGCTCGGCCGCAAGGTGCCGGCACTGGACGGGATCGGGGTGTCGATCGGCGGCGTGGTCGAGGACCAGTCGATCGTCGTGGAGGGCACCTTCCTCGGCTGGCGCGACGTCGACCTGGCCACTCCGCTCCGCGAGCGGACCGGGCTGCCGGTGATCATCTCCAACGATGTCGCCGCCCTGGCACGCGAAGAGCTGTGGTTCGGCGCGGGCCGCACCCACTCGACGTTCGGCCTCATCACGGTCGGCGCGGGCCTCGGGTTCGGCGCTGTCCGGGAGGGCATTCCGGTCGCCAAGACGATCGACAACGGCCACTTGCTTTCCCACTCGCCGGTGGACACCCGAGGCCCTCGCTGTGCCCTCGGGCATCGAGGCTGTGTCGCGGCCTACCTGAACCGGGAAGACGTCGAAGCCCAGGCATCGGCCGAGGCCGGGCGACCGGTGACCTTCGCCGATCTGATCGAGGCCCGCGCGGCCGGCGATCGTTCGGCAACTGCTCGCCTGGACGCCGCGGCCCGAGCGCTGGGACATCTGGTGTGCACGTTCGCCGGCGCGCTGCAGACCACGTGCATCGTGCTGGCCGGCGAAGACGTCGCAGTACTGGCTGACACCGCCTCCATGAACAAGGTCATCGCCGACCGCCTCCGCCCGGGCCAGGCGGAGACCCAACGCTGCAGCCTGGACATCTCCACGGCGTCGCTCACCTTCACCGACTGGGCGCGCGGCGCCGCCGTCACCACCACGCAGGCGATTCTCTGATTACGCGGTGGCCTTCGCGGGCACTGCGTACCTGATGACGACACGGGGCTCGACCAGGACAGCCGCCTCTCGGACGCGGAGTTGGCGGCTGCTGCGCGGTGTCCTCGCGATGGCCGTGTTCGCGCTGCCGGTGCTGCTGCTCGGGTTCGCGGTGCGGCAGCAGTTCGATCCGCTGATCCGCGCCGACGAGGCGGCGATCAGGGACGCCACGGGGTACAGCATCAGTCACGGACTGGTGCCTGCGCTGCATGTGGTGCAGGTGGTCAGCCTGCCGGTCATCATGTACTCCGTCGCGGTGGCGATCACGCTGTGGGCCTGGCGGGTCAAGGGTTTGAAGGGCAGGGCGTTGTGGGCGCTGGTCACGATGATGGTCGGCTGGAGCATCGGCGCGCTGGCCAAGATCGTCGTCCAGCGGGCCCGGCCGATCGTCGACGACGCGGTGCCGCATGCCGAGGGGTACTCGTTTCCCTCAGGTCATGAATTGAACATCACTGTCGCGGCCAGCGTCATGGTGTTCCTGCTGTGGCCACTGCTCTCGACGACCGGCCGCAAGGTCGCGATCGGGGTGTCCGTGCTGGCGGTCATCGTGGTCGGGCTGGACCGGGTGTTCATCGGGGCGCATTTCCCGTCCGACGTGGTGGCGGGTTTCATCCTCGGCGTAGGGATCGTGTTCTCATCATGGATCGGTTTCATCGGAAAGACGGCGGCGATCTCCTCACCCGCGCAGTCGCCCCAGGGATAGCCCTCGGCGGCCTGATCGTTGGTGGCGGATTCGCCCTGAAGGGGCCACTCGACGGACTGGCGAAGTCCGAGGAGTCGGTGAACAAGGACCTGGCGGCCGACCGGACCGGCACCTGGAACACCATCACGCAGGTCTGGTCCCACATCGGCAACACGGAGTACGTGATCGGGGTCTGCCTCCTGGTCGCGGCGATCCTGCTGTGGCGCACCCGCGACTGGCGGCTGGCCGTCGTACCGGTGATCGCGATCGCGATGCAGGGCCTGATCTTCCTGATCACCTCCCATGTCGTCGACCGCGACCGCCCACCGGTCGACAAGCTGGATCCGTCGCCACCGACCGCCAGCTACCCCAGCGGCCACACCGGCGCCTCCACCGGCCTGTACGTCTCCCTCGCGCTGCTGGCCCTCGCGATCCACCGCAGCTGGCTGCGCACCCTGACGATCATCGCCTGCCTCGCGATGCCGCTCCTGGTCGCCTTCGCCCGGCTCTACCGAGGCATGCACCACGTCTCGGACATCACCGCGGGCCTCCTCAACGGAGCAGTCTGCGCACTCCTCGCCTACGCCTGGTACCGCCACCGAACCCGAAGCGGCCGTGGTGCCGGCCGCCCGGGCTCGGCGCGTCTCACTTCTCGCCGGAGGTAAGGATGGCGAGCTGCTGGGTCGCGCGGGTCATGGCGACGTAGCGGTCGACGGCTCCTTCGATGCCTTCGCCGAAGGAGTCGGGGTCGATCAGGACGACCAGGTCGAACTCCAGACCCTTGGAGAGCTCAGGGGTCAGTGAGCGGACTCGCGGGGTGTCCTGAACCAGGCCGGCGTCGGTGGTGATCACGCAGGCGATGCCCTCCGCGTGCTCGGCCAGCCAGGTGTCGAGGATCGGCTGCAGGTCCGAGACCGGGCCGTGGACGACCGGGATGCCGCTGGTGCGGATGGAGGTCGGGACGTTGGCGTCCGGGAGTACGGCGCGAATGACGGGCTCGGCCTCCGTCATCACCTCTTCCGGGGTCCGGTAGTTGATGGTCAGCGAGGCCAGGTTGATGCGGTCGAGGCCGATCCGCTCGAGGCGTTCCTGCCAGGTCTCCGTGAAGCCGTGCCGGGCCTGGGCGCGGTCGCCGACGATGGTGAAGCTGCGGGACGGGCAGCGGAGCAGCAGCATCTGCCATTCAGCGTCGGTCAGCTCCTGCGCCTCGTCCACGACGATGTGCGCGAACGGGCCGGCCAGCAGGTCCGGGTCGGCGGCGGGGATCGCGGTGATGTCGACCAGGGACTCCTGGATGTCCTTCCCGCGCAGCATCGGGATCCAGCCCTCGTTGTCGTCGTCGGCCTCGATGATGTGGTCGATCACCGCGGACATCCGCTCGCGTTCGACCGCCGCGGCCGCCTGCTGCCGGCGCTTCCGTCGAGAAGCTTCCGGATCGCCGAGCCGCTGGCGCGCGGCATCCAGCAACGGCAGGTCGGACGACGTCCACGCCTGGGGGTCCGAGCGCTGGAGCTTCTTGACCTCGTCGGGGCTGAGCCAGGGCGCGCACATCCGCAGGTAGGCAGGCACCGACCAGAGGTCGCCGACCAGGTCGGTCGGCTCGATCAGCGGCCATGCCTTGCCGAACGCGTCGACCAGATCCTCGTTCTGCTGCAGGGATTTGCGGATGAGGTCGATCGAGAGGTCCTCGTCCTCGTACGCCTCCTCGTGCTTGTCCAGCAGGATCGTGAGCAGCTCGTCCCAGACCTGGTCGCGCGCCTCGTTGTGCGGTGTTGTGGGCTCGGCCGACCCGAAGGCCTCGGCCCAGTCGGCAGCGCTGAGCCAGACGTCGGCCCAGTGCGTCTCGACGGTCATGCCCTTGGTGGGCGCTTCCTCGTACAGCCTGACGGCCGGCTCGATCGCCTTCACCATGTCCGCGGTCGCCTTGAGCCGGGCGATCTCCGGGTCCGGCTCGGCCGGCGCCCACTTGCCCTCAGGAAGGAGATCTCGCAGCGTGCAGGTCTGCACACCTTCCTCGCCGAGGCTGGGGAGGACGTCGGAGACATAGGCCAGGTACGGCTGATGCGGACCGACGAACAGTACGCCGCCACGCCGGTCGCCCAGCCGCGGATCGGAGTACAGGAGGTACGCGGTGCGGTGCAACGCGACGACTGTCTTGCCGGTACCGGGACCGCCGTCGACGACCAGGGCGCCGCGCGACCCGGCCCGGATGATCGCGTCCTGGTCGGCCTGGATGGTGCCGAGCACGTCGCGCATCCGGGACGAGCGTTCGCTGCCCAGGCTGGCGATGAAGGCGGACTGGTCGTCGAGCGCGGCGGCGTGCCCGGCGAACCCGTCCTCGGTGAAGATCTCGTCCCAGTAGTCGTTGATCCGGCCGCGGTTCCACCGGTACCGGCGACGGCTGGCGAGACCCATCGGGTTGGCGTGCGTCGCGCCGAAGAACGGCTCGGCCGCGGGCGAACGCCAGTCGATCAGCAGCCGGCGGCCGTCGGTGTCGGTGAGGCCGAGACGTCCGACGTACAAGGGCTCCCCGTCGTCCGCGCTCACCATGTGGCCGAGACAGAGGTCCAGGCCGAAGCGGCGCAGGGCGCGGAGCCGGGTGGTCAGCCGGTGCACCTCCAGATCGCGATCGAGTGCCTCCTGGCCTTCGCCGCCGGGCGCTTTGCGGGTCTCGTCGAGCCGCTCGGACAGGTCGGCGATCGACTGCTCGAGGCTGGTCGCGATCGCCGCGAAGTGCTTCTCGTCACCGGCGATCAGCGCCGGGTCAGCCTTGGCGCTGA
This sequence comes from Kribbella sp. NPDC056861, assembly GCF_040687575.1. Taxonomy (NCBI): domain Bacteria; kingdom Bacillati; phylum Actinomycetota; class Actinomycetes; order Propionibacteriales; family Kribbellaceae; genus Kribbella; species Kribbella sp. NPDC056861. The sequence continues at coordinate 391,883 of NZ_JBFBNQ010000006.1, read as the reverse complement.
GGTTGCTGGGAAGGTCGAATGCGCTGGTTGTCAGCGGGCTCACGTCAGCGGCTCCCATCGAGCAGCAGCTTGGCGGCCACTGCCGTTCCGTCGGTCCGAATCATGCTGGCTACTTCTTTCGCCCGTACGCCGGTTGCAGGGGCGAGCGCCGTCTTGAGGGCGGCCGTGAGCGACTCGTTGGTCGGAGTCGGGCCGTCGTGCGCCGCGCCAATCCCGAGGTCGGCCACGCGACCGGCCCAGTACGGCTGGTCGGCCGCCTGCGGCACCACAACTTGCGGTGCACCGGCTCTGGTGGCGGTCATCGTGGTGCCCGAGCCGCCGTGGTGCACGACCGCGGCGACGCGGGTGAAGAGGGCCTGCTGGTTGATCTCGTCGACCACGAAGCAGTCGTCCGCGTCGTCGACCAGGGAGAGCTCGGCCCAGCCGCGGCGGAGTACCGTCCGGCGTCCTTGCGCACGGACCGCCTCGAGGGCGATCTGCGCCGTGTCCGTGGTCGAGCGCATCGGCATGCTGCCGAAGCCCACGAACACCGGTGCCTCGCCCGCCTCGAGGAACTCGATCAGGTCATCGGGCAACGGCCGCTCGTCCGGCAGGATCCACGAGCCGGTCTGGACGACGTCGAACCGCGACGACTCCTGCCAGGGGTCGAGGACCGGATCGGTCGCCAGCCAGGGCCGGTCGCCGATCGCGAAGTCGCGGATGTTGTGCACCGGCGCGAGGCCGTGCTCGACCCGGTTGCTGTTCAGCCCGTCGACGAAGAACAGATCGTTGCTCTCAGCATCCAGCTCCCAGAGCTTCTCGTTGTCGGTCACCTCCGGCGGGAACGGCCGGCCGGGCAACGCCAGCGGCTCATGTGTCGGCGACGGCAGGGTGAGCTGCTGGAAGGTCACCGAGACCGAGCGGATGCCGAGCTTCTCGGCCACCGACAGCGCACCGGCCTGGGCCGGCAGCATGCCGGTCGCCACCACCACGTCGTACCCCTTGGCCGCCTCGCCGATCACCTCGAACTGCGCGGTGATCAGCTCGGCCGCGTGCTCGGGGATCGACGACGGCGGCGGCGCCGACTGCGTCAACGCCCGCGCCGACCGCCCGATCGGCACCATCGGCACCCCGAACCCGGCCAGCAGCTCGGCGAAGTCGGGCGGCGCGCAGACCAGCACCTCGGCTCCCTGCCGCTGCAGCTCCAACGCCAGCCCGAGCACCGGCTCGACGTCCCCACGCGACCCGTACGTGGACAAAAACACTCTCATCCGTGCTCCCCGATTCGGTCGAGATTCTGACTACGAGGAGTGATTCTCCGGCACAAATGGGGGCTTGCGGCAACCCCGGGGGTGCGCTATAACTTAGGAGTGGAAAGAGGTGTTTCTCTCTTTCCGCTTTTTTTATGCCCTGATTCGGGTGCTGTTGTCGGATCGGGGCGATGGGGTTCGTAGTACGGGTAACAGGCCGCCTACGAACGGGCGACCCCGGAGCACGGGAGACGAGCATGCAGTACTTGGTTTCGGTGATCGACGACAAGGTCAACCCCGGCAGCACCGACCGGCAGCCGGAGATCAGCGCGTTCAACGAGAAGCTGATCGCGGAGGGCTACTGGGTGTTCGCGGGCGGTCTGGCGGACACCAACGCGGCCACGGTGATCGACAACCGGGGCGATCAGGCGGTGTTCAGCGACGGGCCGTTCGTGGAGTCGAAGGAGTACCTGGCCGGCGTCTGGGTGTGGGAGGCCCCCGACCTGGACGTGGCGCTCAAGCTCGCCACCGAGGCGTCGAAGGCCTGCGACCGCAAGATCGAGGTGCGACCGTTCCAGTGAGCGATGTCGACGAGGCGATCATCCGGGTGCACCACGAGGAGTGGGCACGGGTGGTGGCATCCCTGACCAAGCGGTTCGGCGATCTCGACATCGCCGAGGAGGCGGCGGCCGAGGCGTTCGCGGTCGCCGTCGAGAAGTGGCCGGCGGACGGCGTACCGCCCAATCCCGGCGCCTGGCTGACCACCACCGCGAACCGCAAGGCGATCGACCGGATCCGGCGCGAGAGCAAGCGCGACGACAAGCAGAAGGAGGCTCAGATGACGTACGACGACGACCCGCCCGAGTCTCTGGGCGCCATCGACGACGAGCGGCTCCGGCTGATCTTCACTTGCTGTCACCCGGCGCTGGCGATGGAGACCCGGATGGCGCTCACGCTGCGCATGGTCGGCGGCCTGACCGTGCCCGAGATCGCCCGCGCCTTCTTGGTCCAGGAAACGGCGATGGGGCAACGAATCACCCGCGCGAAGTCGAAGATCAAGGCGGCCGGCATCCCGTACCGCGTGCCCTCCGCCGAGGACCTCCCGACCCGCGTCTCCGGCGTACTCGCCGTGCTCTTCCTTGTCTTCAACGAGGGCTACCTGGCGACCAGTGCCGACACCGACCCGGTCCGCCACGAACTGACCGCCGAAGCGATCCGCCTCACCCGCCTGATCCGCGCCCTGATGCCCGACGACGGCGAGGTGGCCGGCCTGCTGGCCCTGATGCTCCTCACCGAAGCCCGCCGTACTGCGCGCATCTCAGCCACCGGCGAACTGGTCACCCTGGTCGAGCAGGACCGCGGCTCCTGGGACACCGCCCTGATTGCCGAAGGCCACCACTTGGTCCGCGAACGCCTGGCCACCGGCGTACGCCCCGGCCGCTATCAGGTCCTTGCCGCGATCAACGCCGTCCACACCTACGCCCGCGCCGTCGCGGACACCGACTGGTCGCAGATCGTTGCCCTGTACGACCAACTGACCCGCCTCGACCCCTCACCCATCGTCGCGCTCAACCGCGCTATCGCAGTCGCCGAACTCGACGGCCCTGAGGTCGCGCTGTCTGCTGTCGACCGGCTGGACGACAAGCTCTCGACGTACCACGCCTACCACGCCACCCGCGCCGACCTCCTCCGCCGCCTGGGCCGCAGCGCGGAGTCCCGCAAGGCCTACGACCAGGCGATCTCCTTGGCCGGCAACACCGCCGAGACGGCATATTTGACCCGCCGCCGCGACCAACTGGGCTTATGATGCTCGAGATGAAGAACAACGCCTCATATGGAACGGAGGAATCGTTCGCGCAAGGTGAGTGCTGATGCACCCTTCCGCAGACACGATTTCTCCCCGCTTGTTGATGTGGCACCGCGTACGCGAGTACGCCGTGCCACCCGCCATGATCGAGACCGCGACCGCACGCCGTAAGGTGCTCCGGCTTTGCCCAGGCACTCCGATCGCGGACTCGCCCTGACGTGATCGTCGCCCTGACAGACGGTCAGACGCCTTGGCCCACCGCCCGGCCAACCTGCCGGACTGTTGTCGGTCTGTTCGCGCGCCCAGTGAGCGAGGTAGACGAGGAAGACCCGGACTATGCCCCGGACACCCCACCGCACTGGGCTCGCGTCATCACCATCAACTGAGGTCTGGTCGGATCAGGACTTCCCGCTGGCGGTGACGTTGGCGGAGAAGTTGGTGACGGCCAGCCCTGTGCCGCCGTTCCAGGGTTCGAATCCGGCTTGGATGCTGGTCAGGTACCAGGCGGTGGTGACCTGGGTCCGGGCGTCGACGTCCCGGACGAAGTCCAGCACGTTGAACGACAGACTGGCGATCGTCGAGGGTGCGACGTACGAGACGACGTCGTTGCCGCCGTTGTTGCCGCGCCAGACCTGCCACGACCTGCCCGCGATCGTGGTGGTGCCGACCGCGCTGCCGACCGGCTGGATCGGCCCTTGGCGGTTGAGCCAGATCATGATCTCCATCTGGTTGACGCCGGTCGTCTTCGGCGTCGGGTCGAGCCAGATGTCATAACTGGCGTCGTAGGTGCCGCCGACATACGTGTAGTTGATCGAGGTGTTCGCGCTGCTGATCCGGCTCACCTGCCGCGGCAGGTTGGTTCCCGGCGAGCAGTTGCCGTAGTGGCAACCGAGATAGACCGACGGGTACGACACCGGCGCGCCGTTGGTCGGCGCCGATCCCTGCTGAGACGTGATCCGGAAACCGGTCGAGGTGACGTTGATGCACTGCTCGGCGCTCGTACCCCACCGGTTGTTCTGTACGACGTACTTCCCGCCGATGGTGGTGGAGCCGTACTGCTGGCAAATGAGGGTGTCGGCCTGCGCCGGCCCGGTCGAGATCAGCGAAACGGCCACGGTCGCCGCGGCCATGAGCAACATTGCGGGCTTCTTGAACACACGCGCCTCCAGGTGAGGTCGGCCTGCCTGACCTCACCAGAGTCGCCAGGCAGCAGCCGCATCCGGACTTCCGCGGCCTCGGCCAACCTCGCACTTCACTCGATGACCGCGGCAGTGGGTGAAACGTTTAGGAAGCCATCGCCTGCGATCAGGCGGACTCGCAGACGCAGAGTTGAATCGGCGCGTCCAAGGCAAAGGGCCGACCGGACCAGTCGCCGAGGCGCTCGACCAGCCGAAGGCCGCCGAGCGAGACGAGCAGCGGCAGTTCCTGCGGGAAGATGCTCCTTATTTCGAGCGGTGCGACCACGAAGTCGGGTGCGGCATCGGTCGAGAGGTACCACGTGCCGCGGGTGACCTGCGCGGCCGCATCGTAGGTCTCGGCGACATCGACGCTGACGGTGCCGCGGTCAGGATCCAGGAACGACAACGACTCCCGGGTACGCCGTACGCCGTCCGCTTCGGCGAGGAGTCGCACGCTCGGATTGAACACGTCGAAGACGAACCGCGCGCCAGGTGCCAGGTGTCCGCGAACCGACCGGAAGCAGCTCACCAGATCCTCAGCCTCCTGGAGATGCAGGAGAGAATTGGCGGTAATGAACACAAGGCCGAAGGTGCCGTCCAGATCGAAGTCCCGCATGTCGCCCTGCGTCCACTCGACCGCTACACCGCGCTCGTCCGCCTTGCGCTGAGCCTCGGCCAGCATGTCCGCCGAGAAGTCCAGGCCGACGCTCGGATGCCCGTCGGCCGCGATCGGGATCAGCTTGTGCCCGGTACCGCACCCGAGTTCCAGTACGCGCCCACCCTGCCGATCGGCCTCGGCCCGGTAGTAGTCGACCGCCGGCCCACCACCCGGGAACATCAGGTCGTACAGCCTCGCGTGCGAGTAGAACTCCGCACTCGTCAAGCGCCCGCTCGTTCCTGCTCGGCCTTCGTCCTGGTGAGAAGGACGACCGTACTGCCGGCCTCGTCGGCCGGCACGTACGGCGTGAGCAGCAACCGCGCGGTCCGCAGCGTCGGAGTCATGCGCCGGACGCTATCCGCACCTCAACCGGCCGGCAACAGAATTCGTCCGCTGCGGACAACGGTCAGTGGTCGTTGGTGAAGCACTTTTTGGTGTCGAGAGCGATGATCACGATGTTGGACCCGTTCCGATCGACGATGCCGGCGTACATGCACACCCGCGCGCCTTCGGCGAGATCCAGGTTGCAGACTCCCGCATGCCCCTGCCCGTACGGGTTGTAGCACGCACCGGTGCGACCGTACCCGGTCTCGAAGTACGCGACCGCCGAGGAGCTGTCCTCGTGCTGGTCCACGACGAAGAAGTTGTCGCCGTACTTCTGGAAACACACGTACGCCTGGAAGTTCCCGGTACACACGTCGTTCTGAATGATGCTGACCTCGGTCGCCCGGAACATCGGCGGATTGTTGATCGTGGCCGCGGACGCGACGCCGGGGCTGAGCAGCAACAACATGAGCGCGGTGAAAAGTGTGGCGGTCACGCCGAGCAGCCGGCGGATGGGGTGGCGGTTCATGATCTCGGTCCTCACTGTGGGCGGGGACAGCAGCTTGCCACCCCACCTCCGCCCTGACCAGACGTGAAAGGTGGGCCGGCCGCAGCTGCGACCGACCCACCTTTGTGTTCATCCCCTGCAAGCTGCCACGTCCTGCGCTGACCAGCGGAAACACCGGTCGGGTGGCTACTCGTCAGAGTGGCGGAGGATACGAGATTCGAACTCGTGAGGGGTTGCCCCCAACACGCTTTCCAAGCGTGCGCCCTAGGCCACTAGGCGAATCCTCCACGCGAGAGGATACGCGAGGTGGGGGTGGGGAACGAAATCGGGGGTGAGCATGGGTGGGGAGCGTCGGAGATGGAGGTGGTGGGGTGGCTGTGTTGCGGGAGGTTGTGTCGGGTGATGTGGATGCTCTGCAGGAGCTGATCGAGTCGGATCCGGGGTATGCGGAGCGGGTGACCGGTTATCCGCCGGGTGCGGCGGATGCGCAGAGTCTGTTGATGATGCGGCCGGAGGGGTTGGCTGAAGAGGGTAAGAGGGTGCTTGGGGTTTGGGAGGAGGGGCAGTTGGTCGCGGTGGTTGATCTGCTGCGCGGGTATCCCGTGGGGCACACGGCGTTCATTGGGCTGTTGGAGGTGCACGGGGAGCATCGGGGGCGGGGTGTGGGGGCAGCGGCGTACGGGTTGGCGGAGGAGTACGTCGTACGGGAGTGGCCGGAGGTGCGGACGCTGAGGTTGGCGGTGGTGGATACCAATGCCCAGCAGGCGCAGGGGTTCTGGGAGAAGCTGGGGTTTGAGTCGACGGGTGAGTCGAAGGCTTATGAGTACGACAAGTTGGTCAGTACCTCGCGGCTGTATGAGAAGCAGTTGTTAGGTGAGGAGCGCGGGGGCTAGGGCTCGCCACTCGTTGATTGGTTGGGGGCCGGTTACGCCAGTGATCACGTTGACGGCTACGTGGTTGGCGCCGGCTTCGTGGTGTTGGTGGAGCTTTGCTGCTATCTCGGTGGGGGTGCCCCAGGCGGCGAGGCTGTCTACGAGGTGGTTGGGGAGGGTGGCTAGGTCTTTGTCGGTGAAGCCTTGGCGCTTGAGTGAGGCCGCGTAGCCGGGGATTTGGGGGAAGAAGCTGATGGTGTCTCGGGCGATGGCTCGGGCTCGGTCGGGGTCGGTCTCTAGGACGACTAGGTGAGCGACGGCTAGGAGTTTGTCGGGGCCCAGGGTTCGGCGCGCTTCGGCGGTGTAGTCGGGGGTGATGAGGAAGGGGTAGGCGCCGGAGGTGCGGTCGCGGGCCAGGTCGAGCATGCGGGGGCCTAGGGCGGCGAGGAGGCGGTGCTCAGTCGGTACGCCGGGCCGGGGGCGCTCAGCGGGTACCTCGGCCAGAGGGTGCCCGGCCGGTGCGTCGGGGGCCGGTACGCCGTCCAGTTGGTCTAGGTAGCTGTTCAGGGTGGCGAGTGGTTTGGGGCCGTGGGCGCCGCCCAGGCCGACGGTGAAGCGGCCGGGGGCGGAGGCCGCCAGGGCGGCGTACGTCGCGGTCACGTCTGCGGCGGAGTAGGTGTCGACGGCGAGGATGCCGCTGATGAACTTGATCGTGGTGGTTGCCTCGATCAGGTCGGTGATGGTCTGGAGGCCGGGGAGTGGGCCGCCGGAGAGCCAGATGGCGGGGTAGCCGAGGTCTTCCGCGGCGCGAGCTGCTGCGAGGGACTCGGGGCTGCTGGTCAGGCCGGTGGTGATGCCGAAGGGGCCGAAGTCGGGGCTCGTCATGGAGAAGAAAACCCGGTGGTTGGCGTCGGCATTCCACGGCGGAGAATCGCGGCGCCGCGGGCTGGCGCGGCTGGCCGGGGCCTCGCGTACGCAGTACCGGAGAGCCCGGCGTACGCAGTACTAGAGGGCCGGATTCTGGAGTCAGCCCCCTGATCACGTACACTTCTGGCTGGTTCCCCGCGTGGCGGTATCTCGCCCAACTCCCCCAGGGCCGGAAGGCAGCAAGGGTAAGTGAGCTCTTCCGGGTGCGCGGGGAATCCTTATGTCCGGACCCCTTCGCCGTCGCCGCTCCGGCCCGCGAAATAGGCTGTGATCCAACGATCCAGCCTACGAGGGAGTCCGATGAGCGAGCTCGACCGCCGGTACCTGCAGGAACTGATCATCGGTGAGCTGGGCGTGACGCCGTCCTTCGATGCCGACACCGAGATCGAGCGCCGGGTCGGCTTCCTGGTCGACCAGCTCCGGCTGTCCGGCACCTCGGCGTACGTGCTGGGGATCTCCGGCGGCGTCGACTCCAGTACTGCGGGACGCCTCTGCCAGCTCGCCGTCGAGCGGGTCCGCGCGGAGGGCGGCAAGGCGAGCTTCATCGCGATGCGCCTCCCGTACGGCGTACAGGCGGACGAGGACGACGCGCAGCGCGCGCTGGAGTTCATCCGGCCCGACGAGACGCTCACGGTCGACGTCAAGCCGGGGACGGATGCGCTGATCGAGTCGGTGCGGCACGCGGATCTCGGCGATCGCGCCGACTTCCACACCGGCAACGTCAAGGCCCGGCAGCGGATGGTCGCGCAGTACGCCGTCGCCGGCGCGCGCGGTGGCCTAGTGGTCGGCACGGATCACGCGGCCGAGGCGGTGATGGGGTTCTTCACGAAGTACGGCGACGGCGCCTGCGACCTGACCCCGCTCGCGGGGCTCACCAAGCGCCGGGTTCGCGTGCTGGGCGCCAAGCTGGGTGCCTCCGAGCTGATCACCGGCAAGGTACCGACCGCCGACCTGGAGACCGCCAACCCGGGTGTGCCGGACGAGCTGGTGCTGGGCGTGACCTACGACGAGATCGACGACTTCCTCGAAGGTAAGCAGGTCAGCGACAAGGCGGCGGAGACGATCATCGGCTACCACCGCCGCACCATCCACAAGCGCGCGGTACCGATCGCGCCGTAGCTACCGGCCGAGTACGAAGGACGTCACGAGTTGGGTGAAGGCGTCGGCTGCTTCCGCGTGGACGAAGTGGCCGGCGTCTTCGAAGTACCGGTAGGTGCCGCGTTCGACATCCGAGCGGAAGCGCGCGATCTCCTCAGGGCTGGTCACCGGGTCGTGCCCGCCCTTGATCAGCAGCGCGGGCTGGGTCAGCTGACCGAGCAGCGGCAGCAGCGACTCGACGAAGCCGGGCGTCTGGATGATCGTCTCGGCGAACCGCCCGGCCCTGCTCTGGATCTCCGGCAGTTCGTCCGCGGGCAGCTTCAGGCCCCTCGACGCAGGCCCGAGATAGACGTCCATCCGTCGGTCCCCGAGCCGATGCAGTACGCCGGTGCGCTCGGTCCACATCTGGGTGGTCGCCGGGCCGTGGTCGGCGAGCAGCTCGTCGACGCCTTGGTCGACGCCGAGTTCGCGGAGCAGCGGCAGGCCCGACTCGACCAGGTTGCGGGTGACCAGCTCCATGTCCCAGGGCGGGTTCTCGAAGATGACCCGCTCGACGGTCGCGGGATGCGCGACGGCGTACCGGAGGGCGAGGCGTCCGCCGTACGAGTGACCGAGGATCGACCATCGCTCGATGCCGAGCGCTTCCCGCACAGCCTCGAAGTCGGCGATCACATCGTGCTCGGTGACCGGCCTGACCAGCGGATCTGAGTGCTGTACGCCGCGCTGGTCCACGGCGATCAGGCGTAGCTCCTGCGCGAGCGCATCGCCCTGGAAGGACAGGAAGTCGTAGGTGCCCGAACCCGGCCCGCCATGCAGGAAGAGGAGCGGCGGCGCGGCGGCAGGACCACGCTGGTCGACGTACAGGCGAGTGCCTCGGATCTCCATCAACATCTGCCCAGAGTAGGGATGGAACAGGTGAATACACGCATGTCCGCGAGCGTGGATTGCGCCTACGGTGGTCGGACCACACTCAATCGTTGGAGGGCTGATGGTCGACTTCTCGCTCAGTGAGGAACAGCGGGCGATTCGCGAGACGACGCGGGAGTTCGTTCGCAAGGAGCTGATGCCGCTGGAGAACGAGGTGCTCAAGCGGGAGCGGGAAGGGTGGCGCGGGATCGAGCCGGCCGAGGTCGAGGAACTGCGGCAGAAGGCGAAGTCGTTCGGGTTCTGGGGGCTGAGCACGCCCGAGGAGTACGGCGGGATGGACCTGTCGGCGGTCGACCAGGTGCTGATCACGAGCGAGCTGGGGCGGACCTTCGTGCCGTTCTCGTTCGGCGGCGAGGCCGACAACATCCTGTACGAGTGCAACGAGGAGCAGCGCAAGGAGTACCTGCTGCCGACCATCAGCGGCGAGCGGAAGTCGTGTTTCGCGATCACCGAACCGGGCGCCGGCTCCGACACCCGGGCGATCCGGACCACCGCGCGCCGGGACGGGGACGAGTGGGTGATCCGCGGCGAGAAGACCTTCATCACCGGCGGCAACGAGGCCGATTTCGCGATCGTCATCGCCGTCACCGACGCCGACAAGGGGTCGAAGGGCGGCTTCACCGCCTTCCTGGTCGACCGGGACCGCGGCTGGACCTCCGACCCGATCCTGACGATGGGCCAGGCGGTCCCGGCGACGCTCAACTTCGACGACGTCCGGGTGCCGAACGACCACGTGCTCGGCGAGATCGGCCAGGGCTACGAGCTGGCGATGCGCTGGATCATGAAGGGCCGTTTCATCATCCCCGCCCGCGGGATCGGCGCCTGCGAACGGCTGCTGCAGCTGGCGATCGAGCACGCCACCACCCGGCAGACCTTCGGCAGCGCGATCGGCGACAACCAGGCGATCCAGTGGATGATCGCCGACTCCGAGGTGGAGCTGGAGGCCGCCCGCTGGCTCGTCCTGTACGCCGCCTGGGCGGTCGACCAAGGCCGGCCGCCGCAGCACGACAGTGCGATCGCCAAGCTCTACGGCACGAACACGGTCAACCGGGTTGCTGACCGGGTGCTGCAGATCCACGGCGGGATGGGCTACACCAAGGAGCTGCCGGTGGAGCGGTGGTTCCGCGAGGTGAGGCTGTGGCGCATCTTCGAGGGCACGGATGAGATGCAGCGGCTGATCATCTCCCGGGATCTGCTGCGGGGGTATCGCAAGCCGGGGGCCCACTTCAACTGACTAGTTGTCCAGCAGTACTGCGTCCGTCCGCGTCCGCCGGCGGTTGCGGAGCCAGTGGCCGAGGGTGATCAGCCCGAAGCCGACCGCGTAGACGGTGCTGGTGAAGGTCAGGTATCCGAGCGCGTTGCCCAGCCCGGCGTCCGCGGGGAAGGCAGCGGTGGAGCCCTTGACCCACTCCATCACCAGATGCGCGGTCTGGAAGGTGTAGATCTGTGCGAACAGGATCGCGTAGGTCAGGTAGGCGGCCATCCGGTTGCGGACCAGCAGTCCGAGCGGCAGCGCGACGAGGACGGTGAGTATGGCGATCATGGGGTCCCTCCCGAGGTTCGTTGGAGGTTCCAAGGTCGCCCGCCGCGCTGCCCCGCCGCATCGAGGTCTGCGCTGAATCCACGGTCAGTGCCTGCACTGATCCGCGGGCCGCGATTCCGGTGCACAATGCGAACCATGAGCCGCCGGTACTGGCCGATCTGGCTGGCGACCGCCCTGTGCGTCGCCGCCGGAGTAGTGCTTGCCCTGTGCGCGTTGCGGCCGGGTGGCGACGGCTGGCCGATCGCGCTATATCTGCTGGCACTCGTACCACTCGCGCTGGGGTGGCTGGTCGTAGTACGGGCTCCTGGGAGTCCGGTAGGGGCGGCAGTGGTGTGGTTGGCGGCGTCGCTGCTCGTAGTACCGGCTATGGATGGGTGGGGGCGATCACCTTGGGCCGCGGCCGACTTGGTGGCTGGGGTGGCCCATGTCGCTTGGCCCTGGCAGCTGACTGGGTTCCTGGTGCTGCTGCTGGTGTTCCCGGACGGGTTGCTGCCAGGACGCCATTGGAGGCTCATTGCGGCAGCCGTGCCGGCGTCGGCGCTCCTGGTGGGCATCTCGATGACAGTGACGATGGACTACGCCGAGCCGCGCTACTTCAAGGCGCCGGTGTCGGTCCCAGAGCCGCTGGGGATGCCGCTGATGATCAGTGCGCTCGGAGTCCTGCTGCTGGTGGTCCTTGCGTGCGGCACCGGTGTCGTACTGCGCTACCGCCGCGGTGGCGAGCGCACGAAGCAACAGCTGCGCTGGCTGATACTTGCTGCCGGCGCCGTGGTGGTCCTGATGGTCGCGAGCTGGATCGTCACCTGGCTCGAACTGATCGGTCCGGTGGCATACACGGCCTTCCTACTGGGCATTATCGTCCTCGTCCCGGCCGCTGTCGCGATCGCTGTACTGCGCCACGACCTGTTCGAGATCGACCGGATCCTGAGTGACTCGGTGGCTTGGTTCCTGACCAGCTTGATCGCCGCGGCGCTGCTTGCGGGAGGCGTCGTCCTCACCGGTTATGTGGCCGGCCGGGACTCTGCGATTGGTCTCACTGGCTCGGTCTTCGTTGTCACGCTGCTGGTTTTTCCCTTGCACAGAAGGCTTCACCGTGCGGTCGGCCGGATACTGGATCGCGACCGGACGGTCCTGATCGAGCAGATCGAGCGTTTCGTCGAGCAGGTTCGCGACGGCTCGGCCGAGCCCGAGGAGATCGAGACCGTACTACGAACCGCCCTCCGCGCGCCGTCGCTGACTCTGCTGCTGTCGGACCCGGGTGGGACGGGCCTGGTCGACCTGACCGGTACTCCGCAGTCTGTGCCGGGCGCCCTGGCTGAGGTGCCGTTGCGGACGGCGAATGCCGACATCGGTGTGATTCTGGTCCGTACTGGCTCGATGCGTCAGCTCCGGCGGGTGAGGTTGGCGGCCTCGGCCGCCCGGTTGCCGATCGAGGTCAGCCGGCTTCGGATCGGCCTGCGCCGGGCGCTGAGTGAGGTCGCGGAGAGCCGGCGACGGCTGGTCTCGGCGACCATCGACGAGCGGCGCAGGCTGGAACGCGATCTGCATGACGGGGCGCAGCAGCAGTTGGTTGCTATTGGCATGCAGTTGCGGGCGGCGCAGTACCGGCTGGGGCTGGATGATCCGGTCTACGATGAGCTCGAGGTGGCGGTCGAGCGGTTGGAGGCGACTGTCGCTGAGCTGCGCCGCTTGGCGCACGGAGTACGGCCGGCGAGCCTGGATGACGGACTGCCTGCTGCGCTCGCGCGGCTCGGGGCCGAGTGCCCGCTGCCGGTGGACTTCGCGGTGGAGGACGCGGCGAGCTCGGAGGTGGTCACGGTGACCGCGTACTTCGTTGTCGCGGAGGCGATGGCCAATGTTCTGAAGCACGCGCGGGCCTCTCGGATCGGTATCAACGTCGAGCGGCTGGGAGACGGCTTGCGGGTAGCCGTGCGGGACGACGGGATCGGCGGGGTGCCGGCTGAGACCGGGCTGACCGCCTTGAGAGACCGGGTCGGCTCCGTCGGTGGGCGGTTGACCGTGACCTGCGGACCGGCCGGCGGTACGACGGTCGAGGCGGTGCTGCCGTGCGCGTCCTGATCGCGGAGGATTCGGCGTTGTTCCGGGAGGGGCTGGCTGGGTTGCTGACCACGGCCGGTCACGAGATCTGCGCGTCGCTGGGGAGTGCGGACGGACTGGTGGAGGCTGTTGTCGAGCACGCGCCGGCGGTTGCCGTGATCGATGTCCGGATGCCGCCGACGATGACCGACGACGGCGCTGATGCGGCGCGTGAGATCCGGCTGCGCTGCCCGAATCAGCCGATCCTGCTGCTGTCGCAGCATCTGGAGACCCGGCACTCCGTCCAGCTGGTGTCGACCGGTGCCTTCGGCTACTTGTTGAAGGACCGCGTACTGCGGGTCGAGGATTTCCTGGATGCGCTGGAACGAGTCGCCGCGGGCGGTTCAGCGCTGGATCCCGCGGTCGTCTCGGCCCTACTGGCTCCTCGCCGCTCGGAGTTGGAGCCGCTGTCGCCCAGGGAGACGGAGGTCCTCGGGTTGGTTGCCGAGGGCTACTCCAACGCCGCGATCGCCGGCCGGCTCTTCGTCGCAGACCGGACGGTCGAGAGTCATCTGCGCTCGATTTTCCAGAAGTTGTCGCTGGACGAGTCGTCGGCGACGCATCGCCGGGTGCACGCGGTGCTGACCTATCTGCGCAACAGCGCGTAAATGCGTGCTCAGGTCATCGGCAGTTCAGTAAGGGGTCATGGTCAAGGTGACACCGCGACTGGCACAGTGTGTCCATGAAGGGTCTAATGCAGGATTCCCAGCTGTCCCTGGACACGATCTTCCGCCGGGCCGAGCAGTTCTTCCCGGACAAGACCGTCTACACCGGCGGCCCCGCGCCGACCACGACGACGTACGCGGAGTGGGCCGCGCGGACCAGACGGTTAGGCGGCGTCTTCGACGCCTTGGGCATCAGCGCGGACGGCCGGGTCGGCACCTTCGCGTGGAACTCCGGCCGCCACCTCGAGCTGTACTTCGCGGCGCCGTGTACCGGGCGGGTCCTGCACACGCTCAACATCCGGCTCTTCCCCGACCAAATCGTCTACATCGCGAACCACGCCGAGGACGAGGTGGTCTTCGTCGACCGGTCGCTGCTCGGGCTGTTCCTGCCGCTGCTCGACCGGCTGCCGCTGGTCCGGCACGTCGTGGTGATGAATGACCTGCCGCCGGGTGCGCCGGGAGTCGAGGTGCCGGACGACCCGCGCTTCCATGACTACGAGGAGCTGCTGGCCGCTTCCGAGCCGGTCGAGTTCCACGTCCAGGACGAGAACCAAGCCGCCGCGATGTGCTACACGAGCGGAACGACGGGGAATCCCAAGGGTGTCGTCTACTCGCACCGGTCGACCTGGCTGCACTCGATCGGGGTGCTCACCAACGCCGGGATCGGGCTGCACGAGACCGACACGGTGCTGCCGGTGGTGCCGATGTTCCACGCCAACGCGTGGGGTCTCGCGCACGCGGCGCCGATGGCCGGGGCGAGCCTCGTCTTCCCGGGGCCGGACATGACGCCGCAGGGCATCCTCAAGCTGCTGGTCGAGCAGGACGTGACGCTGGCAGCCGGCGTGCCGACGATCTGGCAAGGCCTGCTGCCGCTGCTGGACGGCGTGGAGCTGCCGAAGCTGCGGCGCATTCCGTGTGGTGGTTCCGCCGTTCCGCTGGCGCTGTCCGAGGCCTTCCGGGCGAAGCTCGGCAAGCCGATCCTGCAGGCGTGGGGTATGACCGAGACCAGCCCGGTGGCGACCGCGGCCCACGTCCCGCTGCGCTACAACGACCTGCCCGAAGACGAGCAGGCCAAGCTGCGGGCGCGCCAAGGCCTGCCGTTGCCCGGCGTCGAGGTCCGGATCGTCGAGCCCGGCTCGATCGAGCCGCTGCCCTGGGACGACGAGGCGACCGGCGAGCTGCAGGTGCGCGGCCCGTGGATCGCGGCTGAGTACTACCGGCCCGACGAAGGTGTCGAGCTGAACACCGAGGACGGCTGGATGAAGACCGGCGACGTCGCCGCGATCGACCAGTACGGCTCGGTCCGACTCGTCGACCGGACCAAGGACCTGGTGAAGTCCGGTGGCGAGTGGATCAGCTCGGTCGAGCTGGAAAACCTGCTGATGGCCCACCCCGCGATCAAGGAGGCCGCCGTCATCGGAGTACCGCACCCGAAGTGGGACGAGCGGCCGCTGGCGTGCGTAGTACTGCAGGAGGGGGAGTCCGCGACGTCGGAGGAGATCCTCGCGTATCTGCAACCCCTGGTCGCCAAGTGGTGGCTGCCGGACGCGGTCGAGTTCATCGCCGAGGTCCCGAAGACGAGTGTCGGCAAGTTCTCGAAGAAAGACCTGCGAACCCGCTTCGCGGACTACCACCTGGGCGAGTAGCCGTCTGCCGCCCCGACTGGCGGCTCTCGGCTTCCCCTTCGAGCACGGCGCGAGCAGTTGCCATGCGTGGCCCGGATCCCGACCTTCACCTCGGGATCCGGGCGTGGTACCACCGGCTCGTGGCGCTGGGCGCCACCTCGCCTGTGCCGGGATGCTGACGTCTATCTGACCCCTGATGCGGACTAGCTCAGGAGGAGTGAGGCCGGTCTGTCGTACTACCGCTGACCGTTAGCTTGGCGAGCCACCCGCCCGTCCGGAACAGCAACCGGCCCGGCGGCTTACCGCGCCCGGCTTGTGGCGCTGGGCGTCACCTCGTCTCTGCCGGGATGCTGACGTCATCTGGCCCCACTGTTGCGAACAAGGCCGTTGCCGCGAGTGCCGGCCTCATCCTGGTCCTGTCGCCACGCAGAGCCCGGCTCGTGGCGCTGGGCGCCACCTCGCCTCCCGCTGGATGCTGACGGCAACTGAACTCTCCGACGAGGAAGACCAAGTGCTGCGAGCGGGGTACCGCCGCTGCCTCTCACACAGTCGGCGAGGCATCTCACGCCAGCAGTCCGCCCGGCTGCCCGGCTCCAACGTGGCGCCGTACCGGGCTCGCGGTGGTGGGCGCCAAATGATGTCCGCTAGAACTGCCGTCAGCCGTCAGCCGTCAGCCGCCAGCCGTCAGCCGTCAGCGGCCAGCCGTCAGCCGTGAGCCGTCAGCCGTCAGCGGTCAGCCGACCCCGGCGACCTTTGTCGGGGTGGGTGTGAGCGAGGGGCTGCAGGTGAAGGTCGAACGGTGTGCCGCGATGAGGTGGAACCTGCCTTTCGTCGTGTTCGGCCCGAACACGACGACAGGCAGTAGTGCGCTTTGCTGGCTGACACAGGGCGGCTCCGAGCGCGTCAACCGATGCAAGGGGTGACTACTGCCTGTTGTTGTGTACGGACGCCAAAATCGGTAGGCAGCTGTCGAGCCAGTGCTTTCAGCCGAAGTCGACGGCGAAGTGTTCGCGCAGGCGGGCGAGAGTGGCGTCGACGAACGACTGGGGCCAAGGGTGGCCGGTGACCTCAGCTAGGGCGGTGCCTCGCCGGATGAATTCGCGGCAGAGGTATTGGTTGGCGGCGATCAGGCCGGCGGGGTCATGCCCGGCTGGTGGCAGAGCCTCAAGGCAGCGTCGTTGCTCGGGTGAGAGGAACGCGTTCAACCGTTTGGCGCCACCGGTACGGCGTACTCCGCGTTCGGCGAGCATCAGGGCGATGAGTTGGTCGCGGGTGACGCCGAGGCCCTGGTGAGCGACGATGCGCTCGTCTCGGCCGAGGACGGTGACGAGGTTGCCGAGGAAGTAGAAGAATAGGTTGACGGCGCGCTCGGGCCAGTACGGCGTACCGGGGTGGCCGCCTTCGCTCGGTTGATCGCCGTCCGGGAAGAGAGTGCCGCCGCGGTCGAAGAGGACCTGGACGCCGTCGTACTGGAGGCGGTCGAAGGTTGACTGCGGGTGGAAGAAAAGGTCGACGTGGAGCCAGGCGGGGGTGATGCCGAGGCCGCCGATGAGGCCGGGGAGGTGGTCGGTGAAGACGGTCGGGTCGGCGATGGTTGCCAGCGGCACCGTCCAGTGGTGCTCGAACCAAGGCGCGCTCTCGTCGGTGACCACGCAGTGCACGTCGACGTCACTGAACTCGTCGGCCTCGCCGGTGGCGTGGCTGCCGATCAGATAGACGGCGAGGATGCGGTCGTCCTCGGGGAGGAGCGTGCGGGCGCGCTCGATGACGAGCTGCTGACCAGTGTCTGGTGACCCAGCGTCTTGGCGGGCGTTGTCCACGGGCTGGTCGGTCGAATCGCCGCTCATCCGCGTAACAGTAGAGGCGTCGGTATCGTGGCGGGGATGCGAGGGATCATCTTGGCCGGCGGGGATGGGACCAGGCTGCAGCCGTTGACGATGGGGGTCAGCAAGCAGTTGCTGCCGGTCTACGACAAGCCGATGATCTACTACCCGCTCTCGACGCTGATCCTGGCGAACATCCGCGAGGTGCTGGTGATCACGCGGCCGGAGGACACCGGGCAGTTCCGGCGGCTGTTGGGGGACGGTTCGCAGTTCGGGATGGAGATCTCGTACGCCGAACAGCCGCGTCCCGAGGGGTTGGCGCAGGCGTTTCTGATCGGGGAGTCGTTCATCGGGTCCGAGCCGGTTGCGCTCGCGCTGGGGGACAACATTTTCTACGGGCCTGGGCTCGGTCTGCATCTGCAGCGGTTCAACGATGTGGACGGCGGGGTGGTGTTCGCGTATCGGGTCGCGGATCCGTCGGCGTACGGGGTGGTCGAGTTCGATCCGGACGGGCGGGCGCTGAGTATCGAGGAGAAGCCGGAGCGGCCGAAGAGCAAGTACGCCGTACCGGGGCTGTACTTCTACTCCAGTGACGTCGTCGAGGTCGCCAAGCAGGTCAAGCCGTCGGCGCGGGGCGAGTTGGAGATCACCGCGGTCAACGCGAGCTATCTGCAGGACAAGCGGCTGCAGGTCGAGGTGCTGCCGCGCGGTACGGCGTGGCTGGACACCGGGACCTTCGACGCGTTGATGTCGGCCGGTGAGTACGTGCGCACGGTCGAGACGCGGCAAGGACAGAAGATCAGCTGTCCGGAGGAGATCGCCTGGCGGCGCGGCTTCATCGATGACGCGGGGCTGCAGCGCTGTGCCGACGCGCTGCCGAAGTCCGGCTACGGCGACTACCTGCTGAGCCTGCTGGAGGAGGGGCTGCGCTGACCTCGGCGAGATGCTCGGCCGGGTCCCGGTCGGCCGCTGTGCATGGTCGGGGAGCACCGCCGTGCGTGGGCGGGACGCCGGCTGTGCACGGGCGGGGAGGTCAGCTGTGCACGGGCGGGGAGGTCAGCTGTGCATGGGCAGAGAGGACGGCTGTGCATGGGCAGAGAGGACGGCTGTGCATGGGCAGAGAGGACGGCTGTGCACGGTCGGCGAGGACCGCCGTGCATGGTCGGGGAGGAACTGTCGGGGCTCGGCGCTAGGGTTGCCGTCGTGGAAGCACC
This sequence comes from Kribbella sp. NPDC056861, assembly GCF_040687575.1. Taxonomy (NCBI): domain Bacteria; kingdom Bacillati; phylum Actinomycetota; class Actinomycetes; order Propionibacteriales; family Kribbellaceae; genus Kribbella; species Kribbella sp. NPDC056861. The sequence continues at coordinate 373,388 of NZ_JBFBNQ010000006.1, read as the reverse complement.
CCTTGCGTTGTACCGCCGGTATCGCCCGGAGACCTTCTCCGAGGTGATCGGGCAGGACCATGTCACCGTTCCGCTGCGGAACGCGCTGAGCAACAACCGGGTGAACCACGCCTATCTGTTCTCCGGTCCACGCGGCTGCGGCAAGACCACCAGTGCCCGGATCCTGGCGCGCGCGATCAACTGCGAGCAGGGTCCGATCGCCGAGCCGTGCGGGGTCTGCAAGTCCTGTACCGACCTGGCGCGTGGCGGTCCGGGCAGCATCGACGTGATCGAGATCGACGCCGCCTCGCACGGTGGTGTCGACGACGCGCGGGACCTGCGCGAGCGGGCCTTCTTCGCACCCGTCGAGAGCCGCTACAAGATCTACATCATCGACGAGGCGCACATGGTCACCACGCAGGGCTTCAACGCCCTGCTGAAGCTGGTCGAGGAGCCGCCGCCGCACCTGAAGTTCATCTTCGCGACGACCGAGCCCGAAAAGGTCATCGGCACGATCCGGTCCCGGACCCATCACTACCCGTTCCGGCTGGTCCCGCCGAAGGCGCTGTCCAACTACATGGCGACCCTGTGCGAGGCGGAGGGCGTCACCATCGAGCCGGCCGCGCTGCCGCTGGTGGTCCGTGCGGGTGCTGGTTCGGTGCGTGACTCGCTGAGCGTGCTCGACCAGCTGATCGGCGGCGCCGACGCGGAGGGCGTGACGTACCGGCTCGCCGTACAGTTGCTCGGCTTCACGCCGGACTCGCTGCTCGACGGCTGCGTCGACGGGTTCGCGGCGCACGACAGCCGGGCGGTCTTCGAGACGATCGAGAAGGTCATCGAGACCGGGCAGGACCCCAAGCGCTTCGCCGAAGACCTGCTCCGCCGGTTGCGCGACCTGGTGATCCTCTCCGCAGTACCGAACGCGGTCGCCTCCGGGCTGATCGAGGCGGCCGAGGACCAGGGCGAGCGGTTGCAGACGCAAGCCGCGGGTATCGGCCCGGCGGAGCTGACCCGGGCGGCAGACATCGTCGCGGCCGGTCTGCTGGAGATGCGCGGTGCTACTGCTCCTCGGCTGCAGTTGGAGCTGATCTGCGCCAAGGTGTTGCTGCCTGGTGCTGATGATTCCACCAATGGCATTCAGGCGCGGCTTGATCGGATGGAGCGTCGCCTCACGATCACGGGCGGTACTACGGGCGGTACTACGGCCGCTCCCGCGGCTGCGCTGCCGGTGCCGGATGCGCAGGTGACGCAGCAGCAGTACGCGGCTCCGCAGCAGCCGCCGGCGGCTGGCGGCTCGCAGCATCAGGCGGGTGCCGTGGCCGCGAACCAGGCAACGCCCCTCGCAGGTGTATCGGCGCAGGGCGCGGGGGACACCCAGGCGGGTAGCTCGGCCCATGCCGAGGGCGCTGCCCAGGCAGGTGGCCCGGGGCACGCCCAGGGAGCTTCGTCGGCGCAGACTGCGGGGGCAGCCTCGGCGCAGTCTGCAGGGCAGTCGTCCGCAGCTGCCTCGGCGCAGGATCCGGCATCGGCGCAGGGCGGGCCGCAGTCCGGTGCTGCACAGTCCGCGCCGCCGTCCGGGGCCGCTCAGTCCGTGCCGGCGGTTGATAACTCTGGGGCCAGGTCCGGTGCGTGGGGTGCAGAGCCCACGTCATCTGCTGGTCAGGGCTCGCAGGCTGCAGCGTCTGTAACTCCGCCTGTCGCAAGTGGCTCGAGTCAGGCCGCACCTGCTCAAGCTGCGCCGACCCAACCTCCTGCTCAGGCCGCGCCTGCTCAGGCGACGCCGCCTCCGCCTCCTCGTGGGGCTGGGGGGCCGGCGGTTGCCGGGACTTCGTCCGGGTCGGTTGGGCTGATTGATGTTCGGAGGTTGTGGCCGGAGATTCTTGAGGCGGTGAAGGCGAAGCGGCGGTTCGCCTGGATCATGCTCAGCCAGAACGCGCAGGTCATCGCGATTGATGAGCAGACGCTCACGCTCGGGCTGGTGAACGCTGGTGCTCGGGAGAGCTTTGCGCGGTCTGGGAGCGACGAGATTTTGCGCGAGGCGATGATCGCCACGATCGGGCTCAATCGTCGGATCGAGGCTGTTGTCGATCCGTCCAGCGATCCCGGTGCGGTTGCGCCGGCGGCTTCGGTGTCGGCGCCGCCTGCGCCGCAGGGGCCGCCGCCGTCGTCTTCGTGGGATTCGCCGTCGGCTTCGAGTGGTGGTCCGGCTGAGTATGGCGGTGCGAGTAGCTCTGGGCACTCTGCGGGCTCGCCCGGTGACTACTCAGGCGGTGGGTCGAACGCCTCCGCTGGTACTGCGAACGGTTCTGGGGCCGGTACTGCGAACGCCTCGGCTGGGGCTGGCGGTAGCGGTGTGGCTACTGCGGTACTCGCGCCGGGGGAGCAGCAGGTCTCGCGGCCCGGCGACGTTGGTCAGCAAGGCGGTCAGGCAGGTGGGTCGGCGGGTGATGCTGCAGGCGCTGCCGGTGGTTCGGGCGCCCATGGTGGGCAGTCCGGCGGATTGGCTGGCGGCACAGGTGGTGCAGGCGGTTTTGACGGTGCTGGCGGTTCGGGCGCGCAAGGTGGCCAGTCCGGGGTGCCGTCAGGTGGAGCAGGGGCCACAGGCGGTCCGGGCGCGCAAGGTGGCCAGCCCGGCGTACCGGCTGGCGGCGCAGGCTCCGCGGCAGGCGGCGCAGGCGGGGCAGGCGGGGCAGGCGCAGCAGGTGGGCAAGGCGCGGCAAGTGGGCAAGGCGCAGCAGGTGGGCAAGGCGTTCAGGCTGGCGTAGCCGCGGGCGGAGTACAGGTCGCTCCGGTGGTCAACGATCAGAGCGGGATGCAGTCGGATCAGCAAGCTGGTGGGCCGCCTGCGCCGTCGGCCAGCCCGGCGCCGCCGGTTGAGGATCGTCGGGAGCAGGCTGCGAGCAAGCGGCGTGCGGCCGAGGCGGCTGTTGCTGCTGAGCAGAGTTTGCGGGCTTCTCAGGTGCAGGTTCAGGAGGCTCCGCTGACGCCTGAGGAAGAGGCTGAGGCGATTGGTGATGACGATGTGATCCTCGCCGAGGATTCGCGGAGTCACACCGACCTGCTTGCTGAGACGCTCGGTGCTCAGATCATCAGTGAAGAGCCGAACTGATTGCTGTGAAGAACTACTGAGGTGAAGCATCACCCGGCAGCTCCACCGCCAGGTTCTCAGTACCGAGTGGCTTGCTGACCAGTTGGTCTCTCAACGCCAGCCGGGTGCTGCGGTCACCCACGCCTTTCAGCAACGCGACAAAAGCCCGGCTGGCGGCAAAACCAGGGAAGTCCGACGGAAGCCGCTTCTCCAGCTCCGCTAGCTCGGCCAGCAACTGGTCGCCGCCGATCCGTTCCGGCGCAGGCATCCCGTGGGCCCGGAAGGTTCGCCCGACGATGGACCACCAGGCGTCGTTGGACGGGGGTGGGTCGGACGCGCGGGTTCGGACGTCCGCGTAGTCGAGGAACTCGCCGATCGGATCGGCACCTGAGTCCTCCGCGGCCAGCCACTCGTAGAACGACGGGTAGAGGTGGTGCAGCAGGATCGCGGTGATCAGGTGGGCGCTGCCCAGCGGTGGACGGGTCCAGCCGGGGTTCAGATGGTGCTCCAGTACGAAGCTGTTGATGATTCGCTTGATCCGACGAGGGTTGCGGCCACTCCTCTCGGCGAGGATCTCGATCACCGTTTCGTCGATCAGCGTCGAGGTTCCCGAGGCCAGCGCGTAGCCGCGGATCAGGTCCCGGATCAGCTGCCGGTCCGGCGCCGGTACCCGGTAGGAGACCTGCACGATCTTCTCCAGGTAGGTGCGGCCCTCGCCGGCGCCGCCGCGTGCGCTCGACGACACTCCCCGGGCCAGTACCGACATGTCGCAGCCGATGATGAAGATCAGGCCAGGTGCGTCCAGGTACAGCTTGACCGCTTCGCACACCTTGACGACGACGTCGTCGGAGCAGCGGTCCAGGTCGTCGATGAAGACCACCAGGTTCCGGTCGGTACGTCGTTTGCCGTCCTTCGTGGACCAGTCCGAGAGCATGCCGTGGATGACGTCGCGCAACTCGTTGCGTCCTTGCGCGTCGACCGTCAGCCGCTTCATCAGCTCGTCGACCAGCCGGCTGACGCCGAAGAACCGGGCGATGATGCCGAAGGCGGTACCGGCGATCCCCAGTAGATGCCGGCGCTTGGACAGTTTGCGGACCCAGCGTCTGAGCAGGTTGCTGTCCAGCTCGATCAGGACCGACTTGATCAGCCCTTCGAGCGCGTTGTCGTCCTGAGCCGTCCAGGCGTTGAAGTGCACCCGCAGCGTGTTGGGCTTGCCCGGCAGCAAGTCGTCGATCTGCCGCAGGAGCGTGCTCTTGCCGACACCCCAGCCGCCGTCGATGGCCAGTACGAAAGGCGAGGCTGCCCGGGACAGGTCGATGATCGAGGCGATCCCGGCCGCGACGGCGCCGCTGCCGAGCAGATCGGTGCCGGCCTTGCCGACCGGCTGATCGTCCAGCAGCACGTAGGTCGGCAGAAGAACCTGAGCAGGATGAGGCGGGGACTGCAGAGCAGGCGGCGACTTGGCGAGTGAGGCCAGAATCCTCGCGCTCGAGGTACCTTCTGCCTCGGCCACGATGGTGACCAGCAGGTCGACATCAATCTGGGCAGTCGGCTGCAGCTCATCGGACTGCCAGGTCAGCGTCGCGTGCTGGATCTCGGCAAGCAAAGCCTTTTCGTCGTCGCGACGGCTCGCGGCCAGTTCGAAGTCCTGCTCGTTGATGGCCGCCTCCTTCGCATCCCGGGCCGCGACGAGCTGGGCGTCCAGGGCGAGCAGGTGATCCGGTCGGGCCACCCGCTGAACGGCGAGACGGGCGCCTCCTTCGTCCAGGAGATGTACGGCGCTGTCCGGGAGAAACCGGTCGCGCCGGTACCGGTGTGCCAGCTCTGCCGCGGCGACGATCGCCTCGTCGGTGATGTAGACCCGGTGATGAGCCTCGTAGCGGTCGCGGAGCCCCTTCAGGATCTCGATCGCGGCCGGGACGGACGGCTCCGCCAACGTGATCGGGTCGGAGAACCGGTCGAGCGAGCTGTCGTTGCGCAGGTACCGGTCGTACTCGTCCGGTGTCATCGCGCCGATCACGAGGATCCGCGGGTCGGTGAGGGCCGGCCGGATCAGCGCCGCCGTGTCGATTCCCGCCTTGGAGCTGTCCGGCCGGAAGAAGAGGTGCAGCGAGTTCACGAACAGGACGATGTCCTCCCGCTGGGCCGCCTCGGTGAGCGCGGCCGCGAAACGTTCCGCGGCCTCGGCGTTGGTACTCAGCCCCGGCAGCACGTACTGCGCGTCGACGGCGTACAACACCTTGTCCCGCAGCGTTTCCGGAATCTCCGCTTTGGTGATCGCCTGGGCGAGACCGTCCACCACCGTCGCCTTGTCGATTCCTGGTTCGGCGACGAGGATCGAGCAGTTCTGCTTGCGGCGCGACAGCACCTTCACCAGCTCCGCGACCTCCGCCTCCCGGCCGATGGCTGGTCCCAGCCTGGACGCGACCCCGGCGGCGGTCAGGTCGTTGCCGAACTCCGCGAGCTTCGGCACCTGCCCAGGGTTCGGCGATGCGGGTTGCCGGGCGAGCTCCTGTTGGATCTGGCCTTGGACCCGGGCGTAGTCCAGGCCCAGCTTCGTCAACACCTGGGCCGCGACGCCGTGCTCCTCGCGGATCAGGCCGAGCAGGATGTGCTCCACGCCGATGTAGTCGTGGCCGAGTTGCAGAGACTCCCGCAGCGCGAGCTCGAGGGCCTTCTTGACGGCCGGCGTGAACGGGATGTGGCCGACGATCTCGTCCGGTGCTTGCCCGCCGGCCGCGTTGATGGTGGCGAGTACCTCGGCTCGGACAGCCTCCGGACTCGTCTCCAGCGCCCTCAGGGCGTCGACCGCCAGGCCCTCGACCTGGACCAGGGCGATCAGCGCGTGCTCGGTACCGACGTACGAATGATGCAGCGTCCGAGCAGCATCTTGAGCCAGTACTACGACCCGCCGCGCGCCCTCGGTGAATCTCTCGAACATCTCTCCCCTAGCTGAGCCCTGCGCGGTGTGCGCCCCCCGGCTCAGCTCCAAAGTGCCTGCAGAACCGGCGCGGCGCCACTCCTTCCGGGCGTTTTCTGAATTCACAGTTCCACCGGTGTTCATCCACAAGGCCGAAACCGGTGCCAGGCGGCGGGTGATCGACCATCCACAGCCTGTGGATAAAGGTGTCCACAACTTGTGGAGAAGGCTTGGGAGACTCATCGGTTTCCGGTTCGGCGCTCCCGGCGGACGGAGTTGTCCGGCCGACCGGCTAGGCTCGGGGAGCAAGTGGAACTGGGAAGCAGTTCGGACGGGAGATCGCGGTGTTCGACGGTGGCGGTTCGCAGGGCGCTGGTGGCTTCGACATGTCCAATCTGTTGGCCCAGGCGCAGGCGATGCAGAGCCAGTTGATGGAGGCCCAGGCCAACCTGGAGAGCCAGGAGATCGAGGGCAGCGCCGGCGGTGGGCTGGTGACCGCGCTGGTCTCCGGCACCGGTGAGCTGCTCAGCCTGACCATCAAGCCGCAGGCTGTCGATCCCGACGACACCGAGACGCTGGCCGACCTGGTCGTCGCCGCTGTCCGGGACGCCTCGGAGAACGCCAAGCAGGTGGCGGCCAGCGCGATGGGCCCGCTGGCCGGTGGCCTCGGCGGCGGCATGCCCGATCTCGGCGACATGTTCGGCGGCGGCGCGAGCCAGGACGCCGAAGAGGACGACGACGTGAGCCGGCCCAGCATCGGCTTCGGCAAGCCGGACGCGACCGGTTCACCCGGTCAGATCCAGGGCTGACGTGTACGAAGGCGCCGTCCAGGACCTCATCGACGAGCTCGGCAGGCTCCCCGGGGTCGGCCCGAAGTCCGCGCAACGGATCGCCTTCCACCTGTTGTCGACCGACGAGACCGATGTCCGCCGGCTGGCGCACGTGCTCGTACAGGTGAAGGAGAAGGTCAAGTTCTGCGAGATCTGCGGCAACGTCTCCGAGCAGGAGCAGTGCCGGATCTGCCGCGACCCGCGTCGCGACCTCGCGCTGATCTGCGTGGTCGAAGAGGCGAAGGACGTCGTGGCGATCGAACGGACCCGTGAGTTCCGGGGCCGCTATCACGTCCTCGGCGGCGCCATCTCGCCGATCGAGGGGATCGGGCCGGACGAGCTGCGGATCAGGGAACTGATGCAGCGGCTGGCCAGCGGAGAGGTGACCGAGATCATTCTGGCCACCGATCCCAACCTGGAGGGTGAAGCGACAGCCACCTACCTGAGCCGGTTGCTCCGGCCCATGGGGTTGCGCGTCACCCGTTTGGCTAGTGGACTTCCAGTAGGCGGTGACCTCGAGTACGCCGACGAGGTCACACTCGGACGGGCGTTTGAAGGGCGACGATCGATCGATGACTGAATCAACCGATATTGCTGAGCGCGCGTTGGCGACGGACTCCGAGGACCTGCTGGAGTTCGCCGAACAGATCTCCGACCAGGTGCAGAGCTTCCTCATCTCCGTGCGCGACATCGCCGCACAGCCCGATGAGGACGGCGTCGACGAGGGACTCGCCTCGTTGCCGTACCTGCTGCTCGAGGTCAGCCAGCTGCTGCTGGCCGGCGGCCGGCTGGGCGCCTTCGAGGACTTCGTCCCCGAGGAGCGGTTCGAGAGCGACGCGGGCCCGGATCCGGACCTAGACGCGATGCGCGACCGGCTGGCGATCCTGTTCGAGGGCCTGGACGAGTACGCCGAGGTCTTCGACCCGTACGCCGCTCCGCCGGAGATCACCGTCAACCGGCTCTCCGACGACCTGACGGCGATCGCCACCGACCTGGTGCACGGACTCGCGCACTACGAAGAGGGCCGGATCGTCGAGGCGCTGTGGTGGTGGCAGTTCTCCTACGTCTCCACCTGGGGCGCGGCGGCGAGCGCAGTACTGCGGGCCATCCAGTCGCTGATCGCGCACGACCGGCTCGAGCCGGCCCACGACCCGGAGACCGAGGCGAACGACCGCGAGCTGGTCGAGGTCGCCGAGGAAGCCGTCCAGCGCCGCTGACTCTCGCCAGCGCCCCACCACCGGCTCAGCGATGGGCCGGTGGTTTGTTGGCGATCGCCCACACCTTGTCCAGCGGCGCCGCGGTCGCGAAGTGCAGCTTGTGCTCACTTCCTGAGGGTGGTTGACCGCAGAGCCGGGTTTTCCACAGGTCTCGGCGACCGGGCTCGCGGCCGTGGGTGCGAGCAGGTTGAATGTCGGGGTGTCCGTTTACGAACTGCTCGGCCGGCTGCCTGAGGTGGACAAGCTCCGCCGGACCAGTCGCGCTCTCGCGATGCTCGACGCCGTGCTCAGTCCGGCGCCGGAGTACCGGGTCTACTCGTTCGACGCGCGCTGGTCGCCTACCGACGAGGTGGCGTTGATGCGGAGCGGTACGGGTGACGACTACTCGATCGTGTTCTCGCCGGACGGCGTCATCGGTCAGGGGTTCGATCACGAGTCGCCGATCTCGCCTTGGGGGCACCCGAGCCGCGCGACCTGGCCCGGGCTCTTCATTGGGGTGCCCGATGAGCTCGCGCCGGCGCTGGACGAGCCCGCGTTCACCGATGACGAGGGGCGTCGGTCGGTGACCGTGTGCTTCTGGCGTACTCCGGAGGACTCTCGGTGGCAGTGTGGGCCGGTCGAAGGGGTGGAGAAGGATGGCGCGGACTGGTTGTTCAACCTGCTCGCCGACGGGCGTCCAGAGGCGTATCTGACGTTTGCCGAGAATTATCACGAGGTCCCGTTGGAGCTCTCCGCTGTTCAGCATGTCTACGCGCTGATGCCGCTGACCGAGGAGATCGTCACCGCGCTCAACCCGGAGGTGATGCTCAGGGATCTGAAGGACGACATCACCGAGATCGGCTACCCACGCTCGTAGACCGCGGAGTACGGCTCAGTCCGGGAGCATCGGCACCGTGAGGCCCTGGTCGCGGCCGAGCAGCACGCCACGCGTGATGGCGTTGCTGCCGAACTTGTCCCGGACGCCGTCCAGCGCCGAGTCGAGCTCGTTGTTCGCCGCTTTGTCGAACGGCAACGCCAGCTGGACGGACGCCTCGTTCTCCAGATTCCCGACCGAGATGCCGACCAGCGTGATGCCCTGCTTCTCGATCAGCGGTCGCGCGGTCGCCATCAGGGAGCGGGCGGTGACCAGGATCGCCCGCGTCTGACCTGTTGCCTGAGGCAACGTATGCGACCGGGTCGCCCGGCTGAAGTCGTCGAACCGCAGCCGCAGGGTGACGGTCCGCCCGGACCGACCGGCCGAGCGCATCCGCCGGGTGACCCGGTCGACCAGCCCGGCCAGGATCGCGTCCAGCGTCTCCGCGGACTTCGGCGAGCGGCCGAGCGCGCGTTGCGACCCGATCGAGTGACGCCGTACGCCGACCTCGATCGGCCGCGGGTCCCGGTTGTGCGCCAGGGCGTGCAGGTGCCGCCCCGAGGCCCGGCCGAGCATCGCGACCAGCGCCGCCTCGGGCAGGATCGCGACATCGCCGACCGTGGTCAGCCCGCGGCTGCGCAGCTTCTCGGCCGTCACCTCGCCGACGCCCCAGAGTCGCTCCACCGCCAGTGGATGAAGGAACTCCAACTCCTGCTCGGGTGGCACCAGCAACAACCCGTCCGGTTTGGCGACCCCGCTGGCGACCTTCGCCAGGAACTTCGTCCGGGCCACCCCGACGGTGATCGGCAGCCCGACCTTGGCCAGTACTTCGGCGCGCAGTCGCCGCGCGATCTCGATCGGTGTGCCGGCGATCTTGCGCAGGCCGCCGACGTCGAGGAACGCCTCGTCGATCGACAGCCCCTCCACCAGCGGCGTGGTGTCGTTGAAGACGGCGAAGACGGCTTTGCTCGCCTCGGAGTACGCCGACATCCGGGGCTGGACCACGATCGCCTGCGGGCAGCGGCGAAAGGCCTCTCCACCGTTCATCGCGGTCCGGACCCCGAGCGCCTTGGCCTCGTAGCTACAGGCCAGTACGACTCCGGCGCCGACGATCACCGGGCGGCCGCGCAGGCGTGGGTCGTCCCGCTGCTCGACCGACGCGTAGAAAGCGTCCAGGTCGGCATGCAGGATGGTCGCTTCGCCGTCGGGCACGAACATATGTTCGCATACTCTCGACTCTAGCGAATAGGGAGAATTCCCGAGGCGCTCAGCCGGTCCGACAGGACAGAATGATGGTTATGGACCTGTCGGCATATCGTGCGCTCTGGCGAACGCAGGGCGTCTTCGTCCTGCTGACCTCCGCGGTCCTGGCCCGGATTCCGGTGATCGCCGCGCTGGTGCCGGTCTCGTTCCTGGCGAAGGATGCTTCGGGCAACTTCGGTTTCGCCGGTGTGGTGGCTGGCGCATACTCCGTCGGGATGGCCCTCGGTGGGCCGATCTGGGCGCGAATGGCCGACCGTCGCGGCGGCCGGGGTGTCGTGATCGGCACCGGCATGGCGTGGGGTGTGGCGATGGCCGTGCTCGCGCTGCTGCCGTCGGACATGTATCGGCTGATGCCGGTGCTGTCCGCAGTGGCCGGGGCGTTCGTTGCACCGGTCACGGCGACTCTGCGCGCCGCTTGGCCACGCATCGTCCGGGGCTCACGGTTGCGTGCGGTCTACGCGCTCGATGCCACGGCGCAGGAGGTGCTGTTCGCGATCGGGCCGATGCTGGGCGCACTGATGGTCAGCTTCATCAGCCCACGGGCCGGCGTACTGGGGGCTGCGGTGGCGGCCTCGCTCTCGATCTGGTGGTTCGGTCTGCGGCAGTTGCCGGCCGTCGCGCACGACGAGTCGAAGGGTGCACGGCTGACTGCGGCACAGTTGCTGTGGCACCGGTACCGACTGCCGATGATCCTCGCTTTCGCCTTCTGTGTAACGGCCTTCGCCTCGGTCTCACTCGGGATCGTTGCCTTCGCCGATGCCCATGGCAACCGTCTGATCGCCGGCGTGCTGGAGACGCTCTGGGCGATCGGCAGCCTGCTGGGCGGAGTACTGGTCGGTGCGCTGCCTGGTCGGCGCAAGTCGTACGTCTGGCGCCGGGCGCTGCTCGTCTCGGCCGGCATGGTGCTCTGTGCGTGCGCGACCTGGTCGCCGGTGTCGCTGGGCGTGGCGTCGCTGCTGGCCGGTCTCGCGCTGGCCCCGATGGTCGGCGCGCTGTACGAGCGGCTCGGCGCGATGACCCCGGACTCGGTCAAGACCGAGGTGTTCGGCTGGATGGGTAGTGCCGGGATGACCGGTGGTGCGATCGGTTCAGCGCTCGCGGGCCTGGTCGTCGAGGCCTTCGGTGTCCGCTACGTCTGGGTAATGGCCGCGGTGCTCACGCTGGCCGCGGCCTTGGCGCTGCTGCACATCCCGCCGCACCGCCCAGCCGACCACATGGACTCCACTGAACTGGAGCCGGTCGGTCAGGAGATCGGCTAGCCGGCCGGCGTCAACAGCTGCAGCTCGTCCAGCAACCCCGCCTGGAAGAGCGACTGCAACAGAGCCGCGCTGCCGAGCACGACGAGGTCCTTGCCCGGGACCTTCTTCAGCGCGGCGAGGATGCGCAGCGGCTGATCGCCCTGGATCACCTCGGAGTTCTCCATCGCGTCGGCGCTGGTCAGCGTGCTGGAGACCACCAGCTTGCGGATGCACTTCAGCCGGGGCGCTCCGGCGGCGATCGCCTCGAAGGTCGGGCGATCGACCAGCGCGGTGTCCGAGATCGCCAGCGCCGCGTCGACGGCCGCGTCGGTGACCTGCCAGTTGTCCGGCCCCTCGGCCGCACCGTCCAGCACGGCGATGATCTTCCTCATCCTGCTGCTCCCCACCCACGACCGAGAAAAGCCCTGTCAGTAGGTAATGTCCGAAAGCACCTCGAAGGTTGCACATTCGAGATAACTGATAGCGACTGATCCGGTACTGCGCTGCTCAGCCCGGCCGCCGGCGGCCACGGCGCAGCTCGGTGTCCAGGGCGTCGAGGCGGTTGTTCCAGAACTTGCGGTAGCGGTCGAGCCAGGCGTCGATCTCACGCAGCGGACCGGGGTCGACCGCGTAGAGCCGGCGGGTGCCGTCGACGGTGACGGTGGCGAAGCCGTTATCGCGCAGTACCCGCAGGTGCTGGGAGACGGCCGGCTGGCTGATCCCGAACTCGGCGCCGATGGTGGCCGCGATCTGGCCGGCCGGCTGCTCGCCGTCGTCGGCGAGCAGCTCCAGGATCCGTCGCCGGACCGGATCGCCGAGGATGTCGAAGGCGTGCATGGCATCGAGTATTTCAGGCGTGACTTATATAAGCAAGCGGTCGGTTCGGCGGCAAGGTCTGCGGCGGGGGATCGGCTCGGCTGGTGATCCTGCGGGCCTCCGGCCGCGCCGCCGAACGGCTGGACCAGTCGGTGGTCGGGCCGTAGCTAACGAGAAGATCACGGCTAGAATGAGCCCGAACGACTACGCCCGGTGCAGCGCCGCACGGCGTACCGCAACCAGTGCTCGCTGCTGGGGATTCAAGCTATGAGGAGACTCTGTGGGACGCGTCGTGCACAAGTACGGCGGCTCTTCGGTCGCCGACGCCGATTGCATCAAGCGGGTAGCCCAACGGATCGTCGCGACGAAAAAGGCCGGGAACGACGTCGTGGTGGTGATCTCCGCGATGGGCGACACCACCGACGAGCTGATGGATCTGGCCAAACAGGTCTCGCCGCTGCCGCCGCCGCGTGAGCTGGACATGCTGCTCACCTCGGGTGAGCGGATCTCCGCGGCCCTGCTGGCGATGGCGATCGCGAACCTGGGCTACGAGGCCCGGTCGTTCACCGGCTCGCAGGCCGGGGTGATCACCACCTCCCGGCACGGCAACGCCCGGATCATCGACATCACCCCGGGCCGCCTCGAGGAGGCCCTGGCCGAGGGTCACGTCGCGATCGTGGCCGGCTTCCAGGGCGTCGCGCAGGACACCAAGGACGTCACCACGATGGGCCGCGGCGCGTCCGACACCACCGCGGTCGCGCTGGCGGCCGCGCTGAACGCGGACTACTGCGAGATCTACACCGACGTGGACGGCATCTTCACCGCGGACCCGCGGATCGTGCCGGCCGCGCAGCAGATCCCGAAGATCTCCTACGAGGAGATGCTCGAGATGGCCGCCTGCGGCGCCAAGGTCCTGCACCTGCGTTGCGTCGAGTACGCGCGGCGCTACAACGTCCCCGTCCACGTGCGTTCCTCCTTCTCGCAGAAGGAAGGCACCTGGGTCGTCGATGCGAAGGAAATTCAGAACATGGAACAGGCGATCATCTCCGGCGTGGCCCACGATCGGAGCGAGGCCAAGATCACCGTGGTCGGCGTGCCGGACAAGCCCGGCGAGGCGGCCCGGATCTTCGAGACGGTGGCCGGCGCCGAGACCAACATCGACATGATCGTGCAGAACGTCTCCGCGGTCGCCACCAACCGGACCGATATCTCCTTCACGCTGCCGCGCAGCGACGGCTCCCGGGCGATGTCCGCGCTGGCCCGGATGAAGGACGAGGTCGGCTACGAGCAGCTGCTGTACGACGACCAGATCGGCAAGGTCTCGGTGATCGGCGTCGGGATGCGGTCGCACCCGGGCGTCTCGGCGAAATTCTTCTCCGCGCTGGCCGACGCCGGCGTCAACATCGAGATGATCTCGACATCCGAAATCCGGATCTCGGTGGTTGTCGACGAGAACGCAGTGGACGCGGCCGTGACGGCGGCGCACACTGCATTCGACCTGGACGACGAGCACACCCAAGCTGTCGTGTACGGAGGAACTGGACGGTGACCCCTGTGAGCGCTTCTTTCGATCAGACCGAAGACCGGACGGGCCTGCCAACACTCGCGGTCGTCGGCGCCACCGGCGCCGTCGGCACGGTGATGCTGACCCTGCTGTCCACACGGGAGAACGTGTGGGGCGAGATCCGGCTGATCGCATCCGAGCGCTCGGCAGGCAAACGGCTGAAGGTCCGCGGCGAGGAGGTCGAGGTCGTCGCGATCAGCGCCGAGGCCTTCGACGGCATCGACGTGGCGATGTTCGACGTACCGGATGAGGTGTCCGCGCACTGGGCGCCGATCGCGGCCTCGAAGGGCGCGGTCGTGGTGGACAACTCCGGCGCGTTCCGGATGGATCCGCAGGTGCCGCTGGTGGTGCCCGAGGTGAACCCCGAGGCGGTCCGTAACCGGCCGAAGGGGATCATCTCCAACCCCAACTGCACCACGCTGTCGATGATCGTCGCGATGGGTGCGTTGCACCACCGCTACGAGCTCGAGCAGCTTGTCGTCTCGTCGTACCAGGCAGCCTCCGGAGCGGGTCAGGAAGGCATCGACGCCCTCTACGACCAGCTGATGAAGGTGGCCGGCAACCGCGAGCTCGGCACGACGCCGGGCGACGTCCGCCGGGTGATCGGCAACGCGCTCGGTCCGTTCCCGGCGCCGCTGGCGATGAACGTCGTGCCGTGGGCCGGCTCGCTCAAGGACGACGGCTGGTCGTCGGAGGAGCTCAAGGTCCGCAACGAGTCCCGCAAGATCCTCAACCTGCCCGACCTGAAGGTCTCCGCGACCTGTGTCCGGGTGCCGGTCGTCACCACCCACTCGTTGTCGGTGCACGCCCGCTTCGCCCAGGAGGTCGACGTCGACGAGGCCCGGGACGTACTGCGGGACGCGCCGGGTGTGCTGGTCTTCGACAACCCGGCCGAGGCGGAGTTCCCGACCCCGGCCGACGTGGTCGGCACCGACCCGACCTGGGTCGGCCGGATCCGCCGTTCGCTGGACGACCCGCAGGCGCTCGAGCTCTTCGTCTGCGGCGACAACCTGCGCAAAGGCGCGGCGCTGAACACCGCTCAGATCGCCGAGGTCGTCGCCAAGGAACTCACCGCGGCGCACTGACCCCGAACACACCAAGGGCCCTGGACAACGCGTCCAGGGCCCTTGTGCGTGCTGTCAGAGCCAGTTCTCGCGGGCGGCGTGCAACGCCAGCTGGAACCGGGTGGTGGCGCCGGTGCGGTTCATCAGGCGTTCGAGGTACCGGAAGAAGGTCCGGCGGCTGATCCCCAGCGTCCGGGCGATCGTGTCGTCCGCTGCCCCTGTCGCCAGCAGGGCCAGCAGCCGGCGCTCGATCGGCTCCAGCCGGTCGTCCTCGGCGCCGACCGACGCGTGTAGCGGCAGCGCGTTGCGCCAGCACAGCTCGAACATCCCGATCAGCGCGGTGAGCAGACTGCTCGGCCGGATGATCAGCAGCGACCGGTTCACATCGGTGTCGCGCACCGACATCGACACGAACGCGATCGAGCCGTCGATGATGGTCAGCTTCGCCGGTACGTCGGGCAGCACCCGGGCCTGCTCGCCGGCCTCCACGCAGGGCAGGATGTTCTCGGTCAGGTAGCCGGGCACCTCGACGGACTCCGGCGAGTAGACGATCCGGTACGAGACGCCGCGCCGGAGCTGCTCGATCTCCTCCTGGTTCGGGCCCGCGCCCAGGTAGTACGGCGGGGTGTCGATGGCCAGGATCTCGCGTTGCGCGCTGCCCTTGATCTGGTGGATCCGCTCGACGATCGCGCTGCCGGTGACCACTTCGATCAGGTGCGTGGTCGACTCGTTGTGCACCGTCCGGCGGAACTCGTCGTACGCGTTCAGCACCTCGATCCGGGCCTGCTTGAGCTCCGACTCGCGGCGCAGGGTGAGCGCCTCCAGGCCGGCGTCCGGGGGTACTGGGAGGAATCTGGCGTGGTCCGATCCCGAGCGCCGGGCCAGCCCCGCCTGGACCAGGCCACCGAGGGTCGCGTCGATGCCCGCGGCCCGGTCGGTGACCGCTGAGTCCAGCTCCTCGATCGAGGCCGGACCGGTTCGCAACAGGTGCTGGTACACCCGGATCTCGTCGTCGCTGAGGCCGAGCACCTTCAGGTGTTCGCCACGCTCCGTGTCGGTCGAGCTCACAACTCTCCCCTCCCTCCCATGCGCGCTCACTGTGCGCTACCGCCGCTCCAGCCTAGAACGAACCGTGAAAACGTCCAGGCACTGTCCGTATCGCGGCAACTGCACCGAGCAATAATTGTTGAACTGTCAGCATTCTTGTGCCGTGTCACCATCTGGCCACCATTTCCGCGCAGTTGTGAGCGAGAATTGAGGTCCAGCAGCCCGGCGACGGACCACCTGAGCGCCGCCGGGCTGCTGTTCCAATTCTGGCCCCAGTTCGCTTTCCCGTCAGCGAACGCCGTTTCGGTTGGGTCTCGATCCCGGCGTATCGGTGCCCTCGCACTCCCGTGCCATCACCGGCTGTGCCGGAGGGTGTACAAACTGTGCAACTCCATCGTGAGGCCGATGAGGAGGAGACCCCATGTCGCAGCAACTGCGTGAGGTTCTGCCCAGGCATCATCGCCGGGCCTTCGGTCGTGGTGCGATGACCGCCGCCCTGGTCATCGTGCCGGTGCACTCGGCGCGCGCCCGGGCACGTCTTGGCAGCGACTCCGTCGCCCAAGGCAGCCAGGGCCCCCGGGGCGCCGGTGGGATCCATGCAGTGCCAGGCGAGCTTCCGTGGATGGTGAGGCTGTCCACGGGCGGCGGTACCGAGGCCGGTACCGCTCAGCGACCGCTGACCGTCGAGCCCTGGGTGGATCCCGCCGGCACTGCTCGGCCCGGACTGCGGCTGCGGGCGTCGGTGCCGTCGTACCGGATCGCCTGTCACGTCTTCTGAGCGTCGTATCTCTGAGCGACGTTAAATCTCCTGCGGCGAGCACGCCTCGCAGCCGGGCCGAGGTACGTTGATTGGCTTCGTGTGAGGTGTCAAATGTATATTCCAGATAACGACCGGCAGGGGTAACTCCGCCGGTCCGCCGCGACGTTCGGTAGCCGTCTGTGCGTCGCTGCTCACCCAGGAGGCACGCTGTGTCGTCGGTCCCGACGCCAATCCGCTACTCTGCTTCCGGTTTGCGTGGCCCCGTCGCCGTGGACCGTGGCCACCATTCTTCGAACAAAATCGAGCGAGCGGTGGTCGGACCTGTTGAGGCGAACGGACCCCGTTCGGATTTCGATGACTACGACCGTCCCCAGAGAGGCGTCGCCTGAATGAACGCGACTAGCGTCGACGAGGAGTTCAACCCGTCGGTGCATGTGTACGAACCGCACAAGGTGGGCCTACCGCCCCTCCGCCCGTACTTCAAGGCGTTGTGGGACCGGCGGGAGTTCGCGGCCGAGATGTCCCGGACCGGCATCCGGGCGGCCAACACCAACACCTTCTTCGGTCAGGTGTGGCTGGTCCTGAACCCGCTGCTGCTGGCGGGTGTGTACTACCTGCTGGTCGACATCATCGCGGGTGGCAGCGCCAAGGACGACGGATCGGCACGCTTCGCTCACATGTGCGGTGGGCTGTTCGCCTTCTACTACTTCTCCGGTGCGATGACCGCCGGAGCGGCCAGCGTCGTCGGCGGCGGCAAGCTGCTGATGAACATGTCGTTCCCGCGGATGCTGCTGCCGCTGGCCGCGCTCCGGACGTCGTTCTTCCGGTTCCTGCCGACGATGGGCGTGTACCTGGCGATCCACCTGCTGATGCGCCAGCCGCTGCACTGGGCGATGCTGCTCGCGCCGGTCTTCCTGATCCTGCTGACCGTGTTCGCGGCCGGGATGGGAATGATCTTCGCGGCCCTGCAGGTGTACTTCCGCGACACCACCAGCTTCCTGCCGTACTTCGTCCGGATCTGGCTCTACCTGTCGCCCGTGCTCTGGTTCGCCGAGCAGGCGCCGGCCAAGTTCAAGAGCTTCATCCAGTTCAACCCGCTGTACTCCTTGATCGGCGGCTGGACCGACCTGCTGGTCCGCGGGCACGTCCCGGATCTGAAGATGTGGATCGCGGCCGCGGCCTGGGCACTGGTGGCGGCGTTGATCGGCGCGTTGTTCTTCATGTCGAGGGAGCGTGAGTTCGTTGTCCGTCTCTGAGGCCGAGAAGAAGTCGATGTCAAACAAATCAGCCACACCGGCCGTCAAGGTCCAGGACGTCTCGATCACCTACCGGACCACGTTCGAGCGGGTGCCGACCTTCAAGAGCGCCTTGGTCCGGCTCGGCCGCGGTGAGCGTGCGGTCCGCGAGGTCAAGGCGGTCCAGAACGTCTCCTTCGACGTCGACCACGGCACCACGATCGGCATCATCGGCGCGAACGGCGCCGGCAAGTCGACGCTGATGCGGGCCCTGGCCGGCATCCTGCCGCCGACCACCGGCCGGATCGAGGTGCACGGCCGGGTCAGCACCCTGCTGTCGCTGGGCGTCGGCTTCAATGCCGCCCTGTCCGGCAAGGAGAACGTGGTCCTGGGCGGCCTGGCCGCCGGTCTGAGCCGCAAGGCGATCCAGGAGCGGTACGAGGAGATCGCCGCGTTCGCCGAGCTGGGCGACTTCATGGAGATGCCGATGCGGACGTACTCGTCCGGCATGTTCAGCCGGCTCGCGTTCTCGGTCGCCGTGCACATGGACCCCGACATCCTGCTGATCGACGAGGCGCTGTCCGCCGGTGACGCGTCCTTCAAGCAGAAGGCCGCGGACAAGATGAAGGAGCTCGTCACCAACAGCCGGACGATGTTCCTGGTCAGCCACGCGATGAGCAGCGTGCGCGACCTGTGCAACGACGCCATCTGGCTGAACAAGGGCGAGCTGATGATGCGCGGCACCCCGGACGAGGTGATCGCCGCCTACACGAAGTTCCTGCAGGTGAGTGCGAAGAGCGCTGCCACCCTCGAGGACTTCTGACGATGCGATCCACCCCCGTGCCGGACGTGGGCATCATCACGTCCGGCCACGACGTCGCTGACGCACGGCTGCACAAGATCACCGCAGCCCTGCAGAAGCGGGGTCTGAACGTCGAGCTGTGGGGTCTGGGTGACCCCGCCGGAGGTCCAGCCGGGGCCTCCGTGCACGCTCGCGATCGGGGCAGCCTGGTCCAGCGACTGGCCCGGACCGCAGTACTGCCCTGGCGCACCAGCGCCAAGGTGGTGGTGACCGTCGATCCGGACATGATCCCGATCACCCGGCTGGTGACCGCGTTGCGGCGCCGCAGGATGGTGGCCGACGTACACGAGGACTACGGCCGGCTGCTGCGCGACCGGGCCTGGGCCAGAGGTCCGGTGGGGCTGCCCGCCCGGCTGATGGTGGCCCTGAGCACCCGGCTGGCCGCCGGGGCCGACCTGACGGTCGTCGCCGACTCCCACCTCTCGCCACACCACGCCAAGCACCGGATGGTTGTCACCAACCAGCCGGTCGCGGCTTTTCTGGCCCCGGCGCCGCCGGCGGGTGAGCCGCGGGTGGTCTACGTCGGCGACCTGCGGGTCAGCCGCGGACTGTTCGACATGGTCGAGACCATCGCGGCCGCGCCGGGCTGGTCGCTCGACCTGATCGGCCCGGTGGCGGGCGCCGATCGCGACGAGCTGGAACGCCGGATCGAGCAGCCCGATGTCGCGGGCCGGATCCGGTTGCACGGCCGGCAGCCACCGGCCGACGCCTGGCGGATCGCCGAGGGAGCCTGGGCCAGCCTCGCGCTGCTGCAGCCGACCCCGGCCTTCATCGAGGCGATGCCGTCCAAGATCTACGAGTACCTCGCGAGCGGACTGCCGGTGCTTTCCACCCGGCTGCCCCGGCAGACGAGGATCATCGAGGAATCCGGTGGTGGTGTGCTGATCGACACCGTCGCCGAAGCCGCGGAGACGTTGCGCGGTTGGTCCGACAACCCTGGGGAGCTGGAGAAGCTGCGCGACTGCGCGCTCCAGTGGGCCGCCGACCATCTGCCGGCGACGACGCCGTACGACGAAATGGCTGAAGCCATCCAAGACCTGCTGCGAGGAAGTGCATGAACCAGGCCCGCCCACACATGCTGTACGTCTGCTGGGGCTACCCACCCTGCCGCGGGGGCGGCGTCTACCGCGCGCTCGCCACGGCGAACCGGTTCGCCGAACAGGGCTGGAAGGTCACCGTGCTGACCGCGGACCGGGAGACCTTCCACCGGTTCACCGGCGCCGACCTGACCCTGGAGGAGCGGATCCACCCCGACGTCGAGGTGGTCCGGGTCCCGTTCGAGTGGCCGATCCTGGAGGCCGACCTGCGCAACTGGTCGAAGTCCCGGGCGTCGAACCCGAAGCTGTGGGCGAAGTGGCGCACCAAGCGCGACCAGATCCCCTTCCCGGAAACGGGTTACGGCCCGTGGCGCAGCACCATCGAGAAGGCCGCCGAGCAGATCCACCAGGCGAACAAGGTGGACCTGACGGTCGCGACCGCGAACCCGCACGTGACGTTCGCGGCGGCGTACCACCTGTTCAAGAAGTTCGACGTGCCGTACGTGATGGACTACCGCGACGCCTGGCTGCTGGACGTCTTCAGCGGTGACCGGCTGCACGAGCCGAACAGCCGCGCCGCCCGCTGGGAGCGCAAGCTGGTGAACAGCGCGCAGGAGGTCTGGTTCGTCAACGACCCGATCCTCGACTGGCACAAGGACCTCTACCCCGAGCACGCCGGCAAGATGCACACGGTCGCGAACGGGTTCGACCCCGACCTGGTGCCGTCGACGCACGACCGCGGCGCGGTCACCGATCGCCCGCTGGTGTTCGGCTACGTCGGCACCGTCTCGCCGAAGGTCCCGCTGGCCGACTTCGTCAAGGGCTGGCAGCTGGCCAAGGAGCGCTCCGAGGACCTGCGCGACGCCAAGGTGAAGATCCACGGCTACCTCGGGTACTACGCCCAGCCGCGCGCCGACATGCTCGGCATCCTGCAGGCGGCGGCCGCCGACGGCGTCAGCTACGAAGGCCCGGTCGGCAAGGCGGAGATCGCCAAGGCGTACGACGAGTTCGACGTCCAGCTGCTGATGCTGGGCAAGGGACGCTACGTGACCAGCGGCAAGGTCTTCGAGTACCTCGCCACCGGCCTGCCGATCGTCTCGGTGCACGACCCGATGAACGCGGCGTCCGACGTACTGCGTGGGCATCCGCTGTGGTTCCCGGTCAAGGACGTGGAAGACCCCGAGACGATCGCGGAAGCACTCGTCGAGGCGGCCCGCGCGGCCCGTACCGCGGACGAGGGCATCCGGGCGAAGGCGCGCGAGTTCGGCGCCAGCTACCGGCGCGACCTGCAGATGGATCCGCGAATCAAGGCATTGGCCGAGCGCGTTGGGGCGGTGGTCTGACATGAAGGTCGTACTCCTGAGCACCCGGCGGCTTCCCCCGTCGTACTTCGACACCGTCCGCGCCGACC
This sequence comes from Kribbella sp. NPDC056861, assembly GCF_040687575.1. Classification (NCBI taxonomy): domain Bacteria; kingdom Bacillati; phylum Actinomycetota; class Actinomycetes; order Propionibacteriales; family Kribbellaceae; genus Kribbella; species Kribbella sp. NPDC056861. The sequence goes on along the minus strand of NZ_JBFBNQ010000006.1, from coordinate 352,204 downwards.
TCGGCGGCCGCGACGACCTGGCCCTCGACGTCGTCGCCTGGGTCCCCCCGGCCGGCCCGGTCGACGGCCTGGTCAACAGCTTCACACTGATCGGCCCGGGCAAGATGCCGGTCGAGGCAGCACCGGTCGTGCAGGCAGTTCCGGTAGTAGACGCAGAGGAGGTGCCGGTCGCCGTCGCTGAGTCGGCCAAGGCACCTGCCCCCGAGGCTGTCGTCGACGAGAGCGCTGCTGAGTCCACTGCCACGGAGGCTGACGAGGTCGCTGAGGCGACGGCAGCGGCCGAAGGCGCGCTAGCCGACGATGCCGCTGCAGGCGGCGAGTCCGGCGGCACCACCGATGGCGAGGCTTCGGCTCCCTCCGCAGTTGCTCCCGCCGAGGTCGCCGGAGGCGACGAGGCGGCTCCGGCTGCTCCCAAGCCGGCCCCGAAGCCGCGGCCTACCGGGGCCAAGCGGGTAGTGAAGGCTGCTCAGTGGCGGGCGCGGAAGCTCCGCCGGGCCGGCGGAAAAATGTTGCCTACGGCAATCAAGAAGTCCGGCCCGGTGAAGAAGCTGACCCAGAACCGGAAGGCCGACAACCTGGCCAAGACGTACTGGGACCGCGTACTCGGCCGCGCCGACGTGATGACCAGGATCGAGCAGGCCGACGTGGTGATCGCGCTGGACGGCGGTTCGGTCTGGGCCGGCTGGCAGGTCGGTCAGCGCAAGCCGCAGACGCCCGTGGTGCTCGGTGTGCCGGCGGCCCGCCGGGAGCTCGACCGGCTGGTCGGAGCGGGGCAGGAGTGACGCCATGCCGGACCGGGGTGGAGTGGGCGTGGTGACCTCCGCGCGAACTCTTCGTGACCACCTGCCGACGCCGATCGCCAGGACCGCGGGTGCGGTCCGGCGGCGGTTGAAGGGGCTGCGCTACAGCTACGCGCAGCTACCCGGCTTCCCGCAGGTGGCCGATACCCCGGTCCGGTTGTTCATCGGCCCGACCAACAGCGCCGGCCAGGGCTACGCCTGGGCCCGCGCCGCGGACAGCATCGAAGGCGTCTCCGCGACCGCCTTCTCGGTGCACCGCAAGGGCCAGTTCCAGTTCGCCGAGGACTACGGCGTACCGCTGACCTGGTTCGGTCAGCCGCGCTGGCAGCGAGCCCAGGAGCAGCACGTCCTGGGCTCCTACACGCATGTCCTGATGGAGTCGCTGCGCCCGCTGTTCGGCGCCCGCGGCCTGAAGGACGGCTCATCCGAGCTGACTCAGCTCAAAGCGGCCGGGATCAAGCCGGCACTGCTCTTCCACGGCTCCGACATCCGCCTCCCGAGCCGGCACGCCAAGCGGGAGAAGTGGTCCCCGTTCACACCGGGTGACCCGCTGACCGACCGGCTCGAGACCCAGGCCGCCCGCTTCGCAGAACTGGTCGCAGCAGCCGACGTCTTCGTCTCCACGGTCGACCTGCTGGACGACGTACCGAACGCCACCTGGTTGCCGGTCGCGATCGACCCGGCCCCGTGGGCACAGGCCGCACGGCCACTGTTCTCCACCGACCTGCCGGTCGTCGTGCACGTCCCGTCCAGCGCGCAGCTCAAGGGCAGCGACCGGATCGACGAAGTGCTGACCGACCTGGCGAGTCGCGGGCTGGTCGAGTACCGCCGGATCAGCGGCGTCACGCACAGTGAGATGCCGGCCGTGATCGGCGACGCGGACATCGTCGTGGACCAGCTCCGGATCGGTCTGTACGGCGTGGCCGCGGTCGAGGCGCTGGCCGCCGGACGTTTGTGCGTTTCTTACGTCGGTTCGGCGGTTCGCGATCGGATGCGTAGTCTGGCTGGGCGCGAGGTGCCCATCGTCGAGGCGGATCCCGATTCGCTCGGCGCTGTTCTCACCGACCTGCTCTCCGACCGTACGGCGGCCGCCGAGCAGGCCACCGCGGGCCCCGCCTTCGTGGCGGAGCTGCACGACGGGCGGCGTTCCGCCCAAGCACTCACCGAATGGCTTGACCCGAAGGAGATCTTGTGACGGCCCGGATCGCAGCGTCGGCAGACGTCGACGCAAGCGCACAGATCGGCGAGGGATCGTCCGTCTGGAACCTGTCCCAGATCCGCGAGAACGCGGTCCTGGGCAAGAACTGCATCATCGGCCGCGGCGCCTACATCGGCACCGGCGTGACGATGGGCGACAACTGCAAGGTCCAGAACGACGCCCTGGTCTACGAGCCGGCCGTGCTCGAGGACGGCGTCTTCATCGGCCCGGCCGTGGTGCTGACCAACGATCACTTCCCGCGCGCGATCAACCCGGACGGCACGCTGAAGAGCGCGTCCGACTGGGACGCCGTCGGTGTGACGCTGCGCACTGGCAGCGCGGTGGGCGCCCGTTCGGTCTGCGTGGCGCCGGTCACCATCGGCCGCTGGGCCACCGTCGCCGCGGGTGCAGTGGTGACCAAGGACGTGCCAGACTTCGCGCTGGTCGCGGGGGTCCCGGCCCGCCGGATCAAGTGGGTCGGCAAGGCAGGCGTTCCGTTGCAGGAGATCGGCAACGGCGACTGGAAGTGCCCGACGACGGGCGAGATGTACATCGAAACCGACGGACGGCTGCGGCCGGCCGACGAAAACCAGGAGGAGAACTGATGGTGCAGCCGATTCCGGCCGCGAAGCCGATCATCGGGCAGGAGGAGCGGGAGGCAGTCGACCGTGTGATGCGCAGCGGAATGCTCGCCCAGGGTCCTGAGGTCGCTGCCTTCGAGCAGGAGTTCGGCGCAGCGCTGGTCTCCGGCCGAGCCTGCGTCGCGACGAACTCGGGCACCTCGGGTCTGCACCTCGGCCTGCTGGCCGCGGGCGTCGGTCCGGGCGACGAGGTCATCGTCCCTTCCTTCACCTTCGCCGCCACGGCGAACAGCGTCGCGCTCACCGGCGCGACCCCGGTCTTCGTCGACATCGAGCCGACGTACTACGGGCTGAGCCCGGCCGCCGTCGAGGCCGCGATCACCGACAAGACCAAGGCGATCATGCCGGTGCACCTGTTCGGGCACCCGGCGAACATGACCGAGCTGGGCGCGATCGCGGCCAAGCACGGCATCGAGCTGTACGAGGACGCCGCACAGGCCCACGGCGCCACCTGGAACGGCGCCCCGGTCGGCACCTTCGGCGAGTTCGCCATGTTCAGCCTCTACCCGACCAAGAACATGACGTCCGGCGAGGGCGGCATGAACTCGGTCGCGAACGCCGACCTCGAGCGCCGGATGCGGCTGTTCCGCAACCAGGGCATGCTCAAGCAGTACGAGAACGAGGTCGTCGGCCTGAACAACCGGATGACCGACCTGCACGCCGCCATCGGCCGCGTCCAGCTCACCAAGGTCGGCGGCTGGACCAAGCAGCGCCAGGAGAACGCGTCCTTCCTGGACGCGAACCTGCAGGGCGTGGCGATCCCGACCGTCGCCCCCGAGGCGACGCACGTCTACCACCAGTACACGGTCCGGGTGACCGAGGACCGCGACGGCTTCGCAGACGCGCTGCGCAACGAGCACGGTGTCGGCTGCGGCGTCTACTACCCGATCCCGAACCACCGGTTGCCCTCGTTCCAGCGTGAGCTGGACCTGCCGGAGACCGAGAAGGCCGCCGCCGAGGTGCTCTCGCTGCCGGTGCACCCCTCGCTGTCCGAAGAAGACCTGCACCGGATCGTGACCGCGGTCGCGACCGTCGCGAAGGCAGGTGCCTGAGATGGCGAACCTTCGTGCCGGACTGATCGGCCTGGGCATGATGGGCCGTCACCACGCCCGCGTGCTGGGATCCCTCGAGGGCGTCGACCTGGTCGCCGTCGCCGACCCGGGTGGCGACAAGCACGGCGTGGCCAACGGCCTGCCGGTGTTCGAGAACGTCGAGCAGCTGATCGCCGCCGGGATCGACTACTGCATGGTGGCCGTCCCGACGCAGTACCACACCGAGATCGCCAAGGCGCTGGCCGAGGCCGGCGTGCACGCGATGATCGAGAAGCCGCTGGCCGGCTCCTCGGCCGAGGCCGCGGAGATCGCCAAGGCCTTCGAGGCCGCCGGCGTGATCGGCGCCGTCGGTCACATCGAGCGCTACAACCCGTCGCTGCAGGCGCTGCGGGTTCGCCTCGAGGCCGGCGAGCTGGGTGACATCTACCAGATCACCACCCGTCGGCAGGGCCCGTTCCCGGCCCGGATCGCCGATGTCGGCGTGGTGCTCGACCTGGCCACCCACGACATCGACCTGACCGCCTGGGTGACCCAGTCGCCGTTCGCCTCGGTGTCCGCGCAGAGCGCGCACAAGAGCGGCCGGCAGTACGAGGACCTGATCGCCGTCACCGGCAAGCTGCAGGACGGCACCGTGACCAGCCACCTGGTCAACTGGCTGTCCCCGATGAAGGAGCGGCTGACCGTCGTCACCGGTGAGCGCGGCGCGTTCATCGCCGACACCCTGACGGCCGACCTGTCCTTCCACGCCAACGGCACCGTGCAGACCGCCTGGGACGACGTCGCGCACTTCCGCGGTGTCTCCGAGGGCGACATGATCCGCTACGCGATCGCCAAGCCCGAGCCGCTGAAGGCCGAGCACGAGGCGTTCCGCGACGCGATCCTGGGCAAGGAGACCGACATCGTCACCCTGCAGCAGGGGCTGGCCACCGTCGTCGTCGCCGAGGCCGTCATCGCCTCCGCCGCCGAGGACGGCAAGTCCGTCCGGCTGACCGACGCGCTCACCGGTGTGCTGGTCTCCGAGAGTGCTGGAGCCGCCCGGTCATGAAGGTCCTCAGCGTCGTCGGGGCTCGCCCGCAGTTCGTCAAGCTCGCCCCGATTGCGGAGGCGTTCGCCGCCACCGAGCACGAGCACGTGATCGTGCACACGGGCCAGCACTACGACAAGAACATGTCCGACGTGTTCTTCGCCGACCTGAAGATCCCGGCCCCCGACGTCCACCTGGGCGTCGGGTCGGGCAGCCACGGAGTCCAGACCGGCGCGATGCTGTCGGCGATGGACGCCGTGCTGGACGAGCACCGCCCGGACTGGGTGCTGGTCTACGGCGACACCAACTCGACCCTGGCCGGCACCCTGTCGGCCGTGAAGATGCACCTGCCGGTCGCGCACCTCGAGGCCGGCCTGCGCTCCTTCAACCGGTCGATGCCGGAGGAGCACAACCGGGTGCTCACCGACCACGCGGCCGACATCCTGCTGGCACCGACCGAGGTGGCCATGGGCCACCTGGCCAACGAGGGTCTGAAGGACCGCTCGCGGCTGGTCGGCGACGTCATGACGGATGTCTGCTTCCGGGTCCGGGACGCGGTCAAGGGTCAGCCCCTGGACCTGCCCGACGGCCTGAAGCAGGGCGAGTACCTGGTCTCTACGATCCACCGCGCCGACAACACCGACGACCCGGAGCAGCTGGCCGCGATCGTCGACGGCCTGGCGTCGCTGGACACCCCGGTGCTGCTGCTCGCGCACCCGCGCCTGGTCGCGCGCTGTGCCGAGTTCGGCATCAAGCTGGAGCGTCCGGGTGGTTCGCTGCACACCGCCGAGCCGCTGGCCTACCCGCAGATGGTTGCGGCGGTCCTCGGATCGGTCGGCGTCGTGACGGACTCCGGCGGCCTGCAGAAGGAGGCCTTCCTGCTCGGCACCCCGTGCACCACGCTGCGCACTGAGACCGAGTGGACCGAGACGATCGAAGACGGCTGGAACGTGCTCACCACGGACCTGTCGAAGCTGCCCGAGCTGGCCGTCCGGCCGGTTCCGACCGCAGCACAGGCCGCGCCGTACGGCGACGGCCAGGCCGCTGGTCGCGTCGTCGCTGCTCTCGCCGCGGGATAGCGGGACAGCGAGATGACGAAGGCCGCCGAGGAGAAGTCACAGGGGCAAGAAGAGGTCGCGCCCGCGCCGTTGGCTCATGACGAGCCACCGGCGCCGGTGCCGGCCGATCCTTCCGCCGCGCCGCCCAAGAAGCGGCTGCCGCGCGTCGAGTCGCTCACCGGTCTGCGCTGGTGGGCGGCGTTCTTCGTGTTCACCCACCACATGACGAACCTGGCGCCGCTGCCGATCTACAAGTTCCTCAAGTTCGGCACCTCCGGGGTCACGTTCTTCTTCGTGCTGTCCGGTTTCGTACTGACCTGGTCGGCCCAGCCGCACACCAAGGTCGGCACCTTCTACCGGCGCCGGTTCGCCCGGATCTGGCCGGCCCACGCGGTCGCGCTGCTGCTGGCGGTCTTCGTCTTCTACCGGATCAACCCGGACCCGACGATGAGCTGGATCAAGCCGTTCGACATCGGCGTACTGCTGCTGTCACTGGTCCTGCTGCACGGCTGGTCCAACGACCCGACCGTCCTGTACGCCGGTAACCCGGCCTCCTGGACGCTGTCGGTGGAGATGTTCTTCTACGCGTACTTCCCGTTCGTCTGGCGCGCGACCCAACGGCTGAAGCTGGCCGGCGGGTTGATCCTGTGCGTGGCCGTCGTGGTGGTCGGAGCGGCGTACAAGCTGCTGCTGTTCCACTACCCCGACACGTTGCCGATCCTGCCGCAGCCGGTGTTCCACTCGGTCGCGTTCCTGTTCGGCATCGGCCTGGCGATCGCGCTGCGGTCGGGCTGGCGGCCGTGGATCCCGTTCCCGGTGGCGTTCGCCGTCTTCGCGGTCGGCATCTACACGCTGTACTACTCCGGGATCCACGCCAAGACGTTCCCGCTCGCGACCACGATGGGGCTCACCCAGAAGGAGATCCTCACCGTCCTGTACGGCCTGCTGATCCTGGCGGTCGCCTCCCGGGACATGCGGGGCGGCCGGTCCCTGCTGCGCAGCAAGCCGCTGGTCGCACTCGGCCAGTGGTCGTACTCCTTCTACCTGGTGCACGCCACCATCCTTTACGCGATCCGTGAGTTCCACGGCGTGGCCGGACCGATCGGCTGGTCGAACCTGACCTGGTACGCCGGCGTGCTGGCACTCTCGATCGCCGCCTCCGCGCTGCTCTACAAGTGTGTCGAACACCCACTAGAGAAGCGCCTGCGAGGTCCCCGATGAATGATTCATACCCAGTGGAGTTTTCGTGCGGATAGCAGTAGTTGCCCTAGGCAAGATCGGCCTGCCGTTGGCGGTCCAGTTCGCGACCAAGGGACACCAGGTCGTCGGTGTCGACATCAACCAGGCCTTCGTCGACCTGGTCAACGCGGGCAAGGAGCCGTTCCCGGGTGAGGCTCACCTGGGCGAGCTGCTGGCCGAGACGGTGGCCGACGGCCGCCTGCGCGCGACCAGCGACTACGCCGACGCCATCCCCGGCGCCGACGCCGTGGTCATCGTCGTCCCGTTGTTCGTGGACGAGAAGACCGGCGAGCCGGAGTTCGGCTGGATGGAGAGCGCGACTCGTTCGCTGGCCGAGCACCTGTCCCCGGGCACCCTGGTCAGCTACGAGACCACCCTGCCGGTCGGCACCACCCGGAGCCGCTGGAAGCCGCTGATCGAGGAGGTCTCCGGCCTCACCGAGGGCACCGACTTCCACCTGGTCTTCTCCCCGGAGCGGGTGCTCACCGGCCGCGTCTTCGCGGACCTGCGCAAGTACCCGAAGCTGGTCGGCGGACTGTCCGAGGAAGGCGCCAAGCGCGCCATCTCGTTCTACGAGGCCGTGCTGGACTTCGACGAGCGCGCCGACCTGCCGCGGGGCAACGGCGTCTGGGACCTCGGTTCGGCCGAGGCCTCCGAGCTGGCGAAGCTGGCCGAGACCACCTACCGCGACGTTAACATCGGCCTGGCGAACCAGTTCGCCCGGTTCGCCGCCCAGAACGGCATCGACGTGCACCAGGTGATCGAGGCGTCGAACTCGCAGCCGTACAGCCACATCCACCGTCCCGGTATCGCTGTCGGCGGTCACTGCATCCCGGTCTACCCGCGGCTGTACCTGTGGACCGACCCGGCGGCGACCGTCGTCCGCGCGGCCCGCGAGGCCAACCTGGACATGCCCGAGTACACCATCGGCCTGCTCGAAGGCGCCTACGGCGACCTGACCGGCGCGAAGGTCGTCGTGCTGGGCGCGTCCTACCGCGGCGCGGTCAAGGAGACCGCCTTCTCCGGCGTCTTCCCGGCCGTCGAGGCGCTGAAGTCCCGCGGCGCCGAGGTGTTCGTGCACGACCCGATGTACTCCGACGAGGAGCTGCAGGGCCTGGGCTTCACCGCGTACCACCTCGGTGACGCCGTCGACGCGGCCGTGCTGCAGGCCGACCACCCGGAGTACAACGTGCTGACCCCGGCCGAGCTGCCGGGCGTGCAGGTGCTGGTCGACGGTCGCGACGCGACCGACGCGGCTCGCTGGGCGGGTGTCCGTCGGATCGTGATCGGAAGGTCGGTGCGTCAGTGACGCGTTCCCCGGAAGAACTTCGGGTGGTGATGCTCGTTGCGAACGAGGTCACCAACGACAGCCGGGTCCGTAAAGAGGCAGCAGCGCTGGCCGAGGCCGGAGTACAGGTCACTGTGCTCGGGGTCTCGGCCAACGGCCAGCAGTCGCGGGAGATGCTCGACGGCGCGATGGTCGTGCGGGTGGCAGTTCCGTTCATCCTGCGGGAGGAGCGGAAGGCCGGCCGCAAGGCCCGCCGCGACTGGCGTCCGCCGCTGATCGGGTATCCGACCAAGCGCGCGTACCTGGCTCGTAGTCACCGGGTCTCGGCCGGGCTCAAGGAGCTCAAGGCCGACTCGGGTCACGCGATGAAGGCCAAGAAGGGCGGGCCGGCGGGTCAGCTCGCCTTCAAGGCCGGCGTGCTCACCCGACTGGTACGCCGGGTCGGCTGGCAGGCCGCCCGCCGGGGGATCTGGCTGCGCAAGGGGCTCGGCAACGGGCTGAACCAGCCGTTCAAGTCGGCTTGGCGCGCCTACGACGGCGTCAACCACCGGATCACCTGGCCGGCTCGCTGGCGCCGGGTGCACCCGGAGGCGATCGACCTCGAGCTCGCGTTCGGCGACCTGATCGACCGGCTCGAGCCCGATGTCGTGCACGCGCACGACATGCACGTGATCGGCGTGGCCGCCCGCGCGGCCGGCCGGGCCAAGCTGCGCGGCAAGGACCTCAAGGTCGTGTACGACGCGCACGAGTACGTCCCCGGCATCGCCCGGTACGGCTCGCGCACCCGGAAGTACATCGCCGCCTGGGCCAACCACGAGAAGGAGTACATCGGCGCCGCCGACCGGATCGTCACGGTCAGCTCCGCGATCGCCGACCGGCTGGAGAAGGAGCACAAGCTCCCGCTCAAGCCGACCGTCATCCTGAACACCCCGGACATCCCCGAGTCGATCGAGATCGAGCGGGACATCCGGGCCAAGCTGCGGCTGCCGGTCGAGGTTCCGTTGCTGGTCTACAGCGGCGGCATCACGGCGGTGCGGGGCATCGAGACCGCGATCGAGGCGCTGCCGAGCATGCCCGGCGTGCACCTCGCGGTGGTCGCCGTGCCGTCGCCGAAGCAGCCCGCGGTCGACGTACTGCGCAAGCTGGCCGACAAGCTCGGTGTCGACGACCGGATGCACTACCTGCACCCGGTCGCACCGGCCGAGGTGACGGCCTTCCTGGCGACGGCGGACGCGGGCATCATTCCGATGCTGCGAGCGCCGAACCACGAGATGGCGATGCCGAACAAGCTGTTCGAGTACAGCCTGGGTGGGCTTCCGGTGCTGGTCAGCGACATGGCCAGCATGAAGGAGTTCGTCACGCGGACTGGGATCGGGGAGGTCTTCCAGGCCGCGAACAGCGCCGATCTGGCGGAGAAGGCGAAGCTGCTGCTGAGCCGGACCGACACCTACCGCGAGCGGCTGGCGGACCCGGCGTACAAGCTGGAAGCGGCGTGGAGTGGGCAGGCCGAGCGGCTGCGCGCGCTCTACACCGAGATGCTCGGCCGGACGCAGCTGGAGCCGGTGCTGGACGCCAACTCCGAGGCGCCCGGACGGCGGCTGCTGGTCGGACCGGTCAACAGCGCCGGCCAGGCCTACCTGTGGACGAGCGCGGTGGTTCGCGAGGTCCCGTCGATCGCTGCCGAGTCGCTGACCACCGGGAGCGGCAAGTTCGACTTCAAGGTGCACCGCACCGGCACGTACGAGCAGTACCGCGAGGACCTGCGCTGGCAGCTCGAGCTGACCGCGTGGGCCCTGCAGAACGTCACCCACGTGCTGTTCGAGGCAGGCCGGCCGATGTTCGGCCAGATGCCCGGGCAGATGTGGGACCAGGACGTTCCGATGCTCGACGCGGCCGGGATCCGGCACGGTCTGGTCTTCCACGGTTCCGAGGTGCGTGACCCGGCCCGGCACCGCGCGAAGTACCAGTTCTCGCCGTTCGCGGATCGCACCGACGAGCTGACCATGCGGCTGCAGGCGGCCAACGACCTGCTCCGCGAGCACCTGGTCCGCTACGAGGGTCCGCGCTTCGTCACTACGCCCGACCTGCTCGAGTACGTCGAGGAGTCGGAGTGGCTGCCGGTGGTGGTGAACCCGGACGAGCTGGCCTCCAGCGTGCCGGTGATGGACCGTGAGGTGCCGGTGGTGCTGCACGCGCCGTCGGCGAGCGCGCTGAAGGGTTCGGTCTTCGTCGACCCGGTGCTGACCGCGCTGGACGCCAAGGGCCTGATCAAGTACCAGCGGGTCCAGGGTGTTCCGCACCCGGAGCTGATGGCGATGGTCAAGGACGCGGACATCGTCGTCGACCAGATGCTGCTCGGCTCGTACGGCGTCTTCGCCTGTGAGGCGATGGCGGCCGGCCGGACCACCGTCGGGCACGTCGCGGATCACGTCCGCGATCTGCTGCCGACCGATCTGCCGATCGTGGAGGCGACGCCGGACGACCTGACCGAGGTGATCGAGCGGCTGGTCGCCGAGCGCGAGGAAGCTCGCAAGATCGCCGACGCCGGTCCGCGGTACGTGCGGGAGCTGCACGACGGCCGCAAGTCGGTAGAGGTTCTGCTGCCGTTCCTCGGCGGACGGTGACATGCGGGTACTGATGGTTGCGCAGTCCCCGATCGCCGGGGACTCGCGCATCCTGCGCGAGGCCGCGGCGCTGACTGCGGCCGGCCACACGGTTCACGTGGTCGGCCGGGATGTGCCGGAAGGCTTCACGCTCGAAGGTGGCGCGACGGTCGAGTCGGTGTCACGCTCCGCTGGTCTGCGCGGCGGGAGTGGGCCTTCGGTCGGCCACGGGCAGCGCGGTGCGAAGGTGCTGGTCCAGCGGTTCGGCCGGTGGTTGTTGCTGCCGGAGCACCGGCTGCGGACCGAGAAGCAGTGGCGTTCTGCGGCTGCTGCTCGGCTGGCTGCGCTGGATCCCTTCGAGGTGGTGCATGCGCACGACTTCAACACTCTCGAACTGGCCGCGACGTTCGCCACCCAGTGGTCGGCGAAGCTGGTCTACGACAGCCATGAATTGTGGTTCGACCGGGCGCTGCCGGGTCGGCCGACACCGTTGTGGCGGATCCGTGGGCGTCGTTTCGAGCTCGGTCTCGCTCGTCAGGCGGCTGTGGTTTTCACGGTCAGCGATGGGATCGCGGAGCGGTTGCGCTCGCGTGGGTTGACGGATGTGCGCGTTATCCGCAACACCTTCCCGCGCGCTGACGTCGCTCCGGTCCTGCCTGCATCACCGACCGGTCTGCTGTACGCCGGTCGCGTGGGTGCGGGTCGCGATCTGCCGGCTGTGGTCGGCGCTGCCCGTGAGCTGGCGCCGTTCCCGACGCTGCTGATGGGATCGGTCGACCCGAACTACCGACTCGATCTGGGCCTGGTGCAGAAGGTGCCGGAGACCTCGATCGACGAGGTCGACCGGGTGCTGCAGGAGTCGGGGATTTCCCTTGTCACGTTGACGAACACGTGTGAGAACCACCGGCTGGCCTTGCCGAACAAGCTGTTCCACGCGGTGCGCGCCGGAGTACCGGTGGTTGCCGCGGATCTGCCTGAGCTGCGGGCTGTTATTACGAAGTACAGGCTCGGGACTTTGTACGAGCCGGGGAACGCTTCGTCGCTCGCGGCGGCGGTGCGCGCGTTGATCGCGGACTACGCCGGCTATGTCGACGGAGTACGGGCTGCTGGTGCGGAGCTGAACTGGGAACACGACGCCGAGTTGCTGGTGTCGGCGTACTCGTCGCTGGCCAGACCTCCTGCGAACGCTGCCAACTGAGAAAGGCCCCGGCATCTCTGCCGGGGCCCTTCCTTTGTCTTAGCGGGAAGCTTCGACGAACTGCTCCATCAGCTTGACCGGGTCCTTCTCCGGCTCAGGCTGCGCGAGCTGTGTGGACTGCACGCGGGCCGTGGACTTCTCCGGGGCGGTCAGGCTGGCCGTGGCGCCGGTGAGCGGCAGGGTCAGCGAGGACTTGACCGGGTCCAGCGTGATCGTCGCGCCGGTGAACGGCACCGAGGGGTTGTCGGGCTCGACGGTCAGCACCAGGCCGAGGCGGTGACCGGCGGCGAAGACGACGTCGTCCGCGTTCAGCTCGAAGGTCAGGTCGTACCACTTGCCGGACTGCAGCGAGACCTTCTCCTCCAGCTTCTTGTAGTGGCCGACGTCGGCCAGCGTGCGAACCACGACGGCGGTGTTCGAGACGGCCGTGTTCACCTTGGTGTCAGCGAAGCAGCCGGTGTCGAGGGCGTTGCCGTCACCCCAGCAGGTGCGGGTGTTCGGAACGTTGGTGACGTTGGTGTAGCGGGTCGCCGTGCCGTAGTCGACCAGGCGAGCCTTGATGCCGGCGGCAACCTTGTCGACCTTGACCCGGACCTCGACCTTGCCGGTGCCGGACAGCCGGACCGCCTGCTCGAGATCGTTGCTGACGAACACCGCGCGATCCGTGCGGGCCGCGGACGGGTCGAGTACGACGCTGTCGGTCGACTCGGCGCTGGTGCCGGTGAAGCTGATCGGGTCGCTGGTCGGCGCGGCGATCGACAGGCCACCGGTCTGGCCGGCCGGCTTGCTCAGCCCCAGCTTGGTGTTCTTCGCTCCGGCGGCAGGCCAGCGGGTTTCGGTGGTGAAGCTGCCGTCCTCGCGCTGGATCGTTGCCTGCGGCGCCTTTGTCACGCCGTTCTGCAGGCCCTGCAGGTAGTAGTCGAACCACGGGTGCAGCTGGTTCACGTAGGTGTCGCGGAAGCTGAACCCGTCCAGGTGCACGCCCTGGTGCAGGAAGATCTTGCGCTGGACGCCGTTCTTCTCCAGCTCGTCCCACCACTCGCCGAACTGCCGGGTCTTCACGTTTTCGTCGTCGAGGCCGTGCACGACGAACACCGAAGCCTTGACCTTCTTGGCGTCCAGCCGGTAGTTCCGCTTGTCCCACCAGCGGCTGTAGCTGCCGGTACGGGTGTCGGAGTCCTGCTCGATCTCGCCGGTCATCGCCACACAGCGGGGGCTCGCGTCGTTGCTGACGTAGTCGTGCAGGAAGCCCATGTACTCGTCGTAGTACGGGACGCCGTTGCTGCGGGTGTAGTCGTACCAGCTGGAGATCGCGGCGATCGGGACGATCGTCTCGAGCCCCTTCACGCCGGTGCTGGCGACCGAGTTGGCGATCGTGCCGTTCCACGACGTACCGATCATGCCGGCCTTGCCGGTGGACCAGTCCGCCTTGACCGGAGCGCCGGCCGGCGTGTGCGCGGCGACGCGGTTGTTCAGCCAGTCGATCACGGCCTTGGTGCCGCGTACTTCGAAGTCGGCGCCGACATCGCTGCACCCGGTCGAGCGGAACGTGCCCGGCATGTCCACGTACGCGAACGCATAACCGCGCGGTACGAAGTAGTTGTCCAGCCAGGTCGAGAACACCTGACGGGTGCCGTTGGCATCGAAGTTCGACTTCGGGTCGCCCGCGTAGTACGGGGACGCCTGGATGATCACCGGAACGTCGATCCCCGCCGCGGCGGCTTCACCCGGCCGGACGATGTCCACGGTGATCTGGTCGGTGATCCCGTTCTGATCCCCGTCGACCCCGGGTACGTCGACCTGGACCCGTTCGTGGATCGCGTTGTCGTAGTCGTACGCGGCAACCGTCTGAGTCCCCTGCACGAACGGCTTCACCGGCGCCGCCGGCTTGGCAGCAGCCGCAGGTGCGGCAGCGGGCCGGGCGGTCGCGGTCAGCGACGCCATCGGCACCAGCGCGGCAGCAGCCAACAGGCCGACCCCGCTCCGGAACGCTGTTCTCGATCGGTTTCGAGCTGAGCGCATGCGTGTCTCTCCCCTTTGGGCGGTGGGTAAAGGCACCACAGCCCTCCCTCGCAGGGCCGTTGTGGTAAACGCACCTTAGGCTGATGTTGACACCGTTGTCTCCACGGATCTCACCTGGCTGATCACTTTCGGTGGAAAGCACGGGAAATACTTCGTGTTCTGCTGGGGTACTGCGATCCCGCGCACCCGGCGCTTCCGCTCCTGCGTCGCTCCAGCTCTGGGTGCTCCCACCCGCCCTTCGTGAAAGCCGCTCCTTCGTCGCGTGAGTGCCTCACGGTGCTCTCACCCGTGTTGCGCCCGGCACCGCCGGCACCTTCGCTCCTACGTCGCTGCGGTTCTGGCTGCTCCCACCCACCCGGCCCTGTGATGCTTCGCGCTCCTGCATCACGCGCCAGGCAGATGGCCTCTGCCTGGCCCGATCCTGTGTTGCTACTTGCGCTGCGCCAGCCCTCGGGATGGGGCCGACCAAGACCGCGGGCGCGACCTCATCGTGCTGATGAAGCCGGGCGGCAGGGCGCCGCAGTACAGGAATGTCGGTGGACGCGGCTAACTTCAACGGACATGAGCGCACCGTGGAGGACCACCTTGGCGGACGTCGCCGAGCGGTTGAACGCCAGCGGCATCGAGTGGATGCTCGTCGGCTCCGCGGCGACCGCGCTCCGCGGCGCAGCGATCGTTCCGGCTGATATCGACATCGCCGTTCATACAGCCGCTGAAGTCAGCGACGCCGCGACAGTTCTACCGACGCCGGCCGGACCGCCAGCTAGGCCTGATGACCCAGCCGGCTGGTTCAGCACCGCGGCAGAGCCGTCGATTCGCTTCGATCATGCGGGCGAGCACTGGACCTTCGGCAAATGGATCATCGACGAGGTCAAGGTCGAGCTGGCACACATCGACGCGCCTGCCGCGGCTGCTCTGATGATGGAGACTCGCTCAACGCTGGTGTGGAACGAGCGAGAGACCTTGACCTGCCTCGGGCAACCAATCCCGACCGTCCCGATCGAGGCGCAGCTCGCCACGATGATCGCCCGGCAACAGGACAGCCGGATCCGGGCGGCCATCGCTGCCATCGACCCGGCCCAGCTCGACGTGACGCTCCTGCGGCGGGCGATTTCGGACAGGCGGTCAGAAGTTCCTGGCCTGGCAATTCCTCTATCGATCCAGCACCTTCTCGCGGAAGGTCAAGCGGCAATCGACTGAGTCCTACAGAGGCCCCGGGTGCACCCGGGGCCTCTGAATCCATGGTCCTGCAAAATGCTTTGCCAATCGGTCATCGACAAGGTAATGCAATTACCTCAGTCGACCGCAAAGACCTCCGCCCGGACACCTGAACAATGTGCCTTGGGCATCATGCCTCAGCAGATATCGAGGCGGTTGAAGTCGTACGTCAAAGAGTCCGCGACCACATAGATCGTGTTGCTCGGCGGGAGGTTGATTCCGCCCTTGGGTCCCCAGAAGTGGACTTTGGCTCCGCCGGTCTGGTTGTTGCGGACAGCCAGCGCGTCGATGAAGTTCGAGAGCGATCGCGTATCGCACTTGAACAGGTGGAAGATGCTGTGCCTGCCATCGCCTTGACCGACCGAAACACAGGCGATCCCGCTGGCCAACGAGCACGCGACCAGCTTGCTGTTCCGATCCGCGCTGGTCACGTCCCGCCAGACGAACTCACCTGAGAACAGCGGGTAGATCTGAGGCGTCCACGCGGTCGGTCCGGCCACGATGTTCGGCGCTGCGTGTGCCGGCGCCTGCGCCGCGAGTGGAACGAGAACCGCGGCGATCATCATGACGACCGTCGTGGCCGCACGTTTTCCGATACTTCTCAATCTCATTTGTTCTCCTAGTCGTTCCCGACCGGGTCGAAGTGTGTATTCGTCAGCCACGTTAATTAGCAGCGCAGGTGGAGTCCACGTGTTCGATCAGGATTAAAACCGAAATCAGGAGTAGACCGGTCTGGCGCGAAAATCAGACGCTGAGTGATGCATTGGCGAGCGGACCGTGACGACTGCATAAATGGTGACACGGTTTGCGATGGGGTGATTACCGCATGACGTAAACGCGTCGCATCACAGGGGCGGTGGGAGCAGCCGGAACTGCAGCGACGCAGGAGCGAAGGTGGAGGCGGCGACGGGCGCGAAACCCTAGCGCTGCCCAGCAATCCTCGCGTAGTACGCCCGAGCATCCTGGGTACGCCCAGCCCCCAACACCCGGAGAGCCTCAGCCAGTTCTGGGTACTGGCTGTCCAGCAGAGCCGCCGCACCCTGGAGATCACCGGCGGAGGCGATATCGCGGAGTAGGGACTGGATGGCAACGACTGGATCAGCAGCCGGCGCAGGCGCAGCAACGGGCTCCTTGGCGTGGTCGACGGTCAGGGTCGACCGCTGGGCGCCGCGGATCTCCTCCAGTCGGCGGGCCTGCTCGCCTGCAGGCAGTGAGGTCCAGCCTGGCTCGTCTACTGTCGCTTCCAGTTGGAGCAGGCGGGACAGGACGGCCGGGTTGCTGATCTTGGCGCGCTGGCCGGACATCAGTTGCGACAGCATCGGCGCGGACAGGCCGAGGAGGCCGGCGAGTTGCGCCTGGGAGAGGGCGAGGCGGTCGAGCAGGCGGCGGAAGCGGTCGCCGAGCGGTTCGCCGTACCACTCCAGCTGGAGCTTGAGGTTGCGGCCGTACAGGTCGGTCACCGGCTACTCCGAGTTGCCATTTGCAAATTGCAAATGCAAATGATAGGTTTCTGCATGTTCGCCCCTCAAAAGCCTCTGGAGATGCCATGGTACGCCGCCTCGCAGGCCTGGTAGTGATCCCCGTTCTGGCCGTGACGTTCGCGTTCGGCAACGCTTCGACGGCCGCCGCCGAGGCCGAGTTGTCGCCCGTGATGGTGGTGCTGGACTCGTCCGGCTCGATGACCGCGAGAGACGTCGGCGGCACCGGCACCCGGATGGACGCGGCCAAGCGCGCGGTCGGGTCGATGGTCGACGGGTTGCCGGACCAGGCGCCGGTCGGGCTCGCGATCTACGGCGCGGGCACCGGTTCGAGCGGGGCGGAGAAGGCCGCGGGCTGCCGTGATGTCCGGGTCGTTCAACCGGTCAAGCTGGTCGTGAAGGCCGCACTCAAGCAAGCGGTGAACGCGACCAAGGCCAGCGGTTACACCCCGATCGGCCAGTCGCTGCGCGTCGCCGCCGCCCAACTGCCGAAGGAGGGGCAGCGCTCGATCGTGCTGGTCTCCGACGGCGAGGACACCTGCGCGCCGCCGCAGCCTTGTGAGGTGGCGAAGGAGCTCAACAAGCAGGGCGTCGATCTGCACGTCCACGCGATCGGTTTCCGAGTCGACGCGAAGGCGCGGGCCCAGCTCGCCTGCATCGCGCAGAGCACCGGCGGGACGTACCACGATGCGGCCGACGCCAACTCGCTGCAGGGCGTACTAGGCCGGGTCACCGACCGCGCGCTGCGGCACTACGAGCCGACCGGTCAGCCGGTCACCGGTACTGCGGATCCGTTCACGGCGCCGACGGTCACGCCCGGCCAGTACCTCGACACCTTGAACCCGGTCGAAGAGCGCTTCTACGCCGCCGAGGTGAAGGCAGGCGAGACCGTGTACTTCGCCGCAACGGCGGTCTTCCCGCGCGGCAACCCCCGCGGGCTCGAGGTTCTGGACATCAGGATCACCGGCCCGGGTGGAGCGGATTGCTACAAGTCCGAGCGTCAGCTGAACACCCGCGCGAAGAGCGACGGCGGCACGCTGACCACGGCCCTGAGCTGGGACGGCACCGTCCCCGGGGCGTCGAGGACCAAGGCCTGCAGTGTCCCCGGCAAGTACGTCTTCAGGGTCACCCGCAACGCGAAGGACGGCACCGACCGGGTGCCGCTCGAGCTGCAACTGCGGATCGAGCCGCCGGTGAGCGGCAGTCTTGGTGAGCCCGCGCAGGCTGGTCTCGTCGACTTCGCCCAGCAGCCCGCCGGTGCTGTCCGGCCGGTGCGTGGTGGCGGTTCGTTCAACGAGGCAACGATTCTGGCGGGTGGCGGTCGTTTCGGCGAGACGATCTACAACGGCGAAGAGCTGTTCTACCGGGTGAAGCTCGACTGGGGTCAGGGACTGGCGTACCGAGTGACGTACGGCGCTGTTCCCGATGGGTCAACGTCCAACATCCGCACCGCCCTGTTCAGCCCGGTGCGTGCGGAGATGAAGTCCGACACCACGGCCTACACCGGATCGACAAGCATCATGCCGTCGAACGGCAAGGCGATCGCCACACCGCGGACGGCGTACCTGAACCGCAACGCCGGCGACGCGCTGCTCCGCAAGGCGAGCGTCGATGGTTGGTACTACATCGTGGTCAAGCTGGGCGCTCCCTCCGGCGACGACCAACCGGGCGGCGTACCGGTAACGATCGACGTGGCTGTCGCGGGTGACAAGGCCGCTGGTCCGGAGTACGGCGTGTCAACGGGCGAGACCCCGAGCACGTCATCGCCGTCGCCGTCGCAGACACCGTCAGCCGGTCAGAGCGAGCCGACCCCGTCCGGATCCGGTACTACGGCGGACCAAGGCTCGGGCGGTGACACCAAGCCGGTGGCCGATGAGAGCAACTCGATGCTGCCGTGGATCATCCTTGGCGGCGTGCTGGTACTGGCGGCCGCGGCCGTGATCGCCGCGTTGGCACTTCGCAACCGCAAGCCTGCGATGCCTCCGACCTACCCGAATGCTCCCGGGCAATACCCGAACGGTCCGGGACAAGGCCCGAACAACCCGGGTCAGGGATGGACTAACCGGCCTTGACCCAGCGATAGGACGAACCTTGCTGACGGCACGCAACCCGCGTGCCGTCAGCCGTCGTCTCGATGCTGCCGGCCTCTTGCCAGCCACAGGTCCCGCCGAGCTTCACCGCAGCGTTGGGCGCCGGCGTGATTGGCCCGGTAGGGATCGTCTCCGGCGCTGAGGACTGACTCGGCGGTGGTTTGTCGTTGCTCGCTTGGTCACCGTCGAGGGTCAGTACTGCGATCACAGCGGCCGCCGCCACGATGACGACACCGGACACGGTCAGTACGACGGCCCGGCGTCTCCTCGGAGCAGGCGAGGAACTCGCGGGAGCCGCCGAGAGACTCCCCGAACTGGGCGATGGGTTCGGTGAACCTGTCGGTGACGTCTGCGGCGAGGGCTCGATGCTCGCCGCCGGGTGATCTGGTGAAGCAGGTCGTTCGGCGCGGGCCGCGGACGGCGCGGGCGGAGGTGCGGCAGGTGTTTCTGCACGGGCCGCATATGGCTTGGGGAGTGGGGGGAGTTGGTCGAAGACCTCGATCGGCTCGCCGTCGCGGGTGAGTGCCGGGAGGTTCAACGGCTCTGCCAGCAGCGGTGCCAGCTCCGCCAATGCCTCGTCGGCGGAGCTGGTTCGGTCGGTGGCCTCCGGGCGTAGTAGGCCTTCGATGACCTGCCAGACAAGGCTTTCGCGGGGTGCGTGCAGAGGGCGGGTCGGTGGCGGGCCGGAGGCTGGGGGTTCGTCACCGGTCAGGAGTTGCCAGCCTGTGACCCCGGCGGCGTACAGGTCCTGGCTGATGGACGGCGGTTCGCCGGCAAGTGCTTCGGGGGCGACGTAGCCCGGCGTACCGACTACGGCGCCGTGTTGGGTGAGACGTGGTTCGCCCAGCGACAGGGCGATACCGAAGTCGCTCAGCCGGAGTACGGGGCGCTCGGTGCCGGTGGTTTCGAGCAGGAGGTTGGCCGGCTTGACGTCACGGTGCACCAGCCCGGCTGCGTGGACGTAGCTGAGTGCGCCCAGAAGTTGTGCGAGGAGCTCGGCTGCGTACCGCTCCGGCAATGCGCCGAAGTCGGCAACCAGACTGCTGACCGAACCGCCGCCGACGAGATCCATCGCCAGCAGTGCTTGGTCGTCTTCAGCTACCCAACCGTAGGGACTCAGCACATGCGGGTAATCCAGCCGCAGCCCTTGCTCGCGGACGAACCGCAGCAACGCCCCCGCATGCCGCTGCCGGAGGACCTTCGCAGCACAGAACCGCTGCAGGCGGCGATCCCAAGCCCGCCAGACCATGCTGTTGCCACCCGCACCGACAGGATCGATGAGCTCGTACCGCCCGGCGAACACGTCAGCCACAACGACCCTCCTCTCACCTGGTCCGGAGCACCCTGACGATAGAGCCAACAAACCCCACCGAGGAAACCGCGACCCGCGAATGGTGATCGGGATGGGGCGCCCGGCGGCAGCTTCCCGTGATGAGCGAGGAGAGGCTGCGCGAGGCAGGCTCGACTGGCGCGGCGCAGGAGCGCAGGTCTAGGTCGCTCGGGGCGACACGATGGGCCGGGGGCAGTCGCTGGCCGCCGGCCACGCGCTACTGGTCGGGGGGCAGCTGTCACAACCGCGACGCGGGGTGGCGGCGGCGCCGGGCGCGACCTGGGTGACGTCGAAAGAGAAACAGTCACAACCCGCGCAACGCAGGAGCAACCACCACAGTTCGGGTGGGTGGGAGCAGCCAGAGCCGCAGCGACGGAGGAGCGAAGGCGCCGGCGGCGACGGGCGCGACGCTTTAGCTGGCGATGGTTTTGAGCAGGCTACGGAGGTCTGAGCCAGACACCAGCACGCCTTCGCGAAGCCAGGTGCTCATGACCGGGTCGCCGATAGCGAGATGTTCGTGAAGTTCGCCAACAGACAGGTCGTGGGTCCGGAGCGTGTTGCCGGTCCAGCGAAAGACCTGGGCGGTGAGCGACGCAACCTGCTGCGACCACTCCGGCGAGGACTCCTCATGGATCAGCAGCAGATCGACGACGCTCTCCAGGTCTCCATCGCCCCGGGCGGCCGCGCCGAAGAGGCTGGCATGCACCGCCCGCACCGACCAACCGGTCTCGATCACATCCTGCAGTCGCCGAACAAGAGCCTGGCGCAGGTCGGTCAGCTCGATCACCGCGCCGGCAGCCAGGTGGTCGCGGTTCAGCGAGTACTGGATGCTTGAGCCAACCTCGGTCGCGATCACCAGCCCGGTGGCGGCCAACCGCGTGAGCACCTTGCGGGTGCCGCTCTCGCTCCCAGTCCCGGCGAGCTGATGAACCTTCCGGCCGGTCAGCGGCGCCCCGGCCCGGACCAGCACCCCCAGCACGGGTCCGTCCAACGTCGAGATTGCAGTGCTAATCGGCCTGCTGAGGTCCATAATCCCCACTATAGTGCGATCATCCCCACTATAGTGAGCAGGCCAGCACTATAGTGGGGATTAGTTGCTGTGAGGCAGCACCGTCGCGGCGGCGATCGCGCTGTTCACAATGGCGGCGGTGATAGTCCGAGTAACAGCCTCAGCAGCCGCCCCGGCACCCCAGTTACCCCGCTTGAATTCCTCCGCCCGCGCGATCACCGCGGAGTTCCAAGGGATCTCACGATGGAACTGCGGCAGCGTCCCGCTCCCCGAGATCAGCGCCGCCAACGCAGCGACCCGCGCGGTCGGCTCGACGCCATCCACCAACGCAGCCCGTACTGCGGCCAGCAGCTCGCCCCTCCGCCCAGTGCTGCCCTCGCTCAGCGCCTTCGTGGTGAACACGATCAGCGTCTTGCGCTCGACCTGCACAAGGTCGCCGCGGTCGATCAACCGCTGCAGCATCGGCTCGCGCAACTTAGGCCCGATGGCGGCAAGCACGGTCTGCACCCGACGAGGCTTCTCCGCGATGTAATCCCAGGCCGAGCGAAGGCTGTCGTCGACGGGGACCTCGGTCCCGACCGTCGCCAGCTTGTTCCCAGAGCCCTCGTTGACGGTCACCTGCCCATGCAACGCAAGGTCAGCAAGCACCGCACCACCGAGGGCGTAGAACAGGGTGTTCTCGCCCGCGATAGTGCCGGAAGCCGGCTGGAAGAGCAGGAGCAGCAGGTCCTCTGCCAGGGTCGGTACGTCGTACTGCGCCACGGTTGTCCTCCAGATAGCCGGAAAGCAAAGGCTAGGACCTGGCGCGGTACAAATCGCGAAGGAGGGCAATCTCGGCGCCGTGATGAAGCAACTCGCGCTGAACATGCAAAACGATCGACGCAGTGCTCCACCCGTCGTACGCGGGCTCATCCGGGTAAGCGGGCAGGGTCAGGCCCTCAGTACCCAGAGACTCCACCCCCTCGCTCCACACCCGATAAGCCTCGTCGAGTTGGGTCAGGGCGGTCGCGGCGGTTCCGGCGTACGGGAAGGTGCTGAAGTCGACGGCTGGTCCGCCGAAGCGGGGGAGCGCTCGCATGCCGAGCATGACCACGATCAGATGGCCGAGTCGCCAGGCGATGGTCGTCACGGGAGCCGGCTCCGGCGGCGGAACGGTGAAGTCGACCATGAAGCCGTCGTCCTTCGGTCGCACGTTCCACGCGCCGGGCGCCGGCTCCCAGAAGTACTCGTCGTCGGTCAGCCCTTCCAGGCGGGGCCGCAGCTGGGCGGACCAGTGGGTCTCCAGCTGCGCGCGGATCTGGCTGTTCCAGTCGAAATTCATCCGCCCACCCTCTGAGCTGCGGCAGAGCCGGTCAACTCGATTAGCGCACCAGCCGCAGATGGATGTCCGCCACTCCCACCTCCAGCCGCTGACCCCAGCCGATGCTCAAGCTGTCGGCTTCGATCCCGTCGCCGAAGACGACCAGATCGGCCTCGGCGGTGATCGTCAGGTGATCAGCAGCAGTCAGCAACCCCTCCGTGCAACTGGTGCCGGTCGCCGGTGACGGCCAGGCCTCGCGGACGAACCAGCACAAGGCTGCTTCCGACGGCGATGGCAAGCGCAGCAGGCTTCCGCGTTCCTGCCAGGCCGAGCGGCACCACCCCGTGGAACCTGTTCCGGTGCCGACCAGCAAGCCTGATGACGACTGCCGTTCCTCCAACCCCTCCGGTGACGCCAGCCGGTAGCGCGCCGACTGGTGGGTCCGGTTGCCGATGTAAACCTCGTTCAGAGCAAGGAGTTTCTGCCCGTCATCGGTGCTTGCGGCAACCATCGTGCGTTCCTCCACCGTCCGCCGGACCAGCAGATCCGGTACTGCGGAAGGCTCGTGCGGCACCAGTACGCCGGGGTTCCAGCCGGGCTCCGGGTTGACCCCGATCACCGGCTGGCCGTCCAGGTACTTCGCCACGTTGGCGACCAGACCGTCCTGCCCGACCGCGATCACCACATCCTCGGGACCGAACACGAACCGGTCGAGATCGTTGCGCTCGGCAACGGCTCGCCGCCAGTCCAGCGGGATCGCGGCCGACACCGTGGCCAGCGCCTTCTGCTGCGCCTCGTGCCGGTCCTCGAGCGAATCCAGCGACCGGCCGCGACTCGACAGGAAGAACCCGGCCTGTTGCCGGGTGCCGTGCCGGGCGACCAGCTCGGTGAGCTCGGTCGCCCGGTGGACCACGACTGCCCGGGGAGGCAGGCTCATGCGTTGCTCCCGGACGTCAGCTTGGTCAGCAGCGGAGTGAGCAGGTCCGGCGTCAGGTTGAGCGTGCCGATCTCCGGCAGCGCACCCTGCTTGATCGCCATCGCCAGGATCGTCCCCTGGTCTAGATCGGCGTACGCGTCCAGCATCGCCTTCTCGGCCGCAGCCTCCGCCGCGCCGAGCACCCGCTTGGCGTCGGCGTCAGCGTCGGCCATCAACCGCCGGCGCCCAGCCGCTGCCTCGCCCTCGATCCGGCCGGCCGCAGCCGCCTCGGTCGCACGCTGACGCTCGTTCTGACCCTTCTGGGTCACCAACTGCTCTTCCCGCCGGGCAAGCTCGATCTGGTTCTGCAGCTCGTTCTCCGCGATCGAGCGTTCCCGCTCGACAGCCATCGCCCGCCGCTCGTACGTCGCCTTGTCGGCCGCCTGTTGCACCATCTCCCGAGTGGGAGTCTGCAACGCCCGCTCGACATCCGACTCAGCCCGTACTGCGACCACGCGCACGTCCTCGACGCCGATCCCCAGCCCGGTCAGCCGCTGGTCGTCACGCAGCCCGCTGCTCATCGCGAGCCGCAGTGACGCCATCCCCTCGGACAACGCCTGGGTCAAGCTCAAGCCGGCCAGCAGATCCAAAGCCGTCTGCTGAGCAAGCTCGGTCAGCAACCCGCCGAGCTGCTCCAGCGGAGTCGCCCGCCACAACCCCGTGTCGGGGTCGATCCCGAAGTCGAGCCGGGTCGACGCCAGTGCCGGGTCGGTCACCCGGTAGGTGACGGTCGCCTGGACGACGACGTCCTGGAAGTCGAGTGTCCGGCCGTGGAACAGCAGCGGCTGCTCGCGGTCGTCGATCGGCACCTCGCTGAGCGAGGAGTTGAGGGCCCGGAACCAGAACGCCTGCCCCGCGCCGTCGTGCGCCACCTTGCCGTTGCGCAGGTGCCGGACGTGCGTGGTCGGGTTCGCCCGCAGGTGGCTGATGAACCGGAACCGGGTGATGTCTGCCATCTCGTTCTCCTTCGCCCACCGGTTCTGCCCGGCGGGACTCTCTAGCTCTTGTCGTCACTTTGACGATAAGGCCTGAGGTGGCTTTTCGTCAAGATGACGATTAGAGTCCGTCGACATGGACTACGAGCCGCTGGGGGTAGCTGCCGACCTGGTGATCCTGACCGTGCGAGACGGGTCGCTGCAGGTGCTGCTGATCAGCCGCGGCATCCCGCCGTACCAGGGTCGGTGGGCGTTGCCGGGCGGATTCGTGCGCCCCAAGGAAGACCTGGAGGCGACCGCGCGACGCGAGCTGGCGGAGGAGACCGGGCTGGTCTCCGACCGGATCCACCTCGAGCAGGTCGCGACGTACGGCGAACCAGGGCGCGACCCACGCGGCCGGGTGGTCAGCGTCGCGTACCTCGCCCTGGTGCCGGACCTGCCGACGCCGGTGGCCGGCACGGACGCCGCCTCCGCGGAATGGGTCGCGGTAGCGGAGCTGCTCGACGACGCGCGCCGGCTCGCCTTCGACCATCACCGGATCCTCACGGACGCGGTCGAGCGGGCCCGGGCCAAGCTGGAGTACTCACCGCTCGCGGCGGCCTTCTGCCCCGACGAGTTCACGATCTCGGAGCTGCGGGGGATCTACGAGGCGGTCTGGGGCGTGCAGCTCGATCCGCGCAACTTCCACCGCAAGGCCACCAAGACCGACGGCTTCGTCATCCCGCTCGGCGCCACCACCACTCGCGACGGCGGTCGTCCGGCGCAACTCTTCCGCCGCGGTCCAGCAGCGACCCTGCACCCACCACTGGCGCGAGCCTGAGCTAACGGTTGAGCAGCATCAATTGTTCGGCGGTAATGAGATCGGTGTGGGTACCGCGAGACCCGCAGGCCCAGGCGCCGGCGATCGTCCCCGCCGTGGCAGCTTCGTAGTACGAGCGACCGTCGAGCCAGGTGGTCAGGAAAGCCGCCACATAGGCATCCCCGGCTCCGTTGGTGTCGACTACCGGCCGGCCCGGGATCTCGACGGCCGGGATGTGCACAGGCGCATCGCCGCGAACATGCAGGTAGCTGCCGTCGGCGCCGGCCATCGCGACGACGACCTCCGCCCGCCCGCTGGCGAAGATCCAGTCGACCGCCTTGTCGCGCAGCGCGCTGGTCGACACGAACACGACGTCCGCGCACTGCGCGAAGTCCCGGTGGTACTCGTTGTCGCCGTCCCAGTCGTGCAGATCCGTCGACAGCGTGCACCCGGCAGCCAGTACGTCGGGAAGCGCGAGGCGCGCGAAATCCATGATCGACACGTGCACGTGGCGCGCCCGGTCCACCCGCCGGCGCCAGAGATTGGGATCGACTCGCATGCCCGCCGGGTGGCGGCCGTCGTACAGGGAGACCCGGCTGCCGTCAGGCGACACCAGGTTGACGCTGCGCCTCGTGCCGCTCGGGTGGTAGGCGACTTCGAGCGGCAGGCCGAGCTGCTCGTACGTCGAACGGATCCACCAACCCTCGGCGTCGTCGCCGATCACGTCGGCGAGCCCGGGATGCAGCCCGAGCTGGTGACAACCCAGTACTACGCCGTGCCCGGTCTGGCCGACGTACGCCTCGACGGGCGGGACCGGGATGGTCTCCTGGTCCGCCAACGGCAGGCCGGGGACGCGCACGATGGTATCGATTCCCACGCCGCCGATCACGAACACATCCAGGTCCATGCGGTCCATCCTCACCGAGCCGAACAAGCGGCAAGCGTGAAGGGTAGCCAGCAACAGCAGTCGGCGACAGAGGTCACGCGGGGCGGTCGACACATGGTCATCGGACGACCACTCTTCGCCGCCGCACCGCGCGACCCGAAGGCCCGGATCAGTAGCCGGGGAAGATCTCGAGCAGGGTGTCCACCGTGACCGGACCGGTCAATTCGACGGCCTTGTCCTGGGCCGGGTCGAGCCGCCCGGAGACCAGCCGGAGCCACGCCTCGCCGGTCAGGGTGAGGGTGCCGTCGGCCTTGGCGGCCGGGGCGAGCTCGATGCTGACCGGGTCGGTCAGGTGCAGGGTCAGTTCGGTGGCCGGCTCGGTCGTGGTGACCGCCAGGTCGACGGACTGACCGTTGAGAGCGGCCGGCTTGGAGATCCAGGCCAGCAGGTCGCCCGAGCTCTGCAGCAGCTCCGGCACCGCCTCGGGAGCGAGCGCGGCCTGCGGGTCGAGGGCCTTCCGCACATCCCACGAGTGCAGGGTGAACTCGCTGAGACGGCCTCTCGCGATGGTTGCCACGTCCACAGGCTCGGGCAGGTAGCTCAGGGTGAGGCGAAGATCTTCTCGCTGCCCGGCGTCCAGGGACTCGAACAGCGCGACCAGGTCCTCGTTCTTCTCGAGGAAGCCGACCGCCTGCTCGCGGCGCGTCGATCCGTCCCAGCGGGCCCAGACGGACTGGTTGAAGTCCCCGTCCGGGGCCGGCGTGCCGTCGATCGCGGACCGCACCGTGGCGGTCATGATCTCGGCGCCGCTGCCCAGGTGGCTCAGCACCTGCGCGAGGTCCCACTCGGTCGCGGCCGACTGCTGGGCCAGATCCTCGTCGTTGAACTTCTTCACCAGGTCCGCGAGCCCGTCGTACCCGGTACGAAGGGCGGCGATGACCGAATCGGCGTTGCTCAAGTGGTTCCTCCAGAAAGACGACCCCGCACAGCGATTTGTTCAGGGTTCAACCAGGCCAGTCTGCCCGTCATTCCTGATCCGCGGCGCCAATCACAGCTCGGAGGTACTGCGCGCTCGCCCGGCCGAGGGTGTTGTGGAGCTCCCACAGCAACTCGGAGACCGCCGGATCACTGCGGTTCTCCCCGACCGTCCCGGCAGCTGCTCCCTCGTCCACCGGCAGGCCGCCGACGAGCGCCCGGAGCTGCGCGACCGGGAGCGGATCGACGGCCTCGGCGACAGTTTCCTCGGTGACGAACTGGACCAGCTCGGCAACGTCCTCCTGCAGCACGACGATCGGAGCGGAGAGGTCGAGCTGTCCGTCACGGGCCGCGTTGCGCACGATCTGCTCGGAGCGGCGCCGGAGTACCGTCCAGAGCTCGGGCCAACCGGGCTGGTCGATGTCCGAGCTCAGCGCCTCGGGGGCTTCGTGGCCGACAGCGCCGAAGGCGGCATCCAAGTCGATCGAGGGCGGCTTCGCGCGGCTCTCTTCCTCGGCGACGGCCGCAGCGACCCAGGCTGGAACGTGCTCCGGGCTCCGCGGGTAGAGCTCGAGGTCGCGAGCGAATTCCTTCGCTGTCGGCCCTTCGTCGAAGAGCTCCCAATGGGTGTAGGGAGCGCCCGGCAAGGAGTGCCAGTAGAGCCGGTCGTCGTAGTGGAAGTGGAAGGAGGAGGTGCCGTTCCGGGCGACCTCCACGTCGACGGCCCACCAGGCGCCGCGCTCCGGATCGGCCATCGCCGCGCGCAGTTCGGATAAGCCCTCCGGGTTGCGGAACGGGGGAAGGTTGACGGCCTTCCCCTCCGCGTCCAGGACCCACTGCCACAGGGTGTTCCGGCCGTCGACCTCGGACCAGGTGACCTTGACGGTCGCCCACTCCTGGCCGCGTGGGCTCGCGATCTTCTCGACGGACTCCACGAGCTGCCGGGCGATGTCCTGCTGCTGGGGGAGGCTCACTGCTTGATCGGCGCCCCGGTCTTCTCCTGCAGTTCGTCGAAGCTGACGCCCTCGGCCAGCTCGACCAGCTGCAGCCCGTCGTCGGTGATGTCGAGGACGGCCAGATCGGTGATGATCCGGTTGACCACGCCGCGGCCGGTGTAGGGCAGGTCGCACTCGGCCAGGATCTTGTGCGAGCCGTCCTTGGCGACGTGCTCCATCAGCACGATCACCTTCTTGGCGCCGTGCACCAGGTCCATCGCGCCGCCCATGCCCTTGACCATCTTGCCCGGGATCATCCAGTTCGACAGGTCGCCGGTGGCCGAGACCTGCATCGCGCCCAGGATGGCCGCGTCGATCGCGCCGCCGCGGATCATCCCGAAGGACAGCGACGAGTCGAAGAAGGATGCCCCCGGCAACGTCGTGACGGTCTCCTTGCCGGCGTTGATCAGGTCCGGGTCCTCGTCGCCGTCGAGCGGGTACGGGCCGACGCCGAGGATGCCGTTCTCACTCTGCAGGACGACGGTGACGCCCTCGGGGATGTAGTTCGGGACCAGCGTCGGCAGGCCGATGCCGAGGTTGACGTAGGAGCCGTCCTCCAGCTCGGCGGCGGCGCGGGCGGCCATCTGCTCACGGGTGAGTGGCATTGCTCAGGCCTCCTTGGGCTGCACGGTGCGCTTTTCGATCCGCTTCTCGATGTCCTTGCCAACAGCAACAACGCGCTGGACGTAGACGCCGGGCAGGTGGATCTCGTCCGGGTTCAGCTCGCCAGGCTGAACCAGTTCCTCGACGGTGGCGATGGTGATCTTCCCGGCCATCGCGGCCAGCGGGTTGAAGTTGCGCGCGCTCCGGTCGAAGACCAGGTTGCCGTGGGTGTCGCCCTTCAGCGCGTGCACCAGGCCGAAGTCGGTGGTGATCGACTCCTCCAGCACGTACGTCGTACCGCCGATCTCGCGGGTCTCCTTGGGCTCCGAGGCCTTCGCCACCGACCCGTCGGTGTTGTACTTCTGCGGCAGTCCGCCGTCGGCGACCTGGGTGCCGACACCGGCCAGCGTGAAGAACGCCGCGATCCCGCAACCGCCGGCCCGCAGCTTCTCGGCCAGCGTGCCCTGCGGGGTCAGCTCGACCTCCAGCTCGCCGGACAGGAACTGCCGGGCGAACTCCTTGTTCTCCCCGACGTACGACGAGGTCATCTTGGCGATCCGCTTGTCGGCCAGCAGGATGCCCAGCCCCCAGTCGTCGACGCCGCAGTTGTTCGAAACGACGCTGAGACCGCTCACGCCCTTGGCGTGCAGGGCGCTGATCAGCTGCATCGGATTGCCGCACAGCCCGAAGCCGCCGACCGCGAGGCTCGCGCCGTCGCCGATGTCGTCGACCGCGGCCTGCGGTGAGTCGTACGTCTTGTCCATCAGGCTGCTCCATTGCAGGTCGGTGTCCGCCCCGACTCTAACCAGCAGCCGCTGATCCGGCGAGGGTCACCCACTGTGGCCAGAGCCACAGCCCGACGAGGCGCTACAGACCCGCTGGGCGGTACTGCTCTGACACCAGACCTGCCTTGAGTCGCCACGAGTGGGCCTCGTCCGGGCGGCCCGCCGCGGCTGCGATCGCGGCCAGCTCGCCCAGGGCCTCGGTCATGGCCAGATCGGCGTCGTCCCAGTCTTCCGGGCAGCGCGACAGGGCTACCAGGGCCAACTCCTGCGCCTTCGCCAGGTCGCCGCCGTACCGAGCTGCCCTGGCTAGGCCGAGCCGGGCAGCAGCAGAGGTGTCCAGGACGCCGACGCGGTTCGCCCGGACCAGTGCCTGGCGGTAGTCGTCACTGGCCGTGTGGAGGTCGCGCAGCCGCAGGCGGAGGTCAGCACGGCGGCACAGCAGCGACGCGGCCTCCTCCTCGTTGCCCAACCCACCAGCGATCACCAGGGCCTCGCTGATCAGCTCAGCAGACCGTTCGTACTGCGTAGCCCAGGCTGCCTGCTCAGCCAGCGCGCTGAGCGCCAGCGAGCTGCCCCACCGGTCACCGACCAGCTGGAACCCGGCGTACGCCGACTCCAGGGTCGCCTCGGAGCCGGTAGTCAGGCCGGGGTACGCATGGCAGATCTGTAGCGCCGCCAGCGTCCAGGGATCGGTACTGCGCTCGTTGCGGGCCAGTACCTCGTCAACCAGCTCAGGTGACGTGAACGGGCCGAGGACCATCGACCAGAGCAGCACCGTCACCGGCCGCCGGAACGGCTCGCTGGTCTGCAGCACGATCGCCTGGGCCTGCTCGACCTGGTCTGCTCGCGCATCGGCGGCAGCGTGCAGTACTGCGAGCAGGTACTCCTCGGCGAGGCCGTCAGGCACCTCTGCGCCCAGCGCGTCGAGCAGACGGCTCGCTGCCTGTGCCGCCTCGTTCCGGAGCCCGTGCATCCACCAGTACGTCGACAGGCCGGCTACCAGCTCGAGTGCGAGCCGCTGATCCTGGCTGGTCGCCCAGTCGATCGCATCGTCGAGGGCGTCGCGTTCCTGCCGCAGTACCGTTGCCCAGTGCAACTGATCGGGGCCGCGCAGATGCTGGTCGGCCTCCGTGACCACCTGCAGCAGGTCCGTCGCGTGCCGCGCCTGCCTGCCGATGTCCACGTCACTCATTGTCACCCCGCCCGGGGACGTACCTCGGGCGGGGTGACAGCGTGTCGGCTCCGTGATCAGCTGATCACGCGGAATCCGCGTCTCTTGCCCAGCTTCTCCAGGCTCTTCATGCCGGGAATCCCGTCGAACGGCGGCGGCACGGTCGCCTTCTGCCACAGCGCGTAGGCCTTGCGGAAGTCCTTGCCGGCGAACCCGTCGACGTTCATCGGGTCCTTCAGGCCCTGTTTGAGCAGCGCTCGCTCGACGATCACGATGTCGCTCTCGTGCAGCCCCTGGCCCGGCGGCCGGAACTGGTCCTTGGCGGCCGCCTCGCGGACGTTGCTGAGATCGACGGCGGGCAGCGTGTCCATCGCGCCCGGACGCCAGATCCGGACTCCGTTGATGTCCTCGCTCCAGCCCTTGTAGGTCTTGCCCCACAGCCGGGTGATCTTCGAGATCGGCACCTTGTCGACCTTCCCGGTCCGCAGGATGTCGCTGCTGAAGCAGTTCCCGTCGCCGGTGCTGATCGCGACGTGCCCGTGCGGCGCGCCGGTCCACCAGAGCGGGACCCCGAGCGGCGGCGTACCGCCGGTGCCGTGCTTGAACTTCGCCGCCTGGTAGCCGGCTGCCGCGTCCGGAGCGGCCGGTCCGACGTTGAAGCACATCCGGACGAAGATCAGGCAGATCCCGGTCCAGTCCCTGGTCGCGTTGCTGGCCTGGGCGGCGGCGAAATCGACCGCGGCCTTGCCCATCCGGGCTGCCATCTCACTCACCCACCGTTCCGGGCTCCTCGTCGGGCCCGAGCGGCTCGGTGTCCTCGATCGGGTCCTGGAACGGCGCCGCGTCGGCCGGATCGTCCAGCTCCGGATCGTCGCCCTGGATGCCCGGCGAGTCGGTCAGCGGCACCAGCGTCGACTCGTCCAGCACCTCCGTCAGCTCAGACGTGTCCTCTGGATCACTCATAACTCCCCCTGTTGGTCGCAACGTGAGCCGTCGCCAATCCGCCCCCAGTCCGGCGACAGCCGTCACTGGCAGTTTGGCACCGGCTCGCCGCTGCGACCAGAGGTCATTCGAACCGGAGTACGCCCCACTGGTCGGGCTTGTGCATGTCCAGCACGTACTGCGGCGACCAGACCCAGAAGTCCTGCTGCTTGCCCTTGCGGTACTCGCCGTCGACCACCTCGTGGTCCCACTCGATCCGCATCAGGTTCATCCGCCACTCGTCACCGGGGGCCGGGGGAGTCTGGTTGCGGTTGTACTTCGCCAGGTCGGCCCAGGGGAACGCCGCCTCGACGGTCCAGCCGGTGTCGGTGTCGGCCGGATCGTTGAGGGTGCCGTCGATGTGCAGCGCGGTGCGCAGGCCCGGCAGGTTGTCCGGGTCGACCGGCACGCCGCCCTCGGAGTACGGCTTGGGGAGGGAGAGCTCCCAGATGGTGCCGAGCGGATTGATCTCGAACTCGTAGTAGTTCTGGCCGTCGCCGTCCGGGTCGAGGAACAGCTCGAAGTTGTTCTCCTCGTACAGCCAGGTGTTCGGCTCGGTCATCGTCGACCAGACGTGCGGCTCCTCGAGTTGGCCGCCGACGTACAGGTACTGGTCGTCGTACAGGAGCTTGGCCCTGGTCCGGAACCTCGGTGTGGTCGCGTCCGGCCCGATGATGTCGACGAAGTCGCTGGTCCACGGCGCCTGCTCCCACGCGGGGTGCGTCAGGGTGCCGTCGAGAGGGAGAGGGGTGGTGGTGCGGTGGCAGGGGTAGCGGGGCAGTTCAGGCATCGGCTCGCTCCAACCGTCCGGCGATCAGGTGTGCGACTAGGAAGGTGACAGCGGTGAGCACCGGGACGATCACCAGCGTCCAGGTGGAGAACAGGTCGTTCGACAAGAACCCGAGCACGATCAGCAGCATGAACCCGACCCCGAGGAACGCCACCAGCTTGTGGTTGGGCATCGCGAGCCGCTTGAGCGCGATCGCCCCGAACACGACGGTGATCACCACGGCGAGCACCAGCAGTGGGAATCCGGCGGAGCCGCAGTTGGGCGACCCGCGGAGCTGATCGCAGCCGCGCTCGCTGACCCAGACCAGGGCGACGGCAACGAACCCGGCCAGCAGGCCGACCAGAGCGAGAATCAGCAGCGGTGGCAGCGGCGGTACTTCGAACCGCGGGCGGTCGGCTTCGGCCTCGTCGTCCTCAGCCTCGTCCTCGAACTCGGCCTCTGCTTCGTCAGGCTCGTCTGCCGGCTCACCGTCGACCTCGGTGTCAGCGGCCTCCGCGAGATCGGTCTCCTCGAGCTCGACCTCTGTCGCGTCGTCCTCGGCGCCCGGCTTGTCGTCGGTCATGGGCGCAGGTTATCCGTTGCGGTGGCGTCCAGGCTGGTGCCCGCCGGGGAATGACGAAGGCGGTGGCTCCGAAGAGCCACCGCCTTCTCCTGTCGG
This sequence comes from Kribbella sp. NPDC056861, assembly GCF_040687575.1. Lineage (NCBI taxonomy): Bacteria > Bacillati > Actinomycetota > Actinomycetes > Propionibacteriales > Kribbellaceae > Kribbella > Kribbella sp. NPDC056861. The sequence continues at coordinate 319,102 of NZ_JBFBNQ010000006.1, read as the reverse complement.
GCTGACAGGATTTGAACCTGCGACCTCGTCGTCCCGAACGACGCGCGCTACCAAGCTGCGCCACAGCCCGAATTCGGCGTTAGCTTACATGTGCCCACGGCCAGGACGAAATCGACTTATCCGACACCGTCGCCGACCCGCGGAACGAGCGTGATCAAGGTCGCTTCCGGGCGGCAGGCGAACCGCACCGGGGCGTACGGCGAGGTGCCCAGACCGGCCGAGACGTGCAGTGCCGCCTGACGGCCTTCATAGCCCCAGGTGGACAAACCCTTCACCCGGGACGCGTCCAGGTCGCAGTTGGTCACCAGCGCGCCGTAGAACGGAACCGCGAGCTGCCCGCCGTGAGTGTGGCCGGCCAGCACAAGCGGGTAGCCGTCGCCGACGAACCCGTTCAGCACCCGCTGGTACGGCGCGTGCGTCACGCCGATCGACAGGTCGGCCGTCGGGTCCACCTCGCCCGCCACCTCGTCGTACCGGTCGCGCTTGATGTGCGGGTCGTCGGTGCCGGCGAAGTCGAGGCGCAGACCGTTCACCTTGAGACTGGAGCGTGCGTTGTTCAGGTCGACCCACCCCGCGCTGGTGAACGAGGCGCGCATCTCCTCGTACGGCAGATCCGGGCCGTGCGGCTTGTGCCGCTGCTTGTCCGCCGGCAACAGGTACTTCGCCGGGTTCTTGAAGTGCGGCTTCCAGTAGTCGTTGGAGCCGAACACGAACACCCCCGGTACGTCGAGCAGCGCGCCGTACGCCCGCAGCAGCGGCAGCACCGAGTCGGGATGCGAGATGTTGTCACCGGTGTTCACGATCAGATCCGGCTCCAGCCCGGCCAACTCGTTCACCCAGCGAATCTTCTTCTCGTGGTTCGGCATCAGGTGCAGGTCCGACAGGTGCAGCACCTTCAACGGCGCCGTACCGACCGGCAGCACCGGCACTGTCACCCTGCGCAGCGCGAACCACCGCACCTCGACAGCCGCCGCATACGCAACGCAGGCAGCGCCCACACCGGCGATAACAGCCGCGGACTTCAGAGTCGTTGTGGCAAGCCCCCGAATACTCATTGCTCCAGCCTGCCACAATCGTGGGTATGTCCAACTCCGAACTGAAGCAGCGCCTGCACGACGACATGACCGCCGCCCTGAAGGCGCGCGACGATCTCCGCAAGTCGGTCCTGCGGATGGCGCTCACCGCCGTGACCAAGCAGGAGGTGGCCGGTAAGGAGGCCCGCGAGCTGTCCGACGCGGAGGTTCTCGAGGTGCTCACCGCCGAGGCGAAGAAGCGCCGCGAGTCGGTCGTGGCGTACCGCGACGCGGGCCGCGAGGAGCTGGCGGTCAAGGAGCAGGCCGAGGCCGAGATCCTCGCCGAGTACCTGCCCGAGCAGCTCACCCTCGAGGAGATCACCGCCCTGGTCACCGAAAGCATCGCCGCCACCGGCGCCGCCGAACTCGGCCCGCGCGGCATCGGCAAGGTGATGGGCGCCCTCCAGCCCAAGGTCAAGGGCAAAGCCGACGGCGGCACCGTCTCCGCCGAGGTCAAACGCCAACTCGGCGCCTGAATCCGTAAACCAAGAAGGGCCCCGTCCGGGTGGACGGGGCCCTTTCTGGTGTCGGCCTGGAGCTAGCGGCCGCCGCAGTTCGGGTACTTCGGGTGCCACGGCGGGCAGCCTGGGGTGATCGGACCGCCGCCGGGCTTGCCGGTGTTCGGTGGGTTCGGCGGCTTGGGGATGCCCGGGGTGGCGGGCGGTGGCTGGGTGGTTTGGCCCTTGCTGCCGTCGGAGACGAAGATCGTGACCTTCGAGCCCTCCGGGGCGCCGTCGGCCTGCCGGGGACCGGTGTAGGCGACAGTTCCCGCGGCCTCGGCCGAGGGGACCTGGCCGGGAGCGATCTCGGCCTCAAAGCCCATCGAGCGGAGCCGGTTGGCAGCCTCTTCGGGGTTCATCCCGTTCACGAACGGAAGGTCCTTCACGTCGCCGCGCCGGGTCTTGTCGGTGGGGGCAGTGAACTTGGTCGTCGGCAACCCCGCGAGCGCGCCTTGCATAGCGGTCTCCCAGAGCGGACCGGCGGTGCCGGAACCCGAGGCGTCGTACATCTTCTTGCCGTTGAGGGTTTGCCCGATCAGGTTCTTGTACGGCGGTGAAGCATCCGCCACCACGGCCGCGCTGGCGAGCTTGCTGGAGTATCCGGCGAACCACACGGCCTTGTTGTCCTGGATGGTTCCGGTCTTGCCGGCCAGGTCACTGCTGCCGAACTTCAGCGAGGCGCCGGTGCCGCCCGACTCCATCACCTGGTGCAGCACCTCGTTGACGCCGTCGGCGACCTCGGCGGTGAGCACCTGCTTGCAGTTGGCGCCGTTGTTGACCAAGGTCTTGCTGTTGTAGCTCTTGACCGTCGTGATCAGCAGTGGCGTGCAGTACTTGCCGCGGGCCGCGAAGGACGCGTAAGCGTTCGAGAGCTGCAGCGGGGTCACGTTCCCGACACCGAGGGTCATCGACGGGACCTGCTTGAGCGGCTCGTTCTGGTTGGCGTCGTACATCCCGAGCTTGGCGGCGATGGTCGCGATCGGGCAGAGCCCGGTCCGCTGCGAAAGCTGCAGGAAGTAGGTGTTGGTCGACGCGCGGGCCGCGTCGATCATCGTGATGTCACCGGACACCTTGGTCGAGTTCTTCGGGATGTAGGTGCCGTAGGCCTTGGTCGTCCCGTTGCAGGTGCTGAACTTCGCGTCCGACATGTCCAGCTGCATCGGAGAGTTGATCCGGTAGGTGAGCGGGAAGCCCTTCGAGATCGCGGCGGCGATGGTGAACGCCTTCATCGTCGAACCGTTCTGGAATCCGCCGTACCCACCGGCGTAGGCCTTCTCGACGTTGTAGTTGTACGCCGTCTGGTTCTTGCCGCTGCCGTAGGGCCTGCTCTGCACCATCGCCTTCACCACGCCGGTGCCCGGTTCGACGATCGTGATCGCCGCGACCGACGAGTCGGTCGGCTTGGAGTGCTTGTCGATCGACTTCTGCGCGGCCTTCTGGATCTTCGGGTCCAGAGTGGTCTGGATCGTCAGGCCGGCCGTCTTCACGTAGTGGTCGCGGGCCTTGTCGGTCTTGCCGAAGGCCGGGTTCTCGACCAGCTTCGAGACGACGTACTCGCAGTAGAACGGGTACGGCGAGTTGGCGCAGCCGTTCGGGACCTTCAGGACCGGGCCGGACAGCACCGGGGTCTTGATCGCGTCGTTGGCCTGCTTGGCGCTGATCACGTTCAGCTCGGCCATCCGGCGCAGGACGACGTCGCGGCGCTCCTTGGCGCGCTTGGGGTAGTTCGTCGGGTCGTAGCCGGTGGGGTTCTTCACCAGACCGGCCAGCATCGCGGACTGCGCCAGCGTCAGCTTCGCCGCGTGCACCCGGAAGTAGTGCATCGACGCCGCCTCGACGCCGAACGCGCCGTCACCGAAGTTCGCCAGGTTCAGGTACTTGAGCAGGATCTCCTCTTTGGAGAACTCCTTCTCGATCGCGATCGCGTAGCGCAGTTCGGCGATCTTGCGCTCGTAGGTGTCGGCCGTCGCGTCCGCGATCGCCTCGGTGTCGTTGGCCGCGTTGGCCTTCTCCACCAGGCTCAGCTTCACGTACTGCTGGGTGATGCTGGAACCACCCTGCTGGACGCCACCGCTGTTCTGGTTGCGGATCAGCGCCCGCAGGGTGCCTTTGGCGTCGAGGGCACCGTGCTCGAAGTACCGGTCGTCCTCGATCGCGACGATCGCCTTCTGCATGATCGGGCTGATCTGCGCCAGCGACGTCAGCGGCACCCGGTTCTGCTCGTAGAGCTCGGCGATCCGGCTACCGTCGGCGGCCAGGATCGTGCTGCGTCGGGTCAGCGGGACGGTCTTCAGTTCCTGTGGCAGGTCCTGGAACGTCTCCGCGGTCTTCTCGGTACTGAAGCCCGCCAGACCCGCGAACGGGATCGCCAGACCCGCTGCCAGCGCGCCCGACAGGACGCTCACCCCTAAGAACAGAACCACCGACTGGACGACGCCTCGATCGTCTTTATCCCTTACGCGCATGCACTAGAGCCTACGGGATCACAGCGCCACGCCAATTCCTCAAATGTGTTTTATGTCACGTCAACCTGAGCGTGAATCAGAGCGTCTACAACGGGATAAACGACAACCGGCGAGACCCCGTAGAAGGGTCCCGCCGGTTGTCGAGAGCAGGTCAGGCAGCGAACTGCCGGGCGTCCACCTGGGCCGGCTCGAGGGCCAGTTCCAGTACTTCGCGGACGTCGCTGACCGGGTGGACCGTCAGCTCCGACAGCACCGACTCGGGCACGTCTTCCAGGTCCGGCTCGTTGCGCTTCGGGATCAGGATGGTGGTCAACCCGGCCCGGTGGGCGGCGAGCAGCTTCTGCTTCACGCCACCGATCGGCAGCACCCGGCCGGTCAGCGAGACCTCGCCGGTCATCGCGACCTCGGAGCGCACCGGTCGGCCCGACAGCAGCGACGCGAGCGCCGTCGTCATCGTGACACCGGCCGACGGTCCATCCTTCGGTACTGCGCCCGCCGGCACGTGGATGTGGGTGTTCCGCTCAGCGAGATCGCCGACTGGCAGACCCAGTTCCGCGCCGTGTGACCGCAGGTAGGACAGCGCGATCTGCGCCGACTCCTTCATCACGTCGCCGAGCTGTCCCGTCAACGTGACTCCGGTCGGGCCGGTCTCCTTGTCCGCCAGCGACGCCTCGATGAAGAGCACGTCACCACCGGCGCCCGTGACCGCCAGTCCAGTGGCCACACCGGGTAGTGCCGTCCGCTCCGCCGAGTCCGGCGTGAACTTCGGCGACCCCAGATAGGCCTTGAGCTCAGCAGCACTGATGGTCAGCGCACCCAGCTCCTCGCCCATCGCCAGCTTGGCCGTGACCTTCCGCAGTACGCGGGAGATCGACCGCTCCAGCTGCCGTACGCCGGCCTCACGCGTGTACTCGCCGGCCAGCAGCCGCAGCGCCGAGTCGTCGATGGCGACCTCCTCGACGGACAGACCGGCCCGGTCCAGCTGACGCGGGAGCAGGTGGTCGCGGGCGATGGTGACCTTCTCGTCCTCGGTGTAGCCGTCCAGCTGGACGAGCTCCATCCGGTCGAGCAGCGGCGCCGGGATCGAGTCGAGCACGTTGGCCGTGGCCAGGAAGACCACGTCCGACAGGTCCAGCTCGACCTCCAGGTAGTGGTCCCGGAAGGTGTGGTTCTGCGCCGGGTCGAGGACCTCCAGCAGCGCGGCCGTCGGGTCGCCCCGGTAGTCCGCACCCACCTTGTCGATCTCGTCCAGCAGCACGACCGGGTTCATCGAACCCGCCTCGGTGATCGCCCTGACGATCCGCCCGGGCAGTGCCCCGACGTACGTCCGGCGGTGACCGCGGATCTCGGCCTCGTCCCGTACGCCGCCCAGTGCGACCCGGACGAACTTCCGGCCCATCGCACGAGCCACGGACTCACCCAGCGAGGTCTTACCCACACCAGGAGGACCCACCAGCGCCAGTACTGCGCCACTGCGGCGTCCACCGACCACTCCCAGCCCACGGTCCGCCCTGCGGCGGCGTACAGCCAGGTACTCGGTGATGCGCTCCTTGACGTCGTCCAGGCCCGCGTGGTCCGCGTCCAGGATCGCCCTGGCCTCACGGAGGTCGTAGCCGTCCTCGGTCCGCTCGTTCCACGGCAGCTCGAGCACGGTGTCCAGCCAGGTCCGGATCCAGCCGACCTCGGGAGACTGCTCCGCAGTACGTTCCAGCTTGTCGACCTCGGCGAGCGCGGCCTTGCGGACGTGCTCGGGCAGGTCGGGGGCCTCGACGCGGGCGCGGTAGTCCTCTTCCTCGGACTCGGCCTTGCCGTCCAACTCGGCCAGCTCCTTGCGTACTGCGGCCAACTGCTGGCGCAGCAGGAACTCGCGCTGCTGCTTCTCCATCCCCTCCTGGACGTCCTTCTGGATCGTCTCGGAGACCTCGAGCTCGGCCAGGTGGTCCTTGACCCAGCCGATCAGCTTGGTCAGCCGCTCGGACACCTCAGGGGTCTCCAGCAGCCAGCTCTTCTGCTCATCGGTCAGGTACGACGCGTAGCCGGCCAGGTCGGCCAGCTCCGCGGGGCTCGTCACCTGCTTGATCGAGTTGATCACCTGGTAGGCCTCGCGGCGCTCCAGCACGGTGGTGACCAGGGCCTTGTAGTCGCGGGCCAGCTCGGCCGACTTGCTGTCGGTGATCTCGTCCAGGACCGTCGCGCCGACCCACAGGGCCGCACCGGGACCAGTGGTCCCCGCGCCGATCCGGACCCGGGCCACACCCCGGATGACGGCTGCCTGGGCTCCGCCCGGCAACCTGCCGATCTGCTCGATCTCGCCGAGCGTCCCGGCCTTGGCATATTTTCCGTCCAGCCGCGGCACCAGGAGGACCTGGTCGTGCCCGGAGGCCTGTGCGGCGTCGATGGCGGCGCGTGCCTCGGTGTCGGCCAGCCGGACCGGCACGACCATTCCCGGCAGGACCACGACGTCGTCGAGCGGCAGTACAGGAAGATTCAACGTCTCAGTCACGCTGTCACACCCTCTGTTGAAGATTGAGTCTGACAGGCTCAACCAGGGCCCTCGCCTGCTCATTCCCAGAGTTGAGCGACGTTCGCTCAGGGTGAAACAGCTCACTTCAGGCGGTCAGCAGGTCACCGATCGCACGCAGCCCGGACAGGTCGTGGACGTCGTCGGCCAGGGCCGGTACGTCGACGGTGGCGATCGAGCGGTGGCCGCGACGGAACCGCTCGGCGCGCTTGCGGTCGCTGACCACCTGCTGCATCCGGTCGGCGTGCAAGCGCAATACGGCGGCTGTCAGCGGTGACTTGTCCGCTGACTCCAGCTTCTCGGCCGCGGCCAGCGACTGCTCGGCGGACAACTCCGGGACGTGAGTGGTCGTCACCCGGTTGAGGACGACGCCGGCCAGCGGCATGTTCTCCTGCCGCAACCGCTCGGTGAAGTACGACGCCTCGCGCAGCGCGTCGTTCTGCGGGGCCGCCACCACCAGGAACGCCGTGTGCGGCTCCCGGAGCAGCGCGACCGTCTTGTCGGCCCGGTCCCGGAACCCGCCGAAGAGCGTGTCGAAGGCCGCCGCGAAGGTCTGCACATCGGTCAGCACCTGCGCGCCGAGCACCTTGTTCATCACCGACATCGCCAGGTTCACGCCCGCCGACATCAGCTTGAACGGCCCGCGGGCCGGTGCGAGCAGCAGCCGTAGGAACCGCCCTTCGAGCAGCGAGGAGAGCCGCTCCGGGGCGTCCAGGAAGTCCAGTGCCGACCGCGACGGCGGGGTGTCGACGACGATCAGGTCCCACTCGCCGGTCCGCTCGGACTGCTTGTACAGCTGCCCGAGCTTCTCCATCGCCATGTACTCCTGCGTCCCCGCGAACGAGGACGAAAGCGCCACGTAGAAGGGATTCGCGAGGATCTGCTCGGCCTTCTCCGGCGTCGCGTGCGAGAGCACCACCTCGTCGAAGGTGCGCTTCATGTCCAGCATCATCGCGTCCAGCCGGCCGCCGTTCGCGCCGTCCACGTCGGCGACCGCCCGAGGAGTGTTGTCCAGCTCGGTCAGCCCGAGTGCCTGCGCCAGCCGGCGAGCCGGATCGATCGTCAGTACGACGACCTTCCGCCCGCGCTCGGCGGCCCGCAGCCCGAGGGCGGCGGCGGTCGTCGTCTTGCCGACCCCGCCGGAGCCACAGGTCACGATGATCCGGGTGCCCGGGTCGTCGATCAGCGCATCCAGATCCAGGGCGGTCATGTGCGCAACTCCTCGGCCAGGTCGAACAGGGCGCCGTGGTCGATCCCGTCCGGCAGCAACGCCAGCTCGGTCACTTGCTTGCCCAGGGCATCGATTCGGTCGCGGTTCTCGCGCTCCAGCCCGACCCGTACGGCGTGGTCGTGGGCCTCTCGTGCGAGCGCCGCGTTCAACTCCTTGGTGGCGGTCAGCCCGGCCGCCTTCAGCCCCCGGGTGAGCTCGGCGGCGGGCAGTTTCTCCTTCACCGCAAGGGCCAGCGAGTCGTCGTCGAGCGGGCTGTGCCGGACCATGTTGACCACGATCGAGCCGACCTTGAGGTCCAGCGCCTCGAGCTGCTCGACCGCGTCCAGGGTCTCCTGGACCGGCATCTCCTCCAGCAGCGTGACCAGGTGGATCCGGGTCACGTCCGAGCGCAGCATGCCCATGATCGCGTCGGCCTGGTTGCGGATCGGCCCGACCTTGGCCAGCCCGGCGACCTCGTGGTTGACGTTCAGGAACCGCCCGACCCGGCCGGTGGGCGGCGCGTCCAGCACGACGGCGTCGTACGCGAGCCGGCCGTGCGCCTTGCGGCGGGTGGCCTCGTAGACCTTGCCGGTGAGCAGCACGTCGCGCAGGCCCGGCGCGATGGTGGTGACGAAGTCGACGGCGCCCACCTTGTCCAGCGCCTTCCCGGCGCGGCCCAGGTGGTAGTACATGTCCAGGTACTCGAGCAGAGCCGCCTCGGCGTCCACCGCGAGCGCGTAGACCTCGCCGCCGGCCGGGCCGACGGCGATCTTGCGTTCGACGTACGGGAGCGGCGGTACGTCGAAGAGCTGGGCCAGCCCCTGCCGCCCCTCCACCTCGACCAGCAGCACCCGCTTCCCCCGGTCGGCGAGCGCCAGTGCCATCGCGGCAGCCACCGTCGTCTTGCCGGTCCCGCCCTTGCCGGTGACCACATGCAGCCTCGCCATGCTCCCCAGACTAGGTCGTGGCCCACATCACCCTCGGGAGGCCGCCCGTTAGAGTCCATCCCATGAAGAAGTTCGAGTACTCCACCGTGCCGCTCCTTGTCCACGCGACCAAGGAGATCCTTGACAGCTGGGGTCAGGACGGCTGGGAGCTGGTCCAGGTCGTCCCGGGCCTCAACCCGGAGAACCTGGTCGCCTACCTGAAGCGGGAGATCACCCAGTCATGAGCCACCCCGAGGAGAAGCTGGCCGAGCTCGGCCTGAAGCTGCCCGAGGTCGCCAAGCCGGTCGCCGCGTACATCCCCGCGGTGCGCACCGGCAACCTCGTCTACACCTCCGGCCAGCTGCCGCTGCGCGACGGCGCCCTGATCGCCACCGGCAAGGTCGGCGCCGAGGTCACTGCCGAGGTCGCCGCCGAGTGCGCGCAGCAGTGCGCGCTGAACGCTTTGGCCGCGGTCAAGGCCGAGATCGGAGATCTGGCGAACATCAAGCGGATCGTCAAGGCGGTGGCGTTCATCGCCTCCACCCCCGACTTCACCGGTCAGCCGCAGGTCGCCAACGGAGCCTCCGAGCTGTTCGGCCAGGTCTTCGGCGACGCCGGCCAGCACGCCCGCTCCGCCGTCGGTGTCCCGGTGCTGCCGCTGGACGCCCCGGTCGAGGTAGAGCTCATCGTCGAGGTCAGCTGACGGTCTGCCGGCGATGGCCCTGGATCTGAAGTCACAACTCATGTCCGGCCGGATGGCCGATGCGGCGCTCTCGTTCGTGCGAGAGCGCCGTACGCCGGTCGAGGCGCGTCCGGCGTCCACTGTGATCCTGCTGCGCGACACCGCGGCCGGGCCTGAGGTCTACCTGCTGCGACGCCAGCAGTCGATGGCATTCGCCGCTGGGATGACGGTGTTCCCCGGCGGACGAGTGGACGCCACCGACTCGTCGATTGCCGACTCCTGGTCCGGGCCGTCGCCTGAGTGGTTCGGCGAGCGCATGGGGTGCTCTGCCGAGACTGCTGCGGCGTACGTGGCTGCCGCAGTACGGGAGACGTTCGAGGAGTCCGGTGTGCTGCTTGCCGGTCCCGACACCGAGTCTGTGGTCGGTGACACCACCGGCGACGACTGGGAGGCCGACCGGGTCGCCCTGGAGTCGCGGGACCTCGGTTTCGCCGACTTCCTGCACCGCCGAGGCCTGGTACTCCGTGCCGACCTGCTCGGCGTCTGGACGCACTGGATCACCCCTGAGTTCGAGCCCCGCCGCTACGACACCCGCTTCTTTGTCGCCGCGCTCCCGGCCGGTCAGGTGACTCGTGACGTGACCAGCGAGTCCGACCAGGTCGCCTGGCTGCCCCCTGCCGAGGCAGTGCGAGTCGTGGAGGCCAGCGAGATGCTCATGCTCCCGCCCACCTACCTCTGCTGCCGAGACCTGATCCCGTACGCCGCTGTTGCCGACGTACTGGCTGCGTCGGCCGACCGGGAGATCCGCCCGATCCAGCCGACTGTTCGGATCGAGAACGACCAGGCCTACCTGGAGACGCCATGACAGCCGAGCAGGTCACCCACTACGCCTCCCGGGTACTCGCGGCCAACCCTGGCCCGATGACGCTCGACGGCACCAACACCTGGATCCTGCGGGCTCCTGGCGCCGACACAGCCGTAGTGGTCGACCCGGGACCGCTGCTGACCGACCACCTGCAGGCGGTGCTCGACGTAGTCGCGGAGTACGGGTGCAGGGTGTCGACGGTGCTGCTGACCCACGGGCACTTCGACCACTCCGAGGGCGCAGCGTGGTTCGCCTCGCAGGCCAATGCCCCGGTGCGCTCGGTGGACCCGACGTTCCGGATCCCGACCGACCATGCGCACGGGCTGGCTGAGGGCGACGTGATCACCTCAGGGGACCTGCGGATCGAAGTACTGCCGACTCCTGGCCACACCATGGATTCGGTCTGCTTCTGGCTCCCGCAGGACGGCTCACTGCTGACCGGCGACACCGTCCTCGGCCGCGGCACATCGGTAGTGGCCCACCCGGACGGCGAGCTGGGTCCGTACCTGGACTCCCTGGAGAGCCTGCGAGCCTTCGCCAACTCCCCGGCAGGCGTGCAACGCCTGCTGCCAGGGCATGGGCCGGTCATCGACGATCCCGGCGCAGTACTGACCTACTACCTCAAGCACCGCCAGGAACGCCTTAACCAGGTCCGTACTGCGGTCGCTGACGGCCACACCACCGCCGGGGCGATCGTCCAGCACGTCTACGCCGACGTCGACCCGATCCTGTGGCCGGCAGCTGAGCGCTCGGTGCGCGCCCAGCTGGACTACCTCAACTCCTAGTTACCGGGCGCGCTTCTGCAGCCGGTCCAGGTCGAGCAGCACGACCGAGCGCGGCTCCAGCCGGACCCAGCCGCGGGAGGCGAAGTCGGCGAGGGCCTTGTTGACGGTCTCGCGGGAGGCGCCGACCAGCTGGGCCAGCTCCTCCTGGGTCAGGTCGTGGTGGACGTGCACGCCGTCGTCCGCGGTCCGGCCGAAGCGGCTGGCCAGGTCGAGCAGCGCCTTGGCCACCCGGCCCGGCACGTCGGAGAAGACCAGGTCGGCGACCACGTCGGAGACCTTGCGGAGCCGGGAGGCGAGCTGCAGCAGCAGGCCGCGGGCCACCTCGGGGCGGCCGGCCAGCCAGCGGAGCAGCTCGTCGTGGGTCAGTGCCATCAGCGAGGCGTCGGTGACGGCGGTGACGGTCGACTGGCGCGGTCCCGGGTCGAACAGGGACAGCTCGCCGAACATCTGGCCCGGGCCGAGCACGGCCAGCAGGTTCTCGCGGCCGTCGGCGGAGGTGCGGCCGAGCTTGACCTTGCCCTCGACAACGACGAACAGCCGGTCACCGGAGTCGCCTTCGTGGAACAGCACCTGGCCGCGGCGCAGCCTGCTCTCCGTCATGGAGGCGGTCAGCGCTTCGGCTGCCTCCTCGTCGAGCTGGCTGAAAAGCGGTGCTTGTCGGAGCACTGCGGCGTCCACGAATGGGCCTCCTTGGACCTGAACTGCAAGCTTCGAAGAGGCTGCGAGCCCCCTCGGCGCCAGGCGGATCGCACCCGGTCGCACCAAAACCGTAGCCCCTCCCCGTGGGGAACCGCCACGTAGGCCCGCCGGGGCGCGCCGGAAGCTCCCCCTGGCGGCGCTCCCAGTGGTGAGGATGAGGGATGTTCGAATGGCTCAGGAAGCGTCGCGCCCGTGCTCGGGCCAAGGCGCCCGCGGTGTACCGGGACGAGCCCGCCCAGAAGGCCTGGCTGCTGGCCAAACAGGGCTACCTCGACGACGCCTCCGCCGTACTGCGCGCCAGCGACGACCCGCGGCACGAGGGGATGCTGGCCCTCCTGCTGCGCGAGTACGGCCGCTTGGACGACGCGATCGAGGTCCTGCAGGCCAGCGCTGACCCAGCGGCGATCCCCAAGCTGGAGCAGTTCCGCCGGGAGCGCGGCGGCCAATTGGCACAGCTCACGCTGATCCGCTCGCTCGACGGCAATCCGCCCGAGCGCACCCATGAAGTGGACCGGCTGCTCGAAGACGGCCGCCTGGACGAGGCGATCGACCAGTTGAAGGGCAGCCACCTACCCGCCGACCGCACCAGGCTGCAGGCCCTGCTCCGCGAGCTAGGCCGCACCGACGAGCTCCGCGACCTCGCGAACCACTCGATCCGGCTCGCGACGCTCCGGGCCGAGGGGCGGCTGGACGAGCTGCGATCCCGTGCCGATGCCGGTGACCGCGAAGCCAGGACGCTGCTGGACGAGGCCCTGGCCGAGCAGGAGCCCGCCACCGTCTTCGACCCGTACGTCGATGACAAGGCCCTCGACGAGCTGATCAAGCAAGGCCTGGTCGACGAGGCAGCCGCCACGCTGGCCACCCGGCCGGGAGCCTCCGACGACGTCCGCTACCAGGTAGTGAAGCTGTATGTCGATCAAGGCCGGCCCGAGGAGGCGATCGCCATCCTGCGTAGCCGTCGCTTGCTCGCACCGGACCTGCTGGCCGAGCTGCTGGTCGAGACCGGGCAGGTGGCTGAGGCCATCGCAGTACTGGATGCCTCGACGCAGCGCGGGGCACAGCGGCAAGCTGCCCGGCTCCGGGCGGAGTACGGCTACCTGGACGAGTTGCGGGTCCGTGCAGATGCCGGTGAGCGACTGTCGGCAGAGCAACTCGCTGACTACCTCGCAGTGCACGACGAACTCGATGAGCTGCGTGCCAGAGCGGCCGCGGGGGACGCTGTCTTCCAGCTACAGCTCATCCGCGTACTGAGCCGGCTCGGCCACCTGGACGAGTTGGCAGCGCTGGTTGCGAGTGTTCCCGCTGCAGGTCCTATGTGGTGGGCAACGATGCTGGCGACAGCCGATCCTGACGCTGCCTTGGCCGAGCACGACGACAAGGCAAGCTGGTACGCCGGGGAGAACGCGACGGGCGCTGTCATCAATCTGCTGGTCGAGAGGCGCCGCATCGGCCCGGCTATTGCGTTCGCAGAAGCCCGAGTGGCCGCTGGCGACGAGTGGGCCGGTCGGTGGGTACCTCGGCCGCCGCAGCCTCGCTTCCCGCGGGAACAGGTCGCCATGTGGCAACTCCTGACCACCAAAGTCATCGACGCAGTACCGGAGCTGCTGCCGGCCAGCAGCACGACGGTGAGCATCGCCGACGCCGACTACGCCCTGTACGCCGACGTACGGGTCGCCTTGCTGTCACCTGATCGCGCCAAGATCTCCCTGGCCTGTTGGACCGTCTACACCGACGCTGCCCGCTACTTCGGCGACCACCCACCCGAGGACGCTGAGCAGAGGCTGGACCCGGAGGGCACCGCGCTCCCGGAGCTGGACCTCACTGTCGGGGTCATCGACGACCTCGCCGTCCGCCTGAAGTCTCGCGACCTCCCCCAACCACACCCCGGTGGCCGCCACCTGACGGTCACCGTCCCGCTACCCCTGGCCTGAGGTCAGTCGGTGAGCCAATTGCCGTGGAAACCGAAGGGCACCCGAACAGGGAGCTCAATGGTCGCCACCGGCGGCGCTGCCAGATCTGTGGCGTCGAGGATGACCAGGTCACTGGTGTCGGTGGCGGCGTTGTGCACGTAGGTCATCAGCCAGCCGTCGCCACCCGGGCGATCATCAGCCGGGGCAAACGCGGCCTCGCCAGGGACGCGGCCCGGACCGAACTCGTGGGAAGTCACCAGGCCATCGCGTAGGTCGTAGCGAACCAGCGCGCCGGTGTCGGGACCACTGGACGGAGTACGGGACACAGTGGCGTGGCCGTAGCGCGCCGCAAGGCCGGCCAGCCGGTCGTCGATCCGGGGGAACTCAGCAGGCCGGTCATGCAACTGCTCTTCCCGTACGACGCCTGCCGTCAGGTCGATGGTCCAGCGCCACAGTGTTGCCTGCTGGGGATCGCTGCTGCCCTTGCGCCACAGCTCCGGGTAGCGCATGACGTGCAGGACGATCTGGTCCTGGCCCTGGTCGTGGGCATTGAGGGTGTGGAACACGTAGCAGGGATCGATCTCGAACCAGCGGACCGCGCCCTGCGGGTCGTCGCGCCGCAGTACGCCGAGCCGGGCGCCGTAGCCGTCGCTCCAGGCGAAGGGCATCTTGCCGGTCTTGGCGGTCTCCAGGTCGAAGACGACCGGCAGGTCCATGAAGACGACATGGCTGGCAGACAGCATGAAGTCGTGGTTCATCGTGGCAGCTGGCACGTCGATCGGGCGGCTGACCACCAACTCCCCGGTCGCGTCGGCGCGGTGGTAGGTCAGGTACGGCGGGGCCAGGCTGTAGCCGAAGAAGTGCAGCTCGCCGGTGCTGGGGCAGGTCTTCGGGTGCGCGGTCATCGCGGTCTGCAGCCGCCCGTCGAAGTCGTACGGCCCGATCGTGTCCAGTTCGCTGGTGAGCTCGTAGGGGAAGGACGACTCGACCAGGGCCAGCGTGCGACCGGCGTGCCGGACGATGTGGGTGTTGGCGGCCCCCGCGGTCAGGTCCACGGATCCGTCGGCGCCGTAGATCTGCGCGCCGTCGGTGAAGGTCGACGTACGGACCCAGCGGTTGCGGTAGGAGGTCGCGCGGCCTCCCTCGAGCCGGACACCGTGCACCATGCCGTCGCCGAAGAACCAGTTGGCGGAGGCGGCGTCGTGCGGATTCGGGCCGTTGCGGAGGTACCAACCGGTCAGCTCGGGCGGAATCTGGCCGGTCACCGGCAGCTCGTGGGTGGTGAGTTCCTGGTCGACCGGGGCGTAGTTGCCGGCCAGATGCGGCGCGGGCTTCACCGGGCGGCCTTGGCGCGCGTGCGTGCGACGTACCGGACGGTGAAGACCATCGGTACGACGAAGCCGGCCACCTGCACCGGGATCCGGATCGCCGGGCTGCTGTCGGCCAGCAGGGCGAGGACCACGGCGGACACCGCGAAGCTCGCGGTCCAGACGGCGGTGATGATCACGTTCGTCCGGATGAACAGCGGCCGGTCCCAGAACTCGCGAGGGGTCGACTGCTTGGCGATCCCGAGCGTGAACGGCTTGCGCAGCGCCAACGAGGCGCCCGCGATCAGCGCGAGGGCTGCGGCCGACAGGGCCGGCGTGTAGGGATGCAGGCCGCTGTTGGGATCCGCGAAGGCCACGACGGTGATGACCGCGAAGAAGACGGCCGAGCCGAGCTCGATGATCAGCGCGTCGAGGCTCCGGCCGGAGCGGGTCTGCTGGGCGATCAGGCCGACGGACAGCAGCAGCGCGATCAGCGCGGCCCAGTTCCAGTGCGCCGAGGGAATCACGGCGTAGACGATCCAGGGGGCGAAGGTCCGGAGGTAAGACATCAGGGTGCTCCTCAACTGACATTCCAAAACTGACATGTCGAAAGTAGAACGTCGCCTATCGACATGTCAAGAGTGGAAGGTAAGCTCCCCGGTATGAGCCTGCGACACGCCCTCCTCGGGCTGTTGGTGGAGCACCCCGCCAGCGGCTACGACCTGCTGAAGACCTTCAGTACCTCGTTGGCCAACGTCTGGCCGGCCACCCAGAGCCAGATCTACGGCGAACTGACCAAGCTCGCCGACAGCGGCCTGGTGGTGGTCTCTGACCAGGGTCCGCGCGGCCGGAAGGAGTACACGCTGACCGATGCCGGTTTGGCCGAGCTGCGGCACTGGCTGGCCGAGACCGAGCCGCAGCGCAGTACGCGCAGCGAAGTACTGCTCCGGGTTTTCTTCCTCGGGGTCCTCACGCCCGAGCAGGCCCGCGGCTACCTGGAGAGTCTGGCCGGGCATGCGACGGCCACGCACGCCGAGCTGGCAGCGCTGCACGACGCGGTCGACTGGGACGACGACAATCTGTCCGTCTACGGCCGGATCGCGCTGGAGTACGGGCTGCGCTTCACCGCGATGCAGCAGGAGTGGGCGGAGTGGGCTCGCACGCAGGTGCGCACCAGTTGATCGCCGGTGGGCAGTTGGGAGGGGGTTGTCGGAGCCCGGACGTAGGCTGGCCTGCATGCCGACCCAGCACGTCGAGGCCTCCGCCTCCGTTGATTCCGCTCTCCAGGTGCCGCTGAAGCTGCCGCGGAAGGCGCCCGTCTTCGCCGACGAGACGCACACCCAGCTGGTCCGGCGGGCCCGCAAGATGCACAAGGTGCTCACCGACACCTACCCGGACGCGCACTGCGAGCTGGACTTCACCAGTCCGCTGGAGCTGCTGGTCGCCACCATCCTGTCGGCGCAGACCACCGACGTGATGGTCAACAAGGTGACCCCGACGCTGTTCGCGAAGTACCCGGACGCGGCGGCGTACGCGGAGGCCGATCGGGAGGAGATGGAGACGATCCTCAAGCCGACCGGCTTCTTCCGGGCCAAGACGAACAGCCTGATGAAGCTCGGCCAGGTGCTGGTCGACGAGTACGACGGGGTGGTGCCCGGCAAGCTGGAGGAGCTGGTCAAGCTCCCCGGCACCGGCCGCAAGACGGCGAACGTCGTCCTGGGCAACGCTTTCGGGGTGCCCGGGATCACCGTCGACACCCACTTCGGCCGGCTGGTCCGCCGGTTCGGCTGGACCACCGAGGAGGACCCGGTCAAGGTCGAGCACCTGATCGGCGAGCTATTCGGAAAGAAGGACTGGACGATGCTGTCGCACCGGCTGATCTTCCACGGCCGCCGCCGCTGCCACGCCAAGAAGCCGGCTTGTGGTGCCTGCCCGATCGCCCAGTGGTGCCCGTCCTTCGGCGCCGGCCCGGTCGACCCGGACCTAGCCGCAAAACTGGTGAAGACCCCAGCGTGAGCGGCGGCGGGCGTTGGGTTGCTCTGTTGGGCGCTGTTGTTGCTCTGGGGTTGCTGTCGGCCTGTGGTGACGACAAGCCAGGCAGCGTCGCCAAGGAGCCGGACGGGACCGTGGCCGGCGCCGACCAACTGCAGGCCTGCCCGAGCGTCCAGTCGCGACAACCGGCCCCCAAAGGATTACCCGAGATCAGCCTTCCCTGCCTGGGAAAAGGCCCCGACACCCGCCTGTCCGACCTCCGCGGCCCGCTGGTGATCAACGTCTGGGCCCAATGGTGCGGCCCCTGCCGCGAGGAAGCGCCGTACCTGGCCGCGCTGCAGCGCAAGGCCGGCGACAAGCTCGAGCTGATCGGGATCGACTACATCGACACCCGCCCCGACCTCGCGGTCAAGTTCGCGCTCGACCACGACTGGGACTACCCGCACCTGGTCGACACCGACAAGCTGACCCAGCAGTCGCTCCGGATCGCCGGACCGCCGGTGACCGCGTTCATCGACCGGCAAGGCGTTCTCGTCTACGTTCACCAAGGCGCGCTCAGGTCGCAGCAGCAGCTGGAGCAGCTCGTCGAGGACAAGCTGGGAGTCAGCCTGTGAGGACCAGTACGACGTACGACGTGCAGCTGCCCGAGTTCCTGCACCGGTTGCGGACGGCATCGAAAGAGGTCGACCCGACCGAGCTGTCGCGTTTCCTCCCGCCCGAGAACGACCCCGGCGTGCGCGGTTCCGCCGTACTGATTCTGCTTGCCGATGGCAACGATGCTGAAGGCCCCGACGTGCTGCTGACCGAGCGGTCCTGGACGTTGCGCAGTCACGCCGGCCAGATGGCGTTCCCCGGCGGCCGCGTCGACCCCGAGGACGGCACCGGCGTCCAGGGCCTGATCCGTACCGCGCTGCGCGAGGCCGAGGAGGAGACCGGGCTCGACCCGGCCGGCGTCGAGGTGTTCGCGGTCTGGCCCTCACTGTGGGTGCCGGTCAGCAACTTCGCCGTCTCGCCGGTGCTCGGCTGGTGGCGGGAGCCGTCGCCGGTCGCGGTGGTCGACCCGGCCGAGGTCGCCTCGGTGCACCGGGTCTCGATCCAGGCGCTGACCGACCCGGCCAACCGGATCAGCTGCCTGCATCCGTCCGGTTTCACCGGTCCCGCGTTCACCGTGGACGACCTCTACATCTGGGGTTTCACCGCCGGTCTGCTCGACAAGTTACTGAAGCTCGGCGGCTGGGCGCGCGACTGGGACCCCACCCACGTCGTACCGTTGCCCGACCGGCTGGTCGAGGCGGCCTGGCGGAGTGAGGGGCAGCAGCCGGCAGATGTGCGGCGGCTGACGGCCATCGAGCACGACCTGGGGCATCCGGAGGGTGTGGAGTGAGCGGTCTCGATATCGCGCTGCTGGTGGTGACCGCGCTGGTGGCGATCTCGGGCTACATCGAGGGATTCATCCTCGGCGCCTGCGCGACGCTCGGTCTGCTGGCGGGCGCGGCGATCGGCGTGTACGGCGTACCGCGGGTGCTGGACAACTTCTCGCCCAGTGTCGAGGTGTCGTTCGCGGCGCTCGTGCTGGTCGTGTTGCTGGCCTCGATCGGGCGGACCATCGGCGCCCTGCTCGGCTCCAAGCTACGCAACAAGATCTCCTGGAAACCGGTCAAAGCCGTCGATGCGCTCGGCGGCGCAGTACTGGCTGCCGCGTCGGTGCTGGTCGTCTCGTGGGTGCTCGGCGTCGCGGTGAGCGGCGCCCGGATCCCCAGCGTCACGTCGGCCGTCCGCGGCTCGCAGGTGCTGGCCAAGGTCGACGAGGCGCTTCCGGGCGGCGCGGATCGCGCGCTGCAGGCCTTCAACGACGTGGTGAACACCGATCTGTTCCCGCGCTTCCTCGACCCGTTCGTACCGGAGCGGATCCGCGAGACGCAGCCGCCGGACGGCACCATCTCGCGCAACCCGACCGTGCGGCTGGCCTACACCCGGATCGCCAAGGTGACCGGGGTCGCGAACTGCTCACGTGGTCTCGAGGGCAGTGGTTTCGTCTACGCCCCGCAGCGGGTGATGACGAACGCGCACGTGGTGGCCGGGGTCAGCTCGCCGAAGGTCGAGGTGAACGGCAAGAAGTACGACGCCAAGGTGGTGCTGTTCGACTCGTCGGTCGACATCGCCGTGCTGTACGTGCCCGAGCTCAAGGCGACCCCGCTGGCGTTCGACAACGACGGCAAGGCGGACGCGACCGCGGTCGTCCTCGGCTACCCGGAGAACGGCCCGTTCGACTCCGAGCCGGCCAGGATCCGGTCCGAGGAGCGGCTCCGCGGCCCGGACATCTACGGCGACAAGACCGTCACCCGGCGAGCCTTCTCGATCTGGGCGCAGGTCCGCCCCGGCAACTCGGGCGGCCCGCTGATCTCGGCGAAGGGCACCGTGTACGGCGTGGTCTTCGCGGCCTCCGTCGAGGACAACCGCACCGGGTACGTGCTGACCGCCGAGCAGGTCGCCGACGACGCCGCAGCCGGCGCCAAAGCGACGCAAGAGGTCTCCACCCACAGCTGCACCTGATTCCCGCTCAACAGATCGGGGCGCCCGCCGCGTTGAAGGGGTGTGACGGTAACGAGCGGGGACACCGAGCGGCTGACGTTCGACGAGGTGGTGGCGTCGAGCGAACGGCGGCTGCTGCGCCTCGCGCTGATGCTGTCCGGTGGCGCACACAGCGCTGAAGACCTCGTCCAGACCGTACTGACGCGCGCCCATCGCCGCTGGGATCGGATCGGTGCCCTCGACCGGCCGGACGCCTATCTGAGCAAGATGGTCGTCAACGAGTTCCTGAGCTGGCGCCGCCTGCGCAAGAACCAGGAACTGCCCCTGGCCGAGCTGCCCGACGCGCCGGCCGGTGACGACGTCAGCACCCGCCACGCCCAGCGGGATGCCGCCTGGCGCCTCCTCGCCGACCTGCCGCGGCAGCAACGTGCAGTACTGGTGCTGCGGTTCTACGAGGACCTCCCGGACGACGAGATCGCCACCATCCTCGGCTGCTCGGCCGGCACCGTCCGCTCGCACGCGTCCCGCGGCCTGGCCACTCTCCGCACCAACCTCCCGACCTCCGAGAAGGACCACTGAAATGCCCAGACTGACGGACGAAGAGGTCGGCCAACTCCTCCGCGAAACCTTTACCGAGAAGGAGCAACTGCTCGATCGGTTGCCGGTAGCAACCACTCGGCCGGTACGCCGGTGGCGCACGCCGCTGGTTGCCGCGGCTGCCGTGATCGCCGTGCTCGGCGGCCCGGTCTCCACCGTGCAGCTTGCGCACCAAGGCGAGGACCCGCCGATGAGTGTCGTGGGTGCGGGCAAGGAGCAGACGAACGCCAAGGTCAGTGTCACCGCGGCCATCACCGGCGCCGCGATCGCCGAGCTGGTGAAGCACGACCGGCCGGCGGTGATCAGGGTGCTGGACTCGCCGTACCGGAGCGCCGGCAACCCGGCCGGCGCCGGCATCAGCCTCGGGGTGTTCACCGCGGCGGACCGGCGAGTGATCGTGCAAGGTGCGGGCGTCGCGATCGAGTGGGTGAACAGCCGCCCCAAGGGCTGCGGCAAGACCGACGGCACGCCGTACGTCACGGCTGGTCAGGTCGTCATCGAGAACGGCTCGACGGCCACCATCGGCATGAGCAAGTGGACGGGCTGCCTGGGCGGTCTCTGGCTGACCTATCGCCTGAAGAACGGTTCAGGCTGGCATGTGACCGGCACCGTCGGCCCGCAGACCGTCTCCTGAGCGGGGCAACCAGTCCAGGAGGAGCGAGTTGAACAGCTCCGGGGTCTCCTCGTGGGGGAAATGCCCTGCAGTGGTCAGTACTTCGTGCTGCAGCGGCCCGGTCAGCAGTTCGGCGGGTGTGGTGAAGGCAGCCTTGCTGACAGCGCCGTCCTGGGCTCCATGCACCTGCAGCACCGGTACTGCGACCGGGGTGCGCATGCGAGCGGAGTACCGGCGGCCGTCGGAGCGTAGGCGCGAGCGGACGAACCAGCGGTGATACTCCAGCGCGCAGTGCGGCGCAGGCCAGACCTGGAGGGCCGCGCGGTAGCGGCGGGACGCCTCGGCGTCCGGGAAGCTGCTGCCGGGAGCGGACCAGGCGCGGAGGAGTTGCTCGATGTGGATGCCGTCCTGGGCGAGCAGGCGGCGCTCGGGGAGGATCGGCAGTTGGAACCAGCCGACCTGAGCCACCGACCTCAGCTGCCCCGACCGCATCAGCTGCAGTGGGTGTGGCGCTGACACAGCCACCAGAGCTCGCACCTGCTTGGGCGCCAGTACTGCGGCCGACCAAGCGGCGAACCCACCCCAGCCGTGGCCGACCACCACGGCATCAGTCGCGCCCAGCGACCTGATCACGCCAGAGACGTCTGCCGAGACCGTGAAGGGGTCATAGCCGCGCGGAGTCTTGTCGCTGGCGCCGTAGCCACGCAGGTCCATGGCGACCGCCCTGAACCCCGCTGCGGCCACTGCCGGCAGTTGGTGGCGCCAGGCCCACCAGAACTCCGGGAAGCCGTGCAGGAACAGCACCAGCGGATCGTCCGCGCCGCCACACTCGGCCACGTGAAACCTCGCCCCGTTGGCCGCGACCAGCGAATGCGACCACGGCCCGTCGACGAGCAGATCGGAGACCCCAGCGGGACTCAGTGGTCAGCTCGCGACGATCGTCCGGCGCTGACCACTAGTCGCCCTTGCCGATCGCCTTGAGCGCCTCGACCGACTCCTTCGAGGTCTCGATCGCGCGCTGCGGGCCCTTCGCCTTGCTGAGCAGGTTCTTGCCGACCAGCACCAGCACGGCCGCGATCAGAAGGTAGACCACGGCAACGATCAGGAACGCGAGCGCCGGGTGCAGGCCGAGCGCGTGCACGCCGTACGCCGCGGCGATGGACAGCAGGATGACCGCCAGCAGCCCGAGGAAGCCGGCGGCGCCGAACAGGCCCGCGCCGGTGCCGGCCTTGACCGCGGTCGACTTCAGCTCCGACTTGGCCAGCTCGAGTTCGCTGCGGACCAAGCTGGACAGATCCTTGCTGGCGTTGGCGACAAGTTGCCCGACAGTGGGCTCATCATCGGTCTGCCCCATCGACATGGCGCTCCTTCCACACGGGTCCGGTGCCCCGACACTAGCCTGTACCCGCCGCTCATTCCTCGGCGTACGCGCGGTTGCGACGCAACAGCAGTGCGGCAGCGATCAGCGCGGACAGCAGTGACGCCACCAGGACCGCGGCTTTGGCGCGTTCGATCTGGGCCACGTCGTCGCCGAAGGCGAGCTGGGCGATCAGCAACGCGACCGTGAATCCGATCCCGGCCAGCACCGAGACCGCGCCGACGTCGCGCCAGGCGAGGTCGGAGTTCAGCTCGGCCTTGGTGAACCGCGCGGTCAGCCAGGAGCCGCCGAAGACGCCGATCACCTTGCCGGCCATCAGCCCGGCGACCACGCCGATCGCGACCGGGTCGGTCAGCATCGCGCGCAACGCGTCGCCGCCCAGCGTCACGCCGGCGGCGAACAGCGCGAACACCGGTACCGCGACGCCGGCCGACCACGGCCGCAGCCGATGCTCCAGCCGCTCGGCCGGCGACCTCTCCTCGCCCGGATCCGGCAGCACCCGCGTCATCAGCCCCATCGCGACACCGGCGATCGTGGCGTGGATGCCCGACTCGTGCATGAACCACCAGGCCGCCAGGACGACCGGCACGTACAGCAGCGGCGTACGGAATCTGAGGCGTTGCAGGAGGTAGAACGCCGCGATCAGGGCGAGTGCGGCCAGCAGCGCGAGCAGGTTGAGGCCGTGCGAGAAGAACGCGGCGATCACCAGGATCGCGCCGAAGTCGTCGACCACCGCCAGGGTGAGCAGGAACGCCCTGAGTGCGCTGGGCAACGACCGGCCGACGATCGCCAGCACTGCCAGGGCGAACGCGATATCCGTTGCCGTCGGCACCGCCCAGCCGTGCGGCTTGCCGTTGTCGGCCGTCAGGTTGATGACGGCGTAGATCAGGGCCGGCGCCGCCATCCCGCAGAACGCCGCGACCACCGGTACGACGGCCTCGCTGATCTTCGACAGGGTGCCGACCACGAGTTCGCGCTTGAGCTCGACCCCGGCCAGGTAGAAAAACAGGGTCAGTGCGCCGTCGGTGGCCCACTGCTCGACCGTCAACGGGCCGAGCTGGGCGTCGCGCAGGTGGTGGTAGCCGTCCTGCCAGGGCGAGTTGGCCCAGACCAGCGCGATGATCGCGGCGCCGACCAGGACCAGGCCGCCGGTCGTCTCGGCGCGCAGGGTGTCGGCCAGGAAGGCGCGCTCGGACCCCAGGATGCGGGGAAAAGCTCGTCGTTTCTGCAGCAGCCGCACAGGGCTGCTCCTTTCGGTCGGGGCGTGATCGGACCAATCGCCGACCAGACTTCCCGGCACACCAAGCGCGGAGCGGGCCCCGGCTATCGGTCGATTCTAGCCGTCATCACGCTCTGTAGGTCGTGCATATCGTCAAAGTTACCTGGGTACTGCGAAGATGATTACTGGCCGACCTGGGGTGCCGGACAGTACTGTCGGCATTAGTAGTGGTCTAGTAGAAAACTTTCAGGAGCACGACGTGGCTCGCGACCCCCGGCAACCGGTTTGCCGGGCACATTCCCAGGGATACTGACGTCATGGCCCGCCCAAGGAACAACCCCGGTGACCTCGCCGAACTCCCTACGGAGCTACGGACCGACCGGCCGAAGGGTGACCAGATCCGCGAGATTCTGGAGACCCTCACCCGCAGTCTCACGGCCGGCACGGTGCTGCCGTCCGAGCGTGTTCTGGCCGAGCGCTTCGGCGTCGCCCGGATGACGGTCCGCCAGGAGGTGGACCGGGTGGTGGCCGAAGGTCTGGCCGCCCGCCGGCCAGGCGGAGGCACGTTCGTCGCCGAGCCACGGCCGGCCCGGATGCTGACCTCGTCGTTCAGCCAGGACATGCGCGCCCGCGGCATCACGCCCGGCGCCAAGGTGCTGGAGCACACCGTCGGTACTGCGGACGAGGCGCTCGCTGCCGAGCTCGAAGAGCCCGTCGGCACACCGGTGCTGCACCTGGTCAGGCTGCGCACCGCTGACGGCGAGCCGATGGCCATCGAGCGCACGTCACTGTCGCTGCGTCGCTATCCCGGCCTGGACGAGCTGAACCTCGAAGAGGTCTCCCTCTACGACTCGTTGGCGACTCGCTGGGGGGTCACGCTCGGCATGGTCTCCGCCTCGATCGTGGCCGCGCCGCCGGACGCTGCCGACTCCGAGATTCTCGGAATCGACTCCAGCATCCCGTGCCTGATCATCACCTCCGCTCCGCGCACCGCGTCGGGCGAAGTGATCGAATTCGGCCGCTCGGTCTACCGATCCGACCGCTACGACATCACCGTCGCCTACCGCGCCACCTGAGCCGGCTCAGGCGTTCAAGCTCCGCAGTACGTCGGGCGTGTGGCCGCGCCCGGCGAGCAAGCTGACGACCTCGACGGTGAGCGCCTGCGCGAGCAGCGCGCCCACAACGGTCGAGGTCGATCCGGTCTTCTCCGGACTGCCGTCGATCTCGATCAACGCGTCACCAGGCACCCCACAGTTGTCGATGACAACATCCGCGAGCTCGAACAACCGCAGCCCCGACGGCGCCCGCGACTCCACCGCTGCGCTGTGCGCCATCGAGGTCAACGCGATCACCTTCGCCCCGACCTCCCGCGCCCCCTGCGCGAACTCCACCGGTACTGCGTTCCGCCCGGAGTTCGACGCCACCAGCACGACATCACCGGCCGCGATCTCGTTCACCTGCAGCAACACCTCGGCCAACCCACCGAGCCGCTCCAGCAACGAACTCTTCCGCAGCCCCTCGTGCAGCATCAGCCCCGGCTCCAGCACCGCCCGCACACTCGCCAGCCCACCAGCCCGCCCGTACAACTCCTCGGCGATCAGATGACTGTGCCCGGTCCCGAACACCCAGAACGTCTTCCCGCCGACCAATGCGTCGGCCACCAGCCCGGCGGCAATGCGCACTGCCCCCACCTGTGACCGCGCTGCCTCGGCAGCCAACGCCAACGCCTTCTCCAAGTACTCCTCAGCCGCACCCATGCCAAGAACCTATCGGTCCGCGACGCCTCCACCGGAAACCCAAGTAGACCAATTACGTCCTATTTCGGCAGCTCGATCTCCTGCGTGTAGTCCGTGCCGCCGGAGGGCGGAATGTCGAAGGCGGTCGCCAGCAGCTTCCCGTCCTGAACAACCGCCGACGTGATCCCCTGCCGCCCAGGGCCAGTACTGCGCTTGTCGGGCAGAGGCAGCCGTGTCCAGGCGCGTCCGTCTCGGCTGAACCAGACAGCAGCATCGATCTGGTCGTTGAGTCCTTGATAGCCAAGGGCAACCACACCGTTGGGCACCGGGACCAAGGTATGGGCGAACGCGCTGCTTGGTTCGGCGACCGGGCCGGCCGACCAGGTGAGACCGCCGTCCTTCGAAGTCCAACTGGTCCAGCCGCTTTCGACATCGCCCACCGACCGGTGGTACTCGCCGATCGCGACCAGGGTGTTGCCGATCCTCTCCAACGCCCGGACGTTCGCCGAGTACGCCTTCTTGGGGAGTGGCAGCAGTACCAGAGACGACCAGTTGTCGCCGTCGGCCGACAACCAGACCGCTGGGCCGTTGGCTCCCGCCCGGCCGCCTGCGACGAATCTCGAACCGACAGCGAGAACGCTGGTCATTTCTGCGATCGCGCCCTCCGAACTGCGCAGATTCTGTGCCGGCGTCCGACGGGTGTCGGAATCCTTCTCCGGTGGCAGCACCCGGCCGCCGCGACCTTCGGTCCAGGTCTTGCCGTCCTTCGAGCGCATCGACCAGGCGTCGTAGTGGCCGTCCCCGTCGTGACGCTGCCCGACGACCACCCAGCCGCCCGGACCGACCGCGACCGCCTGCGGACTCGGCCCGCCGTACGACGAGCCGGCCAAGGTCCCGAAGATCGGCGATTCGCTCTCGACCCAGCGGCCCGCCAGGTCGCGAACCCAGACCGCGGCGCGCTCCCCGATGGTCGGGTACTTCGTGCCGACGGCGACTACCCGGCCGTCAGTGGTCGGCGCGGCGTCGGCCAGGCGCAGCTCCACACCGTTCTTGCGGCCCGGCAGAGTGCTTGCCTGCCACTCGCCGGTTGTCCGGGTCCAAGCGGTCGGAGCGTCGGAGATGTCACCGACGACGACGAGTTCCTTGCCGGTGCTCAGGATGCGATGGAGGGAGGTCGAGGGCCGGCCTGCTGACGCCTCGGCCGGCAGGCTGGTGGGGAGGACCGCGCCGTCGTGATAGCGCCAGGCCCTGGGCTCGATGCTCCCGCTCCGGTCGCTCGACCCGACCAGGACGACATCGGCGCCTACCGCAACGGAATCGGTGACGATCTGGCTACCCCGGCTGTGTTGGCTCTCGGTGTCGGTGCGATCAGTGAGTAGCCCCCAATTCGATCCGGCGGCCACTGTGACGTCTACCGTGGCGGCCTTTGTCTGGCTCGTCGCCACCCAGTCCTGGCCTGCCTTGGTCAAAGTTCCGGGAGAATCGTCGTAGTCCGAGCCGAGCAGCCACGGTTTCGCGGCGACTCGCCAGGAGCTTCCGGACGGCCCACCCTCCAGGACGATGCCGTCCCAGGAGCCGTCGTCGGCGTACCCGTCGCCTTGGACGAGTGCGACGAACTTCCCGTCGCCGGCCGCGAGCACGTTGTTGTACACCACTGACGCGGTCGCCACCTCGCCCTGGACGGATGAGCTTCGGAAGCTCGCTCCGGCATCGGTCGAGAACCAGAACTGCAGCCGGTCCGTCTGCTTGGCGTCGCCCGGCGTGGACAGGTTTCCGCTGATCACCACCGTCTTGCCGACGGCAACGATCTGCGCCGCGGACACGTCTCCGTTGACGGTCGGCTTGAGGCCGATGGCCGGTCCGGTTGCGCGGCGCCAGGACAACCCGTCGGTGGACTGCCAGTAGATCAGGTGGTCGTCGTAGCCTGCTGCCGGGAGCGGGCTGTCGCCGACGATCGCGAACCCGGTCTTGGTCGCGGTGATCGCGGTCAGTTGGTCGGTGGCAGTGAAGACCTTCCGGTCGAGCATCTGCCGCTGCCACGAATCGCCGTCCTTGCTGTGCCAGAGCACCGGCCGATTGTTCGAGGAGCCGATGGCCACGAAGCCACTCGGTCCGGCCGCGACGTCGGTCGCGCTCTCGAAGGTGCCTGACCTGTCGGTCGACTCCTTGTCCAGGTCGCGTCTGGTCCAGCTACCTCCGGCGTCCGCGCTGGACAGGAACAGTGGACGGCTGACCTTCGCGGACAGATCGGTTCCGACCGCCACCACCGCTCGGCCCCGGACCGCAACAGCTTCCAGCGTCTGGTTGGTCCGGTCGCCAGGCGCCTGCGTCCTGTCCGCCTCTTGCGGTGTTTTCGGCACGTCGAAAACGATCGGTTGCGCCGATGTCACGCTGGTCAGGGACTTCCTTCCGTTGCCCGACGTGCAGCCGGCGGCGGCGAGACCGAGCGCGAGTACCAGACCTGTGGTGACGATGCGGAGCCCCAGACGCTTCATGCCCGGAAGTCTAGGGAAATCGCACCTGGTCGCGTCGGCGTCGTCAGCCGGCCTGTGGATAACTACGCGTCAGAGCTGCGAGGCCAGGACGCCGAGGGCGAAGGCGGTGCCGGCCAGGCTGAGCATGATGGTGGCCAGGGTGATCAGTTGGCGTTGCAGGGCTGGGCGTTCTGCTTCGGTGGCGAAGATGCGGCGGGGCCAGTGGCGCCAGGAGACGAACCAGAAGATGGCTGTTGCGGCCAGCAGCAGAACGGCTTTCAGGGCGTGGATCCACCAGTGCCGGTGGTCCAGCAGGAGCAGGACGATGCCGGAGACAGCGATCACGCCGATCAGGGCGAGGACCTTGTAGCGGTTGCCTGAGGCAATTACTGCGGTGAGGCGCTCGCGGTCCTCGTCGCGGCCGGCGAAGTACTTCTTCAGCTTCGGCTGGACGACGAAGAGCGAGTAGGCCATCCCGCCCACCCAGGCGGCGGCCAGGCCGGCGTGGATGATGGCGATCAGGGCGGTCACGCGGTGATCATGCCACGGCTACCTGTTGCGGGGGTGGTTCTTGCCCATCCGCTCGTTGCCGCGTTTGTAGTTGCCGGTCCAGCGGGCCATCACTTCCTGCGGGTCGTCGTCGACCTCGGCGAGGAACTCGGCGGCGCGGGCGCCGCGCAGTACGGTGGCCGGCTTGCCGTGGTGGGTGATCCGGACCGTCCCGTCGGGGCGGGCCAGGTAGTCGAATCCGTTGGGTGCCGGCACCGGGCCATTCCAGCAGGAGTGGCCCGGTGCGGCAACCGCATTAACGGCTAGTCGTCGTCGGACTTGCCGGCGTCGAGGTTGGTCTTGATCAGGTCCATCACGGTGCTGTCGGCCAGCGTGGTGACGTCGCCGACCTCGCGGTTCTCGGCCACGTCGCGGAGCAGTCGGCGCATGATCTTGCCGGAGCGGGTCTTCGGCAGCTCGGCCACGATCATGATCTGGCGGGGCTTGGCGATCGGGCCGATCTCCTTGGCGACGTGGTTGCGGAGCTCCTGGACCACGTCCGGGCCGCCGTCGCCGGCCTCGGTGCGGAGGATGACGAAGGCCGCGATCGCCTGGCCGGTGGTCGGGTCGGAGGCGCCCACCACGGCGGCCTCGGCGACCTTCGGGTGGGAGACCAGGGCGGACTCGATCTCGGTGGTGGAGAGCCGGTGACCGGACACGTTCATCACGTCGTCCACCCGGCCGAGCAGCCAGATGTCGCCGTCCTCGTCCTTCTTGGCGCCGTCGCCCGCGAAGTACACGTTCGGCCAGCGCGACCAGTACGTGTCCTTGTACCGCTGGTCGTCGCCCCACAGGGTGCGCAGCATCGCCGGCCACGGCTTGTCGATGATCAGGTAACCGCCGGAGCCGTTCGGGACCGACTCGCCCGCGTCGTCGACGACATCCACGCTGACGCCCGGGATCGCCTTCATCGCCGCGCCCGGCTTGCCGGCGGTGACGCCCGGCAGCGGCGAGATCATGTGCATCCCGGTCTCGGTCTGCCACCAGGTGTCGACCACCGGCGCCTTGTTGCCGCCGATGTTCTCCCGGTACCAGATGTAGGCCTCGGGGTTGATCGGCTCGCCGACCGACCCGATCACGCGCAGGGTGGAGAGGTCGAACTTCTCCGGGATCTCCTTGCCCCACTTCATGAAGGTGCGGATCGCCGTCGGCGCGCAGTACAGGATGGAGACCTTGTACTTCTGGATGATCTCCCACCAGCGGCCCTGGTGAGGGGTGTCCGGGGTGCCTTCGTAGAGCACCGAGGTGGTCGCGTTCGCCAGGGCGCCGTAGACGATGTAGCTGTGGCCGGTGACCCAGCCGATGTCGGCGGCGGTCCAGTAGACGTCCGTGTCGGGCTTGAGGTCGAAGACGGCCCACTGCGTGTACGACGTCCCCACCAGGTAGCCGCCGGTGGTGTGCAGGATGCCCTTCGGCTTGCCGGTGCTGCCCGAGGTGTACATCACGTACAGCGGGTGCTCGGCGTCGAACGCCTCCGGCGTGTGCTCGGTGGACTGCTTGCCGACGAAGTCGTCCCACCACAGGTCGCGGTTCTCGACCATCGCGGTGTCCTGGCCGGTGCGCTTGGCAACGATCACGTTGCGGACGTCCGGGCAGTCGACCAGCGCGGCGTCGACGGCCGGCTTCAGCGCGGCCGGGGCACCACGGCGGTAGCCGCCGTCGGAGGTGATCACGACCCGGGCGTCGCAGTCCAGGATCCGGCCCTTGAGCGCGTCGGCGGAGAAGCCGCCGAAGATCACCGTGTGCGGCGCGCCGATCCGGGCGCAGGCCAGCATCGCGATCACGGTCTCGGGAATCATCGGCATGTAGATGGCGACCACGTCGCCGGCCTGGACGTTCAGCTCGAGCAGCGCGTTGGCCGCCTTGCTGACCTCGTCCTTGAGCTGGCTGTAGGTGATCTCGCGGGTGTCGCCGGGCTCACCCTCGAAGTAGTAGGCGACCCGGTCGCCGAGCCCGTTCTCGACGTGCCGGTCGACACAGTTGTACGCCGCGTTGAGCTTGCCGTCGGCGTACCACTTGGCGAACGGCGCGTTGCTCCAGTCCAGCGTCTCGGTGGGCTCGACCGCCCAGCTGATCCGCTTGGCCTGCTCCGCCCAGAAGCCCTCGTAGTCGGCGTCGGCTGCCGCGTAGGCGTCCGCCTTGACGTTCGCGTTCGCGGCGAGCTCGGCGGGCGGATCGAAGCGGCGCTCCTCGTGCATCAGGTTCGACAGGGCATCGGAGGGGTTGGACTCGGAACTGGTCACGGCGCGGACTCCTCGTTGAGAGCTGCAAGACAGACGGAACGGCACAGCGCTCCAGGCCCCCTTTCTACCAACGCCGGACCACCCGCGGTACTGGTGCCTCGCCCAGCAGGCCGCTATCTGCGCCGAACGGCCGGTACTGCGCCCGCCGTCACGGGTACAGGACCGGCCGCCGGAGCAACAGGGTCAGCCGGCGTCAGCAGTCGCCGAGGCGCTTGCGGGCCAGGTCGCGGATCTTGGTGATGAACAGGTCCGGCAGCGTGGTGGCCGGGCCGGTGCACAGGATGGTGCCCTCCTCGGGGGAGGTGAAGGCCGAGAAGTACAGGGTGTGTGACTTCCAGCCGATCGGCACGCTCGGGTACGGGTAGCGCTGGCACTCGGTGTAGGAGTCGAGACCGCTGACCTCCTGGACACCGCGGTACAGGCCGTAGTACCCGGGCTGGTTGAAGCTCCACGACATCGTGGTGGTGTGGCTGGTGCTCTTCGAGCCGGTGGTGACCACGCTGTAGTTGTAGCTCGCCTTGACCGAGGCCGAGACCTTGGCGAAGATCGCGCCGGCCTCGGCCGACGCGGTCACCTCGACGCCGACCGAGTTGGTCACCGCGCGGGTCACGGTTTCCACCTCCGTCAGGGTGTCGGTCCGGGTGCCGGTGGTGCCGGGCGCGATGTTGATCGCGATCTGGTCGGTGACGACCGGCTTGAGGTTGATGGTCGGGCCGTTGAAGCCCCAGACCTTCTGGCCGATCTGACTGGCGCTACAGGGGGCGCCGTCGATCGGGTAGGGGTCGGCCTGAGCGCTGTTGACCAGCGATACGGACAACAGCACGCCGGCGACCAGGGTGGCGGCGCCGGCACGGGCGATCCGGGGGAATCGGGACATGGGTGGACTTCTCTCAACGAGTGGGGCGGGGGGCGGGAGGGTGGGTCAGCAGTCGCCGAGGCGCTTGCGGGCCAGATCGCGGATCTTGGTGATGAAGATGTCCGGCAGCGTGGTGGCCGGGCCGGTGCAGAGGATGGTGCCCTCCTCCGGGGAGGTGAACATGTTGAAGTTCAGCGTCCGGACCTTCCAGCCGATCGGCACGCTGGGGTACGGGTAGCGGATGCACTCGGTGTACTGGTCGTAGCCGCTGACCTGCTGGACGCCGCGGTACAGGCCGTAGTACCCGGGCTGGTTGAAGTTCCAGGTCACCGCGGTGGTCTTCGAGGTGGACTTCGAGCCGGTGGTGACGACGGTGTAGTTGTACGTCGCCTTGACCGAGGTCGAGACCTTGGCGAAGATCACGCCGGCCTCGGCGGAGGCGGAGACCTCGACGCCGACCGAGTTCGTCACCGCCCGGGTCACCGTCTCGACCTCGGTCAGGGTGTCGGTCCGGGTGCCGGTGGTGCCGGGCGCGATGTTGATCGCGACCTGGTCGGTGATCACCGGCTTGATGTTGATCTGCGGACCGGAGTAGCTCCAGACCTTCTGGCCGAGCTGGCTCGAGCTGCACGACGCTCCGTCGATCGGCGGCGGATCGGCGGAGGCGGCGACGGTCAGGACGGTGGACAGCAGCAAGCCGCCGGCCAGTGCGGCGACGGCAGCGCGCGCGGCCTTGGTGACTGATGACATGGGCGGTGTCTCCTCGTGAGGTCCGATCGGGCGTGGCGAAACGCCTTGGATCGAGAAGGGGGCGGGCGGCGTCGAGAGACGCCAGCGCGGAGTCAAGCAGTCGCTGTTGGTAGCGGCAAGAACTTGCACAAGTTCGGCAAGAACTGGGCCGAAAGGTAAGGGTTTCACTTCGATTCGACGGGAACCGTTGGTGCCCGCCGCGCATCTGAGCTGATGTGTCGTTCGAAGGAGTCGGTATGTACCAGCAGGCTGAGACGGTCGCAGCACAACCGGTCCAGTGGCGTCGGCCGTCCCGAGCCGCCCGCCGTCGGGTGCACGCTCGCGAGCACCGGGTCCGCCGGACCCAGCGCGCCGCTCGCGCGCTGCTGCCGACCTGGTGAGGTCAGTGCTGGTGGTGTCGTAACACCTTGCCGAGCAACTCGGCGAGCTGGTCCCGCTCCGAGGGGGTGAGCGGGGCGAACAGCTCATCCTGGGCGGCCCGGACCAGGGTGTCGAGCCGCTCGCGCTGCTGCTCGCCGGCCGGTGTCAGGGTGATGATGTTGCGCCTGCCGTCGGCCGGATCGGGTGAGCGTACGACGTACCGGAGATCGGCCAGCTCGTTG
This sequence comes from Kribbella sp. NPDC056861, assembly GCF_040687575.1. NCBI lineage: Bacteria > Bacillati > Actinomycetota > Actinomycetes > Propionibacteriales > Kribbellaceae > Kribbella > Kribbella sp. NPDC056861. The sequence goes on along the minus strand of NZ_JBFBNQ010000006.1, from coordinate 286,618 downwards.
ATCGCCGCCACCACGTCGCTGCGATCGATCCCGGTTCGCCGGCCGAGCGAGGCCTGACTGGCCGGCCCGTACTCCGACAAGGTCGCGAGCAGCCGGTAGTGGTACCCACGCGCGTTGCCCGCGGCGAACGTCTCGGCGATGATCCGCTGCGCGTGCAGCGCACTCTGCGTGAGCAACCAGCTGGGCATGGCCGCCAGGTCGCTCGGTCCCGCTTCTTCACCGATCGCCACCCGCGGAGTCTATATTCCGGCCGACGTTTGCAGGTTCCTGCAAACCACCGGTCTCTGGCCGCCGTCGAGCCCGGAACCATGTCACGATGCGCATTCGGTCGTGACGGGGGTGGTCGGATGGAGCAGGAAACCCTGCAGCTGTTGGTCGGCATGCACCGGGTGGTGCGTCATCTGCGCCGGACGAGGGTGACCAGCGTTCTGCACCCGACCCAGTTCATCGCGCTGCTGGTGATCGGCGACGAGCAGCCGATCCGGATCGGCGAGCTCGCGCACCGGGTGCCGTGTTCGCAGCCGACGGCGACCACCACCGTCGCCGGGCTGGAGGCGGCCGGGCTGGCGAACCGCCGGCCCGATCTGCAGGACGGTCGCGCCACCACCGTCGTACTGACTCCGCAGGGCGACGAGGTGGTCAAGGCCGTCGGGCGGGACGCGGTCGAGGACCTCACCAAGCTGCTCGACCGGCTCTCCGAGGACGACAAGGCGCTGGTGCTGTCGGCCGGCGCAGTGCTGTCCCGGATGGCCGACGACATCTGATCACTTGAGACCCGGCACCACCGACACCGTGTACGGCGGAGTGCCGGGCGCGGCGTCGAGCTGACTGTTCACCCAGAGCAGGCGGCCGCCGTCCCGCGCGATCGTGGTCGGCGTCGCATTTGTTGCCCCTGGCATCGAATCGGCGCGGATCTCGGCCGTCGTCCAGTCCCGGTCGAGGACCGCCAGCCGGGTCACGTACTTGCCACCGCCCGCGTTGTAGACGGCGTACAGGCGGCGTCCTTCGAGCAGGTAGCCGTCGCCGGACAGGATGCCGTTCGCGCCGGTGATCTCCAGCGTGCGCACGGCTTTGGTGCGCAGGTCGACCCGGTAGGTGACGTCCTGGCCCTGCTCTCCGACGAGCAGGTAGCGGCCGTCGGAGACGATGCCGTTCAGGAAGTACGGCGTCGGCTGGATCTTGTCGCGGGTCAGCCAGGGCTTCAGCTGGCCGATCCCGTCCTCGGTCAGGGCGGCCCGCCAGATCTGGTTGTGCGCCGAGTCGGTGACGTAGACGGCGTCCTCGGTGAAGGCGAAGTCGTTGAGGAAAGCGCCCTGTGAGGCCGGCCGGATCGCGAGTATCCGGCCGCGGGCGTCGTACATGTAGAGCTTGGAGGTGCCGGCCCCGGCGATCAGGACGCGACCCCAGCGGTCCACGTGGACGCCGGTTGCCGCAGTACGGCCGTCGCTTCCGGCGGGGAGGAACACTCGGAGCCTCGGGTTGCGGACCGTACCGCGGTAGACGGCGCCGGTGCCGACACTGGTCACATAGATGGTGCCGTTGCGGGTCACCTCGATGCCCTCCGGAGTGTCGCCTGGGGTGGTCGAGACGACGTAGGTCTCCGGGCGCGGATGCTGCTCCTGATGGGTTTGGCGCGCTGGGCGGGCCTGGGCGCCAGGCGGTGCGGTCACGGCGATGAAGGGAGCGGCCAGCAGGGCAGTGGTGGCGGTGCGTCTGCGGATCATGGGATCAGGGTGGCCGCCGGGCGAGGGGGCGTTCGACCGGTTTCGGTCTGGGCCGAAGGACTAACGCGGCGCGGTCGCCACCGGCGGCAGGCACAATCGGAGTATGTACCGGATCCACTTCACCCCGGCGGACCTGGCCCGAGTGACGTTCCCGGCCGAGCCGGATCCGCTCTGGGAGGCGGCGCTGGCGGCCCGGGCGCTCGGCGACCAGACGATCCCGTCGGTCGGACGCCGGTGGCGGCGAGAGGCGGCGCCGCTGCTCCGGCCGTCGATGAAGCCGCTCTTCAAGCTGATCAGCCCGTCCGGCTGGATCCCCGACTTCCTCACGCCCGAAGTACCGGCGACCGGACTGGACTCCGGCCTGGCGGTGCTGATGGACACCCCCGCCGACGTGATCCGCGACGAGCTCGGCCCGCACCTGCCGCCGGACATCGACCTGTTCATGCGCGGCCTGCTGGCCGGCGCCGCCGAGTCGCGACTGGCGCTCGGCAATGCCGTCCGCGAGTTCCACTCCGAAGTACTGACGCCCTCCGGACTCGAGCTCGAACGCCGCTACGGCGCCGACCTCGCACTCCGCTCCCGGGCGCTGCTGCAAGGCGGCGTCGAAGGCCTCCTGGCCGGGCTGCATCCCGACATCGAGTGGAACGCGCCGATCCTGGACGCCCACGGCCTCGGCCCCGGAAAGGTCTACAACCTCAACCTGGCAGGCCGCGGCCTGCTGCTCTACCCGTCCTCGCTTACCGCCGAGTTCCTGGTCCTGGACGTTCCCGGCCGCCGCCCGGTCCTGACTTACCCAGCCGCCGACCTCGCCTTCGACGACGAGATCGAAGCCGACGCCCTCGCCGACCTCCTCGGCCGCACCCGAGCCGCAGTACTCCGAGCCCTGCTCAGCGGCGCCAGCACCACCCAACTCTCCCGCCGCACCGGCATCTCGCTGGCCTCAGCCAGCGAACACGCCCGAGTACTCCGCAACGCCGGCCTCATCACCACCCACCGCACCGGCGGCACCGCGCACCACTCGCTCACGCTGACCGCGCATCGCTTGCTGACCACCGGGCAGCTGCGGGGCGTCTTGGGGCAGATCAAGAACCTGAAAGACATCACCAGCAACACCAGGTAAAGTAGCCAATGCCTGGGACAAGAGTCCTTCGGAAGTGAACCCGGCAGCTCACCGGACGGTGGACGAGCCGGGTTTTGCGCGTTCAGAGGTCTTTCACCTCACAGAGGCCCTGGATCATCCGCCGCCACTCCCCGCCGCGCATCCAGCACCAGGCGACTGCATCGGGCACCCACAACAGCGGATCCGCCTTGGCAGCGAGCAGATCCCACCGCAGCTTCCCGTGACATCCGAACCGATGCGTTGCCGCATTCAGCACCTTGCCGTCAGTGCCGTAGGTCGACTCGTCCCGCTCTACCACCAGACGCTCGGCCGTCGCGGCGTTGTCCCGGACGATCGCCTCCAGACATCGCTGCCGCGCCGCGGTGTTGTCCCTCTCGGCGTGGTAGATGTCGACCGTGAGTCGGAACTCCGAGATCGTCCGGACGATCTTCTTACGGTGTGGGTCGCGCTCGTGATTGAAGTGCAGGCGTTCCTGGCCTGGCAGCAGGAGGCTACGTAGAGCTTTCCGGTGCACGGCGACATCGTCTGCCTGGCAGCGCGCGGCGGCCATCAGGAGCCCGCGGGATTTGGTCTCGTCGACGAAGACATGGACTGGCATTGCTGGACTTCCCCCAGGGGCGCGGAATGCAAGATCCGAGCCTTGCAGATCCTGAGGGATTTACACGCAGCGATTGTCGGGGCATTTCGGGGCAGTTCGATCTGCCCCGGGATCTGCCCTGATGAATGCCACATCTTTGGTTTTACTGTTGTTCTGCAGGGGAGTGCGGCCGCCGGGTGAATGCACCCGGCGGCCGCGACTACCTACCAGTTAGTTGCGGACGATGGAGAACGTGCTGGTCGTGTTGCGGATGTCGACTGCGTTGTTGGACAGGGTGAGGTTGTTGAAGGTGGCGGTGCCGACGGCCGGGCCTTGGCCCGGTTCGGGCAGTTCGTTGGCCCAGATTCCGAAGCCGGATTTGGCGTCGAAGGCGTCGCCGGACTTGCGGGCGCCGGAGATCGAGACGTTGGTCAGGATCGTGTCGGCGACCGGGAACTGCGGGGAGGAGCCGACGTAGTTCGTCTGGAACATGATCCCGCTGTAGGTGGGATCGACGATGTCGACGTCGCTGATCCGGATGCCCTGGAAGACCTTCGAGGCGGAGAAGATCCAGATCCCCGGGAAGGTCTGGCCGTTCCAGAAGTGGCCGCCGGCCCGGACCACCGAGATGTTCTCCCAGCGGGTCGGTGGGGTGGCGCCGAAGCCGTTCATCGCGATGCCGAAGTCGAGCGAGCTGATCGTGATGCCGGAGTACGTCAGCATGTCCGCGACGTACAGGTTGCGGAACACGTTGTTGGTGCCGCCGTAGACCGCGAAGCCGGCCGCTCGCCAGGTCAGGGTCGCCGAGAGGTTCTCGAAGACGTTGTCCCGGACCTCGCCCCCGCCGCCGTCGACGGCGTTGAAGAGCGCGAAGCTGTCGTCACCGGTACTGCGGGCGTCGTTGTTGCTGACCGTGTTGCCGGCCGAGCCGTTGGTCATGTTGACGCCGTCGGCGAAGGTGTCGCGGATCCGCGAGTTCTTGATCGTGGAGTTGTCGGTGTTCGCACCCCAGTACAGGCAGACCATGTGCTCGACCCAGATGTTGTCGATGGTCATGTTCGCGGTGTTGGCGAAGTCGAAGACCTTGCCGGGGCCGTCGATCCGGGACGTGTAGTTGCCGAAGTAGGCGAAGCCGCTGAAGGTCGAGCCGTTCGCCGACGCCTCCGAGCGGAAGCCGACATCGGTGTTGTCCTGGGTCGTCGGCGACTGGAACCTGGTGTACCAGGGCCCGGCGCCGACCACCTTCACCGCCTTGCCGTAGACCTGGAACTTGCTCGAGGTCTGGTAGTCGCCGGCCGGCAGGAAGACGCCCTGCAGGGTGGTGCTCTGCCGGACCTGGTCGAGCGCGTTCTGCACGTCCTGCTGGCCGAAGCCGGCCGGTACGACGTACCCGGCGCCGGGGTTGGCGATCGGCGCGATCTGCTCGGTGTTGATGAAGTCGATCGCGTAGTTGGTGGTGTTCGCGGCGTCCTTCTGCAGCTTGATCTTGGTGCCGGCCGGGAAGGTCGCGTTCAGCTGGATGTTCGCCTCGTCGTAGATGTGCCGCGGCCCGGCGCCCGGGGAGTTGCCCGGGCTGGCCTCGGCGCCGTACAGCCAGGCGTACTTCGAGGTCAGCGGCAGCGCCTTGTGGAAGGTGCCGTTGACGTACACGTTGATGGTCGAGTTGATCCCGCCACCACCGGCCGAGTCCGGGATGGAGAACCGGGTGACCAGCGTGTTCGTGCTCGCCTTGGTGGTGAACTCGACGAACGAACCGGTCGAGTTCAGCGTGACCGCCTTCCGGCCGGACGCCTCACCGGCGAGGTCGCCGATGGTGCGGTTCGGGCCGACCACCAGACCGCCGCCACCGACCGAGGCGTCCTCGGCCTCCAGGTGGTCGTAGGGCATGTTCGCGCCGCGACCGACGAAGAGCGCCCGCTCGCTGGTGTTGTTGGTGCGCTTGACCGGCAGCTCGTTCGCGTCGTCGGCGAGCACGACGCGGACGGAGTACCGGCCGTTGGCCGCGACCCAGGTGCCGAGGTTGACCGGAGCCGTGGTGGCGCCGGCGGCAATCGCACCGGAGTACGAGGCGGTGAGGGTTTTGACCACCGTGCTGCCGTTCAGCACCGTCAGCGTGATGCCGTGCGCGCCGGCTGCCGAGGCGATGCTGCCCTGGTTCTTGATCGCGACCGAGAACGTCACGGTGCTGCCGGCCGTCGGGTTGCCCGGGCTCCAGCTGACCGCGGACGCGATCAGGTCCGAGCTCGCCACCGGGGTGACGACCAGCGGGCTGGCGGAGTTGCCGGTGTTGTTGGCGTCGTTCTGCTCGATGATCGTGTTCGCCTCGTCGACCTTGGCGCTGAGCGGGTAGCTGCCGGCGTCACGGGAGCCGATCGCTGCCGTCACCGTCGCGGAGGCGCCGGCGGCGAGAGCGCCGACGTTCGCCGTACCGACCTTGGTGGCGCCGAGGTAGAAGTTGACGTTGGTGGCTCCGGCTGCCGCGTTGCCGGTGTTGTTCACCCGCGCGGAGAGCGTGATCGTGTCGGTCTCGACCGGTGAGGTCGGGGTCCAGGTCACGTTGGAGACGGTGAGGTCCGGGTTCGGGGCGGGCACGCCCAGCACCTGGAACTCGGCCACCTGACCGGCGGGCGCACCGGTGTTGCCGGTGAAGTTCAGCCGTACGTCGGCCGCGCGTGCCGTCACCGGGATCGTCACGCTGTTGCCGCTGGACGGGCTGAAGTTGTACGTCGCGGACGGCACGATCGTGGTGAAGCCGGTCGCGCCCTGGTCGCGGCCGAGGATCGAGAAGGTCTGCGACCGGTTGCCCCAGGCACTGTCCGGGTTGAGCCGGACGACGACCGAGCTGAGCTCCGCGTTCGAGCCGAGCTGCACGGTCAGCGTGGCCGGGTTGGCGTTGCCCTCCCAGTAGGTCTGCACGTTGTCGTCGTTCGCGTTGGTCGCGACGAAGGTGTGCACGAAACCGGAGGCGCTGATCGGCTTGCCGAGTGCGAGGTTGCTGCCCGGCCCGCTGCTGCCGCCGCGGGTGACGGTGTTGCTGTTCGCCGACTGGTTGCCTGCGGCATCCTTCGCGCGGACGAAGTAGCTGACCGAGGCGCTGGCCGGCTGGTTGTCGGTGTAGGTCAGCACGCTGCCACCGAGGCTGGTGCGCAGCGCGCCGTTCGCGTACACGTCGTACCCGGTGACGCCGACGTTGTCGGTCGACGCGTTCCAGGTGAGCCGGATCTGGCCGGCGGCGGGCTCGGTGAAGGCCAGACTTCCCGGGGCGGTAGGAGCCTGGGTGTCACCGGTCGCCGGGCCGTAGACCTCGAGTTCGGACACCTGGCCCGCGGGCCAGCCGGTGTTGGCGGTGATCCGGATCCGGAGGTACCGCACGGTGGCGGCGCCGTAGTCGATGGTCACCGTGTTGCTCGGCGGGTTGAACGCGCGCGAGGCGGAGGCGGACAGGTCGTTGAAGTTCTGCCCGTCGCTGCTGCCCTGGACGGCGAGCGTCTGGTTGCGCGCGCCCCAGCCGTCGGTCGGCAGCTTCAGGACGACCTGGTTGGTGCTGACCGACGAGCCGAGGTCGACCTGGACCCACTGCGGGAAGGCGTTGTTGGCGCTCTCCCAGTAGGTGCCCTGGTTGCCGTCGGTCACGTTGGAGGCGACGTAGTTCTGGCTGACGCTGCTCGAGCTCGCGGACTTGCCGGCCGCGAGGTTGGGACCGGCCAGTACTGCGGCCGAGGCGGTCGCGCCGCGGCTGTGTGCGCCGGCCGCGGCGATCATCGGGCCGGCCGACAGCAACAGACTGCCGACGACCGTGGCGGCCAGCAGCCGCCACTTTCCACGTGTGGTTCTCATGGCATCCGGGGCCTCTCCGATGGGCGGGGGGTGGTGAGGGCGCAAAGGATTACGGCTGCCAAGAAAATTGCATGAGATCTTCGGAAGTTTCGTCAGATTGCAAGTTTCTTGCGCAGCGCTGGCTTATTGTTACGGCAGCGCTACGCGAGCGTCAACGGTTCGTGAAGGCTCAATCGGCCGAGGTGTCCGAGCTGAGCCAGCGGGTGGGGCGGAAGGTCAGCAGGGTGACGAGGTGCTCGGGGTCGCCGAGTTCGGCCTGGACGTAGCCCTGCGCGTGCTCCTCGGGCATGTAGCGGCCGGCGATCGCCAGCATCTGCTCGGGGGTCGGCGTGCTGACCTCGACCAGTTCGGCCTCGACCGTCACGTACGCCGGGGGCATCTGCTCGCGCTGGACCACGAAGCTGATCACGCCGGCCTCCTTGATCCGCTCGAGCCGCTTCGGCGCCCGGCGCTGGGTGCCGGTGAACATGGTCAGGTCGCCACCGGGCTCGTAGGCGTAGAACGTCGGGACGCTGGTCGGCGGCGTACCGGGCGCGCCGGCCACGCTCAGGACGCCCACGTGGGCGTCGGCCAGGAACTCTTCGCGCTGTTGCTTGCTCATCTTTGCCATGCATCAAGCTTCATAAAAGCAAGTAGAGTCTGTCAAGAGGAGTAGAGTAGGAAATATGACGACGAAGACCTACGGCCAGTACTGCGGGGTCGCCCGCGCGCTCGAACTCGCGGGGGAGCGCTGGGCGTTGCTGGTCATCCGCGACCTGCTGGTCGGGCCGAAGCGGTACACGGATCTGCGGGCGGGGTTGCCGAAGATCCCCACCAACGTGCTCGCCACCCGGTTGAAGGAACTGGAGCAGGCAGGTCTGGTCGCCCGCCGGGTCGAGCCGCGCCCGTCGCGGGCGATCGTCTACGAGCTCACGGCGTACGGGGCTGATCTGGAGGACGTCGTACTCGCGCTGGGCCGCTGGGGTGCGCGCTCGCTCGGCGAGCTGCGGCCGGGTGAGATCGTCACCACCGACATCCTGGTGATGGCGCTGCGCTCTACTTTCCTGCCGGGCAAGGCGAAAGCGAAGTACGAGCTGAGGTTCGGCGAGCTGGTCATCCACGCGATCGTCGACGGCGAGGAGTTGACCGTCGACCTCGGACCGCTGGAGAAGGCGGTGGTGGTGGAAGCCTTCGCGCCGATCGCGCCGCTGCTCACCCGCACCATCGACGGAGCCGAAGCCCTGCGCTCAGGTCTGATGAAAACCTCGGGTACCGCGAAGGACCTGGATCGCTTCGCAGCCACCTTCCCGATCGGCACCCCCACGTAAAAGACCCGCAGCACCGTCGAAGGTGCTGCGGGTCTCTTGCTGCTGAGAATTTAGTGCTTGCCTGCGCTCTCTGCGCCGGCGCCGGTGAGGGCTCGGACGGAGAGTTCGTTGTAACGGTTCGACGCGGACTTGTCCTTGCCGAGGAAGGTGCCGACCACGCCGAGCAGGAAGCCGAGCGGGATCGAGACGATGCCGGGGTTGGACAGCGGGAACCAGGCGAAGTCGGCGCCGGTGATCATCGACGTGGACTTGCCGGAGACGACCGGCGAGAAGATCACCAGGACGACGGCGGAGATCAGGCCGCCGTAGATGCTCCAGACCGCGCCGGAGGTGTTGAAGCGGCGCCAGAACAGGTTGAACAGCAGCGCCGGCAGGTTGGCCGAGGCGGCGACCGCGAAGGCGAGTGCGACCAGGAAGGCGATGTTCAGCTTCTGGGCCGGGATCGCCAGGCCGATCGCGACCGCGCCGATACCGATAGCGGCGAAGCGGGCGACCCGGATCTCGTTCTTCTCGGTCACCTTGCCCTTGGCGATCACGTTCACGTACAGGTCGTGCGCGAACGACGACGCCGAGGTCAGCGTCAGGCCGGCGACCACCGCGAGGATGGTGGCGAAGGCGACCGCCGCGATCAGCGCCAGCAGGATCGCGCCGCCGAGCGAGTCGGCTCCACCGCCGACCACCTCGGCGAGCAGCACCGACGCGGTGTTGCCCTTCGAGGCCGCGACCGCGCTGTCCTTGCCGGTGTTGAGCAGCGCCGCGGCGCCGAAGCCGAGGGCCAGCGTCATCAGGTAGAAGGCGCCGATCAGGCCGATCGCCCACTGCACCGACCGCCGCGCCGAGCGGGAGTCCGGCACGGTGTAGAAGCGGATCAGGATGTGCGGCAGGCCCGCAGTACCGAGGACCAGCGCGAGCCCGAGCGACAGGAAGTCGATCTGGCCGACCAGGTCCTTGCCGTAGAGCAGGCCGGGCTGCAGGAACGCCTCGCCCTTGCCCGAGTTGGCCGCGGCCGCGCCGAGCAGCTTCGACGGGTTGAAGTCGAACTTGAGCAGTACCAGGAAGGTGATCAGCAACGTGCCGGTCATCAGCAGCACGGCCTTGACGATCTGTACCCAGGTGGTGCCGCGCATGCCGCCGATCGTCACGTAGATGATCATCAGCGCGCCGACCAGGATGATCACGCCGGCCTTCAGGCCCTCGCTCTTCACACCGAGCAGCAGCCCGACCAGCGAACCCGCGCCGACCATCTGGGCCAGCAGGTAGAAGATCGACACCACGATCGTGGACGACGCCGCCGCGGTACGGACCGGGCGCTGCTTCATCCGGAAGGCGAGCTGGTCGGCCATCGTGAACCGGCCCGAGTTGCGGAGCAGTTCGGCGACCAGCAGCAGCGCGACCAGCCAGGCCACCAGGAAGCCGATCGAGTACAGGAAGCCGTCGTACCCGTAGAGGGCGATCTGGCCGGAGATGCCGAGGAAGGAGGCCGCGGACATGTAGTCACCGGCGACGGCGAGACCGTTCTGGGCGCCGCTGAAGGAGCGGCCGCCGGCGTAGTAGTCGGCGGTGGTCTTGTTCTGCCGGGACGCCCACCAGGTGATGTACAGCGTCACGGCAACGACCGCGGTGAACAGCGAGATGGTCAGCGCCTGGTTGCCGGGCTCGGCGTCGGCGAGTGGGACAAGCAGAGGTGTGGTCAGCTGTGTCATCGACGGCGCTCCCTCTTGTACTTGGCGTTCAGCCCCGCGGCCAGCGGGTCGAGCTTGCGGTTCGCGAACCGGCCGTAGATCGCGGCGATGACGAAGGTCGAGACGAACTGGAGCAGGCCGAAGATCAGCGCGACGTTGATGTGCCCGATCACCTTGTGACTCATGAAGTCACGCGCCCAGTTGTTACAGGCGACATAGGCCAGGTACCAGACCATGAACGCGACCGTCCACGGCACGACGAAGTTCTTGTACCGCCGTTTCAGCTCCTGGAAATCTCGAGCCTCGTGGACGGCCTCGTACGCCCGAGCTTCTCGCTCGTGCCCAGTTTCCTCTGACATCTGCACCCCTTAGTCCGGAACGCGAACAAGGGCACGTTAGCGGTTGGTCCCGGGTTTGTGACCGAAAGCAACAAAATCGTTCTCGGCAGCAAGCTGCCGGAGGTGGTGGTTCGGCTCAGGCCATCGTGCGGCGGTAGTTCGCCAGGTCGCTGGGGCGGGTGCGGTAGCAGTTGGTGAAGTACGGCATCCGCAGCGGTTCCGGCGGGCGGGCGGTGCTGTCGTAGATGCCGTCGATCTGGTCGAGCACCGAGTCGCGGCGCGATTCGGTCAGTACCGCGACCCGCGAGTGCGACATCGCCAGCTGCTTGAGCCCGTTGCGGTCGAGGTCGTGCCAGTGCCGGAAGCGGGCCGTCTCGACCATCGCGAACAGGTCGGACTGGAGCAGCGTCGGCATCGGGTCGAACTCGTCGGCCAGGTGGTCCTCGCCGATCATCGCCCGGTGCAGCCGGCGGACCCAGGGGACCACCGTGTCGTAGTTGTTCCAGAGCAGGCCGAGGACGCCGTGCGGGCGCAGTACCCGAGAGATCTCCGGCAGCGCGCGGCTGTGGTCGAACCAGTGGAAGGCCTGGCCGACGATCACCGCGTCGACCGAGGCCGGCGCCAGCGGGATCGACTCGGCCGCCCCGACCATGGTGTCGACACCGGTCAGCTTGCGGCAGACCGACAGCATCTCCTCGGACGGGTCGACCGCGACCACGTCGTGCCCGAGGGCGGCCGCGACCTGGGCCAGCTTGCCGGTGCCGGCGCCGAGATCGAGGATCTGCAGCCGCCCCGGACCGAGGATCCAGTTCAGCGCGTCGGCAGGAAACGTCGGCCGGCCCGCGTCGTACGCGGCCGCGACGGCGCCGAAGGAGTGCGCGCGTGCTGAGTCGTCGGTGGTCATCACGCCAAATCATGCCGTAGCCACGCGCATGCGATGCGTTCATTCGGCGGTTTTCCACCATCCGGCCTGGGGCGACCGCGATCAACGGGCCCGAATCAGCTCATGATCCAGCCCCAGCGCTTCAGGTTCGGGACGTAGACGAAGGTCCAGCCGCGGTCGTGCTGACCGGTCGGCCGCACCCGCCAGCCGGCCGGCACGTTGCCGATCACCAGGGAGTTGGGCTTGTCCCGCAGCGTGCCGGGCTTGGTGGTCTTGACCAGCTTGCCGGGGATCGCGCCGTGGGCCGGACGCCAGTCGACGTCCACCCAGCCCCGGGCGGACTGGCTGCGCGCCTGGAACTTCCGCTTCGGCCGGACCTGACCCGCCGGGATGGCGGGCGTCTTGTGGGCCCGCCACTTGCCGCTCTCGTACCGCCAGTAGTTGCGGGCGGGCTGGCCGACGGTCGTGCCGATGCAGTCGGTGTCGGTGAAGCCCCACCACGGGAACCCCTTGTCGTGGCCGCGCGGGTCGGAGACCAGGGCGGTCTTGCTGCTGACGTTGTAGCGCCAGATGATCTGGGTACCGGTGACCGTCCACGGGGTGCCCTTGCGGGAGTGGTTCGGATAGATCTTGCAAGGCGTGTCCATCGTGTACGTGATCAGCAGGATCTTGCTGTGTCCGCAGGTCTTGCCTTCCCGGGGAGTCGGGTCCTTGAGACACGACGCCGGTGGTTTCGGGTCGGCGGCAGCGTCGGCGAGCGGGCGGGCATCCGCCGGGACGGCACCGGCGGTGGTGAGGACCAGGCCACCCAGCAAAGTGGCCGTGAGCAATGATCGGGGCGTACGCATGGAGAACTCCTGTCTGGAAGGGGACAACTCACGCATCTGATCGGTGGCCGGGCCGATTCGGTTCTCGAAAAGTCGCAAGAACTTTTCCGGCCCGCGGACCGATCAGATGGCTGGTACCGGATCAACCGGCGCCGAGCGATGACGAGAGGACGACAAGATGAACCGGACCAGCAGGGTGAGTGGCGTGCTGGCGGCGGTCGGGATCGTGGTGGCCGCCGCGCTGATCGGTGCCACCGCGGCCGCGCTGACCGGTGGCTCCGAGCGCAAGTCGAGCGGGACCGTGGCGCCGATCGGCGAGACGCCCAGCGCGAAACCCAGTACTCCGCCCAAGGTCACCGGGCCGGCCTCGGTCAAGCTGAACCCGGCCAAGCTGAAGTCCGGCGCCGCGCCGTCGGCGCCGTACCTGCTGAACCGGAAGCTGGTCGGCGACGGGCCGACGGTCGCGATTCCGGGCGATGGCACCGTGACGGCGGTGGTCAGGTCCAAGGCCCGCACGCTGGTGCTGCTGGACCTGACCGATCCCTCCGGCGGGACCGAGCTGGTCAGCTACGACGGCGCGGGCAAGCAACTACGGCGGATCCCCGACGTGTCGGACCTGTACGGGTCGCCGGACGGCCGGAGCGCCGCCTGGGTCCAGCACACGGTGGACGAGAAGGGTCCCGTCCCCGGCGCGACGCTGACCTTCAGCGATCTGGCCACCGGGCGCAACACGGTGCTGGACCTGCCGAAGGATCTGATCGTGGTGCCGATCGGGATCCAGGACGGCGTGGTGCTGTTCGTCACCGCGGTCAAGCAGGCGATGCAGCTGCACAGCTGGAAGGTCGGCGACGCGACCGCGACGCTGATCGACAAGCCGACCGAGGAGCCGATCCTGCTGTCACCCGATCAGCGGAGCCTGGTCGAGCGGCTGGGCGAGGGCGTCATCCCGGACTGCGACCAGCTGGTCAACCGGGCCGACGGCACCAAACTCTGGCAGAACTGCAGCTGGCTGGTCCGCGAGTTCTCCCCGGACAGCCGCACCGTGCTGACGGCGCCGAAGAACATCACCCAGGAGGACCGGGTGGCGATCTTCGACGTGGCGACCGGCAAGCTCATCCGGCAGTGGACGGTCGGCACCGAGGCGTTGGAGGCGACGATCTACGAGGACGACGACCACGTCCTGTTCACCGTCGCGGCCGACGACCGGCGGATCGTCCGGTGCACGATCTCGGACGGGACCTGCGAGCAGGCGACCAAGCCGGTCGGGATCGAGAACTTCGAGGACTACGAGGTACTGCCGCGCGGCGGTGCCTCGGCGTGATCCGTCGCTCAGCTGCCCTTGCGGGTCGAGTCGACGACGGCCCGGCCCTGCTCGATCGTCGTACTGCGAACCTGCACGCGGGCGAGCAGGTCGCCGAGGTCGACCACCGCCTCGACGATCGAGGTGCCGCCGGGGCAGCCGGCGAACTCCTGGGTGATCCGAGGCTTCTCCGCGGTCGGCTGGTTGAGCTGACCCGCCTGTTGGCACTCGGGGTGGGCGGTGAGCGAGTTGGGGAGCGCATCCTTCGGCAGTACGCCGAGGAACACGCCGGGCTGACTGGAGTCGGCCGCGCTGAAGCGGTCGGACTGCGCGGAGGCGACCAGCGTTGGTTTGGGCTCGCCGCCGCCGGGGGTCCATTGGCTGGTCCGTACGTCGCTGGCCCAGTCGCCGGGGACCAGGACGGAGACGGCAGCTCCGTCGGTGCCGACGCGGGTCTCGCGGTCGCCGCGGATTGCTTGGTAGCCGGCGAAGCCGCCCGCGCCGGCGAGGACTGCTGCAACAGCAACCAGCGCTGCAAGCTTCAGTTTCTTCTTCTGATGATTGAGCTCTGGCCGGACAGTGATGGCGTCTGTTGGGCGGACTTGCGCCAGGGCGGTGGCGAAGGCGTCGATGGTCGGCCAGCGGCGGTCGCGGTCGGGCTCCAGCGCCCGCAGCACCACCGCGTCGTACTCCGGGGGGACCGCAGCGCGCCGACTCGGCGGCTCGGGAAGACTCTTGAGCCCGAGAACAGCCTCGAGGCTGCCGAAATCATGCGGCGGCCGACCCGTGAGCGCGGCGTACGCGACCGCGCCGAGCGAGTAGACGTCAGCCCGCTCGTCGAGTCCGAGCGCCCGCACCTGCTCCGGCGCGACGTAGGTCGGTGTACCGGACGGGATGGTGATCCCGGAAGCCTCCTGCAGCGCCTTGCCGAGCCCCAGGTCGCCTACCACCACCCGGTAGCCGCCGGGCTCCTGGTGGAAGAGCAGGTTGGCCGGCTTGACGTCACGGTGCAGCAACCCGGCCCGATGCAGCGCGCTGATGCCCTGGGCAGCCTGCAGGATCGTGTCGACGGCAGCGCCCACCGGCAGCGGTCCACTCCGCAGGCGATCGGCCAGCGTCCCGCCGTCGGCGTACGCCAGGACGAGGTACGGGCGCCCGTCGGGCAGCTCGCCGACATCGTGCACCCGGACCAGGTGCGGCGAGTCGACCTTCCGCAGGAATCGGCCCTCGGCCAGGAACCGGCGGCGGATCTCGGTGTCCTCGACCAGGTTGTCGGCGAGTACCTTGATCGCGACCGGCGTGTCCAGCAGGTCGTCGTGAGCCAGCCACACGGTGGCGAAACCGCCACTGCCGAGCCGTCGTACGATCTCGAATCGGCCGATCTGGCGAGGGACGGTCACGGGGTCATTCTTACCCTCCATCGATCGGAGTACCGATGAACGGCCCTGAGCAGGCGGCTGCGCTGGACGAGTTGGCCCAGCGCGCGGCCCGTGGCGAGCCGGCCGCGCTGGAGGATCTGCTCCGCCGGATCCGGCCCGACGCGGTCCGGATCTGCCAGCGGCTGCTGCCCTATCCACAGGACGCCGAAGAGGCCGCCCAGGACGCGTTGTTCCGGATCAGCCTCAAGATCGGCACGTTCGAGGGCCGCAGCCGGTTCTCGACCTGGCTGTACGCCGTCGCCTCGAACTGCGCCCGTGAGACCTACCGCACCCTCCGCCGCCGCTCGCTGGAGGCCACCTCGCCGGTCCAGCCCGACCGGCCCGACCCGCGGACGACGAGCGTGATGGCCGGCACCCGGCTGGACCTGCTGGAGGCCCTCGAACGCCTGGGCCAGGAACGCCCCGAAGCCGTTGCCCCACTCGTACTGCGTGACGTCTACAGCCTCCCGTACGGCGACATCGCCGCCGAGCTGGACATCCCGCTGGGCACGGTCAAGTCGCGCATCCACGCCGGCCGGGACGCGATCCGTCCCTACCTGCTGCCCGGCCGCTGACTCAGTCGCCGAGCTTCTTCTGCTCGATGTGCGCGTTGAGCGCGGCGAGCTCGGGATGCTCGGTCAGCACGCCGACCAGCTCGGCGCAGTTGAGCGTGCTCGCGGCGTACTCCTCGAACAGCGCGGTGAGCAGCAACCGATCGTCCGAGGTGTCCAGCGTCAGCCGGTACTCCGCTCCGCCGCCGCTCCAGGAGAGGTTCTGCAGCCGGATGTCGCCCGGGCGGTTCTGGTGCAGGTACGACGTGACGTGCTCACGATCGGCCTGCAGGGTCGCCTTCGCGTCGGCCTCCAGCAGCCGCTTGGTCGAGAACACCTCGTAGTCCATCCCGCGCGGATAGGTCCGCTCCAGGCAGTTCGACAGGTACAGGTCCTCGTCGTCCTCGGCCCGCCAGCGGTCGACGCCCGCGGCAACGACCTCGGGGTCGATCAGCGGGCAGTCCGAGGTGACCCGAACCACCCCCTCCAGCCCGTACTGCGTTGCCGCGCCAGCGAACCGGGACAGCACGTCCTGCTCGCTGCCCCGGAAGACCGGCAACCCGAGCTTCTCGGTCAGGATCACGATCGGGTCGTCGTCCACGTTCGTGGTGGTCGCGACGATCACCGGCAGCCCGGTCGCGACCAGCCGCTCGACATGGTGCTCGAGATAGGTCCGCCCATCGGCGGTCAGCAGCACCTTGGCAGGCAGCCTGGTGCTGGTGGCACGCGCCTGCGTGATGACGCCGATCTTCCCCGTGAATGTCACTGAACTGCCTTCTTCGTCGTCCACTGGAACATGTCCCGGATCTCCGCCGGGTGGGCGAGGTTCTCGACACCCAGTTCGGCGTCGGTGAACTCGCGGGCCTGCTGCAACGGTACGTACGGCTGGTCCATCTCGGGCCACAGCCGCTTGATCCGGGCCTGGCCGCCGAACGACGGATGCTCGTTCTCGAGCAGCATCGGATCGCCGTAGACACCGGGCTGCAGGCCGAGCGAGGCGCCGTACAGGATCGCGGTGCTGAGCCGGTTGGAGGCGACCCGGCGGTGTTTGCGGAGCTCCTTCAGCTGTTTGAGCAGGAAGTCCTGGTCGGTTCTGCGCCAGTGCAGGCCGCGGTAGCCGTGCGTGATGACACGGAAGCCGGCCTGCTCGTAGACCTGCCGGATGGCCACGTTCTCGTACTCGTTCCAGTACAGGCAGACCGTCACCGGACCCTGCTCGTGCTCGTTGATCGAGGCAACGATCCGGCCGTGGTCGCCGAGCACGTGCTGGCCTTCCCAGCCGTGGAACGGGTAGAAGATGGTGCCCTCGGCATCGGCCGCGGGCGTCGCCAGCTCGGGGTGCACCTGCAGCAGGTAGAGCCAGGGCGCGCCGATCACCGAGTAGTTGCGCAGCCCCATCGACCAGCCGCGGCGCCGGACGCTGTCCGACCAGACGAACTTGGGCATCCCGGCCACGAACGCGGTGTTGTACGCGAAACCGTCCAGGATGTTCCAGCCGTGCTGCAGATAACCCCAGATCCGCGGCGAGCCGCGCAGGCCGGCGTACTTCGCCATCACGTGCGCGTGGCCGTAGAAGTGGTTGGCGTGGTGCATCAGAGCCGCCGGAGTCGCTTCACGATGACGCGGGCCGGGTTGAGCACCGCGTGACCGATCCGGTAGGGCCGGGACCGCCGGATGCCGTCCAGCTGACTCTCGAACCAGGTCGCCTGCTCGTTGGCATCGGCAAGCTCCTGGGACAGTCTCGCGATCGTCGCCAGCTGCTCGGCCTGACCCTGTGGCTGAAGGTTGTCGAGGGCAACGGTCAGCTCGCCGTCGACGGTCAGGCCGACCATCGAGGCAAGCCTGCTGGTCAGCGCCTGGGTGTCGCCGGCCCACGGTTGCCGAGAGCCCGCTTCCTGGGCCCGTCGGACAAAACGCGCCAGGTGCTCCACCGCGCCACCCGAAACCACCACGCCGCTACCGAACAACCGGTACTTCGTACCCTCCACGATCACGTTGTCCGGCGAGGCGATCGCCGCCGACTCCGGATCGAGAGAATGCAGCCACGTGATGTACGCCGGAACCATCCGGCGGAGTGCTGCCTGGTCATCGATCTTCAGCGCCGCCAGCAACTGTTCTTCCAGCAGCACGCCGGTGCCGGTCGGAATCACCTTGTTCGGAAGGGTTTCCGGACCTTTGTCGCCGACAACGAAGTACCAGACCGGGGCCAGCTCGCGGCCGAGTCCAGCGGCGACGGCATCCTGGACCAGACGATAGGGGTCCATCAAGGTCTGCCCGCTGTGGCGCGCGGCAACGGACCTGGCGATAGCCGCCGCAGTCAGAGGTCCGGTCGGCGTGAGCAGAGCAAGATCCGCCGCGATCAAGTCCGGGTAGACGCTGTAGACGGTGGTGTTGGCGGCCAGCGCGCCGAGCGCGGTGCGGATGCCCGCCAAGCCGACCGGGGCCTGGAGCGCGCCGTCGACAACGCTGGGCCAGTCCTCGTTGCGTGGTACGCCGGCCGTGACATCGGGTTGGATCAACCGCTCGATGCCGAAGGCGTTCTCAGCAGCCAGCAACAGCCGACCGCGCGGCGCCATCCGCGCTTTGAGCAGCGCGAGGGCATCGGTCCACGACATCGCCGGGCTGTCGGGGCCGACCAGCCGGGGAAGGCCGTCGAGCGCCACGACCACGTCGTACAGGTCGGTGCCGGTGAAGCGGTCGAGGGCGCCGCAGTACACGCGGCGGCCGACGACGCGGGCGATCTGCTCGGCGTCAGGCGCGGAGCGGACCAGTACGTCGACCGTCGCGGCCTTGGTCGCGATCCGGTCCAGCAGTTGCAGCGAGTGCGGTCCGACGACCAGCACCTTGTCGGTCGGCCGCAGGGTCGCGTCCAGCAGGGCGGCCGTGGCCGGGCCGCCGGTCGCCGGACGTCCGTCGGTGGGACGCAGATCGGACCAGTTGAGCATCTCTGCCCCAACCATCAACAGGCTTGTAGTCACCGCACCAGTTTCGTCAGCGTTTCGATCACCCGGTCGACGTCGGCGTCGGTCAGGTCGGGGAACATCGGCAGCGAGAGCTCCTCGCGGTAGAACTGCTCCGCGTTGGGGCACAGGCCGCGCTGGTAGCCCTGTTCGGCGAAGACAGGGTGCCAGTAGACAGGAATGTAGTTCACCTGGACGCCGATCCCGGCAGCGCGCATCCCCTCGAACACCTCGCGCCGCCGGTCGCCCAGCACGCGGACGGGGTAGAGATGCCAGGCAGGATCGACGCCGGCCCGCTGCGGCGGCGTCCGCAGACCGTCCACACCGCTCAGCGCCTCGTTGTACTTCGCGGTGATCTCGGCGCGACGCTGCTTGAAAGCCGTGAGCCGGCGGAGCTGGGACAGGCCGAGCGCGCAGGCGAGGTCGGTCAGCCGGTAGTTCACGCCGAACTCGTGCACCTCCTGGTGCCACGGGCCTTCGTCGGTGATCGCGAACCGGGAGGGATCGCGGACCAGCCCGATGAAGTGGAACTCGTGGATGCGCTGGGCGACCGCCGGGTCCTTGGCGACGACCGCGCCGCCCTCGCCAGTGGTGAGGTTCTTGGTCGGGAAGAACGACAGCGTGGTCACGTCGGCCAGGTCGCCGACCGGGCGGCCGGCCGCGAAACCGCCGACCGAGTGGGCCGCGTCGTCCAGCGTCGAGGCGCCGACGCGGTCCGCGATCCGCTGGAGCGCGTCGTAGTCCGCCGGGTGGCCGGCGTAGTCGACCGCGGCGATCACCTTGGTGCGGTCGGTGGCGACCGCGTCGACCGCGGCCGGGTCGAGCAGCGCGGTGTCCTCCTCGACATCGGCGAAGACGATCTTCGCGCCGAGGATGGCGGCGGACGACGCCGTGGCCACGAAGGTCATCGGGGTGGTCACCACCTCGTCACCGGGGCCGACGCCCAGACCGGCGTACGCCATGTGCAGGGCGGCGGTGCCGGAGGTGCAGCTGATCGCGCGGTGGCCGCCGGTGAGCTCGGAGATCGCGGTCTCGAAGGCGGTCACCGCCGGGCCGGTGGTGAGCCAGTCGCCGCGCAGTACGGCGGTGACTGCCTCGATGTCCTCGTCCGAGATGGACTGGCGGCCGTAGGGGAGCATCTGTCAGTCCTCGAGCAGGATCTTGCGGATCTCGTCGATCGAGTACCACTGGTCGTTGGTGTCCGAGGCGTAGTGGAAGCCGTCGTCGACCGGTGTCCCGCCGGTCGGTGGGACGTATCCCCACGAGGCCAGGTCCGGCTGGAGCACGAAGCGGTTGCCGAGGATCAGCGCGCGGCGGCCTTCCTCCGGGCTGATCATCTCCTCGTGCAGCTTCTCGCCCGGGCGCAGGCCGACGTCGTGCATGCTGGCGCCGGGCGCGATCGCCTCGGCCAGGTCGGTCACCTTCATCGACGGGATCCGCGGCACGTACAGCTCGCCGCCGGTCATCAGCTCGAACGAGTCGACCACGAACTGCACCGCGTCCGGCAGCGTGATCAGGAACCGGGTGCAGCGCAGATCGGTGATCGGCAGCGACTGGCCGGCCTCGTGCAGGGCCCGGAACTTCGGGATGATCGAGCCGCGGCTGCCCATCACGTTGCCGTACCGGACCACGCTGAACCGGGTCTCGTACGCCGCCGCGTAGTGGTTGCCGTTGATGAACAGCTTGTCCGCGGTCAGCTTGGTCGCGCCGTACAGGTTGATCGGGCTGGAGGCCTTGTCGGTGGAGAGCGCGACGACCTTCTTCACGCCGGAGTCGATCGCCGCCTCGATCACGTTCTGCGAGCCGATCACGTTCGTCTGGACGAACTCCCACGGGTTGTACTCACCGCTGTCGACCTGCTTCAGCGCGGCCGCGTGCACGACGTAGTCGACCCGGTGCATGGCCCGCATCAGCCGGGCCCGGTCCCGCACGTCGCCGAGGAAGAACCGCAGCCGCGGGTCGTCGCCGAACGCGGCCCGGACCTCCCACTGCTTCAGCTCGTCCCGGCTGAACACGATCACCCGGCGCGGATCGAGCCGCTCCAGCGCATGCCGGATGAACGCCCGGCCGAAGGACCCGGTGCCTCCGGTGACGAGAATGTCGGAGCCGGTGAGGATGGACACGTCAGACCCTTCTGAGCCACATTTCCGAACCACGCGATCACACCGCGCAAGTCCGTACCTTAGCTGGCCGCCCGAAGGGACCGGATACGGTCTGGACATGCTGCGGGTTGGGGTCAGGTGTGACGTGGGGGTCCGGCGCGGGGTCGGGCACGTGATGCGGAGTCTGGCCTTCGCGGAGGAGCTGCGCGGGCGCGGGGTCGAGGTGGTGTTCGTCTGCGACAGCGGGACGGTGCCGTGGGCGGACGAGCAGATCCGCGGGCGGGGGATCGCGATCGAGGCGGCGGTGTGGACGCCGGACGAGCACCTGGCGCTGGTCGAGCGGTTGCGGCTCGATGCGGTGGTGTTCGACTCCTACGATCTGCCGGGCGAGGTGTTCAGCGCAGTACGCCGGTCCGGGGTGCCCACGCTGGCGATCGTGGACGGCGACCTTCGTGGCGGCGATGCCGACGTACTGGTGGATCAGAACCTGGGAGCCGAGTTCGACCAGCCTGTGCTGCCTGCAGGCGCAGTACGGCTGGCTGGGCTCGACTACGTGTTGCTTCGCGACGAGGTGCTCGCGCTGCGCCCGACCGAGCCGCCGGTACTCCGGCAGGGCGGGGTGCCGAAGGTGTTCGCGTTCTTCGGCGGCACTGATGCCTACGGAGCCGGCCCGTACGTCGTACGAGCGCTGGCTGCGACAGGTGTTCCGTTTGAGGCGACAGTGGTCGCGCCCGATGAGCAACTGGTCCAGGCGATCGGCGCAGTACCGCTGCAACAAGGGCAGCAGGTGCAGGTGATCGGCCCGACCTCGCAGCTCGCACAGGCAGTGGTGGAGTCCGACCTGGTCGTCAGCGCTTCCGGTACGTCGACCTGGGAGCTGCTGTGCCTAGGCGCCACAGCAGGACTCGTCTGCGTCGTGGACAACCAGGAGATGGGCTATGAGCGAGCAGTAGCCACCGGTGCGGCAGCAGGTGTCGGCACACTCGCCGCGCTCAAGGCAGATCCAACAGAAGCAGCCGCAGCACTACGGACCTTGCTGACCGACCCGCAAGAGCGCGCACAGCTAGCCCAAGCAGGGTGGAAATTAGTAGACGGTCAGGGCCGAGCACGTGTGGCCGATGCGTTGCTTCACCTGATCTCGTAGATCGTCGCGTCCAGCGTCGCGTGCCGCAGCCGCACATATTGCTTCAGCTGCGGCGACACCAGACCGGCCCGGTTGTCGGCGTACAGCCATCGCACGCCCAGCTTCCGCAGCCGCTGGATGATCGCCTCCGACGGTGACGTGAAAGTAGCGTCGTTCGCCGCGAGTTGGTCCTTGTTCCAGTACGGCACCTGGCTCGCCTCGACCCCGGTAGTGGCCGAGATACGGGTGGACCTGTTGGTCCGGACCCAGCCTTCGATCAGCACCTGCCGCTCGGACAGCGCCGCGATCCAGAAGTGCCGGCTGTCGCAGGTGACGCTCGTCTGGGTGAGGCAATGCGCGTTGGTGGCGACCAGATCATCGGCCGGAGTGTTCTCCTTCAGCCACCGGGCGGCATCCGCCTGGGCCTCGGTCGGCCCGTCGCGACCCGGTCGGCCGTAGACGACATTGCTCGCCTGCTCCGACACCAGCCCGAACACCGGCAGCGTGGCCGCACCGACCATGCTCGCCGTGACCAGCGCAGCGCAGAAGGCCGTCACCAGACCACCCTTGCGTCGGCCGAGCTTCCAACCGACTGCCACCACAAGGCCGACTGCCACCAGCGCCGCGACCGTCCAGATCAACGGCTCCTTGACACCCCGAAGATCCGCCGAGGTCCAGCGAGCAACACCACAACCGACCACCCCGAGCCCAGCGGCAACCGCCACCAGTGCGGCACTCCGGCGATCCTCCAACCGCTCGACCAGCCGCGCCAGCCCCACACAGGACAGCACCGCCAGGAACGGAAAGGCCATCCGGTAGAACGACAACGGCTGACTGGTCACCAGCGCCGCCACGAACCCGCCGATCGCAAATCCCGCGATGTAGATCCCACCCGGATCCCGCCAGAACCGCCGCAGGAACAGCACCCCGACCACCGCGAGCCCCCAGGCAGCAAGGATCACCACCGCACTGATCAGCTTGGCCCGCTGCTCCGTCTCGACCGCGCCCAAGATCGACTCGTACGGCGGAAGCTGCGTGAACAGCTCGCCGAACTTCACCTGCAACCCGGACGACTCGCCGCCGAAGACCACCACCACCGAGCCGATGAACAGCCCGAGCGCGATCACGACGCCGAAGAACGCGTTCCGGGTCGACCGGCGGAACAGGAACACCAGCAGAAACCCGCAGACCGCCATCGGCAGCACGGTCGCCTTGGCGCCGGCCGCGGCCAACGCGACCAGGAGCAGCAGCAACCAGCGACTCCGCGGCGGCTGCTTACGCAGTACGTCGATCGCGAGCACGGCCAGCACGAGCGCGAACATCAGCCCGAGGTTCTGGGTGGGGCTCAGATAAGCCCCGGACACCATCGACACCCCGCCGACCGACAGATCGTGCAGCGGCTCCAACGCCCCGCCGAGCCCAGCCACCAGTACGGCGAGCGGCCCGGCCCACAAGGCAGCAGCATTCTCACCGGGCTGGATGAACCGCTGCGTCAACGCGAACACCAGCGCGCAGCCGGCCAACGCGAACGGCAGCCAGATCAGCGTGTAGATCAGTTGAGTGAGGTCGATCCCGGTTGCCCACGAGGTCGCCGCGGTGACCTGGTGGAAGAAGGTGTGGAACTTCATCGGCTCGCCGCCGACCCACAACGGCACGATCGGCACATCGGCCTTCGCGCTGGCCGCGAGTGCCTGGTGGAAGGCCATCCCCGGATCGCTGACCAGCGGATCGGCGTACGCCGGTGCGTAGCGCTCCGGGCCGTTGCGGTAGATCGCGAACAGCACCAGAGCGGTGGCCAGCGACAACAGCCACGCGGTCAGCGGCGCGAGCGGGGCCTCGACCCGGCGCCAGACGCGGTTGCGGACATCGCGATCCAGGACGCCGAGGACGAGCACGATCGGCGCCCAGCCCCAGGCCCAGCGTTGCAGCCCCACCGAGGACGCGGCCAGGTAGACGATCAACTGGGCCGCCGTGCCGATCGCGAAGCCGGCCGCGAAGTCCTCCACCAGATTGCGGCGGTACGCGCCGATCAGCCGCCAGATCACCAGCCCCGGCAGCAGCACGCCGACCATCAGGAACAGGCCGAACTTCAGCACGTCGAAGACCGGCGCCCGGGCGATCAGGAGCACCAAGACCAGCAACAGGACCGGAAGCGCGGCCATTCGCCCGGCAAGGGTGCCGGCGCCGGTTTCCCTCGGCCCGCGCCGTCGAGCCCTGGAGTGCATGGGCGTCACCCTAATGCCGCACCGGCTCCTATGAGTAGCCGTGCTGTTACTTAGCGAAGCTCGTAGACCAACGCGTCGGGGGTCCGGAAGCGCAGGGTGGCCAGACTGTTCAGGGTGCTTGAGACGATCGTCTGAGTCGGGTCGGCGTACAGCCAGCGGACGCCGTACTTCTCCCGCAGGACCCGCAGGTTGTCCCGCGTCGGCGCGACGAAGACGATGTCGTTGTCCTGCAACCGGGGCTGGTCCCAGAACGGCAGCGAGTTCGGGCCCATCCCGGTGCCGGCGACCAGGTCGTTCAGGGTGTTCGTGTAGCCCCAGCCCTCGATCAGCACGTGCCGCTCCGACAATGCTGAGATCCAGAAGTGCCGGGCGTCGCAGCCGATGGTGTTCTTCATCGCGCAGTGCGCGTTGGTCGCGATCAGTTCACCCGGCGCCGCGTGCTCGCGCAGCCAGCGCGCCGCGTCGGCCTGGCTCTTGGTCGGGCCGAGCAGCTGCTTGTCGGTCTGCGGCGCGAGCGTGACCGGCTTGTACTCCGCCATCGCCTGGATCGGCAGGAACAAACCGGCGCCCATCCCCGCGAGCATGAAGGACGCCAGCGCGATCCGGGTCGGCCGTCCGCGGCGATGCCCGAGCTTCCACAGACCGGTGACCGCGGCGGCGACCAGCAGCAACAGCGCGATCGTCCACACCCACGGCCCGATCAGCCCGTGCAGCGATCCATCGGCCTGCCGGAACGGTTTCGCGTCCGACCGCACGATCGCCCGGGCCGCGGCGGTCGCGCCGATCCCACCGGCGACCGACGCGAGCACGATCAGGTCGGAGCGTTTGTCGGCGAACCAGAACACCACCATCCACACCCCCGAGGCCGCGAGCGCCGCGATCACCGGTACTGCGGTGCGGTGGAAGTACAGCTGGCTGGTCCCCGGCTGGTCGGTCAGCAGCATCGCGCAGAACCCGGCGATCGAGATGCCGACCAGGAAGATCGTGCCCGGATCGCGGAACCAGCGGGCCGCGCTGCCGACCAGGATCAGCAGCCCGGCCGAGCCTAGCACCAGGCCGAGGCAGGCGGTGATCCCGCTGATCCACATGGCGCCGTGGTCGAACTGGCCGGACGGCAGCGGATCGGCGATCAGCGGATAGATGCCGATCTTGGCGAACGTCACCCAGGGCTTCACCGCGAGCCCGGACGAGTGCATGCCGAACACCACCACGATCGAGGTGGCGAAGATTCCACCCAGGACGGCGGCGATCAGCAGCGCCACCCCGGACAGCCGGCCGTAGCAGAGCCGGATGAAGACGACCAGCGCGAGTCCGCAGATGATCAGCGGCAGCACGGTCGCCTTCGAGCCCGACCCGGCCGCGGCGATCACGACGAACAGCAACCACGAAGAGGGCGCGCTGCGGCCGCGCAGCAGGTCGACCCCGAGGATCGCCAGCAGGGTGATCAGCGCGCCGCCGAGGTTCTGGGTCGGGCTGCCCCAGACGTAGTTCATCAGGCCTTCGGACAGCAGCGAGGCCTGTGGATAAGCGCTGACCGTACCGCCGATCGCGGCGACCGCGATGGCGAGCGGTCCGGCCCAGCGCGAGCTCGGTGCCAGCCGGTCGGTGAGCGCGAAGATCAGCGCGACCCCGGCGATCAGCAGCGGCACCCAGCCGATCGTGTAGACGAGGTCGGTCAGGTCCACACCGGTCGCCCACGAGGTGGCGGCCGTGAACTGGTGCCAGAAGTAGTGGTAGTCCATCTGCTCACCACTGACGTACGGCGCCTGCAGCGGGAAGTCGTACTTCGCACTGGCCGACAGCGCTTGGTGGAAGGCCATGTCAGGCGAGTTGGAGCGGGCATCCGTGTACGGCGCCGGCAGCAGGTTCCGGTAGCGGCCAGTGCCGTACACCGGCAGGGCGCAAGCCAGCACGATCAGCCAGGCGGTCAGCGGATGGACTGGGCGCTCCACCTTGCTCAGTACTCGTTTGCGCCACGTCGGGACGGACACGGCGACCAGCAAGACAGGCGCAGCCCACAGCCAGGCCCACTGCTGCAGCCCGAGCGGTGCGACCGCCATATAGACCAGCAGCAGGATGGACACGCCAACCAGCGAGCCGGCGGCGATGTCCTCGATCAGGTTGTGCCGGACCGGGCTGGCCAGCCGCCAGAGGATGAAGCCCGGCAGCGTCAGCCCGAAGACCCAGAACCGCAGCAGCGCCACGATGCTGTCCCCGGACGCGTGCCCAGCCATCAACCAGATCGCCAGCCCGGCCAAGGCGATCCCCGCGCCGACCTTCACCAGACGTGCGGTCAGTGTCTCCGGGTCCTGCCGGGGCGGAGCTTGCGGTGGCCGGATGACAGCCCGGAACTTCCGCGACGAGGCCCGCAATCGAGCGGCCTCCCGCAGGCGGCTCTCCTCGATCTCGCGGGCTTTCTCAAGCTGACGGGCGCTCTCCCGGAGCAGGGCCGCCTCGCGCCGACGTGCGGCGAGGCTGGTGGCGCGAGGCGCATCGCCCGTCATGATTGACACCACCGCAGCCTAACTGCGCAGGGTCCGAGTAGCCTCCCTCGCAAGGGAGGTCCGCAATGGCAGCTCAGCCTGTTCTGTCCGTCGTCGTGCCGATGTACGACGAGGAAGAGGTGCTGCCGATCTTCTTCGAGCGGATGCACCCGCTGCTGGACGGGCTCGGAATCGCCTACGAAGTACTGGTGGTCGACGACGGCAGCCGGGACAAGACGGCCGCACTGGTCACCGAGGCGGCCGCCACCTGGCCGCAGCTCCGGCTGGTCCGCCTGCTCCGCAACTCCGGTCACCAGGCCGCCCTGTCGGCGGGCTTCCGCAAGGCCCGCGGGGAGTACCTCGTCACCATCGACGCCGACCTGCAGGACCCGCCGGAGGTCATCGCCGACCTGCTCGCCACAGCGCGCGACCAGGATGTCGACGTCGTGTACGGCGTCCGCTCCGACCGCTCGAGCGACTCCTGGCCGAAGCGAACGACCGCCCGGATGTACTACCGGCTGATGTGCCGCCTGGTCGGCAAGCAGATCCCGTTCGACGCCGGCGACTTCCGGCTGGTCTCGCACCGGGTGGTCGAAGCGGTGAACGCGTTGCCCGAGGACGGGCGGGTGTTCCGGCTGGTGATCCCGTGGCTGGGGTTCCCGAGCGCAGAGGTCGCCTACGTCCGCGCCGAGCGGGCGGCAGGCGTGACGAAGTACAACTGGTCGAAGATGTTCCGGCTGGCCTTCGACAGTGTGACCGCGTTCTCGGCGGCGCCGCTGCGGCTGGCCACTTGGCTCGGTCTGCTCGGCGGGCTGCTGTCCTTCGGGGTGGTGATCGCCGCGCTGGTCATCAAGCTGGCGGGCAACAGCATCCCCGGCTGGACGTCGACAGTGCTGGCCGTAGGAGTCATCGGCGCCATCCAGTTGCTCTGCCTCGGTCTGTTGGGCGAGTACGTCGCTCGCTTGTTCCAGTCGAGCCAGAAGCGTCCGCAGTTCCTGGTCGGCTACGACAGCCTCGAAGACCCCGGCCACCACAGCTACGCCGAGGCGATCGAGGCCCAGCAAGAAGACCAGCGGTAAGCTCCGGACCCATGCCGGAGTTGTCACCCATCCCGTTCGTCAAGGCATACCTGGCGGGTGACGAGCTTGCCTACGTGAACCAGTCGTTCACCTCTGCCGCGGTCACCGGCGACGGCCCTTTCACCGCCCGTGCGACCGAGCTGATCACCAAGCTCACCGGCGGAATCGCGGCGCTGCTGACCACCTCGTGCACGCACGCGCTGGAGCTGACCGCGCTGCTGCTCGACCTCGGGCCGGGCGACGAGGTGATCATGCCGTCGTTCACCTTCGTCTCCACCGCCAACGCCTACGTAC
The DNA here is from genome assembly GCF_040687575.1 of Kribbella sp. NPDC056861. NCBI lineage: Bacteria > Bacillati > Actinomycetota > Actinomycetes > Propionibacteriales > Kribbellaceae > Kribbella > Kribbella sp. NPDC056861. The sequence goes on along the minus strand of NZ_JBFBNQ010000006.1, from coordinate 258,788 downwards.
TGCGCGGCGCGGTCCCCGTCTTCGTCGACATCCGCCCGGACACGCTGAACCTGGACGAGACCCAACTGGAAGCCGCCGTCACCGAGCGGACCAAGGCGATCGTGGTCGTCCACTACGCGGGGGTCGCGGCAGCCATGAACGAGGTACTGGCGGTCGCGGCGCAGTACGGGCTGGCGGTGATCGAGGACAACGCGCACGGGCTCGGTGGGACCTACAAGGGTCGCCCGCTCGGTTCCTTCGGTCTGATGGCGACACAGTCGTTCCACGGGACCAAGAACGTGCACTGCGGCGAGGGCGGCGCACTGGTGCTCAACGACGCCGACCTGGTCGCCCGAGCCGAGGTGATCCGGGAGAAGGGCACCAACCGCAGCCAGTTCTTCCGAGGCCAGGTGGACAAGTACCGCTGGGTCGACCTCGGCTCCAGCTATCTCCCTGCCGATCCGCTGGCAGCGTTTCTCACGGCCCAGCTGGAGCAGTTCGACAAGATCCAGACCCCGCGGCACGCGATCTGGCAGCGGTACGACGAAGAGCTCGCCGTCTGGGCCGCCTCGCGGGGAGTCGGCGTACCGACCGTGCCGGCCGAGTGCGTGCACCCAGCGCACCTCTACTACCTGCTGATGCCGTCGCCGGAAGACCAGCAGGGCCTGATCGCCCACCTGCGCGAGCTCAACATCACCGCCCCGTTCCACTACGTCCCACTGCACTCGTCGCCGGCCGGTGAACGCTACGGCCGGGTCGCCCCCGGCGGCTGCGACATCACCGAGCTGGTCAGCGGCCGGCTGGTGCGCCTGCCGCTGTTCAGCCAACTGACAGCAGACGAACAGAGCCGTGTCATCGACGGCGTCCACTCCTACGACCTGGTTGCCGCATGAGTTGGTACGACGCCCTGGAGTCCGGCGAGCTGACCAGCAAGCCGGGTGAGTACGAGTCGAAGCGTTTCGGCGTCTCGGTGGACCGCATCTCCGTCTCAGCCTCAGCCGGTACTCCGCTGGACGAGGTGCTCGCCGCTGTCGACAAGTCCACCGCCGACGTCGTCGTACTGCGCTACCCCGCGCGCGAGGTGCACTGGTTCGCGGCACTCGCCACCGGCTCCCGTACTGCGCTACTGGCCGACAGCCTCGTCTACTGGGCTCTCCCGGTCGGCAAGGGCCGTCGCCCGGCGCCACTGGCCGGGTTCAACGCGAGCCTGGAGAAGGCGGTCGACGACGAACTCGTGGACGACCTGGTCGGCGACATCTTCGGCGACTACGGCAACCACTACTGCGCGAACCCGCTGTTCAAGCGCTCCGAGGCACTCGCCGGGTACCAGGAGTGGGCCCGGCGCAGCGTCGCCGAGTCAGGCGCCGTCGTACTGCGTGGGCCGGATCGCCGGGTGCTCGCCCTGGCGACGGTCGACCAGGAGCGCTCGTGGACCGAGGTCCAGCTGGCCGGCGTGGTACCGGCTGAGCAGGGCCGTGGACGGTACGGGCATCTGCTCGCCGCGGTCGAGGACGCGAGCACGGCGAGACGCTTGGTGATCTCCACCCAGGGGCATAACACTGGGGTGCAGCGGGCCTGGGCGAGGTACGGATTCGAGCCTGTCCACACCTTGCTGACAGTGCACTTAGTAGCCGATCGGTTACTGCTAGCATGACGAACCGAACGAACTGAGCCGAGGAGACAGAAGCAGTTGTGACGCCGCGGCTGAGCGTGGTTGTGCCGTTCTACAACGTCGGGGAGTACATCGGGGACTGCCTCGAGTCGATCGCCCGGCAGACCTTCGCGGACTTCGAGGCGATCCTGGTCGACGACGGGTCGCCGGACGACAGCGCCGCGATCGCGAAGGACTTCTGCGGCCGCGACTCCCGGTTCCGGATCGTCGAGCAGCACAACCAGGGCCTCGGGCCGGCCCGCAACACCGGCGTCCGGGAAGCCCGCGGTGAGTACCTGACCTTCGTCGACAGCGACGACCTGGTCAGCCGGCACGGGTTCGAGCGGTTGATCCACAGCCTCGACGAGACCGGCTCCTGCTTCGCCGGCGGCAACGCGCGACGGTTCAACAACAGCGCCGGGGTCCGGCCGTCGTGGATCCACCGGCTGCCGTTCGCCAAGGACCGGATCGCGACCCACGTGATCGAGACGCCCGACCTGATCCTGGACCGGATGATCTGGAACAAGGTCTACCGGCGGTCCTTCTGGGACGAGCACGGCTACGAGTTCCCGGCGATCCGCTACGAGGACTACCCGGTCACCCTGCAGGCCCATCTCGACGCGGTCACCGTCGACGCGCTCTCGGTGCCGGTCTACTACTGGCGCGAGCGCGAGTCCGGCGAGTCGATCACCCAGCAGAAGTTCCAGTTCGGCAACCTGGCCGACCGGGTCACGTCGGCCGAGCTGGTGCTCGACCTGATCGACTCGGGCCAGGCCGGCCTGGGCGAGATCAGGCGGAGGGTGCACTCGCACTTCACCCAGATCGACATGCTGACGCTGATGATGGCCTTCGGTCCGGTGCCGGAGTCGGAGGAGCAGGAGCTGGTACTGCTCGCCTCCCGCTTCCTGGAGCGGCTGGATCGCTCGGTGCTCAGCCGCGCTCACGGCTACGACCGGCTGCAGCACGCCGCCCTGCGAGCCGGGGACGTCGACCTGCTCCGCCGCCTCGCGAACTTCCGCAACGACGGCGGCCTGCGCGGCGGCGCTCGCGCTCTGGCCAAGCCGGGCCGGCGTCGCCAGTTCGAGCACAACTACCCGGGTGTGCACGAGCCGAACACGGCGATCCCGCGTTCGCTCTACCAGTTGCCCGCGCGCGAACTGACGCTCGCGACGACCGTGCAGGACCTGGCCTGGCGCGACGGCGGCCTGTCGATCAAGGGCACCGCCGAGATCCGCCACCTGGCGACCGACGCCTCGGCGGCGCTCCGGATCGCGCTGGTCATCGACGGCACCGAGACGCCGCTCGCCGTCCGCCGGTACGACGCCACCGACTCGCACGGCGACCTGGCCCCGGTCGGGTTCGAGGTGCACCTCGACAAGCCGTTGCTGGGCAAGCTGGCCGCGACGGGGGCGCCGGCGCACTTCGCAGTACGGATGAGGTCGGGGAAGGCTCGGCGCGAAGGCAAGTTGCGCGGGCAGAAGGCAGGCAGCCCGGGCTGGCCGCCCGGCAGCTGGATCTGCTCGAACAGCTGGGTCCAGCCCGGTCCCGGCGCCGACGGAGCCTTCGTACTGCGCCGGATGGTCGACCCGTGCCGGCTGACCTCGGTCGAGCAGTACGAAGACGCCCTGGTACTGCGTGGTCGCGTCCCCGCCGCCCTCGACAATCCCGAACTGCAGCTGACCCGGCCGCTGTCGGGACAGGACCAGGTGTTGTCGGTCGAGCTGTCGAGCGACCGGCGGTTCAGCGTCCGGATCCCTTATGCGCCGATCATCGCGGAGACCAACCCGGACGACCCGTTCAGTCAGCGCACCACCTGGGCGTTCCGCCTGGTCGGCAGCGACGGCACCGAGAAGCTGCTGCTCTGGACGGCCGAGGAGCAGGCCGTCAACCACCTGGAGCGCGGCCGGCTGGTCTCGCTGACCCGATCGACCGGCGGCTACGTCAACCTGCACGAGGGACCTGCCCGGCTGGTCGCCGAGCGGGTCGCAGTTGTTGCTGAGAGCAACGAATTGCGAATCAGCGGGCCGCTGACCGATGTCACCCACAGCTTCAGCTGGCGGCGCTATCTGGACGACTCCGACGACCACCTGGACGTGGTCTGCCGCAGCCGGCTGTCGGGTGGGCACTGGTCGGCTTCGGTGAAGCTGCCCGCCCTGATCCCGGCCAACCCGGTCGCACACGCGGTCGATCCGCTGGCCAGCCTGGCGGACTGGGTGCTGTTCGCGGTCTCGGCGGACGGTTCGGCGCAGGCCGTGCAGTGCGAGCCGTTCCTGGCCAGCCGGTTGCCTTTGGTGATCGAGCGGGACGGGCACACACTCGGAGTCCGGCCGCACGCAGGCACTCTTCATGTCGAGGTTCGCTGATGCACCACCACAACCACTACTACGGTCAGGCGCACATCCTGGCCCGGTACGCCGGGCTGAACGATGCCTACCCGCCCCGGCTGCGCGGCTACCTGCAGCACGGCTGGAACATCGGCGACGGCTGGAACCCGGTGCACGAGTTCTACGACGGTGCCTGGCGCTTCACCTGGAGTGACGCGCCGCGCCGCCGCGGACACGCGCTCGGCCGGCGGAACTACCACAGCATCGGCGCGCCTTTCCTCTACCTGCTGGACCTCGAGCCGGAGCTGGCGGTGGTGCCGGAGGAGGAGCGCGAAGGCACGCTCTGGTTCCTGTTCCACGGCTGGGAGGGCGGCAAGATCGAGGGCGATCACAAGCGCCTGATCGACGAGATCCGCGAGACCGAGCCCGGGCCGGTCACCTTCAGCCTCTACTACACCGAGTACGACCGGCCGGAGATCCGGCACGCGTACGAGGACGCCGGGTTCCGGGTGGTCTCCTTCGGCCGCCGCGGTTTCTCCTACGAGGGTACGGATCCGCGGTTCCTCTACAAGCAGCTCGCTGAGCTGCGCAAGCACAAGCGGGTGGCCGCGAACCGGCTGTCCACCGCGGTCTTCTACGGGATCGCGGCGGGCTGCGAGCCGGCCGTGTACGGCGACCCGATGCAGATGGCCGGTGAGAATCCGCTCTTCGGCGGCGAGGCGCGGATCGCGCGGCTGTGGCCGGAGCTGCTCGGCAAGGAGATCGACCTGGCGGCTGCCCGGGCGACCACCGAGCTGGAACTGGGCGTGCCGTGGATGATGCCGCCCGACGAACTTCGGATGTTGTTCGATTGGAGAGAGCGTGTCTGACAACCAGCTGGCCGTCGAGGTGGTTCGCGGTGAGATGCAGCCGTGGAGCGACTACAGCGGCAAGCGTGGGGCCGTCGGAGGCCCGGTGCTCCGGGCCCTGCTGACCGACGTACTCCCTGCTGGGGCACGCACCCTGATCGTCGGCCCGCACGCGGCCGACCTGGTCGCCGTCGCCGTCGAGAAGGCGTCGACCGCGACCATGCTGGTCCGCTCCGTCTCGGATGCGGCCGCGCTGGCTGAGCAGTTCCCTGACCTGCAGGTGATCGCGGGAGCCCTCGACGGCCTCGCCGGTACGACGTACGAGACGGTTGTCGCAGTGGACGGCCTGGACCGCGTGCTGGGCTACGACAGCGACGACCTCACCTGGCCGGAACGCCTGGACGCCTTGGCAGCACTCTGTACTCCGGAGACGGTGTTGCTGCTGGGCCTGGAGAACGAGTTCGCCCTCACCAGCCTCCTCGACCGCCGCCCACCCTTGGATCGCCACGGCGACGACGAGTGGCGTCCTCTCCACGACGACCCGGCGCGCCCGGTCTCCGCCGTGCAGTTGGCCTCCGAGCTGGCCCGCGTTGGCTTGCCGCTGCAAAGCGTCTACGCGTCCTTCTCTGACAAGACGCTGCTGGCAGTGGACGTCGCCGCAGCCGCCCGCCCAGGCACCCTGCCGACCCGGCTGGCCATCGAGGCCCTTGAGTCCACCGACGTCCCCCTGCTGGCCCCGATCGCCGAAGCCGCCGAAACCGCCTCCCGAGCAGGCCTGCTGGTATCGACCTCCACCGGCTGGCTCGCGGCCACAGGCGCTCCCGTCGAGCACGCCGTCTACAGCAGCACCGGCCCCGCGGTGCTCACGGCCGACCAGACCTCCACCGGCTGGTCAACTACTGCTGTTGCCTCCGAGGCACCTACCGTGGCTCCCCGTTCCACTCATCTTTCAGCCCGGCATGTCTCCTTCGACGCTTCCGCCGTGCCTGCTGAGGTTTCTGGTGGTGTCAGCGTCGAGACTCTCCTCTTCCGCTACGCCGCCGCCGAGGACGTGCCCGCCTTCCGCGAACTGGCCGCGCGACTGGGCGAGTGGGCCCTCGCGCAAACCAACCAGGTAGTACTCCGCTGGGACGACATCGTCGTCGACGGCGACTCGTTCGGCTTCGGCGTCTCAGGCTGGATCGCCGACGCCAACCGCACCGAACTGCTCGCCGCGGCCTGGCAGCGCTTCCACACCAGGCTGATCGGCAACCATCGACGGCACCCGTGGCCGCCATGGATGATCGGCGACGACCTGGTCACCGCCTGGCTGGCGATGTCCGGCGCCCCCGACGAACAAATTGCTCAAGGCAAGGAAATCGCCGCCGCGCTGGCCGCTGTGCTCGGCACCGTGGAGACCCCGGCGCCCGACGTCCGGACCGCGCTGGCCGACGCCGAGCGCGCCAAGCACGAACTCTTCGAGCTGCAGGGCCACGTCTTCGGGCTCGAGCGCACCCTCGGCTTCCGCGACAAGGCGCTCAAGACCCGCGAGACCCGCCTGCGCGAGCTGCGTCTGCAGGTGCAGAAGGCGAACGCCGAGCGCACCCGCTTCCGCAACTCCCGCGCCTTCGCCGTCACCACCGTGATCCGCAAGGCCGCGCTGATCCGCAACCCGCGCAAGTTCGCCTACAAGGTGAAGCGCCGGCTCAAGAAGAAGCTGGGCAACCGCTTCTAACGGCGGGCGACCAGCAACTGGTGGGTGTCCGGCCAGTCGACCGGCTCGCCGTCGGCGGTACTGATCGAGGCGACCGGAGCGATCCGGTTCTCGATCACCCAGTCGTTGCGCCACGCCTTCGAGGCCGGGTCGATGGTGAAGCCGGCCTGCTGCGCGACCGCTGACCAGCCGGCGAAGTTCAGTCCGCAGAATTGCTCGTGGGTCTCGCTCAACCAGTTGTCCACGTAGTCCTTGCGGGTCAGGAAGTCCATCGCGTCCGCCAGTCGCAGGACCAGCTTGCCCTCGCGTTCGGAGTACTCGAAGGGCACTGAGGCGTTGCGCCGGAAGTCCTGGGCGAACTGGAAGAACCGTGCCCTGGTGGAGAGTTTGGAGATGTACGCCGCCGGATCCGCCAGCGCCTCCAGCTCGGCCGGGGCATCCGGGTTCTCCCCGTCACTGTCGTCCAACGCCAGTACTACGCTCCGCTCCGGCTCGCCCGGGCCGCAGACATCGGAGTTCACCCAGACCCCGCCCGGCGCCGTGTGTGCGAACACCGCGTCCGCGAACCGCTGGACCGTCTCCGGACGCGAGCCGTCGGCGTACGACCAGATCTCGTGGGTCAGGGCCAGCGTGAGCGTGGTGTCGATCGAGCGGGGCGTGAAGACGGCCGAGCCGAGCATGTTGCGCTGGTAGAAGTAGACGTTCGGGTTGTGGAAGAGTCCTTGCTCCTTCTTGTGCACGCATTCGGCGTACAGGTGCCGGGCGACCTCGACGCCGATCAGGTCCGACTCGTGGAACCGCGGGTCGGCGTCGACGAGTTGCAGGGTCGCGCCGGTCGCGCAGCCGATGTCGAGGATCCGGCCGGGCCGGACGAAGTCCTTGATCTGCAGCCATTTGCGGTCGGCCGCGGTCTCGAAGGCGTCCGCGTAGGTCTTGTAGTCGCGGGTGGTGGTCAGCCCGCCGTCGTCGCCGACCACCGGATCGTTCACGCAGCGCTGGATGTGCGCGTCCAGGTGGTAGCGGTCGAAGACGTCGACGGTCGCCGGGTGGGCCAGCTTCCGCCAGTCTTTATTGCCCTCAGCAACCATCAGCAGGACGTCCCATGGCCGGTGCTGGTCCTCGGGCTCGACCCCAACCACCTGGTAGCCGAGCTGCTCGTAGAGCTTGGCGACCTCCGGCGTCGAGCAGGCGACGACCGTGTTGCCCGGATGCAACTGCACCTGGTCGTCCGTGCCGGCTTCGACCGCCTTGATGGTGACGTCGGCGAAGTCGTCGGTCGGTGGGGTGTCGACCACGCCGATCACCAGCGACCGGATCCCGACCGCCACGCTGAGCCGCTCGATCGCGGCCTCGCGCCGGTCGAAGGGCACCGGGTTGCGCTTGGTGGTGTGGTGGTTGGCCGAGGTGACCGCCCAGACGATCGTCGCGTCGTACCGGCGCAGGAACTCCGCCTGGAACCGGGTCAGCACGTGGTGCCGGCCGGGGAAGAGGAGGTACTCCATGTCAGTCTGCCTCACGCTTGATGTCGGGGTGGGCGTCCACGTCGGTGCGCTCACGGATCACGTAGGTCGGCCGGCCCATCGAGCCGGAGTGCAGCCTGCCGACGTACTCGCCGAGGACGCCGAGGGCCAGCATCTGGGCGCCGGAGAACAGCGCGACCATCGACGCGATGGTGGTGAACCCGGCCACCGTGGTCGCGCCGGTGACGTACTTGACGATGATCACGCCGAACAGCCCGACGCCGAAGACCGCGCAGATGAAGCCGAGGTACCCGACCAGCCGCAGCGGCTCCACGGAGTACCCGGTGATCAGGGTGAGCGCGTGCTTCATCAGCATCCAGGTCGTGTAGTTCGACTGGCCGTCGGCGCGCTGCTCCATCCGGACCGTGGTCTGCGCAATCCGTGTCGTGGACCACGACAACGCCACGTCGACCGACGCGTGCGGCCCGTCCAGCCCGTCGAACCCGTCCCGCAGGAAGGTCCGGAAGGCCCGGAACGCGCTGATCGACCGCGCGTCCCGCACCGCCATCGCCGACGCCAGCGCCCCCTTGACCAGCCGCGACGAGAAGCTCCGCGCGAACCCGTGCTCCTCCTCGACCGGTACGCCGTACACCAGGTCGACGTCGTCGGTCAGCGCCCGCAACAACACCGGCACCTGATCGGCGGGATGCTGCAGGTCGTCGTCCATCGTCACCACCACGCCGTACCGCGCGTTCCGCACGCCGGCGATCAACGCGTTGTGCTGCCCGTAGTTCCGCGCCAGCCGCATCGCCCGGACCTCGTCGTACTTCGTCGCCAGCTCACTCGCGACCTGCCAGGTGTCGTCCGGACTCCCGTCCACCACCAGCACGATCTCGAACCCGGTCGTCGCGTCCGGCAACACCTGCACCAGCTCGTCGATCAGCCGCGGCAGAGTCGCCGCCGACCGGTAGCACGGCACCACAACAGAGACGAGCACGACTTGCCTTTCGAACTGCGGTTACAGGAGGTCCCAGGTCAGGGCGGTGCCGGCTGGGGTGTCGGTGCGGAAGGGGCGGCCTTCGACGGTCGTGTAGGCGTCCGGGGGGAGGCCGCCGGCTGGGCGGACCGAGCGGACGTTGCCGGGGGAGACCTGCTCGCCGGCCTTGACGTCGCGGGTGACGTAGAGGGAGCGGCGGAAGCGGAGGACGTTCTGTTCGGCTTGTTTGGGGCCGATGATCGGCTCGCCGAGGGCCTCGTGGGCGATGGTGGTGCCTTCGACCAGGGCCCTGACCTCGTGTGGTTCGAGGGAGAACGCCGAGTCGACGCCGCCGTCGGAGCGGGACAGGGTGACGTGCTTCTCGATCACTGTCGCGCCGAGGGCGACAGCCGCGATCGAGGCGCCGATGCCCATCGTGTGGTCCGAGAGACCGACCTGTACGCCGAGGGCGTCGCGTAGTACGGGGATGCCGCGGAGGTTCGACTGGTCGGCGGGGGCCGGGTAGCTCGCCGTACAGGAGAGGACGACGAGCTGCTCGTTGCCGGTGGAGCGGGCGGCGCGGACGGCCGCGTCGATGTCGGTCAGCGTCGCCGAGCCGGTGGAGATGATCACCGGCTTGCCGGTCGCGGCCATCGCGCGGACCAGCGGCAGGTCGCCGATCTCGTTGGACGCGACCTTGTAGCCCGGCACGTCGAGCTTCTCCAGCAGGTCGATCGCGGTCTGGTCGAACGGCGACGCGAACGCGACCATGCCGAGCGAGTTGGCCAGCTCGAACAACGGCTCGAACCAGGACCAGGGCGTGTGCGCCTCTTCGTACAGCTCGTGCAGGTGCCGGTCGGCCCACAGCTTGTGATCGCCCGGCAGCCGGAACGCGGGCAGGTCGACGTCCAGCGTCATGGTGTCCGCGGTGTAGGCCTGCAGCTTGAGCGCCTGGACGCCGGTGTCGCCCATCGCCCGGACGATCTCCTGGGCCCGCTCGAAGTCGCCGTTGTGGTTGCCCGACATCTCGGCGATCACCAGCGGCCGGTGCTCCGGCCCGATCGGTACGCCGCCGAAGTCGATGGTCCGGGTGGCGCTCATGAGGTTCCCTTCGGCGTACGGCGGTCTTGCCTGGCCAGCGTGATCGGCAGCACGGTGAGCTCGCGGCCGTCGACCGAGCGGATCTCGGGCTCGCCTTCGGTGAACCGGAACCGCCGGTTCATCTGCCGGACGACGGTGTTGTGCTCGAGCACCTCGCCGGTCAGCTCGTCCAGGCCGAGGGTGTCGAAGGCGTAGCCGGTGGCTTCCTTCATCACCTCGATCCAGGCAGGCAGCGTCTCGCCGGTCTCGGCCAGGCCGTCGGCGTCGAGGAAGAATCCCCAGGCAGCGGTCTTCCGGCCGGGGTCCAGGTCGAAGATGTTCACCACGCCCGCGGTCCGGCCGTCGCGATCGTAGATCAGCACCTGTCGGGTCGGGTCGGTACGTGTCCTGGCCCACCACCCCGCGTGCTCGGCGGCGGAGATCTCGTGCGCGGTGAGGCTGACGTCGCGGTTGGCCTGCTGGTTGCGCAGAGCCCGGATGGTGTCGACGTCGTCGTCCGTCGCCTGGCGCAGCATGGCCCAACCGTACCGACCTCTTCTGCGCCGGGCCCAACTGTGTAACTATTTTTCGACTTCATCCCTGGAATCAGTCGGAGAGTGACATGCAAGCCAGCCGGATCATAGCCCTGCTCAGCGCGTCGGCCCTGCTCCTGACCGGCGCGTTCACCGGTGCGGCTGGTACAGCTGGTGCTGTGCAGCCCACGCCAGCAGCCGCCGCGTCCTGTCCGCCGGACGCCAGTACTCCGCTGCGCCAGTTCCGCGCCAGCTGGGTGTCGTCGGTGGTCAACATCGACTGGCCCTCGAAGATCGGGCTGACCCCCGACCAGCAGAAGGCCGAGCTGATCGGCTGGTTCGAGGACGCCGTCCGGCAGCACCACAACGCGGTCATCCTGCAGATCCGCCCGACCGCCGACGCCTTCTGGCCGTCGAAGGTCGAGCCATGGTCGCAGTACCTGACCGGCACGCAGGGCGGCAATCCCGGCTACGACCCGCTGGCCTTCGCCGTCGCCGAGGCGCACAAGCGCAACCTGGAGCTGCACGGCTGGTTCAACCCGTACCGGCTGTCGATGGGCACCAACCTCAACGCGCTGATCCCGACGCACCCGGCCCGGCTGCACCCGGATTGGGTGGTCACCTACGGCGGCAAGCTCTACTACAACCCGGGGATCCCCGCGGCCCGCAAGCTGGTCGAGGACGCGATCATGGACGCCGTCGCGAACTACGACCTCGACGGGGTGCACTTCGACGACTACTTCTACCCGTACCCGGTGGCGGGTCAGGTGTTCGACGACGCGGCCACGTATGCGCAGTACGGGGCCGGCTTCCCGACCGTGGCGGAGTGGCGGCGCAACAACATCAACCTGTTGATCCAGGAGATCCAGCAGCGGATCAAGGCGATCAAGCCGTGGGTGAAGTTCGGCATCTCGCCGTTCGCCGTCTGGCGCAACAAGGCGACCGACCCGCTCGGCTCCGACACCACTGCCGGTGTGCAGACCTACGACGACCTCGCTGCCGACACCCGGCGCTGGGTGCGCGAGGAGTGGATCGACTACATCGTGCCGCAGGTCTACTGGGCCGGCGGCTTCGCTCCGGCCGACTACAACAAGATCGTGCCGTGGTGGGCCGAGCAGGTCCGCGGTACTCGCGTGCATCTCTACATCGGGCAGGCGACGTACAAGGTCGGTACGTCGACGCAGTCGCCCGACTGGGCGGACCCCGCTGAGCTGAGTGACCATTTGGCCTTCAACACAACGATTCCTGAGGTCAAGGGCGACATCTTCTTCTCCGCCAAGGACGTCCGCGCCGACCGACTCGGCGCGACGAGCCTGCTGAACAGCACTTGGTACACGCGCCCGGCGCTCATCCCCGCGATGCCTTCACTCGACTCGCGTGCGCCGCTACCGGTCCATGCCTTGCGAGCTTCGCGTTCGGCGGCCGGCGTCAAGCTGCAATGGAAGCCGACCTCAGCCGACAGTACGTCGTACGCGATCTACCGGCGCGACCTGACCGGTGGCGACTGGTGCGCCGACAACGACGCCCGCAACCTGCTCACCACCCTGCGATCCACTAGCTACATAGACACAACCGCCGTCCCCGGCCACCACTACCTGTACTCCGTAACAGCCCTCGACCGAGCCTCCAACCAAAGCCTCCCCATTCCCGCCATAAGCTAGCCAGTTATGACCGGTTATGACGTACTTGCCGATGTGTACGAGTGGCTGATCTCGGACGCGAAGTTGCCTCCGGCCCAGTTCGCTGCGTCGTTCGACGACGTCCTCGGTCAGCTGCCGTCGAACGCTCGCGTCCTCGATTGCTCCTGCGGAACCGGACAGTTGGCGGTCGGCCTCGCTGGTCGTGGCCTGCAGGTGGTCGCGACTGATGCCAGCGAAGCGATGGTTCGTCGTACTGCGGAGTTGGCTGAGGAGTTCGGGGCAACGGTGCAGGCCGAGCGGGCGAGCTGGGAAGAGTTGCCCGAGCATTTCGAGGACGGCACGTTCGACCTGGTGTTCTGCGTTGGCAACTCGCTGCACCATGCCCCGGGCGTGACAGCCAGGGTCGCTGCTCTGGCGTCGATGTCACGCCTGCTGCGCCCTGGCGGGCGCTTGGTACTCACCTCCCGCACCTGGGAACTCGTACGGTCCAGAGGCTCCCGACTGGACATCAGTGACCGCCTTGTCCGCCGGAACGGTCGCGATGCCGTCGTGATCTACCGCTGGGATATCGCGGCACAGTGGGAGGAAGAGCACCACATCGAGATCGCGATCGCGCAGGTTGATGCGGCTGGGCCGGTTCTTGTCCGCTCGGAACTGCTGTCGTGCTGGCCCTACCGATACGACGAACTCCTGGCCGAATTGCACCAGGTCGGACTCCGGATGGAAACCAGCACGTACGACCCTGAGGCCGAGAACTACACGGTGGTGGCGACCAAGTAGGGCTTTCGCTGGATCGACGCGCCCAGTAGCACCGCGACGGCCGACCTGAGGTGCTAAATCTAGGTGAGCTTTCCTGCGCGGGGTGTTCTTCGCGCGGCCCGCCCCAGGTCAGTGAAAGGTTGGTTCCGCGTGATCACCGAGAGTGCGACCGAGGCGGTTTTCGGCGGTGGACGGTCGCGGGTCGCGCCGTTGACCTGGGGGCAGCAGGGGACCTGGGACGGCATTCACGAATGGCTCCCGGAGATCAAGCCGTTCTTCACCCTGACCCGCTGGTTGTCGGTGCCGCTCGTGCTGACCCTGCCGGATGTCCTGGAGCAGCTGGGCGAACTGCTGAACCGGCACGAGTCCTTGCGGACCCTCTACCGCTCGAGCGCGCGGGGTGGTGCGACCCAGGAGGTGCTGGCCGCCGGCACCGTCGCGGTGACCCTGTTCGATCGGCCGGCCGATGACCCGGTCGAGTTCCACGAGCTGGTCGAGGAGAGTCTCCGCCGGGCCAAGGAGACCGCCTGGGACTACGGCACCGAGCTGCCGGTCCGCTTCTACGTCGCGATGCACGAAGGCATCCCGGTACTGGTGACCTTCGGCGTCTCGCACCTGTCCTCGGACTACCTGAGTGCTGACCTGCTCTCGAAGGAGCTGGCCGCACTGTTGCAGGCAAAGGTGGACGGCAGCGCCCCACCGGCTGCCCGATCGTCGATGCAGCCGGTCGACCTGGCGATGTTCGAGAACTCGCCGGACGGGCAACTGCTGAACGTCGAGGCGATCAGGTACCAGCGCGAGCAGTACAAGAAGTACCAGCCGAGCATGCTTCCCTTGCGGTCCGAGCCACTGACGCCGCGGTTCCGCCGCGGCGAGCTGGAGTCGGACGCCGTACCGGTCGCGGTGCGGGCGGCCGCGCGTCGCCATCGGACCTCTCCGTCGGCCGTGCTGTTGTCCATCACGACCGCTCTGGTTCGCTCGATCGCCGGGGCGGACGTCTACTCGATCGACATCATGCAGAGCAATCGGCTGCTGCCCGAGCTGGTCGGCGCGGTGAACACCCTGAACCAGATCGTGCCGACGGCGATCGACCTGACGGCGGACTCGTTCGAGGAGATCGTCCGGCAGTCGGCGGTGGCGATGGACGGAGCCCGCCGGCACGGCCGGTACGACGCTCGGTCGGCCCGGGCGATGGCGCTCTCGCTCAGAGGGCCGGACTGGGAGCCGGGCTCACAGTTCAACGACATGTGGTCGCTGCTGCCCCGGCCGAAACGGCCGGTGGCCACGGACGAGGCCGAGCTGAATGCGTTGGCCGAGCGGACGACGTTCAGCTGGCCGGAGATGACCCATGACGAGGGCATGGTGCTGTTCCTCGACATCCGGGGGACGGCCGACCGGATCCAGCTGTCGATGATGGCGGACACCGCCTTGCTGCCACCGGCGCAGATCGAGGCTTTCCTGTACGCCTTCGAGCGAACGGCCATCCAGCTGGCCGTCGCGGACGTGGACCTGGAGACGCTCCGGCTGTAGCTACCAGACGAGTCCGTCCAGATGGTTGTGGCCGGACAGCAGACGAGCGATGCGGCCCTGCGCTGCTTCGCGTACCTCGGGCTGTGGGTGGTGTGCATGGAGTGCGAGCTCGCTGTACATGTCGTAGAAGTTCAGCCGCTCGCGCAGCTGCTCGCGCTCGAACAGCTCCGGATATACGCCTCGCAGCCAGCCGGGGAGTTCGGTGAGGGTGGTCTCGTCGAGGCCCTGTTCGTCGGGTGTGGGTGGGTACTCCCGTGATCTCGCGCACCAGCGCAGGATGGTGTCGAGCTCGGCATCGGCCGGCTGAGCCAGCGCTTCCGCGAAGTCGATGATTCCGGTGACGCGGCCTTGGTCGACGATCACGTTGGAACCATGGAGATCGCCGTGGACGAGGACGGGGTGGTCGGTGGCGAACAACGCCAGCCGTTCCTGGATCCAGTCGGTGACGTCGGCGAGGAGGCGCGAGTCGTGGCCGGGTAGTCGCTGGGCAGCCTCGACCAGATGGAGCGTCGCGCTCACCACGGGTGGGTGGTACGCAGGCCATGGCTTGCCGGCGAGTGCGTCGGTCAGCCAGGGCGGCAGTAGGTCTGGTGGGACGGGGATGCGGTGAAGGGCGCTTAAGGCGGTGCCGAGGCTTTCGATCATTGCTCGGCGCGTGTGTGGGTCCGCTGTTGGCCAGGCGTCGTACAGGGTTTGGCCGGGGAGGCGTTCGGAGACGTACCACGGTCCGTCGGGTCCGTTGCCATGGGCAACGTGTTGGGCGTGCGGGACCTCGCTGCCGGCCAGCAGGTCGACGACCGCGGCTTCGTGGCGATAAGCATCGCGGAACTGTCCGTTGGTCAGTCGTACGACGTACTCGTCGCCGACCCAGACGCGGCTGACCCAGCCGGCCTTCGGAAGAAAGTGGCCGGTCGTCGGCAGTCCCGCGGCGTTGAGCGTTCTGCGCAACGCGGGATCAGTCATGAGCCTTTGCCGACCCTCGCCGACCCCGCTGGGCCGAAGCGGCTGATGAAGGTGGCTACGCCCTGGTCGGCCAGCTCGGCGAGTTCGTCGGCGGAGTACGGCGCGGCGCCGGCTTGCAAGGTGAGGCGGTTGAGGGGGGCTGCGATGACGAGCCAGGTCAGTTGCTCGGCGGCGAGTTCGGGGTTGTCGAGTTGCAGGAGTCCGCGGTCGGCCATCACGCGGAGGGCCTTGGCGAGCATCTGGATGTTGCGGGTCCAGCTTCGCTCGACGTAGTCCGCGGCGATCTCGGGGAAGCGGGATGCTTCGGCGGCGATCAGGGTGCGCATCTGGAGGACCGGCGGGCTCAGGATTCCGGCTTGCATGATGCGGGCGATGCCGAGCAGGCCGGCGTGGGCGTCGTCAGTCGCGGCGAGAGCCTCGGCGTGCGGCTTCATCCCGTCGGAGCCGCGCTCGACCCAGTCGCGGACGACGGCGGAGTACAGCTCGTCCTTCGACGGGTAGTCGCGGTAGAGCGACTGTTTCGACACGTGCGCCCGCGCGGCGACCGCGTCCATCGTGGTGCCGCGGAAGCCCTGCTCGGTGAACAGTTCGCGGGCGAGGTCCAGGAGTTGCCGGGTGTCGCTGCCGCGCGGGCGGCCTCTCGAAGACGGGGACATGGGAGGAGTTTAGTACTTGACAGTACGGAAGTCGATGGTGATTATGGTACTCAGTCGTACTAAACAATCTGGAGGCCGTCATGATCGTCGTCGGGATCGCCGCCGCAGCACTCGCGGCGTTTGTGCTCAGCTCGGTGTACTACGCGGTGGTGACGCCGCTGGAGCAGAAGGCGGTCGGACCCGCCGCGCTGGATCGAGGCCGTCCCGCTGCCTGGAAGGTGGTCGTCGAGGTACTGCGCACCGCGCTGGTCGCCGCGATGTTCGCCTGGGTCGCCGATCGCGGCGGGGAGCTGAGTCTCGGGCACACGCTGCCGCTCGCGCTGGTGCTGTGGGTCGGGTTTCCATTCGTGCTGCTGACCGGATCGGTGATCTGGGAGAAGGTCCACCCGGCCACCGCCGCACTGCACGCCGGCGACTGGCTGCTGAAGCTGGTGCTGATCGCCGTCGCCGTCGGCCTACTCCACTGAGTCGAAAGGATGTTTGTGATGAACAGAGCAACTGCAGTAGCGAAGGCCGGACCGCTCGACCACACCTTCACCGCGACGCTCGTGCAAAGCCCCGCCAAGGGTGGCTGGACCTATCTGGTGATGGACGGGTCCGCCGAGTACTTCGGGACGCGCGGGTTGGTCAAGGTTGCCGGCACTGTCGATGAGGTGCCGTTCACCAGTTCGTTCATGGCTCTGGGGGATGGGACGCACAAGCTTCCTGTTGCCGCTGCGCTGCGTCGACGGGTCGGCAAGGAGGCGGGGGAGAGCGTTGTGGTGCATCTCAGTGAGCGGGTGGGGTAGGGGTTTTTATGGGGTTGAAGGGGGCGTCTGGGTGGGGAAGGCGCCGGGGGTTTGGGTGGGGAAGCTGCCGGGGGTTTGCGTGGGGAAGCCGGTCGGGGTTTGGGACGGGGAGGCGCTTGGGGTCTGTGAGACGCAGGGGCTGGCTGTCGGTGACGGAGTACCGGTCGGTGTCTCCGTGGGGAAGCCGCCGGGGGTTTGCGTGGGGAATCCGCCCGGCGTCTGCGTCGGGAATCCGCCGGGTGTCTGGGTGGTGGGGAAGCCGCCAGGTGTCTGGCTCGGCACCCCGCCGGGAGTTTGGCTCGGGAGCCCGCCTGGGGTTTGGGTTGGGAAGCTCCCAGGTGTCTGGCTGGGCGAGCTGCCGGGACTTTCGGCCGCGGCACCCTGGGGAGCGGCGCCGGCCGGCGGGCGGGACGTGGGGAAGCCGCCGGGCGTCTGCGAGGCGAACCCGCTCGGGGTCTGCACTGGGAAACCGCCAGGCGTCTGCGACGGGAACCCACCCGGCGTCTGACTGGGGAACCCGCCCGGGGTTTGTGACGGGAACCCACCCGGCGTCTGCGACGGGAAGCCACCTGGTGTCTGTGACGGGAAACCACCTGGTGTCTGACTCGGGAAGCCGCCAGGCGTTTGCGTCGGGAAGCCCGGCGTCTGGCTCGGGAAACCAGGGGTCTGCGAAGGAAAGCCTGGCGTCTGGGTCGGGCACG
The DNA here is from genome assembly GCF_040687575.1 of Kribbella sp. NPDC056861. Lineage (NCBI taxonomy): Bacteria > Bacillati > Actinomycetota > Actinomycetes > Propionibacteriales > Kribbellaceae > Kribbella > Kribbella sp. NPDC056861. The sequence goes on along the minus strand of NZ_JBFBNQ010000006.1, from coordinate 241,207 downwards.
GGTTCAGCGGCGGGAACGGACTACCCGACGGCGGCGGCCCGACCTGATAGATCCGCACCGTCCCATAGTGGAACCGCAGCGGCGCCAACTTCTCCAACTCCTCCGGCGGAGTCCCCACCCGCTCGTCCGCCAGCAACCACTGCACCCCGTACTTCGTACGCAGCGTCTCCAGCACCTCCCGCGTCGGAGCGGTGAAAGCCTCGTCGTTCACCCGCCGCCGCTCCGGATCCCAGTAAGCACCCTGGATCTTCTCGTCCGCCGCATAGCTGTCGTCGACGCGCTGCTTGTAGGCCCAGCCCTCCACCAACACCCGCCGTTCGGCGTACCCAGCAAGCCAGTAGGACCCGGTCAGGCAGCTGTCGGTACCGGCCTGGCGGCAGTGGATGTTCGTGGCGATCAGGTCGTTCGGTCCCGAGTTCCGGCGGATGAAGCGGGCCGCCTCGATCCCACCCGGCGCGATCGACTCGTACGACGTCAGCGCGGGCGCGGCGAACTCCTTCAGCGACCCCAGCGTCGGCGACACCGTCAGGCCCAGTACGACCGAGACGGCGACCACTGCCCACATCTGCCGCTTGAGTCGCAGCAGCAAGGCCAGGGCACCGGTACCGATGACAGCGATGACCAGTGCGACCACCAGCGGCTGACCGAAGCAGTTCGCGCTCGTGCATGACTCCTCCGAGCGGTACCGGCCCCAGTAGATCGCGGCGGCTCCGATCAGCAGTGCCGGCGCGGCGACGTAGTACTGCTTGCGGTTGAGCGATCCCAGACCCCACGTGGCGATCAGTACGCCGTAGATGAAGCCGGTACGCACGAAGAACACCTGTGTCTGGCCACTGTCGTACAGCAGTCCGGCAGCGATGACCGAAGCCAGCAGCCCGACCAGCAGGAACACCACCATCGGATCGCGGGGCTCACGCCGCTTGATCAGCACCAGGCCGGCGGCAGGCAGCAACCAGCCGACCACCACGATCGCTGCGATCACCAGTACCGCTTCAGTGGTGTGCAGCGGGGTCATCACGTCCATCATGTGCCGGAACGTCCTGGCCGGCTGGAACTCGATCCCGGACGGCGTCCCCCGCAGTACGACGAAGAAGGTGAACGCGTAGCTGGCGGCGATCCCGGCGCCGAGCACCAGCGCTCGCAGGTTGACCCGCCCGGCTCGCACGGTGAGGTAGACCCAGGCAGCGGCCAGCCCAGCGGCGTACACGGGGAGGGCGGAGGCCTTGGCCGCGGAGATCGCGGCGATCAGCACAGCAGCCGCTACCAGCATGCCGATGACCTGGGCGCGCGTCTGGGACGGCTTCCGGCGGAGCAGCATCGCAGTGATGGCTATCAGCGGCAGCATCAGCACAGTGGAGAACGCCTGCGACGGGTTGGTCAGCTGCCCCATCGAGAACGGGCTGTCGTTGAACAGACGGGCATCTACTGCCCAGGGCCAGGCTGCAAGGTCTCCTGCGGCCACAGTGAGGCCGGCGGCGATCGGAGCCGCCACTGACCGTCCAGTGAGTACTACGCCGACTGCTGCCGCGCCGAGGACTGTGAGCAGGAGGAAGGCGAAGGGCGCCATCCGCTGGGTCAGTACGTCGAGCTCGACGCTGGTGATCCAGTGTGCCGACGCCAAGTGGTCGTAGGCAGCGAAGTGGCTGGTGAGTGGCCTGCCGGACGCGTAGGGGAGCTGCGGCGGGAAGTGATGGGTCAGCTCAGCAGCGAGCGCCAGGTTGCGCGAGGCGTCGGAGTCGGACCGCAGAGCCGCGGGCCCGTCGATCGGGATCAGCTGAGACCCGACCCGGACGAACCAGGCAGCGACCACACCGACAGCGAGCATCACGCCGGCCATCGCCCACCAGGGCGTCGGCTTCACCGGCTGCTTGCTCCGCGGGAACGCGCGGTAGACGCCGAACGCGAGCGATGGCATCACCAGCACCGCGAGCGGGATGTCGAAGTACCGGACGACCGGATAGATCAGTGCCTCGACCGCCAGACCGAACGACGTACCGAGGGCGGCGTCGACGGTGAACCAGCCGGTGCCACCGGTCAGCCGGCGCCAGAACAGCGTGCCGGGGACGGCGATCACGAGCAGCAGATAGCCGAGGTAGGCCGCCGACATCCACGGGGTGTGGTCCTGCAACGCGATGAACCAGGCGAGCGGAAGCACGGGCAGGCTCACCATCGCGGCAAGGCCCATCGCCCGTCCTGGTCTCGTCATACCGGTCCTCTCGGTCGCGTCCACTGCATACGGAGAGAGCCCCGGACGACGAAAAGTTCAGTAACTGCCACTACTGCTGTCACAGACATCCCTGACAAACGGTCAACAGTGTATGAGCCGTTTACCAGCCGACAACCCGCGCCTACACTGAGTAGGCGAACGCCCCCTGGTCCGTCACCCAGCGCACGGGAGGTCACGTTCATGCCTGCCCAGCACATCGCAGGACTACCGGTCGAGGAGATCCTGCTCGCCGCGCTCGCCGCCGCCACTCCGATGATCGCGCTGATCGGCTGGGAGATCCGGGACCGGGTCCGGCGGTTGCGCCGCAAACTCACCGGCACCCCGGCGAACGCCGTACCGGAGGCTGTTCCCGATGCGGCCCCGGAGGTGCAGTAGACCGTGCGAGCACCCAGGTCGCAGGCGATAGGCTCTGTGGTCATGGCTGAGCTGACGCGGGAGCAGATCCGGGACCTGATGGGCGCGGTGCTGACGGCGCAGGGGAAGACGCTGCCGGCCGATGACAGCGCCGACCTGCGGGAGATCGGCTTCCGCTCGCTGGACTTCTCCGAGCTCGCCCTGCGGGTGGAGGACGAGATCGGTGACGAGCTGAACTTCGACGCCCCCGGGCTGCGCCAGATCGCCAAGGTCGGCGACGTGCTGGACTTCATCGAACAGCTTCAGTCGGCGTGACCATGCGCCGCCGGTCCACCGCCCTGATCGGGGACGACAACACCGTCGTCGCCGGCGGCAAGACCGTGACGTGGCGCACCCTGCACAAACTCCCGCAACTGCCGTCGCCGGCCGCGGTGCTGGTCGACAACGGCGCCGACGCGCTCGCCGCGGTCCGGCACCACGCGGTGCACGGCACCGAACTGCTGGTCGCCACTACCTCGCGGGTCGACCTCAAGATGCGGGAGGAGCTGGAGGAGTCCGGCTTCGCGATCGTGATCGCGAAGGGCGACGAGCACTCCGTCGAGCCCGCGAAACTCAAGCGGGTGGAGGAATCCGGCCGCGCCTGGCTGCTGACCTCGGGGTCGACCGGCCGGCCGACCAGGATCGGTCACACCCTCGAGTCGCTGACCACGGTCACCACCCAGCAGCGCCCGCGGACCTGGCTGCTGCCGTACTCGCCCGGCACCTACGCGTGGTGGCAGGTGGTCACGATCTCGCTCACCCAGGCCGACCAGGGCCTGGTCGTGATCGAGCCGTCCGAGCTGGAGATCTGGCCGTCGATCGCGGCCGAGCACGGTGTCACCGCCGCCTCCGGTACGCCGACCTTCTGGCGTCAGACGATCTACCGCGACACCGAGGCGCTCGCCAAGGTGCCGCTCGAGCAGATCACCCTCGGCGGCGAACCGGTGGACCAGACCATCCTCGACCAGCTGCGGGAGATCTTCCCGAAGGCCCGGGTCTCCTGGATCTACGCCTCCTCCGAGGTCGGTGCGTCGATCGTCGTGCACGACGGCCTGGCCGGGTTCCCCAAGGCCTGGCTGGATCGCGAGCCCGGTCCCGAGGACGAGCGGCCGATCCTCTCCGTCGACGGCGACGAGCTGATCATCACCTCGCCGCACCACGGCGCGGGGATGGACGGCGCGGTCCGGACCGGCGACCGGGTCGAGTTCAGCGGCGACCGGGTGCTGATCACCGGCCGGCTGGACAGCGACGAGATCAACGTCGGCGGCTCGAAGGTCTCGGCCGGGGTGGTGCGCAGCGTGCTGCTCGCGCACCCGGGCGTCGCCTGGGCGCGGGTGTTCGCCCGCAAGGCGCCGCTGGTCGGCCGGTTGGTCGCCGCCGAGGTGGTGGCCAACTCGCACCTCGGACCGATCACCCACGAGGATCTGGTCCAGTGGTGCTCCAACCGGTTGCCGGACTACGGCGTACCGCGGCGGATCAGGTTCCTCGATGAGATTCCGCAGAAGGAGACGTTGAAGAGCGATGTCTGACCACACCGCAGTACCGCCCTCGTCGGTGGTGCTCGTCTCCGGTGGTTCGCGCGGCCTGGGGCTGGCGATCGTCACCGAGCTGCTCGACGCCGGCGTGAAGGTCGCCGCGTTCGCGCGGACCGTGACCGCCGACCTGACGGCGCTGGCGACGAAGTACCCGGAGCAGGTGCACGTCGGCTCGGTCGACGTGACGGACGCCAAGGCGACCCAGGCTTTCGTCCGGGAGGTCGAGGAGGAGCTCGGCCCGATCGACGGCCTGGTCAACAACGCGGCGGTCGGGCAGGACTCGCTGCACGTGCACACCTCGGCCGAGCAGCTCGCCGGCATCATCGAGACCAACCTGACCGCGCCGCTGATCCTGACCCGCTTCGTCCTGCGCCGGATGCTGGCCAAGGGGCTGAAGGGCAGGATCGTCAACGTCACCTCGATCTGCGCGCAGCGCGGCTTCCCCGGCCTGGTCGCGTACTCCGCGACGAAGGGCGGCCTGGACGCCGCCACCCGGTCGATGGCCCGCGAACTGGGCGGCCGGGTGCTGGTCAACTCCGTCGCCCCCGGCTTCTTCGCCTCGGAGATGTCGGCCGTGCTCGGCCAGACCCAGCTCGACCAGATCGTCCGCCGCACCCCGACCGGCCACCTGACCGAGCCGGAGGAGGTCGTCCCGGTGGTCCGGATGCTGCTGCTGGAGAACACCAACATCAACGGCCAGGTCATCGTCATCGACGGCGCCGCCTCGATCTGAGCCGGTGGCCGGGGTTATCCACAGTCGCCCGCGGATGGCTTTTGGGTCGCGGTCGATCGGCTGTCAGACTCGGTCGGGTGAGTGACCAGGAGCTTCAGGAACTGTTGCCGTCGGCAGCGGCCGCCGTCTCGCGTGATGACGGACAGGCCGATGGATACCTGGCGTTGCTGGGTGGGTACGACGAGCGCGATCAAGCGCAGGTCGATCTGAGTCTGCAGGCCTTTCTGCAGAGGCTGACGCGATCCGCGTGGGAGCGCGGCTGGACGCCGGGTGACGTGGTGCAGCACGCGCGGCGGCGGCTGGAGCAGGGGATGGAGCCGTTGCTGCTCGCGGTGATCGCGTCCGAGCATCGCGCCTATCAGGAGATGGATCCGCGCTGGCTGGACCAGCTGACCGACTTCGGCATCGTCCCCCCGTACGCCGAGCTGCGGCTGACCAGCTGGGCGGCCGATCAACGGCTCGGCCGCTATCTCACCCTGCACACGGCGCTCGCCGTCGCGGGCTTCCTGCAATCACTGCCTGGACTCGCCCGCCTCTTCCCCCTCCCCGGTACGCCGGTCCGCGCGCGTTCGGCGACCTCCGCGGTGCCGAACGACAAGATGCTCTCGCGGATCAGAGCCCTGCTGGCCAAGGCGGAGGGGACCGACTTCCCCGACGAGGCCGAAGCATTGTCGGGCAAGGCACAGGAGCTGATGGCCAAGTTCTCACTCGACCAGGCGCTGGTGGACGCCGACCCGAGTCTGGACCTGCACGACGACTCCGGCGCCCGAAGAATCTGGGTCGAAACCCCTTACGTCTCAGCGAAAGCGCAGCTGGTCGGAGCGGTCGCCTCCGCCAACCGGTGCCGCACGGTCTCGATGGAGCAGCTCGCCGTCGTCACGATCGTCGGCGACGAGCTGGACCTGCAGCTGACCGAATTGCTCAGTACTTCGCTGCTGGTGCAGGCCAACCGGGCAATGCTTGCCGCTGGCAAACACATCGGCCAGTACGGCGAATCGCGGACCAGGTCGTTCCGGCAGTCGTTCCTGATGGCCTATTCGCACCGCATCGGCGAGCGGCTGCAAGCGACCGCGGACGCGACCCAAGCCGCAGTACCGGCCGAGGATGCCGACCGATTGCTGCCGGTGCTGTCCAGGCGGGAGGAGCAGGTGGAGAAGCTGTTCACCAAGCTGTTCCCGGACACCATCACCCGGCGGACCAGGATCACCAACGGCGCCGGCTGGCAGGCCGGCCTGACCGCGGCCGACCAGGCCCAGCTGCAGGCTCGCCCCCAGGTCCGTCGGTAGGCTGCGCGGCATGCCGACCGTCAAGCAGACCAGCATCCCTGGCCTTCTGCACATCGAGCTCGACCTGATCGAGACCCCGCAGGGCTGGTTCAAGGAGAGCTTCCAGCAGGCGAAGCTGGTCGGTCAGGGCTTCCCCGAGGTCGACTTCGTACAGAACAACGTCGCCTACACGACCGAGGTCGGCATCACCCGCGGCATCCACGCCGAGGCCTGGGACCGGTACATCTCACCGGCCCTCGGGCGGCTCTTCACCGCGATCGTGGATCTGCGCGAGGGCGCGACCTTCGGCCGGCTGGAGACCTTCGAGCTCACCCCGGGGCAGGCGATCTTCCTGTCGGAGGGCTGCGGGCACTCGTTCTGCACGCTGGAGCCGAACACGGTCTACACCTACCTGCTCGCCGCGCACTGGACCCCCGATGCGCCGCGGACCGTGCTCAACCTGTTCGATCCGCAGATCGCCGTACCGTGGCCGCTACCCAAGGACCAGTTGCAGTACGTCGAAGCCGACGCGACCGCGCCGTACCTGGATGCGGTCAAACCGATCAGGCTCTGAAGGTCAGGCTTTGAGCCCCGCCAGCACGATCTCGAGCAACCGGTCGGCCTGCTCGGGCGACATGTCGCGGCCCATCGTGATGCCGCCGACCAGCCGCAGGATGTCCATCAGCTGAAGCTCCGGCCGCACCGAGCCTTCCGCCTTGGCCGCGTTCAGCAGCAGCTCACCGGCCTCGCGGACGTTCGTCTTACAGGCCGTGAAGAACTCAGAATCCTTGCCTAGAGCAACAGTCAGCTCACCGGCCAGGCTCTTCTTCGAGACGCTGTAGTCGACGAAGCTGCGCAGCCAGGCGGCCAGCGCCTCGTACGGTCCGAGCTGGTCGGCGAAACCGTAGGCCCGGTTGCAGACGGACTGGATCTCGTCGACGTAGACCGCCTCCAGTAGCGCGGTCCGGTTCGGGAACCGGCGATAGAGGGTGCCGATACCGACCCCGGCCCGGCGGGCGATCTCCTCGAGGGAGGCGTCCGTGCCGTGCTCGGCGAAAGCCTCGCGCCCGGCGGCGACCAGCAGGTCGTAGTTGCGCGCGGCGTCGACCCTGGTGGGCCGCGTCGTCGGGAGTGGTGTCGAGGTCATCCGGCCCTCCTTGTCCGAGTCTGTTCCCTAAATCGGTTGAAAAAGCGGAGGTGGCCTCCGTATAGTAATCCGGAGGAGCGCTCCACTTCATTGATTCCCACTCTAGCCCCTTCGGGGTAAGGAGCAAGTCACACTATGTCGGCAACATCCGCGGCGCCGGCCGGCGCCAGTACCGGCACGCCCGCGCGGCGGCCGGGGGTAGTCCTCGCAGTCATCCTGATCACCCAACTGATGGTCATTCTCGACGGCACCGTGGTGAACATCGCGATGCCCAAGATCCAGCACGCGCTCGATTTCAGCCCGGCGAGCCTGTCCTGGGTCCAGAACGCCTACGCCCTCGCCTTCGGCGGCCTGCTGCTGCTCGGCGCCCGGGCCGGCGACCTGCTCGGCCGGCGCCGGGTGTTCATCACCGGTGTCAGCGTCTTCACCGCGGCCTCGCTGCTCGGCGGGCTCGCTCCGTCCGCCGAACTGCTGCTGGCGGCCCGGGTCCTGCAGGGCATTGGTGGTGCCATCGCAGCTCCGGCCGCTCTGACCCTGCTGATGCTCACCTTCCGCGAAGGTCCGGAGCGGCTGAAGGCGCTCGGTCTCTACAGCCTGGTCTCCTCCGGCGGCGCGAGCGTCGGCCTGGTGGTCGGCGGCATGCTGACCGACTGGGTCTCCTGGCGCTGGGGGCTGTTCATCAACGTCCCGATCGGGATCGGCCTGGTCATCGCGGCCCGGCAGGTGCTGTCCGAGACGCCGCCCGAGAAGGGCAAGTTCGACGTCGCGGGGGCGCTCACCTCGACCTTCGGCATCACCTCGATCGTCTACGGCTTCATCCGGGTCGCCGAGGTCGGCTGGACCTCGGCCGAGGTGCTCGGCGCGTTCGTGGCCGGCGTCGTCCTGCTGGCCGGCTTCGTGCTGATCGAGCGCCGGGTCAGCCACCCGATCGTGCCGCTGCGCCTGTTCGGCAACCCCGACCGGGTCGCGGCGTACGTGACCATGCTGTTGGTGGTCGGCACGATGTTCGGGATGTTCTTCTTCCTCACGCAGTACCTGCAGGGCGTGCTGGGGTTCAGCCCGTTGCAGGCAGGCCTGGCCTTCCTGCCGATGACCGGTCTGCTGTTCACCTCGTCCCGGGTGGTGCCGCGGCTGCTCGGCCGGATCGACGGCGGCCGGCTGATGATCACCGGTTCGATCCTGGTCACCTCCGGCATGCTCTGGCTGACCCGGCTCACCGAGGACAGCAGCTACCTCGGTGACGTGGTCGGTCCGCTGATCCTGTTCGGGTTCGGCGCCGGAATGATCTTCATCCCGCTGGTCGGGCGCGCGCTGGCCGGCGTACAGCCCGAGGACGCGGGTGCCGCCTCCGGCATGCTGAACGTGGTCCAGCAGGTCGGCGGGGCCCTGGGTCTCGGCATCCTGGTCACGATCTTCGGTACGGCGAGCCGCAACTCGGACGCTGCTTCGCGGATCCCGGCCGAGCGTGCCCGGGAGATCCTGACCGACGGCGTGCACGCGGCCTTCGTCGGCTCGGCGATCTACGCGGCGCTCACGCTGACCGTGATCGTGCTCAGTGTCCGGCCGTGGAAGCGCGGTGGCAGTTCAGCGATCGTCGAAAAGATTGAAGAAGCCCCGGCCCTGCACTGACAGTGAGTGCATGACTGCTCACAAGCTTGTGGTGGCGACACTCGTCCTGACAGCCGGTACGGCGGCACTCACCGCCGTACCGGCTTCGGCAGCGGTCGATTCAGCGCCGGGGAGGTGTGTCGGGTCGCCGCTGATCCGCAACGCGCCCAGCCTCGGCGGGGTAGGGATCGCCCGCTGTCTGCCGTCCCATCGCACCACCGCGATCTGCAAGACGCGGACCGAGATCGTGGTCGACCCCGGCGGCGCGGTCACCAACGTCTGGTACTTCATCACCGATCACACCATCACCGTGCAGGGCTTCGTCAGCGCCGCGTACTACGAAACCGACGACTCGGCCGTCCCCACCTGCTGACCTCAGGTCAGCGGCAGGCGATACGTGACCCACTTGCTGTTCTGCCGGAAACCAAGGCGTTCGTAGAGCCCGAGCGCCCCGGTCGGGTTCTCCGCATCGACCCCCAGCGAGGCCCGCTGGAAGCCGGTCCGCTCCGCCTCGCGCATCAGCGCAGCCAACGCGACGGCCGCCAACCCCCGGCCTCGATGCGACCGCACGGTTCCGACCTGCCCGACGTAGACCTCGCGAAGACCGGTCACGGCGGTGTCGGCCTCGTACTCGAAGCCGTTCGCGTAGGCGACGATCCGCTCCCCGTCGAGCACCACGAAGCTGAGCCCGGGCCGGAACGCGCGCGCCCCGGTGAACCAGGTCTTCCAGGCCTCCTCGTCCTTCGGGGTCGAGCCCCAGTGGTCCAGGAACACCTCGTTGTGGACCAGCCGCAACGCCTCGTCGTACTCCGGTCCGAAGGGCGCCAGCCGCAGCCCGTCGGGCACCTCGAGCACCGGGATCGGGGTGTCGAAAGGGCGCCGCATGTCGAAGGCGTACCGGATCTGCTGGAAGCCCTGCGAGACGAAGAGCGCGTCGGCGCCGACGTTCGTGCTGATCGCGACCGCATGCAGCTCGGCCTCGGCGACGTCGGGATGATGCTTGGCGTGCAGCTCACGGGCGCGCTCGGTCATCCAGGTCAGCAACGCAGTACCGAGTCCCCGCCGGCGCCAGTCGCCGCGGACCGCGGCATCGGTGTTCAGCCGGTCGACGTCGACCAGCTCCTTGCGCCAGCTGACCACGCCGTACCCGACCATCAGCCCGTCGGCCCACAGCCCGACCGTGTCGTGCTCGGCGTCCAGTTGTGGATCGCTGAGCTCCTCGAGCATGTCCTCGGTGTCGAAGTTCTCACCGTTCTGATCGGCCTGCTGCACGTCGTTCATGACGGCCGCCCAGTCAGCGGCGTCGCTCTTCTCGATCGGTCGGGCCTCGACCCACTCCGGAAACGTCCCCATGCCAAGAACGGTAGGGCCGGACCCCGCGGCCCGGCATCCCAATTAGTCGGTGAGCTGCCGGCTCAGCCAGCCGACCGCGAGCGGATAGCGGTACTCGATCCCGCCGTGAGTGCCCTCGAAGAGTTCGAACGACAACCGCTCCTCCGGTACGCCGACCGCCAGCGCCGCGCGATGGAACGCCGCCGCGCCGAGATCGAGGTAGTACTCGTCCTGCTTGCCAGCGTCGATCCAGACCGCCCGCATCGAGCGCAGCGCATCGGCGTACCGGGGCTCGGTGGTGACCATGTGTACGGGGTCGCGGCTGAGCCAGCGCCCCCAGACCTCAGGGATGATCCGGCCGAGCTCGTCGTAGGGGAGCAGCACGGTGCCGTCGGGCTCGGCCGAGTAGGCCGCGGCGTACCCGTACATCTCCAGGAACTCCAGATCCTGCCGAGTGGCCCGTCCAGGCCGGCTCTCGAAGTCGGCGAAGAACTTCGGGTACGACCCCTCGTACTGGTCGCGCAGCAACCGCGCGCGCAGCGGGAACTCCGGCTGGTAGCAGACCTCGAACGCGGCATCTCCGGCGTGCGTTGCGAGCGCGCCGAACACGTCCGGCCGCAACAGCGGAGTCACCATCGCGGCGTACCCGCCACTGGACTTGCCGGTGATCGCGCGGTGGTCCCGATCGGCGATCGTCCGGTACTTCGCGTCGACGTACGGCACGATCTCGTCGCAGAGGTACGAGTGGTAGCGGCCGGTGCCGGGGGAGTCGAGGTACTGGCTGCCGCCGAGCTTGGTCCACGCGTCGACGAACACCACGATCGCCGGCGGCACTTGGCCGGACGCGAACAAGGTGTCCAGCAACTCCGGGTAGGGCTGACGGAACGGCGCCCGGTTGAACCACATCCCGCTGTGCCCGGTGTAGCCCATCGCCACGTAGATCGACGGGTAGCGCTGATCCGACTCGTCGTACCCGGGTGGCAGGTAGACGATCACCGGGCGCTCGTGCGGATCGCCGAGCGGGTTGTCGCGCAGGAACGCGCTGTCGAAGGTCGTCTGGTCGAATCGTCCGGACAGCTCCGCGGACCACGGCAGCATCGGCGAACCTCTCTCACGTCACATGGTGTCGGGTGCGCTGATGCCCAGCAAACCCAGACCATCCTGCAACACACTCCGGGTCGCCGCGCACAGCGCCAGCCGGCTGGCCCGGATCTCGCCTTCGCTGCTCAACACCGGGCAGGTCTCGTAAAACGCGGACAGTGCACTGGCGACCTCGAACAGATACGTGCACAGCCGATGCGGCTGCAACGTCTCGGCAACCTGTACGACGCAGTCGCCGAAGCCGCTCAGCAACAACGCCAACCGCTGCTCGGCAGGCTGCTCAAGCACCGTCACCACGCCAGGAGTCTCGCCGGTCTTGTCGAGCAACCGGGACAACCGCGCATGCGCGTACTGCAGATAAGGCCCGGTGTTCCCGTTCATCGCGACCATCCGGTCGAGATCGAACACGTAGTCGTTGATCCGGTCACTCGACAGGTCGGCGTACTTGATCGCTCCGATCCCGACGGCGTGTGCCACCGCTGCCCGGGTCGCATCGCCCATGCCGCTGCCAGCTGCCTCGTCGTCGCCGTGCCGTTCGTCGAGCAACGCTCTCGCCCGCGCCACCGCGCCGTCCAGCAGCCAGGCCAGCCGGACCGTCCCGCCGTCCCTGGTCTTGAACGGTTTCCCGTCCTTCCCCAAGACGGTGCCGAAGGCAACATGCTCGGCCGGCACGCTGTCCGGCAACCACCCGGCCGCCCGGCACAGCGCGAAGATCTGCTGGAAGTGCAGCCCTTGCCGATGATCGACCACATAAATGATCCGCTGTACTCCGAGGTCGTCCACCCGATGCCGTACCGCCGCCAGATCCGTGGCGCTGTACCCGAACCCGCCGTCCGACTTCCGCACGATCACCGGCAGCGGCGCACCGTCCCGGCCGACGAATCCCGGCAGGAAAGCGCACAACGCCCCACCCGACTCCGTCAGCAGACCGGCCGCGGTCAAATCGTCCACAACGCCTTGCAGCCGGTCGTTGTAGGCGCTCTCGCCAACTACGTCGGCCCGCGTCAGCGGCGACCCCAGCTGCGCGTAGATCCGGTCGAACTCGACCAGCGACACCTCGACCATCTGCCGCCAGATCGCCAGCGTCTCCGCATCGCCGGACTGCAGCGACACCACCCGGGCCCGGGACAGCTCCACAAAGTTGCTATCGGCATCGAAATGCCGCCGGCCCCGCTGGTAGAGCTGCTGCAACCCCTCGATATCGAGGGATCCGACGTCGAGACCCTCGAACAGCACCTGCTCGACCATCATGCCGAACTGAGTGCCCCAGTCGCCGACATGGTTCTGCCGGATCACGTCGTAGCCGACGTACCGCAGTACGTTGCACAGGGCGTCGCCGATCACCGTCGACCGCAGGTGACCGACATGCATCTGCTTGGCCACGTTGGGCTGCGAGTAGTCGACCACCACCCGCTCGCCGCGCGGCGCGAAGGTGACCGGCTCGTTGACGCCGGCCGCGAGGGTCGACGGCAGCAGCGTGAGGTTGATGAACCCCGGCCCCGCGATCTGCGCCGGTTCGCAGACCCCGGTCAGGTCGAGCGCATCCACCAACTGCTGGGCGATCGCGCGTGGCGGCTGCCCGAGTGAGTTGGCGAGCCGCAGCGCGAGGTTGGTCTGGAAGTGGCCGAACTCGGGCTTGGTGGCCGCCCGCAGCTCAGGATCGAGTACGCCGTACTGCGCGCCGAAGGCGGCCGTGACGGCGTCGGACAGTTTGGTGGCGAGGACAGACAGGACTGCGGACATGACAGGGGTCCTTCAGAACGAGGCACTGGAACAGGGCTGAGGTGTTCAGACAGTGCGTCGTCGTCGCAGGCCGGAGCGATCGCGCAAGGCGCTCACGATCACCGGGCTGGTCGACATGCCGACCATTATGCACGACGCGGAGTTACAGCCGATGCGGTGAAGGCGCCGGGTGCCGATCGGCGAGCGGGGTGATCGGCGGCAGCTCGGTCTCGCCGAGGAAGACCCGGCGGACCACCCGCTCGGCCGCGCGCCCGTCGTCGAACTCGCAGAACTTCTCCCGGAACAGCTGCCGGTGCTTGGCCGCCTCGGCCTTGGCGAAGGCGCCGGTCTGCAGGGCGGTGAGCAGCTCCTCGGGCGATCTCGCCACCAGGCCGGGCGGGAACGAGGTGATGTCGAAGTACGTGCCGCGGTTGTTGTCGTAGGCGCCCAGGTCGTCGACCAGCACGACGATCGGGCGGTCGAGGTTGGCGTAGTCGAAGCTGATCGAGGAATAGTCCGAGATCAGCACGTCAGCCGCCAGCATCAGGTCCTCGACGCGGGGGTGATCGGACGCGTCCACCACTCGCGGCGACTGCGCCGACGGGTGCTTCGACAGCGAGTAGTGCGTGCGGACCAGCACCCGGCCGTGATCGCCGGCGGCCGCGGCCAGCCGGTCCAGGTCGAGATGGATCCCGTCACCGCCGAGGTCGACCAGGCCGGCCGGAGTACGGACCGAGTCGACGCCGTCGCGGAAGGTCGGGCAGTACAGCACCACCAGGTTCGAGTCGTCGAACCCGAAGGACGCGCGGATCGCCCGGACGTCGTCCAGCGTCGCGTTCACCAGCCGGTCGTTGCGGGGGAACCCGTACTCCAGGTCCTCGAAGTGCGCCGGGTAGGTGCGCTCCCAGATCTCCGACGAGTACCGGTTGGAGGACAGGTTGTAGTCCCACCGGTCGACCTGGCGCATCAGCTCGTCCAGGTCGAGATCCTTCGCCGCGACCGGGTAGTGCCGCAGATCGGTGCCCATCGTCTTCAGCGGCGTGCCGTGCTGGGTCTGAAGATGGATCTGCCCGTCGCGCTTCTCGTACTCCTTCGGCAGGTTCATGTTGCTGATGAAGTACGTCGCCTTCGCGCACAGCTTCCCGTACGCCGGGGAGCCGGCCACCACGTACTCGACGCCCTCCGGGATCGCGCTGACGTGGTCCGCGTCGATCACCCAGACACCGCGAATCTGCGGCGCCAGCTCGGCGGCCTTCTCGTAGATCGCGCGCGGATTGCAGGCGTACTGCTTGAACCAGTAGGCGCCGTACAAGGCCAGGTTCGGGTCGAGGTCGCGGTGCAGCAGTTTGCCGACCGCCTTGCGCGGGCTGGGCACGCTCAGCACCTTGGCGCTCAGCTTCAGCGTGCAGTACGTCGCGTAGTCGTCGTGCACGATCTGCCAGCGGCGGAAGCCGCGCCGGGTCCGGTCGACGACGTACCCGTCGGGCTTCCAGCGCTTGGCGAAGGCGGCCGCGGCGTGGAAGAACTCGGCCCGGTCGTCCGGATCGAGCCGCTCGGGCCGGTCCAGGACGGCCAGGATGTGGTCCAGCGACCGGTCGAAGGCGAACCGCCGCCAGCCTTCCAGCGCCGGGTCGGAGTTGATGAACGCGTGCACCCGGTCGTACTGGTCGAAGATCTCGAACTGCTGCCGGGTCGCGGTGGCGTGGATGTTGCCGCCGGTGCGGTGCTGCCGGTAGTGCACGACCACCTTGTCCAGGGTCGCGATCCGCTCGGCGGTCAGCATCGTGGAGTAGGTCCAGGGCGCGTCCTCGTAGAACCCGGCGGTGAAGACGAACCCGTGCAGGGTGAGGAAGTCGCGCCGGATCGCCTTGTTCCAGACCACCTCGAGGAAGGTCAGGAAGACCGGCCGCTCGAGCGCGGTGAAGACCCCGTCACCCTCCCGGGCGAACGCGTCGTGCCGCTGGTTGCGGACCACCCGGCCGTCCCAGAAGATCCGCTCGTAGTCGAACATCACGATGTCCGGCCGGTCGGTCGCGTCGATCCGCTGGGCGATCGCCGCCAGGGCGCCGGGCTGGTAGGTGTCGTCGGCGTCGAGGAACAGCACGTAGTCGCCGCGGCACTCCTTCAGCCCCTCGTTGCGGGCCAGCCCGAGCCCTACGTTCTCGGTCAGGTGCAGCACCCGGACCCGCGGGTCGGCCGCGGCGTACTCGTCCAGGATCCGGCCGCTGCCGTCCGGACTCGCGTCGTCCACCCCGATGATCTCGAAGTCGGCCCAGGACTGGCTCAGCACCGAATCCAGGCACGGTCGCAGCCAGGCCCGTGACGCATGACACGGGACCACGATGCTGAACCTGGGGACCCCGGCGGAGTCGGTGCTGGCGGCCATGAGTCTGCATCTTAGAGTGCGGTCCATGACCTCTGATGTGTTCGAACCGCTGGCCGGACTCGAAGGGGTCGGATCGGCGGCCCGGGCGGCCCGGGATGCGGTCGACGTGCTGTTGCGCGACCGGGGTCTGCGGAAGGTCAGCGCCGACATGACCGCCGAGGCGCTGCTGCGGGGCGCCCACGCGTCCGCCGCACTGGCCGGTAGCCCGTCGACGCTGGACGAGGTACGCCGGGGCGACGGTGACGCGTTGGCGGCCGGGGCGGTCCGGATGACCAGCGAGCTGATGGGCCTCGCGCCGCAGCTCAACACCGCGCCGGTGAAGGTCTGGACCAGACTGCACCAGCTGGCCGCCGCCGACCTCGGCAGTGAAGACCAGCTGGGTCACCTGCGGACCAGTCGGGAGCCGATCCCGGACGACATCCCCGGGCTGCTGCCGGCGCCGTCCGCCGACGAGATGTGGGAGCGGCTGAGCGGACTGGCCCAGGCGCTGACCCGGCCGACCAAGGCGCCGGGCCTGGTGGTGGCCGCGATCGTGCACGCCGAGCTCGCGGTACTCCGGCCGTTCCCGACCGCCAACGGGCTGGTGGCGCGGGCCGCCGAGCACGCCGTTTTGATTGCCAAGGGCATCGATCCGCTGTCGGTCACGGTGCCGGAGGTCGGGCAGTTGGAGCTGGCCGGCTCGTATGCCCAGGGCCTGCGGGACTACGCGAGTGGCGGGCTGGTCGGCGTACAGGCTTGGTTACTGCGGAGTTGCGAAGTGATCGCGCTCTCCGCGGAGCGTTCACCGCTCAATACTTCCAGCCAGTAAGGGAGAAATAGCGAACGGCGCTCTCCGAAGAGAGCGCCGTCGCGAGCACGTCATCCTGGTTACCAAGCGTGCACCTTGTCTGCCGCCCCACGGTTTCGGCGTTGGCCGAAGTCTGGGGTCGTGCTGCCCGGTTGGGATGGGCTGGTCGCCGCGTGGGTGCCTGGCTGCCGTGCGATTCTCTACCGGATCCGAAGATCCTTTGTAGTTCCTTTGTACTCTTCGGATCCCTGCATGGGAAGGGTTTGCGCGACCTTCATGAAGCTGTGAAGAACGGAGCCCGCCTCAACTTCCGGCCGGTCGCGCGCGCCGGCGGGCGGCGTACAGGAGCACTCCGGCGACGGCCACCGCCGCGCCCAGCAGGGAGGCGGCGACGGCCGGCTTGCGGACCTCGTGGAACCGGGTGCGGTCGGCGAGCTCGACCGGCTTGCTGAAGTCGAGCACCGGCCAGTCGCGCTCGGTTGCGAGTTTGCGCAGCGCCTTGTCCGGGTTCACCGCGAACGGGTGGCCGACCGCGGCCAGCAACGGCTCGTCGGTGATCGAGTCGGAGTAGCCGTAGGAAGCCTGCAGGTCATAGCCTTCCGCCGCGGCCAGCTCGGTGATCGCGGACGCCTTGCGCGGGCCGTAGGCGTACTCCGAGATCTCGCCGGTGTACTTGCCGTCGGCAACTACCATCCGGGTGGCGATCACCTTGTCGGCGCCGAGCATCGCGCCGATCGGCTCGACCACCTCGGCCCCGGAGGTGGAGACGATCACCACGTCCCGGCCGGCCGCGTGGTGCTGCTCGATCAGCGACACCGCCTCGTCGTAGATCATCGGCTCGACGATGTGGTGCAGGGTGTCGGCGACGATCGCGCGGATCGTCTCGACGTCCCAGCCTGTGCACATAGCGGACAGGTACTGCCGCATCCGCTCCATCTGGTCGTGGTCGGCGCCGCCGAGCAGGTAGACGAACTGGGCGTACGCGCTGCGCAGTACGGTGCGCCGGTTGATCAGGCCGCCGGCGTAGAACGGACGGGAGAACGCCAGGGTGCTGGAGCGGGCGATGATGGTCTTGTCGAGATCGAAGAAGGCGGCCGAGCGGGGCGTCATACCGACGAGCATAGGGCGGCCGGCGAAACGCCCGAGGGGCCCGGGCTTTCGTGGAGACGGGTCTCCCGTTAGACTGTTGAGCAGTGTGACAGTGGCACTGGCTTGAATGGCTTCTACCGAGCGTCAAGCGCCGGTTCGACAGACACTCGGTTGAAATTGAACTGAGATGTGTGAGATCCGGATTCGGGGGGTAGATACCTCTCGACAGTGGCAGACTGTCGCCTCCTGATCGGCCCCCGGCTCCTCCCCCCGAGCCCGTGGCCGAAGACGGCCCCCGGTCACCCCCCCGCCGGGGGCCGTCGCCTTTCCTCCTCCAGGTCGCCGGCGCTGCCTGGTAGCTTGCCCAGCAAGCGCTTACCGAATTGCCGTTCCTGCCCGTGTTCGGGCAGATGTCGGCTGCTGAACCTCAAAAAGCCATATAGTTTTCAGTTTTCTTGAGCGTGAGAGCGTTCCCACTTTATGTAGGGTCTTGACAATGTAGTTGCACCATCACACTTTGTGTCTCATGAACCCGCGTTCGAACCGCCCCCGCGCCGCGGTCATCTCCGTCCTGTCAGCTCTGCTTCTCGCCGTCACCGGCCTGGTCCTGATCACTCAGACCGGCTCCGCGGCGACCAACCTCGTCACCAACGGGACCTTCGAGACCGGCACCCTCGCCGGCTGGTCCTGCACGGCCGGCTCCGGAGCCGCGGTCAGTGGCTCGGCGCACACCGGCACCTACCAGCTGCAGGGCAGCCCCACCTCGGGTGACAACGCCCGCTGCAGCCAGTCGGTCTCGGTCAAACCCAGCTCGACCTACACCCTGTCGGCCTGGGTCAAGGGCTCGAACGTGTACCTCGGCGCCGACGGTGGCACCAGCACCTGGACCTCCAGCACCGGTTGGGCCCAGCTGACCACCACCTTCACCACCAGCGCCTCGGCCAGCACGGTGACGGTCTACCTGCACGGTTGGTACGGGCTCCCGGCGTACCAGGCGGACGACGTAGTACTGGACGGGCCGGGTGGGACCGGGCCGCCGCCGGACACGACGCCCCCGACGACCCCGGGTGGTCTCACGGTCGGCAGCCCGACCTCGAGCTCGCTGCAGCTGAACTGGTCGGCCGCGACGGACGCCAACGGCGTCAGCCGGTACGACGTAGTACGGGGCTCCGACGCCCCGCAGAGCGTCGGCAACGTGACGAGCTGGACGGCGACGGGTCTCAACCCGAGTACGGCGTACAGCTTCAAGGTGCGTGCCTGTGACGCGGCCGGCAACTGCTCGGCGTACGGCACCACTGTCTCCGGTACGACGTCCAGCGGGCCGGTCGAGCCGCCGCCGGGCAACCTGCCCAAGCACGTGCTGACCGGCTACTGGCAGAACTTCAACAACGGCGCGACGGTCCAGAAGATCTCCGACGTGCCCGCGGCGTACGACCTGATCGCGGTGGCCTTCGCCGACGCGGACGCCTCCCGGCCGGGTGGCATCACCTTCAACCTCGACAGCGCCGGCCTGAACGGCTACACGGTGGCCCAATTCAAGGCGGACATCGCGGCCAAGAAGGCGGCCGGCAAGAAGGTCATCCTGTCCGTCGGCGGCGAGCGCGGCACCATCTCGGTGGCCAACTCGACGGCGGCCGCCAACTTCGCCAGCACCTCCCTGTCGGTACTGCGGGAGTACGGGTTCAACGGGATCGACATCGACCTGGAGAACGGCGTCAACGCGCAGTACATGGGTCAGGCATTGCAGAGCCTGCGGAGCAGCTTCGGCAGCGGGCTGATCATCACGATGGCGCCGCAGACGATCGACATGCAGGCGCCGACGTACGAGTACTTCAAGCTGGCGCTGGCGATCAAGGACATCCTGACCATCGTCAACGTGCAGTACTACAACTCCGGCGCGATGCTCGGCTGCAACGGAGCGGTGTACTCGCAGGGCTCGGTCGACTTCATCACCGCGCAGGCCTGCATCATGCTGCAGAACGGTCTGCGGCCCGACCAGGTCGGGCTGGGACTGCCTGCCTCGACCCGGGGCGCCGGGAGCGGCTACGTGTCGCCGACGATCGTCAACAACGCGCTGGACTGCCTCGCCAAGGGCACCAACTGCGGCAGCTTCAAGCCGAGCACCACGTGGCCGACCCTGCGTGGCGCGATGACCTGGTCGACCAACTGGGACGCGCTGAACGGCAATCAGTTCGCCAACCAGGTCGGCTCCCACGTCCACTCGCTGCCCTGACCATGCACAACTACCGACCCGCTCCCGTGCTGGAAGCACTAGGTGTCTGCTCCGAGGACGAGCAGCTCTACCGGGTGCTTCTGGCCCGGCCGGAAGCATCTGCGACCGAACTGGCGACTGACACGGGCTGGGCCACCGCACGGGTGGCCCGGCACCTCCGCTCGCTGCTGACCCTGGGCCTGGCTTCCCGTACTCCGGGACGCCCGGCCCGCTACACCCCCGCCGTGCCCGAGGCTGCGGTAGAGCTGCTGGCACTTCGCAAGCAGGCGGCGATAGTCCAGGCGCGGCTGGGCGCTGCTGCGCTCTCTGAGGAGTTCCGGGCTCGGCGCGATGCCGGGCCGTTCACGGTGATCCGCGGGCAGCAGGCGATGGCGCAACGGTTCTACCAGGCGCAGCAGAGTGCGCAGACCGAAGTACTGGTGCTGGACAAGCCGCCGTTCGTAGTACTGCCTATTGAGCCACGGCGGGCGCATGGAGTGGCTTACCGGACGATCTACGACATGGCTGCGCTCGTGGAGCCTGCGGAGATCGCTGCTGCCCGTAGTGCTGGGCCCAGCTGCCGGATGCTGCGCGACGTACCGCTGAAGCTGGTGGTCGCCGATCAGCGGACCGGGCTGCTGCAGTCCGGGCAGGAGCTCATCGAGATCGGGCCGTCCACCTTGCTGGACGGTCTGGTGCGGTTGTTCGAGCTGCTCTGGCAGCAGGCGAGCCCGCTGTCACCGTCAGCCTCGGACGGACCGTTGAGCTTCGAGGACCAGCAGTTGCTGGCCCTGGCAGCGGCTGGTCTCACTGATCAGGCGATCGCTCGCCGGCTCGGGGTGGCGCAGCGGACGGTCGAGCGGCGCATGCAACGGATCCTGAAGGCACTTGACGCGACTACGCGTTTCCAGGCCGGGCTGCGGGCGGGTCAGCGCGGTTTGCTGGCTTAGGGCGGGGTGCAACCCCGCCTAGTCCGTGACGTCTGCGACGGTGGCGTCGAGGGCCTTGAGCAAGTCCTCGGCGTCCACTGTCAGCCCGGTGCCGTGGTCGCCGCCACCGATCGAGATGGTGCCGGTGATCCGGTCATCGGCAATCACCGGCCAGGCGTTGGTGCTGCCGAGCGGAGTGATCGTCCCGCGCACGTAGCCGGTTACGTCGAGCGCCGTGTCAGCACTGGGCATCGAGATCCGGTTGATGCCGAGCAACGCGCGCAGCTTGGGCCAGGCGATCTCCCGGTCCCCGGGGACCAGGATGAACCGGTAGTCGTCGTCGGCCAGCCGCACGACGATCGTCTTGATCAGCTTCGCCGGCTCGATGCCTCGGGCGGCCGCGGCCTCCTCGAGAGAGTTCACCCGGCCGTGAGTGGTGACCTCGTACGCCAGGCCCAGCTCGGTCGCCGCCTCGGTTGCTCGCGTCATGTGGTCAGTTTGGCACTGCGCCTCAACAGCAGAGCCAAGACCAGAGTGATGAGCAGCAGCGCGCCCGCCTCGGTGGCAACCCCGGGCCAGGCGGCGTGCGACCACGCAGTACCGGCTAGGCCGCCGAAGACGGATGAGCCCAGGTAGTACGCGAAGAGGTAGAAGCTGGCAGCCTGCCCTGTGCCGCCACCACCCGCATGCGCCCGTACTGCGACCCACCCGCTGGCGACGCCGTGCACAGCGAAGAACCCAGCCGTCATCACTGCCAGCCCGGCGATGACCAGGGGGAGTGGTGCGCTCAGGGTGATGGCAAGGCCCGCCAGAGTCACCAGGCAACCGACGGGGACCACCGCCCGACGCCCATACGTGTCAGCCAATCTGCCGGCCACTGCCGATGCCGCTGACCCGCAGAGATACACAGCGAACACCAGCCCAGCCGGCCCAGGCCCCAACCCATACGGCTCAGCCGCAAGCCGAAACCCCGTCGCGTTGTAGACAGCGACGAACGCCCCCATCGCCGTGGCCGCGATCCCGTACAGTGCCAGCAACGCCGGATCCCTCAGCACCCGCAGCGTCTGCCGACTGCCCTGAGCCTTCACAAAGTGCCTCGACTCCGGCAGCAATACGGCAACCAGCACCGCACACGCCACTCCCATCACCGCGATCCCGCCCAGCGCCAGCCGCCAACCACCCAGGTCAGCCAGCCCGCCGGCAATCAGGCGACCAGTCATGCCGCCCACCGCAGTACCGGCGATGTAGAGCCCGCTAGCCCTGGCCAAGCTGTCGTCGTGCACCTCCTCCCGCAGGTACGCCACAGCCACCGCCGGCAACCCCGCCAACGCCACCCCCTGCACACCTCTGAGCACCAGCAACACGTGCCAGGTAGGCGCGACCACACACAACACAGCCATCACCGCAGCCGCCGCCACCGACCACCGCATCACCTTGGTCCGCCCGACAACCTCAGAAACCGCTCCGGCTCCTAGCAGCGCCAGCCCCAGCCCGAGCGTCGCCACGGAAACACTGAACGCACTCTGTCCGGCTGAAACTTGAAACACCCGAGCCAACTCCGGCAGCAACGCCTGAGTGCTGTAAAGCATCGCGAACGTGGCCAGCCCGGCTGCGAACAAGGCCACCGACAACCTGCGATACCCCGCATCGCCTGGTCGATAGCCACTCTCCACAACCCCGACTATGCCGCCGCCCCTCACCCACCCGAAGCGCAAGTGACAAGAGCAACAGACAAGAGCAACAGACAAGAGCAACAGACAAGAGCAACAGACAAGAGCAACAGACAGTGCCCCCGTCGGCGCGGGGTTGCTGTAGGTGCCGGAGGTGACGGCGGGCACGTGCGACAGGCATCTCAGACCCACGTCGCAAGTTCCGAAGACTCTCGGCCTATATACAGTCTGCGCAGTGAGGAAGCTTTTGAGTGGCGTGAGGCCCAATCGAAGACAAGTGTTCATGGCAGGGGCGGTGGCAGCCGCGTCGACGGTGGCGACCACCGGTACTGCGGCCGCCGGCGGCTACGGATCGGGGGATCTCGGCGCCTGGAAACACCTGACCAAGGCCGTCGCCCCGGCCTCGACGGTCCAGCGGGTGCTGGCTGCCAACGGGGTGTTCATGTTCGGTGACAGCATCGGAGTACAGGACGGCAAGGCGTTGTCGATCCGCTTGATGGGCACGCTGAAGCTGGATCTCGCCGTGAACAACTGGTCGGGCCGGCCGACCAAGGAGACCGTCGACGAACTGGCGAACTGGAAGGCGACGTACGGGCTGCCGCGCCGGGTGCTGATGGCGTGTGGCAGCAACGACATCTTCACGCCACCGGTGATGGCCGCGCAGATCGATCGGGCGATGAGCATCGTCGGCTCGCGGACCACGGTGTTCTGGGTCAACACCCAGGTCGCGCGCACCGGCCAGGGCGCCACCCTGCAACTGGCAGACCAGCGCAACAGCGCCTGGGTCAACATGCAACTCGCCGACGCACAACGGCGCTACTCGAACCTGCGAATCGTCCGCTGGGCAGAGTGGCTGGCAGCCAAACCGACCCGCCTCAGCACCTATCTCCGCGAAGGCAACCACACCTCGATCCCGTACGGCCAGGACGCACGCAACGAGCTGATCGTCCAGGCAATCAAGGCCGGCTGACCTGTCTCGACGGTTCCGGGTCCTCCTTCGCGGGTGAGCACCCGGAACCGTCTGCTCAGACGGTCAACCACACAAGGTGCAGGAACACCTCACGCACTGGCCGTTCGGGTTTCTACACCCACAGAGGTCGCAGCAGATCACGCTGACCGCAGCCTCGGCCTCGATCTTGGGAGCCACCAGTCCGAGCATCCGGTCTCCCACCTTGTTGATCAGTCGCTTCACGAGAATCACCTCCCTCCTTGCCTCGACGTGATCGGCGCCGCGTCACGGCGCCGACAGACGCAAGCTCGGCTCACTGGCCGAGTCCGAGCAAGGCAGACAGGTCGTCCCAGCGGGTCAGGCAGAAGCCGATGACGGCTCCGCCCGCGATCAAGGTGATCGCCACCGCGTCCAGCCCGTCAGGTGCAGCGACGAACTGCGCCCCCAGCCCTGCCATGGCAATCGCTGTCAGCAGTAGGTTGCGGACCAGATGGCCTTTGCTCAACACGGCAGTGCCAGCGCCGAAGCAGCGGCAGCGCACCTGCAGCCGGCGACGTAGTACCAGCGCGACCCCTGCCGAAAGGGCCGCGAAGAGCGCGACGGTCCCGGCGTAGCCGGCCAACGGCGCCACCACCAGCCCAACGGCCGCCAGTACCTCGCCGCTGGTCAGTGCAGCGGCTGTCAGCCGGCTGCGGCGCGGAACCAGCACGGCGAGACTCGCAGCGAAGTCGCTGAAGGCCCTCCTGGACCGGAGCTTCGAGGCTGCCGCGGTCAACAGCACGACCACCAGCACGGATCGGCAGAGCAGCTCGATCACCTGCAGCATCTCCCTCGCAGTCCGGCATCACCTTGGGATCGGACGGTAGGGAAGGAGCCGATAGATCCGATACACACCCGCGTGTAGCCGGTCTATCGAGGCGCTGCCTACCTTGCACTCCTTGATCCACTGGAAGGAGAGCTGCTGTGGCCGGACTCGTCGCATTCGCCGTACTGCTGACATTGCTCAACCTGTTGCTGATCTTCGCGGTGATCCGGCGGCTGCGGGAGCACACCGAGCAGCTGGCCTCGCTCGCGGCCGGTCATGGATCCGACCAGAACGCCGGGCTGCCGGTCGGCCGCCGGGTCGCTGACTTCAGCGGTACGACGGTTGACGGTGAAGCCATCAGCCGGGATCTGCTGACGGGTGAGACGCTGGTGGCGTTCCTGATGCCTGGCTGCACTCCGTGCCGCAAGAGCCTGCCCGAGCTGGCCGAGACGGTCGCCAACTGGCCAGGTGGACGTGCCAGCACGCTCGTGGTCATCTCAGGCGACGAAGAGAAGGCTGCCGAGTACGTCGCAACGCTGGCGCCCGTGGCCAGAGTCCTAGTCGAAGGACCGGACGGCCAGGTCGGTACTGCGTTCGAGGCCGCCGCCTACCCACTGTTCGGCACCGTCGACTCGCACGGCCGGGTACTCCGTTCCGAGCGCGACCCAGGTGTCCTGTCGGTCGTGACCCCGGTGTGAAGGAGCAGCCGTTCCGGGTCGCCGGGCTGGTCCAGGTACTCCGGCTGGTCTGGCTCGGCGGGCCTGCGATCGTGGTCGCCTACCTGGTGTTCACCATCCTCGGTGGTCTGGAGCCGGTCGTCCTGTCCTGGCTCACGAAGTTGCTGCTGGATGGGATTGCCGGCGGGCGGATGGAGTCGGGCACCGCCGTCCTGCTGGGCCTCGGACTCGGAGTCGCGGGGATCGCGCTCACCGTGCTTCCCAGCTGTGTCCGCTATGTGTCCGACCAGCTCGAGCGGGCCGTCGCACTGGTCGCGGACGACCAGCTGTACGCGGCCGTGAACAAGTTCGTCGGGCTCGGCCGGTTCGAGGATCCGGAGTTCCTGGACAAGTTGGGGCTGGCCCGCAACGCGGGTGGTGTCGCACCAGGCCGGGTGCTGAGCGCGATGCTCACACTGGTCCGCTCCGGCCTGACGGTGGCGGGGTTCCTGGTGTCGCTGCTCGCGATCAGCCCGGTGATGGCGCTTGCCGTCTCGGCCAGCGCGGTCCCGATGGCGATCGCGGAGTTCCGGCTGTCCAGACAGCGGGTCCGGATGTACCAGCAGATCGAGCCGGTCCTGCGGCGTGAGTTCTTCTTCAGCGCCCTGCTGACCACGGTCGAGGCGGCCAAGGAGGTCCGGCTGTTCGGCACCGGCCAGTACTTCCGCCGCCGGATGCGGGCCGAGCGGGTCACGGCCAATGCTGCCGAACGCCGGACTGCCCGGTCCGAGCTGCTGACCCAGGGCAGTCTCGGCCTGATGAGTGCGCTGGTCGCCGGGGCAGGGCTGTTGTGGGCCGTGCGATCCGCTGCGGCCGGCAACCTGTCGGTCGGCGACCTGACCCTCTTCGTCGCCGCTGTCGGCGGCGTCCAGCTTGCGCTGGGCTCGCTGGTCACCGAGCTGTCCGGCGCGCATCACCAGCTGATGATGTTCGAGCACTACCGCGCGGTCGTCGGTGCGGGACCCGACCTGCCGGTCGAGCCGGTGCCGAGATCCCTGCCCGTCCTGGCGCGCGGTATCGAGTTCGAGGACGTCTGGTTCCGCTACTCGCCGAGCCATCCCTGGATCCTGCGAGGGGTCGACCTGGCCATCCCGTACGGCGGATCAGTCGGCCTCGTCGGTCTCAACGGCGCCGGCAAGAGCACTCTGGTCAAGCTGCTCTGCCGGTACTACGACCCCGAGCGCGGCGCGATCCGGTGGGACGGCCGAGATCTGCGCGAGATCGACCCGGCGGAGCTACGCCGGCGGATCGGCGCCGTCTTCCAGGACTACATGACCTATGACCTGACGGCAGCCGAGAACGTCGGACTCGGTGACATCGACGCCGTCGATACTCGAGCCAGGATCGTCGCCGCTGCCCACAGGGCAGGCGCCCATGAGCTGCTCGACGACCTGCCCAACGGCTACGACACCTTGCTGTCCAGGGTTTTCGTCGACCAGGCCGAGAAGAGTGCTCAGGCCGCCGGCGTCCACCTGTCCGGCGGGCAGTGGCAGCGGGTCGCGCTGGCGCGGGCGATGCTGCGCGACCACTGCGATCTGATGATCCTCGACGAGCCGGCCTCCGGCCTGGACGCCGAGGCGGAACACGAACTGCACCAGCGGTTGCAGCAGCACCGCGCCGGTCGTACGAGCGTGCTGATCTCACACCGGCTGGGAAGTCTGCGCGAGGCCGACCGCATCGTCGTACTGGAGTCGGGCCAGGTGATGGAGCAAGGGAGTCACGACGAGCTGATGATGCTGGATGGTGCTTATGCGCGGCTCTTTCGCCTCCAGGCCAAGGGATATCACCTGGACGAGCTGGTCGGCCAATGATCCTTCTCCCCGTTGGTCTGCTCGCTGCGATCGCCGTCTGGTGTGTGCGCCGGCGGTACCTGTTGGTGACGGTTCAGGGAGCGAGCATGTCGCCTGCTTTGACCGGTGGGGAACGGGTGCTGGTCCGGCGGTCCGGACCCGAGTCCCTGCGGCGGGGTGACATCGTCGTCGTCCGGTGGGACACCGAGGAGCACAAGACCCGGGTACCGGTCTCGATGCAGCTGATCAAGCGCGTAGTGGCGATCGAGGGCGATCCGCTACCAGAGCTGATCGCGGCGGCGGCCGGGCTTCCGGCGGATGCGCCGACGCCTGCCGGGCTGTTCGCAGTACTGGCGGACAATCTGGAGAACAGCATGGATTCGCGGGCCTGTGGACTGTTCGGGGCCGGCAACCTGATCGGCGTCATGGCCCGGCAGCCAAGCTGAGCTCCGCTGCGAACAGCCTGGTGAGCTTGGGCAACCGGTACCGGTCGTGACTCGGCTGGTCGAGCAGCCCGTGCTCCACCAGTCGGTCCAACGCGCGTACGGCGATCGGCACGGACTGGCCCAGAGTCGCCGCCAGGTCGCTTGCCCGGAGTTCGGGAGCTGGCCTGCCCCCAGCCCAGTGGAGAGCCTTCGCGGCCAGCTGATCCGTCCGGCCACCAGCAGCCAGTACGTCGTACGCGTCGCGCAGGCGGTCTCTGAGCGCAAGATCCTCGGACTCGAACTCGTCGAGGAGGCAGCGCTCGTCGTCGAGCCGAGCTGCCAGGTCGGCAAGTCTCCAGCGCGGATGCCCTGCCAGTCTTGCCGCCGCGATCCGGAGTGCCAGCGGCAACTGGCCGCAGAGCTCTACCAGTCGCTGAGCAGCGGCCGGCTCGGCCTGCAGCCTGGCGGGTGGGACGAACAGGCCCAGTAGCGCCAAGCCTCCGGAGTTGCTGAGCCCCCCGAGGTGCAGCGGAGTCGCGCCGTCCAGCGTGCACAGTGACTGCCGGCTGGTCACCAGGACCGCACATAGAGAGGAGGAAGGGATCAACGGCCTGATTTGCGCCACATGCGTCGCGTTGTCCAGCACCAGCAGCATGCTGCGGCTCGCGAGCAGGGACCGGAGCTGTGCGTCGGCACAGTCCGGATCGACGGTCGAGGCGGTGATGGCGCGGACCAAGCCGACCAGCGCCTTCTCCACTCGCGGCTGGCGGCGAAGATCGAGGTAGAGGCTGCCGTCCGGGTAGCGCTCGGCTACGGCATCAGCTGCGGCGAGTGCCAACGCGGACTTGCCGGCTCCGGCGGGACCGTGGATCGAGACCAGGCTCCCGGGGCGGCCGAGCTGATCGGTCAGACGCTCGAGCTCGTCACACCTGCCAGCCAGCAGCGGAGGTGGCGGCAGTTGCCGGGGTTTCACCGCTACGGCACCGGCGTCGGTGCAGAGAGCGGGATCGCGACGCAGGATCGCCAGGTACAGGTCGCGGAGTTCTGTGCCTGGCTCGATGCCGAGTGTCTCGATCAGTGCAGCCCGGGCCGCGGTGAAGGCGCGGATGGCGCCTGCGGGATCGTGGACGGCGTACAGCGCGCGCATCAGCAGGGACCAGCTCCGCTCCCGCAACGGCTGCGCGGCGACCAGTGCCTGGAGAGGAGCGATCGCGGTACGGGCTCTTCGGAGTGCCAGCAGGGCGGCACAGCGGTCTTCTTCGGCCGCGAGCCGGCGGTCCTCGACGGCGACCTCTCGCGCGGTCAACGACGGACCTGTCCGAACGTCTTGGGCGAAGCGGCCGTGCCACTGAGCGAGAGCCAGGTCCAGAGCCTGAAGGGCCTCCTCGGTGGCACCGCGTTCGAGTGCCAGCCTGCCGGTGTTCGCAGCGCTTTCGAAGACGGACAGGTCGAGCTCGTCCGCGTTGACTCGCAGCCGGTAGCCGAGAGGCCCGACGGTCAACCGGTCGCGCTCGGCCGCGGGCAGTGTTGCTCGCAGCCGGGCCGCGTACGTGCGGATGTTCGCTGTCGCTGACCTCGGCGGCTGCTCGCTCCAGAGTTCCTCGGTGATCTGCGGCAGACCGACGACTGCGTTGGTCTTCGCCAGCAGCAGAGCAGTCAGCGTTCGTTGCTTGGGTGATCCCAGCCGGACCGGTTTCCCGGCGGCCGAGATCTCCACGTCCCCCAGCAGTTTGAACTCCACGGCGCCTCCCATGCCGAGCATGGCGGAGGCTGCTTTCACTGCGCTTTCAGATTCGGAAGCCCACCGGGGCTTCGACCGTACGAGCCCGGCACGGCGAACGAGTGGGGGCCCTCGTCCGCCGTACCGGTGCTGCTAGAAGCCTGCAGTGATGCGGGTGAACTCCCAGTCGGGCTGGGCGATCCCACTGCAGTTGGAGACGACGCCGCCGCCCGCGCAGCCGCGGTCGCGGTTCACCGACCAGAACGCCAGCCGCCCGAGGCCGTTGGTCTTGGCCCAGGTGGTGATGTTCTGCCAGGTTGCCGTGGTGGTCAGCTCCTGCTGGTCGGACAGACCGTTCATGCCGGAGATGCCCTGGTGGGCGTAGGCCTGCGCGGTGGTCCAGCCGAAGACGGACTTCAGCTTGTTGTTCAGGCCGGTGGAGGCGCCGACCGTGTCGTTGTAGATGTTGCCGCTGCCGAAGTCGAACGGCATCAGGGTGAAGATGTCGATGTTCGCGTTGAGCGCCTTGGACCGCTCGATCAGCCGGTTGCCGTAGTAGTTCGGGCCGGTGGTCGAGGTGCCGAAGGTCAGGATCGTCTGGATCCCGGGGTTGTTCTGCTTGACGATCTTCAGCGCGTTCAGGATCCGGTCCTGGACGACCTCGTTCTCGAACTCGTCGGAGTTCTCGATGTCGACGTCGATCGCCTTCAGGCCGTAGGCGCTGATCACCTGCTGGTAGGCGCCGGCGAGCGCTTCCGGCGTACTGCAGTTCGGGCCGAGCTTGTTACCGCTCCAGCCGCCGATCGACGGCACGATGTCGCCGCCGGCCGCGCGGATCTGCGCGATCGCATTGGCGTCGGCGCTGCCCTGCAGCGGCCGTGCGCCGTCCCAGGCCGGGTTGCAGCCGCCGGACGACAGGATGAAGGCCATCGTGAACCACTTGATGCCGGTGGCGCTCATGACCGTCGCCGGGTTCGGCGGGTCGCCCCAGCCCATGTAGAGGTACGGCGCGGCCCTACGGGTGCCCACCGGGTCCGGGTCGGTGCCACCTGTCTTGGTGGTGACCGAGACGGCACCGCTCTTGGCGCCTTCGCCTGCACTGTTGGAGCCACTGACCTGATAGCTGTACGCCGTGTTGGCGGACAGGCCGGAGTCCGTGTACGACGTACCGGTCGGCGTACCGACCTTGGTGCCGTTGCGGTAGACGTTGTAGCTGGTAGCCCCGCTAGCAGCCGACCAGGTGAGGCTGACGGACGAGGCGGTCGAAGTACCGGCTAGTCCGCTGGGTGCACCGGGGACTGTCCCGCCGCCTCCGCCAGTACAGGACCCACCGTTGAGGCGGCAGGCGGCGATACCGGGGAAGTTACCCGGGCTGCCGTTGAAGCCGAAGGTGACGCTGGCGCCGGGAGCCAACGGCCCCGCCCAGCTGGGCGGAGTGAAGGTGTGGGTCTGCCCGCTGGTACTGCGGACCGCGTCCCACGAGCTGCTGACGCTGTAGCCGGACGGGAAGTCCAGGGCGACCGACCAGGTGCTGATCGCGGCGGAGGTGCCGTTCGTGACGGTCACCTTGCCCTCGAATCCGCTACCCCAGTCCGACACCTTCGTGAAGGCCGCGCTCACCGGTGCGGCCTGGGCCGTCGGTACCACGAGGACGGACATCACCACTGCTGCTATCGCCGCGATGGCGACCGAGATGTGCTTGCGTTTCATCATGCTCCGATCAGTAGGCGGTACGTGATCAGATCCGGCCCCAGAGTGCGGGGACGTTCGGCGGTTCCCATCCGGGCAGCGTGGTGTGGCCCTGGATACACCGGTAGGTGAC
The DNA here is from genome assembly GCF_040687575.1 of Kribbella sp. NPDC056861. Classification (NCBI taxonomy): domain Bacteria; kingdom Bacillati; phylum Actinomycetota; class Actinomycetes; order Propionibacteriales; family Kribbellaceae; genus Kribbella; species Kribbella sp. NPDC056861. Next base: position 210,844 of record NZ_JBFBNQ010000006.1, on the reverse strand, counting down.
GCCTTGGTAGGAGACCAGTGCGCCGGTCGGGTACGCCGTGTACGGCGCCCACGGCGTCGCCGTCGGAGGGGTGGTCGGCGGCGTGGTGGGAGGTGTCGTCGGGGGAGTCGTGGGCGGGGTGGTCGGCGGCGTCGTGGGAGGCGTCGTCGGAGGTGTGGTGGGCGGCGTGGTCGGGGGAGTCGTGGGCGGAGTGGTCGGGGGACCGCTGCAGCCAGGGGTGTCCGCGTTGACCGAGTTGACGACCGCGTTGAACAAGGTGGCGGCCGGGTCCAGTGCCTCCAGCGAATACATCATCGCGCCGCCCAGGCCCTTGCAGTGGCCGTAGTCGGCCTTCTCCTTGATCGACCTGGCGTTGTCACCGGTCCAGAAGGTGCCGTTGCTGTAGAACCAGGACGACTTGCTGGCCTCGTCGAAGAACGTCGACGCGGGGTTGTCGACGAAGCCGGTGAGCTCCTTGTAGAAGGAGACGCCGGGCACGTTGCCGCTCAGCGCGTGACCGTCGGCGGGTGCGGTGGCCGTCTGGTACTTGCCGTTGGCCGTGGCCGGCACACCCTTCCATCCCCTGTAGTAGAAGGGATATCCGATGGTCAGCTTGTTCGCCGGGAAGCCGCCCGGGATCCCGTACGCCGGGTCGCCGGTGGTCCAGGCCTGGATCGCGCCGTCGACGGAGTACTTCTTGGTGCCCGGCGGGATCGGGTTGCTCGGGTCGTTCGGCGCCTGGTAGAGCGGGTCCTGGAAGTTGGTCGGACCGGTCGGCTCGAACCCACCGTGCATGTCGTACGTCATCACGTTGTTGTAGTCGAGGTACTGCCCGATCTTGTCGGTCTCGATCGTCTTGATCTTGTCCTGACCGGCCGGCGTCGCGGCGGTCAGCCACATCTTCTTGCCGCCGTTGGCGCTGCCGAAGGCGTCCAATTGGGCACGGAACTCGGCCAGCAGCAGGGTGAAGTTCTGCTTGTCGGCGGCGCTGTAGTGGTTACCGGTGTGGCCGCCCGGTGAGCCCGGGTACTCCCAGTCGATGTCGATGCCGTCGAAGATGCCGGCCGCGCTGCCCGGACCGCCGAAGCCGTCCACGGTCGGCAGATCGCCCTTGATGAACATGTTCACGCAGGAGCTGACCAGCGCCTTGCGCTTGGCGTCGGTGGAGGCCGCGTCGGAGAAGTACTTCGAGTAGGTCCAGCCGCCGATCGAGATCAGGATCTTCAGGTTCGGCTGCTTGGCCTTCAGCTTCTTGAGCTGGTTGAAGTTGCCCTGGATCGGCTGGTTCCAGACGTCGCCGACGCCGTCGACGCTGATGTCCGCGCCGTACGACTTGCCGTAGTCGGCGAACGCGTCGCCCGCGCCGTCACCGGCGTTCGGGTCGTTCTCGTCCTGCGAGGCGGCCTTGTTGGCCATGAAGCAGGTGTGGCTGGTCGGGTGGATGTTCGCGAACGCGTAGTTGAGGAAGTCGAGCTTGCTCGCGACCCCGGTGGTGACCAGGTTCTTCGGGTAGTAGGTGTTGCCGTAGATGCCCCACTGAGTGAAGTAGGCCGTCTTCACACCACCACTGCTGGCGGCCTGGGCCTGGGGTTGGGCTTGCGGGGCGGAGTTGGTTCCAGCGGTGGCGGCGGATATGCCGCCGACGGCGATCAGGGCGCTGGCGGCGACAGTGGCCGCGGCGGCGATGCTGCGCATTCGACTCATGGGGCGGTCCTCCGGTTAGGAGCTGAGCAGTGCACGGGTGTCCAGCAGTTGTCCACGAATGGACGACTTCGGAGCCTTCTGAGAGAAACTTAGTTAAAGACTCTTCGAAACGAACCGTAGCCCTTTGCTCCCCGCAGGTCTCCGGGTCGCGATGGCGGGTTGCCGCTGCTGACGGATATCCGACAGTTCTCCACAGCCTTGGTATTTCTTCTGGCTCAGCAGTCGAACGACGGCACCTTCTAAGGCATGGAGAACCTTCGATCGATCCCGCTGCCGACACCGGCGCCGGCCGTCCTGCTGGCCACCGCCGACGCCCTCCTCCTGGACGACCTACTTCGCCTCGCCGCAGCCGCCGAGGTGACCCCACGGGTGGAGCACGACCTGCTCGGCCTCCGCCGCAACTGGCAGACCCCTGTCCTGGTCGTAGTCGGCCAAGACCTGGCTGAGCCTTTGGCCCGCACCCAACCACCTCGCCGCCCAGGCGTGCTGGTCGCAACCCATGCGCTCAGCAACCACGACCAAACGACGCAGTCGGGCGACACAGACCCATACCGCGCGGCCCACCCCGACCCGTACCGCGCAGCCGCCACCGCCCCATCCCACAACGCGCCTGCAGCCGAGTCCACCGCCTACCGCAGCGCCTTGGCGATCGGCGCCGAAGGCGTCTTCACCCTGCCTGCCGACGCAACCGCGCTCGGCGACAAACTGGCAGATGCCCTCGATGGAGGCGCCCGCATAGCCGTCACCCTGGCTTTCGTCGGCGGCTGCGGCGGCGCCGGCGCAACCACCCTCGCCGCCGCGGTAGCCGTCGCCGCCGACCGACGCGGCCTCCGCAGCATGCTGATCGACGGCGACCCGTTGGGCGGCGGCATCGAGCTAGTACTAGGCACCGAAGCCCACGAGGGATCCCGCTGGCCGGCTTTGCTGAACGCCGCCGGCCGAGTCAGCGCCAGCGCCCTCCGAGCCGCCCTGCCACAAGTAGACGGCCTAGCAGTCCTGTCCTGGGATCGATCAGGTGTCACAGCCCTACCACCAGAAGCAATGAGATCGGTCCTCGGCGCAGCCCAACGCAGCAGCGACCTGGTAGTAGTCGACCTCCCGCGCAGACCGGACCCCGCAGCCGAGGAAGCATTCGTCCGCGCGACCTCAACGCTGGTAGTCGTCCCCCGAGACGTCCGCTCCTGCGCAGCAGCGGCCCGCCTGGTAGCGCCCCTCCGCGAGGTCGCCCACGACCTGCGAGTAGTGGCGCGAGAGCCTGGCCTGAACGGACTTTCCGCCCTCGACGTCGCAGACCACCTGTCGTTGCCCCTGGCAGTCAAGCTCGGATTCGAGCGAGACTTGCCGTCCCTGCTAGACGAAGGCCGCTTCGATCCAAGACCACGAAGCGCTCTGGGGCGAGCAGCAACCGAAGTACTAGACCTGTTCGGCCTCCACGGACAGCTCGCGGCATGAACATCTCCACCGACCTCCTCGAACGCGTCCGCACCACCCTCGCTGCGCAAGGAGCCGAGCCAACAGCCGCCCAGGTCGCCGCAGCTCTCCGCGCCACCGGCGAAGTCTTCGGCGACTCGACCGTCCTCGCCGTCCTGGAGGCGTTGCGTCGTGAGGCCCTCGGTGCCGGCCCACTCGACGGCCTACTGACCGAGCCCGGCATCACCGACATCCTGGTCAACGGCCCCAACCAGGTCTACGTCGACCGCGGCTCAGGCCTGGAGCGCATCCCCCTCCGCACCGGCGACGAACCAGCAGTCCGCCGACTCGCCACCCGTCTCGCCGCAGCCGCCGGCCGCCGCCTCGACGACGCCACACCGTACGTCGATGTCCGTCTCCCCGACGGCACTCGCTTCCACGCCGTCCTGGCCCCGATCGCGGCCCCTGGTACGTGTCTCTCCCTCCGTGTCCCTTCCCGCAACATCTTCACCCTCGAAGACCTGGTCGCAGCCGGCTCCCTCCCCGCCGCCGGAGCCCCCGTACTACGAGACGTCCTGCTCTCTCGCATCGCCTTCTTGATCAGCGGCGGCACCGGAACCGGCAAGACCACCCTCCTGAATTCCCTGCTGTCCTTGGCCAATCCCGCGGAACGCCTGGTCCTCGTCGAAGACGCCAGCGAACTCCATCCAGACCACCCTCACGTGATCCGCCTCGAGGCTCGTCCACCCAACGTCGAAGGCGCAGGCGAAATCTCCCTCCGCGACCTGGTTCGCCAAGCACTCCGAATGCGCCCGGACAGGTTGGTAGTCGGCGAGGTCCGTGGCGCTGAAGTGGTCGACTTGCTCAGCGCCTTGAACACCGGCCACGAGGGCGGCTGCGGCACAGTCCACGCCAACTCAGCCGCCGACATCCCCGCCCGGCTGGAAGCCCTAGGCGCCCTAGCAGGCCTCACCCGCGACGCCATCCACAGCCAGATCTCCTCAGCCCTGCAAGCAGTAATCCACCTGACCCGCACCCCAACAGGCCTCCGCCGAATCACCGAGATCCGAGCTATCGCCCGCACCTCCAGCGGCCAAGCCATCACCATCCCCGCCATCGAATTCACCCCCACCGGCCCACCCAAACTCCACCCAGCCGCCGCCACCCTGCTAACCAATCCCCGCCCCCAAGCAGCCTGACCCCACCCTCCGGAGCAGTCCGATGCCAGCCCTGACAGCACTTTTGGTCCTGATCACAGTCCTAGCCCTAATCCCCACCCCCACCCGAGCCCTCCACCGCCTCAACTCACCCACCCCACAGCGCCGCCACCAGCTCACCCTCCCGACCCGCGGCCGCCCGCACCTCTCAGCCAACGCCTTCGCCCGCTCAACCCGCCGCCGACTCACCGCGCTCGCCGCAGTAGTTGCCCTAGGCATCTTGATCGCAGCATCAACCGACCCGTCCGTGCTGGTGATCGCTCTGACGCTCGCCGTCATCGCCACCCTCATCACCACCCAACGCGCCCGCACCACCAGAGCGCGAGCCACCGCCAGGAAACGAGCCGCCGTCATCGAAGCCTGCGACGTACTGGCCGCCGAACTGGCCGCCGGCCGCCCACCATCAGCCGCCCTGGAAGGCGCCGCCACAGTCTGCCCAGATCTCGAGGTCGCCTCAGCCGCAGCGAAGCTCGGCGGCGACGTCCCCGCCCTCCTCGACCTCCTCGCCGAAACCCCGGGAAACGAAGGCCTCCGGGCCCTCTCCGCAGCCTGGCGAGTAGCCGACGAGTCCGGCGCAGCCTTCGCCACCATCATCGACCGCCTGGCCGACTCCCTCCGCGCCGACGAAACCATCCGCCGCCAGATCACCACCAGCATCGCCGGCCCCAGAGCCACCGCCCGCCTGCTGGCAATCCTCCCCGCCTTCGGCACAGCCCTCGGCTACGCCATCGGCGCCAACCCCCTGGCCTTCCTCACCCAATCCCCACCAGGTTGGCTCTGCCTCGCTCTGGGCCTGGCCCTCACCACCCTCGGCCTCTACTGGACCAACACCCAAACCAAACCCCCATGGGAGTCAACTCCCAGCCCCCGCCACCAACCCACCTAACCCATGCCCACCGATGCACTGGCAGCCGTAGCCACAGCCTCCGCGCTCGTACTCCTTCTCCCCAGCCAACCAAGCCACCGCCGACTAGCAAGGCATCGCCCCCTCACCACCCGCTGGCCCTTCAGCCTCATCTCCCCAAAGAACATCCCACCCACAACTCGCCGCCTCCACCTCTCGGTAGCAGCCATCGCCGCAGTCGGCGTCCTCTTCTTGCTAGGCACACCCACCGGCCTGCTCCCCGCAGCAGCCGTCTTCCTAGCCACCCCACCAGCCCTCAGCCGACTAGAACCCGCAGCCACCCGCCGACGTACCGCCCAACTAACCGCCGACCTCCCACTAGCAGTCGACCTACTAGCAGCCTGCCTACGAGCCGGCCGCCCACCTCAAGCAGCAATCGCCCTCGTCGCCAAATCCCTCGGCGGCCCACTGGCCGACCTCCTGACCGAGGTCGAGCGCCGCCTGAATCTCGGCGCAGACCCGATCGACGCCTGGTCCTGTCTCCTCAAGGAACCCGCCTGCGCCCCCTTCGCCCGCGCCACCCAACGAGCCCTCCGCTCCGGCGCACCACTGGCGAAGATCCTCGAACGCCAAGCCAACGACACCCGCCAAGCCCGCCGCTGGTCCGCCGAGGAACACGCCCGCGCAGTCGAATCCCGATCCGTAGTCCCGCTGGGCCTCTGCTTCCTCCCCGCGTTCGTCCTACTCGGCATCGTCCCCACCATCGCGAGCTCGCTGTCCGGCCTGCTCAGCTTCCTACGCTGACGGCAACGACTCCTTGAGCTGCGCCAACTCTGCCGTCACCGTCGTCGCGAAGAAGAGCGTCACCCGATACTCACAAACCCCCGCAACCGAGAACGAATCGCCGGCAACCAGTTCCTCGATCGCCGCCCGATCATTGCCTACGGCAAGAATCACCCCGCCATCCCGAGGCTCCTTCCGCCCCGAGGCCAAGAACACCCCGGCGTCGTACTGCGCCTTCACCCACCCCAGGTGATCGGCCATGTACTCATCCACGCTCTCCAGCGGTGCCGTGTAAGTCAACTCAAGAACAAACATGCAACTCACGCTAGCCCGGCGCACCGCCCACCCACGCGCCGGGCTACTCGGCATCAATTCACTCCTCCGATGGTTGATCGAACACAGTTGTCCCCAAGCAGAAAACTCCTTCTCTGCAACGGCTCCGACGACGGCACCTTGTCAGTAAGCCGATCCGGAACAGCCCGGGTCGAAGATCAGGAGGTCCGATATGTCCAAGGCGCTGATCCCCGTCCGCCGATCTCGTCCCCGCGGTGAACGCGGCGCCGCCACCGCGGAGTACGCCGTCTCGATCGTCGCAGCCTGCGGGCTCGGCGGCATCCTCATCGCCCTGCTCAAGTCGCCTGCCGTGCAGACGGCACTCAAGGCAATCATCAACTACGCCTTGAAAGCCGCCGGCGTAGACGGCGTCCAACTCTGACCAACCACCCCTAGCCGGCCGCGGCGCCTCCCCTCACCGCCGCGGCCGGCCCACCCCGGTTAGAGAGAGGACCCCGCATGCCAACCCATCCCAAAACCCGCTCCGACCACGGCGCGATCACCGCCGAAGCCGCCCTCGTACTCCCTGTACTCCTAGCCTTCCTGGCCCTCGGCCTCTGGGTAGTCGGCACCGTCATCACCAACATCCGCTGCATAGACGCCGCCCGAGACACCGCCCGCGCCGCAGCCCGCGGCGAGTCCGAGGAGATCGCCCGCCAACTAGGCGAACGCGCCGCCCCACAAGGAGCAACGATCACCATCACCCAAACCGGCACCACCATCCACGTCGAGGTGACAGCAGCCCCCGCCAGTCCTCCCGGCCTACTTCGCGCTCTCCCACACCCGAACGCCCACGCCACCGCCGTCATCCAAGCCGAGCAGCCCCTCCAGCCCAATGCCCACCCAGCCAACTGACCCGGGCGTCAGCAGTCCGATGCCCACCGAGGCAGCTGACGCCCGCGCCAGCGCGAGCGATCTCGGCAGCGCAAGCCTGCTAGCCATCGGTGTCGCATTCGTCTTGCTAGGAGGCTGCCTAGCGGGAGTCCTATGGGCAGCCATCTCCATAGCCCACCACCGAGCAGACGCCGCCGCAGACCTAACCGCCCTCACAGCAGCCCAATCCCTACAAACCGGAAGCAGCACCCCCTGCGCTGCAGCCGAAGAGATCGCAAAGGCACACCAGGTCGAACTCCACGACTGCCAACAACAAGGCGAGACCATCTCCGTCGTAGTGGCAGTAAAGCTAGACCTCGGCGCGATAGGCACGCCGGTACTAACCGGCCAAGCCAGAGCCGGCCCCATCGAAGGAGCAAACTGACCAAGTGACGGATAACCCGCCCCACCTCCTGGTCATAGACGCAGCAAACGCCGTCGGCTCCCGCCCCGACGGCTGGTGGCGAGACCGCGCCGGCGCAGCCCGCCGCCTCCTCACCAAACTCGAAACCCTCCCACCCCTCCTGGACCACCCCACCGAAATAGCCGTAGTACTAGAAGGCGCCGCAAAAGCAGCAGTCACCAACGCCTCCGACCCCGCCTTCCCCAACCTCACCATCATCCTGGCCAAGGCCTCAGGCGACGACGCAATAGTCGACCACGTCACCACAACCTCCGCAGCAGCCCCCAACCGCCAAATCACCGTAGTAACCGCCGACCGCGCCCTCCGCACCCGCCTCACCTCTCTAGGCGCCCAAACCACCGGCCCAACCTGGCTCTGGACCCAACTACCTTCATAAACCCCACCCCACCACCTTGTGCGCCATAACCCCGCGCACCCCGCACCCGCGTACCGGCTCACGCCATAGCCCCGGGCACCCCGCACCCGCATACCGGCTCACGCCATAGCCTCGCGCACCACGCACCCGCGTACCGGCTCACGCCATAGACCCGCACACACCGCCACACCGCACGCCGACCCGCGCGGTACCGCCGCGCATATGTCGTCCCGCGCACCTGCTCACGCGATAGCGGCATGCACCTGATCGCCAACGTGATCAGCATGAGCTTAGAGACCTGTCATCCGCACGCCGGCCCCATGCGGTAGTGCCGCACACCTGGCACCCCGCGCACCAGCCCCATGCGCACCCGTTGCCCCGCACGCCAGTCCGCTCGGAACAACCAGCCAAGATCGGGCTCGCGCTCGGCGACTTCCATCTCGGCTCGACTACGCCGGAGGCAGCGCCTCTCTGCTCACCCACGGACCTGCCTGCTTGCCCGGCCGCTCGCTTGCTTTGATCTTCCGCTCGCCACCATGCCCGCATGCCCGCATGCCCGCTGGGCAGCTCGCCTGGTCCCGACCCAGCGCGCTCAGCCAGTCACCCATCCGTTCGCCTGCCCCTTCTCAGCTCGCCTGCCCGTTCGTCTGCCTGCCCGCCCGCGTACGCCCCGCTCCTCCGCCCGCGAGCAGCCACTCCGTCGCTCACTTACCCGCAAGCTCGTACGCGTGCTCGCTGGTCCGCTCGCCTGGTCCCGGCCAGCGCGCTCACCCGCTCGCCACCAGCTCACCGGCCTGCCCGCTTGACGGCCAGCTGGTCCGCTCGCCTGCGGCGCCTGCCACCCCGACCAGCGCGCGCCCGCTCACCCGCGGGTCAACTCGCCACCAGTTGCCTGCCGACCGGTCGGCGCGCTGGTCCGTTCGCCTGCCCCCATTGACGCGCCCACCCACCCGACCGCGCTCACCCACCCGCCCGCGTTGACCCGCTCGCCACTAACCCACCTGCCGCTCGCTCGTCTGCTCCCACCAACCGCTCACCCAGCCACCGCCGCGCGTACCAGCTCGCCAACAGCCCAACTGCTCTGCTCGCTCGCCACCGGCGCGCTCGTGTGCCCGCCCGCTTGCTCCTCACCAGCGCGCTCACCTACCCACCAGCGCGCTTACCCGCTCGACACCAGTCCGCTCGCTTGGCCTCCGGCTCGTCCCGCTCGCTTGCCCTGCTCAGCTGCCTGCTCCGCCTGCCGTCCCACCAGCGCGCGTCCGCTCCCACTGACGCGCTCTCCCACCCGCCCACGCTGACCCGCTCGCCACTGCCCAAAGTCGCCGGCGGCGATAGCCAGCAGGTACCGCGCCCGCAGGCGCGCACTCACCTGCTCGTCCACTTGCCCGGCCACCTGCCCCGTCCGCTCGCCGCATCCTCGGCTGTCCCGCTCTCCGCCAGCGTGCCGCCCAGCAGCGCGCTCACCCGCTTGCCACCAGCGTGCCCGCCCAGCCGCTTGCCACCAGCCAGCCCGCCGCCTGCCTGCCCGCTCGCTCGCTGGCTGGTCCGCACGTCTGCCCCGCTCACTCGTCTGCTCTGCCTGCCGCTCGCCATCGGCGCGCGCCCGCCACCCACCATGTCTGCATATCTGCAGGGTTCTTCTCGGGTTCGGCTGCGGTGCTTCGGGCGGGGTGGGGAACCGTCTGGTCGCGATCTGGTCGCAATCTGGTAGAGATGTGCTGTTGATGTGGACGGCGTGAGTTTCGCGCCTTCATGATCTGGAACCGATGTCTTGCCCATCTCCTCCCGGACGCACTTCCCTGGTGTCCGGACGGTCCCCCGGAGGCTCGTTTGCCCGACCGCATCCGGCTGCTCCTGGTCGATGACCAGATCCTCAGCCGAGGCGTGCTCAGAAGCGGTCTGGAACGCGAGCGGGATCTGGAGGTAGTTGCCGAGCTCAACCGCACCGATGACGTGGTTCGCGCCGCTAAACAGCACCGCGCCAATGTCGCGCTGGTCGATACCGCTGGGCCTGGCTACAACAGCTTGACTGTGACCACCGAGCTGCGGTCGTCCATGCCGGAGTGCCGGGTGGTCATGCTCACCACCTTTGGTCGGCCTGGTCACCTTCGTCGTGGGCTTGAGGCTGGTGCCAAAGGGTTCGCGCTCAAGGGCAGTCCGGCTCCGCAGCTCGCCGACGCGGTACGGCGGGTCCACCTTGGGCTGCGAGTTGTTGATGCCAATCTTGCTGCCGAGACTCTCCAGTACGCCGAGACTCCGCTCAACGACGGTGAGACGGAAACTCTCCGGGCCGCTCGCGACGGGGGCACGATCGCTCTGATGGCTCGCAACCTTCAAGTCTCCGAGCGCGTAGTCCGCACTCGGTTGTGGTCCGCTATCGGCAAGACTGGCGCGCGCACCCGAGCCGATGCCATTCAAATTGCCGACCGCAACGGGTGGCTCCTCGACTAATCTTCCCGACGGGGGCACCTGCAACGGCGTCACCCGCGTCACCCGCGTCATCCGGGTCATCCGGGTCATCCGGGTCATCCGGGTCATCCGGGTCAACGCAGACGGCAGCCACCGCGTCGCTACTTGAGTGGGAGGTCTCCTGCCATGGGCAGTAAGTTCACCGAGCTTGCGATCGACTGCGCTGATCCCCACGGGCTCACGCGGTTCTGGTGTGCCGTCCTCGACTACGAGGTACAGCAGGTGGACGACGACGGAGTGGTCACCATCGGCTCCCCGCTGGTCCCCGAAGGCAAAGGCCGTCGCGGGCCGGTGCCGCCGACGTTGACGTTCGCGCGGGTCCCCGAGGGCAAGGTCGTCAAGAACAGACCGCACCTCGATCTGAACCCCACCGACAGAGACCAAGCCGAAGAGGTCCGCCGCCTGGTCGACCTCGGCGCACGCCCTGCCGACGTCGGCCAAGGCGACGCGAGCTGGGTAACCCTCACTGATCCGGAAGGCAATGAGTTCTGCGTTCTCGCCACCCGTCATCCCTGACCAGTAAGGCGGTCAATTGGTGAGGGAGAGGATTCGGTTGTCGTGGGTGATCAGGAGCGTGCCGGTGGCAGTGGGGGCCGGGATCGTCTCGTACGGGGTGCGGATGGGGTGGCGGGTTCCGTCGGCAGTCACGAGCAGGGTGTTGGGGGCGTCGATGACGACTAGTTCGTTGTCGTTGTGGAGGACGACGGGGGCGTCGTAGCCGGCGGAGATGGCGGTGCGGCCGGCTGCTAATGCCTGCATGACGGCGGGGACCAGTTCGTCGGGGGATTCGGCGGCGGCGTCGATGGCTAGCCAGGTGGTGGGGATTCCGGGCGTCGCCAGGGAGGTGGGGTTGTGGTAGTCGCTGCCGCCGATGGGGGTGGTGGTGCCTTGGCCCCAGGCTTGCCACCAGGCGATGGGGCCGCCCCAGCGGTGGTCGAGCCAGGAGGAGTGCCAGACCTCGGCGAGGGGTGGGTGGTCGGGGAGTGGTTGGCGCCAGGCGCAGTCGCCGCTCAAGGGGTGGTTGATGGAGAGGAGGCCGCCGCGGCGGGCTACCTCCGTGACCCAGGTGGATGCCGGTTGGCGGAAGTCGATGACGCCGATCGGGCCGAAGGCGTTCGCGTGACCGGTGTCGGTGGTCACCTCTTGGCCGGGGATCAAGCCGATGCCGAACTGCCGGCCGAGGCCTGGGAGCTCCAGGTGGTGCGCTTCGGTGTTGTGGTCGGTGATGGCCATGACGTCGAGGCCCGCTGAGACGCCGAGGGCGGCCAGGTTGGCGATCGGCGTGGAGCCGTCGGAGTGGAGCGAGTGGGCGTGGAAGTCACCTGCTATCCAGCGGAGGCCGTCGGCGGCGGGGAGGATGCGGCGGGGAGGGCGAGCCGGTACGGCGACGGCGGCGGTCAGAGCGGCGTACTCGTCCAGGCCGGGGATCACCGGGACCGGGCCGGTGACCGCTTCGATGATCAGCTCTACGCCTTCGAGCGGTACGCGGTGCAACCCGATCACCACGAACCAGGTGCCGGCCTCCAGTTCGCCGGCGAGGTAGCCGGGGGTGGCGGCGGTCGGGGTGATGGCGAAGGACTGGCGTGCGCCGCCGGACCAGCCGCGCCAGCCCTCGGCGCCTTCGCAGCCGAGGTCGACGACGGCGCCCTCGACGTCGGGGACGGTCAAAGTGACCGACAAGCCGGGGCAGCCTGGTGGGATGTCGACCGGCAGGGAGTGCCAGACCGATTCGGCGCGGTCGTCGAGGGTCCAGCGCTGCCGGTACGTCGTGACTGCCATCAGCCGACGACCGAGGGTTGGCGGGCCAGCAGTTCGCCGGATTCCTTGTCGTAGAGCAGTACGCGGTTCTCGGTGGCAGTCAGTACGACGGGAGCGCCTGGGGCGGGCTCATCTTCCTCTGGCACGGTCACGCCGATCAGTACGCCGTCGCAGTCGACGCTGACCAGGGACATGGTGCCGAGGTTCTCGGCGACGACCACTGTGCCGCGGATCGACGGGCCGGACACGTCGCCGGTCGACAGGGTGAGGTACTCCGGACGGATTCCCACCGTCACCTCGGCGCCTGCCGGTACCGACATCGTTGCAGCAGGCAACGAGCCGCCGGCCAAGGAGACCACACCACCGGATGCGCCACCGAAACCATCCGCAGCCCCACCGGCCCCACCGCGCGCCGACCCGGCCGACCCGGCCGACCCGGCCGACACGGCCAACCCGGCGGACGCGGCGGACGCGGCGGACGCGGCGGACGCGGCGGACGCGGCAGACCCGGCCACCACCCCAGGCACCAGATTCATCGGAGTCGACCCAATGAAGTTGGCAACAAACGTATTGACCGGCCGAGCGAAAACCTCCCGCGGAGTACCAAGCTGCCGCAACTTGCCGGACTCCATCACCGCGATCCGGTCCGCCAACGCAAGCGCCTCGGCCTGATCATGAGTGACGAACACCGTAGTGATCCCCAAATCCCGCTGCAGCTTCTTCAAGAAGGTGCGAGCCTCCAACCGCAACCGCGCGTCCAGGTTGGACAGCGGCTCGTCGAGCAACAAGACCTTGCCCTCGGAAGCAATAGCGCGAGCCAGCGCGACTCGTTGCTGCTGGCCACCAGACAGTTGCCCCGGACGCCGTTCCAGCAACCCTTGCAGGGAAAGCTCCCCACCAGTCCGCTCGGCGACCTCAGCACGCGTCGACGCGGCAACACGGCGTACCTTCAAAGGGTAGGTGATGTTCTCCGAGACCGTCATGTGCGGGAACAACGCGTAGTCCTGGAAGACCATCGCGACACCGCGCTTGCCGGGCTCGAGCCGGGTCACGTCGGCCGAGTCGATCCGGACCGTCCCCTCGGTCGCGGGTTCCAGGCCGGCGATCGTGCGCAGCAGGGTCGTCTTGCCGCACCCGGACGGGCCGAGCAGCGCGAAGAACTCGCCGTCGGCCACGGTCAGGTCCAGACCGTCGACGGCGCGGACGCCGTTCGGGTAGACGGTCGCCAGACCCTCGATGTCGATACCGGCCATCAGCTCTTGATCCCTCCATGGAAGCGGAACCCGTACCGCGAGTTCACCAGCAGATACAGCACGACGACCGGAATCGAGAACAGCAGCGAGAAGACCGGGAGCACCTGGAGGTTGACGCTGCCACCCTCGTCGGTGAAGGTCTGCATCAGCACCGGACCGGGCTGCAGCTCGATCGACCGGATCAGCAGGAACGGCACCAGGAAGTTGCCCCACGAGTTCACGAACGCCCAGACCAGGATGGTCGCCAACCCCGGCCGGGCTACCGGCAGCACCACGTCACGCAGGATCTGCAGCGGCGAGGCGCCGAAGACGCGGGCCGATTCCTCGTACGACTTCGGTACCGCGTCGACGAAGTCCTTCAGGATGAAGATTGCTGCGGGCAACAACCCGCCGGTCATCACCAGCGCGACGCCGAACCGTGAGTCGATCAGCCCGAGCTGGAACATCATCACGAAGATCGGCACCATCGCGGCCGTTCCCGTGACCACCGAGGACAGCAGCAGAAGCCCGTACAGCAAGGCGTCCCGGCCCGGGATCCGGACCCGCGACAGCGCGTAGCTGGCCAGCGCCGCGAAGACGGTCACCGCCAGCGCCGTCGTACCGCAGATCACCAGCGAGTTCACCATCGAGTGCAGCGCGTACGGGTGCTCGAAGGTCTTGCGGACGTTGTCGAGGGTCCAGTCCGGCCAGTGCACACCGAGACCGGGCGACGAGTCGAACGGCGCCGAAGCGATCCACAGCATCGGTACTGCGAAGAACAACGTGATCACGCAGATCGCGACGTAGAAGCCGATCCGGCGTACTACGAAAGCCGGGGTCATGAGCGCCTCCGCAGCAGCCGTAGGTAGAGCAGCGCGACCAGCAGGTTCGCGAGCAGCAGCAGGAACGAGATCGCCGACGAGTAGCCGAGCTCACCGCCTTGCAGCGCGACGTTGTAGATGTAGACCGGCACGGTCTCGGACTCGTGGTTCGGGCCGCCCTTGGTGAGCAGGAACGGCGAGAAGTCGTTCGCGGTCCAGAGTGAGATCAGCAGCGTGTTGGTGAGCACGTGGCCGCGGATGTGCGGGAAGACGATGTCCCGCAGCGTCTGCCAGCCGGAGGCGCCGACCATCCGGGCCGACTCGAGTTGGGAGGGCGGGACGGCCTGCAGCGCTGACGAGTAGAGCATCATCGAGAACGCCGTACCGCGCCAGGTGTTGAACAGGATCAGGCAGACCATCGGGTACTCGATCAGCCAGGCGGTGCCTTGCGTGCCGAGGATGCTGTTCAGCGTGCCGGTGTCGCGGTCGAAGAACGCGATCCACAGGTAGGCGACCACCGTCGACGGGAGGATCCAGGCGAGGAGCACCAAGCCCTCGACGGTACGCCGTACCGCGGGGCGCGCGCGGCGCATCGTCCAGGCGAGGGCGAAGCCGAGGATGTTCTGCCCGACGATCGCCGAGCCGAGCACGAACAGCATGGTCAGCCAGAGCGCGTTGTGGAACAGGGCGTCGTTGAGAGCCTTGGTGTAGTTCTCCAGGCCGACGATCGACGGGGAGATCGCCTCGACACCGGTGAGCCGGTAGTTGGTGATACCGATGTAGATCGTCCAGACCGCCGGGAAGACCAGGAACGCCCCGATCAGCAGCAGAGCAGGCGCCACGAAGCCGAGCGCCCGCGCGGTGCCGAGCCCAGCAACATCCTGAGCCGGCCCCCGCACCCGCCCAAGCGGGCCACCCGGCTTGCCGGGACCGCCCGCGCCACCCCGCCCACCCGGCTTGCCGGGACCGCCGGCGCCACCCGGCCCTCGCGGATCGCCTGGCCCGGCAGGGCCTCCCGGGCCACCCGGCACGGGTTCGGTGATGGCACCCATCAGTTGCTGGTGACCTTGTCCTTGCTACCCGCCGCTGCCTCGACAGCAGTCTGGTAGCCCTTCGCCGCCGCATCCGTCGGCTTGCCACCGACCACATCAGCGGTCGCCTGCTGCAGCGCTGCCGAGATCTTCGGGTACTCCGCGATCCCCGGCCGGTACTGCGTCAGCGGCAGCACCTTGGTGGCGACGAAGTTCAGCATCGGGTCGCCGGCCAGGACCTCGGCGTTGACGTCCGAGCGCTGGGTGATCTTGGCGGCGCCGTTCAGGCCGGCCTTGACCATCTCGGCCGAGTTCATGAACTGCAGCAACTCCCACGCCTGCTGGGGAAACTTGGTGTTCGGGTTGATCGCGACCGCGCCGCCGCCGGACATCGAGACGAAGTCCTGGCCCTTGACGCCGGCGCCCGGCTTGCTGGCCGGGATCAGCGCGTAGCCGACCGCGGTGTCGCGGTCCGCCATCTTGGCGACGCCGGCCTTCGGCTCGACGACGCTGCGCCAGAAGTAGTCGCCCTCGAGCAGGATGCCGATCTTGTTGGCGGCGAACTCGGCGAACGACTTGTCCCGGCCCTTCGCCTCGCGCTGCAGGATCGGGTCGCCCAGACCGCTGCCGTAGATCGACTTGTAGAAGTCGAGCACCTGGCGGACCTGCGCGGTGTTGCCCTGCCACTTGCCGTCGGTGTTGATCCCCGTGCCGGTGCCGACCAGGAGCGGCAGAACACCTTGCATGGTGGTCGCCTCGCCCATCGCCGTACCGGCGTTGATCTGGATCGGCGTCACTCCGGAGAGCTTCTTCAGCGCCTGGCCGGCCGCGGTGATGTCGTCCCACGACTTGGGCTGCCAGTCGGCCGGCAGCCCGGCCTGCGCGAACAGCTTCTTGTTGAAGTAGAGCACCCGGCCGTCGGAGCCACCCGGTACGCCGTACCGCTTGCCGTCGAACATGCCGAGCTGCTGGACCGAGTCCGGGATCTGCTTCCAGCCGTCCCAGTCGTCCACCTTGCCGGCGTCGCCGACCGTGTCGGTGAGCAGCTTCAGGTAACCGGCCTGGGCGAACTCGCCGACCCAGATGCCGTCGATGTTGATCAGGTCCGGGCCGGACTTGTTCGACAGGCCGAGCGCGAGTTTCTGCTTGTAGACCTCGTCGTCGGAGCCGTCGCCCTGGAACTTCACCGTCACCTCGACGCCCTTGGCCTTCTGCGCCTCGACGAACTTCGGGATCAGCACGTTCTCGGTGAACTCCGCGCCGGCGCTGTTCTTGCCACCCTTCACGGAGTTGGCGCCGATCACCAGCTCGACCTGCTTGGCGTCGGCGTTGCGGCTCGCGTCCTGGTCGCCGCCGGAGTCCGACGAGCCGAGGCAGCCGGTCAGCAGCACGGCGGCGGCCGAGCCGAGTACGGCCAGCCGGAACAAGCGCGGGATACGTCGCATCAGGGGGCTCCTTGCGGGTCAGTGCAGCCAGTGCCGAATCACCTTGGCACCCGTCGGGAACTTTGTGAAGACTTTTGTACGGCGGAGCGGGAAACGTTGTTAATTTCCAACGTCAATCGTTGCTCTGGGCTACCACGCCGAAGCTCCGGGTGGGCGTCAAGTCCGCTGCAGGCGGGACGCATTGCGGAAAAGTTAAAGCTCGCTCGCGGTTGCGTTACAAAGAGTAGCTGGGTAGATACAGAACGTGAGATCGCGAGGTAGCGTCAGTGCCGATCGGACATCGGATGGAGGTGACATACACATGTTGCTCGGACTGCTTGATGGCCTGCTCGGCGGCCACTACTACTGGCATCACCACCACCACTGCTGGTGGTGACCACCCTCGATCGGGCAGCTCCGCTGACGCGCAAGCAGCGGATCGCCTCCCACTGAGAATCTGACCACCGCGGTTCATGAATCGAAAGGAAAGGGCCGGCCCCGACAGTGTCGGGGCCGGCCCTCCTCTGTGTGGCAGAGGATCCTGCTGGTTACTTCTGAGCCAGCTGCATCATCTGCTTGGGCAGCGTCGTCATCTGCGCCGGAACCGGGCTCTTGGCCTGGATCAGACTGAACAGGCTCGTCGCGGCGTTCGCGATCGGCAGCGGCAGGGCCAGGCCCAGCGATGCCAGCAGTGCGTTCACGAGTGCCAGTACCGCGCCGAGAATGTCCAGACCCGGCAGCGGCAGTGCGCTCCAGCCCTGGTACTTCGCCCCGCTGGCCGACTGGATCCCGGTCGGCTGCGCCTGCTTCTTCACACCCTTGCCGAGCAGCGAGCTGAGTGCCATTCCGTTCGCTGCGTTGACGAAGGACCCGGAGGTCTCGTCGTAGTTCCACTTCTGGCCGGCCCCGTCACGACAGGGCAGCACCAGGACCGGTGCGCCCTTCGGGGTCTTGACCAGGTCGGCCCCGGTGTCCAGGCAGGCTCCGGTCCGGGCAAGGGCGCCACCGACGCTCTTGCTCATCGCGACCTGCAGCTGGCCCTTGTCGGTCATGACCCATTCCTGGGTCTTGCCCTCCTTGCCGGGAGCGCAGGCCATCATCACCGCCATCGGGACCTTGTTGGACGTGACGAAGGTGAGGCAGTAGCGCGTGTCCGCGCGGTTCGCGATCTGCTTCACCACGCCCACCTGGACGCCCGGGGGATCGGCCGGTGCCGGTGCCGCCGCCTGAGCGGGGATCGCGGTGGCCAGGGCGACGCTGACGGCGAGGACTACCACGCCGGTGCGGCTGAACATTCTACGGATGATCAAGACAACCTCCAGAGGTCGTGCTGACTCGCGGCATCAGGTCGTCGGGACCCCGAGGCGTGAGCTGGCCGAACCGTTCCGGAACCGCTACAGGTCCCATTGCGCTGGGACGAGAGTGCGGGTCGATCCCCCGGTCGAGGAGGCGGTGTGGCCCGGAAGGCCGGCGGTCACTCAACGCGACGTTGACGCCACGACCAGTAGTGCACAGGTCCGCGGAGGGTGGCTATCGAGATCCGGGGGTACTTGATGCCAATGGCAACTAACTGCCAGCGTTCGATCGTTGCGCAGGGCATCGATATGCGGCTGCGCAGTGGCCGTGCCGCGGTCGAGTGGCGGCTGTGCCGGGATCGAGATACTACAACGGTTTTCGTTTCAGGGCACGTTCCATGACTGAGCCGGTTTCACCTTCCCGGGAAGGTGAAACCGGCTCAGTTGGAGTGCGTCAGCGCGCGTGCTTCGAATCGGTGCCGTCGGCAACAGTGTGCCGATCGGCGGCCAGCCGGTCACCTGCTGACAGGTCAACCGTCCGGCTGTCGCGGTCGTCGCCGACCGAGTCGCCGACCGAGGCACTGACGGGGTGGCCGGACGCGTCGACGGAGTCCGGGTCGGCTGCGTGCCGGCCGGCCGGCGCTCCGACGGTGTCGGCACCGTCGCCGACGGTCTCGCGGGTCGCCGGGGCGCCATGCGCATCGCCGCCTTCGTGGCCGCCGTGACCGTCACCGGTCTGGACGGGCTCGACCGCGGCGACCTTCTGCCGAAGCTGCCGAACCTCCTTGTGCCGGCGGTAGCCGCGGCTCATTCCCTTCTTCGTCAGCCACAGGCCGAGGGTGACCGCGATCCCGGCGGCGGCGCCGAGGAAGAACAGAGTAGGGACGGAGAGTCCGAAGTCGACGCCGAAGACCGACATGGTGGTCGAGTCCGCGGACGAGACCGAGACGCCCAGGCCGAAGAGGACGGCAAGGACGATCAACACGATTCCGAGAGCCAGCATGATCGCTGCCTTTCTTCCAGCAGCCTGGTGCTGGAGGTTTCAGGCCTCACTGCGAAGGAGTGCGGTAAGCAACGCGACTGCGCCGCCTTTGTCGAGCGGGTTGTTCCCGTTCCCGCATTTGGGTGACTGTACGCACGACGGGCAGCCGTCCACACACTCACAGTGTGCTATCGCTTCCCGTGTCGCGGTCAACCACTCGCGCGCCGCGGCGTACCCGTGTTCGGCGAAGCCCGCGCCGCCCGGATGTCCGTCGTACACGAAGACGGTGAGCCGGCCGGTGTCGGCGTGCTTGGCGGTGGAGACGCCGCCGATGTCCCACCGGTCGCAGGTGGCGAACAGCGGCAGCAGTCCGATCGACGCGTGCTCCGCCGCATGAGCCGCACCCGGTACGTCGTTGAGCCCGAGCTCCTCGACCACTGAGTCCGGCATCGTCCACCAGACCGCCTTGGTGCGCAGCGTGCGTTCGGGCAGATCCAGCGGTTGCTCGTCGAGCACGTCACCGGTGACGAGTTGCTTGCGCTGGAAGGAGATCACCTGGTTGGTCACCTGAACCCAGCCACGCGACAGCTCGGCCGCACCCCACTGGCGGGTCTGCTCGGTGGCCAGGATGCTGATCTCGGTGACGTCGCGCGCGAAGGTGGTGTAGTCCGGCGAGGCCGGCTCGACGATGGCCGCGTGGTTCTCCAGATCGAGGGTGCGGACCAGATACGACTCACCCGCGTGCACATAGACAGCCCCGGCATGCACGCTGGCATGGGCCGAGCCGCCGTCGACCGTGCCGAGCAGTCGCCCGGTCTGGTCCTCGACGATCTGCACTGTCTTGCCGCCGGCCGAGCGGATGTCGATCGCGTCGACGGCCCGGTCGCGCCGGGTCCAGAACCAGCCGTGCGGCCGCTCCCGGAGCAGCCCTTGTTTGACGAGCTGCTTGATGACGGTCTCGGTGGTCGCGCCGAAGATCTCGTAGTCGTCCGGTGTCAGCGGCAGCTCCTGGGCCGCGGCGCAGAGCTGCGGCCCGAGGACATACGGGTTCTCCGGGTTGAAGACCGTCGCCTCGACCGGCCGCCCGAAGATCGCCTGCGGGTGCCGGACCAGATAGGTGTCCAGCGGGTCGTCGCGGGCAACCAGCAGCGCCAGCGCATCGCCACCCGATCGCCCGGCGCGGCCGGCCTGCTGCCAGAGCGAGGCGCGGGTGCCCGGCCAGCCGGACAGTAGTACTGCATCGAGTCCGGCGATATCTATGCCGAGCTCCAGCGCGTTGGTCGCGGCCACTCCGGTCAGCTCGCCGCTCTGCAGCATGCCCTCGAGCCGCCGTCGCTCCTCCGGCAGATACCCGGCCCGGTACGCCGAGACCTGCTCGCTCAGCGACGGGTCGATCTCGGCCAGGTTTTCCCGGGCCGTCATCGCGACCGACTCGGCGCCGCGCCGAGACCTGACGAACGCCACTGTCCTGACCCCGGAGACGACCAGGTCGGTCAGCAGGTCGGCGACCTCGGCCGGGGCGGACCGGCGTACGGGGGCGCCGTTCTCGCCGCGCACGGAAGTAAGAGGTGGCTCCCACAGGCCGAAGGAGATGCCGCCCCGGGGTGAGCCGTCTTGAAGAACCTCCACCATCGGCAGCCCGGTGAGGCGCTCGCCGGAGACAGCCGGCTCCGCCACGGTCGCCGACGCGCAGACGAAGATCGGATGCGCCCCGTACTGCGCGCAGACGCGCCGCAGCCGCCGCAGTACTCCGGCAACATGTGCGCCGAACACGCCGCGGTAGTGATGACACTCGTCGACCACCACGTACTGCACCGAGCCCAGGAACTTGGCCCAGCGCTGGTGGTTCGGCAGCACCGATCGGTGCAGCATGTCCGGGTTGCTCAGGACATAGGTGGCGTGATCGCGGGCCCAGTCGCGCTCGGACCGCTCCGAGTCGCCGTCCAGGGTCATCGCGCGCAGCCCTGGCACCGTGTACGCCGAGACCGCCCGCAGCTGGTCGTGGGCCAGCGCCTTGGTGGGAGACAAGTACAGAACGGACGCCAGCCGTCGATGCGGTGACGCCGCGTGCGCGATGCTCAAGGTGGCGAAGGCCGGCAGCAGATAGCCCAGCGACTTGCCGGACGCGGTCCCGGTCGCGACCACCACATGCTTGCCCGCGTACGCCGCTTCGGCGGTGGCGACCTGGTGGCTCCAGGGCTTGCGGATCCCCACGTCTGCCAACTGACCGAGCACCTCGGCCGGCACCCACTTCGGCCAATCACTCGTTTGACCCAGTCGGGGCGGCACCGACTCGACGTGGGTCAGCCGCTCGGCGCGGCCCGGTCCCGCGGCGAGCTGCTTCAGAATCTCGGCTGCCCCACTCACGGGGCCGACCTTAGTCAAGCCCACGGACAGATCGTGATCCGAGAGTGCACGCGCGGATGCGCAACGCGTGTGCAAATGCGGATGCACACGTCACTTTGGACGGCCGACTCGACGCGGGATGCACCGAAATGAAAGAGTTTTCGCTCACGGCCCCTCTCACGGTCCGTACATGGTTGAATGCAACAGTTCACGGGATCGGAGGCCGAAGTGGATCTGTCGCTGACGACGCGCACAGAGGGTGGGCGCACCGTCGTCGAGGTGGGTGGGGAGATCGACGTCTACACCGCGCCGAAGCTCCGCGAAACCATCGTCACACTGGTCGACGGGGGTCACTACGACCTGGTCGTCGACCTGGAAAGAGTGGAGTTCCTGGACTCCACCGGCCTCGGCGTGCTGGTCGGCGGGCTGAAACGGGTGCGGACCCACGACGGCTCACTGTCGCTGGTCTGTACCCAGGAGCGGTTGCTCAAGATCTTCCGGATCACCGGCCTGACCAAGGTGTTCGAGATCCATCCGGACGTCGCCTCGGCCATCTGAGGCGAGCCGGACCCGATCGCGGGCAAGCCGAAAAGGTGTCTCCGCGATCACCGAGGGTGAACTGCTTTCCGTCCGCACCGGGTATGGCGTAGACCACCCTGTCGGCAGGTCTGGTCGTTTACCCGTTAGAGTGACCCACCGCGCCAGGCCTATGGCGCTTTTGTCGTAATTCTCAACCCAACGGCCACGGCAGTACGGGAGCCGTCAGTCCTGAGGGTTGCCTACAAGGAGGACGGATGTCCCGGCTGCTTGCTGTACAAGCGGTGGATCTCTCGTCGAGCAACACCACGCTGGTCATCGTCGTCGGAGTGATCGCGATCTTCGCGGTCGCGATCGCGATGGTGTTCCGCCGCCAGGTGCTTGCCGCCGATGAGGGCACCGAGAACATGAAGACGATCGCGTTGGCGGTGCAGGAGGGCGCTTCAGCCTATCTGTCCCGGCAGTTCAAGACGCTGTCGATCTTCGCCGTGGTCGCGTTCCTGCTGCTGTTCCTGTTGCCTGTGCACAGTGACGGCGGCGGCGAGACCACGCTGAAGATCTTCCGGTCGGTCTTCTTCCTGGTCGGTGCGGGCTTCTCGGCCGCCATCGGCTACCTGGGCATGTGGCTCGCGACCCGGGCCAACGTCCGCGTCGCCGCGGCCGCCCGGTCCGAAGGCCGCGAGCCCGCCATGCGGGTCGCGTTCCGGACCGGTGGCACCGTGGGTATGGCGACGGTGGGCCTCGGCCTGTTCGGCGCCGCCCTGGTGGTGCTGCTGTTCAAGGGTGACGCCCCGACGGTGCTCGAGGGCTTCGGCTTCGGCGCCGCCATGCTGGCCATGTTCATGCGGGTCGGCGGTGGCATCTTCACCAAGGCCGCCGACGTCGGCGCGGACCTGGTCGGCAAGGTCGAGCAGAACATCCCCGAGGACGACCCCCGCAACGCCGCGACGATCGCCGACAACGTGGGCGACAACGTCGGTGACTGTGCCGGTATGGCTGCCGACCTGTTCGAGTCGTACGCCGTGATGCTGGTCGCCTCGCTGATCCTGGGCAAGGCCGCCTTCGGCGAGCAGGGCCTGATCTTCCCGCTGATCGTGCCGGCCATCGGCGCGGTCACCGCGGTTATCGGCGTCTTCCTGACCAAGCCGCGGGCCGGCGAGAACGGTCTGCGGACGATCAACCGGGCGTTCTACATCTCGGCGGCGATCTCGGCCATCCTGTGCGCGGTGGCGGCGTTCGCCTACCTGCCGAGCAAGTTCGGCGACCTGACCGGCGCGACCGAGAAGATCGCCGCGCAGGACGGTGACCCCCGGGTGATCGCCACCGTCTCGGTGATCATCGGCATCGTGCTGGCCGCCATCATCCTGGCGCTGACCGGCTACTTCACCGGTACCGAGGACAAGCCGGTGCAGGACGTCGGCCGGACCTCGCTGACCGGCGCCGCGACCGTGATCCTGTCGGGCATCTCGGTCGGCTTCGAGTCGGCCGTCTACACCGCGCTGGTGATCGCCGCCGCTGTCTACGGCGCCTTCCTGGTCGGCGGTTCCGGTGTGCTCGCGCTGTTCGCGATCGCGCTGGCCGGTGGCGGTCTGCTGACCACCGTCGGCGTCATCGTCGCGATGGACACCTTCGGTCCGGTCTCCGACAACGCGCAGGGCATCGCCGAGATGTCCGGTGACGTGGACGGCGAAGCGGCCCAGATCCTGACCGAGCTGGACGCCGTCGGCAACACCACCAAGGCGATCACCAAGGGCATCGCGATCGCCACCGCCGTACTGGCGGCGACCGCGCTGTTCGGCTCCTACACGGACTCGATCTACGCGGTGCTGAACGACGCCGGCGACGCCGCGTTCAACACCAACGCGCTGGTCTTCGACCCGTCCACGCTGGTCGGCCTGATCATCGGCGCGGCAGTCGTGTTCATGTTCTCCGGACTGCTCATCAACGCCGTCGGCCGCGCCGCCGGCGCGGTGGTCTACGAGGTTCGTCGCCAGTTCCGCGACATCCCCGGGATCATGGAAGGCACCGGCAAGCCGGAGTACGGCAAGGTCGTCGACATCTGCACCCGCGACTCGCTGCGTGAGCTGGCCACCCCTGGTCTGCTCGCGATCGCGGCCCCGATCGCGGTCGGCTTCGGTCTCGGCGCCTCGGCGCTGGCCGGCTACCTGGCCGGCGCGATCGCCAGCGGCACCCTGATGGCCGTCTTCCTGGCCAACTCCGGTGGCGCCTGGGACAACGCGAAGAAGCTGGTCGAGGACGGCAACCACGGCGGCAAGGGTTCGCCGGCACACGAGGCCACCATCATCGGTGACACCGTGGGCGACCCGTTCAAGGACACCGCCGGCCCGGCCATCAACCCGCTGATCAAGGTGATGAACCTGGTCTCGGTGCTGATCGCGCCGGCCGTCGTCGGGATGTCGTCGATCGGTGAGGACACCAACACCGGCCTGCGGATCGCCATCGCGCTGGTCGCGCTGGTGATCATCATCGCGGCGGTCGTCGTGTCGAAGCGCCGGGAGTCGGTCATCTCCGACACCCCGGCCCCGGCCAACATCGCTGCCTGATCGTCTGACGCAGTACGCCGAAAGGCCCGCTGGAGTTCGTCTCCGGCGGGCCTTTCCGCTTTTCCGAAATGAACCATCAGCTGAAAGTCACCTCCGTTTCCGGCCGGGGCGATCCGTTCGGCCGACCAGCGTCGACTTTGGTCGGATGCGCGGGCGGCCGGAGTACGCGATGGTCGGGGGTAGGTCAGGGCGTTAACCGATGGCAACCCCGGCAGGGTGGACGGCAGAATCCACCTAAGGGGGGACACACCGGGTCCGCCCGGGGTTCGATGTATTGACCCAGCCAGACCTCGATACTGATACGAGCACAGCCCGCCCATGAATTCACTGGCGCGCCACCGAACGAGGAGTACGGGATGATCGAGGCAAAAGGCCTCACCAAGCGTTACGGCCATACCGTTGCCGTTGACAACCTTTCTTTCGAGGTAAAACCCGGCAAGGTGACCGGCTTCCTCGGTCCGAACGGGGCCGGCAAGTCGACCACCATGCGGATGATCCTGGGCCTGGACACCCCAACCTCCGGTGACGTCCGGATCGACGGCCAGCACTACCGCGACCTGCGGCAGCCGCTGACCAAGATCGGCGCGCTGCTGGATGCCAAGTGGGTGCACCCGAACCGGTCCGCCCGGGCCCACCTGGCCTGGATGGCCGCGTCGAACAAGCTGCCCAAGTCGAGTGTCGACAAGGCGCTCGAGATGGTCGGTCTGACCGCGGTCGCGAACAAGCGGGCCGGCGCGTTCTCGCTGGGCATGTCGCAGCGGCTCGGTATCGCGGGCGCCCTGCTGGGCGACCCCGAGATCCTGCTCTTCGACGAGCCGGTGAACGGTCTCGACCCCGAGGGCATCGTCTGGATCCGGACCTTCATGCACCGGCTGGCCGACGAGGGCCGGACCGTACTGGTCTCCAGCCACCTGCTGTCCGAGATGGCGCTGACCGCCGAGGAACTGGTCGTCATCGGCCGCGGCAAGCTGATCTCGCAGAGCACCACGACCGAGTTCGTCGACCGCGCCAGCGGCACCACGATCAAGGTCCGCACCCCGCAGCTCGACCTGCTGCAGAACGTTCTGCAGCAGCAGAGCCTGAAGACCCGGATCGAGGACAGCGACGAGGGCAAGGCGCTGATCGTCGAGGGCGACGTCACCACCGACGTGATCGGTGAGACCGCCGCGGCCCAGGGCATCGTGCTGCACGAGCTGTCGCTGAAGCGCGGCTCGCTGGAGGCCGCCTTCATGCAGATGACCGGCCACTCGGTCGAGTACCACGCCACAGACGCAACGGGCGAGGTCGTGGACCCGAGCCTGGTTCCGCCGGTCTCCGGCGCCGAGGTGGCCGCTGGGCCGAAGGAGGACAACTGACATGTCGGTCATTCAGGTAGAGCGGATCAAGCTCTTCACCACCCGGTCCCCGTGGTGGTGCATGATCGTCGCCGCGGTGCTGACGATCGGCCTCGCGGCCCTCACCACCGGTTTCCTCAAGGGTGACGACGAGCTGCAGGCGTCGATCTTCATCACCCAGCCCGGCGCCCAGCTCAGCCAGATGGTGATGATGGTGATGGCCGCGCTGGCCGTCACCACCGAGTACCGGTTCGGCACGTTGCGGACCAGCTTCCTGGCCGTCCCGCAGCGCAGCGCGCTGCTGCTCGGCAAGACCTTCGTGGTCGCCTTCCTGGCCGGCGTCGTCGGCCTGGTCGCCTCGTTCGGCGCTTGGGGCATCGGCTCGCTGTTCGCCAGCACGGCCGACCTGGCCATCGACACCGGCGCCGAGTGGCGGCTGCTGGCCGGTCAGGGCCTGGTCTTCGCCCTGTCCGCCGTGATCGCGATCGCGATCGGCATCCTGATCCGGCAGAGCGCGGGCGCGATCGCGATCGCGATCCTGTGGCCGCTGGTGGTCGAGAACCTGTTCGGCCTGATCCCGAAGGTCGGCGACGAGATGGCCAAGTACGCGCCGTTCGCGAATGCCAGCTCCTTCCTGAACCAGGGCCAGGACTTCGGCATCGCCGGCGAGAACGCGGGCGGCAGCAACTACGCCTTCGGCCCGTGGGGCGCGCTGCTGTACTTCGCCGCCTGGGCCGCGGTGCTGCTGGGCATCGCGCTGTTCTCCGCGAACAAGCGCGACGCCTGACGATGAGACGGCCGCCGGGTGGCTAGGCGGTGCGAGGCCCGGCCGGGCTGAGGGGTCCTGGTCGCTACGGCCCGTGGAACATCTGGTTTCCAGATGTCCCACGGGCCGTTCCCTTTGTTAGCCTTCGGCGCATGACCGATTGGGCGCAGGTCCGCGCGAACGGGTTCGCCGTACCGGCCGGGCGTCCGGTGGACGAGTTGGTGGCCGAGCTGTCCGGCATGCTCCGGTCGCCCGATCCACAGGTCCGGGACGGGCAGGCCTACTCCACGCTGGCCACCTGGATCGGCGAAGGGGTGCTCGACGCCGACGCGCTGCGGGCGCTCGGCGAGGAGATGGTGACCCGGTTCGCCGATCCGGAGATCCAGGCTCGTACCTTCGCCCCGCTGATTCTCGACGCGATCATCTCCCAGGGGGTCTTCGAGCCGTCCTGGGTGCCGCCGTTCGAGCGCTGGTACGTCGGTGAGGAGGATCTGCGCGGCTTCGACCCCAAGCTCGGCTGGCTGCACGCCGTCGCGCACGGCAGCGACCTGCTGGCGGCCCTGGCGCGGGTCCAGGCCGTCGAGCCCGTCCAGATGCTCCGGCTGGGCGTAGGGCGGCTCCTGACGCCGACGGAGTACGTGCTGCGTGATCTGGAGGACGACCGGCTGGGGTTCGCCCTGGGCGTCGCGCTGACCCGCGAGGACCTGACCGGGGCCGACGCGGTCGGCTGGCTCGATCCGGCGCTGCGGGCCGTCGTCACCGTCCCGGCCGCCGGGTTCGCGCCGGAGATCTCGAACACGCTCCGCACACTGCGCGTGGTCTACCTGATGGTCGACCACGGCGTCCGGCTCGACGACGAGCGCCCGAACGTCCAGATCCCGCATCGCGACCAGGTGAAGGCCAAGCTGCTGGAGGTCTTCCAGACCGCCACCCCGTACTACTTCTGAATGGACGTGCACGTGCTGGGTGTGGAACTGGTCGACCGGTTGCGTGCTGCCTTCGAGGCGGCGGAGTACACGGTCGACGGAGTGGCCGAGCGGTTGGGGCCGCAGGCCAACGCCGCGTTGGCGCGCAACGAGACGACGCTGGCCTACCGGCGGACCGGCTCCGGTGACGCGCTCGACACGATGATCAGGCTCTTCCTGCTGCAGCGGGAGCTGCCGAGGGAGTCGGCGGCGCAGGCCTTTCCCGGCGCCGTCGACGAATTAGTTGCCTTAGGCATCTTCAATCAGACCGGCCGGCAACTGGCCGCGGCGCTGGACATCCGGCCGTACGCCGAGGACGAGCGGCACTGGTGGGTGATCGCCGATCTGACCCCGGGCCTGGACGGCCGGCGGCAGCCGATCAGGTCGGACTACGTGCTGGGGATCGCGCCGGCCAGCCTGAGCCTGGTCCGGCTGACCGTGCCGATCAAGGCCGAGAAGGCGCTCGACATCGGCACCGGCTGCGGGATCCAGGCACTCCACCTCGCCGACCGGATCGGCCGGCTGGTGGCCACCGACGTCAATCCCCGAGCGCTCCAGCTGACTCGCTGGACCGCCGCGCTCAACCGGGTCGAGCTCGATGTCCGCGACGGCAGTCTCTACGAGCCGGTCGCGGGGGAGCGGTTCGACCTGATCGTCAGCAACCCGCCGTACGTGATCGCGCCGCCCGCCGCCGAGGCCCGGCTGACCTACCGCGAGACGGGCTTCGCCGGCGACGCGGTGGTCGAGCAACTGGTTCGGCAGGCGCCGCAGCACCTGACCGAGGGTGGCTGGTGTCAGCTCCTCGCCAACTGGACCTGTGTCCGTGGCCAGGACTGGCGCGAACGCATAGCCGAGTGGACCGGCGACAGGTCCAGCTGGGCCGTGCAACGCGAGCAGCTCGACCCAGCGGAGTACGTCGAGCTGTGGTTGCGCGACGCCGGCCTGCACGGGCGGCCGGAGTACCCGAGCCGGTACGACGCCTGGCTGCGCTGGCTCGACGAGCAGCAGGTCGAGGCGATCGGGATGGGCTGGATCAACCTGCACAACGTCGCGGGCAGCACGCATGCCGAGGAGTGGCCGTACGAGATCGAGCAGCCGATCGGGCCGCACGTGCTCGACCGGTTCGAGCGGATCGAGGGGCTGCCTGCCGACCTGACCGGGCTGCACCTGACGATGGCCGACGATCTGGTGCAGGAGACGGCCGGGCAGCCGGGCGCCGAGGACCCGGCGACGATCGTGCTGCGGCGGCAACGCGGGATGCGCCGGGCCGAACAGGTGGACACCGTGCTCGCGGGCTTCGTCGGCGCCTGCGACGGCGAGCTGAGCGTCGGGCAGATCCTGGATGCGCTGGCGAGTCTGCTGGAGCGCGACGACCTGCACGCGGAGTACCTGCCGAAGATCGCCGGCCTGATCACGGACGGGTTTCTCAGTCACTAAGCTTCGGTAACAACGGGTAATCATGAGGTAGCTTTCAGTCACCAAAGCTGACTGAAGGGCGCCTGATGGTCGACGTTCTGCTGGCGGGTCCACCGGCCGAGTTGCTCGCCCGCCGGACCGACGATCCCTACCCCTACTTCCGCTGGCTGCGCCGGCATGCTCCGGTCTTCGCCGAGCGCAAAGGCCAGGGCCGCACCATTTGGTCCGTCTCCCGGTACGACGACGTCCGGCTGCTGCTGACCGACAAGCGGCTGAGCAAGAATCCCGACCTCTACCCGGGCTACAAGCCGGGCCCGGCCGGGCTCAACAAGCATCTCGTGCACGCAGATCCGCCCGAGCACACCAGGCTGCGGCGACTCGTCAACAACGCGTTCGTCCCGCGCCGGATCGCCGCGCTGGAGCCGTTCGTCGCGCAGACCGCCGGCCGGCTGCTCGACCAGGTCGACCCGGACGACGGCCTCGACCTGATCAACGACTTCGCGATGCCGCTGACCTTCACCCTGATCTGCACGATCCTCGGCGTCCCGGAGCACCTGAACACCCCCGCGATGCGGACGATGCTCGCCAACACGGTGGTACCGGCCAGCGGTCATCGCACCGACGACGAGCTCCGCACCTTCCTGACCGTGTTGGTGGCGGACAAGCGCGACCACCCGGCCGGCGAGCTCGACCTGCTCGGCGCCCTGGTCGGCGCAGGCGACAGCCTGACCGAGGAAGAGCTGATCAGTACGGCGTACCTGCTGCTGCTCGTCGGGCACGACACTACCGTCAACCTGATCGGCAACGGGATGCTCGCGCTGCTGCGGCATCCCGACCAGTTGCGGGCCCTGCGGGACGATCCCGCGCTGATCCGCACCGGGCTCGACGAGTTGCTGCGCTACGACTCCCCGGTCCGCGATGCCACCTTCCGGGCGGCCGCGGAGCCGATCCTGCTGCACGACCAGTTGATCCAGACCGGCGACATCGTCAGCCTGCTGATCGGCTCGGCCAACCGGGACGAGACCCGGTTCGCCGATCCTGACGTGCTCGATCTGCGCCGGGATCCCAACGAGCACTTGGCTTTCGGTCGCGGGCCGCATTTCTGTATCGGCGCCGCGCTGTCGAAGATCGAGGGCGCGGTCGCGATCCGGATGCTGCTCGAGCGGCTCGGCGACCTCCGCCTCGCCGTTCCGGCCGACGAGCTGCGCTGGCGGCCGTCCCGCGTGATGCGCGGACTGGAATCGTTGCCGGTGGTCCGCCGATGACCATCGATCTCCGGCCGGTCCGGACCGAACTCCTGGGCAGCGTGCTGGTGATGACGCTGGATCGCCCGGCCGCCCGCAACGCGATCAACCGCGAGGTCGCGACGGCGCTGAGTGTCGCCCTGGATCACCTGGAGAAGCGCCCCGAACTCACCGCCGGAGTACTGACCGGTGCCGGTGGCCACTTCTGCGCCGGGATGGACCTGAAAGCCTTCCCCAGCGAGGGAATCCCGGTGGTCGGCCAGCTCGGGCTGGCCGGTCTGACCCGCCGGGCACGGACCAAACCGCTGATCGCGGCCGTCGAGGGGTACGCCGTCGCCGGCGGCTTCGAGCTGGCCTTGGCGTGCGACCTGATCGTCGCCGGTGAGTCCGCGCAGTTCGGGCTGCCTGAGGTCCAGCGGGGACTCATCGCCGGCGAGGGTGGCGCGATCCGGCTGCCCCAGCGACTGCCCCACCACCTCGCGATGGAATTGCTGCTCACCGGCGATCCGATGCCTGCGGCAACTGCTTTCGGTCATGGGCTGGTCAATCGTCTGGTCCCCGACGGCGCGGCGCTCACGACGGCGCTGACCCTCGCCACCCGGATCAGCCGCAACGCCCCGCTCGCGCTGGCTGCCGTCCAGCAGATCGTCCGCGCGGTCACCGAGGCCGACGCTTTCGCGCTCCAGGATCCCTTGTACCACAAGGTTTCCGCGTCCGTGGACGCTCGGGAAGGCGCGCTGGCGTTCAGCGAGAAACGTCCTCCCCGTTGGCAGGGGAGGTAGCCCGGCGGCGGCGCTTCTCCTCGTACATCCGGCGGTCGGCGGCGGTCAGCAGATCGTTGACCGAGGTGCCGTCGGTGCTGCTGGCCTGGCCGATGCTCAGCCGGAGCATCGCGAACCACGGCTCGACCGCGCCCCGGGCCACCCGCTCGGCGGCGAACTTGATCCGCTCGACGAGTTCGCCGGCGCCGCGGTCGTCGGGGTTGTCCAGTACGACGACGAACTCGTCCCCACCCGCTCGCGCGACCACGTCGTCCGCGCGGCACTGCTCGCTGAGCAGCTGGGCGACGCGCCGCAGTACCTCGTCACCGCAGGCGTGGCCGTGACTGTCGTTGACGATCTTCAGGTTGTCGACGTCGATCGCCAGCACCGCGATCGAGCGACCCGAGTCGAGCGCCGCGGTCATCCGCTCGTCCAGAGCCCGGCGATTGCCGACGCCGGTCAGCGGATCCTCGCGGGCCGCCCGCCACTCGGCGTCGTGGCGGACGGAGAGATCGTGGGTGGCCAGCGCACTGCGTACGGCGTACAGGCCGCGGAGTCGTTCGGCCCACCAGCCACGGGTGATGGCCCGCGCATACTGCAGCCCCGAGGCGGCTCCCGCATCCCCGGAGTCCGCCACGATCAGCACTGCGGTGTGCCGGACCAACGCCTCGACCGGCGGATCGGAGGTCGGCGGCAGGTCGGTCGCGGACCGCTCGGCGGCCTCCAGCGCGTCGTCCAGCCGGTCAAGGGACGCATAGGCCTTCGCCAGATAAGCACCAGCGATCGCGGCCAGCTCCAGCGAGCCGAGCTTGGTCAGCTGGTCGCGGCAGTCCTTCAGAATCACCGCGGCCTCGGCCGGATCGGCGTCGAAGTTGCTGGCCGCCAGCCACATCCGCCCGGTCATCGGCCAGTAGCCGATCAGGTTCGCGCGGACGATCACCTCGTTCGCCTCGGCGGCCCAGCGCTTCGCCTCCTGGCGGCGGCGCAGGATCTCCTGGTCGTGGTCCGGGTCGCCGAGCCGCTCCATCTCGTGGGCCCAGCGCAGATTGGACTCGGCCAGGTTCAGCCGGTTGATCGCGGGCGACTCGGGCAGCCCGAGCGGGTCCACGTCGGCCGCGGCGGCCAACTCGAAGTGCGGGATGCACAACTCGAACAGCCGCAGCAGGTCATAGGCGTAGCCCAGCCCGGTGTGTGCCCAGCTCGCCAGCCCCGGGTCCTTCGTCCTGGCCAGGGCGTTCTCGGCGGCGACCAGGTCGGCGACCGAGTCACCGCCCTCACCGGTGCGGATCAGCGTGACGATCCGGACCGCGAGCGCGTTCGCCTCCCAGCCTGGCTCCTCGATCGCGCGGGACACCCGGATACAGCCGTCGACCGCGTCCAGCGCCGTCTCGGCGTCGGCGGAGTAGTGCGCGGCGACCGCCCGGACGTACTCCGCGGCCGCGCGTTCGCTGGTCGGCTCCGGCCCGAGCTCGGTCAGCAGCTTCCGGATGTCGGTCGCCGCGCCGGCCTGGTTCCCGGATTGGGCGCGCGTCATCGCCGCCGCGATCCGAGCGGTCACCCCCGACGTTTCCCGCACCCAGTCTCCTCTTCGTCCTGCTCGCCGCTCACCTGGAACGGCGCTTGTCCTCGTACAGCCGGCTGTCCGCCAGTGGGATCAGCAACTCCACCGCCACGCCTTCCGCGGTCGCGGCGTACCCGATGCTCACGCTCAGCTTCCGCAGCCACGGCTTGGCCGTCGTGGCCGCCACCAGGGCGACCGCGGCCCGGACCCGCTCGGCCAACTGCGCGCCGCCCTTGGCGTCGGGCTGGTCCAGCACCACGAAGAACTCGTCCCCTCCCGATCGAATCACGGCATCGGTGGCCCGCGCCTGTTCTACCAGCAGGTTTGCAATAAGTTGCAACAGTTCGTCCCCGCAAGCATGCCCGAAGGTGTCGTTCACGATCTTCAGGTCGTCCACATCGATGGCCAGCAAGGTCACCGCGCGCTGGGAGTCCCGGGCCGCGGTGAGCCGCTCATCCATCGCGCGGCGGTTGCCGATCCCGGTCAGGGCGTCCTGCCGGGCAGCATGCCACTCGGCGTCGTGGCGCGCCGACAGATCATGGGCCACCAACGCATGCCGTACTGCGTTCAGCGCGCGCTGCCGTTCCTTCCACCAGCCGCGGGCCACCGACCGGGCGTACTCGAGTGCGGCGGTCGCGCCGCGTTCGCCGCTCGCGGCGGCAAGCTCGGATCGCGTCTGCAGGACCAGCACCTGGGTCGACGGATCGGCCAGCGGAATCAGGTCCTCGATCGCCCGATCGGCCGCCGCGCGAGCCTCGGTCCAGTTGCCCTGGGCAGCGAAAGCCCTTGCCAGGTAGGCGCCGGCGATGGCCAGCCGTTCGGTCTCACCGAGTTTGCTGATCTCGTCGCGGCATTCGGTCAGTACTTCGACGGCGGCCGCCGGGTCGCTCGCCGTGGCGGCCGCGGCCAGCCAGATGCGAGTGCTCAACCGCCAGTACTCCTGGCTCTCGTCGTCGACGATCACCAATTCCGCCTCGCGGGACCAGTGGGCGGCCGCCGCGAGCAGGTCGTCGATCTCGTGCTGCTGCGACGGGTCGCCGAGGCGCTCGAGCTCATGAGCCCAGCGCAAGTGG
Source organism: Kribbella sp. NPDC056861 (assembly GCF_040687575.1). Taxonomy (NCBI): domain Bacteria; kingdom Bacillati; phylum Actinomycetota; class Actinomycetes; order Propionibacteriales; family Kribbellaceae; genus Kribbella; species Kribbella sp. NPDC056861. Next base: position 177,343 of record NZ_JBFBNQ010000006.1, on the reverse strand, counting down.
GTCTCGGCCAGGTTGAGCCGGTCGATGGCAGGAGATTCGACCAGGTCGAGGACATCGACCTCGCTGCCGGCGGCGATCTCGTAGTGCGGGATGCAGAGCTCGAACAGCCGCAGTACGTCGTACGCGTAGCCGAGGCCGGTGTGGGCCCAGCCGCGGAGTCCGGGGTCGGTCGTCCGGCTCAGGGCGTGCTCGGCGGCGACCAGGTCGGTGACGGTGTCGCCGCCGCGACCGCTGCGGGCCAGGGTGATGACCCGGATCGGGAGCGCGTTCGCCTCCCAGCCTGGTTCGTCGATCGCGCGGGCGACGGCGAGGCACTCCTCGACGGCTGCAAGGGCCTCGTCGGCATCGCTGGCGTGGTGGGCGGTCACTCCACGGACGTACTCGGCGGCAGCCAGTTCATAGCTCGGTACGCCGCCGAGCTCGGCGCGGATGACCTCGATCTGGGCTGCCGCGACGGCGTGGCCGCCCGACTGGGCAAGCGTCATGGCCGCTGCGATCCTCGCGGACAACACCGCCGCCTCCATCGCTGCCCTCCCTCTCGGTCACCCGCTGTTCAGGTGAGACCGCCCATTGTGGCCGCGCCGGGGTCCGCTGTCACGAGCCCGCCGGGTTAAGACGCCAACGGTCAGCCGGCTGCTTGCTGGGTAGTGGCGACGGCGTGCAGCTGGACCGGCAGCGACTCGACGCCGTAGACGATGGAGAAGTCACGGAACCGGAGTTGGTCCTCCGAAACGGCCAGGGAGAGGTCGGGGAAGCGGTTGGCCAGCGCGCTGAACGCCGCCCGCAGCTCCATCCGGGCCAGCTCGGCGCCGACGCACCGGTGCATGCCGTGCCCGAAGGCGAGGTGGGCGGCCGGAGCGCGGCGCGGCCAGAACGCCTCCGCGTCGTCACCGAAGACCGCCTTGTCGCGGTCCGCGCCGGACAGTGAGACGGCAACCAGGTCGCCCTTCTTCACCTGCTGGCCGAACAGTTCCTGGTCGTGCTTGGCGAACCGGGGGAAGGCGACCTGGACAACTGTCAGGTAGCGCAGGAGTTCCTCGACGATGGCGTCCACCGACTCGGGTTCGTCGCGGAGCCGGGCGAAGTTCTCCGGATCGCGCAGCAGCACCAGGGTGCCCAGGGCGAGCATGCTCGCGGAGGTCTCGTAACCGCCGAGGAAGACGCCGTCAGCGAGCCCACCGAGCTCGATGTCGTCGATGCCGTCGCCGTGCTCGCGGATGATCGAGCCGATCAGGCCGTCACCGGGGTTCGCCCGTTGCTTGCCGACGATCTCGAACAGGAACTCGCGCGACTCGCTGGCCGAGCCGAACACACCGATCCCGCCACCGGACAGGTCGAACCGGGCCGGGCCGAGGGCGCGGAACCGATCGCGGTCCTGCTCCTCGACCCCGAGCAGGTCGGCGATCAGCAGGAACGGCACGTTGAAGGCGAAGTCGGCGACGATGTCGGCGACCGGGCCCTTGGCCTCCATCAGATCCAGCTGGTCGTTGACGATCTTCTCGATCATCGGCTCCAGCCGGGCCAGCCGGCGCTTGGTGAACTCCGGCGTCAGCAGCTTGCGCAGCCGGGTGTGGTCCGGTGGATCGGTGAAGCCGAGGCCGCCGATGCCCTCGGACGGCTTGTTCGGGTCGGAGCCGATCATCGGCCGGATGTCGTTGCTGAAGTTGACCGAGTCGGCCAGCACCACCTTGGCCTCGGCGTGGCCGGTCACCATCCAGACGTTCAGCCCGAACAGGTTGGCCAGTTTGTGCATCGGCTCGACCTCGCGGATCGCACCGAGCTCCGGCACCGGGTCGAGACCCTCGCGGCGCAGCGGCATCGAGACCTGGCGCGGGAACACCCGCATCTTCGACAGGTTCAGACCACCTTTGCGGGTGGTCCGGCTCAGCACCCGGCTGCCGACCCATCTCTTCAGGTATGTCGCAACCATGACTCCCACGCGCCCTCTCTGAAACTGCTGCCCCCGACGGCTTTCGTCTACCTCGAAAGTAGCGTCAGCGGGGACCAGATCTGATGGTGTTGGCACTACTTCCACAGTGGCGTCTGCACCACCATGGGAGGGGGCCATGGCGCTGCTCGGTGGTGCCAGCTCAGACCTTGTCATGGACGAGGGCCCAGATACCACCGGAACCCACCCGGTACCGTCCCCTGGGACGGCTGACAGGTGGGTTCCGGGGTAGCTCAGGGAAAGTTCAGCCGAAAGTCGGATGCGGTCACCCGAACCTCCTGCTGTGTCAGGCGTTCTTGCAGACCAACCGCGCCTCCGCCCAGTCCGCGTGGTCGCTGGTGACGCCGTCGCCGGCATCGGTCACCTGCAGCGTCAGTAGTTGCCCACCCGTCGTGTCGACACTGACGGGCACCGTGGCCGACGTTCCGGTGAGCAGATCCGATGTGTACTTCGCCACACCGTCGACCAGCACCTTGAAGCTCACCTTGCCACGATCCTCCATCTCGTCGTCGATCCCGACCTTGGCGGTGAAACCGGTGCAGTTGCCGCCGATCCGGACCGTGACCGACGACGGCGCGTGCGTCCCCAGTCCCCTGGCGTACTGCGTTCCGGCCAGCGTCAGGGCAGCTCCGTCACCGGCCGCGTCCTCACCGTTGCTCTTGTCCCGCTCGACCGGACCCCAGCCGTTGCTCGAGTCGACCCATTCCAGGTCGCTCACCCAGGGCTGACCGGTCGGAGCCGGAGGCAACGGCTTGTCCGCCAGGGTGGCCGCGAAGAAGCCGAGGCCGCCACCGGGCAGCTTGATCGCCTTCACCGTCTTGCCCGGTGTCAGCGCCACGGCGGTGTAGAAGACCCGGTAGTCCGTGGTGGTATTCGCCAGACCGGCTGCGGTGTACCGGCCCTTAACAGAGACGGCGAGCTTCGCGCCGCCGGTGGCAGGATCCTGACAGCACCAGTTCGGCAGCTGCAGTGGTGCCTGGGACTCGGTGCCGTCGGTGTAGATGATCGTCACGTTGCCCTTGGCATTGAGACTCGCGCCCGCGCCCAGCAGGGCCAGATGCGACCCGGTGCCGGAGACGAGGATCGGCGCGGACTGGTTCTTCACCAGGTTCGGCGTACCGGGTGCTCCGGTCGGCCAGGTGAAGTCGGCGCCCTGGACGGTCACCTTGGCGCCCGGCGTGTACCCCGCCGCGGCCAGGGCCTCGCCGTTGAAGCTGTTGCCGGAGTCATCGAAGTTGCCCTGAGCAAAGGTCTTCGCGTCGCTGATGCCGACCACGGTCGCTGCCTGGGACAACGATCCGTACGGCAGCTGAGCCGTCGCGACCGTGCTGTTGCGGTAGCTGTCCTCGTGCACCAGGTACGACGCGTCGAGTCGCAGCGTGAAGCTGGCCGGCTTGACCGAGGCCGCGGGCGTCACCGCGAGCTTGGTGGTGACGGTCTTGCCGGGGTCGACCTTGGCGAAGGTGCTGGTCCCAGTAGCAGTCCAGCCGGCCGGCAGGTCCAGCGCGAGGCGCACATCGCGCATGGTCGTCGCGCTGGGGTTGGTGAAGGTAGCCGTCAGCTCGGTGGCCTGGCCGGGTGCGTTCCACAGGGCCGGCGAGGAGAGCTCCGGAGTACCAGTGGACTCCATGACTGCCTTGCCGCCACCGACTGAGGTGGTGCCGCTCAGCCGGACGGTAGCCTCCTTCGAGGTGGAGATCGAGGCGGTCTTCACGAGCACCACGCCGTTCTCGTAGAACCAGCCAGTGGCGGCAGCGAGGTAAGCAGCCTTGCTGGCTTGCTTGTTGAGCTGCACGTTGTCGACCGAGACCTCGCGCGGCGCAGTACCGGTGTGGACGGTCAGCTCGTAGGGACGCGCGCCCGGCTTGCCGGCGTACGAGCCCTTGCTGGCGCCGATCTTGACGCTGACGTCGCCACGACCGGCGACGGGTGCGGTCACCTCGAGCAGTTGCGTGGCCGACTTGGCCTGCTTGTAGTCCCGGGTGACGCGGTCGTCCTCGTAGAGGCTGAACGACGACTTGCCCTCGGGGTAGACGTCGACGGTCAGGCGATCGCCGAACGCCTGCTCGGCGGCGTTATTGATCCCGCTCTTCCACATCGGTACGACGGCGCCCGCCTTGACGAACAGCGGCAGCGTGTCGAGCGGCGCGTGGTAGCCGTTGACTGTGGTCGGACCCTGGTAGACCTTGCCGGACCAGTAGTCGACCCAGGTTCCCTTGGGCAGGTAGATGCCGCTCTTCACCTCGTCGGCGCCCCACATCGGCGCGACCAGGAACTCCTTACCTGCAAGGAACTCGTACTTCGTGGTGTCGTCCCAGGTCTTCGGGTCGTCCGGGTACTCCAGCACCAGCGAGCGGTTCAGCGGAGCGCCGGTCGCGTGCGCCTCGGCGGCGTACGAGTAGAAGTAGGGCAGCAGCCGCTCGCGCAGCTTGAGGTACTTGCGGTTGATCGAGGTGTACGGCTCGCCGTACGTCCACGGCTGCTTGTACGCCGGGGTGGCCCAGCCGGACATCGTCATGAAGGCCGGGTTGAACACCTTCCACTGCAGGTCCCGCGTGTAGCTGGTCGGGGAGCCGCCGAAGATGCCGTCCACATCGCCCGCGCTGTAGGCGATTCCGGAGTTCCCGGAACCGGTGATGGCCGGGATCTGCCACTTGATGGCGTCCAGCGAGCCGCTGTGGTCGCCGGTCCACTGCACCGCACACCGCTGCGCTCCGGCCCAGCCCTCGACCATCCAGGCGTAACCACGGGCGTTGCTGTACTGCTCGATGCCGTCGTGGGCGGTGTCGCAGGCGCTCAGCGCGTAGCGGTAGCCCGGGCCGACCCAGGCGACGTCCAGCTTGCGTACGCGAACCCCTGCGTCGCCGACCTCGGCAGGCTGGCGGTCCAGGGACGACTGCGTCCACAGGCCCATCTGGATGTTGCGGCTGCGCAGTTCGTCGCCGGTCTGCTTGAGCGCGGGGATGTCCCGCTTGCCCCACCAGGTGCCATCGACCTGCTCCGACTCGGTGTTGGCGGAGTACCCGCAGCCGTAGTCGTCGTTGACCAGCATCCAGCCGCCGGGCATGTCGTTGTCGTGGAACTTCTGCGCGACCTTGACGGCGTCCAGCGTGGTGGTCTTGTCCGGGTTGACCTTCCAGTCGTTGCTGGGGTCCGGGTCGGTGGCGTAGTGACCGCGGTTGTAGCAGTCCGAGTCGCCGTACTCGAGTCCGTAGATCGGCGGCATGAAGGGCCGGCCGGTGAGCTCGGTGTAGCGGTTCAGCGAGGTCTTGAGGTCGCCGACGAAGTAGTACGCGTCGAACCGCTTCTCGTCGTGCCTGGTGACGACGGGAGCGGTGAAGCTGTAGCTGCCGGGGGCGAAGGTGTTGCGCAGTACGCCGTATCCGGCGGTGCTCATGTAGTACGGCGACGCGTTCGGGTTGCCGCCGTCCTCCCAGTTGAAGTCGCGGGCGACGGTGATGGTCTGGTCGCGGTGCGAGAACCGGCCGTTCTGCATGCCGCCGCCGAAGAACTGCTCGGTGGCGCCGCGGCTCAGCGACTGGCTGGCCGAGCTGTCGGTCCAGGTCAGCGGCGCGGTCTCGGACCAGACCTGCTCGCCGTTCGCGCGGTAGAGCGAGAAGCGCAGCGGCGACTTGTTGGCCCGTACCTCGATCTTGCCGGTGGTCAGCGAGTAGTAGCTGCCCTTGTCGGCCCAGTTGGTGGCGGGCTTCGGGTAGTCGGTCTTGGCGACGATGTTCGAGGCCGGCGCCGTCGGGTCGGTCGGCGGGGTGTTGGCCGGGTCGGTGAACGTACCATCCGGGGCCAGCCAGAGCCGGAACACGTCGTCCTTGACGAACACGACCCGGACCTTCGCCGTACCGGCGCTGAGCGTGTACTGCGCGTTGTCGGCGGCGAAAGCGGTCACGGCCCCCAACGACGTGCCCGCCGCGGCGGCGGCCGGTTCTGCGCTGGCGGGGCCGACGGCGTTGGCCAGGGCACCCGCGACTAAGGCCAGGGATGTCCCGGCGATGACTACTGAACGTTTAACACGGACAAAGATGCTCACGAGTGCCTCACTTCATGCATCTATGAACAGGATTGCGCTATTGATAACCCACCGGGCCCGCGCCTGTCACTAGTTCGGCGCGGACTGGTCGTCATGAAGTTGAGACGGGGTCTCCACCGAGTGGGGGATCCGCGCCGACCGGCGGGGCAGCGACGATGATTCGCATGACGAACTATCAAAGCTTCAGCCGCCGCCGGGTGGTCACCGCCGGCCTGGCAGCGAGCTTGATCTTGTCGACGCCCGCGCTGGCACAGGCCTATCCGGTCGACGAGCGGGACCACGGCCGCAGCCCGGTGACCGGTAACGCGCTCGCCGCGGCCACCACCGCGACGTACCCGCCGACGAAGATCCACGTGCCCGCCCCGACCGGGCCGCACAAGATCGGCACGATCGAGCTGCACCTGGTCGACCGGGCCCGGCGGGACGAGAGCGCCCCGGGCCGGCGGCGGGAGCTGATGGTGAGCGTCTGGTACCCCGCGCGGTCGCGCGCCGAGGGTCCGTTCGCCAAGTACATGCCACCGAAGACCGCGGACGTGCTGAGCCGCAGCCTGTCGAAGGCGGCCTTCGGCCTGAAGGAGCCGCTCTTCGACTTCGCCAACAGCGACACCCAGGCCCGCGTCGAGGTACCGGCCGAGCTGGGCAGGCACCCGGTCGTCCTGTACTCGCCGGGCTTCCCGCTCAGCCGGTTCTACGGCACCGCCCAGGTGGAGGAGCTGGCCAGTCGCGGGTACGTCGTCGTGACGATGGACCACACGCACGAGGGGCCGGTCGAGTTCCCGGGCGGTCGGTTCGTGCCGGGCGCCGACATCCTGGTGCCGACCGCAGCCGAGACCAAGGCGTTCGTCGACACCCGGGTGGCGGACACGCGGTTCGTGCTCGACCAGCTGACGTTGCTCGGGCGTGGCCTCAACCCGGATGTCGATCGGCGCCGGTTGCCGTCCGGCCTGCGGCAGGCGCTGGACCTGCGCCGGGTGGGGATGTTCGGCTTCTCGGCCGGCGGTCACACGGCGGCGAACACGATCGCGGTCGACGGACGGATCAGGGCCGGCGCGGACCTGGACGGCACGCTGGCCTATGACATGCAGGAAGGCCCGCTCGGTCCGGCCGCCGAGAAGGGTCTGGATCGCCCGTTCCTGCTGTTCGGCTCGGACGGCAGCCAGCGCACCGATCCCGCCAACCCGGCCACCTACGACAAGTCGTGGGCGGCGTTCTGGAAGAACCAGCGGAACTGGAAGCTCAACCTGCAACTGCCGGGCACGAACCACCTCGGCTTCTCCGACTACCAGTTCTTCTTCTACGACGTCTTCTTCGGGCTCACCGACGACGACGCCGGCGCGACCCAAGTTCAGGCGAACGTCTCCGGCATCCTCGACCGGCACCGGATGCTGCTGGCCCAGCGCACCTACCTGACCGCCTTCTTCGACCGCTTCCTGAAGGACCGGTCCCAGCCGCTGCTGGAGAAGGAGTCCAAGGACTTCCCGGAGGTCCAGTTCGTGCGGTGAGCACGTCGCTGAGTGCTACCTAGGGATGACTCGGAATCACGCCTTAGGACGATTCGCCGGGGCGGCCGGTCGGGTTGGGTGGGTGGATGATGCCGCGCCGAACCCTCGTAGCTGCTCTGGCGACCTCCGTCGCGGTGCTGGCGGTGCTCGCGGTGCCGGTCGCGGTGACCCGGCTTCCGGTTTCGGCGGTTGCGGCCAGTGCAGGTCCGGCGGCTGCTGCCAGTACGCCGTATCGGGTGGTGTTGCCGGCGCCGATCGGGCCGTACGGGATCGGGACCACGGAGGTGCACCTCACGGATCAGCGGCGCGCGGACCCGTGGGAGCCGGGGAAGCGGCGGGAGTTGATGATCAGCGTCTGGTACCCGACCAGGTCCACCCACCGCGAGCACGCGCCGTACGCGCAGCCGGGTGTCGCGCCTGCGCTCGGGACCGAGATGACCTCTTATCTAGGGCTACCGGGGACGCGGGTCGACCTGGCCGGTAGTACGACGCATGCCCGGGTCGCCGCGAAGCCGTGTGGGCGGCACCCGGTACTGCTCTATTCACCCGGCTCAGGCGCGTCCCGGGTGATCGGGACGAACCAGGTCGAGGAGCTGGCCAGTCGCGGGTACATCGTGGTGACCATCGACCACACCGGGGAGGCGCCGGTCGAGTTCCCGGGCGGCCGGGTGGTGGGCGCGCACGTGCCGTGGGACGAGCCGGGTGCGGCGAAGAAGGCCACGGACACGCGGGTGGCCGATGTGAGATTCGTCCTCGACTCGCTGCCCGGGCTGCCCCGGCGGCTGAGCCGCAAGATGGACCTGAACCGGATCGGCGTCTTCGGCTACTCGATGGGCGGTTCGACGGCCGCCTCGGCGATGCTCGTGGACCGCCGGATCGACGTCGGGGCGAACCTCGACGGCGGCCTGACGGATGGTGACGGGCCCAGCGAGGTGTCCAGGAGGGGACTCGACCGGCCGTTCCTGTTGGTCGGCGGCGGGCGACATTCCCGGAGTACGGACCCGACCTGGTCCAGTTTCTGGACGCAGCAGCGCGGCTGGAAGCAGGAGTCGCTGCTGCCGGCCGGCGGGCACGGGTCGTTCGGTGACTATCAGTTCTCGCTGCCCGGCCTCGCGCGCGCCTCGGGGATCCCGGCCGACGTGCTGACCGAGGGGCTCGGCACGGTCGATCCGGAGAGCTCGGTGAGCTTCACGCGACTCGCGCTGAGCGGGTTTTTCGGCCGGTTTCTGAAACCCTGATGAGGCCGGTGGCGCCCCGAGCGGTTACCGTGCGTTGAGAAATGCGTTGCTGTCGGCCGTACTCTGTCCTCGGACGGTGCGGTTTTGTTGTTCGGGGGAACAAGGCATCCGGCTGCAGGGTTGAGGCATCACTGAAGCATTGACGGCGTTGACAGGCAAGGAGCGCAGTGGCAGCGGCAACAGGGACCAAGAAATCGGCCGGCACGTCGTCGACGGCGGCTGCTGGTCAGCGCCGACTGGTGATCGTCGAGTCGCCGAAGAAGGCGCGGATGATCGCCGGTTTCCTGGGCGCCGGTTACGTGGTGGAGTCGAGCTTCGGCCACATCCGCGACCTGCCGAAGGGCGCCGACGAGATCCCGGCGAAGTACAAGGGCCTGCCCTGGGCACGGCTCGGGGTCAACATCGAGGACCACTTCGACCCGCTGTACGTCGTACCGGCGGACAAGAAGGCGCAGATCCGCAAGCTGAAGGACCTGCTGAAGGACGCCGACGAGCTCTACCTGGCCACCGATGAGGACCGCGAGGGCGAGGCCATCGCGTGGCACCTGCTGGACGAGCTGAAGCCGAAGATCCCGGTCAAGCGGATGGTCTTCCACGAGATCACGCCGAAGGCGATCCAGGACGCGGTCGGCAGTGCGCGGCAGATCAACGACGCGCTCGTCGACGCCCAGGAGGCCCGGCGGATCCTGGACCGGCTGTACGGCTACGAGGTCTCGCCGGTGCTGTGGAAGAAGGTCATGCCGAAGCTGTCGGCGGGCCGGGTGCAGTCGGTCGCGATCCGGATGGTGGTCGATCGCGAGCGCGACCGGATCGCCTTCCGCTCGGCGTCGTACTGGGACCTGGACGCGAAGCTGGACGCGGGCGAGGGCAAGACGCCGCGGATCTTCCCGTCCCGGCTGGTCGCGGTGGACAGCCGGCGGATCGCCCAGGGCCGCGACTTCGCCTCGACCGGTGAGCTGAAGGGCGAGAACACCGTCCACCTGGACGAGGCGACTGCCACCGCGCTGGCCGCGGCGCTGCAGGAGTCGACGTTCAAGGTCCGCTCGATCGAGTCCAAGCCGTACACCCGCAAGCCGTACGCGCCGTTCCGGACCACCACGCTGCAGCAGGAGGCCGGGCGCAAGCTCAACATGTCCGCCTCGCAGACGATGCAGATCGCGCAGCGGCTGTACGAGAACGGCAACATCACCTATATGCGTACGGACAGCGTCACGCTGTCCGACACCGCGATCACCGCGGCCCGGGCCCAGGTCCGCGAGCTGTACGGCGCGTCATACCTGCCGGACAAGCCGCGCGTCTACACCTCCAAGGTGAAGAACGCGCAGGAGGCGCACGAGGCGATCCGGCCGGCCGGCGAGCACTTCCAGACGCCGGCCCAGACCGGGCTGAGCGGTTCGGAGTACCGGCTGTACGAGCTGATCTGGATGCGGACCATCGCGTCGCAGATGAAGGACGCGGCCGGTAACAGCGTCTCGATCAAGATCGACGCCAAGGCCTCGACCGGGGAGAACTGCGAGTTCACCTCGTCGGGCCGGGTCATCACCTTCCACGGCTTCCTGAAGGCGTACGTCGAGGGTGCCGACGACCCGTCGCACGAGACCGACGACCGCGAGACGCAGATCCCGGACGTGGCCGAGGGCGATGTGCTGCCGGCCACCGAGGTGTTCGCCTCCGGGCACGAGACCAAGCCGCCGTCCCGCTTCACCGAGGCGACGCTGATCGCCCAGCTGGAAGACCGCGAGATCGGCCGGCCGTCGACGTACGCCTCGATCCTGGGCACGATCCAGGCGCGGGGCTATGTCTACAAGAAGGGCACCGCGCTGGTGCCGGCCTGGCTGGCCTTCGCCGTCGTGCGGCTGCTCGAGGAGCACTTCACCCGGCTGGTCGACTACGCGTTCACCGCCTCGATGGAGGACGTGCTGGACGAGGTCGCCGCCGGGAACCTGCAGCGCGAGGGCGTGCTCGGCCGGTTCTACTTCGGTGAAGAGGGCGTCGAGGGACTGCAGTCCATGGTCAGTGACCTGGGCGACATCGATGCCAGGGAGATGTCGACCTTCCCGGTCGGCGACGCGGACAGCGGGATCGTCGTCCGGGTCGGCCGGTACGGGCCGTACGTCGAAGGCGCGGAGGAGACCCGGGCGAACGTGCCCGAGGATCTGCCGCCGGACGAATTGACTGTCGACCGTGCGCGCGAGTTGCTGTCGCAGCCATCAGGGGTTGAGCTGGAGCTCGGGACGACCCCCGACACCGGTCTCAAGGTGGTCGCGAAGGCGGGTCGTTACGGGCCTTATGTGACCGAGGTTCTGCCGGAGGACGCGCCGAAGAGCGCCAAGCCGCGGACCGGTTCGCTGCTGTCGACGATGGCGCTGGACACGGTCACGCTGGCCGATGCGCTGAAGCTGCTGTCGCTGCCGCGAGTGGTCGGCAAGGACCCGGAGTCCGGTGACGAGATCACCGCGCAGAACGGGCGCTACGGGCCGTACCTGAAGAAGGGCACGGACTCGCGGTCGCTGCAGACCGAGGACCAGATGTTCGACATCACCCTCGAGGACGCGCTGAAGATCTACGCCGAGCCGAAGCAGCGTGGCCGGCGAGCCGCCGCGCCGCCGCTGAAGGAACTGGGCGAGGACCCGGAGTCCGGTCAGCCGGTGGTGGTGAAGGAAGGCCGCTTCGGCCCGTACGTCACCGATGGCGAGACCAACGCGACACTGCGCAAGGACGACTCGGTAGACACCATCTCGCTGCTGCGCGCGGCCGAACTGCTCGCCGACAAGCGGGCACGTGGTCCGGTGAAGAAGAAGGCGCCGGCGAAGAAGGCCGCCGCCAAGAAGACCGGGGCCGCGAAGAAGACCGGTGCTACTGCGAAGAAGACCGCGGCGAAGAAGACCTCGGGTGTGAAGAAGACCGCGGCGAAGAAAACCGCCGCTAAGAAGACTGCCGCCAAGAAGGCTTGATGTCCGGTACCACGAAGAGCCCGGCCGAGGTCACCGCGGAACGCCTCCGAGAACGAGGCGAACGCGTGACCCCGGCCCGGCTCGCCGTGGTCGAGGTACTGGCCGGCACCGACGAGCATCTGAGCGCCGAGCAGATCGGCGAACGAGCCGAGGAGCTGCGGCCGGGGATCCATCGGGCGACTGTTTACCGGGCCTTGGATGCTCTGGGTGAGTTCGGTTTGGTTACGCATGTGCACTTGGGGCGGGCTGGTACTACGTATCACCTGGCTGGGGAGTTGGCTGCGCCTCATTTGCATTTGAGGTGCAGTGAATGCGGGACTGTGGTGGATGTGGCGGGGGATATTTTGGACCCGGTGCGGCGGAAGTTGCTGCGGGAGCAGGGGTTTCGGTTGGCTCCGGAGCAGGTTGCGCTGGTTGGGGTTTGTAAGGACTGCAGCGCTTAGTTTTCTGCGGGTGCGCTTGCCCGGCCTACCTTTGTTCGCTCCTTCGCCGTACCCGGCTCGTGGCGCTGGGCGCCACCTCGCCTCCGCCTGAATGCTGACGCTGATCAACTCCTGATGCGAACTAGCCAGGGCGCGGAAGCCCACAACCGCAGCTAGTCGGTAGTCGGCGGCTTGTTGTCGTCTCGTGACGCTGCGCGTCACCTCGGAGCAGAGAGCGTGCGGAGGTGGGTGCCGCGAGCGACGGCGTACCCGGCTCGTGGCGCTGGGCGCCACCTCGCCTCCGCCTGGATGCTGACGGCGATGAATCCCCCGATGCGACTAGCCCAGGGTGGGCGCCGGGTGTGTTGAGCGGTTGGGATCCGGCAGGGGGTACAGCTTGTGGCGCTGGGCGCCACCTCGCCTTCGTCTGGATGCTGACGCCAACCAACTCCTGATGCGAACCAGCCACAGCGCGTGAGCCTACAACCGCGGCTAGTTGGCAGTCGGCGACTTGTCGCCTCGTGACGCTGCGCGTCACCTCGGACCAGAGGGATGCATAGTGGGTGCTGCGAGCGCGGGAGGGTTGGCGCCGTACCCGGCTCGTGGCGCTAGGCGCCACCTCGCCTCCGCCTGGATGCTGACGCCGATGGATCTCCTGATGCGAACAGCCCAGGCTGGGTGCCGGGTGCCTTGAGCGGTTGAGATCCGGCAGTGGGTAAGGCTCGTGACCTCCGCGTCACCTCGGACTGGGGAGGCGCGGCGGGCGGGCCGCGCGTGGCTGAGAGCCTGTGCTCGGTCCGCCTCGTTGGAGATGGATGCCACTTCTCCTTCGTCTGAACGTACTTCGAGTCACCTCCCGGCCGAATCGTGGGTGGCGCTACCGAGGTCTGGCAGGTGCAGACGTAGGTCGACTTCGCGGAGACCGGCCGAAGAGTGATAGAACTTATAGGTTCTAGAACCTCTAGGTGTTAGGGTTGGTGGCAGTGTTCGAAGTTGTTTACACCGACTGTTGTTACGAGTGGTTGCGGCAGTTGCCTCCAACTGAGCGAGCTCGGCTACTTGCTCGGGTGGGTCTGGTAGCTGAATACGGTCCTGGCCTTGGCCGGCCGGTGGTGGAAACGATCAAAGGATCGCGACATTCGAATCTGAAGGAGATCCGAAGTGGCACAATCCGGGTGCTGTTCGCCTTCGATCCGGTTCGGCAGGCCGTGCTGTTGCTTGGTGGGGACAAGGTGAATCGTTGGGAGTCGTGGTACCTGCAGCGCATTCCGATAGCCGACGACCTGTACGACGAGTGGTTGATTGAACTGAAGGAGAACTGAGCGATGCGTGCGGCGTCCGCCGCTTGCGTCGGCCGGCTGAGCGCTCGGCAGAACAGGGGAAACAAGATGAAATATCGCAGGCATGACGAAGTACGGAGCGAGTTCGTCAGTACGCCGCAGGATGAGGCTGAGTTGGCCGCGTTCAGGGAGGAGGCGCTCGATGAGATCCGTGCCTACCGGCTCGCTGACGTTCGCCAGAAGCATGGGCTGACCCAGGTCGAGGTCGCTGAGCGGCTGCATGTCACCCAGACCGCGGTGTCCAAGATCGAGCGAGGCGACTTGGCTCGCTCCGAGCTCAGCACCATCCGTAAGTACGTGGAAGCGATCGGCGGCAAGCTCGAGATCGTCGCTGACTTCGGTGATGAACGCCTGGTTCTCGGCTGAGGCCTGAGGTAGGTCCACTGGTCGCCTGATCGTCGGTAGCGAGGTGCTCGGATCGTTCGAGCAGCCTCAGGCTTCTTCCCGATCGAAGGATTAGGTGGCGTCAGCATCCAGGCGTGGGCGAGGTGGCGCGCAGCGCCACGAGCCGGTCCTGGCGGCATTTGCATCCGGGAAACAGCGCAGGTCGCGCGGGTGCTTGCTCGCATCAGGCGGGTCGATCGGCGTCAGCATCCAGGCGGAGGCGAGGTGGCGCCCAGCGCCACGAGCCTGGTACCGGAGAGGGATAGGTTCCGGTTATGGCACTGGCTGGTGAGTCGGTTTCGGTGGATGCCGCGCGACGGATTGCGTTGAATGCTCAGGGGTTCGGGGAGGCTCGGCCGCGGCGTGCAGATGTGCGGCACCTTCGGCAGGTGGTCGGGCGGCTAGGAGTGCTGCAGCTGGACTCGGTGAACGTGTTGGTGCGGTCGCAGTACCTGCCGGGGTTTTCGCGGGTGGGGGACTACTCGCGGGCGACGCTTGATCGGATGGTCGCGCAGGGGGAGTTGTTCGAGTACTTCTGGGCGCACAAGGCGAGTTTGCTGCCGGTGCAGGGGTATCCGTTGGTGCGGTGGCGGATGCGGGCGGTGGAGCGGCAGCGGTGGGACGAACCGCCGGCTCCCGAGGTGTCGGTGCCGTGGGCGGTGGTGGTGGGGATGCGGCGGTTGAGTGTGGAGCGGCCGGGGTTGGTGGGTGAGGTGCTGGCCAGGATCGCTGATGGTGGGCCGATGACGGCGGGGGAGGCGAGCCCGGACGGCGTACGGCGGAAGCGCAGTGATCCTGATCCGGATCCGGGCACCGGGACGATGTGGAACTGGCAGGATGCCAAGATCGCGGTCGAGTACCTGTTCTGCGCCGGACAGTTGGCGATTGCGGGGCGGCGGAACTTCGAGCGGGTGTACGACCTCAGCGAGCGGGTGTTGCCGGACGCGGTACTGCGTGCGCCCGAGCTGACCGCCGATGAGGCGCGGCGCGAGCTGGTGCGGAGCTCGGCGCGGAACCTCGGGATCGCCACAGCTAAAGAGTTGTGTGGCGCGTCGGGACACTATCCGTTGCCTGTAGCAACAGCTCGGCAGGTGATCGGTGAGTTGGTGGACGGCGGCGAGCTGGTGCCGGTGCGGGTCGACGGGGTGAAGCAGCAGAGTTATCGGTGGTCGACCGCGACGGACCGGGCGGTCGAGGCGCGCGCGTTGCTCTCGCCGTTCGACACGTTGATCTGGAATCGGGATCGAACCGAGCGGCTCTTCGACTTCTTCTACCGGATCAGCATCTACACGCCGGCGGCTCAGCGGGTGCACGGGTACTACGTGCTGCCGTTCCTGCTCGGCGACCGGCTGGTCGCCAGGGTCGATCTGAAGGCCGACCGGAAGAACTCCACCCTGCTCGGTCCGACCGTCACCGCCGAGCCGGGAGCGCCCGACTTCGCTGAGCCGCTCGCGGCCGAGCTCGAGCTGATGGCGGGGTGGCTCGGGCTGGAGAAGGTGCAAATGCCGGGTAAGTCAGCACAAGGTTCCTGAAAGCCTGTCCATATTTGTTCGCTGATGTGGATTTGTGAACAAATCGGTCGTAGGGTCGATGGTTGTGACCTACGACCACAGCTATGTCGAAGACTTCGCCTCGGGTGCGGGTGTGCTGGCCCCGCGAGCCCGGCTCGACGACGATTCCGCCCGGGTGTCGCTCAGTGGGGAGTGGAGCTTCCGGCTCTCGCCCAGCTTGGCCGAGGCGCCGGACGACCTGAAGGAGCCCGACACCTCGGGCTGGGACACGATCGTGGTGCCGGGGCACTGGCAGCTCGGGGGGTACGGCGCACCGGCGTACACGAATATCGACTATCCGTTCCCGGTCGATCCGCCGCATGTGCCGACGGCCAACCCGACCGGCGACTACGCGCGGACCGTGACGGTGCCGGCCGACTGGGATGGACGCCGGGTGGTGCTGCGGTTCGAAGGGGTCGACTCGCGGTTCGCCGTGTTCGTCGACGGCACTCCGGTCGGCTGGTCCTCGGGGTCGCGGCTGCCGAGTGAGTTCGATCTCACGGATTTGGTTGCTCCGGGCAAGGAAATTCGGATCGCCGTCCGGGTGCACCAGTGGTCGGCCGGGTCCTATGTCGAGGACCAGGACATGTGGTGGCTGTCCGGGATTTTCCGCGAGGTCAATCTGCTCGGCCTCGCGCCGCAGGCGCCGACTGACGTGTTCGTGCACGTGACGTACGCCGATGGCGCGGGCACGCTGAAGGTCGACTCCGACGTACCGGGCACTGTCGTCGTCGAGGAGCTCGGGCTGGAGTTCCCGACCGGGTTCGAGACGCCGGTGCCGGCGGTCGAGCCGTGGAGTGCCGAGAGCCCACGGCTCTACGACGCCGTACTGCGGACCGAGGGCGGCGAGGTCCGGCTCAAGGTCGGGTTCCGCACCGTGGCGATCCCGGACGGCGTACTGACCGTCAACGGCAACCGGGTGCTGTTCAACGGCGTCAACCGGCACGAGTTCCACCCTGACCGCGGCCGGGCGCTGACCGAGCAGGACATGCTCGACGACGTGCTGATCATGAAGCGGGCCGGGATCAATGCGGTCCGCACCAGCCACTACCCGCCGCACCCGCACTTCCTCGACCTGTGCGACCAATACGGCCTGTACGTCGTGGATGAGTGCGACCTGGAGACGCACGGCTTCGGCTACGAGCCCGAGCCGCCGAAGCTGCCGAACCCGGTGATGGACCCGCGGTTCGAGGCCGACCTGGTCGACCGGATGCGGCGGATGGTCGAGCGGGACAAGAACCACCCGAGCATCGTGATCTGGTCGCTCGGCAACGAGTGCGGGATGGGCGAGAACCTGCGCTCGATGTACGCGTTCGCGCATGATCGCGATCCGTCCCGGCCGGTGCACTACGAGCGGGACACCCAGGCGGAGTTCGTCGATGTGTACTCGCAGATGTACACGTCGCCGGAGGACGTCACCCGGATCGGCGAGGACCCGTCGTTGTACCGCGGGTTGCCGTTCATTCTGTGCGAGTACGGGCACGCGATGGGCAACGGGCCGGGCGGGCTGGCTGACTACCACGCGCTGTTCGAGAAGTACCCGCGCTGCCAGGGTGGATTCATCTGGGAGTTCATCGACCACGGGTTGCGGACCTCGGCCGACGGCCAGGAGTTCTACGCGTACGGCGGGGACTTCGGCGAGGAGATCCATGACGGCAACTTCGTCTGCGACGGGCTGCTGTTCCCGGACCGGACGCCGACGCCGGGGATGCTCGAGTACATCAAGGTGATCGAGCCGCTGGTCATCTCCGGTGACGCTGCCGGGGTCACGATCGCCAACCGGTACGAGGTGCTGGACACCAGCCACCTGACCTTCCGGATCGTCACCGAGGTCGGCGGCGAGCGGGTTGGCGGCGGGACTCTCGCAGTACCGGCTGTTGCTGCTGGTACGTCGGTGTCGGTGGAGTTGCCGCCCGCCATCCTCGCTGAGTCGGCTCAGCCGGAGACGTGGGTAACCGTCACGGCGGAGCTGACCGAGTCGACCGCCTGGGCGGAGGCTGGGCATCGGGTCGCCTGGGGTCAGATCCGGCTGGACCAGCCGACAGGCGCACGCCACGTCGGTGCCCGGACGCAGGAAGCGGGCGCGGCGGCCTTCGCCGGCACCGGCACCAGCGACAGTACCGGCAACGGCACTGGCACCAGCGACGGCACCGGCAGCGGCACTGGCACCGGCGACGCTGCTGATGCGGCCTCCTCTTCTCTTTCTTCCGCCGATGTCGCCGAAGGCGGCGAGGCGCGGCACGCGCGCGGAGACGCCGGGGAGGACGTCATCGCCGGGGCCAACGGCATCGGAGTCGCCTCGCTGGGCATCAACAACCTGCGGCTCGACGTGTGGCGGGCGCCGATCGACAACGACGTGATTCCGGGGGTTGCAGACACCTGGAAGGAAGCGGGACTGCACCGGGTGCAGCACCGGGTGGTGTCGGCCGGGCTGGTCGACGGTGCCTGGGAGGTTGTGACCAGGACGGCGCCGCCGGCGTTGCAGTGGGGGCTGGTTGCCACCTGGCGGTGGACTCACGGGCAGGACGGGTCCGTAGTACTGGATCTGTCGGTGGAGCCTGACGGGCAGTTCCCGGCGACACTGCCGCGGCTCGGCATCACCTTCGAGCTACCGACGGTCGGCCGGGTCGAGTGGTTCGGCACCGGCCCGAGTGAGGCGTACGTCGACACCCGCAACGCTGCGGCCGTCGGCAAGTACTCCGGCACGGTGGCCGAGCTGCAGACGCCGTACGTGCGTCCGCAGGAGAACGGCCACCGCATCGACACCCGCTGGGCCCAGCTGGACTCGCTGCGGGTCGAGGCGGCGCCCGACCTGTTCGGCTTGACCGTCCGCGACTGGACGACTGCCGACCTGGCCAACGCGAAGCACGCACCTGACCTGGTCGCCGGCGATACGACGTACGTGACGCTGGACCTGGCTCAGGCGGGGATCGGCTCCAACTCCTGCGGCCCGGCGCTGCCGGACCGCTACCAGCTCCACGCCGCGGCAGCCTCGCTGTCGCTCCGCTTCACCACCAGCTGACGCGAACACAACGACAGGCAACTCGGGGGTGAGGTACTGCGCCCGCGCAGCCTCCGCGGCTCGCTCCTCCGTCGCTCCCAGCTCCGGCTGCTCCCACCCACCCTCTTTTGAAAGCCGCTCCTCCGTCGCGTGGGTGCCGGGGCGCGGGTTGTTTGTCGATCAGGCGACCAGGCGAGGTTCCGGTCAGCATCAGGTTGCGAGGTGACGCGAAGCGTCACGAGCCCCGGCGCGGGCGGCCACGCGATCTGATCAGTCATCCGATCAACATCTGCAGTTGCGAGGTGACGCCGGGCTCACGCCTGGCGATCGGCTGTCGGGATGACTACTGCCTGTCGTTGTGTACGCAAGTACGAGGTTGTCGATGGGCCCGACTAGGCTTCGGGATGTGCCGGAGGTGTATGACCCCTTGACCGATCCAGCACCGGCGCACGACGTGCGCGCGGTGTTGCGGATCCGGGCGTTCCGGCGGCTGTGGATCGGCTTCGGGCTGTCCAGTCTGGGTGACTGGATCGGGTTGCTCGCGCTGACCGCGATGGCGAAGTCCTTCGCCGGCGACGACTACCAGGCCGCCAACTTCGCGATCGGCGGGGTGCTGTTCCTGCGGGTGCTGCCCGCGCTGGTGATGGGCCCGGTCGCGGGCTGGGTCGCCGACCGGCTGGACCGGCGCTGGACGATGATCCTGGGCGACTTCATCCGGGCCGCGTTCTTCGTCAGTATCCCGATCGTCGGCACCCTCACCTGGGTGCTGGTGGCAACCGTCCTGATCGAGATCGTCAGCTTGATCTGGGGGCCGGCCAAGGACGCCAGCGTGCCGAACCTGGTGCCCCGGCACCGGCTGGAGGCGGCCAACCAGCTCAGCCTGGTCACCACCTACGGGTCGGCGCTGCCGGCCGCCGCGATCTTCACCGCGATCACCCTGGTCACCCGCGGCTTCGGCGGCAACTTCTCGATCAACCTGGCCGTCTACCTGAACGCGGCCACCTTCTTCATCTCCGGCCTGGCGATCATCTCGGTCGCGGAGATCGGCCGGTCCGGCAGCCACGACCACGAGGGTCACCCAACCCTGTGGCGCACGATGGTCGAAGGCTGGTCCTACGTCACCGGCACTCCGGTCGTGCGCGGCCTGGTCGTCGGCATCTCCGGCGCCTTCGCGGCCGGCGCGGTGGTGATCGGCCTCGGCCGCACGTACGTCGAGGACCTGGACGCGGGCGACCCGGGGTACGGCGTGCTCTTCGGGGCCGTCTTCGGCGGTCTCGCGCTGGGCATGGGGTTCGCCCCGCGGATCTTCTCCGGGCTGTCGCGGCGCCGGTTGTTCGCCGCCGGTCTGGTCGGGTCGGGGATCGGGCTGGCCGGCCTGGCGCTGATCCAGCAGATCGAGATCGCCACCATGATCGCGATCGTGCTCGGCTTCTGCGCCGGCGCCTCCTGGGTCTCCGGCTACACCCTGCTCGGGCTGGAGGTGCCGGACCACGTCCGCGGGCGGACCTTCGCCTTCGTGCAGTCCGCGGTCCGGACCGTGCTCGCGGTGACGCTGGCGATCGCGCCGTTCGTCGCGGGCGCGATCGGGCGCCGGACGGTGTCGGCCGGCGGCCACTCGATCAGCTACAACGGCGCCGCGATGACGATGCTGATCTCGGCCGTGCTGGCCACGGTGATCGGTGTGGTCGCCTGGCGGCAGATGGACGATCGCCCCGGCGTGCCGTTCTGGCGCGATCTGCGCCGCAGCTTCGGCAAGACGCCCGGGGTCTACCCGACGACCGGACTGTTCATCGCGCTCGAGGGCGGTGAGGGCGCGGGCAAGTCGACCCAGTCGGCGCTGCTGGTCGAGTGGCTGAAGGAGCAGGGCCAGGAGGTGCTGCTCACCCGCGAGCCGGGCGCCACCGACCTCGGCAAGAAGCTCCGCCAGATCGTGCTGGACCCGGCCACCGGCGACATCTCGCACCGCGCCGAAGCTCTCCTGTACGCCGCCGACAAGGCCGAGCACGTCGATTCGGTGATCCTGCCCGCGCTGAAGTCCGGCACGGTCGTCATCACTGACCGGTACGTCGACTCCGCGCTCGCCTACCAGGGCTCCGGGCGTGACCTGGAGGTCGCCGACGTCGAGCGGGTGAACCGCTGGGCCACCGACGACCTGCGCCCCAACCTGACGATCCTGCTGGACCTGCCGCCCAGGAGCGGGCTCGGCCGATTCGAGGAGCGGGACCGGATCGAGGCGCAGTCCGCCGACTTCCACGAGCGGGTCCGGGCGGCGTTCCTCGAGCTCGCCGCTGCCGAGCCGCAGCACTATCTGGTCCTGGACGCGACCCAGGAGCGCTCCGAGCTGGCAGCCCAGATCCAGGCGCGGCTGCGCCCGCTGCTGCCCCAGCTGACCCCCCAGCCGGAGCAGCAGCCCGAGCGGGTGCAGGAGGCAGTGCAGCAGCAGCCCGACCTGACGCAGCAGCCCGAGGCGGCGCAGCAGCAGGCGGTGCAGCAGCAGTCCGGCCTGGCGCGGCAGCCTGGGCCAGCGCAGGAGCAGCAGCCGGAGTCGCAGTCGAAGGTGGAGCAATGACTGTTTGGGACGACCTGGTCGGGCAGGAGCCCGCGGTCGCCGTACTGCGTAAGGCTGTCTCCGGCGCGTCAGCCCGGCTGCGCGGCGAGAGCGGCACCGTCACCAACGGCATGACGCACGCCTGGCTGATCACCGGGCCGCCCGGGTCGGGCCGGTCCAACGCGGGTCGGGCGTTCGCCGCCGGTCTGCAGTGTCTCAACGAGGGCTGCGGCGAGTGCGCCGTCTGCGCCACCGCGCTCAACGGCGCGCACCCCGACGTCACACTGATCCGCACCGAGCTGCTGTCGATCCGGGTTAGCGAGATCCGCGAGCTGGTCCGCCGGGCCGCGATGAGCCCGACCCAGGGCCGCTGGCAGGTGATGTTGATCGAGGACGCGGACCGGCTGACCGACCAGGCCGCCGACGCGTTGCTGAAGAGCATCGAGGAGCCGCCGCCGCGCACGGTGTGGGTGCTCTGCGCGCCGACCGTCGAGGACGTCGTACCGACCATCCGGTCCCGCTGCCGCTTGCTCGTACTGCGTACCCCGCCGGTGGTCGCGGTCGCCGAGATGCTCACCCGGCAGGCCGGGATCGAGCCTGCGCTGGCCGGTTTCGCGGCGCGCGCGGCGCAGGGGCACATCGGCCGGGCGAAGGCGCTGGCGCGCGACGAGGAGGTCCGGAGCCGTCGCAGCAAGGTGCTCGAGGTTCCGTTCGAGCTGCACGACATCGGCGCCTGCCTGAACGCGGCCCAGCGGCTCGTCGAGGCGGCCAAGGCGGAGGCCAAGGCGAGCGCGGCGAAGGTCGACGAGCAGGAGCGGACCAATCTCGAGCAGGCGCTCGGCGTCGGCACGAAGGGCGCCAAGCCGCGCGAGGCCGGCGCCGCGCTGAAGGAGCTGGAGGACCAGCAGAAGGCCCGGGCGAAGCGCTGGGAGCGCGACGTACTCGATCGGTCTCTGGTCGACCTGATGGCTTTGTACCGCGATGTACTGGTCGTGCAGACCGGCGCGGGAGCAGAACTGATCAACGCCGAGCTGCGCCAGGACATCGACCGGCTGGCCGGCCGGACCAGCCCGGAGTCGACCGTACGCCGGATCGACGCGCTGACCGGTTGCCGAGAGGCGATCGAGGGCAACGTCGCGCCACTGCTCGCGCTGGAAGCGATGACGATCGCCCTGTTCGAGGGCTGAGACACGCGTCTGGGTTGCGGACGCGCCTGTAACGAAGGTAGTGGCCTCGCCGATACGTGGGTGGTTAGCCCCGCCAGACCGGCGTGCCCCTTCGTAAGGATGTTCCTTGACCCAACCTCCGCCGATCCAGCCTGTGCGGGCTCCACTGCCGTCCGCCGAGTCCTGGCTGGAGGGCGTGCCGACGCCCGCGCAACGTCGGCTGGATCGCTATGCCGTGGCGGCGTTCGCGACCAGCCTGCCGGGGCTGGTGCCGATCGCGGCGGTGCTCGGACTGATCGCGCTGCCGCGGATCCGGCGGTCGGGCGCGCGCGGGCGCGGACTGGTGGTCGGCGCGCTGGTGATCTGCTGCTGCTGGCTGATCGCGATCGGGGTCGCCGCGTTCCTCAACCTGCGCGGTGAGCAGCGCGCGGGGATCGGCCGCACCACGGTGATCTCGCAGGTGGCGGTCCAGCAGTGTTTCGACGCCGACCTGGAGGTGGACACGCTGCGCCAGGTGAAGATCGCGGACTGTGCCGCGCCGCACTCCGGTGAGGCGTACGCGAAGGTCCGGGCGTCGATGACCGGGCTGTCGGTCGAGCAGAAGGGCACCGCCGCGACGCAGCAGTGCGCGACCGCTTTCCAGACCTTCGTCGGCAAGCCGTACGAGCGGTCGGAACTGGACATGTACTACGTGGTGCTGGAAGATCGTGCCGTTGCTGATGGCAACGTCCTGTGCATGGTCGGGCAGCCCGGAGCGAAATTGACCGGGTCCATGCGTGGATCTCAGCGCTAGGGGAGGCAGCTGTGAGTTATCCACCGTCGGGGTACGACCCGAACCGGCCGCAGGACGAGCCGCAGGAGCCGACCAGGCAGTTGCCGACGTACGGGCGACCGCCGGAGCAGCCGAATCCGTATCAGCCGCAGTTCGGGCAGCAGGTTCCGCAGTACGGGCAGACGCCGCAGCAGCCCTACCAGCAGGCCCAGCAGGCCCAGCAGCCGCATCAGCAGTCGCAGCAGCCGCAGTACAGGCAGCAGGCGCCGCAGTACGGGCAGGCGCAGTACCCGGCGGCGTACGGGTACGGGTACGGCTATCCGGGCGGGCAGCAGGTCAAGACGAACACCCTCGCGATCGCGGCGCTGGTCTGCGGGCTGGGTGGTCTCGTGATCGGGATCAGCGCGCCGGTCGGGGTCGGGCTGGGGATCGCCGCGCTGGCGCAGATCAAGAAGAGCGGCGAGTCGGGCAAGGGCCAGGCGATCGCGGGCATCGTGATCGGCGGCCTGATCACCCTGGTCGGCGCCGTTATCCTCACGATCGTGCTGGTGATCGCCTCCAACGACGAGTACCAGGGCAAGAACGAGTCAACCGGCACCAGGGTGATCTCCATCGAGGCGCTGGCGGTCGGCGAGTGCTTCGACGACGGCTTCGAGGAGGACGAGGTGTACCGGCGGCCGTGCACCAGCTCGCACGACGGCGAGCTGGTCTCGAACGTCACCCTGCCGGCCGGCCCGTATCCGGGCAATCGCCCGGTGGAGGACCTGGCCCAGGGCAAGTGCGACGCCGAATTCGCGAAGTACGTCGGCAACACGGTGGAGAAGTCGGAGCTGCAGTCCGGCTTCTGGACGCCGACCAAGGACCAGTGGGACGACGGCGACCGGCTCGTCATCTGCGCCGCCTACGGCCCCGACGACGACCCGCTGACCAGCAGCGTCAAGGACAGCAAGCGCTGAAGCACCGCCCCTCGAGGCCGCCAAAAGGCGCTCGTCGGGGGCGAAGCGTCCACCACCGGACGCATTGGCACGTAGTCTGGCGCGGTGGGCATGGTGATGGCGGTGTCGTTCGAGCGCTACGGGCGGCTGTACTACCTGGACCCCGGCCCGCACAGACCGCGGGTCGGGGACAAAGTGCTGGTCCCGACCGACGACGGGCCCGAGGTCGCCGAGTGCGTCTGGGCGCCGCAGTACGTCACGGAGGAGATCGGCGGGCTGCCGCTGTGTGAGGGCGTCGCCACCACGGCCGACCTGGACCGCGACGAGCAGAACCGGGTACGCCGGGCCGACGCGCGGCTGATCGCCAAGCGGCTGATCCGCGAGCACGGGTTGCCGATGAAGGTGGTCGGTATCGACTTCGTGGACCGGCGGGCGGATGTCGATCAGCTGGTCATCATCTACTTCTCCGCGCCGCACCGGGTGGACTTCCGGGAACTGGTCCGGGACCTGGCCCGTGGGTTGCGCGCGCGGATCGAGCTGCGGCAGGTCGGCGCTCGCGACGAGGCGCGGTTACAGGGCGGGATCGGGCCGTGCGGGCGGGACCTGTGCTGCGCGACGTTCCTGAAGGACTTCGAGCCGGTCAGTGTGCGGATGGCGAAGGACCAGGACCTGCCGCTCAACCCGCTGAAGATCTCCGGGGCTTGTGGGCGGCTGATGTGCTGCCTGAAGTACGAGCACCCGCTGTACCAGGAGTTCAACGCCAAGGCGCCGGCCAACGGGACGCAGGTCGAGACGCCTGCCGGTGACGGTGTTGTCGTCGGGCACAACGTCCCGAGCGACACGGTGGTCGTGCGGCTGGCTGCGTCGGGTCGGCGGTGTGCTTGTAGCCGGGCGGATGTCTGCTCGCCGAGGCAGCAGTACGAGGCCTCCGACACCACCACTTCAGATGCTCCAGCTCGGGTTGACCTCACGCTGACCACTGCTCCTGCTCCTGCGGAGCAGGAGGTAGCTGTCGAGCCGGCAGCTGCCGCTGCGCTGGCGGGGGAAGCCGAGCAGTCGGACGGCGAGGCGCTGGCCGCGCGCTCGCGGCGCAAGCCGCGTCGCCGCCGCCGGCTGAGCCAAGCGGACGGCGACAGCGCCGAGCAGGGCGGCAGCGCCGAGCAGGGCGGCAGCGCCGAGCAGGGCGGCAGCGCAGGGCCGGGCGGCGGCGCCGAGCAGGGCGAGGGCGGCAGCAGCGCAGTACAGGACGGGTTGGACGAGGGTACGGGAGACGGCTCGCTGTGAAGATGCGCAGGACGACCGTGGTGCTGACAGGCCTCGCGCTCTTGGTGAGTGGGTGTGGGGTGGCCAGTCGGGCGCAGGATGCCGACGGGCCGGGTGGGACTCAGACGAGTGCCGGGCCGAAGGGGCCAGTTGGGCCGGTGCCGGCGGGGCTGGAGAAGTTCTACGGTCAGCAGCCGAACTGGGAGCGCTGCGGGTCGGGCAACCAGTGCGCCACCATCAATGTGCCGCTCGACTACAGCAAGCCCGACGGCAAGACGATCGAGTTGCGGGCCCGCAAGGTGCCGGCGCGGGATCGGACCGGCAAGATCGGCACGCTGTTCATCAACCCGGGT
The DNA here is from genome assembly GCF_040687575.1 of Kribbella sp. NPDC056861. NCBI lineage: Bacteria > Bacillati > Actinomycetota > Actinomycetes > Propionibacteriales > Kribbellaceae > Kribbella > Kribbella sp. NPDC056861. The sequence continues at coordinate 151,922 of NZ_JBFBNQ010000006.1, read as the reverse complement.
GGTCCGGGCGCCTCCGGGCAGGAGTTCGCGGCGTCGGCCGGGTTCGTGCTCGGCGCTCCGCTGCTGCGGAAGTTCGACGTGATCGGCTGGGACCCGCGTGGCGTGGCCGATTCGACGCCGGTGCGCTGTCTCGACGCCGAGCAGCTGGACAAGTTCATCGCGGCTGACGGCAGCCCGGACGACGACGCCGAGATCGAGGCGCTGAACACCCAGGCCAAGACCCTTGCGAGCGGCTGCCAGCAGCGCTCCGCCGATCTGTTGCCGCACGTCGGCACCAAGGACGCGGCCCGCGACATCGACGTACTGCGTGGCATCGTCGGCGACTCCGAGCTCTACTACCTCGGCATGTCGTACGGAACCATGCTCGGCGCGACCTACGCGGAGCTGTTCCCGAAGAACGTCGGCCGGCTGGTCCTCGACGGCGCGGTCGACCCGTCGAAGTCGTCCGAGGAGAACAACATGGCCCAGGCGAAGGGCTTCGACACCGCGCTGGACGCGTTCGCCGCGGACTGCGCGCAGCGGTCCTGCCGGCTGGGCAGCAGCAAGGCCGAAGTACTGGCGAACGTGGACAAGCTGATCACCGACTCCGACGCCAAGCCGTTGCCCGGTGACGGCACTCGCGAGGTGACCCAGGCGCTGGTCGTGCTGGGCGTGATCTTCCCGCTGTACGTGAAGGACTACTGGCCGCGGCTCGAGGACGCGGTGGTCGACGGGCTGGCCGGCAAGGGCGCGCGGCTGCTCGCGCTGGCCAACGAGTACACCGACCGGACGCCGAAGGGCTACGGCAACAACCAGAACGAGGTGATCTACGCGGTCAACTGCATCGACCGCCCGGACATCACCTCGCTGGCCGAGGCGAAGGCCGACGAGCCGAAGTTCAAGGCCGCCTCGCCGCGGTTCGGCTCGTTCCTGCTCTGGGGCTCGCTGCCGTGCGCGAACTGGCCGGTGAAGCCGGTAGACAAGCCGCACACGATCAAGGCGGCCGGCGCCAAGCCGATCGTCGTGGTCGGCACCACCCGCGACCCGGCGACGCCGTACGACTGGGCCGTCGGGCTCGCCGGACAGCTGGACAGCGGTGTCCTGATCACCCGTGACGGCGACGGACACACTGGCTACAACGAAGGCAACCAGTGTGTCGACGACGCAGTCGAGGCCTACCTGCTGAAGGGCACGGCCCCGACCGCCGACATCAAGTGCTGAGCTAGTTCGGCCGGTTGTCCCCGGCGGCGCCGGTGAGCTGCAGCGTGTCCGTGGCGTGTTGGAGCACGGCGCGCAGGCCGGCCTCGTCCTGCGGGCGGCCGCCGACGGTGATCTCGACCAGGGTGCGTTTGCCGTCCTCGCTGGGGCGGAAGCTGGACAGCCCCATCCGCGGGCCGCGGGTCTTGTCGGTGTAGGTGTAGATCAGGGTGCCGTTGTCGCGGCTGATGACCTTGAGATCCTGCTCCTCGATGCTCCGTGCGCGGTTGTCGACCAGTTGGTCGGGCGACTGGCTGCTGCCGCGGGTGTCGAACCGGATCTGCCAGACCCCGGTCGGATCCACGTACTTCGGTCTGGTGCCGCCGGTGGCGCTCTTCCAGCCGGTGGGCACCTCGGCGGTAGCCGGTGCGTCGTCGGCCCCGAACGGCTGGGACGTGAACTGCAGCGAATCGGCCTGTAAACCGTCGCCGTTGCTGGGTGTCTGGGGTGGCTGGCTGCTGGCCACCTGGCTCGACTTCTTGTCGTCGCCGGAGAAATTGCCGTTGATCGCCAGTACGGTGCCGAAGACGGCGGTCCCCGCGATCATTCCCGCAAGCGTCGCCAGCAGCGCATGGTGCCTGGGCGTGAGCATCCCGACCTCACTTCCGTGTCTCGGTGTGCTCCTCGATTATCGGGTACGAAGGGGGCGTGGGCGAAACCCGCGTAACCTTGCCGCCTGTGGAGCCGCCTGTGGAGATGGACGAAGCACTGCGCGCGTACGACGCCGGCCAGGCCGGCCGGGCGGAGCTCAAGCTGCTGGTGAAGGAGTTGCTCAAGCTCCTGGTCGCCAAGGCGCCCGGTCACGCGGTCGAGGTGCGCGTCCCGCCGTACGGGGCGGTGCAGTGCATCGAGGGTCCACGGCACACCCGCGGTACGCCGAAGGCCGTGATCGAGATGCCCGCCGAGATGTGGATCGACCTCGCCCTGGGCCGGATCAGCTGGCCGGACGCGCGGGCAACAGGAAAGGTCCGCGCGTCAGGAGAACGCACGGACCTCTCTCAGCTACTGCCTGTGATGGTGCACTGACCTCAGTGCAGGACCTTGACCACGGTGCGGCCGTGGATCAGCAGCAGCTTGCCGTCGTCGCGCAGTTGCAGCACGGTGCCGGCCCGCTTGGTGGGGATGGTCCAGGCCGTGTCCCAGAAGCTCCGCATGCCGAAGGTGCCGTCCGCCAGCAGGAAGGCCCAGTTGCCCGCAGACGGCTTGTACGGCGCGGACCACAGCTTGACCTTGTTGTTCTGCATCAGTTCCAGCGCGCCGTTCGGGCGTACCTGCAGGGTGTAGACCCGGTTGCGGGAGAACAGCGAGACGGCACCGCTCACGTACCCGGTGGGCGGCCAGAGCTCGTAGCCCGGCGACATCGTCTCGATCACCATGTGGCGGTTCCAGACCGACCGGCCGGCGGTGTTGAAGACGGTCAGGTTGCCGTCGGTCGGCAGCACCAGCTTGGCGTTCGGGCTGGCCTTCGCGCCGCTGATCCAGTACTTCGTCCGGCCGTGGACGAGGCTCAGGCCGCCGTCCTTCTCCATCACCAGGACCGAGCCCGCACGGGTGGTGTTGGTGTCCCAGACCACACCGACGCCGGTCTCGACCAGCTCCAGGTTGCCGGTCGCACGCATCACGAGCGTGAAATGACGGTCAGCGGAGCGGATGTACTGCCCCGACAGCAGCCGCTGGCCGGGCAGCAGCGTGTTGGAGATCGCCGCAGCCTGAGTAGTGGAAGTGGCGGCCTGGGCCGGCGCGGTGGCCAGCGCGGCCCCGGTAGCGACGGTGGCCAGCGCCGCGGTGAAGGCGGCGGCTGAGCGTAGTTTGCGCTTGATCATGTGGGTGGTTCCCCCTGTGAGGTCCGGCAATCTCTCGCAGGGTAAGTGTCCGAGAGGGCCGACAGGTTGCAGCAGAGGCGCAGTTGCAGCTAGTTGCAACTGCGCCTCCCGAGGTCAGTGCAGGACCTTGACCACTGTGCGGCCGTGGACCAGCTGCAGCCGGCCGGTGTCGAGGAGCTGTACGACGGCGCCCGCGCGGCGGGTGGCGAACTCCCAGACCATGTAGCCGTTCGTGTCCCGGGTGAAGAACCAGCCGTCGGACTGCATCAGGGCGATGGAACCCGGGTGACCCGCGGTGCCCGTTCGCCACAGGACGGTCTTGCCGTTCTGCAGCAGGACAAGGTCGCCGTCGGGACGCATCACCAGCGTGTAGACGCGGTTCGTCGAGTACAGCACCGTGTTGCCGCCGAGCGCGGTGGTCGGGACGAGCTGCCAGCCCTGCGTCATGGTGTTGATCACCATGTGGCGGTTCCAGACCGCCTTGCCGCGGGTGTTGAGGATCTCCAGGTTGCCGGTGTTCTGCAGTACCAGCTTGGCGCCCGGGCTGTTCGCTCCGATGGAGGCGATCTGGGTCCGGCCGTAGATGATGGTCAGGCTGCCGCCGCTGCCCATCACCGCGACGACGCCGGGCCGGAAGGTCGCCTGCCAGAGCAGACCCTTCACCCCGCGCTGGGTCAGCCCGAGCGTGCCGTACCTGGTCATCGCCAGGCCGAAGACGCCGCTCTTGGAGCGGATGTACTGGCCGGCGAGCAGCTTCTGCCCGGGCAGCAGCGTGTCCGAGACGGCGGCTTGAGTGGTGGACGTGGTGGACGTGGTGGAAGCGGCGGTCGTGACGGTGGCGGTCGCATGGGCCGGCGTGGTGGCCAGTGCGGCGCCGGTGGCGACGGTGGCGAGCGCCGCGGCGAAGGCCGCGGCCGAGCGCAGTGTGCTCTTGAGCATGTTGGTGGTCCCCCTGTGAGATCCGACGAAGAGCCTTTTTCGCAGGCTAGACACGGCCAGGGGCAGCGCCGGCACTATTTCAGCCTGCTGCAACAGTCCGGCCGGACCACAGGGTGGAAACAGGTTCGTCCAGAGTTTCTGCACCTGACACGATGGGCCGGTGGCAACAAGTTTCCGGACCCGGCTGTCCCGTCTGAAGATCGATCTGACCCCGTGGCGGGGGTCGCGTGACTTCCGGATCCTGGTGGTGGCCGGCTCGGTCTTCTTCCTCGGCGGCATGGTCGGTTACGTGGCGTTGCCGTTCCAGCTCTACCAGTTGACCGGCTCCAACTTCGCGGTCGGCGCGATGGGCCTGGTCACCATCGTCCCGCTGGTCATCTTCGGCCTGTACGGCGGTGCGCTGGCCGATCACGTCGACCGCCGCAAGCTGCTGATCGGGACCGGGATCGCGCAGGCCGCGATCTGCTCCCTGATGCTGGCCAACTCGCTGCTGGCGAATCCGCAGGTCTGGCTGATCTACGTCTGCGGCGCTCTGAACGCGATCGCCACCTCGTTGCAGCGGCCGAGCCGGGAGGCGTTGTTCCCGCGGGTGGTCAAGCACGACGAGATGGCCGCGGCGGTCGCGCTGACCTCGCTCACGATGCAGATCGGCCAGCTGGCCGGCCCGGCGCTGGGCGGTGTGCTGGTCGGCACGGCCGGGGTGAGCTGGGCGTTCGGGATCGAGCTGGCCGGGCTCGTCATCGCGACCGCGCTCTACACCAAGCTCGGCTCGTACAAGATCAACGAGCACAGCAAACCGCCGACGCTGCGCGGGATCGGCGAGGGGATCGTCTACGCCTATCGCCGCAAGGACCTGCTGGCCACCTATCTGGTCGACATGGTCGGGATGTTCCTGGCGATGCCGATCGTGCTGTTCCCCGCGTTCGCGACCGACGTGCTGAAGGAACCCAAGCTGCTCGGGCTGCTCTACAGTGCCGAGGCGATCGGCGCGATGTGCGCCAGCCTGACCAGCGGCTGGGCGAAACGGGTGCACCACCAGGGCCGGGCGGTCGTCATCGCGACGATGATCTGGGGCGCGTCGGTCGGGATCGCCGGGCTGGCGCCGAACATCTGGTTCGCGATCGGCTTCTTCGCGATCGCCGGCGGCGCCGACATGGTCTCGGTGCTGTTCCGGTCGGTGATCTGGAACCAGACCATCCCGGACGAGATGCGTGGCCGGCTGGCCGGGATCGAGATGCTCGGCTACTCCCTCGGCCCGCTCGGCGGTCAGGCGCGCTCCGGTCTGGTCGCGGACGCCACCAGCGTCCGGACTGCGATCGTCAGCGGTGGCGCACTCTGCGTGATCGGGGTGGTCGGCACAGCGGCCTGGCTGAACGAGTTCTGGCGGTACGACGCCCGCACCGACGAGCACGCCGTCCGGCAACGCGACCTGCGCGCCGAGCCGACCAGCTGACCCACCGCCTCCGCCGGTTGACGGCTGTCAGCGGGTAGCTTCGGGAGCATGGTGCGGTACGTGCTGCTCGCGGTCCTCGTCCTGCTGGTTGCCGTCGGCATCCATGACCTGGTGCAGAAGAAGCACTCGATCCTGCGGAACTACCCGGTGGCCGGGCACCTGCGCTTCCTGCTGGAGAAGATCCGGCCGGAGCTGCAGCAGTACTTCATCGAGCGCAACTACGACGGCCGGCCGTACGACCGGGACACCCGCTCGACGATCTACGCCCGGGCCAAGGGCACCAACGAGGAACAGCCGTTCGGCACCGAGCGGGACGTGAACGAGATCGGGTACGAGTACCTGGTCCACTCGACCGTCCCGCGACCGGTCGCCGAGCAGGTCCCGCGGGTCAGGATCGGCGGGCCGGACTGTACTTCGCCCTACGAGATGGCGTTGCTGAACGTCTCGGCGATGAGCTTCGGCGCGCTCAGCGCCAACGCGATCGAGGCGCTCAACCGGGGCGCGGCGCAGGGCGGCTTCGCGCACGACACCGGTGAGGGCGGGATCAGCAGGTACCACCGCAGCGGCGGCGACCTGATCTGGGAGATCGGCAGCGGGTACTTCGGGACGCGCGACCGGCACGGCGGCTTCGATCCGGAGCAGTTCCGTGACAAGGCCGCCGACGACCAGATCAAACTCGTCTCGCTCAAGCTCAGCCAAGGCGCGAAACCTGGTCTCGGTGGCGTCCTGCCGGGCGCGAAGGTGACGCCCGAGATCGCGGCGGCGCGTGGGGTGCCGGTCGGGCAGAAGGTCGTCTCACCGGCGTACCACCAGGTCTTCTCGACGCCGCGCGAACTGGTCCTGTTCATCGCCCGGTTGCGGGAGCTGGCCGGCGGCAAACCGGCCGGTTTCAAGCTCTGTGTCGGGTCGCGCACCGACGTGCTGGCGATCTGCAAGGCGATGGTTGCCGAGGGCATCACTCCGGACTTCATCGTGGTCGACGGCTCGGAGGGTGGCACCGGCGCGGCGCCGCAGGAGTACGAGGACCACGTCGGTACGCCGCTGACCGAGGGCCTGCTGACCGTGCACAACGCGCTCACCGGGGTCGGGCTGCGCGACCAGGTCAAGATCGGGGCCAGCGGGAAGGTGGCCAACGGCGTCGACATCGTCAAGCGGATCCTGCAGGGCGCCGACTACACCAACGCGGCCCGGGCGATGATGATGGCGACCGGCTGCATCCAGGCCCAGACCTGTCACACCAACACCTGCCCGGTCGGCGTCGCGACCCAGGATCGACGCCGGATGCGCGCGCTCGACGTCACCGACAAGACCAGCCGGGTCGCCAACTACCAGCGCGAGACGGTCCAGCAGGCGATGCAGGTGATCGCCTCGATGGGGCTCGACGGCCCGCACCAACTCGAGCCGCGGATGCTGCGCCGGCGGGTCGACCACACCCGGACCGAGAGCTACGCGGAGCTCTTCGACTATCTGGCGCCGGGGCAGTTGCTGGCCGGCGTACAGGACCTGCCGAAGGCGTGGGCTCGCGATTGGGTACAGGCAGACCCGGACGTCTTTCGACCTTAGGGGAATCGCAGTGAGCACTGTCGCGGAGTTGCTGGTGGAGTCGTTGGCCGAGCACGGTGTCACGTCGGTGTGGGGTGTGGTCGGGGACGCGCTCAATCCGGTCACCGACGCGATCAGGCGCGAGGACCGGGTCGAGTGGATCGGCGTTCGGCACGAGGAGGCGGGAGCCTTCGCCGCAGGCGGGCAGGCATCGCTGACCGGGCGGCTCGGGGTCTGTATGGGGACGGTCGGTCCGGGGGCGATCCACCTGCTCAACGGCCTGTACGACGCCGCCAAGTCGCGGGTGCCCGTGCTCGCGATCTGCGGGCAGGTGCCGCGCGAGGAGATCGGCAGCAACTTCTTCCAGGAGGTCAACAACGACGTCCTGTTCGCCGACGTCGCGGTCTTCAGCGCGACCGTGTCGACCGCCGAGCAGGCGCCCGCGCTGATCGAGCAGGCGGTCAACGCGGCGCTGGCCGAGCGGGGCGTCGCCGTGCTGTCGATTCCTGGGGACGTCGGCGGGCTCGAAGTACCGAAGGACACGCCGGTGCCGCAGTTCCACGAGCCTGCGTCGCAGACGGTTCCGGAGGTGGCTGAGCTGCAGAAGGTCGCGGCGGTGCTGAATGCGGCCGAGCGCGTGACTTTGCTGGTCGGCGCTGGGGCTCGCGATGCGTTGGCCGAGGTGCAGCAGTTGGCGAGCACGTTGGCGGCGCCGGCGGTGCTGACGCTGAAGGCGAAGGAAGGCTTCGAGGAGAACCTGCCGCAGGAGGTCGGCCAGTCCGGGCTGCTCGGCAACCACGCGACCAAGGTCGCCTTCGACGGATGCGACGTGCTGTTCCTGGTCGGGACGGACTTCCCGTACCGCGAGTTCCTGCCGGCCGGGAAGACCGTCGTACAGCTGGATCTGCGGGGTGGCCACATCGGCAGGCGGGTGCAGGTCGACCACGGGTTGGTCGGGCACGCGCAGCCGACGTTGGCGCAGTTGCTGCCGCTGCTGGAGCAGAAGAGCGACACGGGTCATCTGGACAAGGCGCTGCACTCGTACGCCGCCTGGCGGGAGCGGCAGGTGCAGTTCACCGACCCTGCCTTCGACCGCAAGCCGAAGGGGTTGTTGCGGCGCAAGGTGGACAACCCGGAGGCCCGGATCCGGCCCGAGTTGCTGGCCGCGATGATCGACCGGCACGCGGACGACGACGCGGTGTTCACCAGCGACACCGGGATGTCGACGGTGTGGCTGGCGCGGTTCGTCCGGATGCGCGGCGACCGGCGGCTGATCGGCTCGTACAACCTCGGCTCGATGGCGAACGCGATGCCGCAGGCGCTCGGGCTGTCGGCGGTCGATCGGGATCGGCAGGTGATCGCGTTCTGTGGCGACGGCGGGTTGTCGATGCTGCTGGGCGATCTGATCACCGCGGTCGCGTACGAGTTGCCGGTGAAGCTGGTCGTCTTCAACAACGGGCGGCTGGGGATGGTCAAGCTGGAGATGGAGCAGGTCGGGTTGCCGGAGTACGGGACGAAGCTGGCGAACCCGGACTTCTCGGAGGTGGCCAAAGCGATCGGGCTGACCGGCTTCCGGGTCGAGCGGCCGGGCGAGGTGGAGGGTGCGGTCGAGGCGGCGCTCCGGACTCCGGGGCCGGTGCTGATCGACGTGGTGACCAATGCCGATGAGATCGCGCTGCCGCCGTCGCCGACCTTGCAGCAGGGCTGGGGTTTCGCGATCGCCAAGTCGAAGGAGTTTGTCGAGAGCCACGAGTAGTCCGAAGAAGTAGGCTCTGTGATCATGCGTACTCGTTCGGTGGTGGCCCTGCTCGGCAGTACTGCGTTGCTGGCTGGTTGCGGTGGTCCCGGCGGCGAGACGGCTCCCAGCGTGCCGCCGCTCGTCTCGATCAGTACGACGCCGACCGAGTCGCCCTCAGCCACACCGACCGAGACCCTGGGGACGCCGCCGACCTCCAAGGTGGCCGACACCCTGTGCATGCGGATGGACCAGACGCTCGTCCAGAGCGCTCTAGCCGTCCCCGTGGTGAAGATCGACCCGAAGCAGGTTCCTGCCGACTTCGGCTTCCCGACGTACGACGTATGCCAGCTAGGGCTCAGCACGACTCCCGCCGGTCCCGTACTGCGGGTCGGCATCTCGGTGTTCCCCTCGGCTCCGGCTGACCTCGCTGCGGCGCGCAAGGCCTACGACGCCACCAAGGGCGAGCCCGCCAAGCCGGTGACGGTCGCCCAGGGTGGCTTCGGGACCAGCAAGTTCGTGGTGTTCCTGCTCAACGGCAAGCTGGTCAAGGTCAGCGGGCCGCCCGCGACGCTCGCGAAGTACGTCGTACTGGGTGAGGAGGCGGCTCAACAGCTCGACGGGCTGCCATCGACCACACCGCCGCCCCCTCGGCAGGAATGCGACCGCGGCACCAAGACCGCCGCGAACGTGATGGGCGTCGAGGCCACCATCCGCCGCGACAGCGAGACCCCCGCCGGCGACCTCGTCTGCGGCTGGATCACCAAGACCCGCGTGCTCTACTCGACCGCCCGCCGGGTCGCCGACGCCGAAGCCGTCGTCGCCCCGACCCGCAAACTCGAGACCTCCTTCCCGATCCCGCTCGGCGACGAGGGCTACGTCGACACCGCCACCGGCCGCGGCGTGATCCGCGTCGGCACGGACAAAATCATCGACCTCGTCCCCCTCCCGGCCGGCACCGCCGACAAGGACGACATGGTCTCCTTCGCCCTCGCGATGTCCAGCCTGTACACCCGCTGAGCCCGGCGTCCACGGCGGGTGCTTAGGTTGAGCCGCCGTGGTGTTCGGGAAATCGGTGTGATGCCGGTGCGGCCCTCGCCACTGTGATCGGGATGTTCTGGGGTTGTTCCGGATTCGGAGACCACTGGCTGTAGTTGGCTGGGAAGGTCAGGCCCTTGGACGTAGTACCCGTCAGCCAGGAGACCGGCCACGGCGTGTCACACCGTCCACGAGGTGCTGGAGGCGCGCGTGAAAACGCTGGCTGCTGCTGTTGTCGTACTGTCCCTGGTCACCGGTTGTGGTGGTGCGGCGAAAGCCGGGCCCGGCGCTGACGCGGTGACGGTGAAGAACTGCGGGGTCGACGTCACGGTCGACGGACCGCCGAAGCGGGTGTTCGCGGCGTACCAGCCGGCGATCGAGATGGCGCACGCGCTGGGGATCTCCGATCGGCTGGTCGGTACGGCGTACCTGGACGCGGAGGTGCTGCCGCAGTACGCCGCGGCGCAGCAGGACCGCAAGTACTACAAGAACCTGCCGAGTCGCGAGGAACTGCTCAGCCAGGAGCCGGACTTCGTGCTCTCCGGGTTCAACGACGTGTTCGCCAGCGCGGGCAGCGACGGGAGTTTCGGGACCCGCAAGAGTCTGTCGGAGCTCGGCGTCCGGACCTGGATCTTCAGTCCGCTCTGCCCGACCGCGGACGGTAAGGGTGACGAGGCGATCGACCCGTCGACGGTCTCGATGGACAACGTGTACGCCGATCTGCGCGACCTCGGCAAACTCTTCGACGCGGGCAGCAAGGCCGAGGCGGTGATCGCCGACCAGCAGATGCGGATCTCGGCGGTCGAGGCGAAGGTGAAGGGCGCCGACCGGCCGACCGTGGCGATCCTGCGTCCGGGGCTCGAGGGCGGCGGTCTGACCGTGTCGGGTGGGCCCGACTTCGGCACCGTGCTGATCAAGCAGGCCGGCGGGGTGAACGCGTTCGCCGACCTGACCTCGAAGCGGAACGTGAAGATCAGCGTCGAGGAGTTCATCAAGCGCGATCCCGACTACGTCCTGATCAGCGGTTGCTGCGACGCCGGCCTGACCGAGGCGAAGGTCCAGCCTGACGTGCAGAAGATGCTGGCCAACCCGGCCTACGCCAACCTCAAGTCGGTCAGGAACAAGCACGTCCTGCCGTGGTTGTTCGCGCATCACTCGGCCGGCGTCCGCGGCGCCAACTCGACCGAGCTGATCGCGAAGATCATCCACCCCGACCTGGTCAAGTGAGGTCCGAGCCGGCCCTGCTGCGCAGTGGCGGCGCCCGGTCGGCCGGTCTGCTCGTCGCGGTGGCCGTCCTGTTGGCGGCCGCGTTGCTGTCGATGCTGGCCGGCAACCAGTGGTTCGGGCCTCATGACGTGTACGTCGCGGCGGCGGATTTCACCGGCTCCGACACCGACCGGGTGATCCGCTACCTGCGGTTCCCGCGGACGGCCGTCGGGCTGCTGGCCGGGATGGCGCTCGGCCTGTCAGGTGCCGTGATGCAGGGCATCACCCGCAACTCGCTCGCCGATCCGGGCATCCTGGGCGTCAACGCGGGTGCGGCGCTGGCGATCGTGGCGGCGATCAGCCTGCTCGGGGTGCAGTCGCTCAACGGCTATGTCTGGTTCGCGATGGGCGGCGCGCTGGTCGCCACCGTCGTGGTCTACCTGGTCGGATCGGTCGGCCGCGGCGGCGCCACTCCGGTCAAGCTCGCGCTGGCCGGCGCTGCCTTCTCCGCCCTGCTCGGCTCGGTCACCTCGGCCATCACCTTGCTCGACCTGACCGCCCTGAACGAGTTCCGGTTCTGGGTGGTCGGATCGTTGACCCTGGCAACCGGCGAGATCGTTGCCCAGAGCCTGCCATTCCTTGCCATCGGCATCGTTCTGGCGCTGGCCCTGGGCCGCTCGCTCAACCAGATCGCGCTCGGCGAGGAGCTGGCGGCAACCCTCGGCACCAGGGTCGGCCTGGTCCGCGTACTGGCCGCTCTCGCGATCATGCTGCTAGCCGGTACTGCGACAGCGATGGCCGGCCCGATCGCCTTCGTCGGCCTCGCCGTACCGCATGTCGCACGGTCCCTGGTCGGTGCGGACTACCGCTGGATCCTGCCCTGGTCACTGGTCCTCGCCCCGACCATGCTGCTGCTCGCCGACGTGGCCGGCCGGTTCGTCGCTCGCCCGGACGAGCTCCAGGTCGGCATCATCACCGCACTGATCGGGGCGCCGCTCTTCATCGCCCTGGTACGCCGCCGCAAATTGGCCGAGCTGTGAAGGCGCTCCGGATCGGCCCGGTCTCCACCCGGATCGACCTGACCAGCATCGTGGTGACCGTGGTCGCGCTGGCAGCGGCCACCGCGATCGGCGCGGTGTCACTAATGATCGGCGACTACGAGATCCCGCTGGCGAAGGTGCTCAACACCCTGGCCGGCAACGGCTCGCTGATCATGACCGACGTCATCGTGAACAACCGGCTGCCCCGCGTGCTGGTGGCGATCGGGGTGGGGATCGCGTTCGGGATCTCCGGCGCGATCTTCCAGCGGCTGGCCCGCAACCCGCTGGTCAGCCCGGACCTGATCGGGATCAACTCCGGTGCCGCGCTGGCCGCGGTCGTGCTGATCACTGTGATCGGTGCCGGTACAGGGTGGCTACCTGCCGGAGCGCTGATCGGCGCTGTGGCGACCGCGGTCACCATCTACCTGCTCGCGTACAAGAAGGGCGTGGCCGGCTATCGGCTGGTACTGGTTGGGATCGGCATCACCGCGATGGTCAGCTCGATCACCGTCTACCTGTTGACACTGGCCGACATCTACACCGCCAAGAGCGCCACGATGTGGCTGGCGGGCAGCCTGGCCGGCCGGTCCTGGCCGCACGCGACTCTGATCGGAATCAGTCTGCTGGTGCTGATTCCCGCCGCGTTGGCATCGTCGCGGCAACTGCGGCTGCTGGAACTCGGCGACGATCTAGCCCGCACGCTGGCCGGCAGGGTCGAGCTTTCCAGAGGCCTGCTGATCGCCATCGGAGTCGGCCTGGCAGCCCTGGCGACGGCAGCAGCAGGCCCGATCGCCTTCGTCGCGTTGGTGGCGCCGCAGATCGCCCGGCGCCTGGTCGCCGAGAGGGTGGCGGGATTGCTGGCGGCCGGAGCCGTCGGCGGGCTGCTGGTGGTCGCCGCCGACCTGGTCGCCAGAGAGCTCTTCGCCCCGACCGCGTTGCCCGTGGGAGTCGTCACCGCGTTCCTCGGCGCGCCGTACCTGCTGATCCTGATGGCCCGCGCGAACCGCGTCGGGCGAGGAGGCTGACATGCCCGTACTGCGAACCGACCACCTGAGCCTCGCGTACGACGGAACCCCGGTCGTCTCGGAGCTGTCGGTCGAGATCCCGGCCGGCCGGATCACCGTGATCGTCGGCGCGAACGCGTCCGGCAAATCCACCCTGCTGCGCGGCCTGGCGCGGCTGCTCACCCCCAAGGGCGGAACGGTCTATCTCGACGACGTCGACCTGGCACGCCTGTCGGGCGGCGCGTTGGCGACCAAACTCGGGATGCTGCCGCAGCAGCCCGTCGCGCCGGACGGCATCACGGTCTCCGACCTGGTCGGGCGTGGACGGCATCCGCATCAGCGCTGGTTCCGGCAGTGGTCGGAGGAGGACGAACGCGTCGTCGCAGCCGCTCTGCAGTCGACCGGTACGGCGGACCTGGCCGATCGGTCGTTGGACGAGCTGTCCGGTGGTCAGCGGCAACGGGTGTGGATCGCACTCGCGCTGGCCCAGGATGCGGAGACGATGCTGCTCGACGAGCCGACCACGTTCCTGGATCTGGCGCACCAGTTGGAGATCCTCGACCTGGTGCAGGACCTCAACCGCGAGCGGGGCAAGACGATCGTGCTGGTGCTGCACGATCTCAACCTGGCCACGCGGTACGCGGATCACCTGATCGCGCTGAAGCGCGGCGAAGTAGTTGCTGCTGGCAACCCTACGGAGGTGGTCACCGCCGCGGTGGTCGAGCAGGTTTTCGGGTTGTCCTGCGAGGTGATCGAGGACCCACTGACCGGGACTCCGCTAGTGCTGCCGCGACCGCGACGATCCCTTCGGTGATCTCGGTCGGCGTGCGCGCCGCATAGCCGAGGACCAGGCCTGGTGGCATCGGGTGCTGGCAGTGCCAGGACAGCGGCTGGGTCTTGACGCCCAGCCGGAGGGCTGCCGAGACGAGGTCCAGGTCGCTGAGGTCCTCGGTGTCGAAGGTGATGGTGAGATGCAACCCCGCGGCCGCGCCGTGAACTGTTGCTGTGGGCAAGTGATTGGCGATGGCGGTGATCATCGCGTCGCGGCGGGCCCGGTGGCGGCGGCGGACGAAGCGGAGTTGCCGTTCCAGCTCGCCGGACTCCATCAGGTGCGCGACGGTCAACTGCGGGAGACCGGCGTTGCCGAGGTCAGCCTGGCGTTTGGCGGCGACCAGGTCCCGGTGGAAGCGCGGTGGTGGCAGCATCCAGCCGATCCGGAGCGCGGGGGCCAGGAGCTTGGAGATGCTGCCGGTGTAGATCACCTGCTCGGTGAGCATGGCCCGGATCGCCGGCACCGGTGGGCGGTCGTACCGGTGCTCGGCGTCGTAGTCGTCTTCGATGATCAAGCCGCCGTCGGTTGCCCATTGCATCAGTTCGCGCCGCCGTTCGCCGCCGAGAACGACGCCGGTGGGGAACTGATGAGCGGGAGTGACCAGGACGGCGGGGGCGCCGCTGTCTCGGAGTACGTCGACGCGGAGGCCGTCGGCGTCGACCGTGATGGGGGTGGTTCGCATGCCCCAGAGCTGCAGGTGCTGCCGGGTTCCGAGCGAGCCGGGGTCCTCGACAGCGAGTTCGGTGATGTCCGCTCGGCTGAAGACCTGGGCGATCAGTGCGAGTGCCTGCGAGACGCCGGCGACGATGATGAGGTCGGCGGGGTCGGCCTGGATGCCGCGGTTGCGGGCGAGCCAGTTCGCGACGGCCAGCCGGAGGGCCGGAGTACCGGCTGGGTCTCCGTAGCCGAAGGCCGAGGCGGAGAGGTCGGTCAGTACTGCGCGCTCGGCCTTGAGCCAGGCGGCGCGGGGGAAGGCCGCCAGATCCGGTACGCCGGGGGTCAGGTCGATCCGCGCCTCGGTAGCGCGCATCGCGTCGAAGATCTCCTGGTCAGGAGCGTGCAGGGCAGGAGGTGCCAGGTGTGATGTGGAGGTGGCTGGTGAAGTGCCGATGGGCGCTGCCACCACGGTGGTGCCGGCGCGGCCGCGGCCGGTGACGTGACCGTCCTCGGTCAGACGCTGGTAGGCCTCCGTCACCACTCCACGCGAGACCTGGAGCTCGGCGGCGAGTTGCCGGGTCGCCGGGAGCCGGCTGCCGAGCGGAAGCCGGCCGTCGGCGATCGCCGTACGGAACTCGCCGGCCAGCCACTCGGCCAGCCCGCCCACCGGCGCGTCCTCGGGCCGCAGTTGAAGGAAGTCAGCACCTGCGACTTTGGACCTCTCACCGTCGCCTTGCCTGGTCCTGTTCACCAGTCCATTGTGCGGGTCTTAACGGGCAGGCTGGTGTGGCCGATTGGTTCCAACTGGTAAACAAGGGGCATGTCGCCGACTGAGCAACTCGAGATCGAGACCAAGTACGACGTCGACGAACACGCGATGCTGCCCACGCTGCACGAGCTGCCCGGAGTGGCGAGCGTCGCGCAGCCGGTCGAGCTGCACCTCGAGGCCGTGTACTTCGACACCGCCGCGCTCGACCTGGCCGCGAACAAGGTGACGCTACGCCGCCGGACGGGTGGCGAGGACGACGGCTGGCACGTGAAGCTGCCGGTGTCGTCGGGTGAGCGGCTGGAGATCCAGCACCCGCTCGGCAAGGCCGTGCGCAAGGTGCCGCTGCAGGTGATCCGCAGCGTCCGCGTGCACGTCCGCGACCAGGTGTTGATCCCGGTCGTGACGCTCGCGACGCGACGGATCGTGCACCGCTTGCTGGACGCCGACGGTGAGGTGCTGGCCGAGATCGCCGACGACGAGGTGACCTCGACGGTCGACGGCAAGACCGAGACCTGGCGCGAGTGGGAGGTCGAGCTGATCAACGGCGACCTCGCCCTGCTCGAAGCCACCGAGCCCGTACTCCGCGCCGCGGGCGCGCAGCCGGCGTCGGGGCCCAGCAAGCTCGCGCGGGCGCTCGGTGACCGGGTGCCGAAGCTGGCGAAGTGGGAGCTGCCGAAGAAGCCGACCACGGCCGACCTGTTCCGCGCGTACGCCGGTGAGCAGGTCAAGGCGATCCACGAGCGCGACCCCGAGGTACGACGTGACCTGCCCGACTCCGTGCACAAGATGCGGGTGGCGACGCGGCGGCTGCGATCCGCGCTGGCGACGTACCGGCCGGTGGTCGATCGGGAGGCCGGCGATCGGCTCCGCGCCGAGCTGAAGTGGTTCGCCGGTGAGCTGGGTGGCGCGCGCGATGCCGAAGTACTGCGTGAGCACTTCGGTACTGCGGTCGACGCGCAGCCGGTCGAGCTGGTGATGGGCAACGTGAAGGACTTCGTCGACACGCATCTGAGGTCGGTCTACAAGGCCGCCCGGGTGCAGGCGCTGGCCGCGTTGGAGAGCGAGCGGTACTTCCGGCTGCTGGACGCGTTGGACGAGTTGCTGGCCAACCCGCCGCTGGTCGGTGAGGAGCGCAAGGCGGCCAAGCAACTGCCCGAGCTGCTGGACCACGACTGGAAGCGGATGAGCAAGGCGGTTCGCCGGATGGAGGACGCCGAGGACCTCGCCACCCAGGACCACGAGCTGCACGAGGTCCGCAAGGCCTCCAAGCGACTCCGGTACGCCGCTGAGTCGGCGACCCCCGTGCTCGGTGACGAGGCGACCGGGCTGGTCTCGCGGGCCAAGGAGGTGCAGGAGGTGCTCGGCGACCACCAGGACAGCGTGGTGGCGCGTGACCTGCTGCGGCAGCTCGCAGTACAGGTTTATCTGGATGGCGGGAACGCGTTCACCTTCGGCCGGCTGCACGCCGCCGAGGAGCAGCGTGGCGAGGCGTCCCGGATCGCGTTCCTGGAGTTGTGGCCGACCCTGAAGGGCTGAGAACGGAAGACGGGGGACACCGGGCTGGCTGCGCCGGGTCCCCCGTCTCGGGGTTGAAGCTGTCAGGCAGGTTCGCGAGTGGTCCGCAGGGCCTGCCTGACAGGTCTAGTGTTCCGTCGCCTTCTCGGCGCCCGCGCCGGTCAGCGAGCGGACCTCCATCTCGGCGAACTTGTCGACGTTCGTGCCTTCCTTGCTGGTCAGCGTGCCGATGATGCCGAGCACGAAGGCCAGCGGGATCGAGACGATGCCGGGGTTGTCCAGCGGGAACCAGTGGAAGTCGATCCCGGTGTCGGTGATCATCGACAGGCTGGCGCCGGTCTTCTTGTCCACCTTGCCGGAGACGACCGGGCTGAAGATGATCAGGAAGATCGCCGAGCCCAGCCCGCCGTAGATGCTCCACAGCGCGCCGCGGGTGTTGAAACGCCGCCAGAACAGCGAGTAGAGGATCGTCGGCAGGTTCGCCGAAGCCGCCACCGCGAAGGCGAGCGCCACCAGGAAGGCGATGTTCTGGCCGTTGGCGAAGATGCCGCCGACGATCGCGACCGCGCCGATCACCAGCACGGTGATCCGGGCCACCCGGACCTCGCCGTCGCCGCTGACCTGGCCCTTCTTGATCACCTGACCGTAGATGTCGTGCGCGAACGACGCGCTCGCCGTGATGGTCAGACCGGCCACCACCGCGAGGATGGTGGCAAAGGCGACCGCCGAGATCACGCCCAGCAGGATCTCGCCGCCGAGTTCGTAGGCCAGCAACGGGGCCGCCGAGTTCGCCTTGCCCGGAGCCGCCCGGATCGCGTCCGGTCCGACCAGCGCCGCGGCGCCGTACCCGAGCACCAGGGTGAACAGGTAGAAGATGCCGATGATCCAGATCGCCCAGCTGACGCTGCGGCGGGCCTCCCGCGAGTTCGGCACGGTGTAGAAGCGCATCAGCACGTGCGGCAGACCCGCGGTAC
Organism: Kribbella sp. NPDC056861; assembly: GCF_040687575.1. Taxonomy (NCBI): domain Bacteria; kingdom Bacillati; phylum Actinomycetota; class Actinomycetes; order Propionibacteriales; family Kribbellaceae; genus Kribbella; species Kribbella sp. NPDC056861. The sequence goes on along the minus strand of NZ_JBFBNQ010000006.1, from coordinate 134,159 downwards.
CGAGCACCAGGGCCAGGCCGAGCGAGATGAAGTCGAGCTTGCTGATCCCCGTTGCGCCGTACTGGAGACCGGGGCTGAGGAGCTTCTCTCCGGCGGCCGGGCTCTTGTCCACTGCAGCGCCCAGCAGGCTGGACAGGTTGAAGGTGTACTTCGCCAGCACCCAGATCGTCATGATGCCGGCGCCGATCACCAGCAGCACCGCCTTGACGATCTGCACCCAGGTGGTGCCCTTCATGCCACCGACGAGCACGTAGGTGATCATGATGGCGCCGACGATCGCGATCACCAGGTTCTGCCCGGCGCGGCCGTCGATGCCGAGCAGCAGCGCGACCAGGCCGCCGGCGCCGGCCATCTGGGCCAGCAGGTAGAAGAAGCAGACGCCCAGGGTGGAGATGGCCGCGGCCATTCGGACCGGACGCTGCTTGAGCCGGAACGACAGCACGTCGGCCATCGTGAACCGGCCGGTGTTGCGGAGCAGTTCGGCGACCAGCAGCAGGGCGACCAGCCAGGCCACCAGGAAGCCGATCGAGTACAGGAAGCCGTCGTACCCGTTCAGCGCGATGGCGCCGGCGATGCCGAGGAACGACGCGGCGGACAGGTAGTCGCCGGCGATCGCGATACCGTTCTGCGGTCCGGTGAACGAGCGGCCACCGGCGTAGAAGTCGGCCGCGCTCTTGTTGTTGCGGGAGGCCCGGATCACGATCGCCAGGGTGGCCACCACGAACAGCGCGAAGATCGCGATGTTCACCTTCGGGTCCCCGACGGTTGCCAGTGGCAACAGAAGTGGCGCGCTCACTGGTCGTCCCCCTCGATCAGGTGCCGCAGTTCCTTGGCCTCCGGGTCGAACTTCGTGTCGGCCCAGCGGACGTAGAGCAGGGTGATCGCGAAGGTGGAGACGAACTGGCCGAAGCCGAACAGCAGCCCGACGGTGATGTTGCCGCCGACCTTGTGCGACATGAACCCGTGGGCGTAGTCGGCGAGCAGGACGTAGACGAAGTACCAGACCAGGAACAGGCCGGTCATCGGGAACACGAAGCGCCGGAACCGGCGACGGAGCTCGGAGAAGTCCGGTGACAGCTGGACGTCTCGGTACGTCGTCAGTTCCGGATCGCCGGCCGCGCGGCGGGTATCGCTCATCGCGGGACCTCCAGACAGGATCAGGCCGGGCGGAAACCGGCGTGCAGGGTTGCTGGTCCGTACTGTGGGCCAGGTCACTGTCGCGCCGACAGCACCGGACCGCATCGAGCGCCCAGCGGCGCCCAGCTCTCGACCGGCGGTGAGCCCGGCCACGGTGAACGGTCGGAACCGTACGACGAACGGTCGGTTGCGGTGCTGCTTCAGGGGTGCGGCAGGCCGCGGTCGACGTCGACGGCCTCGGGGGTGTGCAGCCGGACCATGCTGCGGGCTGTGCCGCGGGGGATCTTGTGCGGGGTGAACTTGGAGACCACGATCACGGTGATGAAGGCCAGCGGCATGGTCCAGGCCGCGGGCTGGCCGATCAGGGCCTTGGGCCAGCCGGACTGCGGCGGCCCGATCACGTTGACCAGTACTGCGGTGATCGCGGCGACCCCGCCGACGACCAGGCCGGACGCGGCGCCGACCACCGACATCTTGCGCCACCAGATCCCGAGCACCAGCATCGGGCAGAACGTCGACGCGGCGACCGCGAAAGCCAGGCCGACGGTGTCGGCGAGACTCAGCGCGCCGGTCAGGTTGAACAACAGGTAGGGGATCAGGATCGCCAGCAGGGCAGCGATCCGGAAGCTGTTGACGGCCAGGTAGTCGCCGCCGGTCATCCGGTTGAGCCGGTTGCGGAGGAGGTCCTGGTCGATCACTCCTGCGATGGCGACGGTCAGGCCGGACGAGGTCGACAGGAACGCGGCGAAGGCGCCGGCGGCGACCAGTGCACCGAGCAGATCGCCTGCTGTGCCAGGGAAAATCCGTCCTGGCAGCTCCAGTACGACGGTGTCCGCGCTGCCGTCGATCAGCTCGGGCGCGAAGCTGCGGCCCAGGATCGCGTACAGGGGTGGGAAGAGGTAGAACGCGCCGAGCAGCGCCAGCACCACCACCGTCGTACGCCGGGCCGCGCGGCCGTCCGGGTTGGTGTAGAAGCGCACCAGCACGTGCGGCAGGCCCATCGTTCCGAAACAAAGGGCCAAGAGCAACGAATAGGTCGCGTACAGCGGGTGGTCGCGGCCGCCTGCCTTCGACAGCGGCTCGGCCCACTCGGCGCCGGCGCCCTGCAGGGACTCCAGCACGCCGATCGGGTGGCCGGACGAGCGCCAGGCGATCAGGATGACGAAGATCGGCGCGGCCAGGGCGGTGAGCTTGAGCCAGTACTGGAACGCCTGCACGAAGGTGATCGAGCGCATCCCACCTGCGGCAACGTTGATCACCACGATCACCGCGACCAGGGCGGCGCCGACCGCGGGCGGCGCGCCGGTCACCGTGTGGACCGTCAGGCCGGCGCCACGCAACTGGGGGAGGAGGTAGAGGGTGCCGATGCCGACGACCAGGCAGGAGCAGATCCGGCGTACGACGGCAGACTCGAAGCGGGTCTCGGCGAAGTCCGGCAAGGTGTAGGCGCCGGAGCGGCGCAGCGGGGCGGCGATCAGCACCAGCAGCATCAGGTAGCCGGTGGTGTAGCCGACCGAGAACCAGAGCATGTCGGCGCCGTTCACCAGCACCAGGCCGGCGACGCCGAGGAAGGATGCCGCCGACAAGTACTCGCCGCTGATCGCGGAGGCGTTCCAGCGTGGACTGACCGCCCGGCTGGCGACGTAGAAGTCACTGGTGGTGCGGGAGATCCGCAGCCCGAACAGGCCGATCCCGATGGTTGCCGCGATCACCAACCCGATCGCGGTCAAGCTCATCGCCGAATTCATCTACTTGCGCCCGACGAACTCGGTGAACTCGGCTTCGATCCGTTCGGCCTGGCGGACATAGATGCGGGCGGCAACATAAACCACGGGGTAGACGGCGATGCCGAGCAGTACCCAGGGCAGTGGCAGGCCGAAAACGAGGAAGGTCCGGGTGGCTGGGACGAGTAGGAAGAGCAGTGGCAGGCCGCCGAGGACGACGGCCGCGCTGCCGATCACCGCGAGGGCGAGGCGGAGTTGGGACTGGATCAGCGAGTTCATGTAGACCTCGCCGACCCGGGTCTGCTCGTCGATCTCGCGGGTGCCGGTGTGCGCGGTCATCCGGCGGGCCGCGCTGGTCCGCGGGCTGGTCACGCGAACCCGCCGCGGCGGCTCCGGCGTACTCATCGGTCCCGCCGGGGCGGCGCTGGCGTGCTCATCGGTCGCGCCGATCGGCAGGCATCTCAGCCCCGCAGGGAGGTCGAGCGGACCAGCAGGTCGCGGAGCTCGCGGGTGTGCCGGCGGCTGACCGGCAGCCAGTCGTCGCCGACCCGGACGGCGCAGCGGCCGCCGTCGACCCGCATCTCGTCGACGTGGGCGAGCGCGACCAGCGTGCTGCGATGGATCCGGGTGAAGCCCGCCTCCCGCCAGCGCTCCTCCAGGGTGCTGAGCGGGATCCGGACCAGGTGCGAGTTCTGCCCGGTGTGCAGCCGGGCGTAGTCGCCCTGCGCCTCGACGTACCGGACGGCGGAGCGCTGGACGAAGCGGGTGACACCGGCCAGCTCGACCGGGATCGTCTCGTCGTCGGAGTCCTCCTGCGGCGGTACCGCGGTCGGCGTCCGCGCGTTGATGACCCGGCGGACCGCCTCGGCGAGCCGCTCGGCGCGCACCGGCTTCATCACGTAGTCGGTGGCGTGCAACTCGAAGGCGGCCACCGCGTGCTCGTCGTACGCCGTGACGAAGACGATCTGCGGCGGGCGCTTGAAGTTGGACAGCACCCGGGCCAGGTCGAGACCGTCCAGGCCGGGCATCTTGATGTCGCAGAAGACCACGTCCAGGTCGGCCGCCTGCAGGATCTTCAGCGCCTCGGGACCGTTCGAAGCGGTGTCGATCGGGCCGATCCGAGGGTCCTGATCCAGCAGGTAGACCAGCTCGGCCAGCGCCGGCTCTTCATCGTCAGCGACGAGCGCGCGCAAGGGAGAGTCGGTCATGCCGCACACACTAAGCGGACGCATGCACTCCTGAGGAGTATTTGGGCACCCGGAAACTGACCTTTGTGCCTGCTTCCGGCGCGGTCTCGACCACCAGGCCGTAGACGTCGCCGTAGACCTGGCGGAGCCGGGCGTCGACGTTGCCGAGGCCGATCGAGTCGCTGGTCGACTCCCCGGCCAGCACCGCGCGGATCACCTCGGGGTCGCTGCCGGCCCCGTCGTCCTCGACGCTGATCTCCGCCTCCAGCCCGCGGTCCTGGGCGCGGATGGTGATCTTGCCGATCCCGGTGGTGCCGTCCAGCCCGTGCCGGACGGCGTTCTCCACCAGCGGCTGGACGACCAGGAACGGGATCGCCACCGACAGCACCTCGGGCGCGATCAGCAGCGAGACCTTGAGCCGGTCGCCGAATCGCGCCTGCTCCAGCACCAGGTACCGCTCGACGTTGCGCAGCTCGTCGGACAGCGTGGTGAACTCGCCGCCGCGGCGCAGCGCGTACCGGGAGAAGTCCGCGAACTCGAGCAGCAGCTCGCGGGCACGCTCGGGATCGGTCCGGACGAAGGACGCGATCGCGGCCAGCGCGTTGTAGATGAAGTGCGGGCTGATCTGCGCCCTGAGCGCCCGCAGCTCGGCCTCCATCGCCCGGGTGCGCTCCTTGTTGAGCTCAGCGAGCTCCACCTGACCGGAGACCCACCTGGCGACCTCCTCGGTGGCCCGGACGAGTGCTGCCGAGGAGCGCGGGCTGTAGGCGACCAGTACGGCGACCACTCGGTCCTCGGTGACGATCGGCGCGACTACCGCAGTACGGACTGGGCATTGAGGGTCGCCGCACGCCACATCATGAGCACCCAGTACTGCGGTACGCCCGGTCCGCAGTGTCGCCGCAGCGATCCCATGGGCCACGCCGCGGTGGTAGTCCTCGTAGGCGCCGCCGACACCGTCCCAGGCCAGCACACTGGTCGAGTCGCAGATCGCGATGGCCGCAGTACCGAGCAGGTCGCGCAGGTGCTTGCTCGCCTTGGTCGCGGCCGCAGGGGTCAGGCCCTCGCGCAGACTCGGCGTGGCCAGCGACGCGGTGTGCAGGGTCGCGTACGTCGCCTTGTCGGCCGAGGTGCCGAAGTGCTTCCGTCGCCGGGAAAACATGTCCCGACGGTACGCGCTCAGACCTCCGAGCGGGGCCGGAACGCGGCGAGCGCCTCGGTGTCGGAGTAGTTGGTGTGGAGGTAGGCGTCCAGCCATTCCTCGATCCCGGGGTACGACGACTGCTCGGCCAGCTGGTCGGCAGCGGTGGCGTCGAGCGCAGTACGGCGTAGCTGGACGCCGGTTGGAGTCAGGAGAGCCCAGCTGGCACCGGGAGCGCCGTACGGCATGCCGATGCTGCCCGCATTGACCACTAGCCGCCGGTCGACTTGCCGGGCGAACGGCATGTGCGTGTGGCCGCAGACGATCGTCCGGACCTCCTCGGGTACGCCGCTGAGCACGTCTGCCCATCTGGCGATCGGGCTGTCGACCAGCACGACCTCCTCGTCATCGCGAGGCGTCGCGTGGCAGAACAGGGTGTCGCCGATCGTCACGCTGGTCGGCAGAGCGGCCAGTAGCTCGACCTGGTCCGGCCGGAGCTGCTTGGCCGCCCAGGGGCTGACCTCGTCCGGCGGTTGCCCGGCGTACGAGCCGCGGGCCATCTCCACCAGCTCCCGGTCCGCGTTGCCGCGCACCCACACTGCCCGCTTGCCCAACCCCACCAGGAGATCCAGCGTCTCCACCGGCTGCGGTCCGCTGGCGATGTCGCCGGCCAGCACGATCACGTCGGCCGCAACCACGTCGGGCTCGGCCAGTACTGCCTCCAACGCAGGCAGTACGCCGTGGATGTCTGCCAGCACCACCACTCGTTCCATACTGAGCAGTCTGCCGCCGAGGAGCGCTGATGTGCCGCAGGTTAGCTGTTGGCAGACATCAGCTGCCGAGGACCAGGTCCCCGACGTACGGCTTGGTCGCCAGCTCGCACTCGCCGTTGGTGAAGTCGCACCGGATGATCGCCCGGGAGGCGTTCTCCTCGCCGGCGTTCTTCACCACGGCGACGATCAGGAAGTGCTGGTCGTCCTCGGCGGTGATCGAGTGGAAGCAGCCTTTCCACTGGCGGACCAGCTTGCCGCTGCGGGCGTTGAGCGCGGCCTGCTCGACGTCGCAGTAGCCGTCCGGGTACGCCGGCCCGCCGATCGCGGTACCGCCATCGGGCGTGAAGCCCCGGATCATGTTGTCGCAGGTCCGCCACAGCTGCTTGCCGGTCGCGACCTCGCTGATCGTGCTGCAACTCCCGCCGTCGGTGATCACACTCCCACCGAGGCGGCCACCCGGCCGTCGTCCGAGACAGCAGTGGGGGAGACGACCGGTTTGACCTGAGCCGTCGCGGCACCCGGCGTCCAGGAGTAGAGCTTCCAGGCGCCGGTCTCCGTGTCACCCGAGCGGAAGTAGACCTTGCCGCCTGCGTGCGCGAGCACCTCGATGTCCCAGCCGTTCGGCACCTTCAGGCTCTGCACCGAGCCGCTGCTCTCGGAGTAGACGACACCACCCTTGGTCGCGGCCCCCTGCGAGCTGGGCCGGGACACCGCGTACGCCGCTGCCGACTGGTCCGCCGCGGTCACCAGCGACGAGACCCCCGCAGTACGCCGGACCTTCTCGTCGCCGAGCCGGAGCAGTTCGGTCCCCTCGCCCTTCGAGACGATGACCAGCACCGAGTTGCCGAGCCGACCCACCTGGCGGATGGGCTCGGTGCCAGGGACCTTCGGCGTCGCCCCAGCTCCTCCACGGACCTCACGGCCGACCACGTAGGGCAATTGCGGGCTACGGCCTTCGGGAAGCTTGGCCGCGTTGAGGGTGATCGAGGTGGGGCCGGTGTAGGTCTCCGAAACCACCGGTGTGGTGGTCGGCGGCTTGGAGGTGGCGGACGCCGGCGGTGTCGACGGCACCTTTCCCGGCGTCGGGGTCTGGCCCGGAGTCGGAGTCGGCGCCGGAGTACCGGTGGGAGTGCCGCTCTGCGTGGGCAGGGGAGCTGCGTCGACGCCTTCCTGCTCCGGCGCCTGCCGGGAGGCGAGCACGCCACCGATCACCACCGCGGCGACCGCGATCGACGCGACCAGGACGGCCAGCCGGCCGTTCGACTTCTTCATGGCTTGCTCCTCTTCCCGCTGCCCTGCTTCATCGTCATCTACCGCTGAGGATCAGCTGGGAGCTGGTCAGGCCGACCGCCGCTTCACAGCTACCGGTGTTGATCTCGCACCGGATGATCGCGCTCCTGGTGCCGCCGGTCGCGTTCTCGGCCACGATCAGCAGGTGCTGGTCGTCCTCGGCCACGACGCTGTCGAAGGCACCCGTCCACTCGCGGATCACCGTGCCGGTGGCGGTGTCCTGAGCGGTGATCCGGGCCGCGGTGCCGACCTCGGCCCGGTCGCCGACGCCGATCACGACCGAGTGGTCCGGGGTGAAACCGCTCAGCACACTGTCGCAGGTCCGCCAGAGTTGCTTGCCGGTGGCAAGGGTCGTCACGGTCGAGCAGAGCCGGGTGGTCTCACCGGGCGAGGAGTCGGAGGTGGAGATCGCCACCGCGCCGTCGAGCGACACCTGGTCGGGGGAGTTGACGGTCGTCAACTGCTTCGCGGCCGCCGCACCTGGCTGCCACTCGAACAGTCGCCAAGGCGCTGCCTCAGCGCCCTTCCAGTGGTAGTAGATGCTGCCGTTGCTGCCCAGCCGCAGTACTTCGAGGCCACGAGCCGCAGCCGGTACTGCGAGCTTGCGCACCGACCCGGCCGTCTCGGAGTACACGACTCCACCGGTGCCGTCGGCCGGTACTGCGGCGTAGGCCACGGCACTACCGTCGTTGCCCACCAGCGAGCTGACGTCGGCGGTGGACCGCGATTTGCCCGAGCCGTCGATCTTGACGAGCCCGAAGTCGAAGCCCTGCACGACTGCCAGCACGTCGTCGCCCAGTCGCGCCACCTGGTGAATCGTGTCCGTGCCAGGGATCTTCCGCATCCAGCCGCTGCCGCCGCGGACCTCGCGGCCGATCAGGAACGGCACCTGGGGATCCCGGCCCTTGCCGAGCTTGCCCAGGTTCACGCTCACCTTGACCGGGCCGGCCTGCCCTGACGGCGTCGCCGACGGCGTTGGGGTGGCTGCGATCGAGGGCGTCGCCGACGGAGGCGTCTTCGGTACGACGACGGGCGCCGGAGCGGACGGCGTACCGGTCGGGGTCTTCGAGACCTGCGCACTCGGACTGGTCGGAGCAGCCAGTGGAGCAGCCTGCGCTCCGAACGACTTCGGGCTCTGCCGATAGGCGAGCGCACTGCCGGCCACCACCGCTGCCACCGAGACCGCCGCGACCACCATCGCGAGCCGGGTGTTGATCTGCATCCCCGTCACCTGCCGCTGATACTCAGCCGCGAAGTGGTCAGGCCGATGGCGGCTTCGCAGGAGCCGGTCGGGACCTCACAGCGGATGATCGAGCTCTTGCTCCAGTCACCACCGAGCTTCTCGACCCCGGCCAGGATCAGGATGTGCTGGTCGTCCTCCGCGACGGCGCCGCCGAACGATCCGGTCCATTCGCGCAGCAGTTTGCCGGTGGCCGTGTCGTGCACCTGGACCTTCGTCGGCGGGGTGTTCGCTCCGTACCCCGCCAGGCCGATGGTGATCGAGTGGTCCGGGCTGAAGCCGGTGATCAGGTGCTCGCAGCTCTTCCACAGTCTCTTGCCGGAGTCGAGCAGCGACACTGCCGAGCAGGTCTGGCCCCCCGCGGCCGAGCTGATCGAGCTGACCACCGCGCCGTCGCTGGAGACCCTGGTCGGTGAGTCGACCGTCTTGACCTGCTTCGCCGTTGAATCACCAGGCGTCCACTCGAAGAGTTTCCAGGGACCGCTGAGCCCGTCCTGCGCCCGGTAGTAGACCTTGTCGGTCAGTCCGACCACTTTGAGCCCATTACCGCCGGCGGCCGGTACCTGGAGCTTCAGTGGCGGCACCGGCTCTGTGGTCCGGTAGTAGATCGTGCCCCCGCCCGTCGGCACACCATCGGCGTCAGTGCGCTCTGCGACGTACGCCGCTGTCCCGCCTTCGGTGGTGAGCAGCGACGTGACGTTGTCGGTGCGCTCCGGCTCCCCGGACGAGTCGAGCTTGAGTAGTTCGCTGCCGGGCTTGCCGGGCCTCTTCGCGACGATCACCAGCACGGAGTTGCCGATGCGCTCGACCTGCTGGATCGACTGCGAGCCGGGGACCTTCGTGCTCCAGCCGCCGCCCCCGAGGACCTCCCGGCCCACCAGGTAAGGCAGTTGCGGGTCCCGGCCCTTGGTGAGCTTGTCCACTTCCACCTTGAGCTGCACCTTGCCGGGATGGGGTGGTGTCGTCACCGGCGTCCCGGACGGCTTGGCCGGAGTGGGCAGCGGCGTCGCGGGTGGAGCGGACGGCGTACGGGATGGGCTGTTGCTGGGAGTGGGAGTGGAGGTGGGCGATGCCGCCAAGGGAGCTGCGGCTGCGCCGAGGACCTCCGGGACCTGCTGGTAAGCCAGCACGCCTCCGATGGCGACCGCTGCCACGCCGACAGCTGCTACCACGACAGCAAGGCGGGCATTGGTCTGCATTGCTGTCCCTCCCTGGATCGCGCCGGGCCGCCGCTGGTGACACGCCCCGTCCGGGATAGGACGCCGGCCGTCGCTGTTTTGTTCGTCACGCTTCGTTTCGGTCTCGGACGCGCGCTCAGGCGACCCGGTCGCACCTGGGATCGAGCATAATGCGGGGATGGACCAGCCATCGCGGATCGGCCGGTACGCCCTCGTCCGCCGGGTGGGTGCCGGGGGTTTCGCGACCGTCTGGCTGGCCCGCGACGAGCAGCTCGACGCCGAGGTCGCGGTCAAGATCCTGTCCGACAACTGGATCGACGAGGACGACGTCCGGCGCCGCTTCCTGGCCGAGGGGCGGTTCCTGCGCCGGGTCGACTCGCCGCACGTGGTCGGCGTGCACGACGTCGGCGAGACCGAGGACGGCCGCCCGTACCTGGTGCTGACCTATGCCGACGCCGGATCGCTCGCGGACCGGATCAAGGCCGGGCCGCTGGCGATCGACGACGTGGTCGACATCATCGGCCAGGTCGGCAGTGGCCTCAAGCAACTGCATGCCCGCGGTGTGCTGCACCGCGACGTGAAGCCGGCCAACGTGTTGTTCCGCACCGACGAGTCCGGCCGGCGCGCGATGCTCGGCGACCTCGGCCTGGGCAAGTCGCTGGAAACCGTGTCCCAGTTGACGATGCCGGGCGGTACCCCGGCCTACGTCGCGCCCGAGCAGGTGATGGGCGACCGGCTCGACCACCGCGCGGACCTGTACTCGCTCGGCGCGGTTGCCTACGCGGCCTTCACCGGCCAGGCGCCGCACGGCGTGATCAGCCTCGGCGCGGTGATGCGGATCGAGAAGCCGCCGCCGTCGATGAGCACCTTGCGCGACGACGTCTCGGCTGCGATCGACGCCGTCGTACGGCGGGCCCTCGAGCCGGATCGCGACAAGCGCTGGCCCGACCTGGACAGCTTCCTCGACGCGCTGCGCGAGGCTCACAAGACCGGTGAGATCCCCGCGGGGCTGGTCCCGGCCGAGGCGTTGCCGGGCCCGGTCGGGTCAGGCGGTGTCGACCAGGAGACCGCGCTGTCGGCGGCCAACGCCCCGACGATCGCTGGTGCTCCGGCGGAGGCCACGACCGCTCCGGCGGCCTTGGTGGCGACCCCTGCGGCAGCACCGCGACGCTCCGCTCGCACGTGGGCGCTGACCACCGTGCTGGCGGTCCTGCTGGCCGCAGGTGGTGGCTACGGCGGCTACCGGCTCATCCTCAGCCGCCCGGCGACCGTCACCGAGGGGAGCCTGTCGGTGAAGGTCGACCGAGCGTGGGATCAGAGGTCCGGCAACGACGTCGGGTCCGCTCTGCTGGTCACCACCGACACCGCCGGGTGGCACCAGACCGCTGATGTCCCGGGGGTCTATCTGGAGCTGAAGCGCGGCGAGACGGTTCCGAAGGCCGGCAAGCCACCGGCCGGCTGCGAGCTCGAGACCAGCAACCCGGGTACTGGCGACAATGCGCTCTTCTACTACAAGTGCAGCGGCGCCCAGGGCATCGTCGGGGAGCGCTACCAGTCGGTCGACAACGGCACGGCAGTGCTGTGGACCCAGGTGCGAGGCAGCGACCGCCAGGACGTCAACGACGTCCTGGCCTCCGCCACCTACAAGAAGAAGTCCTAGGGCACCAGCGAGGTCAGCGACGACGCGGTGGCCTTGTGCATCCGGGGGATGACGTTCAGCGTCGCCGAGTCGCCGCTGTAGAGGTGCGAGCCCGACTCGTAGACCAGGTACGCCGTGCCGTTGTACTCCGTGATGCCCTCGGTCATGCTCGGCGCCCGGAAGCAGCTCAGCGCGGCGGCATCCAGGTCCTTCTGACCCCGGCGTACGACGTACAGGTTGCTGCGGTTACCCCGCCCGTACGACGTGCTGTAGACGAAGTGGTTCGCCGTCACCATCAGGCCCTGCGTCTTGGTCGGCACCTCCCAGGCACCAGGCTGGGTGGTGAGCGTGCCGTCCGTGGCCACCTTGTACTCGTACATGGCGCCGCGGCCGGTCTCGTTGAAGGTGCCGGAGAAGACCGAGTCGCCGTAGCTGGTCAGGAAGCCGGAGCCGGCTACGTCACGGGCGGTGCCGACCTGAGCGAGGTACGGCGTACCGGCGGCCTTCAGCGCGGCACGCAGCTCGGTGAGCCGGTACTTGCGGATCGAGCTGCCCGCGCCGGCCACGAAGGCCCAGCCCTTGGTGGTGGTGATCCCGCCGACGTGCGCCTCGGCGATCGCCACCACGCCGACCGTGGCGCCGGTGGCCGGGTCGATGCCGTAGATCTGCGAGTCGGCGCCCGCGCGGTACGAGGTGACCAGCAGCAGGTTCTTGCCGGTGCCGTCCCAGTTGTACCAAGTGCCGGCGCCCTGCGGGGTGTGCGTGCTGAGGTTGGGGATACTCGCGCTGTTGCTGAACCGGGCGTCGTACTTCTTGGAGGCCGACGGGCCGTCGTAGAACGGGCTGCCGGTGTTGGCCGCGGTGTCGCAGGTGATCGCGGCACTGGCCGGCGAGCTGAGCGCGGTGACGGCGGCCGCGGTGGTGACGAACGCGGTCAGGATGGCGAAAGGCCGAGTCATGAGGTCCTCTACGGTTTGGGCGACAACCTTCGAGATGTTCTCCGTAGAAGGTAAGTGATTGACCCGCAGTACGGTAGGGCGCATGACCGATCTAGCCGCGGCGATCGACCGCGTTCTGCCCAGTGTCCGTGCCGACCTCGAGGACCTCATCCGGATCCCCTCGGTCAGTGCGGACCCGGCCCGTGCGGCCGATGTCCAGCGGTCCGCCGAGGCGACCGCCGCGCTGTTCGAGGCCGAGGGCTTCACAGTACAGATCGTCCGGGCCGGCGACGGCGCGCCCGCGGTGATCGCGAAGAAGGCCGCGCCCGAGGGCAAGCCGACCGTGCTGCTCTACGCGCACCACGACGTCCAGCCGACCGGCAAGGTGGAGGAGTGGACCTCGGAGCCGTTCGAGCCGACCGAGCGGGACGGCCGGCTGTTCGCCCGGGGCGCGGCCGACGACAAGGCCGGGATCGCGGCGCACCTGGCCGCAGTACGGGCCTTTGGCAACGATCTTCCGGTGGGCGTGACGGTCTTCGTCGAGGGCGAGGAGGAGATCGGCTCGCCGACCCTGCTGCAGCTGCTCGACGAGTACGCCGACGAGCTGACCGCCGACGCGATCGTGATCGCCGACTCGGGCAACTGGGCGATCGGCCAGCCCGCGCTGACCGTCTCGCTGCGCGGCCTGGTCGACTGCTTCGTCGAGGTGCGGACGCTGAAGCACGCGGTCCACTCGGGATTGTTCGGCGGAGCCGTACCGGATGCGCTGACCGCGCTGTGCCGGTTGCTCGCGACGCTGCACAACGATGACGGCGATGTCGCGGTCGACGGGCTGCACGCGACCCGGGCGGCGGCGCTGGAGTACCCCGAGGACCGGTTCCGGTCGGAGTCGAGCGTGCTGGACTCGGTCAAGCTGATCGGCTCGGGCACGCTGGTCGACCGGCTGTGGACGCGGCCGGCGATCGCAGTACTGGCTATTGACGCGCCGCGGGTCGCAGACGCGAGCAACACCCTGGTGCCGGTTGCCCGGGCCAAGGTCAGCCTGCGGGTTGCCCCCGGCGACGACGCGGTCAAGGCGATGGAGGCCCTGCGCACCCACCTCGAGCAGAACGCGCCGTGGGGAGCCCAGGTCACGGTGACCGAGGGCGATATCGGCCAGCCGTGCTCGATCAACGCCAACGGAGCGGCGTACGACGCGGCGCGGTCCGCGTTCGCCGCGGCCTGGGGAGTGGAGCCGGTCGACACCGGGATGGGCGGCTCGATCCCGTTCATCGCGGAGTTCCAGCAGGCCTTCCCGAACGCCGCCGTCCTGGTCACCGGGGTGGAGGACCCGGACACCCGCGCGCACGGGATCGACGAGGGTCTGCACCTGGAGGAGTTCGCCAAGGTCTGCCTGGCCGAGGCGCATCTGCTGCAGAACCTGGCCTGACCGCAGGGCCCGGCCCCAGCTTCAAACGGGTGACGATCTGTTCGATCCTGGAGCCGGGCTTTCCGCATACCGTCTGCTTGGCATAGGTTTCGGCGAGTGAAGATCGCAGTAGTGCGAGAGACCAGACCGGCCGAGCGCCGGGTGGCCCTGGTGCCGGAACAAGTCATCAAGCTCGTCCAGCTCGGCTACGAGGTCGCGGTCGAACCCGCGGCCGGCGAGCGCGCGCTGTACTCCGACGACGCCTACCGCGAGGCGGGCGCCGACGTGGCTTGGGGTGCTGATCACGCGGCGACGGTGGTGGTGTCGGTGCAACCGCTCGAACGCGAGCGCCTGCAACGACTGCACGCCGGCACTGCGCTGATGTCGTTCCTGCCGACGAATCCGCCGGACGTGATCCGGGCCGCGACCCGGGCCAAGCTGACGGCGTTCGCGATGGAGATGATCCCGCGGATCTCCCGGGCCCAGTCGATGGACGCCCTGTCCTCGCAGGCCCTGGTGGCCGGCTACCGCGCCGCCATCGTTGCCGCCGAGCGGCTGCCGCGGTTCTTCCCGCTGAACATGACGGCCGCCGGCACCGTGCCGCCCGCCCAGGTGCTCGTCCTGGGTGCGGGCGTCGCCGGACTGCAGGCGATCGCCACCGCGAAGCGCCTCGGCGCGGTCGTCAAGGCGTACGACGTCCGCACCGCCGCCGCCGAGGAGATCGCCTCGATGGGCGCGCAGCCGATCGAGCTGGAGCTCGGCACGCTGGACGGTCCCGGCGGGTATGCCCGCGAGATGACCGAGGAGCGCGCGCAACTGCAGCGCGACCTGCTCACGCCGTACATCGCCGGTGCCGACGCGCTGATCACGACGGCCGCCGTACCGGGCCGGACCGCGCCGATGCTGGTGTCGCGGTCGATGGTCGAGCAGATGAAGCCCGGCTCGGTCGTCGTCGACCTGGCCTCGGAGTCCGGCGGCAACGTCGAGGGCTCGGTGGCCGGCACCGAACTGATGATCGGCAACGCGCTGGTCTGGGGCGGCGCCAACGTGCCCAGCCAGATGGCCGGTCCGGCCAGCCGGCTCTACGGCCAGAACATCGCGAACCTGATCACGCTGATGACCCGGGACGCGGAGTTCAACCCCGACTTCGACGACGAGATCGTCCGCGGCTGCTGCCTCACCCACGACGGCACCGTGCTGCACGAGCCGACCCGCGAACTGCTGGAGGGAACGGCATGACCGAGACCATCGCTCTGCTGACGATTTTCGTGCTCGCGGCGTTCGTCGGCGTCGAGGTGATCAGCAAGGTCTCCTCGACCCTGCACACTCCGCTGATGTCCGGCGCGAACGCGATCCACGGCGTCATCCTGGTCGGCGCGATCATCGTCACCGGACAGGCCGAGTCGACCGGCGTGGTGATCGTCGGACTGCTGGCCGTCGTGCTGGCGACGGTGAACATGGTCGGCGGGTTCGTCGTCACCGACCGGATGCTGCAGATGTTCCGCGGCCCGGCGGCGCGCAAGAAGGAGCTGCACAAGTGATCGCCACCTGGGCCCAGATCGGTTACCTGATCTCCGCGGTCTGCTTCATCGTCGCGCTGAAGGCGCTCTCGTCGCCGAAGTCGGCGCGCAGCGGCAACCTGCTCGGCGCGGCCGGCGCTGCGCTCGCGGTGATCATCACGTTCGCGGCGTACAAGCCGGATCACCTGGCCGCGATCCTGGTGGCGCTGGTGATCGGCACGGTCGCCGGTGTGGTCGGCTCCCGCCGGGTGCAGATGACGCACATGCCGCAACTCGTTGCGTTGTTCAACGGCGTCGGCGGTGGCGCTGCTGCGCTGGTCGCGCTGATGGAGCTCGGCGAGGTGCGCGACGGTGAGACGATCGCCGCGATCGCGACCGCCTTCACCATCCTGGTCGGCGCGATCAGCTTCTCCGGCTCGGTGGTGACGTTCGCCAAGCTGCAGGAGCTGATGACGAGCCGGCCGGTGACCTTCCCGGGTCTGCCGGTGCTGTTCGTGGCCGGCATCCTCGGTGGCCTGGCGCTGTCGATCTGGCTGGTCTCGGACCCGCGGGTCTGGGTCGGCGTGCTGCTCTGCCTGGTCGGCCTGGCGCTCGGCGTGATGCTGGTGCTGCCCGTCGGTGGCGCCGACGTGCCGATCGTCATCTCGCTGCTGAACGCGTTCACCGGCCTGACGGTCGCGGCCGGCGGTTACGTCCTCGGCAACACCCTGCTGCTGGTGGCCGGAACGCTGGTCGGCGCGGCCGGAACGCTGCTGACCAAGATGATGGCCGACGCGATGGGCCGCTCGGTCTTCAACATCCTCTTCGGCGCGGTCAAGGGCGGCTCGACGCTGGGCGGCGGTACGGCGTCCGACCGGCCCGTCATCTCCGGTACGCCGACCGACGTGGCGATCCTGCTCGGCTACGCCCAGCGAGTCGTCATCGTCCCCGGCTACGGTCTCGCCGTCGCCCAGGCCCAGCACACACTGCGTGACCTGGTCGAGGAGCTGCAGGGCCGCGGGGTCAAGGTCGACTACGCGATCCACCCGGTGGCCGGCCGGATGCCCGGTCACATGAACGTCCTGCTCGCCGAGGCCTCGGTGCCGTACGACCAACTGCGCGAGATGGACGAGATCAACGGCGACTTCAAGTCCACCGACGTCGTCCTGGTGGTCGGCGCCAACGACGTCGTCAACCCGGCCGCCCGGACCACCCCGAGCGCCCCGATCTACGGGATGCCGATCCTGAACGCTGACGAGGCGCAGCGGGTCATCTTCCTGAAGCGCTCGATGCGCCCAGGCTTCGCCGGTATCGAGAACGAACTGCTCTACGACCCGAAGACCACCCTGCTGTTCGGCGACGCCCGCGAGTCCCTCACGAAACTCCTGGCTGCCGTCAAGACCGTCTGAACCGCAGTACGACGTCCGGCCGGGTGGTGCCAATGCACCCGCGGCCGGACGCTTGCGTTAATTGCCGGGTAAAAGCAGCCGCATTTGTTGGACGGCAATTGCGGAGTTCCGCTGGGGATTTCTCCGTCAGACCCAGCCGCGTTTGGCGGCGGCCACTCCCAGCTCGAAACGGCTGGTCGCGTCCAGCCGGTCCGAGAGGTTGGCGGTGATCCGGCGGGCGGTGCGCAGCGAGATGCCCAGCAGGCGGGCGACCTGCTCGTCCTTGGCGCCGCCGGCCAGCAGGCGCAGTACCTCGGCCTCGTGCGGGGTGAGCGGGTTGTTGTCGTCGCGGTCCTCGGGGGAGAACAGCTCGGTGGCACGGGCCCAGTAGGAGTCGAAGAGGGCCAGCGCGAGTGCGAGCACGGACGGGCTGCGGTGGATCACGGCGCCGGCGGTCGGGTTCTCCGGATCCATCGCCATGATGGCGATCTCGTGGTCGAGGATGAGCAGCCGCATCGGCAGCGTCGGCGTGGCCCGTACCTCGCCGCCGAGGCGGTGCAGCATCGCCGCGTAGTCGAGGCCGGGCTTGGAGACCGTCATGCTCTGCAGGTAGATGGTGCGCATCTTCAGGCCACGCTCGAGCAGCGGCGCGTCCGGGGAGCCTTCGACCGGGTGCAGCGCGTCGTCGATGTGGGCCGGGACCATCCCCCAGAAGGAGTGCTTCGCCTTCAGGCCGAGCTCCTCGATCCGGCGGGACGCGTTCGCACGGCCCTTCAGTACCTCGATGTCGCCGCTGCTGCGGGAGGTCAGCAACTCGTTGTACTGCTCGGCGATCACGTCGGCCGAGGACTCCGCCTGGCTGAGCTCGTTCAGCATCCTGGTCAGCTCGCCGCGCCGCCGCTCGGCCAGTCCGGACAGGCCGACCCGGGGATGGACCGCGTGCTCGGCGTCGGGATCGGTCCAGGTCGGCACCAGCAGATCGAGCTTGCGCAGCTGGTCCATGGTGTCGAGGATTTCGGCCACCGGCCGGTTCAGTAATCCGGCGATCTGCGCAGGTGTGCTGTCCGGCCGGCTGAGCAGGGCGTGGTAGACCGCGAAGGTGGCGTCATCCACACCCAGCGGTTCCAGCACGGTAGTCCACTCCCTCAGCGCCTGTTTGGAACCGACCATATACAGAGTGCGTCGACAATGAGCGCTTGATTGGCTCTTTCAGATTATTCGGAGGGACGACTCGTGATCAAGAAGTGGCTTACTGTAGCCGCCGCCGTGGGACCCCCGGCGTGAACTGGTCGCGGATGTAGTCCCGTAGACTGCTGATCGTGGCTCGTGGCGATGGTCGGCTCACTCATGATCTTGACCCGCAGGACCTAGGCCCTCAGGACGCTTGTGGCGTCTTCGGGGTGTGGGCTCCCGGGGAAGAGGTCGCCAAACTCTCCTATTTCGGACTCTTCGCTCTGCAGCACCGGGGCCAGGAGTCGGCTGGCATCGCGGTCAGCAACGGCACCCAGATCCTGGTCTACAAGGACATGGGTCTGGTCAGCCAGGCCTTCGACGAGGCGACGCTCGCCTCGCTGAAGGGGTACATCGCGGTCGGTCACTGCCGGTACTCGACGACCGGGTCCAGTGTCTGGGCCAACGCCCAGCCGACCTTCCGGTCCACCGCGACCGGCTCGATCGCCCTCGGGCACAACGGCAACCTCACCAACACCGGTGAGCTGGCCGCGACGCTGGCGGGCAACGACGGCCTCGATCTGGGGCTGGACGTCGACATCGAGCACGCGAAGGCGAACGCCAAGCACAACGCGTCCTCCGACACCGATCTGCTCACCTCGATGCTGGCCGGTTATCCGGACCTGACCATCGAGCAGGCGGCCGCCAAGGTGCTGCCGAAGGTGAAGGGCGCCTACAGCCTGGTCTTCATGGACGAGACCACCCTGTACGCCGCCCGCGACCCGCAGGGCATCCGCCCGCTGGTGCTGGGCCGGCTCGAGCGGGGCTGGGTGGTGGCCAGCGAGACGGCCGCCCTCGACATCGTCGGCGCCAGCTTCATCCGCGAGGTCGAGCCGGGCGAGATCGTCGCGATCGACGAGGACGGCCTGCGCTCCACCAAGTTCGCCGAGCCGGAGCCCAAGGGCTGCCTGTTCGAGTTCGTCTACCTGGCCCGCCCGGACACCCAGATCTCCGGCCAGCGGATCCACTCCACCCGGGTCGAGGTGGGCCGCCAGCTGGCCCGCGAGCACCCGGTCGAGGCCGACCTGGTGATCGCCACCCCGGAGTCCGGTACGCCGGGCGCCATCGGGTACGCCGAGGAGTCGGGCATCCCGTACGGTTCCGGGCTGGTCAAGAACGCCTATGTCGGCCGGACCTTCATCCAGCCCAGCCAGACGATCCGCCAGCTGGGCATCCGGCTGAAGCTGAACCCGCTGCGCGAGGTGATCGAGGGCAAGCGTCTGGTCGTCGTCGACGACTCGATCGTCCGCGGCAACACCCAGCGCGCGGTGATCAAGATGCTGCGCGAGTCGGGCGCGGCCGAGATCCACGTCCGGATCTCGTCGCCGCCGGTGAAGTGGCCGTGTTTCTACGGCATCGACTTCGCCAGCCGCGCGGAGCTGATCGCGAACGGCCTGAACACCGAGGAGATCTGCCGCTCGATCGGCGCGGACTCGCTCGGCTACGTCAGCCTGGACGGGCTGATCGAGGCCACCACGGTGCCGAAGGACAAGCTCTGCCGGGCCTGCTTCGACGGGGTCTACCCGGTCGCGCTGCCCGAGCCGGAGCAGCTGGGCAAGCACCTGCTCGAAGTACCGGTCAGCACCGACATCGACGGCCTCGCCACGGTGTCCGGCGGCGCCGGCGCCGCGGACGCGCTGTCCCGGCCGTAGCAAGCCCCTTAAGAAGGAGAACCACAGTGAGCGAGGGCGCGAGCTACGCGGCCGCCGGCGTCGACATCGAGGCCGGTGACCGGGCCGTCGAGCTGATGAAGGAGTGGGTGGCCAAGGCGACCCGGCCCGAGGTAGTCGGGGGGCTCGGCGGTTTCGCCGGGCTGTTCGACGCGAGTGCGCTGACGGCGTACCGGCGGCCGTTGCTGGCCACCTCGACCGACGGCGTCGGGACCAAGGTCGCGATCGCCCAGAAGATGGACCGGCACGACACGATCGGGTTCGACCTGGTCGGCATGGTGGTGGACGACCTGGTCGTCTGCGGCGCCGAGCCGTTGTTCATGACCGACTACATCTGCACCGGCAAGGTGGTTCCGGAGACGATCGCGCAGATCGTCAAGGGCATCGCCGAAGCCTGCGTCGAGGCCGGTACTGCGCTGGTCGGCGGCGAGACGGCCGAGCACCCGGGCCTGCTCGAGGCCGACGAGTACGACGTGGCCGGCGCGGCCACCGGAGTCGTGGAAGCCGACGAGCTGATCGGCGCCGACCGGGTCCGGGCCGGTGACGTGGTGGTCGCGATGGCCTCCTCCGGACTGCACTCGAACGGCTACAGCCTGGTCCGGCACGTCTTCTTCGACCGGGCCGGCTGGCAGCTCGACCGGGAGGTCCCCGAGCTCGGCGGCACCCTCGGCGAGACCCTGCTGGTCCCGACCCGGGTCTACGCCAAGCACTGCCTGGAGCTGATCCGGGCCGTCAACGCTGCCGACGACAAGCCGCTGCACGCGATGTCGCACATCACCGGCGGTGGCTTCGCGGCAAACCTGGCTCGCGTCATCCCCGAAGACCTCGCGGTCCGGATCGACCGGTCCAGCTGGACCCCGGCGCCGATCTTCGGCCTGGTCGGTCAGCTGGGCGGCGTCCCGCAGCTCGAGCTGGAGAAGACGCTGAACATGGGCGTTGGCATGGTCGCGGTCCTGGACCCGGCCGCGGCCGACCGTGCGATCGCTGCCCTGGCCGAGCGCGATATCGCCGCCTGGGTCTGTGGCGAGGTCAGCGCCGCGACCGACAGCCTGGCAGGCGTCGAGCTGCAGGGTGACTACGCCGGCTGAGCCCGCGACGTACGGAAATCCTCCGGTGCCCCTGCAGGATCTAGGGCGCCGGAGGATGAACCGGACCGCAAACGCCTCGGAAAAGGGCAGGCTCGGATGACCTGACCTGCCGTGTGGTGGAACTACGTCGGTGAAGCACAATCAACCTGCCCACGCGCCCTGAGGCGCTGGGCAGGTCGATCAGAGTGCTGCTGCAGCTTTACCGACGGGGGTGGTAGTCGTCGGCGTCATCGCCGACGTCAGCGTCGTTGTTGCCGTTCGCAGAGGTACTGCCCTCGTCGCCGCCGGACAGCTCTTTTTTGAGCTGGTCCAAGTCGGTGTCCCAGGTGCGGTACTTCAGGTCGCGTGCGACCTTCGTCTGCTTGGCCTTTGCACGGCCGCGCCCCATAGCGTCGACCCCCTCGCACAAGTCAACCGGGTACGCAGCGTGGCGCCCACGGATCAGTCGTCAGTAATCGTGGTTCTAGGTTACCTGGAGCCGGTGTCCGACACACGCACCGCCCCCTGGCTGGACACCGGAAGTCCTCCGATATCAGGCCAGGAGGCCCAGCCGGTCCCCTCAAACCGGCCAGGCCTCCCGCGTCTTCGACCCCTGACAGGGGTGTTACTTCACCTCACGACGTGAGCTTGCCCACAGTCCGACGATGGTCGGCAGCACGATCCAGACCGCGAGCGCGGTGGCCGTCTGCGGCACCATCCCGTGCAGGTCCCGCTCGGCGATCCGGCCGAAGGCGCCGAACACGTCCAGGTAGTCGGCGTTGCTCTTGAACAGCGCCGGACCGGCCAGCGTCCAGGCGGTCGGGGCGATGAAGAAGACCAGGATCGCGACCGCGGTCTGGGCGATCACCGCGCCGAAGGCGGCGCCCATCACGACGTTCAGCGCGGTGGTCAGGTAGGTGCCGGCCAGCGCGCCGCCCATTCCGGCGTACGTCGCTCCGTCGCCGCTCACCGAGCCGCCGATGGCCGTCCCGGCCAGGGCCAGCAGGGTGGTTGCGCTCAGCACGACGGCGCTCAGCAGGATCGCGGAGACGAACTTGGCCACCTGGACCCGGATCCGGCGCGGCGAGAGCGTGAAGGTGGTCAGCGCGGTCCGCTGGGTCCACTCACTCGTCATCGCCATCACGCCGATCACGGGCAGCAGCAGGATGACACCGGTCGACGCCGCGTCCAGGTAGCTGGAGAACGCCTGCCGGCCGTCGTTCAGGTGGGTGAGCTGCCAGCCCAGCGCGGCGACCGCCAGGGCCAGGATGCCGAGGATCAGGAACCGGCCGCTGCGGGTGTTGACCGACTTGCGCAGCTCGATCGCGACGAGCTTCAGGAAGGATTGGCCGCGGGCGGGCGGCAGCGCGGTGGCGACGGCCGCCCGGTGCTTGCCCGGAGCCGCCGTGACGACCGGT
Source organism: Kribbella sp. NPDC056861 (assembly GCF_040687575.1). Taxonomy (NCBI): domain Bacteria; kingdom Bacillati; phylum Actinomycetota; class Actinomycetes; order Propionibacteriales; family Kribbellaceae; genus Kribbella; species Kribbella sp. NPDC056861. The sequence continues at coordinate 112,232 of NZ_JBFBNQ010000006.1, read as the reverse complement.
GAGGTGATTTCAGAGACAGCCATGGTGATAACTCCAGGAAGAGAAAAAGAAAGGGAAGGAAGGAAGCGTGGGGGGTGCGTCGCGCGAGGTGTGGGGATCAGGCGGCGACGGCGGTGGGCGAGGTGAGCTGGAAGAAGAGCTCCTCCAGGCCGGCGCCGTCGCTCTCGCGCAGTTCGATCAGGATCTGGCCGGCGGCGAGCGCGACCCGGCCGACCTGCTCGGCCGAGGCGTCGACGCGCAGGGCGCCGTCGTGCAGCGGCTCCAGGCTCAGCCCGGCGGCGGTCAGCGCCTGGTTCAGGGCGATCGGGTCGAGGCCGCGGACCAGCGTGCCGCTCCCGGCCAGCAGCTCCTCCAGCGAGCCGTTCGCGACGATCTTGCCGCCACCGATCACGACCAGCCGGTCGACGGTCGCCTGGACCTCGCCGAGCAGGTGGCTGGACAGGATCACCGTGCCGCCGCGGGAGGCGAAGTCCTGCAGCAGGCCACGCATCCAGCGAATGCCCTCGGGGTCCATGCCGTTGGCCGGCTCGTCCAGGATCAGCGCTGCCGGGTCACCGAGCAGCGCGGCGGCGATACCGAGCCGCTGACGCATGCCCAGCGAGTACTGGCCGACCCGGCGCTTCGCGGCGCCGGTCAGGCCGACAGCCTCCAGCATCTCGTCGGCGCGGTTCTTCGGCACCCCGAGCAGCGACGCGTTCAGCTGCAGCGTCTCGCGGCCGGTGCGACCCGGGTGCTGGGCGGCGGCGTCCAGCATCACGCCGACGACGCGGCCGGGGTTCGGCAGGTCGGCGTACTTCTTGCCGGCGATCGTCGCGTGCCCGGCGCTCGGTGGGGTGAGTCCCGTCAGCATCCGCAGCGTGGTGGACTTGCCGGCGCCGTTCGGGCCGAGGAAGCCGGTGATGCTGCCGGGCTCGACAGTGAAGGACACGTTGCTGACGGCCGTGGCGCTGCCGTAGCGCTTGCTCAGGTTCTCGACGGTGATCATGTCCACTACTCAACCGTTTCCGGCCCCCTCGCCACATCGACCGAGCGGCCCCACCTACCCCCTACTTAAGTCGCCGGGAGAGCCGCCCGACCCCCACCGGAAGGGGGATACGGCACCGCACCCGAAGAGGGACGTAAGTCCTGACCTGGCGCGACTACGCTGACGCAATGCAACGGTTGAAGCGCTGGTACGCCTGGTTCGTCCGGCATGCCCCGCGCTTCCGCGACCTGATGTACGTCGGGTTCAGCCTGCTGACGATCTTCGCCCAGGCCGCCGGTGGCCGCCCTGGCTGGCATCCCGACGGCTGGGTGGTGCTCACCCTCGGGGTGATCTCCTCGCTGGCCCTGTGGTGGCGCCGGAAGTACCCCGTCGCCGTCACCGTCCTGGCCGTGATCGCGATGGGCGTGGCCGGCCTCTTCATGCCGGTCGGGCTGGCCCTGCTGACGCTGGCGATCCGGCGCCGCGACCTGGTGCTGGCGATCCTCTCCTTCGCCGCGTACGTCGCGTACGTCGTCTCCAACCTGCCCTCGAACGGCGATCCCACGGTGCCGATCTTCACCGGCCCGTTCGTGATCGGCACCTGGGTCGCGATCGGCGCCTACGTCGGGGCCCGCCGCGACCTGATGGTGTCGCTGCGGGACCGGGCCGAGCGGGCCGAGTCCGAGCGCGAACTGCGGGCCGAGCAGGCCCGGCTGGGCGAGCGGTCCCGGATCGCGCAGGAGATGCACGACGTGCTCGCCCACAAGGTGTCGCTGATCGCGCTGCACGCCGGCGGGCTCGAGGTGAACCCGGCGGTCGGGCCGGAGAAGGTGGAGAGCTCGGCCGGCCTGATCCGCGAGACCGCCCGGCAGGCGATGGAGGACCTTCGCGAGGTTCTCGGCGTACTGCGAACCGATCTGAGTCAGAGCGGCGCCGACCTGGCCCCGGTACCGCGGGCCGCCGACCTGGCGCGACTGGTCGAGGCGTCGCGAGCGGCCGGAGTACAGGTGAGCAGCTCGCTGACCCTGCCGGACGACGTACCGCCCTTGGTGGGGCGGACGGTCTATCGGGTCGTGCAGGAGGGGCTGACCAATGTGCACAAGCATGCGCGCGGCGTCTCCACCGAAGTACTGGTGGACGGCGCGCCCGGGACCGGTGTGACGGTCCGGGTGACCAACGTGCGGCCGGTGGCGGCTGATTCACTGTTGCCGGGTTCCGGCGCGGGGCTCGTCGGGCTGCGCGAGCGGGTCACCCTGTCGGGTGGGCGGCTGGACGCCGGACCGACTCAGGACGGCGGGTGGCGGGTGGAAGCCTGGTTGCCCTGGTCCGATGGCAAAGAGGGAGAACGATGACGCGGCTGTTGATCGTGGACGACGAGGCTCTGGTCCGGGCCGGGCTGAAGATGATTCTCGAGTCGGCCGACGATCTCGAGGTGGTCGCCGAGGCGGACGACGGCGCCGACGCGGCCGCGATGGTTCGGCAGCACAAGCCCGACGTGGTGCTGATGGACATCCGGATGCCGCGGCTGGACGGCTTGGCCGCGACCCGGGAGGTCCAGGCGTTGCCTGATCCGCCGAAGGTCGTCGTACTGACGACGTTCGATCTGGACGACTACGTGTTCCGCGCGCTGCAGGCCGGGGCGAGCGGGTTCCTGCTCAAGGACACGCCGCCGCGCGAGTTGGTGCAGGCGGTCCGGGTGGTGGCCGGGGGCGAGGCGATGCTCTCGCCTACGGTGACCCGGCGGCTGATCGGGCACTTCGCGGCGGATCCGCGGACGGATCGGCAGCGGATCGCTCGGGAGCGGCTGCTCGCGCTCACCGATCGGGAGCGCGAGGTACTGGCGTCGATCGCGCAGGGACTGTCCAACGCCGACATCGGCCGGGCGCTGTTCATGAGCGAGGCGACCGTGAAGGCGCATGTGTCGCGGGTGCTGGTGAAGCTCGACGCGACCAACCGGGTCCAGGTCGCGATCCTCGCCCATGATGCGGGGCTGCTGGATCTCTAGTGGTGTTCCCGGACATGGACAACCGGTCGGGCGTCGCCGGAGGGGGGTGGGGTGGCGACGCGCGACCGGTTGTCAGGTCAGCGGCGGCTCGAGGGGGGAGTCGAGGCCGCTGACGGGCTGGAACTCAGGCGCGGCCGAAGGCGACGCTGCTGGTCCAGATCTTTGCCTTGGCGATCGGCTTGCCCGGCTTCGAGGCGTGCCAGAGCAGACCGCTGCCCGCGTAGATGCCGACGTGGTACACGCCGCCACCACCGCTGCGGAAGAACACCAGGTCGCCCGGCTTCGCGGCGGCCCTGCTGATGTGCTTCGTCGCGCTGTACTGCTGACGCGACGTACGGGGCAGCTTCTTGCCGGCCTTCTTGTACACGTAGCCGGTGTAGCCGGAGCAGTCGAAGCCACGGGTGGTCGTGCCGCCGTAGCGGTACGGCGTGCCCTTGAGCTTCGCGGCCTCACGCAGAACCTTGGCGCGGAAGGTCGTCGTGGTGCCGGTGGCGGCCCCACCCTTCTTGCCGTAGAGCACGCCGTGGTTGGCGGCCCAGGTGAGACGGTTCCAGGTCGGCTTGCTCATGTAACCGGTGGCGCTGATGCCCCAGGAACGCTGGAACTTCTTCACCGCGGCGACCGTGCTGTTGCCGAAGTACCGGTCCTGCGGAAGACGCAGGGTCTTCTGGATGTACTTGACCGTGGAGCCCGAGTCGCGGAAGCGAATCAGGGGGCGACTGGCGATGCTGGTGCTGCCGCGGACCTGACCGGCAGTGAGCTTCGCGGTGGTTGCTGCAGAGGCGGTCGTCGGAGCGGTGACCACGCTGAGCGCGGCTCCACCGCTGACGGCCAGGCCGACCGAGAGGACGGCTGCCGCGGCGCGAGGGGCGGCCGCGGACTTGTTGGTCTTGCGGTGCTTCGCCAGGGTCCGGCCGGTGGGCCGGGTACTGGCATCGCTTGACTGACTGACGGCGCCCTGAAGCGCTGTCCGTCGGGCAGTGACGGGCATGGTTGTCTCCCGACGCCTGTGAAGTTAGCTGTCGGGTTCGGGCTGAGAGTCAATAGCCCGGTCCGCTCCCGCGGACTTCACCCCAGGGCCCCGACCACTCACGGTCGAGACCCAACTTCCTGGGTCCCCCACTCCTGCCATGGTTGTTCGAGGGGAGCGACAGTGCCTGGCAGGACTCGGCGTTGACACAGTCGCAGTTCGGCGCATTTGTCGAACCGCCGACGACTGTATAACAGAATGATCACGACGCAAACCCTCAGATCGGCAGGGACCCTCTTGAAAGGCCCTGAGTGCCTCTCTGACGGATCAGGGACCCAGCTTGAACACCAGGTGTCCTGAGCGTGTCTGAGCGTCTCTCAGGCGGCCGCTGAGCATATTCGTGTGACCCCGGTCACAGTGAACGATCGCTTTCTGTGACGGTGAGCACAGTGCGTACTCAGGCTGCCCTTGGCCGTGGCCCGGATCAGCGCTTTCCGAGCAGCTCCAACCACCGCTCCAGGCCCACGTTCCCGCCTGAAACCACCACTCCGACCCGCTCCGGCAGGTTTTTCACCCGCCCGGCCAGCAGGGCCGCCAGCGCGCAGGCGCCGCTCGGCTCGGCGACCACCTTCACCCGCTCGAACAGGAACGTCATCGCGGCCCGGATCTCGTCGTCGCTGACCAGCTCGACGCCGTCGACCAGCCGCTGCACGATCGGGAAGGTCAGCTCGCCGGGGCTGGAGATCGCCTGGCCGTCGGCGATCGTCCGCGGGATCTCGATCTCCACCCGCTCGCCGGCGGCCAGCGACCTGGCGGTGTCGTCGCCGGCCTTCGGCTCGACACCTATAACTCGTATGCCCGGCGAAAGCTCGGTCGCAGCGGTCGCGCAGCCCGCAATAAGCCCGCCGCCGCCGATCGGCACGAGCAGCGCGCCGAGCGGCCCGACCTCCTCGATCAGCTCCAGCGCGACCGTGCCCTGCCCGGCCATCACGTCGTAGTGGTCGTACGGCGGGATCAGGGTCAGCCCGCGTTCCTCTGCCAGCTGGTTGGCCAGTGCGGCCCGGTCCTGGGTGTACCGGTCATAGGTGACCACCTCGGCGCCGTACCCGCGGGTGGCCGCGAGTTTGGTCGGCGGCGCATCCTTCGGCATCAGCATCACCGCGGTCGTGCCGGCCAGCTTGGCGGCCAGCGCGACCGCCTGGGCGTGGTTCCCCGACGAGTACGCCGCGACGCCGCGGGCCAGCTGCTCGGGGCTCAGCCGGCTGATCGCGTTGAAGGCGCCGCGGAACTTGAACGCGCCGATCCGCTGGAAGTTCTCCGCCTTCAGGAACACCTCGGCGCCGACCCGCTCGTTCAGCGTGCGCGATGTCAGCACCGGCGTCCGGTGCGCGAATCCCTTGATCCGTCCGGCCGCCGCTTGGACGTCCGCGAGAGTCAGCTCAGTCATGACTCGACGCTATGTCAAAGTGGCGGAGCCCGCTCCGTACTGATGACGAGAGGTTCCCGGCAGGGGAGCCGCCGGTGAAGGAGAGATCCGTGAAATACCTGGTCGTGTTGAACATCAACCCCGACGTCCTGAACGCGCTGACCGAGGCCGAGCAGCAGGCGATCTTCAGTGGGCACGAGAAGTTCCTGCAGGTCGTGCAGGAGTCCGGCGAGTTCCACAGCACGGTCGCGCTGGCCGAGCCGGCCAAGACGTCGGTGGTCAAGGTGCGCGACGGAGTACCGGCGGTCACCGACGGGCCGTTCCTGGAGGCCAAGGAGTTCCTGGCCGGCTACTACCTGCTCGACTGCGCCAGCCCGGAGCGGGCCCAGGAGCTGGCCGCGATGATTCCGGACGCCTCGGTCGAGGGGCTCGGGGTCGAGGTGCGCGAGGTCATCCACGAGCTCGGGCTCTGACCTGCAGAGCGGCAGGAACTCCGCTGTCGCGGGTGTTCCTGCCGCTCACTGTTACTACTAAGCAGTCTGGTCGTCGACCTTGGCGTCGCCGGCGTTCTTCTTCACGGACTCGATGCCGTTCAGCGCGCTGTCCTTGGTCTTGTAGCTCTCGCTGACCGCGATCACCTCGCCGTTGCCGGCCTTGAGGCGGAACCGGAACCCGCCCGACTTGTCTTCGTACAGCTCGAACTTTCCCGCCATGACGAAACCCTCCGTGTGATGGTTTGACTCCGCTTCGGAGCGTAGCGGGATTCAGGCCGCAGGCCCCGCCAGCACGCCGCGAATTCCCGCGACGACCAGGTCGAGTCCGAGGGCGTAGTACTGGTCGGCGGAGGTCGGGCAGATCAGGGTGTCCGCGGCCGCGGTGATCAGCGGATAGCGGTGCGGCGACAGCGCGGAGAGCGCGGCGCGCTTGGCGCGGAGGGCGTCCTCGCGGGTGGTCGGGTCGATGTCCTCGTTGGCGCCCGGCTCGGTGGTGACCAGGGTGATCAGCGAGCAGATCGACTGCCGGCCGACCTCTGCGGCGTTGTCGGTCGAGAAGCCGCCCTGGGTGAGCAGTTCCATCGTCCGCTCGGCCATCGCCAGGCCGGGCGGCGAGACCAGGATCCGGAACAGGGTCAGCCCGGCTGTCTTCGGGTGCGGCCGCAGCGCCTCGGTAAAGGCAGTCAGTACTGCGCGCAGCTGGGTCTCCCAGGGCTCCTCGGTCGGCGCGGGCAGATCGATGTCGGCCAGGATCCGGTCGCCGACCGCCGCGAGCAGGTCGTCCTTGTCGCTGAAGTGCCGATAGAGCGCCATCGGCGTCACGTCATGCGCCTGCGCCAGCCGGCGAATGGTGAGCGCCTCCAGCCCCTCGGCGTCGGCGATCGCCAGCGCGCTGGTGGCGAGCTGGTCCGGGTCCAGCCGCTTGGCGGTCTGACTGCTGGTGGGAGACACGTTGACAAGTTTACAACGTAGACCTACCGTTTACGACGTACGCATACAACGTATACATACAACGTAGACATCTCCTGTGAGGCAGACATGCGACGCAGTCCCTGGGCCACCCTTGCGGTGCTTGCCCTAGCGCAGTTCATCGTGGTGCTCGACGTGACGATCGTGAACGTCGCGCTGCCTGACATCCAGGCGGACCTGAACTTCTCCGCCGACTCGCTGCAATGGGTGATCAACGCCTACACGCTGCTGTTCGGCGGCTTCCTGCTGCTCGGTGGCCGGATGGCCGACCTGCTCGGCCCGCGCCGGGTCTTCGTCGCCGGACTGGTGCTGTTCGGCATCACCTCGCTGGTGGCCGGGTTCGCGAACTCGCCGGAGTTCCTGATCGGGGCGCGCGCAGTACAGGGGCTGGGTGGGGCGTTGTTGTCGCCCGCCGCGCTGGCAATCCTGACCGTCACCTTCGCGCACGGCCGGGAGCGCAACATCGCGATGGGCGTCTGGGGTGGCCTGGCCGGCCTCGGCGGCACGCTCGGGGTCGTGGCCGGCGGCCTGCTGGTCGACTCGCTGAGCTGGCAGTGGGTGTTCTTCGTGAACGTGCCGATCGTGGCCGTGCTGGTCGCGCTGATCCCGGTCTTCGTCCGCGACACCCGGCACAACGAGAACCGCAGCCGCGCCTTCGACACAGCGGGCGCAGTACTCGGTACTTCGGGTCTGCTGGCGGTCGTCTACGGCGTCGTACGGTCCGAGCCGAAGGGCTGGGGATCGGGCGAGGTCATCTTCTTCCTCGCGGCCGGAGTCGCGCTGCTGGCCGCCTTCGTGATGGTCGAGGCCCGCTCGAAGGCACCGCTGGTCCCGCTGCGGCTGTTCCGGTCCCGGGCGCTGAGCGTGTCGAGCGGCGCGCTGGCGCTGAACGGCGCGGGCTTCCTGTCGATGTTCTTCCTGACCGCGATCTTCCTGCAGCAGGTCCGCGGCGACTCCGCCCTCGAGGCGGGCGTGCACTTCCTCCCGATGGGTGGCGCCGCGATCATCGGCGCAGTACTCGCCTCACAGCTCGTCCAGAAGATCGGCACCCGCACAGTGCAACTCTCCGGCGCAGTACTGAGCGTCGGCGGCCTCCTCCTTCTCTCCCAAGCCGACGCGACCGGCAGCTACGTCACCCAACTCCTGCCCGGCCTGCTCATCTTCGGCTTCGGCATCCTCGGCGTCGGCGTACCGGGCCAGATCACCGCCGTCTCCGAAGTCGAGAACCACGAAGCCGGCGCCGCCTCAGGCGTGGTCAACGCGATGTACCAGGTAGGCGGCGCACTCGGCCTGGCCATCGTCACCACCCTCTCCATCACCCGCACCACCGAAGCCCTCGCCGCCGGCGTCCCGCAACAAGAAGCCTTGGTAGAAGGCTTCCAACGCGGCCTCCTGGTAGCCGCCGGCTTCGCGGTCGCCAACGTCTTCCTGACCTTGGCCTCCCCGCAACTACAGCCCACAGCCGAACAACTAACAGAAGCCACCGCAGCCGCCTGATAAGTCAGTTGCCGCGGCTGTTCTCTAGAGAGAGGACAGCGGCGGTTGCGCGGGTTGGGGGAAGGAGTCGCTGTTCAGGGGTTGGTTGGGGGTGAGGTTGAGGGGGTCGGTGACGGGGTGGGGGTTGCCGTTGAAGTGGGTGGCGGCGTCCATGTAAATGGTGACGTGCGCGATCCGGGCGATGTCGGTGCGGTTGGGGAGGGCCATGTGGCCGGTGTAGCTGTTGTGGAAGGTGCAGTCGCCGGCGCGGAGGGGGACGGTGACGCGGGGGATCCAGCGCAGGGACGGGTCGAGCTGGAAGAGGTCGTCCTCGTCGTGCAGGTTCTGGGGTTGCAGGGTGGTTTGATGCTGGCTGCCGGGGAGGAAGGTCATGCAGCCGCGCTCGGGTGGCACATCGACCAACGCGATCCAGGCTGACAGTGAGTGGCGGTCGTTGGTGTGCGGCCAGTACGGACGGTCCTGGTGGAACTCAGTGGCCGCGTTGTTGTGCGGCTCCTTCACCAGCAGTTGGTCATGCCACACCCGAACCGGTACGCCGGACAGCTGCTCCGCGACGCGAGCCACCTTCGGATGCAGGGTCAGGTCGCGCCCGGTCTCGTCGTGCTGCCACACGTTGACGAGCTGGCTGAACACCCCGCCCTTCTCCAGGCTCTCGTGCCGGTGCTGTACCAGGTACGCCGCCGCGCCCTCCCGGAAGCGCTCGACCTCCGCCGCGGTCAGGATCCCCGGCACTCGGACGAATCCGTTCTCCCGGTACTCCGCCACGAGCTCCTCGCTGATCTCAGTCATGACTCCAGCCTGGCCGCGCAGCCCGTCGATCGGCTAGGCGGATCCCGGCCAAGAGTCGTACGATCCCGACATGCCGGAGACGCTGCACGAGTATCCGCTCTTCGCCGGCAGCGCGGTGCTCGGCGCCGTCCACCTCTTGACCGACGATGTCGCCGCCCACACCCACGACTTCGTCGAGCTAGCCGTCGTCGGTCCGGGCGAGGGCCGCCACCTGACCAGTCGCGGCGAACACGCGCTCCACCACGGGGACGTCATCGTGCTCCGCCCCGGCGCGTGGCATGCCTTCGCCGACTGCGAGGACCTCACCGTCGCGAACTGCTGCGTCTCCACGCGAGCGCTCCGAGCTGAGCTGGCCGGCCTGCGCGAGTTCCCGGCGTACCGGCGGCTGCTCTGGACCGAGCCGTCGGCTCCCGGCGCGTACGGCGTACATGTTGCCGGCGTTGATCCGGCTGCGGCGACCGAGGCAATCGCCGCAATCGCTGCTCTGGAAGGACATCTGGAGAGAAACGCCAGCCCCGGACGGCTGCTCGGACATCTGGCGACGATCCTCGGCATCCTCGCCGACGCGCGCGTCGAGGCCGACGCACGTGCCGCCTCGCGCACCCCAGCCGCCGCCACGTCCGACGACACCGCCGCACACCCAGCAGTCCTCACTTGCATCGCCAGCCTCGAAGCCGACCCGGCAAAACCCTGGCGCCTCGACGACCTCGCCGCCGCGGTCACCCTCGACCCGGCGTACCTCGGCCGTCTCTTCCGCAAGTCGACCGGCCTCTCGCCGCTCGACTACCTCGCCCGCCTCCGCGCCGAACGCGCCGCCGCCCTCCTCGCCAACAGCGACCTGCCGATCGCCCGCGTAGGCGCCGAGGTCGGCTGGCCCGATCCGACGTACTTCGCCCGCCGCTTCCGCACGATCGCCGGCCTGACACCGACCGAGTACCGCCGCCGCTCAGCTACTTGATCGGGTAGGCCACATAGGCGAACTGCCGCCCGTCCGGCGACCAACTCGGCACGTTCATCGTCCCCTGCCCGCCGAACAGCCGCGCCACCTCACGAACCTGCCCGTCCTCCAGCACCCGGACGCGAACATCCTCGACATTCTCCGGATGCCCCTCCGTGCCCGGCGGGAAGCTCACATACGCGACCCGCGAACCGTCCGGTGACGGATGCGGAAACCAGTTCACCCGCTCGTCAAAGGTCAGCTGCTCAACAACCCCCTGATTGATCCGGAACAACTGCGCCTGTCCGGCCCGCTCGGAGTTGAAGTAGATCCACTCCCCATCCGGCCCGTACTCCGCCCCGTCGTCCGCGAAGTCGTCGTCAGTCACCTGCACGTCGTCCCCACCAGCCGCCGGAACCGTCCACACGTTGGTGATCCGCAGCCCGTCCCGGTTCTCCAACCCGATGTACGCCAACCGCGACCCATCAGGCGAAACCCCGTGCAGGTAATGGTGAACACCATGCTCATTACTCACCCGCCGACCAGCCCCACCCGCCAGCGGTACGGCGTACAAATGCCCGTCCTCGGCCGACACATAAACCGTCGACCCATCCGGACTCACCACATGATCGTTGTTGATCTCCGGTACGCCGCCGAGCTCGATCCGCTCGAGCTCGCCGTCCCCACTGACCGGCACCCGGAACAACCCACCGTCCCCGTTGACGACCAGCCAGTCACCAACCCAGTTAGGTGCCTCGAACAACAACTCGTCCGAGGACAGCACCAACCGGCGCTCCCCGCTGGCAACGTCGAGCACGTACAGCTCAGCTGTCTGACCCTCAAGCAGTTTCCTAGCCACACCTCAACACTAGGCGGCGACTAACCTGCCTGTGCCGCCAGCGCCATCTTCAACCACCGTGACACCGGCGCGTCCGGCGGCAGCTCGGCCAGCGTGGTGGAGACCCAGCGAGCCTCGGTGAGCTCCGAGTTGATCCGGAACTCAGGCGAGATCGGTTCCGCCAGGAAGATCGTCAGGCAGTCGACCTTGCCCTCCCGGGTGGTGACCAGGGTGTCCAGCACGCGCGGCGGCTGGGTGATCGTCAGCGACAACTCCTCCGAGACCTCCCGGATCGCAGCCGCCGCAGCGGTCTCGCGTTTCGGGTTGTAGCCGCCGCCGGGCAGCGCCCACCACGACCGGTCGACGTACGAGTGCCGCACGACCAGGCACCGGCTCGGATCATCCGGGTGCAGCAGCAACACCTTGACGCCGTACGACGAGGGCTTGCGCACCTTCCACCACAGGCGCCGCCCCCGATGACCCCACCGCATCAAGCCCGCTGCCACCTTCACCGCGCGATCCTCTCACGCCGTCCGGGCGATCTCCGGGACTCCCAGGGCGTTCCCTGATGCGGCCGCCGCGACCTGCGCCGCAGGGTGGATCGACAGCGTGTTGAGGGAGAGGCCGGGGATGAAGCGAGTACTGCGGATGCTGGTGACCGCCACGACGGCGATGGCGGTGATTGCTGTGCCGAGCGTTGCGATTGCTGCGCCACCCGGGCTGCAGCCGGAGTTGGATGATGTGGTCGCCGCGGGGTCGATCGGGGCGCTGGCCGAGGTCCGCGGCGACGGTCGCGTGTGGCGGGGGAGCAGCGGGGTCGCAGTACTGGGGACGACGCGAGCGATGCCGGTCGGCGGACGGTTCCGGATCGGCAGCGTGACCAAGACGTTCGTCGCCACTGTCGTGCTGCAGTTGGCTGACGAGCGGCGGTTGCGGCTGGACGACCCGGTCGAGAAGTGGTTGCCCGGAGTCGTGCCGAACGGCCGGAACATCACCTTGCGGCACCTGCTCAACCACACCAGCGGGCTGTACGACTACGTGAACACGATCCCGTTCCCGCCGAGTCAGGCCTTCCACGACCTCCGTTGGCGCACCTGGACCGCGGCCGAGCAGGTGCAGCGGGCACTGGCCTACCCGCCGACCTCAGAGACACCCGGTACGACGTACGCGTACTCCAACACGGGCTACCTCCTGCTCGGTCAGGTGATCGAGAAGGTGACCGGCAAGCCGTACGGCAAGGCGATCGAGCGCCGGATCATCAAGCCGCTGGGGTTGCACGGCACCGAAGTACCGGGGACGTCGCCGTGGATTCGCGGGCCGCACCCGCACGGCTATGTGCCGCTCGAGTCCGGCGACGGCTGGCGGCTGGTCGACTTCACCGAGATGAACCCGTCGTTGATGGGCGCGGGTGGCGAGATGATCTCCACCACCCGCGACCTCAACACGTTCTTCGCCGCGCTGCTCGGCGGCGACCTGCTGCCACGACGCCTGCTCGCCGAGATGAAGACACCCGGTACTGCGACCAAGAACTACGGGCTCGGCCTCGCCTGGCGCGACACCGCTTGCGGAGTACGGGCTTATGGCAACGACGGCGATGCGCTGGCGTACAACGTGTGGTCGTTCTCCACCGTCGATGGCCGGCGTCAGGTGACGGTTGCCCTCACCCCCAATTTCGCCGGAAGTGTTGACGGCGCTGTCAAAGCCTTTGTGGACAAGGGAATCTGCGGCCGCTCAGCTCTCAGGAGCTGACGCGAGCCCGGGTCTTGCGCCGGAAGTCTCGCCCGATCAGCGTGACTTCGTCGCTCTGCAGTTCGGTCACCACGACGGCCGGCCTACCATCCGCCGGCCCCTCGATGACCCACTCGCCGCGAGGGTCGATCACACCCGACTCAAGACCTGCCCCGGGGTTGGCGGCCGTCGCGATGCTGACCCAGCAGGTGTTGTTCGCGGCGGTACCCCGCGCCTGGACGCCGACCTGCGCGTTCTGCGAGACGCCGGTGGAGGCGTACGACACCAGTACGGCGTCGACCGCGAGCTGGTCGTACTCGGTGAAGATCTCCGGGAAGAGCACGTCCAGCCCCAGCGCGAGGCCGAACCGCCACCCGTCGACGTCGAAGGTGACCGGCTGATCGCCTTCGCTGTACATCCAGGTGACCTTGGTGGTGGAGAGCCGGCGTTCGTCGTACCGGTGGACGATCTTGCCCTGGTCGGACACGACGTACATGCTGTTGTACGGCCGCGCCGGCGCCGGCAACTGGTGCACCAACGGGATCACGGTCCAGATCCCGAGCTCGCCCGAGAGCGCGACGATCTGGTCCAGTTCCTCTTGCAGCACAGCCCATTCGGCCTTGTTCCAGTCGGCCGGACCGACCTCGTCGGGCCCGAGCTCGGACATCACGAACTTGCTCGGAAAACAGATCGCGCCCTCGGCGAAGTGCACCAACCGGGCACCCGCCGCGGCCGCATCGGTGATGAACCGGCGTACTTCGGCCGCGCTCGCGCGCAGCCCGTCGACATCGGTGGGATCCTGCCGAACCGTCGACTGGGCGACGGCGATCCGCAGGGTGTTCTGGGGGTTGTGATCCGGCATCTCTTCTCCAACTGGAGTCGGACGGAAGTGCCGGAGGGCAGCCGTGTAGGACTCGCCCGTTTTGGCGGCGCGGGCCCGAACCCGTCGCTTGAAGTTCCTGTGCGCTGTCATCTGGCCTTCCACGCACCCGCACGCGATCCCCCAGCGATCCCGTCCGAGGCAGCTGACCAGGACGAGCGGCCCGAGATCCGAGATCCCTTTGCCTTCTGAGGAGGACCAGGCTGGGGCCGGTCGACGAAGGTGAGGCGCAGGCCGCGCCGGGCCCTCATCCTTACCGATCGCCGACCCGCTCGTCAAACACCACCTGACCTACAATTACATGATTACATCTGCCTGCTGGAGGGTTAGCCGATGAGCCTGCGTCAGTACGAGTACGCCCTGGCCGTTGCCGAGCAGGGGTCGGTGACCGCGGCGGCCGAGCTGCTGCACGTCGCTCAACCGTCCGTGTCGCAACAGATCCGTGGCCTCGAACGCGAACTCGGCGTCAAACTCTTCGCCCGTACGCCGACCGGCCTGGTCCCCACCGCGGTCGGCCGCGCGTTCCTGCGCGAGGCAGAGGTCGCGGTGAACGCCTCGCGGCGTGCCCGGGCCACCGCGCGAGCCGGCGCCGACGAGCTGGTCGGCGAACTGGTGGTCGCCGCGCAGCTGGGTCTGGGCACAAGGCAACTACCAGGCGCACTGGGTGCACTGCGCCGCCGCTTCCCGCGGCTGGAGGTCACTGTCTTCGAAGAGTCGAGCTTCGCCGAGTTGGAGCGCCTCTGTCGCCGAGGCGTGGTCGACCTCGCCCTGATGGCTTCGTGCGACCGAAGCCCCTCGGACGCCCACCACCTCGGAGACGAGGAGTTCGTCGTGGTGCTGGGCGCCAACCACCCGCTACTCGCCGAAGACCGCGTCGACCTGCGCGACCTGGCGGGGGAGTCATGGGTCCGCTTCGACCGCGACAGCGCGCTCGACGGCGTACTGCTCGCCGCTCTGCGTGATGTCGACCTGACGCCGACCACAGTGGCCCGCGTCTCCCAAACTGCGACGGCAGTCGGCTGGGCCGCTCAGGGTCTGGGGACGGTCGCTGGTGCCGGCTTCCGCAGTACCACCTGGTCAAGAGCACCTCGTACGGCCACTGTCCCCGCCGGTCTCCCAGCCCGTCATCGCCGTCCTACGACAAGCCGCCGGCCCGGCCGAGACGGCCCTCCTCGAACTCCTGCGCCAGGAAACCTGGTCCTCTTCCTTGATCAACCTCTAGGGAATTCCCCGCCGTCGACCACAAGATTGCTCCCGGTCACCCAACTCGCCTGCTCGGACGCCAGAAACAACACCGCATTGGCAATGTCATCAGGCAACCCATCCCGCCCCAACGGCGGCTTGCTGTCATTCTGCCCCGGCCCTGATCCCAGCCGCGCCCACTCCTCCCGAGTCCGCTCCCCACCAGGAGTAGCAACCTTCCCCGGCGTCACCGTATTGACCCGAACCCCATACGGCGCCAACTCCGCAGCCAACCCCCGACTGTAATTCTCCAACGCCGCCTTGGCCGCCGTGTAATGCAAAAACGGCGGCGGCGCAGCTGGCACCGCAGCCGACGACACATGCACAATCACCCCGGCCCTGCGCTCCCGCATGCCCTGCGCCACCAGCGAATCCAGCCGCACCGACGCCAGATAGTTTAGCTCGAGCTGCTCCTGCCAAACCTCATCAGGAATCTCCGCCGCCGTCGCATATGGGCTCGCCCCACCCGCGTTCTCCACCAGAATGTCCACCCCACCCAGCTGCTCCTGCGCCGCCGAGGCGATCGCCTCCGCCCCCGCCTTCGTCCGCACATCAGCCACCACAAACCTGGCCCCCTCCGGCACATCACTCCCCGCCGACCGGGCGGTAGTCAGCACCTCCGCCCCGGCATCCAGCAACTGCCGCACAATCGCCGCCCCGATCCCGCGCGACCCACCTGTCACCACCGCACGCTTGCCTGCAAATTCCAGCGTCATATCGTCCGTTCCTCTCAATTCCGTGACCGTCCATTTCACGGTACGTCCGGAAAAGAACCACAGACAAAGACGAAATAGCAGTGGGTCCTATAGGCGTTTCCTATACGGCTATGGTCAGCTGATGGTATTCACCTCGCCCGTCGAGCGGGCCACGCCGAATCGTCTGGCTGACGAGCGCGACGCGCTCACCCAGCAACTCGACTTCCACCGCGCCACCCTGCTGCTCAAGCTGGAAGGCCTCGACGACGAGCAGCTGCGCCGCCCGATGACGGCATCCGGGCTAAGCCTGCTGGGGTTGGTGAAACATCTCGCCGAGACGGAGCACGGCTGGTTCCTCAAGATCTACGCCGGGCTGCCCGAGCCGGACCTGTTCCCGACCGACGACTCCGACCCAGAAGCAGAGTTCCGCGCCGGTCCCGACGAGACGACCGACGCCATCGTCGCGCAGTACCTGCGGACCAACGAGCGCGCCCGGGCGGTAGTAGCCGCCGGCAACCTCGACGACATCGTCACGACGCCCTGGGGAGCAGAGGTCAATCTCCGGGCGATCCTGATCCACCTTGTCCAGGAGACCGCGCGCCACAACGGCCACGCCGACCTCATCCGCGAGGCACTCGACGGCAGAACCGGCCACTAGAAAAACACCACTTGCCAAACCTCCGACGCCCGTCTAACGTACAACCACATGGTTGCACTTCAGAACGAGAGCGAGACCGAGGAGTCGCTGAACCAACTCTTCCGCGCGCTGGCCGACGGCACCCGCCGCGACATCCTGGCGCGGTCACTGACCGAACGGCCGTCGGTCTCCGAGCTGGCCGCGCGGTACGAAATGAGTTTCGCCGCCGTCCAGAAGCACGTCGCAGTACTGGAGCGGGCGGGGCTCATCCAGAAGCAGGCCACCGGCCGGACGCAACTGGTCTCCACCAACCTCGCGCGACTCCAGCGTGCCAGCGAGGTGCTCGACGCCTACGAAGCCATCTGGCGCCACCGCGTGGCGCAGCTCGATGAGCTTCTCCAACCGAAAGACGACTGAACGATGCCGATCACCGCTGTCACCAAAGACCCCGAGAACCTCACCCTGACCGTCGTCGCCGACTTCCCGGTGCCGCAGCAACGCCTCTGGGAAGCCTGGACCGACCCGCGTCAGCTCGAACGCTTCTGGGGTCCGCCGTTCGCGCCGGCCACCTTCACGCACCACGACTTCACGGTCGGCGGCCGGGCGGAGTACTTCCTGACCCTCGCCGACGGCCAGAAGTGGAGCGGCTCCTGGAGGTTCACCGCGATCAACCCGATCGACTCGTTCGAGGCGAGCGACGGCGACGACAACGCCGAGGACGAGAACTTGCCAGCAGCAATCAAGTTCCACTTCGAGGCGACCCCGACCGGCTCGCGGATGATCAGCATCAACTCGTTCGAAAGCCTCGAAGCGATGGAAGAAACCCTTCCTGGCATGGAAGAAGGCCTCCGGGCCGCACTACCCCAACTCGACGCACTGCTGACCGAAGACAAGGACTGACCCATCATGAGAGACCTCAAGATCATCCAGCACATCACCCTCGACGGCGTCATCCAGAATACTGCGGACGAGAACGACTTCCCGTACACCGACTGGGGCGCCGCCTACCGCAGCCCCGAGGGCCGCGACGCCGTCTGGGCCGCCCATGGCGAGACCTTCGACATGCTGATCGGCCGCCGTACCTACGATTCCTGGGCCTCCTTCTATCCACAGATGACGTTCCCGCTCGCGGACCGGATCAACGCGGGTACGAAGTACGTCGTCACCCACCACCCGGACACCCTGACCTGGGGCCCGTCCGAAGCCATCGGCCCGGATCTCGTCGAGGGCGTCCGCCGTCTCAAGTCCGAAGACGGCCCGGATCTCGTCGTCTGCGGCAGCTCCACCCTGACCTCGACCCTGCTCGAACACGGCCTGGCGGACGAGGTCTGGCTGATCACCAACCCGGTCCTGCTCGGCACCGGCAAGCGCCTCTTCGCCGAAGGCACTCCCGCGCAGACCCTCGAGCTGACCGACTCGAAGACGTTCGCCTCCGGCCTGATCCTCGCCACCTACAAGCCCGCCGGCCAGCTGAAGCCCGCGTAGTACGCCGGTCAAAGGCCGAACGCGTGCCCGTCGACCAAGATGACGAGGCCGATACCGATCAGCACGAGCGGCAGGACGACATGCCCCCACCGGGACAGCGCTCGTGCGATCACCGGCCGCGTCGCGAAGTACCGGCCGGCCAGGCACCAGACCGCCACGCCGACCAGGAAGACCACCACGAAGACGACCATGCCGCCGAGGCCCGCCACGGCGAACACCGGCACATAGACGCCGATGTTGTCGCCGCCGTTGGCAAAAGTCACAGCAGCGACCTGCCAGGCACTGGGCCCCGCGGTTGGCTCGTCGGTCAGGTCGTGGTCGGCGCGCTGCCGCCAGATCGACCAGGCCGCACGCAGCCCGAGGGCCAACGGCAACAATCCTAGATATGGGATCACCGCTTCGGGCAACAGCCCGGCGCCCAGCGCACCGATGATCGAAGCGGCGAGAATCGCAACAAATCCGAGGTACTGACCTGCCACCACCCGCAGCGCACCTGCGCGACCGCCTCCGCGTGCTTGCCCGAAGAACAGCGCCAACACCACGAGGTCATCGACATTGGTCACGGCGAACATGCCAATGGCCTGCCCCACCACCCCAAGGCTCACCGCTACTCCTGCCCGCTCAAATTGAGGCGACCAAACAAGACGGCAAATGTAGCCTGGCCGGACCATGGAGCCCCTCGACGTCACCCGCGCGATCGCCGCCGCGACCTCACTCGCCACATCACTCGACCTATCGGCCGATGACGCGATCGTTCTCCACAACTCCAACAAACTGGCGCTCCGCCTGACCCCTTGCGACGTCGTCGCCCGGGTTGCCTTTGTGGGGCAAGAGGTTTCCGAGTTCGAAGTCGAGCTGGCTCAGCGGCTCTTGGCAGTCGGATCACCGGTTGGCACCTTGGAGCCTCGGGTGGACCCGCTTGTCTACACACGTGACGGCTTCGCAGTAACGCTGTGGACGTACTACGAACCCGCGACCTCGCACGTCGCGCCAGCCGACTTCGCCGAAGCACTGGAGCAGCTGCACGTCGGCATGCGCAAGGTCGACATCGCGAGCCCACACTTCACAGATCGAATCGCCGAGGCAGAAGCAGTCGTCGCCGACCCCGCTCGCTCACCGGAGCTCGCCGATGTGGACCGCTTGTTCCTCGGCGAGAAGCTGGCCAGCCTCCGACGAGCAATCGAGGACCGCGGCGCCGCCGAGCAGTTGCTGCACGGCGAGCCGCATCCCGGCAACGTGCTGAGTACGAAGTACGGGCCGCTGTTCATCGACCTCGAAACGGTCTGCCGCGGCCCGATCGAGTTCGACCTCGCCCACGCTCCCGAAGAGGTCTGCGCCTACTACCCGAACCTCGACCAAGACTTCTTGGCCGACTGCCGCCAGCTAGTCCTCGCGATCATCGCCGCCTGGCGCTGGGACCGCGACGACCAGTTTCCGAACGGCAGGCAGTTCGGAGAAGACCTCCTCCGCTCGCTGCGAGCTGGTTAGGTCCTTTCAGCTTTGAATCCGGTTCACTGTGGAAGCCGAGGCCGGGCAGAAGATCAGCAGACAACTCTCCACCTTGACGTCGTCGAGCGCCGGCCCCCAGATGGACGGCGAAGTACTGCTGAACTGCAGCACCGACGAAGCCGACAACAGGTTGGTGAAGTAGAAGCTGCGATACACCCAGCCCATGTTGTAGATGCTCTTCCCCGCAATGCTGAAGCTAAAGGCATCCACCTGCTGCCCGTTGATGCTGACCTTCCCGCTCTTGACGGTCGGCCCACCTTCCGGATTCCCCGCCACGGCGTAGGTGACCTTGTACGTCGTAAGCAGTTGCGCGGGCACTGTGCGCGAGACCGCCCCCTCTGCGCTCCCGTTGAGGTCAAGCGACTGCTGCCCTTCGGCGTGCTCCCAGTAGGTGACGATGTCGACGCTCCCCGAGGCCACAGTCCATGCGCCGAGTTGCTCGCCTGCGGCGTACTGCTTGAACCCATCTGAGATTTGTGGATCCTCGAACCCACTGGCGAACACTGGCGCAGCCGAGGCCGGCGACGCGGTCAGGGCGACAAGCGCGGTGGTCAACGCGATCAGCAACGTCGTACGGCGAAATCTCGGCATGGCGGTGCCTCTCAGGCTGGACGGACGGGTCCTACCTGTCAGGCTACGGTCACCCTCCGCAGCCGGCCCGCCTCAACGGCGTGGGGCGGAAGTAGTTTTTCTTTCCCACGCAGGCTCCGCAGCCGCGCTTCGTCGCTTCGCTCCTCGCTACGTCTGCTGCGCTCTGCTCCCGCCCGCCCTCCGGCTGCGCCGGCGGAGGTTTGACGGCTGGCGCCGGGTGCATCGGCTTCCGCCGGACTTTGTTGGCTGTCGCCAGGCTTCGGCTGCGCCGGGCCTTTTGCGGCTGCGCCGGGCTTTGTGCGGCTGCGCCGATGTGTGCGGCTCCGCCGATGTATGCGGCTCCATCGCGCAATGCGCATACCCAGTACCGGGGTGTCGAGGTGCCCGAAGGTATATGCCGCGCGTGCTCGATCTGCCGCGCGAATTGCGGCTGACCTTCGCGGTGCTCGACTTCAGGCCTGAGCCTGAGCGTAGCTGGATCCTTCTCGAAGCCAACCCCAATGGACAATGGGCCTTCATTCCTGACCCGCGCGAATCCATCGCCGATGCGATCACGGACTTTCTGGAGACGAGTTGCCGATGAGCGAGCCTCGACCGTCAGGCCGCGGCCGACCTGGACAAGCTGGTCAGCGAACTCGTTGCCAACGGCTACATCACTGATCCACGCTGGCAGGCCGCGTTCAGCGCAGTACCGCGCCACCTATTCGTACCTCGGTTCTATCGAGGTGACGAGCAGGGCACGTCGATCGTCGACTCCACCTCCGGAGACCAGTGGCTGTCGGCCGTCTACTCGGACATCCACCTCGTCACGACCGAAGACGTCAGGTCGTCCTCGACGGCGCCGAGTCTGATGGCCGGCATGCTTCAGGCACTCGAGTTGTCCGGCGATGAGCGAGTGCTCGAGATCGGAACTGGTACTGGGTACAACGCGGCGCTGCTCTCGGAGAGGCTTGGCTCCGGCCAGGTGGTAAGTGTCGACATCGATCCTGAGCTTGTTGCTCAGGCGCGGAGTCGGCTCGACGCGGCGGGGTACCGCCCGCTGGCGGTAGTCGCTGATGGTGTCAATGGCTATCCGGACGCAGGCCCGTACGACGCTGTCATCGCTACCTGTCGGCTCGACTACGTGCCGGTGGCTTGGCTTCAGCAGCTTCAGCCGGGTGGGGTCATCGTGACTCCGCTCGGGGCGGGCGTCGCTGTGGTTCGGAAGAGCGGCCCTCGGGAGGCGACGGGAGAGTTCTTGCCGATCTCGGCGTACTTCATGCCGATGCGTCATCAGCCGGAGCCAGCGGTCGTCGGGGATGCGATACAGGTTGCCCTGAACGGAATCGGTGACAGTCGGGAATACCGCTTCGACGCCTCGATCTATCGCGACGACGAGGCGCGGTTCTGGCTCGATCTGACGAACCCTGACATCCGCGCGATGACTGTGGGCGGGGTCTCGGTGGTTGTTCGCCCAGATGGCTCTTGGGCCCGTCTGGCGGATGGTCTGGTGGTCCAAGGCGGTGGTGGGGCCGTCTGGGACGACGTTGAGGCGGTTCATGGTGAATGGCTCGCCGCGGGTCGACCTGCGCGGGAGCACACCGGCTGGTGTTCAGTGAGGCTGGTCAGGAGGTCTTTCTGATTGGTGGGCAGGTTGATCCATCGATTGAAGCCGTTGCCCGAGTGAGCTGATTCGCGGCGGGCTGGCGCAGGGCGATGGCCAGATCGGGTTCGTCGAGCTCGGAGGAAGCGGGCTGCTTGCAACATCCGTGCAACTGCGAAGAGGATCCGAGGCAACTCGGGTGGTTGGCGAACTGGCAGATGCGCGGTCGTGTCGACCGAGAGGCGGGCCATTGGTGACGAGCGCGCAGCGCGCGGCGCAGCCGCAAATGTCGGCGCAACCGAAGCTCGGCGGCAGCCATCAAAGCCCGGCGGAAGCCGATGCAGCCCTGCGTGGGAAAGAAAAATCCCTCTCCGCACGAAGGAGAGGGATCAGAAGAATTCTGTGTGGTCAGGGGCGGTCTCGAACCGCCGACCTTCTGCTTTTCAGCTCGACAGCGGGCCACCGACCGGCCCTCTATGCAGTCGTTTCTGGCCGGTGCCTATCGGCTGCCGTTGCTGGACCAGTCGCTGGACTCGTTCCCGCCGTTCGCTGCCGCTACTGAATGCACTGCCAGGCGTGACCCGTATTCCGCTGAATCACCGCAACTGCCTGAGATCTAGTCATGGCTCAGAGAAGCTGCTTAACTCTCTGTAGTCGACGGCTCGTGGCATCACGCGGGTCGAGGAGCGTTGGGGGGGCCAATGCGGTTAACGATGTATCTGCTTCGCAAGGACGCCAAAGGGGACGACAGTGTTATCCGTACGAAAGCGAGTGTGAAGTCTTTAAGTTCTAGGACTAACGAACCAAAGATTAAGAAGGTCTTCTTAATTGAAGGCGACTCGAAAGCGCCGAAATGGCTGATCGACCTGGATAAAGTTGCTGTCGCAAATGCGAGGAACAAGAAATACTCCAGTCCCAGTCTTGGGGCGGTGATGTTGGTGGCTGCTGAGGATCGTCTCGTGGCAGTGACGTTCGGGACGGGCTTTCACGCTCTAGATCCTAGTCTAGTGGAACGCGGCTTCGGATTGAAAGTAACTGCGAATATTATTGCCGCAAATAAAATAAAGAGTGTGCAGACGCGTGGTATCGCCAGCAATTCACGTGATCAGTACACTATGCTCCCCGTCGATGGGGAATTCTCCGATCTCAACGTCGAGGTTGACGAAGAGTGGTTGAGGCAACTTTCAGGCAAGGCTACAGATCAGAGCTTCGCCACCACCGTCGCCGGGTCGGACTCGCTCCGGATTGCTGTACCAGACTTTCCGCTATCACAAATAGCTTCAAAGGTCGAAAGTGTTCTGGCTGTTTATGTGAAGGATGACTATAAGAAGAACTTTGCCTTCCTTGATCAGATCACACCTCTTGACAAGAATGATCCATTGATTGAGTCGCTTGATGGTGAGCTAATCAAACTCTTGCGTGGTGGATCAGAGAAGATTGCCTTCTCTGCGCCTGACCCGTTCGATCAGGCAAATCTCGACCACTACGAGCTAGCCTGCGGTCGGCAAGGGCGCTTTATGCTGGGGAGCTTGGACAGCGGCCCGGTGATGAGCGTCGTGGCAGGACTTGAAGGCACAAAGAATCCATTGAAGGATATCAACGTGCATGCGTTGTCTGAGGATGAGAAGCCGGTCGATCGAGTACATCCTCTGAAGTCATATGTTATGGCTGAGGTTACCAGTGGTGGTGCCGACTATCTTTTGTCCGCCGGATTGTGGTTCGAAATTCAGAAGGAGTTCAGGAAAGAAGTGGACTCGAGGATTGCGTCGATCGAGGATGTCACCGATGATCTCAACCTCCCCCTGTGGGACGTGAGTGCTCTCGACGATGATCCGTCGGACGATACGATCGAGGGTTCGTACAACAAGATGGTCGCAGATAAAGAGACCTACGGCTTGCTGGACAAGAACTTGGTGTACTTTGCTCAGTATGACAAGTTAGAAATATGCGACTTGCTTACGCCGAATGCGGAACTCCTCTGCGTTAAGGCCGCCTCGAATTCTCCGAGCCTCTCGCATCTCGTTGCCCAAGCGATAAACAGTGCGCAAGCGTGGGGTGATGAGAAATACCAGAGCAAGCTGGGTGAAGTATGGGGTGAGATTCGTCCAGGCGATCCCATACCTGATCGACGGGATGCCAAATTCGTTTTGGCGATCGCGACGGACAAACCGGGGCCACTTAGTAAGAGTCTCTTCTTCTTCACGAAGGTGCAGATCGCGTTTTGCCTGAAGGAGATCAGTCGCTCTGGCTTCGGCGTGGCGCTGGCCCGGATCGATGTAAAGCCGGGTCTGGTAATTAAGAAGAAGCGCAAATCAAAGAAAGAATCGCCACCCGCAGAAGATGGAAATGTCCCGGACCCTAACTGAGTTGCGGCGCTCGCGAACGGTGTTGGGTCCGCTATCGACGACTCCGATCGTCCGATGGAGGCTTGAGATCGTAAAACGGTTCCTGGGTCCACCTATCCTGGGTGCCCGGGGACCGCTCTGTGTGCGAGTCGCCCGCCTGCCCGCGCCACACTTCCCTGACTAGGCGACATCGGTTCCGGCCCGCTGGGTTCCACTAGTCGAGTGCTGAGGTTAAATGGTCGGCGTAACTGTTGATCCGGTGAAAATGGTGAAACTGGAGAAGGCGTTTAGAATATGAATGCTAATGCAGATGAATCCCACGAGCAGAATCTTACCGAAAGGATACGGAGATGGATGCAAACCCAGGGTTATCCCCTGGAGATGCAGATCGCTCGCATCGCTCAGGAGGTGGGATTGATGGCTCACCAAGGCTTCCATTATTACGACAGTGAACAGCAGGTTCATCGCGAGATTGACGTTATGGTTACAACGGGCCGTGCGCAATCTAGGACTGGGCGCAGTCTACAATTAAGGGTGGTTTTCGAGGCAAAGAGTAGTACGGGAAGGTCGAAACCGTGGGTTATTTTGGCCGACAAGTCGAGCACGATGGCAAACCCTGCCAGAGTTGTTCAGCGCTATGTTAATGATCAGGCGAAGGATTGGTGGCGGCGGTCCGTCGGTCGGAGTCAAGCTGTCCACGGGCTATCACTTTTTGACGTGGACGACGTCCGCGGCTACTCGTTGATTCGCCCAACGCTTGCTGCTGGCGGTTCAAGGGATGATCAGGCATTCTCCGCAATGATGCAGGTTTCAAAAGCAGCTCATGGAGTATGCGAGTGGTTGACGGAGACTGGATCGAAGTCGAAGCGCCCGCGTGACTCATCAGAGCTATTCGCGATAGTACTGCCCGTGGTAGTGGTTGATTCGCCGCTCTACCAGTGTTGGCTAGATGGCGATGGTCAGATCCAGCTAGAGGAAGTTGGTGTAGGTACCGTTAAATGGGGTAATCGAGTATCTCTTCGAAGGTCGCCCAATACAATCATCAAAGTGATGCGTCTTGATGCGGTTCGGAAATATTTGCAAGATCTTGAAATTGCTGCTGACGTGTTATACGAGGATATGATGCGCTGGTCTAGAGAAACTGATGGCGAACTCGGCGCTGGCGCTTAATGATGCAAATGTCTATTATGTGATTCTGAGGTTGGGCTGACATGATCTGTCAATGAATCGCTGTCGCTAGGTCGAACATGGTACTCAATACGAAATCCGCGCCGGTGGCTTAGTGCCTTAGTCTTTCCTGGCTTGTTGGCATAGCCTATCGTTGTGATGCCTGCTGCTCAGCCAGCTTCAATATCGGTCGGCTGATCTCCGACAAAGGCGCAGGCAGACGCGGCAACTCCAAGCGCGTTGATCGCCCGGTTGATGAGATACGGGTCCGGCTTCATTAACTTCGGATCGTCCGGGTTGCGTCCCGTTATAAGAGCAACACCTTCGGAGAGGCCCGCGCGGGTGAGGTAGGTTGTGACCGCTCCGGAGTAATTGTTGCTAACGACAGCTACTGCTTGGCCACTTGCGCCGCAGGCGGCAATGGATTCGGCTGCACCCGCTGTTGGGCTAGTTCTAGATCGTCAGCCGCAGCCAGGAGTAGTTCATGTGGGCTGGTGGAGTGCTCCAAGGCATGCGGAAGGTCGCCGCGAAGCTGGTGCGCCAGCTCCAGGAGTTCACGAGTGATCTGGGGGCTGGGTAGCCGTCGAAGACGGAGCAGATTGGGCCGTCGAAGTCGAAGAGGACGGCTTCCGCGGAGCTGAGAATCTTGGCGAGGGGATCGATGGTCACAGGGCGCGGACCTGCCCGAGGGTGCCCCAGAGGCTGTCGAACCAGCGGCGGGCTTGGTCGACGTACTGGGAGCCTGTTGCGCGGTCGTCGTCGCTGGTTGAGTGGTGGAAGAGGACGGTGTCCTTGCCGACGGCATGGAACGTTGAGACCGGTTTGCCATCGATCTCAAGGTCTCGTTCTACGACGGGGTAGAAGCCGAAGAAGACCTCTTCTTCGTTCAGGGTGTAGAGCTTGAACATCATCGGTAGGCCGATGACGCGGAGTTCTGCGGAGACCTTGGAGACCAGGCCCAGCTTGCCGAGCTCGCGGATTGATTCGAGGATCTCTCCGGCTGAGTGGTGTGCGATCTTCTCGATGCGTCCTCTGACTGCGGGGTCGTCGCCTGGGTTCTTGCCAGCGCGGGGCGGTACGGCCATGGGCTGGGAGAGGTCCGGCAGGAGCATCCGGATTGTGATGGCCTGAGGGGTGAGGCGGCCGCGTCGGATGCGGTCGATGGGCTCTTCGAGAGCACCTAGGAGCGTCTCGCCGGTCAGGCCGGCGAAATCGATCGTGACTGAATCGCGCTCGAAAGCCTTCTCGATGTGCGGGCGCAGGCCGACGGCCTGGTCGGCCTGCTCGCGGACGTATACGCCGCTGCCGACGCGGGAAACGATCAGACCTTCATCCCGCAGTACGCGTAGCGACTGCTGGATGGTCATGCGAGCGACGCCGTACCGGGTGGAGGGGGCGTTCTGGGAAGGGAGTTCTCTCTCGCCTTGAACTTGGGCGTTGGGATAGCCGAGCGCAGCACGTTGGCTAGTCGTGCGGTGCGAAGTAGTTGGTGAGCATTTCGCTGGGCCAGGTGGGTTGGAGGACAGACCCGCGGGGTCCGAAGTCAGTGAACCAAGGCTTGATGTCGAGGACAGGTGTGCCGTCAACTGCGTCGAGGTCCTCGACGTGAAGGTCCAGGCCGTCGACTTTGAGCAGGCGGCAGCGGGAGACGCCTAGCCAGTTGAGGCGGCGCATGTTGCGGTGGGCGAAGGTACCTGCCGCGGGCCAGTCGGGGTTGTTGCGGGCTGGGCGGGCGCCGAGGTGGAGGTCCGATTGGTCGGTCAGGTGAAAGTGGAAGACGATCTCGAGGTGGGAGAAGTCTTCGAGGCCTTTGGTGGAGTCGGCGTCCAGGCGGGGGTCATCGATGCGGATGATGGCTTGGGTGCCGCCCCAGTAGTCGTCGGTGGGCTCGACTCGGCCGCCGATGACGTGGGCGACTGGGTGGAGGGTGATCGGCTGGTCAGTCATTGTTTCCCTTGTGAGTAAGGCACTGTCAGCGGTCGACTGAGGCGAGGTATCTGGCTGCTCGGGTATCGAGTTCAGCTACGGAGCGGATGCCCTTGGGGCGGTAGACCGAGAGGCTGGAGCGCATGTCGCGGACAGCCTGGCGAGCACGGCCGGAGTGGACTCCGTCCATCGCGTCGAGGGCCTCGGACCACGTGCCGCAGGCTTCCTCGATGTTGCCACTACGAGCCTGTACTGCGCCTAGGTAGCCAAGGGTCACCGAGTGGGTGCGCGTGAAGGTTGCAGCCTTGCGAGTACGCACGCTGTGCTGAAACTGTTTGGTGGCCATGGCAAGGTCGCCCATGTCGCGCAGCGTGCAGGCAGTTTCGTGCGCGAGGCTTGCCTCGCCGAAGAAGAACACGCGGCCAGGTTCGTCGTCGCCGGCTTCCGCGGAGGCGAGGTCCTTCTCTGCGCGGAGTAGAGCGCGGGCAGCAGCCGTGCGTTGACCGTCAACCGCCAGTGCTCGGGCCTGGACCACGCCGATCAGAGCGCGTTCGCGCGGGCTGGCGTCTTGGTAGCGGCGTCCGTCCAGCGATGCCTCGGCGACCTTGACCGCCTGACGGTGATGTCCTAGATCAACCGCCTGGTGCGCCATAGCGCGAAGGATGTGGCCGGCCAGCGGTGCATCGTCGGCTTCTGCGGCCAACTTCACTGCCACGGCGAAGTACTGCTGGGCAATCGCGTGCTCGGAGTTGTCGAATGCCATCCAGCCGACGAGATAGGCGAGTTCGCCAGCGGTGGAGAACATGCTCTTGCGGACGCCGTCGTCGGTGTAGGAGGCGCGCAGATATCCAGCGACATCGGAAGTCAGATACTGAACGACTGCCGCGCGGGCATGGCCTCCGCCTCGACGCTGGTCGATGCGGGTGAAGAGTTGCACCGTCTCCCGGACAGCTTCGAGATCTCCGGCACCGACCAACCGGCCGCGGCTGACAGTTCGCTTCGCGGATCGATCGGCGAGGTGGTCCCACCAAGTCTGGTCCGGTATGGCCAACCCGGCCACCGAGTAACCGGCGGCCCGCAGTACCGACCTGCGCTCGACATCCAAGGTGCTTCTCCCGAGATCGACCAGCGCCGTCAGCGTATCGGCATTCCAGTCGAGTATCGGCGACAAGGTCAACTGAGTGAGGCCGATCTCATCGGCCGTGATCGGCCGCCCGAGACGGCGGGACAGCGTCTCGACGAGGATGCCGGGCGCTGCACCGGAGGGCCTGGAGCCAGCCACCCAGTGAGAGACGTGCGATCGGCCGACACCTGCCTGGTCTTCGGATCGGCGTTCAGCCGCGACGCGTCCGAAAGCGAGCGCCAGTTGGGCATGCGACCAGCCGGCCTCAGCGATCACTGCCGCGAGCTTCTCGTTTCGTTGCCGGGTCTTTGACACGACAGCCGCCTCCCCTCGGCGAAACAGCTGATCAGGCTGCCGTTCACCGCTTTCACCACACCGGACCACCACTGCAGGTACCAACTCACCGTAACCGATGGTTCGCTCGACGTGTCGAGAAATTCCAGCTGTCGGGGCTGGACCGAAGGAAGTGGTGGATGTCGTGAACATACAGATGCGAGTGCTCGCCGTGATCGCTGCGGTCCTCGCTGTTGCGATGGTGGTCGACGTACTGCGTGATCTGCGGGGCCGTCCATGACAGTCCTCGAACGCCGCAGGGTGCAGGTCTGGTTCGGCAGCCATGTGATCGCTACCTACGTGGCCGAGAGGACCCTCGCGGATCGGTACGCCGCTGCGATGGGTCGCCGATTCGCCGGCCTCCGCGTCACCAATGAGCCGCTGCCGCCCATCGCCCTTGCCGAGCCCGACCAACTCCCTGACCATCCACCGATTCCGTCCGAGGCGCGGCTCTGGCCGTTGACCGTGCTCTGATTTTCAACTCACCAGGAGGACCGCTATGTGGCAAGACCAGGATCGCTTTCCGCTCAGCAGCGCTCAGGCTTCGGAGGCCCTCACGGAGGACCTCGTCCGCCCGTTCGGACTGCGATTCGTCGACCACTCGCCAGGGCGGCCGCGGTTCACTCGTCCGAGGGTGACGCTTTGCGGGGAGCGGCAGGTCGGACTCGTAGATGGGCAGCTGGCGACCGGAGTGATGCCATTGGCGGCGACCATGACGCAGACCGAGTCCGACGGCAAGGACGTGCTTGCCGTGGACTGGATGGTCGACGACAAGTAGCGGGGACGACAGAGATGATCGAGCCTGCCCGGATCCTGGTGCTGACTCACGATGACGACCCGACGGCGGATGTGGTCATGCACCAGCTCAATGACCGAGGCATCCAGTTCGTACGCTGCGACCCGGGAGACTTCCCGACAGATCTCTGTCTGACGGCGAGGCTCGATCCGGGTGGGACGAGCTGGGTGGGTCAATTCTCCGGCGCACCGCGAGAGATCGATCTGCAGTCGCTTCGCGCCGTCTACTACCGCCGGCCTTCGGAGTTCCGGCTTCCGGGCAACGGATCGCCGAGTGAGGTTGCCTTTGCTCGCTCGCAGGCCAGACATGGTTTTGCGGGTGTCCTCAGCAGCCTGCCGTCGGCAGTGTGGCTCAACAATCCGTCGGCGATGGCGGACGCACGAGTCAAGCCGCGTCAGCTTGCGCTCGCGGCACGTTGTGGCTTGCGAGTGCCGGCCACGCTCATCACCAACGAACCGGAGGTCGTCGGTGATTTCGCCAGGTCGGTCGGTGGCCGGGTCATCACCAAGTCATTGGCCACGATGGTGACGATTGATGATGTGCGGGGCAGCGGTGTTCTCTATACGGCTGAGGTCGCCGAGGAACTGTGGTGCGACCCCGGTATCGCCGCCACCGCGCATCTGTTCCAGGAACTCATTGATGGTGTCGATGTCCGCGTGGCTGTCGTCGGTAGGGAGTTCTTCGCTGCTGAGATCCGTCCCACGGATCCTGCCGGACCGGTAGACATCAGAGCTCATCATGAGAATGTCAGCTATCGGGTGGTCAAGGTGCCTGATGACGTACGTCGGGGCGTGCTGGACCTGATGCGCGAATTGCGACTGAGCTTCGCGGCCCTCGACTTCCGGGTAGTGCCGGGACGTGGCTGGATCTTCCTCGAAGCCAATCCTAATGGACAATGGGCCTTCATCCCGGAGCTACGAGACTCCATCGCCTCGGCGATTGCAGACTTCTTGGAGAGCAGTTGCCGATGAGCGAGTCGAGAGCGGACCTGGATCGCCAGGCAGCTGAAGCGCGGGACCGGATGGTCGGGGAACTCGTTGCGAGCGGCAACATCTCGGACTCTGGTTGGGAAGCGGCTTTCAGAGCAGTACCCCGTCATCTCTTCGTGTCCCGGTTCTATCGCGGCGACGCGAACGGAAGCGCGGTAATCGACTCTGGCGCCGGGAACGAATGGCTGGCAGCCGTCTACTCGGACACTCACCTCGTGACGACGGAGGACGTCAGGTCCTCGTCGACCGCGCCGAGTTTGATGGCCAGCATGCTTCAGGCCCTCGAACTGACCGGGAATGAGCGGGTTCTCGAGATTGGTACTGGTACTGGCTACAACGCGGCTCTGCTCTCGGAGCGGTTGGGAGCCGATCAGGTAGTGAGCATCGACATCGACCCTGGTCTGATCGTTGAGGCTCGGGAGCGCCTGGAGGCCGCGGGGTACGAACCCTTGGTGGCGGTGGCCGATGGGGTGAATGGCTATCCGGTTGCAGGGCCGTACGACGCGGTCATTGCGACCTGCCGGCTCGACTACATCCCCGCGGCTTGGCTTCAGCAGCTTCGCCCGGGTGGTGTAATCGTGACGCCGTTGGGTGCAGGCGTCGCGGTACTGCGGAAGACTGGTGATGGCGCTGAGGGTGAGTTTCTGCCGAACCCGGCGTACTTCATGCCTCTCCGTCATCAACCGGAGCCGACTGACATCGCTGAGCTGATCCAGGTCGCGCTGAACGGAACCGGTATCAGTCGGCCGCATCGCTTCGACACCTCGATGTATCGCGACGACGAGGCGCGATTCTGGCTCGATCTGACGCAGCCCGGCGTTCGCCTCGTCACCGTGGATGGCGTCGCGTTGGCCTTCCGTCCTGACGGTTCCTGGGCGCGTCTGGTCGATGGCTTGGTGGTGCAAGGCGGTCCTGGGTTTGTGTGGGATGACGTTAAGGCCGCGCATGAGGGTTGGCTGTCGGCTGGGCGCCCGTCACGTGAGCGACACCGGTTGAGGGTCAGCAGTGCTGGTCAGGACGTCTATCTGGTTGATAGTTCGGAGTCGAGGCATCGGCTGGAACCGCTGCAGGGCTGATCTGGTTCCGCCTCCGCCGGTTGGTGGGGTAGGTCACGTCAGTAGCGGGGGATGGCGGAGGTGGTCGAAGCGCGCAGCGCCCGGCGCAGCCGCAGAGTCGGCGGTAGCCGATCAAGAACCGGCGAAGGCCGGCACTCCGGCGGAGCCGGGAAACCCCGGCGCCAGCCGGCAAGCTCCGCCGGCGGTAGCCGGAGGGTGGGCGGGAGCGGGGCGTAGCTGGCGGCCGGAGGAGCGTAGCGACGGAGGTCGACTGCGGAGCTCGCGTGGGAAAGAAAAAACCCTCTCCGGACAGACGGAGAGGGTGGTGATGAGATGTGTGGTCAGGGGCGGTCTCGAACCGCCGACCTTCCGCTTTTCAGGCGCGCACATAACCGCAGGTCAGAGGCCACTTCCAAGCACGGCGTGCGATCCCCGTGCGACATCAGTCGATTTTAATTGTGCGAGGAAGCCGAGCCGCAGAACCGTTTGCCGCGATGTCACTCAAAGCCTTGGCGACTTCCTTGTCGCGACCTTCCACAGCGTGGATGTACCTCTGAGCAGCGACAGCCGTGGAATGGCCGGCGCGCTTCATCAGGTCAACGGTGCTCGCTCCCGACGCAGCCGCCAAGCTCTGGCCGGTATGGCGAAGGTCGTGAAACGTAAGTGTCAGTCCGACCTTCTTACGGGCGCGGACGAACGCCTGATAGACGGCATTGCCGCGCATCCGGTTGCCATCCTTACCGATGAAAAAGAACTCCGGCCCAGCGAACTCGTCAGCATGCGCGGTGAGCAGTGGCCAGACGTGCGGAGGCACAGAAATCTCGCGCTTGCCCGCCTGAGTTTTCGGTTCCTTCTCAAACTTCTTCGGTGATTCCAGCAGCTCGACCCAATTCTTTCTCACCCAAACTTCTTGATGCTCAGTGTCGATATCTGCTGTCCGGAGACCACACACTTCACCTCGTCGCAACGTGCACCAGGCGGCCACTGCCACGGCGGCCCGGTACCTCGGGGTTATTGCGTCAATGAGTTGTTGGACCTGGTCAGGCGTTGCGATGGGCCGCTCGGTTGCCTTGTCCGCACCAGCTCCCGGAATCTGGCATGGGTTCTTGACGATCGCCTCATCTCGAACCGCCGCATTCATCACAGCTCGCAGGAACCGATATGACTGCGCGATGGAAGTCCGACCGCCCTTGCCTTTGCGTGCTTTCGAATACCACTTACGCACGACAGGTGGCGTGATGCTTCGCAACGGTATGTCAAGGATATCCACCATGTGCAATCGCATGTTTCGCCGACAGGTTTCCGCCCACCGCTCGCCGATCTCTTCGTTCTCGTTGAGATAGTCCTCGGCGTACTGCCGAAATGGGATCTTGCCTATTGCCTCGTCCTGCCATGCGCCACTGCTGAGATCCGCCTCAACCTTATTCAGCCAACGGTCGGCATCGCGCGCGCTCTTAAATGTCGCCGGAGCAGGATGCCGAACGCCGTTGCGGCCAATGTATGACGCCTGAAACTTGCCAGACGACAACTCCCGTACGTAGCCGAATGAACGGCGCGGCCTCTTGGGTTTTTCGCCCTTGGTCATTAGGCAACTACCTTCTGGCCGCTCCACCGCAGCTCGATCGGATCTACGGTCTGCTCTTCGATGTAGGCCAAAAGCACGTCCTCGGCAATACGAACATGGCGACCAACGCGCACGAACTGAATGCGTCTCTCTTCTATGAGACGACGAGGGAAACGAGCGGTGGTTCCCAACACCTCGGCCGCCTGTGCGATTGTCAGCAGTCTCTTCACTTCGATCCCTTCATTCAGATTCCCGATAAAGATCGTTAGCGAGTTCTAGATATGTCAGCCCGTTGACAGTTACGTGTCAGAGGTTGTTGCTCTCAGCAATCAGATCTTTGACCAACCGCTGGTGTTCGCGTGCTTTTGCTGCTGAGGTGTTGGCGAGTAGTGCGTCGCCCATGGTTCGCCAACCGGTGTCGGCATAGGTGAAGTTGCCGACGATGAGGGTGGTTTCGGTGGCGCCAGTGTGTTCGGCGGTTCGGTGCCGTTCGCGGCGCCAGTTGCTGCGGGCTTCGCGCAAGGCTTTGAGGGTGGTGGAGTACTGGCGGGACTTGGTGGAGAAGTGACCTCCAAAGCCGAGCATGTGAGCCCAGCGTTGGAGTCGCCGGTAGGACAGGCGTCCGGAGTTCTTGGCTGCTTCTTCGGGGTCGAGGTCGGAGCCGGTGCGTCCGAGTCGCCAGCAAGCGTCGACCAATCGGCCGGCATGGGTGTCCAGGGTGGCGTAGCGGCGAACGGTGGCATTCGTGAGACGCGCGGAAGAGTGGCCAGTCGCTTCGGCAGCCTTGGTGGCGTATTTGGCGAGGTAACCCGCAACGGCGGTTTCGGTGATCACGCCATCGACGCTTTGGCGAACTGGCCGGATGTCGAGTTGGTTGCCCCAATCAACGACCCATCCTTCGGGCTTATCGGGATGGGGGAGTGACCGGAACTGGGTGCCTTCGACTACGCGGCGAATGACGGCTGCTAGGAGTGTGTAGTCCGCGGTGATGTGGGGTGTGGCGATGCCGTGGGGTTCGAGCAGGTCGATTCCGTCGAGGCGGACGAGGGCGTGGAAGTGTGCGACGCCTCGTGCCTGCATTTCAGCGACCTTGCCGTAGGACAGCTTGATCTGGACGCCGTGCTTCTTACCCCACCGTTTGAGGGTGTCTTTGGTCCGTTCCATGGTGCGGCGCCACAGTTCGCCGGATAGGGCGTTCCAGACGACCTGGTGGTTGTGGTCGTAGCAGTCCAGGCAGAACGGGGTACCGAGGATTCTTTCGCCGTCGCGGTGGGTCTGGTGGCAGCGCTGGTCTACGCCGTGCGGGCAGGGATCGGGTTTGCGTCGTGGGCGGCAGGCCTGGTTGCGGAGTTGCCCGTCATGGCCACGGGCTTTGCGGGCGGAGTGGACTGGGCCGAACGATGGTGCGGTGAAGGTGACGAACGCGCAGGGGTGCTGTGCGACGGTTTCGGGGATGCCTTTGCCGCCTCGGAGTCCGGCCAGGACGAGTTGGTAGGTGTCGGCGCGGTAGGTCTCTGCGCAGGAGGGGCAGACGGCGGCGCGGCGGTTGCCGCAGGCTTTGTAGATGACGCCGTCGGGCATCTGGTCGGTGTGGCGGGTGGAGATGATGCGGCCGGTGCGTTCGGACACGATGTGGGATTCGCCGCGGAGCTGGATCGGCCGGATACAGCCGCCTGCCGACGCGGTGTGGTCGAGCCACTTGCCGTAGTCAGCGGTGGACGCGGCGCGAGCGACGGCGTGCTCGATCGCTGAGGCGGGGTTGACGCGTTTGCCGGGGTCGAGGGTGTGCTTGTGCTCGGAGATGACCTCCACGCCGCCCAGGAGGCCGCTCAGGACGTCTAGCGCGTCGTCGGTGCTGGTCATGAGTGGCCTCCTTCCGGGGTGGCGTCGTGGGGTCCGGTGATTGTTGGCCGGGGCCGGCCTTGGAGTTACGGGGCAAGCGGCGCGGGCGCGAACTCGAGTTCGGCGGTGCCGAAGAGGTGGTAGCCGCAGCCGATGCAGTAGCGGCCGACGAGGGCGTCGCCCATAACGACGCTGGTGAACTCGTCACCGGGTTCGAGGACCGTGGGGCACCAGTCGTGTCCGCCGAGGTGTTCGTTGGCGACCCAGTCGCACAGGAACGTGGTGTCGGCGATGTCGCGGTGGGCGGTGAGTTCGGCGTAGGCGCTGAGGTCGAGAGTCATCGGTGGTTCCTTCCGATCGGTCTTGCCGGGGTGGGTGTGGTTCGGTGTTCGCCCTCTCCTCCGGGACCGTGTTGATTCCGGAGGAGAGAGCCAGCAACGGACCGGTGTTACTCGTCTGGTTCGAAGTGGGTTTCGCAGATGTCGCAGGTGATGGCGCCCTCTTCGAGGACTGCTTTGGCGACTCGGATGCGGCGTGGGCATTGGCATACGCACGGGACCGCGTTGTTGTTGTTCTTCTTGGTTTCGCCCCCGGTGGTTTCGGGGTGGCGGAAGGCGATGAGTGCCTTCTTGAGGTCAGCGATGACCGGTTTGTAGGTGGTCGCTGTTTCCTTGCGGAGGGTGCAGAGTGACCAGCCGATCTTGGGGTCTTTGGTGGTGTTGAGGCCGAGCTCGGAGGCGAGGTCGGCGAACTTCTGGTTGTGCCAGCGGCCTTGTCGGCTGGTGTCTTTGACCTCGCGTGCGTGGGCGAGGGCGTGGGTGGCTTCGTGGAGCAGGGTGGTGAAGACCTCTTCGACGGGTCGTTTGAGTCCTTCGCCGGAGATGAGGACTTCGGCAAGTTGGTGGTCTCCGTGTTGCCAGCGGATCGGGGCGAAGTGCCCGTAGCGGGCTTGTTTGGAGGCGGTTCCGGAGCCGACGATGATGACGACGGCCGGGACTTCGGGGTGGTTGGTGCGGATGGCGGCCCATCCGGTTTCGAGGGTGGCGACGAGTTCCGCAGTGGTGTACTCGTTTTGACGCTTACGTGTCAGCCGGGCTGCCGGTGATCCGGTCCGGGTCTTGGCGGGCTTCTTCGTGGCCCGTTTGATAGTGACGGTGACGGCCGGGTGACTTCCGCCCTCTGTGAGTTCGCGCAGTTTGTTGCGTACGGCAATGAGTGATTGGTAGCCGGATACCTTGCCGCCTTCGGCAGCGCGGACGGTGTCCATCTGCTGCTGGACCGCTTTGTGAGCGGCGGCGGGAGTGCCTTTGTAGACGGCGGTGGTCTTGGTGACCGTCCAGCCGGAAAGGCCGGCCAGGGTGGTCGTGTTGTTGTTGGTCAGGCCGGTGAGCCGGGTGGTGGTTGCGGGCTTGGTCGCAGCAGGTTCCGCGATGGGTGCGAGGGTGTTGGTGGTCACCATTGCTCTCCTCTTTCGGTGGCTTGCTGTTTGGCGCATGTCATGTGGCATGGCTCGTTGGTGTAGGGGTTGCGCATCGACGCGGGGAGCCCGCAGAGGATGCAGGGCCGGGGGTTGCCGACCGTGGTGTAGGCCCAGTCCTCGGCTCGCTCGGAGCGGTGCGTCTTGCCCGGGGTCTTCTTCTTGACCGGCTCGGTAGCCGGGGTGCTGACGGTCGGGGTCAGATCTGTCGTGATGGCTTGTTGGCCTTGACAATTACGTGTCACGCGGCGCCGGTTGCCCGGTTTGGGTGCCGCGCGCATCAGTCGGCCTGGGCGATGAGTCGCAGTTCGCAGGAGTTGCGGAAGCAGGCGGGACGCCATTCGACGCCGTCTTCGTACTCGGTGAGTGCGGGGACATCGATGACGATGTGCCACTCGTCGGGTCCGCCTTGACCGATGACTTGGCCACGCAGCCAGGGCCAGTTATCGCGATCGGCCAGAGTGTTCTTGTCGTCGGTAAGCGGGTAGGGGGTCCAGACCTCGAAGTCGTCGGGGAACTGGCCGTCATTGGTCAGGTAGGCGCTCATTGAGGGCCTCCGGTCCATTCGTCGGGGACGTACAGGGCGTCCGGAGCCGAAGGGGAATCGTTGCCATTGAGGTGGTGGATTTGGTGGTCTTCGAGCAGGGTTCGCGCCTCGTACAGTGCGTCGATGAGTCCGCTGATCGCGGTGACGCTGCTGGTGAGGAGTTCGATCTCGATCGGGTTGCCACCCAGGTCGATGACGACGCTGGGGGTTTGGCCGTTGCAGACGAGCTGAACGCCGGTAACGGCGTCGTCGGTGAAGTCGTAGCCGATAATGATGCGGTCTTCACGTTCTCCGCTGTTGGCGTCGTGGTAAGTCACGAGGACACCTCCTGGCGGGCGGTGTAGGCCTTGTTCCATTGGCCGTTGAAGGCTTGACCGGTCCGGCAGGCGGACCAGCAGACACCGCAGCGGTGAGGCTGGGAGTCGAGGTAGACGAAGGCTCCGCAGTTGTGGAGCCAGCCGTTTCGGCCGGCCTGGTCACGGACGGCGTTCATGGAGCCTGCGGGTACGGGTTTGACGGTGATCATGCGGCGGCCCTCCTGAAGTAGGCAGCGCGACGAACGAGCTTGGTGACGTGAAGATCGGTGAGGAAGGCGGTCTTGAAGCGGCGGGGGATGCCGCCTTCGGCCAGCAGGAGTCCGATGCCGAGGGCGTCGGGTGAGATCTGCTTGGCGGAGTAGCCTTCTTTGGCCCAGCCGGTGCCGAGGATGATGTCGCTGGACGAGTCGGTGGTGCAGCGGAACGCGATCCGGTAGGAGAACAGGTCGCGCAGTGAGGTCGGGACGATGTCCGCCGAAGGCCGCTGGGTCGCGGCGACGACGATGATGCCTGCGGCACGGCCACGGGCAACGAGGTCACGAACGAGGGTGACGAATTCCTTCTGCTGTTCGGGTGTGCCGACGGTGACCGAGAAGTAGGCCAGCTCATCGATAGCGAGCAGGGTTGCCCGGAACTCGTCTTTGCTAGTGATCTTCTTGGCCCCGGTCCGGGCCAGGTGCAGGTACCTTGCGTCCATCTCGGCCTGGAGGCCGCGGAGCACCTTGAGTGCCTGGTTGATGTTGTTGCCGACGAACTCTTTCGCCACCGGTGCGTAGGGCAGCAGTTCAACGAGCTTGCCGTCGATCAGAACAAGATCGACATCGGTACAGAGTGCGGCGTGGGAGACGATGTTGCCGAGCGCAACGGATTTGCCGGAGCCGGGTTCGCCACCGAGCAGGACGTTGCGGTACATGAGCGGCAGGTAGACAGCCTTGCCGCGTGTGTCGATGCCCAGGTAGGCGGGCTGGTAGATGAACAGTGCTCCTCTAGGGGTGGCCCCCCGGTTGCGCCGGGGGAACACCTGTTTCGCAAAATGGCTAGACATAGTCGGATACGTCTTCTCCGCTGTGACTCAAGATCACCGTCTGGTTGTCGTTCACGGCAGCGCTGGTCTTGGTCTTCGAGGTCTTGGAGCGGCCCTCTGCGGCATTGCCGGTTTTGGCCGGCCTGTCGCTGGTGTCGGGGTCGCTGGAGGCGTCGTCTTCCTGGTGGATGAGTGCCAGGAGTGCGTCGTCGTTGACGGATGCCTCTGGCATGCCGTCGGTGTCTTCGAGCAGTGGTGAGGTGATGTTCGTCTTCGCCAGTGGGTCGCGCCGGTCGATGTCGACGCGGATCAACGAGGCGTTGCGTTCGCTACGGCCGATCAGGGCGGTGCGTGCCCAGCAGGCAGCGGCGATGGTTTCGGACTTGTTGTCGAGGTCTTCGGCCGATAGGCCGGGACGCATCCACAGGTAGACGGCTTCGCCGGTCTTGGTGGAGAAGCAGCCGATGATGAACGGGAGGTTCCCTGAGTAGTTCAGGGTCCTCATCTCGGTCAGGCAGGCGCGGATACGGTGCCGGGTGATGACGCACCAGATCCGGTTACGGGTGAACCGGCGGACAGGCCGGACAGCCAGCACCACGGGAACGGGTGCGGCCATGACGAGCAATGCCGGGACGGGAGCGAACTCCCAGCCGTCCGGCGTGGTCAGGTGGTAGTAGACGACCACCAGAGCCGTCAGGATGGTGATTTCCCAGCGCCAGCGCCACAGGCACAGCGCGATGATGACCGGCAGGGACTGTGACGGCCGGATAATGGTCTCAACGGTGCTGGTCGCACCACGACCACGGCGTACTCGACCGGCAGACCGGTTACGGGTAGATTTAGGCATGACAAGACGCCCCTTCCAATGGGGGGTTGAGTCAGGAAAAACACGAAGCCAGGACGGTTTCTCAGGCCTATGACCCGGCTTCGTGTCTCGTTTCCAGGGAACGGCTCCTAGCTAGGGGGCCGTTCTTTGGTTACAGCGCTTCACCGGCTGTCTGTGACACGTAAGTGTCAACGCCGGTGTTTCCTTCACGAGCAGTCAAAGCCGACTGCCAGACCGCGTACGTGTAGTCGCGAGCGGCGTAGAGAGCGAGGCAACGCTTCGAAGCCTCGTGGAACAGGTCCAGCAACTGCCAGAACGCGTCGGTGACGAACGCGGCACAGATGCTGTTGCTAACAGCAACGACAGGTTCAGCCCGGTTCAAGCTCTGGGCGATGCGATCGTCCAGAAAGACGATCACGTGTTCGATCTCGATGATTTCGTTGCACGTGGACACGTACTCGGTCCATGCCTCATTCGCTGTGATGGTTCGATGGTCCATCGGTTGCGACATGACTACCCCTTTCACTGAGCAGTTGCACGAGATCACGGGACGAGCGAGGAAACTAAGCAGCCTTGCCAGCGGCCTGCTGGTTGAGCGACTTGGCGCGGTACGCGACACCGTTCTTGCCGTTGGTGGCCCACGGCATGGCTTCCAGCTCGACCGGCGTGACAGCGGCGCCAACGACAACCTTCGGCATGGCATTGCCCGCGAGAGTCACGTTGATCACCTCGCCACCCGTCACGTCGAGCGCCATCACCTGAACCGTCCACAGCAACTCATCGGTGGTCCGATCCGTCTTCTGCCGGCCCTCCCGGCCGTTCTGGCTCTGCTCACGCTTCTCGACCGCGGCCTTGGTGACCGTGAACGTCTTGCCCGTGATGTCGATGATCAACTTCATTACATGCCCTCCTAGGCATTAGGCGCGCTCCCAATGAGCGCTACGCAGGTTGTCTAGAGAACCTTGCGCTAGGAAGAGCTTCTCTAACTTCTCTAGAGAAGTCAAGCAGATTCTCTAGAGAACTTTGCTAGACGTGTCTACTCGGTGGCGGTCCGCATCTGGGGAGTCGCTTGACACATACGTGTCACGCCCGGGCCGTAGGTAAAGGGTGTGTACGCCGGTAAGCTGAGTGCTCTAGAGAAGTCAACCTCAGGAGTCGAAACTTGTGACCGATAGTCAGGACGCCCCTACGTCGCATCGCTATGAGGAGATCGCCGCAGAACTCCGCGGTGCTATCGAGCGTGGCGATTTCCCTGAAGGCTCACGTCTGCCAAGCGAAAACGACATCATCCGGGACTACGACGTCGCCCGTAATACGGCTCGTGACGCCCTGGCGGTATTGAGGCATGAGGGTCTTGCCATCGCACGGCAGGGGAGTGGAACTGTCGTCAGCACCCGAAAGCGGATCAAACGCAATAGCCAGGGGCGGTATTCGCGGACACCTTCGAAGGTCAACTCCCCATTTGAGCGTGACGCAGCGACAGCGGGCCAGCGTGGTGACTGGGAGTGCGAGACGGTGAAGGCAAAGGCGAGTCCCGAGGTTGCTCGCAGGCTGTCCCTAGACACCGGAGATCCTGTCACGCAGACCACCTATCGATTCTTTGGCGATGGGCGGCCCATCCAGGTTTCTCAGTCATGGGAGCCGTTGGCGATTACAGGTGGAACTCTCATTGAGAGGCCTGAGGATGGATCGGCAATCGGGGTCATCGCTCGGATGGACACGATCGGCCAGGCCGTCGATCACGTGGTTGAGAAGGTGACGGCCCGCGCTGCTTCACGGGAAGAGGTCAAGCGACTCGATCTACCGACCCGTGGTGCCTATGTCCTCGTAATCGAGCGGACCCATTTCGTTGGGGACGCACCTGTCGAGACCTGCGACATTGTCTTCCCCGGTGATCGCTACGAACTCACCTACGACATCCCTGTCGAACTCAAAGCCTGACAAGTTTCTCTACGTCTTCAAGACGGGCCCTTCCAGGGCCCGAAAGCGCGCCGCCACCCGAAGGACGGGCCGACTGCCCGCCACTCCGCTAGCGCTCCGTTCTGGGCGCGGCCCTTGGCTTGGCGCGCACGTGCCAAAGGGTGCCGTCGTAGACAGCAGACCTCGCCATCACGATCGACACCCTGTCGTCTGTCGTCTTCGCCTAGTCACTCGTCTTGATCGGCCGGCCTCCCGCCCGTCCGTGGCTCAGGTAGTCATCCGCCTGGTCGTGGGTTGCCGCATCGTCCCGCTAGCAATCATGGGAGGGACGGTCCGGTCCGGCCCGCGTCAAGGGCGCCTCCGGCGTCGCTCCGCGATCGAGCAAGCTCGCCCCTGGACCCACACCGAACCGAACCTAAGGTCGGCAGCTATCGGGACGATGCGGCAGGTCTGCCCGTGTGCTTGACACGTAACCGTCAACACGACCCACGAGGTAGCCGAACCCAGCGTGCGATATCCGTGCGATTAGAGATGGTCGATCAAAGGGTCCTGCGGGGACTCACGGTCGGGCCCAGAGTGGCCCGGTTCACGCTTAAGAAGGGTGGTCAGGGGCGGTCTCGAACCGCCGACCTTCCGCTTTTCAGGCGGACGCTCTACCAGCTGAGCTACCTGACCGGGAGAGAAATAATGGCGACGGGTGTGTGGACACCTGCCGCCACTCTCCTGGCGACCCAGACGGGACTCGAACCCGCGACCTCCGCCGTGACAGGGCGGCACGCTAACCAACTGCGCTACTGGGCCTAGCAACTCGATGATGCTACACCATCATTCGAGCCTTGTTCACATTGGTCTTTCGACCGTATCCCCAACGGGATTCGAACCCGCGTTACCGCCTTGAAAGGGCAGCGTCCTA
The DNA here is from genome assembly GCF_040687575.1 of Kribbella sp. NPDC056861. NCBI lineage: Bacteria > Bacillati > Actinomycetota > Actinomycetes > Propionibacteriales > Kribbellaceae > Kribbella > Kribbella sp. NPDC056861. Next base: position 70,830 of record NZ_JBFBNQ010000006.1, on the reverse strand, counting down.
GGCCACTAGACGATGGGGACTCGGACCGCGGGAGCCGAAGCTCCTAGGGACAGCCGTAAGCATAGAGGAGAGTTCGCTGAGGTCCAAAACGAGTTCTTGGGGGCGGGGGAAACGAGGGGCGGAAGGCGGGGAGGAGGGGGTGAGATCGCCTTGTGGGGTGCGGATCGCGGGCGGTGGAAGGCACGCGCTGAGCGTGCAGGGGAGTGCTCGACCAGGCGGATGTGGAGTGCATCACTACGCTGGGGCGGTGATCGAGATGAGCCGGGCTGATTTCGAGGTGCTGGTGTCGGAGGCGCTGGATCAGGTGCCGCCGGAACTGGCGGCGTTGATCGACAACGTGGCGGTGTTCGTCGAGGACGATGCGCCGGCCGCTGATCCGCACCTGCTCGGGATCTACGAGGGGATTCCGCTGACCGAGCGCGGGCACTACTACGGCGGGGTGCTGCCGGATCGGATCATCGTTTATCGCAATCCGACGTTGGAGATCTGCGAGAGCGTCGAGGATGTCGTCGATGAGGTGAACATCACGGTGGTGCACGAGATCGCGCATCACTTCGGGATCGACGATGCCCGTCTCCATGAGCTCGGCTACGGCTGAGCCTGTACGTCGTACAAGCACGCCAGCAAGCCGCCCGGCACAAGCCGAGCGGCTAGACCACCAACCAGAGCTAAAACCCCAGCAGCGAGCAATCAGCAGCGAGCGATCAGCAGCACCCGATCAGGAGCGCTTGAACAGCAGCTTCCACGGCATCAACGCCGACTCGAGCTGCACCTTCAGACTCATCTTCGACGCACCGACAGTCCGCTCCTCGAACCGGATCGGCACCTCGGCGATCCGCTTGCCCTGCCGGACCGCGCGGTAGTTCATCTCGACCTGGAACGAGTACCCGTTGCTCTGGATCGTCGCCACGTCGATCGCCCGCAGCGTCTCGGCCTTCCAGGCCTTGAAGCCGGCGGTGGCGTCCTTCACGTGCAGGCGCAGGATCGTGTTCACGTAGACGTTCGCGAACGCCGACAGCAGCCGCCGGTGCCAGGCCCACTCGGCCGCGGCGGAACCGCCCTCGACGTACCGGGAGCCGATCACCACGGCGGCGTCGGTGGTCTGCAGGGTCTTCACCATGATCGGCAGCACCGACGCGGGGTGGGACAGGTCGGCGTCCATCTGGATCACGATGTCGGCGTTCTCGTCCAGCGCGCGGCTGATGCCGGCGATGTAGGCGCGGCCGAGGCCGTCCTTCTCGGTCCGGTGCAGCACCGAGACCTCCTCCGGGGAGGCCTTGGCCAGCTCGTCGGCGACGTCGCCGGTACCGTCGGGGGAGTTGTCGTCGACCACCAGCATCTGCAGCCCGGGCAGCTTCAGGTCGGACAGCAGCGCCGCCAGCACGGGCAGGTTCTCCCGCTCGTTGTAGGTCGGCACCACCACGACGATCTTGGCGCTCTCAGCCATTCTCAATCCTTCGTAAAAGCCAGCTCCGGACTAGTGTCCGGCGTCGGGTGTATTTCGGCACTTCCGGCGCCCAGGCACGCACCTCACGTCCCTTGAGCAGCATCCACGATGCTCCGCATCGAGGACGCTCCTCAAGCGCCGCGATGCACGCACCTGGACACCGGAAGCACTCGAACTACACCCGACGCCGGACACAGGACGCTATCTCATCAACTGTTCGAACGACGCCTCGGTGACGGATTCCAAGGTTGCAGTACGGCGAACAAGGTGAAGGCGAGCCGGGTGGGGCGTTCCACCCGGCCGCGCCTCAGGTGGTCAGTAGGCGGCTGCCCACTGGTCGACCAGCTCGCTGACCATGTGCAGGGCGAGCAGGTGCATCTCCTGGATCCTGGCGGTCTCCTCGGCCGGTACGACGATCGCCAGGTCGGCGGCCGCGGCCAGGCCGACGCCGCGCCGGGAGGTGAAGGCGACCGAGCACGCTCCGGCCGAACGGGCCGCCTCCAGGCCCTTCACCACTGTCGGCGAGGTGCCGGAGGTGCTGAAACCGACCACCATGTCGCCCGGCCGGACCAGCGCCTGGACCTGCCGGGAGAACACTTCGTCGTAGCCGTAGTCGTTGGCGATGCAGCTGGTGACAGCGGCATCCCCGACCAGGGCAACGGCGGGTAGCGGCCGCCGTTCCCTGAGGTAGCGGCCGATGAGCTCACCGACCAGATGTTGTGCGTCGGCAGCGGATCCTCCGTTGCCGTAGGTGTAGAGCACTCCGCCCATGTCGAGCCGGCGGATGAGCTCGTCGGCGACCGCTTGGATCGCGTCCAGCTGGCTGTGCATCGCCTGGGCGACCTCGGTGTGACGTTCGAGCTGCCTGGCGATGACCCGGTCTACATAAAGTTGTGTCATGTGCCGGTGGTACGCCAGAAACTCACTTTCTGGGAGCGGGTCCGGTAGATCCCCGGATGACAAGACGGGGCGCGACCCGCACAATTCGGCGCCGTGCGGGCAGTTCGTCCCTGATTCTGGCCAGCAACAGTTGCGCACAGCTACGGCCCAGATCCACTGTGTGCTGATCCACCGTGGTGATTCCAGGTTGAACCAGTGACATCCACGACACGTCGTCATAGGCGGCGAGGCTTATTTTGTTCGGTATCCGGAGTCTCCGGCGCTTCAATTCGGCCAGAGCGCCCTGCGCGAGCACGTTGTTGGCCGACAGGATCGCGGTCACGTCGTGCTGGTCGAGCAGCTCGCGGGTGGTCTGCGCGGCCGCCGCGGCGTCGAAGCTGGTGAAGACGATCAGGTCCTCGTCGAGCTCCAGCCCGGCCGCCTCGTACGCCGCCCGGAAGCCGGCCAGCCGGCCCGCGCCGGTGGACCATTTGGTCTCGTCGATCAGCAGGCCGATCCGCTCGTGGCCGAAGCCGAGCAGGTGCTCGGTCAGCTCCCGGGCGCCGGCCTTGTTGTCACTCAGTACCGCGTCCCCGCCACGGCCGAGCTGCCGGTCGGCGGAGACCACGTGGATCCCGTTGTCCTGCAGCATCTTCGGGCAGGCCGCCGCGACCGGTGTCACGATCACCCCGGCGACCTGCATCGCGAGCAGCGTCTCGGCCGCGTGCATCTCCTCTTCGGGGTCGCCGTTGTCGTTCACCAGGATCATCTGGTGCCCCTCGGACCGGAGCACCTCCTCGATCCCGGCGGCCAGATCGGCGTAGAACGGGTTGCGCAGGTCGGAGATCAGCACGCCGATCGCCGTCGACGTCCGGCTGCGCAGGTTGCGGGCCATGTGGTTCGGCACGTACCCGAGCCGCTGGGCGGCCTGCTGGACCCGTTCGCGGACCTCCGGTGAGGCGTACCCCCGGGTGTGCAGCGCGCGCGACACGGTCGATGGCGAGACACCGGCCTCCCGGGCGACGTCCTGCACGGTCGGCCGGCTCTGCTGCTTCCTGTTTTCCCCGGTCACAGGCGTCATGGTAGGGCCAGTATCGGCAATTACGCCCTAACTGGGTTCCATCGTGAGCAAAGCGCCGCACCTTTGAGCGCTGACGGACGAACCGCAACGGCTACCGGGGCTCGACCGGCTCCATCGTCAGCAGCACCCCGCGCTGCTGCCCGTCAGCGCCCCGCAGCGCGCTGCAGAGCAGCCGTACGACGATCGCCCGCCCCCGCCGGTTCACGGCGTCCAGCCGGGCCTCCTGGGGGCTGGCAGGGTCGGTGAGCGCCTCCCGGACCAGCGGGCGCAGTACGTCGGCAGGCAACCCCACGTCGAGGTTGAGCAGGTGCTGGCCCTCCGCCTCATCGGTGCGGACCCCCCAGAGCTCGTGGGCAGCCGCATTCCAGGCCAGGATCCGCATCTCCAGGTCGACCACGACCACGCCGACGGTGAACGCGGTCAGCACCGCCTCGAGGAAGTCGTTCACGTCGTTCAGCTCGGTACTGCGCTCGCGCACCGCCTCGTTGATGACCTGCAGCTCGTCGTTGGCCGACTGCAGCTCCTCGTTCATCGTCTCGAGTTCCTCGTTGGTGGACTGGAGCTCCTCGTTGGTGGTCTCCAGCTCCTCCACCGTCGACTGGAGCTCCTCGTTGGTGGTCTCGAGCTCCTCGTTGGTGGACTGCAGCTCGGCGTTGGTCGACTCCAGTTGCCGGCTGGCCCGCTCGACCTCCTGCCGCAAGGCCCGGATCGCGCTCACGTCGTGGAAGACCACCGAGACGCCGAGCAGCTCCGAGCCGTCCAGGATCGGGTTCAGATGCACCTCGAACCAGTGCACCACCCCGCCCGGCCGGTTGAACTCGACGTCGGAGACCCGGACCGGCTTGCGGTCGGCGATCACCTGGTCGAGCTGGCCGCGCAGCGTCAGCGGCTGGTAGGACACCTCCAGCTCGCGGATCGGCCGGCCGACGTCGCGCCGGCTCAGCCCGAACAGGGTCGACGCCTGGTCGGTCAGCATCACCAGGGTGTCGTCGACCCCGACCACCAGCTGGGCGATCGGGCTGGCCGCCAGCGCGAGCTCCCGCAGCCGGTCGGGGACCTGCGTCTCGGTCCGGTCCACTCGTCGGCCGGTGGTCATCGACCGGTCGGCCACCCGGCGGAAGATCCGTTGTTTGAGGTCGATCGGCTCGAACAGCCGGCTGCGGCCGAGCAGCATCTCGGCCCGGCCGAGGAACAGCACCCCACGTGGTACCAGCGCGAAGTGGAAGCGGTTCAGGATCCGTTGCTGGGTCTCGGAGTTGAAGTACATCAACGTGTTCCGGCAGACCAGCAGGTCGACCCGCGAGATCGGCGCGTCCTGGACCAGGTCGTTGCGGCCGAAGATCACCGTCCGGCGCAGCTCCGGGTTGAACAGGTAGCGGCCGTCGCGCAGCTCGAAGTACTTGGCCTTGAGATCAGCCGGTACGCCGTCCAGCTCGGTCTCGCTGTACGACGCCTGCCGGGCCTGACCGAGCGCCTCCTCGTCGATGTCGGTCGCATAGACCTTCACCTGCTTGAGATACGCGTCGGTGCCCAGCTCCTCGGCCAGCAGCATCGCCACCGAGTACGCCTCCTGGCCGGACGAGCAGCCGGTACTCCAGACCCGCAGCGGGTCCCCTGGACTGCGCTCGGCGAGCAGCCCGGGCACGACGTCGGAGCGCAGCCGGTCCCAGGCGTCGGAGTCGCGGAAGAAGCCGGTGACGTTGATCAGGATCGTGTTGAACAACGCGGTGAACTCACCCGGGTCGACCTGCAGCCGGTCCAGGTAGTCGTGGAAGTCGGTGATCCCGACCTGACTCATCCGGTGGGTGATCCGGCGGACCAGCCCGGTCCGCTTGTAGCCGCCGAAGTCGAAGCCGCGGGACTCGCGCAGGTAGTCGAGCAGGGTGTCGATCTCGTCGCCGACCGGGATGGGATTGGTCACGCCCCAACGCTACTTCCCGTCGTGCCGTCCGTTGCCGATCTCCGTTCGCGCGTCCGGCGAGCTGACCCGGATCGTGGCCCAGACGATCTTGCCGCCGCTGCTGGTCGGATTCGCGCCCCAGGCGGTGGCGAGGCCCGCCACGATCCCCAGGCCACGACCGCACTCCGCCGAGTCGGTGAGCGGCCGCAGTACCGGGAGTTTCGCATTGCCGTCGCTGACCGCCACGGTCAGCAGTTGCCGGCGGAACTCGAGCCGCAGTACCGCGTCGGTGCCGGCGTGCTGGACGACGTTCGCGACCAGTTCGGAGACGATCGCGACGGCGTCCTCCAGCGCGTCCTCGCAGCGCCACAGCTGACAGGTGGCGCTGACGTAGCGCCTGGCCGCCGCCGAACTGCCCGGCTCCGGCGCCAGTCTGAGCCGGGTCAGTTGCCGGGCCGGCGGGCTGTTCATCGAGACGAGCGCCGACGCCAGGTCGTCGAAGACCGGGATGAACTGGGCCACCACCGTCGAGTGCAGCTGCACTTGGCGGTCGTGCTGGCGGCCGGTGACCAGGATCAACGGGATGCCCGACCAGGCCGAGGTCTGCCGGGCCACCGCGGTGAAGACGCTGAGCGTGTAGGCCTTGGCCAGCACCAGGTCCTGCAGCATCACGATCACCGCGGCCGGCTGCTCGGCCAGTTGCTTCAGCAGGAACGTCCGCAACTGTGGCGCGGTGGACACGTCCAGCAAGCCCGTCGGCGTGACCACCACGGCCTCACCGACAGCCTGTACTCCGATCCGCAGGCGATCGCCTCGACTCATCCCGAACCCCCAGTCTCCGGCGCAACCTCTGCCGGCTGCGCAACGGTCAGCCGGGCCCGTAACAACTCAGCTGCCTGTCCAGCTTCCTCGGCCGATTCCAGATACCGCTGTGTCAGCTTCCGGGTGCCGCGGGTCGCCGCCGACGCGGCCATTCGCCGGGCGAGCGCTGCCTTCTCGTCCAGGGCCCGCACCGCAGCCCAGAGCGCCGCCTGCAGGTCGGAGTCAGCGAGCTCGAACTGCGCGGGCGATCCAGGGCCGGCCGGATCGGGCCTCGGCCTACCGGAAGCCTTCCCGCAGTCAGGGCAGATCAAGCCTGTCGACTGGACCAGAATTCCGGCCAGTTGCCGGCCGATCATCACCGCGGGCAGCACCTGGTCGACCCCGACGTTGGCCAGCGCGCTGTCCGGCATTCCCCGGTACGCCGCGTCCTCGGGGTCCTGCACGATCGCCAGGCCGCCGCGCGCCTTGATGGCGACCAGCCCGGCGGTGCCGTCGTCCAGCACACCGGACAGGATGATGCCCACCACCCGCGGCCCGCCGGTCAGCGCGGCGGACCGGAAGAGCGCGTCGATCCCGGGCCGGTGGCCGTTCTCGGCCGGCCGGTCCGACAGCACCAGGCCGCTGTCGTCGATCAGCAGATGGCGGTCCGGGGGCGCCACGTAGAGATGGCCGGCCTCGATCTGGGCGCCGTGCTCGGCCACCGTGGCCGGCAGCCGGCCCGCGGCCGTCAGGATGCCGGCCAACATGCTGGTCGCCCCGGCGGGCAGATGCAGCACGATCAGGACGCCGGCCGGCAGATCGGCCGGCAGCACCGAGACCAGGTTCCGCAGGGCTTCCACGCCGCCGGCGGAGGCGCCGATGACGACCAGATCGCGGGGTGTGCCCGGCGGGCCCATGGTCAGCCGCCGGCTACCCGCTTCATCAGGAGCCCTTCTGCTGCAGAGCGTCCTCGACCGAGGCGAAGATCGCGAAGTCCCGGCCGAGGCCGGTGATGGACAGCGGCCGGTCGACCGGGCGGCCGACCCCGACCAGTGCGAGATCGATGCCATGTTGCCCGGCCAGTTGGCGAGCCTCGACCAGGTTGCCCAGTCCGGCCGAGCTGCAGAACGTCACCGCGGAGACCTCGATCAGCACCAGCCGGGCCGGCGGCGCGACCGCCGCCCGGATCGCCTCGGCGGCCAGCTCGGTGGTCGCGATGTCGATCTCACCGGACAGCCGCACCACCAGTACGCCGGGCGCGGGCTCTTCGGTGGCAGCACCGAAGACGGTCCGGATCATCTCCCCGTCATGGGATTCGTACTGGCTCGTCACGCTGATCTCCCCCGGGTGTCCCCTGGACGCCGGTCGGTCCTGGCGTGGTGGAAGACAGCCCTGATGTCACCGTATGCCCCAACAACCGAGCGCCACAACGGGTCTGGCGGCAGCGACCCCGGAGCGTGACCAAAGCGCGAACGGCGCTGTCGCCCTGGGCGACCAGGGCGACAGCGGACCGTCACGACGGGTGGTTACCGGAAGGCGGGCTGGGTCTGCACGTTCAGTTCCTTCAGCCGGACCCGCTTGGCCGAGTCGGTGCGCCGGTCGTCGATCTTGAAGATGTCGAAGGCCTTCACCGCCTCGGTGCCGTAGATGTAGCCGTTGTAGTAGTACACGGACCAGTAGCCGCCGAACGAGGCCGGCTCGATCGGCGGTCGGTCGAAGTACCCGATCTCCTGCGGGCGGGACGAGTCGGTGAAGTCCCAGACCGAGAAGCCGCCCTGGTACCACGCCTGCACCATGATGTCGCGGCCCTTGACCGGGATCAGCGAGCCGTTGTGCGAGACGCAGTTCTCGTCGGCCGCCTGGTGCCGCGGGATCTTGTAGTAGCTGCGGAACTTCAGCTTCTTGTGCTTGATGTCGAAGACCGCCGTCGCGCCCCGGTTCGGGCCGACCTCGGCGTTGCACATCGCGCCGCCGCCGCCACCGAGCTCGTCCATGAAGACGACCTTGCTGCCGTCGGCGTTGAAGGTGGCGCCGTGCCAGAAGGCGAAGTTGGCGTCCTGGATCTTGTCCAGCACCTTCGGCCGCTCCGGCTTGGAGATGTCCAGCAGCAGGCCGTCACCCATACAGGCCGCGGCGGCGATGCCCTTGGACGGGAAGGCGGTGATGTCGTGGCAGCCGCTGGTCGCGCTGCGGTTCGGGCCGCCGGGGACCGGGCTGGGCGCACCGGGGAAGCCACCGTCCGGGAACAGCACCGGCGAGGCGACCACGGCCGCCTGCTCCGGGTGCCGGACCGGCACCTTCACGATGTCGATCTTGTCGTTCGGCGGCTGGCAGTCCGGGAACGTCACGTTCGGGTTGTACGACGAGTTGTAGATGTAGATGTTGCGTCGCGACTTGTCCGGGACCAGCGTGTGCGTGTGCGAACCGCAGCTGGTCTCGACGGCGGCGACGTAGCGCGGGTTCGCCGGGTCCTTCACGTCGAAGATCTTGATCCCTTCCCACGACTCCTTGATGGTGGCCGACTGGGCCACGCTCTGGCAGGAGTTGTCGTTGCGGGACGAGTCGGTGCTGAGGAAGAGCAGCCCGTCGGAGACGCTGATGTCGTTCTGGCTGCCGGGGCAGGACACCTGGCTGATCAGCTGCGGCCGGGCCGGGTCGGCGACGTTGTAGATCGCGAAACCGGAGTAGTTGCCGACGTAGGCCAGCTTGCCGGCGAACGCGATGTCGGTGTTGACCCCACCGGCCAGCGGTCCGCTCAGCGGCGCGCTGGCCAGGTGGGTGATGTTGTCGCTCTTCGTCGCGCCGGTTTCCGGCGGCGTCGGTACCTCGGCACTCGCGGTGCCGCCGGCGACCAGCGCGGCGACCAGGCTGAGGCCAAAGGTGAGACTGGCGAGCGTGCGGGGGCGGCCCATGCGCATGCCTCGGTCCCTTCAGTGAGTGGTTCGAGGAAAGTCTTTCGGCGCTCAAGGGTAAGCGTGATAGACACTGTCCGGAAGCGATTTGCCACTGGGAGTGAGGCCAAGGTGACCTTTTTCGCATGCCGCCGGGCGATTGCGGTGCTGGTGCTCGCGCTGCCGATCGCGGGCTGCAGCTCCGATCCCGAGCCGCGGGTGGCGCCGACCCCGACCGGACCACCGGTGATCGTGCCCGGTACGCCGGGCGGCCCGAACAAGACCGTCTCGGAGCTGCCGAAGGTCGAGCAGACCGTCGACCCGGACGACACCGCCTTCCTGAGCGACATGATGATCCACCACACCCAGGCGCTGCAGATGGCCGGCTGGGCGCCGGCCTCGGCCGCGAATCCACGGGTGAAGGCGCTGGCCGAGCGGATCCGGGTCGGCCAGAAGCCCGAGATCGAGTCGATGCGGCAACTGCTCACCGCCTCCGGCCAGACCCCGCCGAATCTCGAGCACGTCCAGCACGAGGACCACTCGAAGATGCCGGGGATGGCCACCCACGACGAGCTGACCACCCTGCAGAACGCCCGCGGCAAGGCCTTCGACCAGCTGTTCCTGAACCTGATGATCAAGCATCATGAGGGTGCGGTGTCGATGAGCGTCAAGCAGTTCGAGAACGGCACCGAGATCCGGGTCGGCGAGCTGGCCCAGGAGGTCAGCGCCACCCAGTCCAAGGAGATCAGCACCATGAAGCAGCTGCTGAAGGAACTCTGACCCTGAGCACGATCGACGACCTGCTGCGGGAGATCGACCAGGCGGCGGATCCGGCCACCGCCGAGATCCTCGCGCGCTACTTCCAGGTCAAGCCGGGCGGCTACGGCGAGGGCGACCGGATGATCGGCGTCAAGCTCTCCGCGCTGCGCGTGCTGCTGAAGCCCTACCTGCGGGCCGAGCTCCCGTTGCCCGCGGTTGAGCAGGCCCTCGCCAGTCCCGTGCACGAGCACCGGCTGGCGATCCTCTGCCTGCTGGCCGACCGGGCCGACCGAGCCCTCAAGCCCCGTACTGCGAACCCCGCGGAGCTGCAGGCGATCTACGAGCTCTACCTGCGCAACACGCGGTACATCGACAACTGGGATCTGGTCGACTGCAGCGCGCCCGAGATCGTCGGCGCCCACCTGCTCGACCGGCCCCGCGACCCGCTGTACAAATTGATTGCCTCAAGCAATCTCTGGGAACGGCGGATCGCGCTGGTCGCCACCCACAAGCTGATCATCGCCGGGCAGACCGCCGACACGTTCGCGCTGGCCGAGCTGGTCCTCGACGACCGTGAGGACCTTGTGCACAAGGCCTCCGGCTGGATGCTCCGCGAGGCCGCCAAGCACACCACCCCCGACGACCTGGTGGTCTTCCTCGACGCGCACGCGCACCGGATGCCCAGAACCATGCTCCGCTACGCGATCGAGCGGCTCCCCAAGGAGCTTCGCACCTACTACCTGACCAGCTCGCGCTAGGAGTGCTCGGCGGCCAGTGCGAAGACGCAGACCAGCACCAGCATCGTCGCCAGGAAGAGCGCCATCGTCGCGACGAAGACGACCAAGATGCCGGTTACTCCCACCAGGGTCAGCCCCGCGGCCGAGCTGATCAGCAGCCGGCCGTTCGAGCTCGAACTCGTCAGGCCGCGGGTGAAGAAAGCTGCCACCAGCAGCGCCGCGCTCCCCACTGCGGCGAGCAGCAGCGTGACCAGCGGATGCCCGCCGAAGGTGGCCACCGAGCAGACCGTGCCGGTGTAGCCGCCCTGCTCGCCGAGGATGCCGGCCAGCCCGATGGAGCTGCCGATCCCAACGGCCACGAGCACCCACAACACGAACGTCGTACGCCGGGCCAACGGCACCCGTTCCGGCTTCCAGGTGTCGGCATAGGCGGGCAGCGCCTCAGTCGGCCAGTGATCCTGAATCCTTTGCAGCACAGGCGTTTGCGGAGCAAGTGTATCGATGGACATAGCGCCGGACTCCCTCGGTCGGGTGGGGCGGTCGCCTTGATCGGAAGGACATCGCCCTCACCTTTATTAGGCGACACCCGACGCGGATCCGCACGTGTCGATGCCGGGATGGCATCGACACCACAACGGCGTCAGCCGGCCAGCGCGTGCACGGCCGCCAGTTCGGCGACGAGAGGCTCGCCCGGGCCGCCGCCGAGACCTGCTGTGGCGGCCGCGACTCTCTTCGTCCGAAGCGTCGAGACCGCTCGCAAAGCGCCCAGCAGACCGCTGTCCGAATCAGCGCGGGCCGGCGTTCGATCGCTGCTCGCATCGAAGATGTCGGCCCGCAGATGCGCGGCCGACGCGGCAGGCATCGGCAACACCCGCGCGAAGACCGGTACGTCGAAACCGAGGTCGGCGGCCTCCTGGCCGGTCACCAGGTTCAGCAGGGCCGGTTGGTGCACCTGACCCGATTGGCTGTCCACCAGCCGCACCAGCAGCCGATCCGTGATGATTGCTGAAGGCAACCGTCGACCGAAGGCGGGGACCGTGACGAGTACTCCTTGCCCGCTTTCGTCGCGCACGATCGCCTGCCGGATCTGGGCTCCCGGGCCGACCAGCCGGGCTCGCAACTGCCGTGGATCCACCAAACTGAACGAGGTGGTGGCGTCCGCCACAGGTGTTGCCGCGGGTCCATTGACAGCCCCGTGGTTGAGGAAGCTGCCACCCGGCCGATGGGCGACGGACACCTGGTCCTTCAGTCTCCGCCACGCCTTGGCCACGCCGGCCAGCTCCTTCTCGGGACCACTGGCCACGTCGCGAGCCAACGCCGCATAGCCGCTGACGAGGCGTCCGAGTCCGGAGAACAGATCCGCCGGGACTGCCGAGGCCGTGTCGGCCAACGTGGACAGCTGAGCGGCAAGTCCGATCGCGGCCTCCCGTGCGATCACCAGAGCCTCACCCACCAGGCGCGTTCGCAGCGGGCCCGGCGGCAGGGTCGCGGCCGCCTGGCTCCGCGCGACTCCCCGCTCGGCATCCAGCAAAGCCTGATCGAGCTCGAGATGGAGCCAGCGGTCCAGCGCGTCCAGCACGGCCACTCTGAGCCAGGCGCTCGGCGCCGCGAGCGCCGACGACAGCTCGAACTCCCGCCGACTGCTGCCGGTCGAGCGCAGTTCCTCCCGCAGCCCGGCCAGCCGTTGCCGGGCGGCGGACCCGATCAGGGAGTCGAGCAAGGCGGGATCCGCCTCGTCCCAGCGAGCGATCGAGATCGACCGCCAGCGGTACGGGCCGGCCAGGTCGACGGTGACGCTGATCCCGGTGCCGAGCGGGGTCGACCCGACGAGATCGCCGGCCTCCCCGGTGGTGACCAGGATCTCGGGCGAGGTGTCGCGCTCCGTGCTCTCCGGCGCGGTCACGAAGGCAATCATGGCTCGACCTCACTCTCGCGCGCCGGCAATGCGAAGCAAGCAGGTGGTCCCCAAAGGTTAGGACTCAAGCGGTGGCGCGTAAAGACCACGTAAAGGACGGGCCGTCCTGGAGGGTCTGCGCCGCCGACCAGACGTTCGTGGCCCAGACCCGGGCGGGCAGTCGATCCGCCAGCGCCGGCTCCGCCCAGGCCGGGCGGCCCCGGTGCGAGAGGTCGGTCAGCGCGAGGCCCCGCAGGCCGCGGTACTGGCCGGCCCGGTCCCAGACCGCGCGGGTCATTTCGCCGGCGGTCGGCCGGGAGAGCCGGCGGAGGTCGGTGGCGCTGCGCAGCAGGGCCTCGCGGCGGCGATCGATGAACTCGGAGATCCGTTGCTCGACCTCCGCGGCCTCGTCGTCCGGTGGTGTCTGCGGCTGCCAGGTCCCCGGGTCGGCGTCGACCCAGGTGAGGTACTCGACCGTGGCGAGCACCAGGATGTGCTGGTCCTCGGTCAGCCCGTCCGGGCACTCACCGGCCCGGCGCCGGAGCAGCCTCAGCTCACCTTGCTCGCGGCAGATCAGCTGGATGGTGCGGAAGGCGGCCTGCGCCGGGTGGCCGGGCTCCGGCTCGAGCGGCAGGGCGAGTTGAACGACCGTGGAGCCTCTCGACGGGAGGACCGGCAGGGTGCGCTGGCGCTCGTAGAGGCTCTCGGCTGCGATGGCCAGCGTGGCCCAGGCCTTGCTGTGGTTGCCTGCCGCGCGGTAGCCCATCGCCCGCGCGATCGTCCTCAGGTCGGCGCCCAGCCGGGCCTCGTAGAGGTTGTCCTGCCGCAGTTGGCCGAAGGCGCGTCGCCAGTTGCCGGACTCCAGCTGCTGGATCGGGTCGGAGTTCGTAGGCGCTTTGACAGCTGACCTGGTCATTGAGCACCTGCTTCCGTCAAACGCACCCGCCAGGACGGGACAGCTTGAACGCCTCAACAGGTGATCAGCGACCCCACAGCCAACTCTTCGGGGAGATCTTCGGAGTGGCTTCACTTGGCAACACGCAGATTCAGGTACTACGGTAGAACTCAGGTGGAATCGGGTCAATATCAGGCGCGTCGATAACATATCGCAGGTGTTTCACTACTGAACGCAGCGAAGTGATTGCGAGTGCAGGGAGCCTGGAGGGGCCGGGGTCTGCCGCTGAGCAGAGCCAACACGCAGGCCGGTACACCGTGGGTAGAAGTGGTGGTCCTCGGTGGAAACAGGTGTAGCGTGACCGGTGCAGCGACCGCGACGTAGGCGGGCGCCGACCCTTCGGGAGTGAATGTGGCCCCCTCGTCAGAGGCCGTCCGCCTCGCCAAGAGGCTGCGCGCCCTGCGCGACGACCAGGAGCCCGTGCTGACGCAGTCAATGCTCGCGCGGGCGCTCAGCGACGACTCACGGGTGGCCGTGGCAACGATCAGCTCCTGGGAGTCACTGACCAATCCCAAGCTGCCGCCGGCTGACCGGCTCCGGTCGTACGCGCTGTTCTTCTGTACCGAGCGGTCGGTCGAGGGCACTCCTCACCTGATCCCCGAGAACCAGCTGACCGACCACGAGCGGGCCAAATTCCAGACGCTGCACCACGACCTGATCGCGCTCCGGGACGCGGTCCGCGGGCCGAGCGGGGTGACCGGCGGCTCGTCCGGCGGCTCCTACACCTGGGACTTCGAGAGCGGCCCGATCACGATCATCTGCCCGGAGACGCCGCTGAAGGACCGCTCGCCGATGGCCGAGGAGCGGCACGCCAACTTCACCCGGATGTACCGGTACGCCGACCTCGACTCGCTGATCGAGCTGTGGGGGCACATCCGGGCCTCCAACCCGGATCTGAAGGTGAACCACCGGCTGCCGTCGGAGGTGGTGGCCGACGACCTGTCCGGCCATGTGGTGGTGCTCGGCGGGATCGCCTGGAACCAGGTGGCCAAGTGGATGCTGAAGACGCTGAGCGACCTGCCGGTCTCCCAGGTCAAGGTGGACGACCTGAACGAGGGTGAGATCTTCCGGGCCGGCGGACCGGGCGGCACGGAGTACCGGCCGGTCTGGGAGGAGAACGGCAAGGAGTTGGTCGAGGACGTCGCGCTGCTGGCCCGGGTGCGGAACCCGTTCAACCACAGCCGCACGGTGACGATCTGCAACGGCATCTACAGCCGCGGAGTACTGGGGGCGGTCCGGGCGCTGAGTGATGTCGCCGTCCGCGAACGCAACGAGGCCTTCCTGTCCAGAGAGTTCCCCGACGGGCTCTTCGCGCTGCTGCTACGGGTCCCGGTGATGAACGCCGAGGCGATCTCGCCCGACCTGGAGATCCCCGACAACCGGCTGTTCCAGTGGTCTCCGGACGAGACGGAGGCCGCCCGGTGAGCCGCCCGGTCCGCCACCACCAATCCCACGCCTCGTTGCTGTGCGACGTGTCGGGTGTCTCGGTCACCTCGACCCGCAGCGGTCTCGACGCGATCGTGGTCCCCGCCGCCCGGGCGATCCCGCAGAGCGCGATCGCGTTGTCGGCCGAGCTCTCGGTGCCGCTCGTCATCCTCTGCAGCCGGCAGGCCAAGGCCGAGAACATCGCCGAGCGGGTGGAGAAGACGTTCAACGCCCGGGCGTTGGTGGTCCAGGTCGACGACAGCCATCAGTTGCTGTCGAGCTCGCTGCTGACCTCCCACAACCGGTTCAAGGACCTGAGCGCCGGCCGGTCGAGCGACCTCAGCGTCAAGCGCAACCTCGGGCTCCGGCTGGCCCGGCTGCGCGGCTGGCGCAAGATCCTCTTCGTCGACGACGACATCTTCCAGATCCGCCGCCAGCAGGTCGACCGGCTGGTCAAGTACCTGGACAGCCACCCGGTGGTGTCGATGGCGAGCCGGGAGTTCCCGGACAACTCCGTGGTCTGCCACGCGCGCCGGGAGGCGGGCTTCAGCCAGGACGTCTTCGTCAGTGGAGCGGTGCTCGGCGTGAACACCCAGCACCCGGACTTCCCGTTCTTTCCCGACGTCTACAACGAGGACTGGTTCTTCTTCTCCCGGTACGCCGCGCAGCGGTCGCTGGCGAAGATCGGCGAGGTCCGCCAGGACGAGTACAAGCCGTTCGCCGATCCGCTGCGAGCGGCGCGGGAGGAGTTCGGCGACCTGCTCGCCGAGGGGCTCTACGCGATGTTCGAGAACACCCAGGGGCTGAGCTTCAAGGAGCAGTTGGCTGCGGCGGGGGCGAGCTACTGGGCGCGCTTCGCCGAGGCCCGGCAGGCGATGATCACGCAGACCGCGGAGGCGCTCGAGAAGCGACAGCTCACCGCGGACGCCACGAAGTACCGGGCCGGGGCACAGGCGCTCGAGTCGCTGCGCTTCGCCGAGAAGTACCTGCAGCAGATCGAGCCCGCCGACTGTGTCGAGTTCATCCAGCGCTGGCGGGCCGACGAGCACGACTGGCAGTACCAGATGGCCCGCAGCCCCACCGGGCTCAGCGAGCGGGACGCCTTCGACCAACTCGGGCTGGCGCAGCCGATCCGCTGCGGCTACGGACACCAGCTAGGGCACGGGAAGCGTCCGGCGCCGCAGCCGAAGTTCAGTCCGGCCGGAGTCGTCGTCTAGCAGCTGACGCTCGCCGGTGGCCTGGAAGCCCAGCCGTTCATAAACCGTGCGGGCGTCGACGTTGCGGTCGACGACCCAGAGCAGCCATTCGCGGACCTCCGGCTCGAGCTCGGCCAGGCAGCGCAGGATCGCGCGCATCACGCCGCTGCGGCGGTACCGGGGATCGACCCAGATCGACTCCAGGTGCCGCTCGTCGGCGGGCCGGTCGGTGACCCGGAGCGACCTCGCCAGCCCGATGATGCGGCGGCCGCGCTGGGCGACGATCCAGAGTCCGTCGGTGAAGGTCTGCCGCCAATCCGCCTCGGTCCTGGCCGCCGCGGCCTCGTAGTTGGAGATGTAGGCGGTGGGGGAGTCCTTCAGCGCCTGGAGCCGGACGTCTCGCACTGTCTCCCAGTCGTCCGCGGCAAGCACCAAGAAGTCCAAGGCCCGACCCCCCTCCGTACGGCAGCGTGCTGCCGGCAGCACGGGGCGGTGCCGCGACAGCAATCGTTACCAGTTTCGCCCCTCGACGGGGTCGGCAGCCGATCAGCCGGTGCGTCGGACCCGCGGCCCGGCTACCAGGTCTTCACAGTGCGCGAGCGAGCCAGTACTCTCCGGTAAAGATGAAATTGACTCAGGTTTCGTCCGTGCAGAAGGAGACGCCATGCGCCGCCGCCCCCTCGTCGCCGTCCTAGCCCTCGCGCTCGTCGCCACCGGGGTGGTGAGTGTCCACCGGACTCCGGCCGCGCAGGCCGTCGATTCGCCGTACCTGGTAGGGCGTGGCATTTCCGACGTCACCGGCCCGGCCGCGGAGAACGGGATGATGGGCTACTCGAAGTTCGGGCAGAACACCACCGGTCTGCACCAGCGGTTGCGGGCCCGGGCGTTCGTCACCGTCGAGCAGGCCACCGGGTCGCGGGTCGCCTACGTGAACGCCGACCTGGGAATGATCTTCCAGGCCCAGCGCGACGCGGTACTGGCCAAGCTGCAGGCGAAGTACGGCGACCTGTACAACACCCGCAACTTGTTGCTCTCGGCAACTCACACGCACAGCGGGCCGGGTGGTCAGTCGCACAACCTGGCCTACAACCTGTCCATCCTCGGCTTCCAGAAGCAGGCCTTCGACGCGACCGTGGACGGCATCGTCGAGGCGGTCACCGAGGCGCACCAGAACCTTGCTCCGGGCGCCGTCAGTCTCGGCCGCTCGACTCTCACCAACGCCAGCGTCAACCGCTCCAGAGTCGCCTTCGACCAGAACCCGGCCGCCGACCGCGCCGCGTTCCCGCAGGCGATCGACCCGGCCGTCACCGTACTGCGCTTCCAGCAGGGCGGCAGCGAGATCGGCGCGATCAGCTGGTTCGCCACCCACGCGACCTCGATCACCAACGAGAACACGCTGATCAGCCCGGACAACAAGGGTTATGCGGCCTATCGCTGGGAGCACGACCAGAAGGGTGTCCGGTACCTCGACGAGAGCGCGGGCTTCGTGGCCGCGTTCCCGAACACGAACGCCGGCGACATGTCGCCCAACCTCAATCTCAAGCCGGGCTCCGGGCCGACCGAGGATCCGTTGCTGAACGAGCAGATCCTCGGCGACCGGCAGCAGCAGGCCGCCGAGCAGGCCTACAACGGGCCGCGCGCGACGATCACCGGCAGCATCGACGCCCGGATGCGTTATGTCGACATGTCGGCTGTTCAGGTCGCGCCGCAGTACACGCCCGACGGGCAGCCGCATCGGACCTGTCCCGGCGTGGTCGGCGTCTCGACGCTGGCCGGCAGTGTCGAGGACGGTCCCGGGATCGCGATCATCCCCGAGGGCGTAACGAACCCGTTCTTCGAGCTGCTCAAGCCCTTCAACGTGGACGTGCCGCCGTGGCTGATCAGCTGCCAGTCGCCGAAGCTGGCCGCGGTGCCGACCGGGTTGCTGCAGGCAACGCCTGACATCGTCCCGATCCAGTTGGTGAAGCTCGGCCAGTTCCACCTGGTCGCGGTACCCGGCGAGGTGACGATCGTGGCCGGGCTGCGACTTCGGCGTACGGTCGCGGCCGAGCTCGGCGTGCCGCTGGAGAACGTCTTGATCCAGGGCTACTCCAACGCCTACAGCCAGTACGTGACGACGCCGGAGGAGTACCAGCTCCAGCAGTACGA
Source organism: Kribbella sp. NPDC056861 (assembly GCF_040687575.1). Lineage (NCBI taxonomy): Bacteria > Bacillati > Actinomycetota > Actinomycetes > Propionibacteriales > Kribbellaceae > Kribbella > Kribbella sp. NPDC056861. Next base: position 52,717 of record NZ_JBFBNQ010000006.1, on the reverse strand, counting down.
GGGCGGCTCGACGCTGTTCGGCAAGTACACGCTGCCGGCGTACCAGCAGGAGTTCGCCGGCCTGGCCAAAGCGCTCAAGGCCGGTACGCCGGTTGCGGCCGGAACGCATCCCCCGAAGCCTGCGACCGCCGAGCTGAACCTGCAGACCGGAGTGGTGTTCGACAGCCCGCCGCCGTTCAAGTCGTTCGGCCAGGTGCTGACCGACGCGGCGCCGCAGTACCAGCGGGGTGCGACGGTCTCGGTCACCTTCGTGACCGGCCACCCGAAGAACAACCTGCACCGCAACGGCACCTACCTCGAGGTGCAGAAGCAGGTTGGTAGCCAATGGCAACGAGTTGCCGACGACGGTGACTGGGACACCAGGTACCAGTGGGCGCGGACCGGTGTGGCCGCCTCGAAGGCGACGATCACCTGGAAGGCGACCGAGGCCGGTACCTACCGGATCGTCCACCACGGCGACTCGAAGGCGCTGAACGGCACCATCACGCCGTTCACCGGAACGTCGCGCACCTTCACGGTGTCTTAGCCGAGGGCGGCGGCGGTGCGACCAGCGGGCAGTGCGTGTAGTTCTGCTGGTCCACCGGCCGTCGCGGCTCCTTGCCCGGAGCAAGCGTCACCCAAGCCAGTACTGCGCCCGCCGCGGCGAGGCCGGCCGAGATCCACATGGCCATCCGGAAGCCGTCGCTGAAGGCGGCGGGATCGCGGTACGAGTCGCCGGTGATCCCCGCCGCCAGGGGAATCGCGGCGACGGCCATCAGTTGCGCAGTACGGGCGATGGCGTTGTTGACTCCGGAGGCGACACCGGCGTGGTCGTCCTCAACGGCTGACAGCACAGTCGAGGTCAGGGGAGCCACCGTGCACACCAGACCGATGCCCAGCACAACGACCGAGGGCAGTACCGCGGTGAGGTACTTCGCGCCTGGCTCGACCCGCATCATCAGCAGGAAGCCGCCGGCCATGAAGAGCGGCCCGACAGTCATGTGGATCCGGGCGCCGATCCGCTCGGACAGGGCGCCGGCGTACCCGGAGAGGCCGAGCATCAGCAGTGTCATCGGCAGCAGCGAGGCGCCGGCCGTGAGGGCGTCGTACCCGAGGGCTGTCTGGAGGTAGACGACCAAGAGGAAGGTGGCGGTTCCCAGAGCGCCGTAGACGGCGACGGTGACCAGGTTGGCGCCGGTGAAGCGCAGGTTGCTGAAGATGCCCGGTGGCAGGATCGGGTGCGAGCTGCGGCGCTCGACCTCGACGAACGCCGCCATACCGAGGACGCCGATCGCCAACGTGGTCAGCACCAAGGCGTCGCCGAAACCACGGTCGCCGGCGCTGATCAGGCCGAAGGTGAACCCGGCCAGGCCGATCGTCGCCAGTGCGGCGCCGGCCACGTCGAGCTTGCCGGTGGCCGTCTCGTCGCGGGTCTCCGGCACATGGCGGAGGGTGACCAAAACGGTGGCCGCGGCGATCGGGAGATTGATGACGAAGATCCAGCGCCAGGATCCGCTGTCGACCAGACTGCCGCCGACGAACGGGCCGACCGCGGCGGCGACCGAGGTCAGGCCGGACCAGGTGCCGACCGCCTTGGCCCGGTCCACCGGCCGGAAGCTGGTCTGCAGGATGGCGAGGCTGCCCGGAGTGAGGAGCGCGCCGCCGATGCCCTGCAGGATGCGGCCGGCGATCATCACCTCGAGGTTCGGCGCCACCGCGCAGATCAGCGAGGCGATCGCGAACCAGATGACGCCGGCGACGAAGGTCCGGCGGCGGCCGAGGCGGTCGCCGAGTGAGCCGCTCAGCAGGATCAGCGAGGCGAGCATCAGCAGGTAGCCGTTGACGATCCACTGCAGACCGGAGATCTCGGCGCCGAGGTCCTCGCCCATCGCGGGCAGGGCGACGTTGACCACCGTGCCGTCCAGGAAAGCCATACCGGAGCCGAGGGCGGTGGCGGCCAGCACCCACCGAGCCCGGGCAGTACCGAATGCAATCTGAGCGCCGTCGACCATGCGGTCAGCCTAAGCGCTTCAATCGGTGTGGTTAGGGCTGCATCGGCAGAGTCAGCTGCAGTACTGCGAGGGACTGGTCGGCCGGCAGACCCTGCTGGATCCCGAGGCCCGGCGGTTCGCCTACTGCGCAACGGGTCTCGGTCATCGCCGGGCAGGTCGCATTGAGCAGGCCGCCACCCGAGATCAGGTAGTTGGTCGGCAGCGTGCCGTCGATACCGGCCGTGAGCGGCATGATCGCGGCCGAGGCGCGTCCGGTCTCGGACGGCAGGCTGCGCACGGTCGAACCCGACAATCGGTAAACCAACCGCAGTCGCGTCGTGGCAACCGGCAAAGGCAGGTCCCGGGTGGCGGCGAGCTGACTGGTCTCGATCGGCACCGGTTCGTCGTCCGCGGTGATCTTCAGGCTGGTCGCCACCGGCTTCGTCTTCTGCATCATCCCGACCAACTGGGTGGCCGAGGGCGGCAATTGCAGCCGGACCAGCGCGACTTCGGAGCGCAGTACGACGTCCTCGGTGATGTCGAAACTGCCATCACCCCGCGGTACTGCGGCCAGCCGGATCCCGGGCGCGGTCAGCCCTGGTCCCTCCGCCGTCGGTGGCGCCTGGACGGGCGCCGCTCCGCCGCCGTTGGCGAGTGGGCCGGGACTGGGCGCGACCGGAGTACCAGCCTGTTCGTTCGCTGAACAGCCTGCGGTCGCGCAGAAGCCCAGAGCCAGTGCGGCCACGGCCAGCACCGAGCTCCTCATCGATCTGCGTGCGGACATGCGGCATCGCCCCCAAGGAACCCGGCCACTTCCTCTGGTGGCCGGATCAACTTCCGCATACGATACCGCCGAATTCGCCTTTGCAGGCAAATACTTATGCATTCTCGAAGGGGTGCGAAAATGCAGGAACGCAGCGTGTCCGGGCACTCTCCATCAGTAATCTCCAGGGGCGGGAAAATCAGGACAATGTTATCGAGAATGCCAGGTTCCGGATTCCGCAGAGTAATTGTCGGCGCTCTGGCGGTGACCGTGGTGGCGCTCGGAGCGCTGGTCGCAGTCCCGGCCCAGGCGGCCGGCAACGGGGTGCTGCACGTGATCCAGGGGCTGCCCGGCCGGACCGTCGACATTGCCGTCGACGGCAAGACGGTGGCCAGCGGGGTGAAGGCGACCGAGGTGGTCGGCCCGCTCACGGTGGCCGCCGGCGCGCGCAAGATCACCGCGAAGGACGGCGGCAAGGTCGTCCTGGAGCGCCAGGTGACGGTGGCCGCGGACAGCAACCTCGATGTCGTCATCCACCGGCCGGCCTCGCCGACGGCGGCGCCGGTGATCACCACCTACGTCAACAAGTTGACCGCCGTGCCGCGGGACAAAGGCGCGGTCCGGGTCGCGCACACGGCCGCGGTCGGGCCGGCCGACATTCGGGTGAACGGCAAGGTGCTATTCGCCAACGTGGCGAACGGGGAATCGCTCGACGTAGTCGTTCCGGCCGGCACGTACAAGGTTGAGATCGTCCCGTCGGGGGCGACCACCCCGGTTGTTCTCGGCCCATTGGATTTGCCGGTTCGGGCCGGTTACCTGACCCGCGTATTCGCGGTCGGCGAGCCGACCTCGAAGACGATGAATGTCGCGGTCGCGACTCTCAAGCTGCCCGGCGCGGGCAGTGACAAGCCCGGTCTGGTCAACACGGGCACCGGCGGCCAGGCGGCCGAACTGGGGCTGACCGGTGAGCGGCGCGGGTCGTCGTTGCCGTTGGCCCTGATGCTGCTCGCGGGCGCGCTGGCCTTGACGGTGACGGTCCGGAAGGTGGTTCGTCGCTGAAGCGGTTCTTGCTCGGACTGCTGTTGTTCACCTGCGTGGCCCTGGAGGGGTGTGCCGCGCAGGTGAACGAGGCGGCTCCGGGTTCTGGTGCGAATGGCGACGGCGCTCCGGCTGCAGGACAGCAGCCGGAGCCGTCGTCATCCGTGATGCCCGGCAGAGTCGGTACTCCGGCCGCCAGCCAACGGGTCAGGTTCGTGCCGACCCAGCTGGTGATGCCCGGCGGCGCCAAGGCCGATGTGTTGCCGGCGGCAACCGTCAGCGGGCAGCTCGTCGTACCGGAGCATGTGCAGCGGGTCGGCTGGTGGGATGGTGGCGCCGAGGCGGGTGATCCGTTCGGCTCGGTGGTGATCGCCGGGCACGTCGATTCTGCCAAGGAAGGCATCGGCTTCTTCGCGCGACTGTTGAAGGTCAAGGCCGGCGAGGTCGTCGTACTCCGCGGCGCCGGCCACAGTGCGTCGTACCGGGTGAACTCGGTGACGTCGGTGCCGAAGGGCGCGCTGGCGACCGAGAGCGGCGCGTTCGACCAGACGGGTGACCATCGGCTGGTGCTGATCACCTGCACTGGCGCCTACAACCGGGCGCGGGGTGGCTACGAGAAGAACTTGGTAGTGAGCGCGACTCCGCTGGGGCTGGCGAAGTAGTGGGGCTAGGTCTACCTCCGCTGTAGTGGTCGCTCCCTGTCAGGGAGCGCGCGGGCGGACCAAGGTTGTCCGCATGACCTTCCTTTCGTTTCGTGCCCTGGCGGCGGTCGGGATCGCCGCCGGACTCGTGGCCGCACCCCTGTCGGCTCCGTTGGCGGCCACGGCCGCGACCTCTGTCAACGGGGTCTGGGCGATGGACGGCTACGGCACGATCGTTGCCATTGACAACGGCAAGGCCGAGTTGTTCTCGACCACCTCGATCAGCTGCGCCCCGGCCGGTGAGTACACCCGGTCGGGCGATCGGTTCACGGCTGCCGAGGAGCAGGCGTTCACCGTGCGGGGTCGCCGCGATCGCGCAGTACTGCAGGTCGAGGGCAACGTCGGCGACAAACACCTGCGTCGGTTGGCGAAACTCCCCAAACTCTGCACGATGCCCGGGGCAACCGGTCCGGTCGCGGTCTTCGATCAGTTCTGGACGACGTACGCCGAGAACTACCCGTTCTTCCAGGCCAAGGGCGTCGACTGGAACAAGGTCCGGGACACCTACCGGCCGCAGGTCAAGCCGGACATGTCGGACGACGCGCTGTTCGATCTGCTCACCGCGATGATCAAGCCGCTGGGCGACGCGCACACGGCGATCCGCAGCGAGACCAGGAGCTTCCCCGGCGTTCGGCCTGGTACGACACTGCCGTCGCCGGAGCTGGAGGCGGTGATCCGGCCGTACGTCGAGGCGACCGCGCTCAAGGGCGTCAGCTTCACGTCGTACGCGAACGAACGGATCGGGTACGCCGACCTGCCGGGCCGGATCGGCTACCTGCGAGTGATCGCGTTCCTCGGGTACGGCGACGTCGCCGACTACAACGCCGAGCGGAAGGTGCTGGACGACACCCTCGACAAGATCCTCACCAGGCAACGCGTGAAGACCCTACGCGGACTGATCATCGACCTGCGCGTCAACGGTGGTGGCTCGGACCAGCTCGGCCTGGACCTGGCCTCGCGCCTGACCGGCAAGCCGTTCTTCGCGTACAGCAAGCGGGCCCGCAACGACCCGGCGGACCCGGCCGCGTTCACCGTGCCGCAGCCGCTGTTCGTCCAGCCGTCGGAGCGGACGAAGTACACCGGACCGATCGCGATGCTGACCGGCGGGTCGCAGATGAGCGCCGGTGAGACCTTCACCCAGGCGATGGCGAACCGCACCCCACGGCCGATCCGGATCGGGCAGAACACCCAGGGTGTCTTCTCCGACGTACTGGTCCGGACGCTGCCCAATGGCTGGCAGTTCACGGTGCCGAACGAGGAGTTCCGCACCCGCGACTGGAGGACGTACGACGGCGCCGGCATCCCGCCGGACCTCCGGACACCGGTCTTCACTCCCGCCGAACTCGAGGGGCACCGGGACAGCGCCTTCGCGACAGCCCTGAAGGTGCTGGTCAGGTAGCCCATCGGGGCACCCCGGACCTGTCCCTGATCTACACTCCAAGCCGTTCCCAGCGCCGGGAACGGCTTGGAGTATGTGTCTCATGAACGCCCGCCCGATCCTGATCACCGTCTTCGCCCTGACCACGCTGGCCCTCACGCTGCTGCTTTAGCGCTAGGGTCGGAGAATGGCCAGGTATTTCGACGTGCACCCGGAGAATCCGCAGAAGCGAGCGATCGGCCAGGTGGTCGACCTGATCCGCGACGACGGCCTGATCGCCTACCCGACCGACTCCTGCTTCGCGCTCGGATGCCAGCTGGGCAACAAGGACGGCCTGGACCGGATCCGGTCCATCCGGCACCTCGACGACCGGCACCACTTCACCCTGGTCTGCCAGGACTTCTCCCAGCTCGGGCAGTTCGTGCACGTCAGCAATGCCGTCTTCCGCTCGATCAAGGCGGCCACGCCGGGCAGCTACACGTTCATCCTGCCCGCGACCAAAGAGGTCCCGCGCCGGCTGCTGCACCCGAAGAAGAAGACGGTCGGCGTCCGGATCCCCGATCACGTCGTCACCCAGACTCTGCTCGCGGAGCTCGGTGAGCCGCTGCTGTCGAGCACGCTGCTGCTCCCCGACCAGGAGGAGCCGATGACCCAGGGCTGGGAGATCAAGGAGCTGCTGGACCACCAGATCGACGCGGTGATCGACTCCGGCGACTGCGGCACCGAGCCGACCACGGTGATCGACTTCTCCGAGGACGTCCCCGAGATCGTCCGGATCGGCGCGGGGGATCCCACCCCGTTCGAGTAGGGCGACCTCTTGCGGTGCGGAAAATTGTGTCCGAAAGTGGCCAGCAGAGGTTACTGATTCACGGACTCGACCGCCCCGAATGGAGACAACCGTGCCCTCGCTCAAACGAACAGGTCTTGCGCTGCTCGCTGTGGTCCTGCTGATCGGCGGGATTCCCGGTACCGCGCAGGCGTACGCGAACGCCTTCTTCCCGACGCAGAGCAGCGGGAACCGTGGTGCCGACGTACTGGCGATCCAGTATCTGCTGCAGCACAACGGGCAGTCCGTGCCCGCCGACGGGGTCTTCGGCGCCGGCACGGTGGCCGCGGCCAAGGCGTTCCAGACGGCCAAGGGCCTCGGGTCCGACGGGATCGTCGGGCCGCAGACCTGGGGCGCGCTGGTGCCGACGATCCGGTCCGGTGACAACAACGCGGCAGTGAAGGCGTTGCAGGTGGAGCTGAACGCCAAGCGCCGGCTCAGCCTGCCGGTCGACGGAGTCTTCAGTACTGCGGTGCGCGACGCCGTCTCCGCCTTCCAGTCGCACGCGGGCATCGGCGCCGACGGGATCGTCGGCCCGATCACCTGGCGCAACCTGGCCTGGCACTACGACTACCCGGACTTCACCGCGAACCTCTGCGACCAGGACCCCGATGGCAACGGCACCGCAGCCAACTGGGCAGCGGCCGCTGCTGTGGCGCAACTGGAGCAGGCCACGCGTAATTTCGCCGGCACCAGCCAGGGCAAGGTCGGGTACGGCGACGCCGGGTTCGAGCACGGCGGCGACATCCCCGGCCACGGCAGCCACGAGGCCGGCATGGACATCGACATCTGGCCGATCCGCACCGACAACGGGCAGTGCACGGCCGGCCGGATCACCTGGCAGTCCGCGACCTACGACCGCGCCGCGACCCGGCAGTTGGTGCAGATGATCCGCGCGGCGGCGCCCGGGCACGTCAAGTTCATCTGGTTCAACGACCCGACCCTGATCAACGAGGGCCTGACCGCGAACTGGCCGGCCCACGACAACCACCTGCACGTCCGGTACTGCGAGAAGGTTCACCCCAGCTCGACGTACGTCTGCTGACAAACTGGGCGGGTGACCACACTCGACTTGACCCCAGACGAACTGCTCACCACCACCCGAACGGTCCGCAAGCGGCTCGACTTCGACCGGCCGGTGCCGATGGAGCTGATCCGCGAGTGCCTCGAGGTCGCGCTCCAGGCGCCGTCCGGGAGCAACCGGCAGACGTGGCACTGGCTGGTGATCACTGATCCGGAGAAGCGGGCCGCGATCGGGGAGTACTACCGGAAGTCGGTCGCGGTGTACTTGGAGTCCGCGCGAGCGAACACCAAGTACGCCGACGACCCCGAGCGAGCAAAGGTCCAAGAGCGGATCACGGCGAGCGCCGCCTACCTGGGCGACCGGATGGGTGACGCGCCGGTGCTGGTCATCCCCTGCATCGAGGCGGCTGCGCTGCCCGAGGGCAACCAGGCGGGCCTGTGGGGCTCGATCCTCCCCGCCGCGTGGCAGTACTGCCTGGCGGCGAGGGCCCGCGGACTCGGTACTGCGTGGACCACGCTGCACATGAGGTACGAGCAGGAGATCCAGGAGCTGCTCGGACTGCCTGAGCATGTCCGGCAGTCTGTTCTGCTGCCGACCGCCTACTACACCGGCGACACCTTCAAGCCGGCCTCCCGCCAGCCGCTCGACGAGGTACTGCACGTCGACGGCTGGTGAGCCGTTGCCTAACAAGCAAAACTCATTTAGCTTGTTAGGTGAGGTGATACCGCATGCCCTACCAACCGGAGCTGATCGGCGGCCACATCGCGCTGGACCTGGTGAACACGGTCTCCTGGCGCCTGGATGCGAGCCGCACGATCGACCGCATCTCCACCCCAGATGCGTTGGCCCGCTGGTGCACGGCAGTAGGAGTAGCGGGAACGGGAGTTGGGAGGGTCTCCGAGGTTCGGGAAGCGATCTACAGCGTCATCCTTCCCCTCGCACGAGGGTTGGAGCCTGCCGGTCTCGGAGAACTGCAGCTATTTCTGGTGGGTGCCCTTGGGCGGGCGTCTGCGGTGGCTGTGCGGCCGTTGGACTGGCGCGGGGTGGATCTGCCCGACGAACTACTTCTAGCCGCCGGACGCCTGCTGGAGCGGGAGGACCTGACCAGACTGCGCGAGTGCCAGGACGACGACTGCGGCTGGCTGTTCCTCGATCGCACCAAGAACGGCTCTCGCCGCTGGTGCAGCTCCGGCGACTGCGGCAACCGCGCCCGGGCCAAGCGGCACTACCAGCAACTCAAGGCAGGAAAACCGTGATCCGCCAGCTGCAGCAAGACCGCAAGCAAGCACTCAAACAAGGCATGCGACTAGGCATCGGCCCAGGTGCGGCGGCGTTCGTGCTCGCGTTGAGCTTCGGCGCCGAGGCGGTGGCCCGCGACTGGGGCTTCGGGCTGCCAGTCCTGTTCTCGATGTTCGCGTTCTCGGGCTCGGCCCAGTTCACCCTGCTGACCTCCCTGGCCGGCGGCTCGGCGGTCGCGGCGGTCATCTCCGCGGTACTGATCAACGCCCGCTACCTGGTGATGAGCGTCGCGCTCAACGAGAGCCTGCGCGGCGGCCGGCTGTCCCGGGCGATCCAGGCCCAGGCGCTCTGCGACGCCTCCTTTGTCGTTGCCCACCGCAACGATGGTGGCTACGACATCGTCCGGCTGATCGGCGCGAGCATCCCGCAGTGGCTGCTCTGGGTCACCGGTACGGCGGTCGGCGCGCTCACCGCGCCGTCCCCGGACCTGATGCACCGGCTCGGCCTCGACGTCGCCTTCCCGGCCTTCTTCCTGATCCTCGCCCTCGACGAACTCCGGCACTCGTCGCGAGCCCTGCTGGCAGCTCTCCTCGGCGCCACCATCGCCGCCGCGCTGCTCTTCGTCACCACCCCCAGCTACGCGCTCCTGGGCGCCATCGCCGCGGCGCTCCTCGGCGTACTCCCGGAGAAGAAGGGCGACCCCGCATGAGGATCTGGTTCTCCGTCCTGGCAATGACCGTGATCAGCTGGCTGATGAAGGCCAGCGCTCCGCTGATCATCGGCCAACGCAAACTCCCGCCGGCGGTGATCCGGATGACCGCCCTGACGGCCCCGGTGCTGCTCGCCGGGCTGATCGTCACCGAACTGGGCGGCGAGCACTGGCAAGACGTCGACTGGACCCAGCTGATCGGCGTCGGCACGGCCGGCGGACTGTGCCTGGCCAAGGTGCCCATGCTGCTGGCCGTCGGCGGAGGCATCGTGGTCACCGCCGTAGTACGCCTCAGTCTGCGGTAGCCGCCAGCTCCTCGATGGTCAGCCCGCTCACGATCGAGCGCGGCTCGGCCACCGTCACGTCGAGCAGCGGATCCGCAGCCTCGTCACGAACCTTGACCAACAGCCAATCGCCGTCGCGTCCGGTCCGTGTGAAAGCCCACGACCCACTCAACTTCACGCCCTGCAAGGCGAAACGGAAGTGCCCACGGTCGATCGCGTCAGCCGGATCGACCAGCTTCCGCGCTTTGTCCCGGGTCTGGTTCTGATAGACCCCGGCATCCCAGATGATCACGGCGCCACTCCCGTAGCGAGCACCGGCATGAACACCCTCGTACTGCGCGTACTCCATCGCGTGATCATCGGTCGGCACCGCCAACCGCTTGACCACCGGATCGAGTGACGGACCGCGCGGCACCGCCCACGACTTCAGCACGCCATCCACTTCCAGACGTACGTCGTAATGCAATCGCCGCGCATCATGAAGCTGGATCACAAAAGCAGGCATACAAGACCCCTCCGCCGGTGATCCGCCGTACAGACAAGCTTACGGCGGATCACCGCGGGGAGGGCGCTACCGCTCTGATGGGAGGATCAGGCCGCGGTAGCGGCGGGGGGCTCGATCTGGTCGCGCAGGCGGTCCAGGATGCCGCGCAGCAGCCGGGAGACCTGCATCTGGCTGACGCCGATCTCGGCGCCGATGTCGGCCTGGGTGTGACCCTCGACGAACCGCAGTTCGAGGATCTTGCGCTCGCGCGGAGCGAGGTCGTTCAGCACCGGCTCGAGCATCGCGATCGCTTCGGTGCGCTCGAACTCGCTGTCGCCCTCGTCGGCGATCGTGTCGGCCAGGCTGGCGGTGGACTCGCCGTCCAGCGGACGGTCCAGCGACAGCACGGAGAAGCAGCCGTCCGCGGCCAGCGCGGCCTCGATCTCGGAGACGGTCGTGCCGACCGCCCCGGCGAGCTCCTCCAGGGTGGGATCACGCTGCAGGTCCTGCACCAGCTGCGGCCGCACGGAGGCGATCGAGCCCTGCAGTTCCTGCAACCTGCGCGGGATCCGGACCGTCCAGGAACAGTCGCGGAAGTAGCGCTTCACCTCGCCGCGGATGGTCGGTACGGCGTAGGCGAGGAACGGCGTCTCGGTGTCGGGACGGTAGCTCCGGGCGGCTTTGAGCAGCCCCAGGTAGGCGACCTGGTCCAGGTCATCGGCCTCGACACCGCGGCCGCGGAAACGGCCGGCAATGCTGTGGGCGATCCCGAGATTCAGCTCGATGGCTTCTTCCAGCAGGGCCTGCCGGACGGTCTCGTCAGTGGCCTCAGCGCGGCGGGTGAGAAGGTCCCGGGTGGTGAGATCGCGCTGCTGCTTCGGATCGCTGTGCTGCTTTGTTTCGGCAAGTACGGTAACCATGATTCTTGACCTCGCGACTGTGAGTCACGGCGCGGCACATGTCTGGACCGCGGTCAATATCTCTGTGGGGTCATTCCTACCCCATGAATCTGGAAGTTATGCATCCGAGGGTCGAACTTCACCAACCCGCAGGGTCGAGATCTACCGGAAACACCAACCCCGCTTGAAAAAAACCTACGACGAGATCACGTTCGCTATGCGGTCAGATCTCAGCGCTAGTCCAGACTGCGGAGTACCGCGAGGGCCGCGGCGGGCGTGCGCGGGGAGTCACGCCAGCGCAGCGACCACCCGTACGGCGGGACGCCGGCGGCGAGTGGCCGGACCACCACACCCCGCGGGTACGGCGTCGACAGCAGCCCGAGCGCGACACACTCGCCGGCCCGCACCAGGTCGGCCGGCGAGCCCGAACTGGCCGGATGCCGGCGCGGCGCGAATCCCGCCGTCCGGCAGCAGGCGAGCACGAACTCGTTCCACTCCGGAGCGAGGTCGTCCGACGGCAGGTAGTGCAGCTCGTCGGTCAACTCCCGTACTGCGACCGACTCCGCCGACGCGAGCGGATGGCTCTCGGGGAGTGCGACCCCGAGCGCTTCCCGCCGGATGATGCGCTGCATGACTCCGTCGGGGCACCGGGCCGTGGAGCCGCAGAGCGCGAGATCGAGCTCGCCGGCCAGCAGCCGCTCCTGTTGCTCGCGAGTGCCGCGGTTGCTGATCTCCAGCCGGAACGACGGCAGCCGGTCGCGCAGCCGGGCGAGCACAGCTCGCGGAGTCGCGAGGTTGGTCTGCATCAGGTCGATCCGCAGTACCTGGTCGCGTTGCGCAGCCGCGGTCGCATCGGCAACGCCCGACCTGATCGCATCGAGCGCGCCGCGGGCGTGCGGAAGGAACGCGTCCCCGGCGGCGGTCAGCGTCACGCCGCGCGGAGACCGGTTGAAGAGCTGGGCGCCGAGCTGGGACTCGAGCCGGCGGATCTGGTTGCTCAGGGCCGGTTGTGACACATAAAGCCGACGTGCCGCGGCGGTGAAATGCAGTTCCTCCGCCATCACCAGGAAGTACCGCACCAGCCGTAGATCGACGTCCATACCTCTCGGGACCTTCCCCAGCCTCGCCTGCCAGAAGCCTGCGACGCTAGTGGGCCGGACCGGCGTACGTCGAGGGTTGGGCGCGGAGAACACACATCCCTTACACAGAACGAAGAAAGCGACGGCTGTCTGTCGGCCGTTTACCCGACATCGCCCGGCCCGGGACAGGCGACGGCCCCGGCGCTTGCTGCTAAACGCCGGGGCCAATGGCAACCAGTACTTGCTGTTCCTCTAGTGCCCTTCAACTCTGATTTGATGCATCAGTTTCCGGGCCATTCTCCGGTCCAGCGCTCGAACGCCTTGGCGCCGCCGCGGTCGACAGCGGCCTTCACCACGGCGTAAACGGCGCCTTGAAGTGCGGCGGCGAGCAGGACCTCACGCCACGGGTACTCGGACTGAAGTGCGTCCGGAGCGTCGTCCTCGTTGCTGATCCGGCGCCAGACCTGCTTGAAGACGGCGCCGGCGATCAGACCACCCGCGATGCCGCCGAACAGTCCGAACGGCCGGTAGGCGAGCTTGACGGCTTTGTTGTCGGTCACTTGCCACGCCCGACGATCCAGGCAGCCGCGCCGACGCCGAGAGCCAGTGCGCCACCCACTGCCGCAGTGGCCTTCGGGTTCTGACGGGCCTTCGCCGGCACCTGCAGAGCAGATTCCTTCAACCGGCGGGGGACGTTCAGCTGGCGGCTCAGCTCCTGCACCGTGTCGGCGAGGTGCTGGCGAGTCAGCGCCAGATCGGCTCGGAGGGCTTCGGTCTCTGTCATCTTGGTGTTCTTGGCAGTGGTGGTCATGCGCTGACCTTCCCTTCCGGCTGGTGGCCCTTCAGAGCCTCGAGGTCCTCGTGCACGCCTTCGGACAGATGCTCCGGCAGCGGCGGAGTGGCGTGCGCGACATGCTTCTTGCCGAGCAGCGCGGCGATCCCGGCCACGGCGAACAACACCAGCGCGATGATCAGCGCCGACAGCCAAGCCGGTACTGCGGTCGCCAGGCCGAGGATGGCCGCCGCCACCAGCGCGCCCACGCCGTACACGGCGACCGTGCCCGCACCGCCGAACAGTCCGATGCCGATCCCGGCTTCCTTGCCCTTGTCCTTGAGCTCGGCCTTGGCCAGCTGCAGCTCGTCGCGAACCAGCCGGCTCACGTCGTCGCTGAGCTGGGCCACCAGGGCGCCGACAGGCTGCTCCTGACGGTCGGTTTCGGTGTTCTCCCGCTGCATGGTCATGGTGACCCGGTACCCATCGATGATGACGCCAAGCAACGATTGGGGAGGTAGGCACGATGAACTGGAAGCTCGAACTGGTCTCGGTACCGGTGTCGGACGTGGACCGGGCGAAGCAGTTCTACACCGAGAAAATCGGCTTCAACGCCGATCACGACCACCAGGTCACCGACGAACTCCGGTTCGTCCAGCTGACCCCGCCGGGCTCGGCCTGCTCGATCGCGATCGGCTCCGGGATGCCGCAGGCGGAGCCCGGTTCGGTCCGCGGTCTGCAGATCGTGGTCGCGGACGTCGCCGCCGCCCGGGAGGAACTGGCCGGCCGTGGCGTCGAGGTCAGCGAGGTGCAGGAGTTCCCGTGGGGGACCTTCGTCTTCTTCGCTGATCCGGACGGCAACGGCTGGGCCCTGCAGCAGCTGCCTGACTGGCGGTGACCGACGGGCGGTCACGGATTAGGGACGGACAGTTCGAAAAAGTCCTTACCTGGTTGGAGATGAACCGATGGTTTCCGACCATCGGACAGTTGGAGATACTGCTGGGTTCTCGCTGGTCACTGGTTGTAAGGTGGCCTTTGGTTGAGCAGCCAGCCGGCGTTGGATGCGTCGACGACTGCGGTCCCTGCCGAGGACGACTATGACCGATCTGCATCACCACCCAGTTCCAGCTGCACGACGCCGCAAATCCGTGACCGCCCCTGTTCAGAAGTCTGGTGCCATGTCTGTTGCCACCCCGGTGCGTCCCTCGAACGCCCGGCCAGAAGCCGTCCAGGTCCAACTCGGCGGTCGCTGGATCGCCGGCCAGGCGCTGGCCCGGCGCAGCGGCGAGGTGCTGGTCAGCCACCACGGCCACCTGGTCTGGGTGGACCAGCGGTCCGTCCGCAACCCCTGACCGCGACCCGCTAGCAGCGCCGGCCGAGCTCTTCCAGGTACTCGGCGACCGGCCCGAGGTTGATCAGTCCGCTGCCGGCGGCCAGCTCGCCCGCGGCGGGAGACAACGTTGCCAGCGCGCGCCGCATCAACGGCAGATCGTTCTGCTCGATGGCGGAGCGGGCGATCAGGCACCAGCGCGCTTCCTGCAGCAGGTCCGGGCGCGGTTCCGCCGGTGAGCCCTCGGACCCCTCGGCTTTGAGGGATTGCAGCGCAAGAGTCAGCAGGTCGTCCTCCACCAGGCCAGGCATGCCGGCGCCCTCCAACAGCAGGGCCGCCTCCCGGTACGACGTCTCGTCGGCGGCGCGCATCGCGCGGTACCAGGTGGTGAACACAGCGACCAGCGGCAGCTCAAGGCGTTGCGCCAGCTCGTCGACGGCCACAGCGTGTTGGTCGGCCTCGGCGAAGTCACCGAGCGCGCTGCGAGCTTGCAGCCGGATCAGGTGGCCCAGGACCTCGTAGCCGGCCAGGTCGTGGCGTTGGGACAAGTCGAGGAGTTCGCTGCCGATCGCGTCGCGCTCGGGCGCCAGACCTGCGCGGTAGAAGGTCTGCATGAAGAGGCCGTTCAGCGCGAACGCCAGCAGGGCGGGGTCTTCCAGCCGTCTGGCGATCTCCACTGCCTCTTGTGCAGCCGCCAGACCCCTGACGTTGTTCTGACCGCGGGACTCAATAGCCACGGTGGTCAGCAGCCGAGCCCGGGCTGTCTCCTGGGTGATCGCCGGCAACGTGCGCTCCGCGGCGGCCACGATCTCGTCGGCTTGCTGCTGATCATCCGACCGCGTCCAGATCGCCGGTACGTCGTACAGGCCGATCACGCGGGCAGTCAGGTTCGGATCGCCCAACTCCTCGGCAGCGGTGATCGTGGCCAGCCGGTGTTCGCGCGCAGCCTCCAAGCCGCTGCCGCCCGTCACTGCGAGGTTGCGGAGCAGTCCGACGGTCGACTCCAGCCGAGCGCGAGCAGTGGAGCCCACTACGCGGTCATAGGCGGCAGTGGCCTGTGCCCACACCTGACTGGCCGCTTGCGGGTCCAGGTGGTCGGCCTGGTTGAGGATGTCCGTCTCCAGGCGCTGCAGCGCGGGGCCGGGGTCGAGACCGAGTTGCTCGACCAGCAGGGTGCGGGCGTTGCGTAGTACGGAGAGAGCGTCGCCTTGGCGGCCGGAGCGATACAGGGCGAGTGCCAGCAGCCGCCAGGCGTCCTCGCGCCACGGGTGCTCGGTCACATGCGCATCCAAAGCCGGTACTGCGTCCGCCGCGAGCCCCAGCGCGAGTCTCGCCTCGGCCTGACGCTCGATGGTGCTCAGCCGCAGCTCGGCCAGTCGGGAGCGTTCGCCATGAGCCCAAGCCGCGTCGGCGAACTCGGCGTACGCCGGCCCTCTCCACTGCCCCACTGCTGCGTCGAGCATCACCAGTGCTTCCTGCGGCGGCCGCCGGGCGCTCTCCTCCAGGGCCTGCTCGAAGCGCCAGGCATCGACATCGGTGGCCTTCAACGCGTAGCCCGGGCCTTCGGTGATCAGCAGCTCGGGCGGAGTACGAGGCGGCCGGTCGGGCTCCAAAGCGCGTCTCAGCGCTGCGACGAATGTGCGAACCGCGCTGGTGGCGCCGTCGGGCGGGACCAGCCAGAGGTCGGCGACAAGCGAGTCGACCGGTACGACGCGGCCGCGAGCGATGATCAGCCGAGCCAGCACGGCGCGATGCCGAGGCCCTTTCAGCGCGAGCTCCGTGCCGTCACGCCAGGCCGTCACCGGTCCGAGCACTCCGAAAGCCACCTGCACCCGCTCACCGTATAGCGCTGCTCATCGGATGCTCATCGCCGCGCGGCAGGCTCGAGCCATGACGATTCCTGGTTTTGACTATCAACGTGTACAGGTCGCAGACGGTGTCTCCCTCAACGTCGCGGTGGGCGGCACCGGCACCCCGATCGTGCTCCTGCACGGCTTCCCGCAGACCCATCTGATCTGGCGCCACGTCGCGGCCGAGCTGGCCGCCGACCACACGGTGATCTGCCCCGACCTGCGCGGCTACGGCGCCAGCGACAAGCCGGCCGAGACCGACGGTACGGCGTACTCGAAGCGCACGATGGCGGCCGACATCGTGGCGCTGGCCGCGGCGCTCGGTCACCCGAAGTTTGCCCTGGTGGGGCACGATCGCGGTGCTCTGGTCGCGTTCCGGGCGGGCCTCGATCATCCGGACAAGATCACCCAGCTGCTCTGCCTGGACGTCCTGCCGACCTTGGACATGTGGGACGCGATGCACGGCGTCAACGCGGCCGTCGCCTTCCACCTGTACCTGATGGCGCAGCCGCCCGGGATGCCCGAGGAGCTGATCGCGGCCGCGCCGGACGCTTTCTTCGGTTACTTCCTCGACCTCTGGGTGAAGAACCCGGCCGCCATCCCCGCCGAGGTCCGCGCCACCTACCTGCAGGCGTCCCGCGAGGCGGTCCCGTCGATCGTCGCCGACTACCGCGCCAGTGCGGGCATCGACATCGAGCACGATCGCGAAGATCTTGCTGCTGGCAACAAACTGCGGATGCCGGTCGCGGTGGTCCAGCAGGACTGGGGCAGCGCCCTGGGCTTCGACGCCGCCGCGCTCTGGTCGGCCTGGGCGCCTGACCTGCAGCATTCGACCACCACGGCTGGGCACTTCATGGCCGAGGAAGCGCCGGCGGAGATCACCAAGACCATCAGGGCTCTCGTCGGCTGAGGTGCTGTCAGACTCTGGGGGTGGAGTTGCGGCAGCTGGAGTACTTCGTGGCGGTGGCGCACGAGCGGAGTTTCACGCTCGCGGCGCGGCGGCTGCATGTGGTGCAGAGTGCGGTGAGCGCTGCGATCGCTTCGCTGGAGCGGGATCTGAAGGTCACGCTGTTCGAGCGGAGCGCGCAGCGCGTAGTACTGACTGAGGCCGGTACTGCGCTGTTGCCCGAGGCGCTGGCCGTGATGGACGCGGTCCAAGGCGCCCGGGATGTGGTCGACGAGCTGGGCTCGGGGATGCGGGGGACGGTTCGGGTCGGGTTGCTGCCGGGGCTCGGGCTGATCGATCTGCCTGCTGCCGCCGGGGAGTTCCGGCGGCGCTACCAGAACGTCGAGCTGCAGTTGCGGGTGGAGCCGGAGGGGTCGGCCGGAGTGATCGTGGGACTGCGCAACGGCGACATCGATGTCGGTTTCCTCGGGGTCCGCGCAGGCAGTGTGCCGCGGGAGCTGACCGCGTGGGAACTGCTGAAGGTGCCGCAGGTGCTGGCGGTGCCGACCGGGCATCGGCTGGCTCGCCGGCGGTCCGTAGTACTGGCTGAGCTCGCGGACGAGGCCTTCGTGGACTTCCCGCCGGGCTTCGGCAGCCGGACGCTGATCGACCAGAGGTTCGAGGCGGCCGGGATCGGGCGGCGCGTGGTGGTGGAGGCGCTCGGGATCGACAACGGTGTCCAGTTCGTCCGGCACGGCGTCGGGCTCGGGATCCTGCCCGGGTACGCGGTCGCCGGCGAGGAGAAGATCCGCGCGGTTCCGGTGACCGGCGAGGCGTTCCAGTGGTCGCTCTACCTGGCGACCCTGCGCAAGCGGAAGCCGTCGGCCGCGCTGCGGGCGCTGCTCGGCCTGGTGACCACTCATCTCCAGCATCCTGACGGAACCGAGCTCGGCCTGGCTTTGATGGATCAACAGAACTGATTCACCCATCGACTTGAGTCGTTGGACTTGATCCGTCG
The DNA here is from genome assembly GCF_040687575.1 of Kribbella sp. NPDC056861. Lineage (NCBI taxonomy): Bacteria > Bacillati > Actinomycetota > Actinomycetes > Propionibacteriales > Kribbellaceae > Kribbella > Kribbella sp. NPDC056861. The sequence continues at coordinate 34,467 of NZ_JBFBNQ010000006.1, read as the reverse complement.
GCCGTCGCAGGATCTAGGTGTCAGCAAGAAACGGACACCGAGGATCTGGAGTGAGAGCAATGACAGAGAACGCATCCACCACCGAGCGGGTCGCGATCGTGACCGGCGGCTCCAGGGGGATCGGCCGCGAGACCGCGGTCCGGCTCGGGCGTGAGGGCTACGCGGTGGTGGTGACCTACAGCGGGAACACCGCGGACGCCGACGCGGCGGTCAAGGAGGTCGAGCAGGCCGGTGGCCGGGCGATCGCGGTCAAGGCCGACGTCGCCGACGAGACCGCCGTGGCCACCCTGTTCGACCGGACCGAGGAAGCCTTCGGCGGCGTCGATGTGGTCGTCCACGCGGCCGGCATCATGCCGCTCGCACCGCTGGCCGACCTCGACCTGGCGGTCTTCGACCAGGTGATCCGGACCAACCTGCGCGGCACCTTCGTGGTCGACCAGCAGGCCGCCCGCCGGGTCCGCAACGGCGGCGCGATCATCAACGTCTCCAGCTCGCTCACCCTGCTCGCCCGCCCCGGCTACTCGGCGTACGCCGCCTCCAAGGGTGGCGTCGAGGCGATCACCCTGATCCTGGCCCGCGAGTTGCGCGGCCGCGACATCACCGTCAACGCGGTGGCCCCCGGCCCGACCGCGACCGCGCTGTTCTTCGAGGGCAAGTCGCAGGAACTGATCGACCGGATCGCCGCCGAGCCGCCGCTCGAGCGGCTCGGGCAGCCCGAGGACATCGCCGAGATCATCCACTTCCTGGCCGGCCCGGCGCGCTGGATCAACGGACAGGTCATCTACGCGAACGGCGGCTCCGCGGCATGAGCGACAAGACTGTCCTGATCAGTGGCGCCTCCAGCGGCTTCGGCGCCCTCACCGCCCGGGCGCTGGCCGACGCCGGCCACACCGTGTACGCCGGAATGCGCGACCTCGCCGGCCGCAACACCGAAGCCGCCGCCGCGGCCAAGCAGTACTCCGAGGAGCATCGCGTCGAACTGCGGCCGGTCGAGCTCGACGTCAGCACCGACGAGTCAGCTCAACAGGCCGTGCAGACTGTGCTCGCCGAGCAGAGCAAGCTCGACGTACTCATCCACAACGCCGGCCACATGGTCACCGGCCCTGCCGAGGCATTCACCCCTGAGCAGATGGCCCAACTCTTCGACACCAACGTGCTGGGCACGCAGCGACTCAACCGGGCAACCCTCCCGCACCTTCGTGAGCAGGGCGACGGACTGCTCCTCTGGGTGGGCAGCTCCAGCACCCGCGGCGGCACCCCGCCGTACCTCGCCCCGTACTTCGCGGCGAAGGCCGCCATGGACGCGATGGCCGTCAGCTATGCGCTGGAGGTCGCCCGGTTCGGCATCGAGAGCACCATCGTGGTGCCCGGCTCCTTCACGCACGGCACCAACCACTTCGCGCACAGCGGCAAGCCGGCCGACGACGGCATCGTGGCGGCGTACGAGACGAAGTACGCCGGACTGATGGACCAGGTCGCGCAGAAGCTGCGCGAGCTGGAGCCGGAGTGGGCCGACGTGGCCGAGGTCGCCCGGGCGATCGTGACCGTGGTCGACACCGAGAAGGGCCGCCGTCCGTTCCGCGTGCACATCGACCCGTCCGACGACGGAGCCGCCGTGGTCAACGCGGTGGCCGACCGGGTCCGCAGCGAGTTCCTGCGCCGAGTAGACCTCAGCGACCTGCTGCATCCGACTGCGTGACGGTGGAGCCGAGCGAGTACGCGAACTCGACCGTCCGGGCGATCTCCTCCGCAGTACCGACGGGGGCGAACATGAACTCGGTCGCCCCGGCGTCGGCGAAGCGCTGAAGCTGCCGCTCGACCTCGGCCTCGTCACCCAGTACTGCGGTGTCCGCCGGCCCGGCGGCGGCACCCCGATCCAGGATCGCGCGGTACGCCGGCAAGGTCCCGGCCATCCCGTAGTGATCCTGGATCCACTGGTGCGCGGCCTCCGGCTGGTTGGTGACCGCAACGCACACGCAGGCCACGATCTCCTTGCCTGCCGAGGCTTTGTCGAGAGTCGGCCGGATGTAGTCGGCGATCACCTCGGGCCCGGCCCAGCTGGTGATCGTGCCGTCGGTCAGCTCGCCCGCGATCTGCAGCATCCGCGGACCGAGCGCCGCGATGAGCAACTCGGGGGCCAGGGCGCCGTCGATCGCCAACTGGCCTCGCGCGGTCAGCCTGTCGCCTGCGCGGTCGACAGGTTGTCCGGCCAGTAGCGGCGCGAGGGCTTCGACGTACTCGCGCATGTACTTCGCAGGCTGCTCCATCGAGAGTCCGTACTGGCCTTCGATGATCACCGGATGGCTCGACCCGATGCCGAGCGTCAGGCGGTTGTCCGTCGCGGCTTGCACACTGAGCGCCTGCGCGGCGAGGGCGAGTGGGTGGCGTGGGTAGATGGGGACCACGCCTACGCCGTACCGGATCTGGGGTGTCTGTGGGGCCAGGGCGGTGATCAGGGAGAGCGAGTCCCAGCCGTCGCGCTGGCTGAACCAGAGCCGGCTGATGCCGTGCTCCTGCGCGGCCTTGGCGTCCACGGCGATCTCGTTGAGCCGACGGGCGGCGTCCTCGATCCAGAGTCCGATTCTCATGTCCACCAGTCAACGAGGGCGGGACGGTGCGACCAAGCCCCGATTACGCTGTTCAGTGATAAGGATCCGTGATTGATGGAGGCCTGCGATGGAGCTGCGGCAACTCCGGTACTTCGTCACCGTGGCCGAGGAACTGCACTTCGGCAAGGCTGCCGAGCGGCTCGCCATCGTCCAGCCGGCCGTGAGTCAGCAGGTTGCCCGGCTCGAACGCGAACTCGGTCTGCGGCTGCTCGACCGGACCTCGCGACGGGTCACGCTGACCGGCGACGGCGAGCGGATGCTGCGCGAAGCCAGAGCGGTGCTGGCCGCAGCGGATCGCGCGACCGAGGTGGCGGCCGAGTTGGCTGCGGGACAGGCTGGTGTGTTCCGGATCGGGTCGAGCGCGGGGCTACGCGAGCGGTTGGATCGCGGTCTGTCGGCATTGCGGGCAGCCGCGCCGGGGATCGAGATCAAGGTCAGCTCGCGACCACCGGCCGAGCAGATCGAGGCGGTGCGGACGGGCGAGCTGGATGTTGCCTTCGTGCGCGGGCCGGTGGCGGCGGGCGGCGTACGGGCTGTTCCGCTGTGGGAGGAGCCGCTGTCGGTGCTGCTGCCCGCTGCCTTCCGTGATGACGGTGGGGTGAAGCTTGCCGACCTCGCCGAATTGCCGTTGCGGCTGCCGCCCAGACCGGAGGATCCGGCGCTGACCGACCGCCTCCTGCTGGCCTGCCGCGAAGCCGGTTTCGAACCAGTGGCCGGGCGCCCGGTGGACACCTTCGAGGATGCCGTCGTCGAGATGACCAACGGGTCACCGGCCTGGATGGTTGTCTATGGCAACGCTTGCGACACGGCCGACGGCGCCTTGTGGATGGGGCCGTTCGCGCCGCCGATGACGGTGACCGGGCAACTCGTCGTACGGGATGCTCCGGCGCCGCCGTGCCTGGACGTATTGGTCCAGGCCTTCAGCTGAGCTCAGCTCTGGCCGCGGCCGGTGCGGGCCTGCAGTTCGTCGATCAGCTTGGACGCCTCTGCCTTCGTCAGCTCGCCGCTCGGTGCTTCCTCGCCGGCTTCCTGCGCGAGGGTGCTCAGGTACGACGCCTGCGGGCCGGTCATCGGCTCGTCGCCCGTGGTCCAGTCCTCCGGGTCCTTGTCGGCAATCGGCTGTACTTCGTCGTGGGTGCTCATCAGGTCACTCCCGCTCATCGAACAACTGCTCGTTTGTAGGTCAGTGGGTGCCCGGTACCCAGCGGGCCGACGGCTAAGCGCGGCGCGGTTCGGCCGGCTCGCAAGTGAAATCGAGCACCTCGACAAGCCGTCGGGCATCGCCTACTCTCGGGCTCGACAACTCAAGACCGCGCCGTCGACACCGGGCGGGAGAGTCCCCGCCGCACGAGGTGAGGGGACGCCGGAGGAGCAACTCTCCCCAGAATCTCTCAGGCCCCGATACCGCTCGGAAGAGGCGACTCTGGAAAGCCGGGACCGAGGTTTCGATCCCGCACCCACGGTGCAAATCGCCTGATCGGCGGTGAAGCTCTCAGGTATCGATGACAGAGCGGGGAGGCCCACCATCCCGGCCGTGGCCGGGGGAAAAGAGCCTCCTCATGCCCCAGAGTCCTGCCGGTTCGCTGCCCGACGACGACCGGTTCCGCTACACCCCTGCCCACGAGTGGTTACGCCTCGAAGCCGACGGCCTGGTCGTGATCGGGGTGACCGCGTTCGCCGCCGAGGCGCTCGGCGACATCATCTTCCTCGATCTGCCGCCGGTCGGCACGGTGCTCACCGCCGGCGCCGTCTTCGGCGAGATCGAGTCGACCAAGTCGGTCGGCGACCTGCACACCCCCGCCTGCGGAGAGGTTGCCGAGGTCAACGAGGCCGCGGTCGACGAGCCGGGGCTGCTGAACGCCGACCCGTTCGGCGCCGGCTGGCTGGTCAAGCTGCGGCTGACCGAGGAGCTCGGCGACCTGCTCGACGCCACCGCGTACGCCGAACTGATCGAGCGGGGGGAATGACCGTGCTGGAGACCTCACTCACCGAGTTCGACCCCGAGATCGCCGCCGCGCTGGAGGCCGAGCTGGTCCGCCAGCAGAGCACCCTGGAGATGATCGCCTCGGAGAACTTCGCCCCGCTGGCCGTGATGCAGGCGCAGGGCTCGGTCGCCACCAACAAGTACGCCGAGGGCTACCCTGGCCGCCGGTACTACGGCGGCTGTGAGCACATCGACGTGATCGAACGCCTCGCCCAGAGCCGGGTCAAGGAACTCTTCGGCGCCGGCTTCGCCAACGTCCAGCCGCACTCCGGCGCGTCCGCCAACGCCGCGGCGATGAGCGCCTTGATCCAGCCCGGGCAGACGATCATGGGCCTCGACCTCGCCCACGGTGGTCACCTCACCCACGGGATGCGCCTCAACTTCTCCGGCCGCCTGTACGACGTGGTGCCGTACCACGTGAGCGCCGACGATCACCGGGTCGACATGGCCGAGGTCGAGCGGCTGGCGAAGGAGCACCGGCCGGCCCTGATCGTGGCCGGCTGGTCGGCGTACCCGAGAGTGCTGGACTTCGCGGAGTTCCGCCGGATCGCGGACTCGGTCTCGGCGTACCTGATGGTCGACATGGCGCACTTCGCTGGCCTGGTCGCGGCCGGAGTACATCCGAATCCGGTGCCGTTCGCGCACGCCACGACGACCACTACGCACAAGACGCTCGGCGGTCCGCGGGGCGGTGTGATCCTCACCAACGACGCCGACCTGTCCAAGAAGATCAACAGTGCGGTCTTCCCCGGTCAGCAGGGCGGTCCGCTGGAGCACGTGATCGCGGCGAAGGCGGTCGGCTTCAAGCTCGCGGCGAGCGCGGAGTTCCAGGAACGGCAGAAGCGCACGCTCGCGGGGGCTCGAATCCTCGCTGATCGGCTGCTGGCCGATGATCTGCGGGAGGCCGGAGTCACGGTGGTTTCGGGCGGGACCGATGTACACCTGGTGCTGGCTGATCTGCGTGATTCCGAGTTGGACGGTCAGCAGGCCGAGGACCGGTTGCACCAGATCGGCATCACGGTGAACCGCAACGCGGTGCCGTTCGACCCGCGGCCGCCGATGGTCACCTCGGGACTACGGATCGGCACCCCGGCGCTGGCCAGCCGCGGCTTCACCGAACCCGCCTTCGAGGAAGTCGCGGAGATCATCGCCCGGGCGCTGCTTCCCGACTTCGACGACCACCGCTCCGCCGTACTGCGGCAAGCGGTCGCCACGCTGGCGGCGGCGTACCCGCTGTACTCCTCGCTGAGCTGAGCCCCCCGCGGGGGCGGGGTGAGCGGCCGGGCTTATCGTTGGGTACTGCAACTAAACCTGGTCCGGGTGAGGCTTCGCCGTGTACGTACGGTGAGGTGCCGGCCGCTCTCCTCCGCCTCGGCGCAGCGCGATCAGCTGCGCCGACCCCGAACGACCCCAGCGCGCAGGAGAACGGACCCCGATGTCTGTCACCGAGACAAAGGCACCATCAGCAGCTGCTGCGCCGGCCGGCGGGCCACCGTCGGCCGGTGATCCCGCGCTGACGCATCGGGAGATTCTGGAGATCCTCGCCGGGCTGCTGGCCGCGCTCTTCACCGCGGTGCTCAGCTCGACCATCGTCAGCAACGCGCTGCCGACGATCATCGCCGACCTCGAGGGGTCGCAGACGCAGTACACCTGGGTGATCACCTCCAGCCTGCTCGCGATGACCGTCTCGACGCCGGTCTGGGGCAAGTTGTCCGACCTGATGAGCAAGAAGCTGCTCGTCCAGGTCGCGATCGTGCTGTTCGTGATCGGCTCGGTGCTGGCCGGGATGGCGCACAACGTGCCGTTCCTGATCGGCGCCCGGGTGCTGCAGGGGCTCGCGATGGGCGGGCTGATGGCGCTCGCGCAGGCGATCATCGGGGCGGCGATCCCGCCCCGCGACCGCGGCCGGTACTCCGGCTACATGGGTGCGGTGATGGCGCTGGCGACCGTCAGCGGGCCGCTGATCGGCGGGATCATCGTCGACACCTCGTGGCTCGGCTGGCGCTGGTGCTTCTACGTCTGCGTGCCGCTCGCGGTGATCAGCCTGCTGGTGCTGCAGCGCTACCTGCATCTGCCGGTGGTCAGGCGCAAGGTCAAGATCGACTACCTGGGCGCGATCCTGATCAGCGGCGCGGCCAGCCTGCCGTTGATCTGGGTGTCGTTCGCCGGTGAGCACTTCGCCTGGTGGTCGTGGCAGACCGGCGCCTACCTCGGCGGCGCCGCGCTGCTGGCGCTGCTCGCGGTCATCGTCGAGACGAAGGCGAGCGAGCCGCTGGTCCCGATGAAGGTCGTGCGCGAACGGACCACCGCGCTGGCGATCCTGGCCAGTCTGGCGGTCGGGATCGCGATGTTCGGCAGCGCGGTGTTCCTCGGGCAGTACTTCCAGGTCGCGCGCGGCTACAGCGCCACCGAGGCCGGGCTGCTGACGATCCCGATGATGTTCGGGTCGTTCCTCGGCTCGGTCGGGGCCGGCCAGCTGATCACCCGGTTCGGCAAGTGGAAGCTGTACCTCGTACTGGGTGGCCTGTTCCTGACCGCCGGGCTCGGGTTGCTCGGCACCATCGACCACCTCAGCCCGTACTGGTACATCGGCCTCGGAATGCTTGCCATGGGCATCGGTATGGGCATGATGATGCAGAACCTGGTGCTGGCCGTGCAGAACACCGTGGACGTGAGCGAGGTCGGCGCGGCCAGTGCGTCGGTGACGTTCTTCCGCAGCCTCGGCGGCGCGGTCGGCGTCTCGGTGCTCGGCGCGGTGCTGGCGACCCGGGTCAAGGACCTGATCACCGACAACGTGCGCGCGCTCGGACCTGATGGCGCGGCAGCGGCGCGGGCTTTGCAGGATGGGTCGGGCGCGAGTGTGCTCGACGTCGGATCGCTCCCGCCGCAACTGGCCGAGATCGTCCGGCACGCGTACGGCGACGCGACCGGCCGGATCTTCCTGATCGCCGCCGGCGCGGGACTGCTGAGCCTGCTCGCCGTGCTGTTCATCCGCGAGGTGCCGCTGCGGACGACTGTCGCGATGACAGAGGACGTAGTACCGGCTGATCTTGCTGCGGCAACTGCTCCCGGCGCCGGAAGCCCCGGCGTCGTTCCTACCGCCGTCGATGACCCCGCAGAGCGAGCCGCCGTGGTCGCCCTCGACGTGATCACCTCTGCCGAACGCACCGCCCGCGAACGCGAACGCGAAGCCACCGAGCGAGTCCAGGCAGCCGCCACCGTCATCCGCCAGATGCGCACCGACGTCGCCGACCTCTTCACCCGGGTGGACCAGCAAATAGCCAACCTGGAGTCGACGCTCCCGGTGGCAGCCGACCCCAATAGCCCCGCCGCCGCGTTGCTGGACGCCCAACGCCCCGACGGCGAACTGGTCGACGAACTCCGCCGCTACGAGCTGAGCGTTTTGAGCGCCAGCCAACGCACCGCCAACCACCTCCGCGAAACCGCCAAAGCAGAAGCCGAAGAACTCCTCGCCCAGGCCCGCACGGAAGAGGATGCAGTCCGCCAACGCATCGCCGAGCTGGAAGCCGTCGAACACCGCCTCCTGGGCGCCATCCAGGACGGCCTCTCCAACACCCCCACCCCACCCGCCGCAATCACCCACCCCGCCCGAGACCACGAGTACGCCACCAACGGCTACCCCGCCGACCACACCACCCCCAACGGCCACACCCCCGACCGCCAAGCCTTCGGGTAACCCCCGCCCACCAGTACATCGAATGCCCGGCTCTAGAGCACACTTGCAGTAAGCGGTGGAGCCGGCGGCGCTCAGCACCCGCTGGCGGTTGCTGGTGGTTGCCGACGTAGTACTCGGCTGATGGGGTTGTCGGCGGCTGGTGGCATGCTCTGCGGGGTAGAGGTTGAGCGGCAGGGGGTGTGGTGGCGGGCTTGGATATGGAGCAGGTGCTGGCGCTGGCACCCGATGCTGCGTCAGCGAAGGCTGCTCAGGGGCTGGCCAAACCGCAGAAGTGGTCAGCAACAGGCAGCTCTGAGCGAGCGCTCTGGGGGTTGTGTCAAGGCAGCGGGAAGAAGCCGTATCAGACCGTCGTCGATCTGAGCGGGCCGGCGTTCAAGTGCTCCTGTCCGAGTCGGAAGTTTCCGTGTAAGCACGGGCTGGCGTTGATGTTGCTGGCGGCGACCGGGCAGTTGCGGGAGGCGCCTGAAGCCGAGTGGGCAGCCAGTTGGTTGGAGGAGCGGGCGGCCCGGGCGGAGAAGTCGGCGGAGAAGGCTGAGCGGAAGCCGGGGGAGGTGGCTGATCCGCTCGCGGCGCAGCAGCGGGTGGCTCGGCGGGCTGATCGGGTGTCGGCGGGGATGGCCGAGCTGGAGAGCTGGCTCAACGACCAGGTACGCCGGGGGCTCGGTGGGTTCGAGCAGCGCGGGTACTCCGAGCTGAGCCGGCTGGCCGCGCGCATGGTGGATGCCCAGGCGCCAGGAGTAGCAGGCGCCGTACGCCGAGCCGCCGCCGTCGTCGGGCGCGGTCACGGCTGGCCCGGCGAACTGCTGGAGGAGCTGTCTCTCATCCACCTCATCGTCTCCGCGCACAGCCGACTCAGCGACCTCCCACCGAGCCTCGCCGACACTGTCCAGTCGCGGATCGGCTGGACCGTCGAGACCGCTCGCGTGCTGGCCGAAGGTGAGAAGGTCGAAGACGACTGGCTGGTGCTCGGCCGTGTGATCGAGCCCGACGACCACCTGACCGTACGACGCCTCTGGCTCCGCGGCTCGAGCACCGGACGCCTGGCCCTGATCCTCAACTTCGCCGCCGGCGGACGCCAACTCGACCCACTCCCGGCCCGCCCCGGCGAGCTAGTCCCCGCGGTGCTCTCCTACTACCCAGGCGCCCTCCCGATGCGAGCCCTCCTGACCCAAACGGCCCCACGCCTCCCCGCCCCAAGCCCAGCAGGCTTCAACGCCAAACAAGCGCTCGCCTCGTACGTTGAATCGCTCGCCGCCGACCCCTGGAACGAACGCTGGCCTCTCGTCCTCACCGACGTCCGCCCAGCCCCCAACGGCGAAAACTGGGCCCTGGTCGACGCCGAAGGTGACGCCCTGGAAGTCCTCCCCGGCGTAGACCTCTGGCAGCTACTGGCCGTGTCCGGAGGCGACCCCATCACCGTCGCCGGCGAGTGGAACCGAGCCGGCTTCAAGCCGATGACCTGCTGGGACGGCGACCGACCGGTGATCCTGTCATGAGGGGCTGGGACGGCCTGGTCAGCTCAGCACTGCTAGGCACCGAGCGCAGACCGGCACGCTTCGAGGACCTACCACCCAAGATCCAGGAGCAACTAGGCGACGGTGACCTCCTGGATGCGGCCGCCCTCGCAACCCTCTACAAGCGAGCCGGCCGTACTCCGCTGGAAGGCCTCACCCCACTACCGCAAGCCCAAGGCGAAGACCGCCCACTCCCCAGACCAGCCGCCATCCGCCGCCTCACCGCCATGCTGACCGGCTTCCAGACCACAGCTCTGGGCGAGTGGCTGAGAGCCGCCGATGCCAAGGGCTGGGGTGTCCCGCCCGAGCACCTCCCCGCCTTGGCCGACTATGCGCGCGGCAGAGCGGAGTACCGGCCGTTGGTGGTGAAGGCAGCAGGCCGCCGGGCGAGCTGGCTCGCGGATCTCAACCCGGACTGGCGATTCCTCCACGAGGCAGTTGTCGAAGGCAACGACCACTGGACCCACGGCAACCCGACCCAGCGCCGCTCCTGGCTGCGCGCCCGCCGCCAGGAAGACCCCGCCGCAGCACTGGAAGCGCTCAGAGAGGTCTGGCCGAGCGAGCCGGCCCCAACCCGTCTCGACTTCCTCAACCTGCTGGCCGCCAACCTGTCGGCAACTGACGAAGAATTCCTCGAACACGCCCTCGACGACCGTGCCAAAGACGTCCGCCGAGCCGCCGCCGGACTGCTCGCGCGCATCCCCGGTTCCCAGTACGGCGTACGCATGGCACAACGCGTCTGGTCACACCTCACGATCAGCCAAGGCGTCATCGCCGTCGACCTGCCGGCCCGGCTGACAGCCGCGATGGAACGCGACGGCATCGACCCACAGCCGCAGGACGGAATCGGCAAGCGGGCTTGGTGGTTCCGGCAGATCGTTGCCGCCGCACCGCTCTCCACCTTCGAGCTCGACCAGCTGCAGCTGGAGGTCGAAGGCTGCTCGCCCGAGGTGTTCCAGGTCGCGTGGACCCAGGCCGCCATCCGCGAAGGCTCCGCCGAGTGGGCCCGCGCGCTGCTGCTCGCTGATGCCAGGACCGGTGGGAGAGTCGCCGAGCTGCTGCGGATCCTGCCGCCCGACGAGTGGGGGCCGGCCGTCGAGTTGCTCCGCACCCGCGTCGACATCGCCGACCTGGTCGGCGGCCTCCCGGTCCCGTGGCCTCCGACACTGGCCAACAGCATCCTCGACGAGCTGGCCAAAGCCGGCACCGCAAGAACCGCCGCGCGGCTGGCCAGCATCGCGGCGCGCGCCGTACCGGCCGAAGTACTGGACCATCCGATCACCCGCGAACCGACCGGCGAGGAAGACACCTGGCGGCGACGCCTGGTCGAGACCCTGATCTTCCGCCGTGAAATGTACGAGGAGCTGTCATGACTGAGGTACTGCGCCCGCACGCCGAGGACGAGTACGCCGCGGAGCTGGCCGCGCTGGCAGCCACCGACGACCGGACTCGGCCGCCTGCCTGGAAGCTGTCACCGGCTGCGGTGGTCACCTATCTGCTGGGCGGCAAGGCGGGCAATGTCGAGATCACCCCCAAGTACGTCGGCCCGCGCCGCCTGGTCGAGGTAGCGGTTGCCACTCTCGCGACGGACCGCGCGCTGCTGCTGCTCGGCGTACCGGGAACGGCGAAGACCTGGGTCAGCGAACACCTGGCTGCGGCGATCAGTGGTGACTCGACCCTGCTGGTGCAGGGCACCGCAGGCACAGCCGAGGAGTCGATCCGGTACGGCTGGAACTACGCGCAACTGATTGCCCAAGGCCCCAGTGAGGCGGCGCTGGTGCCGAGTCCGGTGTTCCGGGCGATGGCCGACGCGAAGATCGCCCGGATCGAGGAGCTGACCCGGATGCCGTCCGACGTACAGGACGCGCTGATCACGATCCTGTCCGAGAAGGCGCTGCCGATCTCCGAGCTGGGCACGGAGGTCCAGGCCCGGAAGGGATTCAACGTCATTGCCACCGCCAACGATCGCGACAAGGGCGTGAACGAGCTGTCCAGCGCGCTCCGGCGCCGGTTCAACACGGTCGTCCTGCCGCTCCCCGACGACGCCGAGGACGAGGTCGCGATCGTCTCCCGCCGGGTCGCGCAGCTCGGTGCCTCACTCGAACTGCCGCAGCAAGACGACGCAGTGGAGGAGATCCGCCGCGTCGTGACCGTTTTCCGCGAGCTGCGATCCGGGCGCACCGAGGACGGCCGTACTGCGGTCAAGTCGCCCTCCGGCACGCTGTCGACGGCCGAAGCGATCAGCGTGGTCACCGGCGGTCTCGCGTTGGCGGCGCATTTCGGCGACGGCGTACTGCGCTCGAACGATGTTGCCGGCGGCATCCTCGGGGCCGTGGTCAAAGACCCGTCGGCGGATCGCGTGGTCTGGTCGGAGTACCTGGAGACGGTGGTCCGCGAGCGGGACGGCTGGGCCGACTTCTACCGCGCATGCCGGGACATCTCCGGATGACCGTTCACCTCTTCGGTATCAGGCATCACGGTCCCGGGTCCGCCCGGGCGCTGGCGGCTGCCCTGGCGGAGTTGCAGCCCGACATCGTGCTGATCGAGGGACCGCCGGAGGCCGACAAGGTGGTCGAGTTGGCCGCCTCCGAGGAGATGGTGCCGCCGGTGGCGTTGCTGGCCTACGCGGCCGACGACTCGACCCGGGCCGCGTTCTGGCCGTTCGCGGTGTTCAGCCCGGAGTGGCAGGCGATCAAGCACGCGCTGGCGAGCGGCGTACCGGTGCGGTTCTGCGATCTGCCGGCGGCGTACCAGTTCGGCAGCTCGGGGCGGGAGGATCGGCGCGGGATGTCGGCCGACCCGCTCGCGACGCTCGCCTCGGCCGGTGGGTACGACGATCCCGAGCGCTGGTGGGACGACGTGATCGAGCACCGCCGCGACGGCGCCGAGCCGTTCACCGTGATCGCCGAGGCGATGACCGAGCTGCGGCGCGGTGAGGAGGCAGTCGGCCGGGAGGCGCAGCGCGAGGCCTACATGCGGATCACCTTGCGCAAGGCAATCAAAGAGGGCTTCGAGCGGATCGCCGTGGTCTGCGGCGCCTGGCATGTCCCGGCCCTGCAAGCACCGTTGCCACCGGCAACACACGACCAGCGGATCCTGAAAGGTCTGCCGAAGCGCAAGGTCGCCTGCACCTGGGTTCCGTGGACGCACGGCCGGCTCGCCACCGCGAGTGGGTACGGCGCCGGCGTGACCTCGCCCGGCTGGTACCACCACCTCTTCACCGCGCCCGACCAGATCACCACCCGCTGGCTCACCAAGGTCGCCCACGTACTGCGGGCCGAGGACCTGCCGGTGTCGAGCGCTCACGTGATCGAGGCCGTGCGGCTCGCAGATGCCCTTGCTGCGTTGAGAGAACGGCCGCTGGCTGGGTTGAGTGAGGTCACCGAGGCGACGCGGGCGGTGATGTGTGGCGGCAACGACGTGCTGCTCAACCTGGTGACCCGCGAAGCGGTGGTGGGCGAGTTGCTGGGCGCAGTACCGGCTGAGACGCCGCAGGCGCCGGTGGCTGCCGATCTCGCCGCGCAAGCTCGACGGCTGCGATTGAAGCGGGATGCCGCCGAGCGGGTGATCGAGTTGGACCTGCGGAAGCCGAACGACCTGGAGAAGTCGCGGCTGCTGCACCGGCTCCGGATCCTCGGTATCGACTGGGGTGTGCCGACCGCCGATGAGCGCCGCAACCAGGGCACCTTCCGGGAGAGCTGGAAGCTCGCCTGGGATCCCGGTCTGGAGGTCGATCTGGTGGCCGCGGGCGCGCACGGGACCACGGTGCTCGGCGCGGCGACCACGACGATGCTCAAGGCAGCGGATGATTCGGCCACGCTGGCCGAGGTGACGTTCGCGCTGGAGCGGTCGCTGCTGGCCGATCTCGCCGACGCGTTGCCGACCTTGCTGCAGGGCGTCGATACCCGTGCGGCGAAGGACGCGGACGTGGGTCACTTGATGGCCGCGCTGCCTGCCCTCGCGCGCTCCGCCCGGTACGGCGACGTCCGGGGTTCATCGGCCGAAGGGCTGGGGCTGGTCGCCGGACGGATGGTCTCGCGCGTTTGTGCCGGTCTCGCGCGCACTGTCCACGGGCTCGACCCAGAGGCGTCCGCGACGGTGCTGGAGCTCATCGACGGTGTTCAGGATGCGACGGCGCTGCTGGACGAGGCCGTCCGGCTCGAATGGTTGAACACCTTGCAGGGCTTGAGCGACCGGCCGTCCGTGCCGCCGCTGATCGCCGGCCGCCTGACCCGGCTGATGCTCGACAAGTCCCGCCTGGAGGCCGCCGAGGTCGCACTCCGCCTGGGTCGCGCACTGTCTCCCGGTACTCCGACCGCCGACGCCGCGGGGTACGTCGAAGGCTTCCTGGCCGGCGGTGGACTCCTGCTGGTGCACGACGAGCGGCTGCTCGCGCTGGTCGACGCCTGGCTGGGCGCGATCCCTGAGGACGCGTTCGTGGAGGCGTTGCCACTGCTGCGCCGGACCTTCGGGACCTTCGCCTCGCCGGAGCGCCGCTCGATCGGCGACCGTGCCCGCGCGCTGGGCGACCCGGCTGCCGCAGTACTTGCTGACGACAACGAGCTGGATTCGTTGCTCGCGGCCTCGGTCCTGCCGGTCGTCAAGCAATTGCTGGGGGTGTGACGATGCCTGCGGACGACGAACGCATGCGCCGCTGGCGGATGGTGCTCGGCAGCGAAGCCGACCCCGAATCCGGTACGACGCTCTCCGCCTCCGACCGCTCGGTCGACGCGGCCCTGGCCGCTCTGTACGACGCGGAGCGCGGTGAGCCCGGCACCAAACGGTCGGCCGGCTTGGGCTCGTCGGCTCCCCGAGTTGCCCGGTGGCTTGGCGATATCCGGCAGTACTTCCCGACCTCGGTCGTCCAGGTGATGCAACGCGACGCGGTCGAGCGGCTGGGCATCACCCGGATGCTGATGGAGCCCGAGCTGCTCAACGCGGTCGAGCCCGACGTCCACCTGGTCAGCACGCTGCTCGCGCTGAACGAGGTGATGCCCGAGGAGACCAAGCAGACCGCGCGCGAGGTGGTCGGCCGAGTGGTCGCCGAGCTGGAGGCCCGGCTGGCCGAGCGGACTCGCGCGGCGGTGAGCGGCGCACTCGATCGTGCCGGTCGCACGGGCAGGCCGCGGCACTCGGACATCGACTGGGACCGGACGATTCGCGCCAACCTGAAGCACTTCTCGCCCTCGCTGGGCACGATCGTCCCCGACCGGCTGGTCGGCTACGCGCGACGCAACCACAGCGTGCAGCGCGACATCGTCCTCGCTGTCGACCAGTCCGGCTCGATGGCCGAATCCGTCGTCTACGCGAGCCTGTTCGGCGCAGTACTGGGGTCGATGCGGGCGCTGCGGACCAGTCTCGTCGTCTTCGACACCGCCGTCGTCGACCTGACCGACCAGCTGGACGATCCGGTGGACGTCCTCTTCGGCACGCAGCTCGGCGGCGGCACCGACATCAACCGCGCCGTCGCGTACTGCGAACAGCTCATCACCCGCCCCGGCGAGACGGTGATGGTGCTGATCAGCGACCTGTACGAGGGCGGCGTCCGCGAGGAGCTGTTGCGCAGAGCCCAGGGCCTGGTCGAGTCAGGGGTGCAGCTGATCGCGTTGCTGGCGCTCTCCGACTCGGGCACGCCGTCGTACGACGCGGAGAACGCGGTCGCGCTGGCCGACCTCGGGGTGCCCACCTTCGCCTGTACGCCGGAGCTGTTCCCCGACCTGATGGCGGCGGCGATCCGGCGCGACGACATCTCGGCCTGGGCGGCAGCGAACGTCACGGGTGATTGACTGGGCCACATGCGGATCGTCACGATGAACGCGTTCTGGCCCGGTTACGCCAACATCGCCGGCTGGGCCGAGGAGCAGGGCCACGAGATCGTGCTGGTGGTGACCCCACCGGCCGGTGCCAGTGACCGGTACGACCCCGCCGCGAAGCCGTTCCTGCTGGAGCTGCCGCGAACGGCCGACGTGCTGGTCACCGGCAAGCTCCGGACCGTGGCCGCCGCCGCGATCGCGGCGCTGGAGCCCGATCTGGTGATCTCGGCCGCTTTCCCGCGGCTGATCCCGGCGGAGATCCTGAAGATCCCGACCTACGGCGCGGTGAACCTGCACCCGTCGCCGCTCCCGGCCGGCCGCGGGCCGAACCCGGTCCGGCTGGTCTACGAAGGCGCGACCACCGTCGGCGCGACACTGCACCGGACCGAGGCGGAGTTCGACACCGGCGCGATCCTCAGCCAACGCGAGCGGCCGCTGCCCGAGGAGCTGACCGGCCCGGCGATCTTCCAGGCCTGGCGCGAGATGCTGCGCGAAGTACTGGAAGAGGGCGCGGCACGAGCGTTCGCCGGCGAGCCGGGATCCCCACAGGACCCAGCCCTCGCCTCGGAAGCGCCGATGTTCACCCCGGCCGAGCAGGTACTCCGCCTGACCGACCCCGGCGCGGTCCTGGTTCGCAAGTCGGCGGCGCTGAACGTCATCGAGGCCAAGACCAAGGTGCTCGTGGCCGGCATCAAGCAGCCGATCAGCCGGATCGAGCTGATCTCGGCCGGCGAGGACTCGACCCAGCCCGGCGAGATCGTCACCTACCACACCGACGGCTGGACCGCCCGCTCCGGCGACGGCGTCGTCCGCCTCTTCAGGTCTTGAACGGCACTGGTAGTTTAGTCAATATCACTGACTATCAGGATCGATGACGGAGTTGAGATGAGTACGATCGAGCTGACCCGCTTCAAGGTTGCCGACGACAAGGAAGCCGAGCTGTTGGCGGCCCGGCCGGAGATGCTGGCCGACTTCGCCGCTGATCGCGCCGGGTTCGTCGCGGCGCAGTTGGTGCGGTTGCCGGGCGGTGAGTGGCTCGACATCGTCGAGTGGGAGACGCCGGAGGACTTCGCCGCCTCCCGGGAGAAGGGCGGCAATCTGCCCGGCATCGCCCGCTTCTTCGCTGCCATCGAGTCGCTGGTCAGCGCGGAGGAAGGGACTCTCGTCTAGGGGATCAGTCGGCGATCTCGAGGATCTCGATCTCGGTGCCGGGGTCCGCGTCGGCGAAGCGGAGGGCCCAGCCGACCGCCACGTCCTTGGACTCGACCCGGATGATCGAGACCCCGGCGACCAGTTCCTTGGTCTCGGCGAACGGGCCGTCGATCACGCGTGGCGCCCCACCCCCGGGGAACGTCACCCTGGCGCCGTGCGAGCTCGGCATCAGGCCTTCGGCGACGAGCAGGATGCCCGCCTGCCGCATCTCCTCCAGTACCGCGTCCGCTCGGGCCAGGATCTCCGGATCAGGAGCCTGCCCGGCCTCGAGTTTCTCGTTCGTCTTGTGCAGCAGCATGTAGCGCACCGGCTCCACCCTTTCGTCGTCCTGACCCTGAGGGTTCTGACGGTAGTGGGTGGAGCCGCTGTGCGCAGGTCACCCGGCCTGGTACGCCGAGGTGGTGGCGCGGGCCAGGACGTTGGTCAGCGCGGTCTTGTCCTGCACGGGACCGCCGACGGTCAGCTCGATCGCGGCGGAGCGGCCGTTGTAGCCACTCGGGTCCAGGAAGCGGGTGGCCACCCAGCGGGTGGTCTTCGCGGCGTCCGTGTAGGTGTAGACGATGGTGGAGTACGACTTGCCACCGGTCGTCGCGGTGGTGTTGACCACCCCGAGGACCTTCAGGTCGCGGGTGCCCTTGAGCGCCGCCTTCTTGTTGGCGATCGCCTTGGCGGTGGTCAGCTGCTGCGGTCCGTCGGCGACCCGGAGGAAGTCGGTGCCGACCGCGAACTTCGCGTCGTGCGCGCCCACCTTGGTGGCCTTCCAGCCCTTCGGCACCATCGCGCCGAAGTGGCAGTTCTTGGCGTTGAAGTAGCTGCCACCCTGGGTGCAGTCCCAGCGGCTGGCGACGAAGCTGAGGCTCGACGGCTGCAGCGCCGAAGCGTTGCTCGCGGCAACGGTCTTCGCGTCGGTGGTGCTTGCGTTACCGGGCAGCGCGCCCAGCAGCATCGCCCCGGCGGCGCCGAGCGCCGCAATCCCTGCGGTGACAGAGGAAACGGCCAGCTTGGTCTTCTTGTTCATGGTCCCCACCTTTAGGTTTCGCAGCACCCCCTTGGTCCTGCACACACTGAGACGGCGGCTCTCGCCAAAAGGTTGGCGCTGACGGAGACTATTCGAGCAGAACCGCAAAAGATGGTCGGGAGGACCTGATGGGTGAGATCGCGGATCGGTACCGGCGGCGGGCGGAGGCGTTCGAGCAGAAGGTTGCGGCGGTGCGGCCGGAGCAGTGGGCGAACCAGTCGCCCTGTGACAAGTGGACGGCGCGCGACGTCCTCGATCACATCGTGGCGATGCACGGCTACATGCTGATGCCGGTCGGGCAGACGGTGCCGGCGGAGGAAGACCCGCTCAAGGCGTTCCAGGCGGCGCGCGCGGCGGTGGAGGCGGTGCTGGCCGATCCGGCGCTGGTGGCACAGGAGGCAGACACGCCGGCCGGGCGGACCACGGTCGAGGGGCAGATCGACTCGGTGATCAGCGACGACCTGGTGCTGCACGGCTGGGACCTGGCCCGTGCGACCGGCCAGGACGAGACGATGGACCCGGTCGACGTCGAGCGGCTCTGGGCGGGCAACTCGGCGATCCCGCCCGAGGTGATCGAGATGTACCGGACCCCGGATGCCTTCGGGCTCGGGATCGAGGTGTTCGGCCCGGAGGTCGTCGTGCCGGAGGATGCTTCGCTGCAGGACAAGCTGCTCGGCTTCATCGGCCGGCAGCCTTAACTACACCGGCAGCCGCAGCGGGGCGTAGTACGTGGTGGGGTCGGAGGCCTGGGGGAGAGTGCTGAGGGCGGGGGCCAGTTCCTCCGGGCCGGCGACCAGGACGGAGTCGCCCCGAGCGATGGCCGGGGCCAGGTACTCATGCCCGGGAAGCTCCGCGACGGCCGTCCGGCAGCCCAGCACCATGCCTTCGAAGAGCGCGGTCGTGGAGACCCCCACCTGGTACGTCGCGGTCTTCAACACCGCCAACGTATTGCCTGCCGACAGCCGCACGCCTACCGGCACCACATAGTCCGTACTGCGCTCGCTCGGGTGCAGGTGGAACGCCACGTCCAGGTCCGGCCGCGCTGCCGCCAGTGCCGCGGCATAGCCGAGCAGAGTCGGCCCGGTCGTGCCCTGTGACAGGAAGACGACCAGTCGCGGATCCTTGGCCGTCAGCTCGGCAGACGTGAGCGGCGCGATGAAGGACGAGCCGACCACCGACGCCTTCATGCCCGCGGGCAGCTCGGCGACGTCGGTCCAGTAGGAGCCGAAGCACCACAGCTCGTCCGGCTGGTCCGCGACGTCTGGACGGCCGGGGTAGCTGTAGCCGAGGTGGTAGGGGCTGATCACCCCGTGCTGGAGCTCCACGACCCGGATGCCGAGGTCGCGGGCTGCTCCGACGAGGTGCTGGTGGAAGTACGCGACCACGACGTACACGGTCTTGATCCGGCGGCGTCGCAGCAGCGCCCGGTACACCGCCCGGAGTCGAGCGTGCTTCGGCACCTCCCGCCCGATGAGCGAGCCGATCGGCACTCTGACCCCGGTCGCCGCCTCCAGCGCCGCAGTGATCTCGGCGCAGCGAGCATGCACCTTGCGACTGCGGACAGCCCCGGCGGCCGAGGTGAAGAAGTCGAGGTTGTGGCTGTCGGGCAGCGGAGTGCCGTTGATGCCCGAGTCCAGGACCAGCGCCGAGCTGCCGAGCGCGGCGCGCAGCGAGTCGGTGTAGATCTCGACGCCGCCGGGCTTGCGCGGGTGCGGGATCACCAGCGAGTCGAACGAGCCGCGGGCCAGGAACGGGTTACGGGTGACCGTGCCGGCCAGGTGCTTGCCGACCAAACGTGCCTGGTCGGCGCGAGTACGGCGTACCGGGTGGGGGTCGCCGTGCAAGCCGCTGCGGCGGGTCAGCTCATGGAAGATGCGCATCCGGATGATCGGCCACGGCCGCACTTCGTCGATCTGCCAGGTCAGCAGGTCCAGCTCCCGCTCCACCGTCCAGACCGCTTCGCACAGCGTCCTCACCGTCAGGATGGTGCCGCTCCCGGTACTCGTCGTGATTGATCCCTACTATCCCCGCGAGGCTACCGATGCCGGAGAAGAACCGGCGGACCGCCTTCAGCTGGTAGGACTTCCGGAACAGCACCAGGCCGCCGAGGCCGAAGCCCAGCGCCGACACGATCCGGGCCAAAGAATAGGCCAGCACCAGCAGGTAGCCGCGCACCCCCGGCCGGATCAGCAGCCGGCTGATGGTGTCGCCGCTGCCGGAGCGGAAGGCGCGCCGGACCAGCCAGGACAGCGTCGTCCGGGAGGCCGGCACGTGCTCGTGGATCTGGGCTTCCTCGCACCAGACGATCTTGTAGCCGGCCCGGTGCACCCGCAGGAAGAAGTGCAGGTCGCTGGAGCCGGTGTAGCGGAAGGCGGGGTGGAAGCTGGGCGTCACCGAGTGGAAGACGTGCTGCGCGACCAGGGTGTTGTTGGTGTACGCCTTGTTCCGGAAGTCGCCGGTGGCGTGCCGCCCGGTCGAGTCGTGGACGTCGCTGTGCTGGTTCCAGGCCGGCGCGTCCGGCGGCAGGATGCCGCGAACCGGTCCGGTGACCACGTCGGCGCCGGTCGAGCGCCAGGCCCGCAGGATCGTGCACAGCCAGCCGGGCGGCGCCACCTCGTCGTCGTCCACGAAGATCAGCGCGTCGTCGTCCCAGGCCAGCAGCACCGACTTCTCCCGGGCGAACGGGATCCCGGGCTCCGGCTCCATCGCGGCCTCGATCGGGAACCGGGACTCCTTGGCGGCGCGCTGGATCACGTCGGTCGCGGTGCCGTCCTCGTCGTTGTCGACCACGATGATCCGGACGGCGAAATCCTCCTCGGCCGGAAGCTCCTGGGCCAGCAGGCTGTCGAGCAGCGCTTCGAGCAGAGCGGGCCGCCGAAAGGTGATGACGGCGATCGCGACCCTGGTGCTCATGGAGGCCGACAATATCTGTAAGCCGTGGTCAGGCGTCAGGTCGCCCGTGGGTCGGGCTCGGCCGGGAAACGCACTGTTAACGGGACGCTGTACCTATCGGTGGGTACAGTGGCGCGGTGGAGACGATCGAACGGTTGATCCGCAGTACCCAGGAATTGCTCTGGGAGCGGGGCTACGTCGGTACCAGTCCGAAGGCGATCCAGCGGGCCGCGGACGCCGGTCAGGGCAGCATGTACCACCACTTCACGGGCAAGGCCGAGCTGGCACGAGCGGCCATCGAGCGGTCCGGCGCCGAGCTGCGCGCGGCGGCCGAGGAGCAGTTCGCCGGCTCCGGCCCGGCGACCGACCGGATCGCCGGTTACCTGCGGCGCGACCGCGAGGTGCTCAAGGGCTGCCGGATGGGCCGGCTGACCGCCGACCCGGACGTGATGGCCGACCCGGTACTCCGTGCGCCGGTGGCCGAGGTCTTCGCCTGGATCCGCACCCGGCTCGCCGAGATCATTGCCGAAGGCAAGGAATCTGGCGAGTACCCGGCCGGCCTCGATCCGGACCGGACCGCCGCGACCATCGCGGCCGTCCTGCAGGGTGGTTACGTACTGGCCGCCGCGGCCGGCTCGGACGAGCCGTTCGAGCTGGCGGTCGAAGGCCTGGTCGATCTACTCGAGGGAGTCACAGCGTGAGAATCGGTGCCGTCTTCCCGCAACTCGAGATCGGTGCGGACCCGGGCGTCGTCCGGGACTGGACCAGGACCGTCGAGACCGCCGGCTACACCCACGCGCTCGCCTACGACCACGTGCTCGGCGCCGACCCGGCCAACCGGCCGGGTTGGCAGGGCTACACCGACCAGTCGCTGTTCCACGAGGTCTTCGTGCTCTTCGGCTTCATGGCCGCCATCACCACCACACTGGAGCTCGTCACCGGCGTGCTCGTGCTGCCGCAGCGGCAGACCGCGCTGGTCGCCAAACAGGCCGCCGAGGTCGACGTACTGAGTGGCGGCCGGCTGCGGCTGGGCGTGGGGATCGGCTGGAACGCGGTCGAGTACCAGGCGCTCGGCGTGCCGTTCGAGCAGCGCGGGGCGCGGCTGACCGAGCAGGTCGAGTTGTTGCGCAAGCTCTGGGCCGATCCGGTCATCTCGACCGAAGGCCGCTTCCACGAGGTGGTCGAGGCAGGGCTCAACCCGCTGCCGCCGCGGCGCAGCATCCCGATCTGGTTCGGCGGCGGCGCGGACGCCGTACTGCGTCGTACGGGGCGGATCGGGGATGGGTGGATGCCGCAGAGCCCGCCTGACGCGGCTGCTCGGGCGCAGCTCGACACGATTCGCGCTGCCGCAGTGGAGGCGGGACGCGATCCGGCCGAGATCGGGTTCGAGCCGCGGTTGTCGCTGGGCGCAGTACCGGAGAAGGAGTGGCGTTCGTACGTCGACGGGTGGCGGGAGCTGGGCGCCACCCATCTGTGCGTGAATACGATGAACATGGGGCTCGGGAAACCCGAGGAGCACGCCGCCGTACTGCGTGACGTCCTGCCGCTATTGCAAGACAGCTAAGGAGCTATTTGTGTCAGTCGAGGTCATTGGGCCGAAGCACGACCGGTACGACGAGATCCTGACCGAGCAGGCGCTGGAACTGATCGGGCTGCTGCACCGGGAGCTGAACCCGCGCCGGCTGGAGCTGCTGGAGCGGCGCAAGGCCCGGGTGGCCGAGATCGCCGCGGGTGGCTCACTCGGCTTCCTGGAGGAGACCAAGGCTGTGCGCGAGGACCCGGATTGGCGAGTCGCCGATCCGGCACCGGGGCTGGTCGACCGGCGGGTGGAAATCACCGGGCCGACCGATCGGAAGATGACGATCAACGCTCTCAACTCCGGCGCCAAGGTGTGGCTGGCCGACCAGGAGGACGCGAACACGCCGACCTGGGAGAACGTGGTCGGCGGGCAGCTCAACCTGCTCGACGCGGTCACTCGCCGGATCGACTTCACCAGCGAGGCGGGCAAGTCGTACGCGCTGAAGCCGGACGCGGAGCTGGCGACCATCGTGGTCCGGCCGCGCGGCTGGCACCTGCCGGAGAAGCACCTGCTGGTCGACGGTGAGCGTACGTCGGGCTCGCTGGTCGACTTCGCGCTCTACCTGGTCGCCTGTGGACAACTCCAGCTCGACCGCGGGCAGGGGCCGTACTTCTACCTGCCCAAGATGGAGTCG
The DNA here is from genome assembly GCF_040687575.1 of Kribbella sp. NPDC056861. Classification (NCBI taxonomy): domain Bacteria; kingdom Bacillati; phylum Actinomycetota; class Actinomycetes; order Propionibacteriales; family Kribbellaceae; genus Kribbella; species Kribbella sp. NPDC056861. The sequence continues at coordinate 11,515 of NZ_JBFBNQ010000006.1, read as the reverse complement.
CATCTCGAGGCGCGGCTGTGGAACGACGCGTTCGTACTGGCCCAGGACTTCCTCGGGCTGCCGCGCGGCACGATCCGGGCGACCGTGCTGATCGAGACCTACCCGGCCGCCTTCGAGATGGAGGAGATCCTCTACGAGCTGCGCGAGCACTCGGCCGGGCTGAACGCGGGCCGCTGGGACTTCATGTTCAGCGTGATCAAGACCTACCGGACCCGGGGCGCCGACTTCCAGCTGCCCGACCGGAACTCGGTCACCATGACGGTGCCGTTCATGCGCGCCTACACCGAGCTGCTGGTCCGGACCTGCCACAAGCGCGGCGCGCACGCGATCGGCGGGATGGCAGCGTTCATCCCGAGCAAGGACCCGGCGGTCAACGAGCAGGCGTTCGCGAAGGTCGAGGCGGACAAGACCCGCGAGGCCGGCGACGGCTTCGACGGCTCGTGGGTCGCGCACCCCGGCATGGTCGAGACGTGCAAGGCCGTCTTCAGCTCGGTCCTCGGCGACCGCTCGAACCAGCTCGACGTACTGCGTCCCGAGGTCGAGGTGACCGCCGAGCAGCTGCTCGACGTGGCCGCCACTCCGGGGGAGGTGACCGAGGCCGGACTGCGCAACAACATCAGCGTCGCGGTCCAGTACCTCGCCGCCTGGCTCGAGGGAACTGGTGCGGTCGGCATCTTCAACCTGATGGAGGACGCCGCCACCGCCGAGATCTCCCGCTCGCAGATCTGGCAGTGGCGGCACAACAACGTCGTCCTCGACACCGGCGCGGTGGTGACCACCGAGCTGGTGACCGGCCTGGCCGACGAGGAGATCGCGAAGCTCGACGGCGACCCGGCCGGCTATGCGACCGCTCGTGAGACCTTCCTCGCGGTGGCGCTGGCCGACGAGTACATCGACTTCCTCACGCTGCCTGCGTACGAGAGCTTCGAGTAGCAGTTGCGGCTGCGGGCCGCCTGGCGTTGTCCAGGCGGTCGGCGAGCTTGAGCCAGATGACGCCGGCGATGATCAGGCCGAGCCACAGGGACTGGACCAGCGTGAGGCGCTCGTCGAAGAAGACCGGGCCGAGGGCCGCTGCTCCGGCCGCGCCGATACCGGCCCAGACGGCGTAGCCGATGCTGACCTCGATGGTGCGGAGCGCGGCGCTCAGCGCCCAGAGCGTGAGTAGGAAGAACACGACGGCGACCAGCGACCAGGTCAGCCGGGTGAAGCCGTGGCTTCCGCCGACCGAGAGTGCGTAGCCGATCTCGAAAACGCCGGCCAGCAGGAGCATCAGCCAGGAGCGCGCGGCGGTGGGGTTGGACATCTGGGGTTCCTTCCGGTGAGGTCTGGTGGGCAGGGGTCAGGCCGCGCCGCTGAGCTGGAGGCCGACGACGCCGGCGATGATCGCCGCGATGCCCAGCCCCTTGCGCCAGCTGAGCCGCTGGCCGAACAGCAGCGCGCCGAGCAGCGTGATGCCGATCCCGGAGACCGAGGTCCACAGGGCGTAGCCGACGCCGACGTCGAAGGTGAGCAGCGCCCGGCTAAGGAAGTAGGTGCCGAAGGCGCCGCTGACCAGCGTCACGATCGTCCAGTTGCGGTGGGAGAAGCCTTCGGCCTTGCCGGCCGCGATGGCGACGACGATCTCGAAGACGACGGCGATGCCTAGGTAGAGCCACTGCATGTGGGGTGTCCTCTCGAGTTAGTAGTTGCATGTACATGCAAGCACTTCACCGGAGCATACGCTATCGGGTGCGGGGGATGAACCATCGAGATCTTGTCTGTGCATGTACTCTGAGGTTCATGAGTACTTCGCTGCGCGCGTCCGACAGCAGTGCGTGGGACCGGGTCCTGATGCTGCACGCGCGGGTGGAGCGCGACCTGACGCTGGCGTTGCAGAGTCAGCACGGGATCGGGCTGTCGGAGTACCGGTCGCTGGAGCACCTCGCGCACTCCGAGAGCAGTGAGCTGCGGATGCAGGACCTCGCCGACAAGGTAGGGCTGGGACAGTCGTCGATCACCCGGCTGGTCGGGCGGTTGGAGACGGCCGGGTTCGCCTTCAAGGATCTGTGCCCGTCGGACAAGCGTGGGGTCTACGCGGTCATCACGGATCAAGGGCGGGAGCGGTATCAGTCAGCGCGCGCGACCTATGCGGAGGTGCTGTCCTCCGCGCTGAACGTCTTCGCCGCGGATCCTGAGCTGGGCGCCACGGTCCAGGCGCTGCGGATCCCGCAGAGCTAGTCGGTTCAGGTGAAGCAGAGCTAGTCGGTCCAGGTGTAGGAGCCGGACGGGACGACGAGGGTCGGCACCGGGGTGTGCCGGAGGATCTTCGTCGCGGTCGAGCCGAGGAAGACGCGGGCCAGCGGGCCGAGCCGGCTGGAACCGAGTACCAGTACGTCGTCCGCGGTCCAGGGGATCGCCGTCAGCGCGCCTTCCCAGCCGCGGCCGCGGGCCACGACCGTCTCGACGTCGGTGACGCCGCGGTTCTTGCAGAACTCCTCGGCGTCCTCATGCAGCTCGACCGCCTGCTCGGCCCACTGCGCGGCGACCATGTCCTCGGCGTCGAGGCCGACCTCGGGCGGATACATGGTGTTCGCGCGCGGCACGAAGGTGGCGACTCGCAGATGCCCGTCGTAGCGCTTGACCAGGGCGCAGGCCGCGGCCAGTGCTTCGCGGGACCGATCGGTGCCGGCGTACGCGCAGGTCAGCGAGCCGAAGGTGGCGAGCGGATCGCCGCCGTAGCCCTGGGGCGCGAGCAGGATCGGGACCGGGGACGAGTGCAGGAGTCGCGAGCTGACGCTGCCGACCAGCAGCGAGCCTTCGGTGGCGGCGCGGGCTGAACCCAGTACCAGTAGGTCGACGTCTGATTCGCCTGCCACCCGTACCAGGCCGTCGGCGACCGAGTGCGAGGCGATCCGGCGGAACTCCAGGCCTTCGGGATCGTCGTGGGACAACGCGTCCACCGCGTTGCGGCGGGCTTCGTCGGCGACCGAGTCGAGCCATTGGCGGTACTCGAGATCGATCCGCTCGGTGCCTGGTTCGGAGGCGGGCGGCAGGACGGCGACGACGACCAGCTCGGCTCCCGTCGTACGGCGTAGGGTCGCGCCGAGTTCGAGCGCCTCGGGGGTGTCGTCACCGCCGCGGTAGGCGACTACGGCCTTCACTGCTCACCCTCCTCGCTGCGATCGGCCAGGATCGAGTGCTTGTGGCTGTAGAGGAAGTAGACGGCCAGCGCGAGGATCAGCCAGAGGCCGACCGAGATCCAGGTGACGGCCGCGATCGTGCTCGCGGCGTACGCGCAGGACAGGATCGACAGGATCGGGATCACCGGGCCGAACGGCAACCGGAAGCCGCGCTCCAGGTCGGGCCGGGTCCGGCGCAGGATGATCACCGTCGCGGAGACCACCATGAACGCGGCCAGGGTGCCGATGCTGACCAGGTCGAACAGTTTGTCGATCGGCACCACGGCGGCCAGGATCGCGATGAAGGCGCTGGTGAAGAGCACGTTCTTGTTCGGCGAGAGGGTGTTGCGGTTCACCTCCTTGAACAGCGGCGGCAGCATGCCGTCGCGGCCCATCGCGAACAGGATCCGGGTCTGGCCGTAGACGGTGATCAGGGTGACCGAGAAGATCGAGACCACCGCGCCGGCGGCGATGATGATGCCGGGCAGCGAGACCCCGGTGACGTCGTTCAGGATCGCTTCCAGACCGGCGTCCTGGCCCTCGAACTTCGAGGTCTCCTGGGCACCGACGGCGGCGAAGGCGACCAGCAGGTAGAAGACCGTCACGATCAGGACCGCGCCGAAGACGGCTCGCGGGATGGTCCGGCCGGGATCCTTGACTTCCTCACCCGCGGTCGAGACGGCGTCGATGCCGAGGAAGGTGAAGAAGATCGCCGGGATGGCGGCGGAGATGCCGCTGATCCCCTCGGGCGCGAACGGCTGCAGGTTGCCGGACTTGAAGCCGGTCAGCGCGAGCACCACGAACAACCCGAGGACGCAGAGCTTGATGACGACCATGATCGCGTTCGCGCGGGCCGACTCCTTGGCGCCGCGGAGCAGCAGCAGGCAGCACATGCCGACCAGCACGACGGCCGGCAGGTTGATGATGCCGGGGCCCTCGGCAAGCAGTCCGGAGCTCAGCGACTCGGGGATGGTGACGCCGAAGACGTCGTCCAGCAAGGCGTTGAAGTACTCCGCCCAGCCGACCGACGTGGCGGCGCCGGCGACGCCGTACTCGAGGATCAGGCACCAGCCGACGATGTACGCCGGCAACTCGCCGAGCGAGGCGAACGAGTACGAGTAGGCGGAGCCGGAGACCGGGATGGTCGAGGCGACCTCGGCGTAGCACAGCGCGGTCAGCGCGGCGATCACACCGACCAGCAGGAAGGTGACCATCACCGCCGGGCCGGCCTTGGGCACCGTCACCGCGAGGACGAAGAAGATCCCGGTGCCGATGGTGGCGCCGACGCCGAACATCATCAGCTGGAAGGTGCCCATCGTCCGCTGCAGATGCGCGGATCCGTGATCGCCGCGACTGGCGGCGAGCATGTCGTCGATGTTCTTCTTGCGCAACAGCGGATGGGACGCTGACGGCGGGCGAGTGGTTCGGCTCATGCTGACCTCCGACCGGATCGATCGGGTCAGCGTGACAGGGCTCGCCCGCCGTTGTACAGCCCTAACTGCTGATCACGACTTTTTCCAGAACGGTCGCTTCGGTGCCGCGGCAGCGGGGCTCGCGCCCGCCCCGAGCGCGGGATCGGCGGCGCCGCCGGCCGACTGGCCGGCGAACTCGTCGAGGACTCGCAGGGCTTGTGCCCAGAGCTCGTCGAGTTGCGACTCGGGGACTGCGATCGGGTTTTCGAGTGCTGCCAATGCGGTGACGAGCTCCCGGACCGGCTCGGCGCCCGACCCGAGGTTGCGGAGCAGCGCGTCGAGACGGCTGGCCAGGTCGGACAGGATCATCCGCCGCTGCAGAGCTGTCGGCGTACCGGCGTCGCGGAGCAGCCGTGCCTCGGCGGCAGCCTGCAGACGAGCGTCGGCCAGGTGATCGGGGCCGGACTGCAACTCCTCCGTGAACCCACCCGCGACGCCACTCGGTGCAAACCCAAGGCTTAACCCCTTCGCGTTGGCGGCTCGACGCCCCCCGGACATCCGGCGCGAGGCGACCGCCCCGAAGCCGCCACCGACCGGACCACCGGCGAGCGGGAAGCCCGCGGGAGCGGCAGCAAGCCCGCCCGCGGGGGCGGCAGCGGCAGGCGCACCGGCGGCGAAGGCTACCGGCATGGCAAGCGCCGCTTGGTCCCAGCCGGCCGGCAGCTCGACCGGCTGAGTGACTCGATGCCCAGGGCCACCATCGGCGACGACTCGGGAGTCGACGGCAACAAGTGCGGTGAAGCGGCAGAGCACGTGGTGCCGCAACGACACCGCGACGATCTGCTGCTCCAACTCCTGCAGGTCGCCGTGCGAACTGGAGTAGCGGTCCTCGAGATCACGCAAGTGGCCGCGCGCCCAGACAGCACCTGCCGACGCGCTCTCCGTCTGGACAGCCGGTACGTCGACCTGCCACTCCTCGCCCGACGCGGTGATGCCACGCAGGTGGGCGGTGGCGTTGTCGGCCGCGCCGCGGTATCGGCCACGCAGTACGAGGGGAACGCCGGCGAAGGCGTTCGGCGTACGGGCCGGGCTGATCGAGTCGGTCTGCAGAGTCAGTCCGTCGACAGACAGCGCGACGCCGGTGAGCAGCGGCGTACCGATCCGGAGGTGGATGCGGTCCAGGGCCTCGTCGAGGCGGTCTTCGCTCTCGACCAGTTCGCAGCGGCCGCCGCCGAGACCGGCCAGCCGGCTGAGGAAGCCCGTGTTGACCGCCTGGTCGATGCCGACCGTGTGAATCCGTACGCCGGCCAGCGGGGTGTTCAGCTCGGAGAGGAGTTGGTCCTCGTTGCCGACCTGGCCGTCGGTCACCAGGATCAGGACTCGATCGCGCTCGCTGTCACCACTCAGCAGGGTGGCTGCTTCGCGCAGCGGTGCGAGCATCTCGGTGCCGCCGCGGGCCTCCAGGCCGGCGAGATGCTCGACCGCGCGGAAGCGATGCCGGTCGGTGGCGTCGGAGAGGCCTTCGGGCAGGCCGGCCGGGCGCTCGATGACGGTGTCGAAGCTGAGCACGGCGAAGCGATCGGCCGCGGTGAGAGTGTCGACGATGCGCGCGGCTGCTCGGCGGGCCGCGACCATTTTCCAGCCGCCCATGCTGCCGGAGCGATCCAGCACCAGTACGACGTCACGAGGGCGCGGCGAGGTGGTTGCCACTGGCGGCAGGACGGTGAACTCGAAGGTGCCCTCGCCGTCAGCGTCGTTGTCGGGGGCAACGGTGAAGGCGGTGGCGGTCGCCTCGGCCTCGCCGTACGCGAGTCTGAGGATGAAGTCGCGGTCCACCCGCTCACCGGGGTTGATCGCGACGCTGGTGACGCGGTCGCCTTGCTCCGTGCCGATCGCGTGCAGGCTGGAGCGGATCCCGTGCAGGGGCAGGCCGGACGGGTCGATGTCGGCGGTGATGCTCAGCTGGACGGGGTTGGGGAAGCCGGGGAGCAGGATCGGCGGCGTGATGCGGGAGGCGTCCGGTACTGCGTTCGTGTCCGGTACGACGCCGTCGCCGACGCTGGGGCCGTCGAGTGGAGCGCCGGGAATGTAGCGCGGGGCAACCACCAACGGCAGCCGGTACGTCGCTTCGCCGTCCTCGTAGGGGAGGGGCGCGACCAGGGTGAGCTGCACTGTCACGCGCTCGCCCGGGACGATGTTGCCGACGCGCAGAGTGAAGACGTCGGGGCGCTCCTCCTCGGCGATGGAGGCGCGCTGGCCTGCCGCGATGGCGGTGTCGTAGGTCTCGCGAGCTTGGGCGCGCTCTTGGAGCTCTGCCTCGACGGTCCGGCCGTCGGCGGTCAGCCGGAGCGTGGTGACGGCGGCGCGGGGTGGGAGCGGGAAGATATAGGTCGCTTCGAGCGGGACGTCGTACGGGTTGCGGAAGTCCTGGGTGAGCACGGTGCCGGCGGTCAGGCCAGTGATGGTGGCGTGCGCGTCGATGCGCTCCAGCGGGAGGTTGCCGCGCTCGGTGCTGAGCGTGCCGAGACCGGCGTCGTCGGTGCTCGCGTCGCGTCGGTCGTCGGGGTGGAGGGTGGGAAGAATGGTCATGTCTCGTCTCCTGACGATCGGTTGAGCAGGCCTTGCTTGGTCAGCTCCGCCAGCAGCGGGGCGGCGGCGGCCGCTAGGCGGGCGGGGTCGGCGATGGGGCCGGGGTGGTCGAGCACGACGGTGATGCCGTCGGCTAGGCGGACGGCTGTGACCACTGCAAGCTGATCCGCTGTTGGTGTTGGGGCGGGGTCGGCTGCTGGTGGTTGTTGGGGGTGGTCGGCCCAGAAGCGGGGGCGGGACGGCGGAGGCGGCTTGACGTGGCTGCCGGGTGCGGGATCGCCTGGGCTGCCGGGGGCGGGGGTGGCGGCGCTGGGGTTGGCAGCTGCGGCGGCAGTGGTGGCGGCAGTGGCGGTGCTGGAGGTGCCTGAGGCGGCGGGGCTGGGTGCAGCGGCGCTGGGGATGCCTGCGGCGGAGGGGCTGGGTGGGGCGGTGTCGCCTGCGGGCCCGCCTGCAGCGGTGGGTGGGAGGGCGGCGATGGGGTGGAGGGTTTCGTTGGTGGCGCCGGTCAGTTCGGTTTGGATCTCGGCGAGGGTGTGGCCTTCGGACTGGCGGCGTTTGATGGCTACCAGTTGCAGGAGGTGGCGTTGGCTGTAGAACGCCGTGCGGCCGCGCATCTCGGTCGGCCGGTCGATCAGGCCGATGGTCGTGTACCAGCGGATCGCGCGCTGGTCCGGAACGGCGCGCACCCGGCCGTTGACCTGGCCCGGGTAGTCGGCCAGTGCCGCGCCTACCCGGTCCGTCAGCTCACCAAGCGTCCACAGTTCCATGCTTGGATCATGACACTGTCATATGACAGTGTCAACGTCAGTGACAGTAAGAACTACCGAGCGATCTCCGCCTGCAGCGCCTTCCCGGCGGAAGCGACCTGCGCGTAGACCCCGGGATAACCGCTCTCGGCGCAGCCCTTGCCCCACGAGACAGTGCCGAGGAGTCGGCCGTTGAGGACGAGCGGGCCGCCCGAGTCGCCCTGGCAGGCATCGCGGCCGCCGTCGACGTACCCGGCGCAGACGTTGGTGGCAGCGGAGTACCCGTTGGTCTTGTACTCCTCGTTGGCCAGGCAGGTGGCATCCCCGAGATCCGGTACGGCGAGCTTCGACAACGTGTCGGCGGGACCCGTGTCCTGCGTGTCGCCCCAGCCGTAGACCGTCGGCACCACACCCTTCCGGTCAGCCTTCGGGTCGAGCTCCAACGGCAGCAGCGGTACGCCGTTGAGCGGCCTGCTGAGCGTCAGTACGGCGAAGTCGTAGCGGTTCTCGGTCTTGTTGTAGCCGGGGTGGATCCAGATCGACCTGATCCCGGAGGCGCGGCCGACCGAGGTGTCGGTCAGGTCCGGCCGGCCCTGGATCGCGAGAAAGGTATTGGCCGGCTTGATGATGCAGTGCGCGGCGGTGATGATCTTGTTCGCCCTGACCAGCGCGGCGCCGCACCAGCGGCCGGTCGAGCGCGCGGACTCGGTGTTCGTCAACGCGATCGCCCACGGCGCTTCCGTCGTACTGGACAGCGTCCCGCCGACGATCAGCTTGTGGTCCTGACCCTCCGTCGATGCCGTCATGGAGGCGGTCGCGGCGCCGGCGGTCGCGAGTAGTAGAGCTCCGGCAATAACTGCAGCGCGCTTAAGCATGCGGGTGAACCTACTCCACGTGCTCACTCAATTGCGTAACGTCACCGGTACGCCGCCAAACAGTCACCCCGATCGCGACCGTCCACAGGCCCCACGCCGTACTGCCGATCAGCCCGCCCAGGTCCCAGACCGGGAAGTCCGGGATCGCCGTCGCCAGCACATCGCCCTGGTTGGTGAGATACAGCGCGCTCGCCACCAGCCCCGCGATCGCCACCCACCGATGCTCGCGCAGCAACGCGACGCAAACCCCAACGCTCCAAGCGATTCCGAGCAACTGCCCGAGATGCTCCCCGAGCAACGCCCCACCGAACTGATGCTGTGCAGTCCAAGCAGCCCGTACTGCGGCGCGCGTCGTCTCGTCCCCTTCGGCATAGGCGCGGGCGAGCGGCGGAACCACGAAAACCCAGCGCAGGAAGCCGATCAGCGACAGCAGCACCGACGCTGCGCCGAGCCAGGTGGCGGTTCGTAGTACGGGGTCGTGGCGGCGATTGAGCACATGCGGAAGCAGCAGGATCGGTATGGCGAGCAACGCATAGGTCCAGGCGACCGCGAACCAGGTCCAGATCAGGCTGGTGCCGCCCGCGGTGAAGGCCGGCAGGACCACGTCGGCCGGCTCCCGCAGGATGTCGGGCCACTCGAAGGTCGACGAGAGCACACTCGCGGCCACCCCGAAGGCGATCGCGGCGAGAACGAACAACGCACCGGTGATGCGGCGGATCATGGCGTCTCCTCAGAAATTGTACGGCGTACAGAATTTGTACAGTGTCCAAATAATGTACACTGTCCAGAGATACGTCAAGAGGAGATTCTGGATGACACCGGCAGGACGGGGACGGCCCGGACCACGGCGGGCGCTGACCGAGGACGAGATCCTCGACGCGGCGCTCGCTCTGCTCGACGAGGCCGGACCGGCGGGTGCCTCGATCCGGGGCATCGCCGCGAAGGTCGGCGTGGCGCCGAACGCGGTCTACACCTACTTCCCGGACAAGGCGGCGGTGGTCCGGGCGCTGGTCGAGAAGCTGCTCGGCGACGCCGACCACGGCGTCTTCGCCGACCGCGACCGGCCCTGGCGGGAGCGGATCGAGGCGTTGGCGATCGACCTGCGCGAGCGGCTGGTGGCGCATCCCGGCGCGGCCGCGCTGTTGATGAGCGGGCCGATGGACGGGCCGCGGGCGACCGCGATCGGCGAGCAGTTGCAGGAGCTGCTGATCGGGGCCGGGCTGGCGCCGACGGCGGCCGCGCGGTCGACGTACCTGCTGATCGTCTACGTCCTGGGCTCGATCGCCCTCGAGGTGGCCGACGAGTCGGAGCCCGGGCCGCTGCCGTCCGAGGCGGCCCGGATCGACAGCCGCCGACGGGTCTTCGAACAGATCCCAGCCGAGGTTTTCCCTCGCTCCGCCGCCGCGGCGCGGACGATGGCGACCTACGTCTCGACCGACCAGTACCTGTGGGGCCTGCGCCGGATCCTGGACGGAATCAGTTGACCGGCCGGATCCTGCTTAGGACCGGCAGCTAAGGGCACAGGACCGCTACGAGAGTGCAGGAACTCGAGGTCCCGCAGTCTCCAGGCCCCGGCGTTGAGGAAAGCAGCGCCGGGGTCGACCCTTGTCCAGCCGGTTATGACGCACACTGGGGTAAGACGCGCCGAAGTCCCGGGGGAATCGGCTTTTTTGCTCGAGGGGCTGACATGACTGAACTGCATCTGGAGATCGCCGACGCGATGGCCGAGGTGGCCGCATCGCTGAGCAACCCGATGGATCTGGACGAGACCCTGGCGGTGATCACCCGGGTGACCGCGGAGACCATCCCGGGCATCGTCGAGGCGAGTATCTCGATCACCACCAAGGAAGGCCGGATCGAGACACTGGCGCCGACCGGCCCGACCGTCACCAGGGCGGACCACCTGCAGTACGAGCTGGGCGAGGGCCCGTGCCTGGACGCCGCGATCGAGGAGCCGGTCGTCGCCGTCAACGACCTGGCCGCCGATCCGCGCTGGCCGGACTTCGGCCCGAAGGCGGCGGCGCTCGGCTTCGGCTCGCAGGTCGCCTTCCAGTTCCGGGCCGTGCCGCACGTCCGCGGCGCGCTCAACCTGTACGCCCGGGAGCCGAACGCGATCGACCAGGACGCGATCCAGCTGGGCAGCATGTTCGCCGGCCAGGTGGCGGTGGCGATGGGCTGGGCCCGGCAGGACCAGACGCTGACCGAGGCGCTGGCCACCCGGAACGTGATCGGCCAGGCGGTCGGCATCGTGATGGAGCGCTACCAGCTCGACTCCGACCGGGCGTTCGGTTTCCTCACCAGGCTGTCCCAGACAAGTAACACAAAGTTAAATCTGGTCGCCACTGCACTGGTTCGGCAGACCAATGAGCAATCGCGGCAGTGAGTGGCTACTGTCATCGAGTGCAGAAATGGCCTGGTCGTCCCTATCCCCTCGGAGCCACGTACGACGGCTCCGGTACGAACTTCGCGCTGTTCTCGGAGGTTGCTCAACAAGTTGACCTGGCTCTCATCAATGACGACGGATCGGAGCAGCTGGTCCAGCTGACCGAGGTCGACGGATTCGTCTGGCACGCGTATCTGCCGGCGGTCCAGCCCGGCCAGCGTTACGGCTACCGCGTGCACGGCCCGTACGAGCCCGCCAACGGGCACCGGTGCAACCCGTCGAAGCTGTTGCTGGACCCGTACGCGAAGGCCATCGACGGGCAGGTGGACGCCGACGAGTCGCTGTTCAGCTA
>NZ_JBFBNQ010000005.1:409209-854114 GCF_040687575.1 Kribbella sp. NPDC056861 | reverse complement strand
CGGTAGGTCGTGGGAGAGTAGGACGTCGCCGGACATTCACACTGTTAAGGGCCACCCCGCAAGGGGTGGCCCTTAATGTGTTTACCCCAGAAACAATTTAGTGGCTGAGGCGCCTGGTCAACGCGTCCGCAGCCTGCCGAGTCCGCCGCGCCAACATGAACCGCTCACCGGCCGGGATCGCATCAGTCCGGAACGTGATGTGGCAGGCGGGTAGGACATTGGCAGGAAAGGTGTATGCCGACGGCTCGCGAGCTGAAGGAATCCGTCGACTCGGACGGGGAGTTAACGAGTCTGTCGACCCGGGTGGGGAGTTGCCAGCAGCGCAGCTTGGTTGTCGACCTTGCGCTGGACGCTGGTGCTGAGCGGATCCACGCCGGCGGGGTGGGAGACGGACGTAGGAAGACAAACTTGGCTGGTCGGCGAGGTCGTCGAACTGGAGTCGGGGGGAGCGCGGTCGACGTGGCTTCTGGCGAGCGGCATTGTCGTCGGCTGCGGCTGCGGCTGCGTCCTAGTCGGCTTCGGCCTCATCCTGGTCAGCATTGTGATGGGCATCTAGCCAGCGCGACTTGCATCGCCGTGGTGTTGTCGCTGCCACGCCGTGGTGTTTCGCAGTTACTGCTGCTGCACGCACACGTCGGGCCGGTGTGGCCCTGCCATAACAGGCGGGTGTTGCCTTCTTGCCACAGCATGCCGGGAATGACCTGTTGCAGGTCGCGGATGTCGCTTTGCCACAGCTCGCGGACGTCGCTCGGCGCAGTGCGCTGCTGTCGCCTCTGCCCCAGGAGGTGGTGGAGTCTCTGCGCTTTCGCGAGCGAACGTACCTCGGCCTGGCAACTCGTGCCGTCGACCTGGGCCACGGCCATGCCGGCGGGGCCGAGGAGGCGTTCGCGAGCTGGATGTCGCACGACGCGGCCGGCTGACGTCGACACTTGGGCCCACCACTGGCCGGCGTAGACGTTTGGGCTTGCGGCTGGCTGGGAGGGGCGAGCGATCTCAGTGGGGGTTAGAGGTCTTCGGGGGAGATGCCTACCAGGGCGGCTGCGGCGCAGATGTGGATCGGGGTTAGGTCTGCGGGGGCTACGGGGGCCTGGAGGAGGGTGCCTCGTTCAAAGGGGGTTAGGGCGATGTCGATGCCGTGGGCGCCGGCGATCATGCCTCGGACGTAGGTGAGCCAGCCCATCATGGGGATGCCGCGGCGGAAGACGCCGGCGGCTGCGGCTAGTTCGGTGTCGGCGATGCTGGCCCATTCGGGTTCCCAGATCGTGACGACTGCGCGGAGTACCTGGGCGAAGCGTTCTGACTGGGTCAGGGCGTCTTCGTCGCTCCAGTGCAGGGTGAGTTGGTCGGAGACCGTGGTGAGGGTGCCGCCCATGGAGAGGTCGAAGAGCCAGGGGAGTTCGCCGGCGCTCTGTAGGTGGAGGCGGGTGGTGCTGGAACCGTTCGAGAGGACCTTGGTGGTTGCCTCGACCATTTCCTTGAGCGGGGCGGAGCCGTCTGCCTCGAGGACGTGGAATCCCCAGCGTTCGTCCTGGGTCCACAGGTGGACGTCAGGGAACGCGACGGCGACCGCGGTCAGGGTGCGGCCGACGCGGAGGGCCCGGTGTTCGACTGTCTCGTCGCGGTGGGCCCACTGGGCGCGTAGTAGCCAAGATGCCATCTCACGCCCTCCGATCAGCTGCCGGCTGGACCTGTCCAACGGACGGTACGCCGAACGGTGAGGGGTTGGCCAGAGCTCCGCCTACTCCGTGTAAACGACTGAGGAGGGCTGGGACGGACATCTGCAGACACCTCACCCTCCCAGTGTGAAGGACCCCTAGGTCAATCCCGACCACCGGGGTCGGTTTTCGGTAGCAATCCACCACAATCTCGTCTCCGACAGGCAGAACTTGGCGGGCTTCCAGCAGCTCGATGCCCGACCGCCCGGTGCGCGTCTGAGCCGGTGACCTCGTTGGAGGTCTGAGTTGCCTGGCCGTACCTCGGGAGCGGCGACCGTGCCGACCTTCCCGCGGGTGTTAGTCGGTGGGTGGTTCGGGGGTGGCAGTTGGTTCGGTGGTGGCGGGGGCTTGGGCCTTGGCGTCGGTGGTGGGCTGGTTGACCGCTTTAGTGGGCTTGCGACGAGTGGCTGACTTGGTGGTTTTTGTGGTGGAGCTGGCGGTGTCGGAGGCGGATGGAGCTGCCTCGGGTGTCGTGCTGGCGGTAGTCGCTTAAGCGGTTGAGGTCGGCCTGGGCGAGCCGGAGGGGGGAGCCGGGTCGAGCGGGGGCTCGGTGGTGGCGCGGGTGGGCGCGGTAGAGGTGAGCGCTGGCTCGCTCGGGTCGGGGGAGTCGAGGGTTGGTTCGGCTAGTTCGAGGGTGGGGCGGGGGCCTCGGTAGGAGTCGAGCCAGGTGCGGAGGAGTTCTACTCGGGCGGAGTACTCCTCGTTGCCCTTGACCACGGGGGCCTGGTTGTAGGCCATCGTGTCGGAGGAGCGGCGGAGCTTGACGTACAGGCGGGACGAGGACAGGGCGTAGCGTTCCATGTCGTCCTGGAGGGCGCCGATGACGGTGATGTTGCGGTCGCGGCCGATCTGTTCGAAGAGGGCTACTGCTTCGCGGCGGTGTTGGGAGCCGAGGTTGCGGCCCAACTCGTCGAGGATCAGGAGCAGGGGGCGGTCGGAGCCGCCGGCGAGGGCGGCGGCGCAGACCAGTTTGACGGCCTTTTCGTCCATCTGGGCGGTGTTGCCCTTGACGTTGAAGGCGGAGAACGGGCCGCCTTCTGAGCGGCGCCACTTCGGGGTGACCGTCCAGCGCCAGGGCTTGTCGGGCTCGGCGGGCGGGTCGGGCTCCGGGTACTCGAGTTTGGCGCCGTAGCCGCCGTACTGCTGGTCGAGGCGGTCGAATTCTGCCGAGACCAGGCGCAGCCGGGCCTTGATGCCGTCGGCCAGCGAGGAGCGGTGGGCGCGGGCGGTGCTTTCGGATTCGTCGAGGCCTTCGCGGGCGCGCTCGAGGGCGGCGTTGCGTTCGGCACGCTGGCTGGCGATCTGCTGTTGCTGGAGGCTGTCGAACGTCTCGTGCTGAGCGAGGTGGCTTGCGAGGGTCCGTTGCAGGGCGGGGACCAGCGAGACGCGGGCTCCCAGGGTGCCGTTCGACCAGCCATCGGCGCCGTTGAGGATCTCCCAGAGCTCGGAGGGGATTTCCTCGCGGGAGCGGGCGTTCGGGAAGCAGCGGCGTACGACGTCGTCGAGCTGGGTGCAGGCCTGGTGGTTCCAGTCGGCGGTGGTACGGCGCTGCGACGCGTCGTCCGGCATCGCGACCAGAAACTCGGACGCCTCGGCGGCGCTGCCACCCCAGGTGGTCGTCCTGGTGACCAGGTCGAGGTTGGTTTGCTCCTCAAGGAGTACGAGTCGGCGGCCGGCGAGCTCGTCGAGGATGCGGCCGTGGTCGCGGCGGGTGGCTTCGAGGTTTTTCAGACGCTCGTCGCGGACGAGTTGCTGCCCGGCTGCTGCTTCGGCGGATTCCTTCGCGGCCTGGAGAGCGGGGGCGAGGGTGTCGCGGTCGGTCTCGTGCTGGTCGTTCGCCTCGCGGAGCGCGAGGATCTGATCCTGCACATCCGCGGCGGTGCCCAGGGCGCGAGCGGCCGCAGTACGGCGCTCTGCCTGGTCGACCCGCGCGCGAGCTTGCTCAAGCGCCGACGAGGCGGCTGAGCGAGCGGCGACAGAGGAGTCGAGTCGGCGCCGGGCGGCCTCGATTCGAGCAGTACGACCGGTGATCGCCTCCTCGAACTGCCCAACGGCGACCACACCAGCGGGATCGTCGATGACCTCTTTGGCGGAGCGAGCGGCCAGCGCAGCGAAGAACCCATCGAGCTTAAAGCGCTTGTCCGCCGACGCAGGCCCACCCTTGAAGGCAGCAGTGCCAGGTCGGTTGGCCAGCACCAGGAGGAAGCCCGGATAGCCGGCATCGGTCAGCGCCGTGGTCGCGAGCGCGACATCGGCCGCGTCGACGACAACAGCCTCCCGGTACGGCGCGAGCCGCGGCTCCCACTCGGCACGGTCAGAGTTCGCGAGCTCAGTGATGTCGGTCAGCGCGCCACACTCGATGCCTGCCGTGGTCAGCACCTGTTGCTGCGGAGCGGAGACGGTCTGGCCGCTCTCGGCCTCGCGCAGGTCGGCAGTCGCCTGGTCGACCGCGGAACGCGCCGCGTGGTCCAGCCCGATGTGCTCCTCAAGCACAGCACGAGCCTCTGCTTGCTCCTCACCGGCAGCGGTGAGGTCGCGTCCATCGGCCGAACGCCCAGCATCGAGCAATCGCCGATGTTCCTGGCCGAGTCGCTCGAGCTGCTCGCGGACTGAACGCTGCGCAAGATCCAGCTCGCGATCGCGCGCATCGAGCTTGTCGCGCTCCTGCCGGGTCAGCTGGACGTCGCGCAGCAGGTTTTCCTCGCTGCCGAAGGCCTCGATCTCGGTGTCGACCGTGTCGCGCTTGGCCTCCTGCTCGGCCACCCGCTCGTCGAGAACACTCAACTCCTGCACGATCTCGCTGTTTCGCGCGTCGCCGTCGACCAGGTACCGCGCGCTGCGGGCGCGCCAGGACTCTCGAGCGGCAGTCAGCGCCTCGCGGGCCGCCGCGCGTTGCAGGATGCCCGCCTCGACGGTGGCCATCTCCTGCTCCCACCGCTGCAGGTCGGCCGCGGCTTGCTTGGTCGCCTCGCGTTGGGTGTGCTCGGCGGAGCGGTGAGCCTGCTCCTGCTCCAGCTCGTGGTCGAGCCCGGTGAGGGTGGCGATCGCGTTGAAGATGCGGGCCGGGCCGAGCTCGTTCAGTGGCTCGGCGAGGAGGTTGGCGGTCGGAGACGATCTGACCGAGGTGGACAGGAACGAGACGCAGCGCACCTGGCCGCCGTACAGGACGGACGACAACTTGTTGGCGTGGAAATCGGTGCGGCCGTTGGAGTGGGGGAGCGCGGCCCAGAGCGCGTCGGCACCGGCGGCCCGCTCGGACTCGGTGGTGCCGTAGGGGACGTGCAGGCCGCTCTTCCAGCGCAGATCCAGGTACGACGCTTTGCGGTTGATCCTGATCCAGACGGTGATCGCGGCCGCCTCGATCTCGGCCAGCTCGGTCAGGTCAGGATCGGAGAAGACGCCGACGATGTAGCCGCGGTCGACGTTCGACCAGGTGCCTTCCTGGCCGGCCGCCTCGGCGGTGAAGAGCAACTCGGCTGCACCGGGAGCGCCGCTGGTCAGCCGCCATTGGTCGTCGGCGTGCAGCAGGGACAGCGCGGCGATCCAGGAGGACTTGCCGGCGCCGTTCGAGTCGACCGGGCCCTGACCGGCGACGGTGACCAGACCCTGGCCGACCATCGGGATCGGGTGCGTCGACAGCCGGGACAGGTCGACGACCTGGACGCCGAGCAGCACCTTCGAGCCGAGGATGTCGAACGGTCCGTCCTCAGCCGGGGTGGGGGTGCTCATGCCGCTCCTTCTTCAGTGGAAATGCCTTTGCGAGCGCGGATGGCCTCCGCGATCGGGCTCGACGGCGCGGCCGCGAGGATCAGCTGATCCTGCAGCCGGCGGCGCGCGGCCGGGGTGAGGCGTTGCAGTTGCGGACCCGGGATGTAGCTCGGGCCGCCGGAGTGGTCGCCGGACAGCTGGATCAAGCCGGCGGCCCGGAGACGTTGGAGGGCCAGGCGGCGCTCTTCCGCGCTGATCTTGGTGGTGCGCAGTTCGTCGACGGTCGTCGGGCGAGCCGACTTCCAGCTGTCTCCGGTGAGGATGCCTTCGCTGCGCGGGATGGCGACCGAGTGGACCAGCACGAGGACGAGGACGGCGCGGTCGACGACCGAGAGCGGTTGCCAGCCTTGCGCCGTCAGGGTCGCGGCGATGTCGTCGGCATAACCAGCCGTCCAGTGAGTCCCGTCGACGTGGACGAGGGTGCGGCCGATCAGCTTCAGCATCTTCGAGACCTGGCGGCGCAGCGTGACATCGCGAAGACCGGCCAGTTGGACCTCGGCCACCGGGTGGGCGGCGTACTGAACAGCACTGAAAGCAGCCAGTACTTCGTCGCGCGTACGGTCGCTGAGGTCTTGGAGGATGGGGTCGAAGAGGGCGTGGTGGTCGTTCATTCGTCCTCCTCGGCGGTGGCTGAGGTCGGCAGGGGGTCTGCAGCGGGGGTGGGTGCCTGCGGCGGAGCCAGTACTGCGGGAGGCGGGTCCGGCAGGACTCGGCAGACTTCACGCAGGGCCACCAGTTGAGCCGGTCCCCAAGTGATGACCCGGGGGCCCAGACGGACCTCGCCGGCCTTCTCGTTCCAGAGGAGCCAGTTGGTGGCGTGGAGGCGGCGGAGGCTGCCGATGATCAGGGTCAGGTCGCTGGACTGCTCGGGGCGGCCGCGGAGGCCGGCGTAGACGGCTTTGACCTGGGCGAGGGTGCCGGTGACGCCGGGCCAGGCGGAGCCGCTGCGGTCGGGCCAGCAGCAGGCTACGCAGATGGAGAGGACTCGGGCTGTCTCGTTGGGCTGTTCTACAGCTACGGGAGGCATGCCGAGTTCTTCCAGGACGCTGTGGCCGGCGCCGGCGGGGAGGGTTGGCAGCATCCAGAGGGAGGTGCCGTCGGGCTCGGCCGCGCGAGTGAGGCCGGGGATCGCCGGGGTGTCCGGTGAGACCTGCAGGGGGCCGGCTGATTGAACCTTTGCCCACCACAAAGCGTTGTAGCCGCGGCCACTCTCGACCGTCTCCGACGTGCTCATCGCGTCACCCGCCGGAACGAGCCCTCGGTCGCCCACGGCGTCCCAGCGGCCGGATCGATCCGCATCCCGTCGCCCCACACCAACTCGTAGTCGAGCTCGTCATGCAGATGCGCCGCTGTCAGCTCAGCCAGCACCCGCCGAGCGGTGACCCAGTCGCCCGCATCATCAACCACATCCACGATGCTCACGCTGGACTGCCCGGCCAGGATCCGCTCAGCCTGCGCTCGCAGATCCTCGCGATCCGTCGCGGCCGCGGACTCCGGCGCGTCGGTCTCGGATGAAGGCCGCGGCGGCGCCATCCGTGCAGTACCGGTACGCCGCCCGGACTCGACCGCCTCCAGCATCCCTTCCGGCGAGAAGTCCGGCGCCGCCGCGTCGAACAGCAACCCGTCCAGAACTCCAGCCAGTACGTCGGTATCGCTGCTCCGCGTGAACGTCAGCCAAGTCTCGATCGGCAGCAACCCGAGCGCCCGCGTAGTCCCGGCTCGCTCGACCAGTCGCCCGGCGGCAAGCTGCACCGCGTCGGCATAAGCGGCCAGCGACATCCGCAGTTGCGTGCAGACCTGATGCAACCCGGGCCACCGCTCGAGCACGATGCGGTGCACCTTCTCGGCTTGCTCGATCAGCCGCTCGTTACCCCAGGCGAGCTGCGCGTTCTCCCGCAGTTGGGCCGTGGTGCTGGTCGAGACCAGGATGGACAGCTCGTTCCCCAGCAGCCGGAAGACCTTGGTCAACCGCTGGATCGACGCTTGCCCCTGCTCGGCGACCGCCTTGGGATCGCTCACGCTGTGTGCTTCAAGGGTGAGCAGCTGGTGCAGCTCGGCCTGGCCGCCCTGCACCGACATCCGCTTGAGGAACATCAACATCACGTACGGCGCGAACGCCGCCCGGTGGCGCAGCTCGTTGGGCCGATCCACCAGCTTGGTGATCGCGCCGTACTGCCGCAGTACCTCGAAGCGGCGCACGATCACGTCGTGCGGATAGCCCCGGCAGGCGAGCGTGGCCTGCTCGACGGTCAACCCGTCGCTGCCCGCCTCGGCGAACGCGTCCAGGATCGCCTGGTCCGCATCCAGCAGCTCAGGATCGACGATCATCGCGCCGGCCTCACGGGCGAGCACGGCGAAGACCTGCCGGTAGACGCGCAGGACGGCCGCTTCGGCCTCCGCGTCCAGCAATGTCGCGTCCATCGTGATCTCCTCCCGTGCCCGGCCGCCCCCGAAGACAGCCAGATGAGCGACTTTATCGACGGCGACCGCCAATCAAAAACCGAGTGACGGCACGGCTGTGGATATCTACCATCCAAAGCATGATGAGACTGCTCGGCTAGCGCGTCCCCACGCCCTAGCCGACCCCAGCGAACCGAACCCGGCGCAGACCCCAGAGGGTGGTCCCCGGGGCGGTGAGCTGTTCTCATTCACCGGAGTCACCTCATGACACCGTCAGCTCTCGACGCCTTGTCGATCGGCGCGCAGCACCCGCGCGGCCGTGCCCTGCTCGCCGTCCGCAAGGACTCCGTCCCCGGCCGGATCCTGGTCGAGGGCAGCTGGGAGCACAACCAGCTGCTCACTACCGCGACCCCGATCGACACCTTCTATTACTGTCCAGAAGCCTGCGTGCAACCCGACGAGGCGGCCAGGATCGCCGCTCGGGCGCAGGAAGTCTTCCGGATCTCACCGAAGCTGCTCGCCCGAGTCAGCCGCAAGAGCAGGTCCGACGGCCTGATCTCCATCGCCCGGCTCCCGACCTGGCGACCGAATCAGCTGCACCTCGACGACGATGCGCTCATCTTGGTCGCCGACGGTGTCGAGTACGCCGGCAACCTCGGCACCCTAATCCGCACGGTCGACGCAGCCAGCGCCGACTGCCTCGTCCTCACCAGCCGCCGGGCCAAGCTCACCAACCCCGCTGTGTACGCCGCCAGCCGCGGCATGGTCCTGACCACGCCGGTCATCGAATTCGACGACATCGCAGCGGCTGCCCAATGGCTCAGGAAACACCAGTTCGAGGTCCACCTGGCCGACCCCGCCGCAACGGGCAGCTACAAAACTCCGCAGTACAGCGGACGAACAGCCTTCGTCGTCGGCTCAGAAGGCGCAGGACTGCACCAGCAGTGGCACCAGCAGGGCTTCGGCAAAGTCTCGATCCCGATGCTCGGCCAGGCCGATTCACTCAACGTCGCGTTGTCAGCGGGCATCCTGCTCTTCGAGGCTCGCGCCCGCAAGGAGGGGTGGTGACCCCGTTGACCCACGCTCGATCAGCCGGACGTCCAACGTGATCGGGGCAGCGGGGTGCTCCTTGCCCTCCACTGTCCCCAGCAGCAGCTGTACTGCGATCGCCGCCTTCCGCGGAATGTCCTGCGCGATCGTGGTCAGCTTCGGCGTCACGTAAGCACTCAGATCAAGGTCATCGAAGCCAAGCACCGACACATCACCAGGCACCGAGTAACCGCTCTCCCCAAGCCCTTCCATGATCCCGATCGCCAAGATGTCAGCGGTCGCGAACACAGCCGTCGCAGCAGGGAACTCCTCCTTCAGCCGCCGCCCGAGTTCGCGACCGCTGGCATGTGTCGTGTTGGCAGTGACCAACCGCTCCTGCCACACCAACCCGGCCTCGGCAAACGCTGCCTGAAACCCGGAGAACCGCTCGTGCACCACGCCCACGTCGGAGAACGAAGGCCCCGCGAACACGATCTCCCGATGCCCCAGCTCCAGCAGATGCCGAGCAGCCAGCAGCGCACCGGTGTGATCGTCGGACCGTACTCCGGTGGTCAGCGGATTCGCCGAGTAGCTGTCGATCGCCAGCAACGACACCTTGCCGACCGTCCGCGGTGTGAGCCGGTCGATCTCCTCGTCCAGGAACCCGAGCAGCACCGCGCCGTCCAGGCTCCACGACTGCAACGCCTCCGCGACCTCGGCCGGCTCGGCGATCCCGCGCAGCAGCAGGTGGTAGCCGCCCTTGCGTAACTCCCGCTCGATCTGCCCGACGATCGCCACGTTGTGCGGGCTGATCATCAGGCTGTCCTCGTCGGCGGCCGGCACCAGCAGCCCGATCAGCCGCGACGACTTCGCCGCCAGGCTCCGGGCCGACGCGCTCGGCACGTAGCCACGCTCGGCGACGATCCGCTGGATCCGGTCGATGGTGTCCTTCGACACCCGGGCGCGCTTGCCGTTCACCACGTTGGAGACCGTCATCATGCTGACCCCGGCCTCGTCGGCGATGTCCTTCAGCGTGACCCGCACCAGCGGCTCCTCTCGATCGTCGCGGCCAGGATACGAGTGCGACTCGCCCATTGACACCTGCCCAGGACCGGCCTTACGGTCCCACCAAGGTGGAGCGCTAAACCTACCACGATCGATCGGAGTTCGGGTGAGCCAAGAGGTGAGCACAGCGGTGACCACAGAGGTGAGCACAGACCAGTGGTGGCGGGACGCGACGATCTACCAGATCTACCCGCGCAGCTTCGCCGACGGCAACGGTGACGGCACCGGCGACCTGGCCGGCGTCCGGTCGAGACTGCCCTACCTGAGCAGCCTCGGCATCGACGCCATTTGGTTCACCCCGTGGTACCTGTCCCCGCTCGCCGACGGCGGGTACGACGTCGCCGACTACCGCACGATCGACCCGGCCTTCGGCACCGTCGAGGAGGCCGAGCAGTTGATCGAAGAAGCCTCCAAGCTCGGTATCCGCACCATCATCGACGTCGTCCCCAACCACATCTCCAGCGAGCACGAGTGGTTCAAAGCAGCGCTGGAGGACGGCCCCGGCTCACCGGCCAGGGAGCGCTTCTGGTTCCGCGGCGGCGAGGAACTGCCGACCGACTGGGTCTCCAGCTTCTCCGGCGACACCTGGACCAGGACCAAGAACCCCGACGGTACGCCGGGGGAGTGGTACCTGCACCTGTTCACCCCCGAGCAGCCCGACCTCAACTGGAACCACCCCGACGTCCGCCGCGAACACGAGGAGATCCTCAGGTTCTGGTTCGACCGGGGCGTCGCCGGGATCCGGATCGACTCGGCCACCATGCCGGTCAAGGACCCCAGCTTCCCGCAGTACGGCGAGACCGACGAGCACCCGTACGTCGACCGCGACGAGTTGCACGACATCTACCGATCCTGGCGCGCAGTCGCCGACTCGTACGCCGACCCCCGGGTGCTGGTCGGCGAGATCTGGCTGGCCGACCCCGAGCGGTTCGCCCGCTACCTGCGGCCGGACGAGATGCACACCGCGTTCAACTTCGACCTGATGGGCCGGCCGTGGAAAGCGGCCGAGCTGCGCGAGTCGATCACCTCGACGCTGGCCGCGCATGCTCCGGTCGACGCCCCGGCGACCTGGGTGCTCTCCAATCACGACGTGACGAGACCGGCCACGAGATATGGCCGCGAGGACAGCTCGTTCTCGTTCCAGGACAAGCGGTTCGGCGTACCGACCGATCTGGCCAAGGCGCAGCGGCGCGCACGGGCCGCGGCGCTGCTGACCGCGGCGCTGCCCGGCTCGCTCTATGTCTACCAAGGCGATGAGCTCGGCCTGCCCGAGGTCGAGGATCTGCCGCTCGCCGCGCTGCAGGACCCGATCTTCCACCGCTCCGAAGGCGCCGACCCCGGCCGCGACGGCTGCCGCGTACCGTTGCCCTGGACAACTACCGGTCCGAGCTTCGGCTTCAACACCCAAGGCTTCACCCCCTGGCTGCCGCAGCCCGCGGACTGGGGCTCGCACTCGGTCGAGGTGCAGGAGCGCGATCCCGGCTCGATGCTCAACCTCTACCGCGCGGCGCTGGCCGGCCGCCGTGACCTCAGCACAGAACACTTTGCCTGGCACGAACTCAACACCGCCGACGTCATCGCCTTCAGCCGGGGAGACAACTTCCTCTGCGTGGTCAACCTGGGCGACGACCCGATAGCA
Organism: Kribbella sp. NPDC056861; assembly: GCF_040687575.1. Classification (NCBI taxonomy): domain Bacteria; kingdom Bacillati; phylum Actinomycetota; class Actinomycetes; order Propionibacteriales; family Kribbellaceae; genus Kribbella; species Kribbella sp. NPDC056861. The sequence goes on along the minus strand of NZ_JBFBNQ010000005.1, from coordinate 842,498 downwards.
CTCCCGCCGTACGGCGAAGTCCTGCTCGCCAGCGCCGCCCTGGCCGGCGATCGCCTCCCCACCGACGCAGCCGCCTGGCTGACCACGAAGTAGGAGAACCACCCATGAAACTCACTCCCATCGCCCTGGTGGTCGCCCTGGCGGCGAGCCTCACCGCCTGTTCGGGGTCGGACGACGCCACCAGCCAGCCGAGTCCCGGCGGCCCGGTCTCGATCAAGGTCGCCCGCGACCCCGGCCTGGACAAGGGCGCGATCGCCGCCTTCGACGCCCGGGTCGCGCAGTTCGAGAAGGACAACCCGACCATCGACGTCGTCCCGCAGGAGTACAACTGGACGGCGACCACCTTCACCGCGCAGCTTGCTGGTGGCACGCTGCCCGATGTCTTCACCGTCCCGTTCACCGACGGCCGTGGCCTGATCGAGCGCAAGCAGATCGCCGACCTGAGCGGCCTGATCGCCGGGCTGCCGTACGCGAACAAGTTCAGCGAGAAGGTCGCCCAGGCGGGCAAGGCCGAGGACGGCAAGATGTGGGCCGTCCCGATCGCGGCGTACGGGCAGGCGCTGCACTACAACCGGTCCCTGTTCAAGCAGGCCGGGCTGGACCCCGACAAGCCGCCGACGACCTGGGACGAGATCCGCTCGAGTGCCAAGCAGATCGCCGAGAAGACCGGCAAGGCCGGGTACGCCGAACTGACCACCGACAACACCGGCGGCTGGATCCTGACCACGCTGAACTACGCCTTCGGCGGCCGGACCGAGAAGATCGAGGGCGACACCGCCACGGCACAGCTGGACACCCCCGAGATGACCTCGGTACTGCAGCTCCTGAAGGACATGCGCTGGTCCGACAACAGCATGGGCGCCAACTTCCTCTATGACTGGGGCGGTATCAACCAGGCCTTCGCCTCTGGCCAGATCGGCATGTACGTCTCCGGTGGTGGCAACTACGGCTCCCTGGTCACGCAGAACGCGCTCAAGCCGGCCGACTACGGCGTAGCGACCATTCCGCTCGCCGAAGGCGGCGAGGCCGGAGTACTGGGTGGTGGCACGCTGGCGACGGTCAGTGCCAAGTCCAACGACGCTGTGAAGGCCGCCTCCGTCAAGTGGATCGACTTCTTCTACATGCGGAAGCTGGCCGACAAGGACGCGGCAGTACTCGATGCGAAGACCACTGCTGCCTCCAAGCAGCCAGTGGGCGCCCCGCAGTTGCCGGTGTTCGACAAGGCGACGTACGACGAGTCGCTGGGCTGGGTGAAGGAGTACGTCAACGTCCCGCTGGAGCAGATGAAGCCCTACACGGACAAGATGTTCGACCAGCCGCTGGTCACCGAGCCGGTCCGGAAGACCCAGGAGGTCTACAAGCTGCTCGACCCGGTCGTGCAGGCGGTGCTCACCAACAAGAACGCGGACATCGCGGATCTGCTGAAGAAGGCCGACGCCGAGGCGCAGGCACTTCTCGACCGGAAGTAGCCGATGAGAAGGGTTAAGGGCAGCAGCCTCAGTACGCTGGTCTTCCTGCTGCCGCTGCTCCTGGTCTTCGGTGTCTTCTCCTGGATCCCCATCCTGCGCGCTGTGGTGATGAGCTTCCAGGAGACCAACCTGGTCACTCCGGCGACCTTCGTCGGCCTGCAGAACTTCAAGGACGTGCTGGCCGACCCCCTGCTCTGGACAGCGGTCAAGAACACCTTGTATTTCGCCTTCCTGGCGTTGCTGTTCGGCTACCCGGTACCGCTCGTCGCAGCCGTCCTGATGAGCGAGGTACGCCGCTTCAAAGGTCTCTACAGCGCACTGGCCTACCTGCCGGTGGTGATCCCACCGGTAGTGGCAGTGCTGCTGTGGAAGTTCTTCTACGACGCCGGCCCGAACGGTGTCTTCAACACGATCCTCGGCTCGGTAGGGCTCGGCCCGGTGTCCTGGTTGCAGGACGCGGGCAGTGCGATGCCGGCCTTGGTGCTGGAGGCGACCTGGGCCGCGGCCGGCGGCACGGTCATCATCTACCTGGCTGCTCTGACCGGAGTCGCCACTGATCTCTACGAAGCTGCCGAGATCGACCGGGCGTCGATCTGGCGCAAGATCTGGCACGTGACGCTGCCGCAGCTCCGAGGCGTCCTGTTGATCACCTTCATCCTGCAGATCGTCGGAACGTCCCAGGTCTTCCTGGAGCCGTTCCTGTTCACCGGCGGCGGCCCGGCGAACTCCACGATCACGATCCTGCTGCTCATCTACGACTACGCCTTCGCGAACAGCCTGGGCGGCGAGTACGGCGCCGCCACCGCGCTGAGCATCATGCTGGCCGTTGCCCTGGGCATCCTGTCCGCGATCTACTTCCGCCTGACCCGATCCTGGAGCCGCTCATGAGCAGGGGTGTGCTCTCGTCATCGGACTGGCGCCGGCCCGGCGTACGGCGTACTGCGCGGAGTCTGCACGTCGTCCTGCTGGGACTGCTGTTCCTGATCGGTCTCGGCCCGATGCTCTGGCTGGCCAAGGCCGCGATCACCCCGACCCAGGACACCCTGCGCGCGCCACTGGCGTTGTGGCCGAACGGGATGGACTGGGGCAACCTGGCCACCGCCTGGACCCGGGTGGAGATCGACAAGTACTTCTTCAACACCGTGGTGCTGGCGGCCGGCTCCTGGTTCGTCCAGTTGCTGGTGGCAACCACGGCCGGCTACGCGCTCTCCATCCTGCGACCCCGGTACCGCCAGGCGCTGACCGGGATCGTGCTGGCCACCTTGTTCGTGCCCTCGGTCGTGCTGCTCGTTCCGCTGTATCTCACGATCGTGGACCCGCCGCTGCTGAAAACGTCGCTGATCAACTCGTTCTGGGCGGTCTGGCTGCCGGCCGGCGCGAACGCGTTCAACATCCTGATCGTGCAGCGGTTCTTCGACAACCTGCCCCGGGAGATCTTCGAGGCCGCCCGGGTCGACGGCGCCGGACCGTTCCGGATGTTCTGGTCCGTCGTCCTCCCGATGTCGCGCCCGATCCTGGGCGTGGTCTCGGTGTTCGCGATCATCGCGGCCTGGAAGGACTTCCTCTGGCCGTTGCTGGTGCTCCCCGATCCCGATCTGCAACCCCTGTCCGTCCGTCTCCCGGCGCTACAGCGTTTCGTCGAACTCGATGTGTTCCTGGCGGCACTCGCGATCTCGACGGTGATACCCGTGGCGCTCTTCCTGGTCTTCCAGCGACTGTTCCTGAAGTCCAATGCTCTGAGTGGCGCAGTCAAAGGCTAGTTCCGCCCCCGCCCAGTAACACCTGAGAGAAGGGCTCCACAGTCATGCCCAAAAAGAGGTTAGCCACAGCATTCCTGGCCATGATCTTGGCCACCACCTTCCTGCGACCAGCGGACGCCGCTGGGTTCACAGCGACCGTGCAAGCGGAGAGCGCGACCTTGGCCGGTGGCGCGGTCGTCGCGACCGACCACACCGGCTTCACCGGCTCCGGCTTCGTCGGCGGCTTCACCGACGGCAACAAGGGAGCCGCAAGGGTCACTGCTGCGGTCAGCATCCCGACAGCCGCCAGCTACGACCTGTCGCTCAGGTACGCGAACGGCACCGGTTCTGCCAAGACGCTGTCGCTCTACCGGGCCGGTACGAAGGTCCAGCAGCTCACCCTGCCGCCGTCGGCCAACTGGGACAGCTGGTCCGACCTCCACACCACCCTGGCGCTCCCAGCCGGCTCCAACCAGCTCAGCTACCGCTTCGACTCAGCGGACTCCGGCAACGTCAACCTCGACAAGTTGACCGTCACCGACCTCCCTGGCGGCGGCCCGACGCCGGTCGGCGCCCTGGAGGCCGAAGACGCGACCAAGGCCGGGGGAGTGGTCGTCGCGACTGACCACCCGGGCTTCACCGGCACTGGATTCGTCGGCGGCTACACGGACGCCAATAAGGGCAATGCCTCAACGACCTTCTCCACAACTCTCACCAAGGCCGGGTCGAGCACAGCAACCTTGAGATACGCCAACGGCACAGGCGTCGCCATGACACTGTCCCTTTACGCCAACGGCACCAAGGTCAGGCAGATCAGCCTCCCCGCCACCGCCAACTGGGACACCTGGGGCACTGCGGCCGAAGCGGTCCCGGTCGTCGCAGGCGCCAACACCATCGCCTACAAATTCGACACCGCCGACTCCGGCAACGTGAACCTCGACAACCTCACCGTCGCCGCCCCCACCGACCCGCCGCCCGCAGGCGGAGGCGGAGCCGCACTGGAGGGCTCGTTCCTCTCCGGCGGCACCTCAATCGGTACGTCGATCGCCGGGTACGCCGGCACCGGGTACGTCACCGGCTTCACCGCTGTCGGCAGCCGCGCCATCCGCACGGTCAACCCGACCGCCGCAGGCAACGCAGCCACCACCCTCCGCTACAGCAACTCCAGCGGCAGCACCAAAACCCTGAGCGCCTACGCCAACGGTGTGAAGGTCGGCCAGGTCTCGTTGCCTTCAGCAAGTGGTTGGGGCACCGTCCAGCAGACCCTGCCGCTGCGCGCCGGACTCAACCTGATCGGCTACCAGTACGACAGCGGTGACAGCGGCAACGTCGCGCTCGACGACCTCGCGGTCACCGGCTCGACCGATCTCGCCGCCCGTGGCGCGACCGTGCCCTACACGGAGTACGAAGCAGAGAGCAGCAACACGAACGGCGTCGTGATCGGACCCGACCGCACCTACCGCACTGTTGCCTCCGAGTCGTCCGGGCGGCGCGCGGTACGGCTGGACAACGCCGGCAAGTACACCCAGTTCACGTTGACCAAGCCGGCCAACTCGATCGTCGTCCGCTACTCGATCCCCGACAATGCGGGCGGCACCGGGATCACCGCACCGCTCGGCGTCTACGCGGGCGGCTCGAAGGTCAAGGACCTGACGCTGACCTCGGCGTACAGCTGGGTCTACGGCAACTACCCGTTCCCGAACGACCCCGGTCTGGGCGGCGGACACCGCTTCTACGACGAGGTCCGCTCGACGCTGCCGTCGTACCCGGCGGGCACGGTGCTCAAGCTGCAGAACGACGGCTCCACGCCGATCACGATCGACCTGATCGACACCGAGGTGGTCGCACCGGCGTACACGGCCCCGGCCAACTCGGTCGACCTGACCGCGTACGGCGCCGTGTCGGGCTCTGGTGACGACACGACCGCGTTCAACTCGGCGGTCAGCGCGGCCAAGGCGGCCGGCAAGACCCTCTGGATCCCCAGCGGCACCTTCGACCTGAACGCCCGGGTCAACATCGACAACGTGACGATTCGCGGCGCGGGCATGTGGTACTCGACGATCCGCGGCAACGCCGGCCGCGGCGGCTTCTTCGCCAACGGCGGCGCCGTGCAACTCGCCGACTTCTACTTCGCCGGCGACGTGCGCTACCGCGACCCGGACGGCTCGGTCACCACCGACGCCGCCCTGGAAGGCAAGTTCGGCCCTGGCTCGCTGATCCACAACGTGTGGCTCGAGCACTCCAAGGTCGGCTTGTGGGCCAGCAGCGGCACCGACGGCCTGTACGTCGCCGGCGTCCGGATCCGCGACATGTTCGCCGACGGCCTCAACCTCAACACCTTCAGTGGCGACGGCAGCCCGGTCGTCAACAGCCGGGTCGACCAGAGCGTCTTCCGCAACACCGGTGACGACGCGATGGCGATGTGGTCGTTCACCAGCGCGGTCGCCAACTGCGCCTTCACCTTCAACACCGCGGCCCTGCCCGCGCTGGCCAACGGCGGCGCGATCTACGGCGGCAACGGCAACAAGATCGAGGACAACCTGTTCTCCGACACCGTCTACACCGCGGCCGGGATCACGATCAGCACCTGGCACTCGGCCCAGCCGTTCAGCGGTACGACGTCCGTCCAGCGCAACACGATCACCCGGGCCGGCGGTTTCAACACCGACTGGAACAGCAGCCAGGGCGGCCTGTGGATCTACGCCGAGGGCCGCGAGATCACCTCACCGGTACTGGTCAAGGACGTCGACATCATCGACAGCACCTACCAGGGCATCTCGATGAGCTGGCAGAAGAACGTCACCAACCTGACCTTCGACCACGTGAAGGTGCAGAACACCGGCACCTTCGGGATCGACATCCAGGTCGCGGGCTCGGCCACCTTCAACTACGTGACCGTCTCCGGCACCCCGTCCGGCGGTCTCAACAACGCCTTCGGCTTCACCCTCAACCGAGGTCCCGGCAACTCGGGCTTCTGACCCCACCCCCTCCAGCCTCCCGCGCCCCTGACCGGCGCGGGAGGCTGGCCCCTGTCCGGGTAAGGGAGAATGACAGAGGTAACCGGCAGAGCTAGGAGTAGAGCAGTGGCGTTTGTGGCGGGCGAAGTTGTCGCACCGGGAGATCCGCGGATCGTGCTGGAGGGGCAGTGGGGGCATCAGCCCGGGCTGGCGATCACGGTCAACTCCGGGTCGCGGATCTCGTTCACCTTCAACGGGACCGCGGTGCAGGCGCTCTTCGACGTCGCCGAACTCGAGGTGCCGCCTCATTTGTGGATCTCCGTCGACGAGGCCGAGCCCGAGCTGCATGTGGTCGAGCAGCCGGTGATCGAGCTGACCGCGGAGGAGGCCGGGCAGCACAAGGTCGAGATCGTGGTGAAGGACGTCAACGAGCACGTGAACCGGTGGGATCCGCCGTTCGGGTGCGCTGTCGTGTTCGCCGGGCTGGTGCTGAGCTCCGGCACGCTGCTGCGGCTGAGCGGCCGTCCGAGTGGGCCGCGACTGGAGTTCTACGGCGACTCGATCGTGCAGGGCGTTCGCGCGCTCAGCGACCATCCTGAGTCCGAAGGCGCCGACGGCAGCAAGTCGTTCGCGTATCTGACCACGCGAGCCCTGGGCGCAACGGCGTACCAGGTGGGGTTCGGGCGGCAGGGCGTCGTGCGGACCGGCAACGGCGACGTACCGGCCGGGGCCGAGTCGTTCGGCTGGAACTTCGCCGGCTCACCCGCCGAGCGGGTCGAGCAGCCTGACCTGGTGGTGGTCAACCTCGGCGTCAACGACGAGACGCTGAGCGCCGCGCAGTACGGCGAGTACCTCGCCAAGCTCCGGACCGCGTACCAGGGCACCGAGATCGTTGCCCTCAGCCCCTTCAACGGCAAGCACGCCGACCAGATCGAGGCGGCGGTCAAGGCGGCCGACGACCCGAAGATCCGGTACGTCGGGACCGACGGCTGGATCACCGAGGACGACTGCACCGACGCCGTGCACCCGAGTGCCGAAGGCCACGCCAAGATCGCCACCCGGCTGACCGAGGAGCTCAGCAGGTTGCTCCCCGGCCGCAGCTGACAGCCTCGTCACCCGGGGCGAGGCGCTCCGGGTGACGAGGACCTGATCAGTTGCCCGCGATCAGCCGCTTGGCGAGCACCGGCGAGAACGTCCCGGCCGGTACGCCGGTGCCGACCCCGCAATCGCCGTCGGAGTCGCCGGGGACCTTGAGCCACAGCAAGCTGTCGACCGTCCCCGAGATGTGCCGGCCGTCGCGAGAGGTGTCGCCCAGCTTGCGCCCGGCCGGGTTGCACCACTCGCCGTTCGACCCGTTGCCGTTGCGGCTGGTGTCGATCACGAACTGCGCCGGGCTGTTCAGCGCCGCCCGGATCGCGTTGCCCTTGGTGGCCGACTCGGCGGTCCGGTAGTAGTTCGAGGTGTTGAGCGCGAAGCCGCGGATCTTGCCGACCTCCACCAGCTTCAGCCGCCGAGCTATCTCGTCGGCGGCGATCCAGGTCGCGTTGCCGCCGTCCATGTACGCCCAGGTGTTCGGGTTCTTGGCCGCGAACTGGTTGACGGCGTACTTGAGCAGATCGAGCCGGGTCTGCTTCTCGGCCGCCGGGACGCAGTCGAGCTGGGCCAGCGCGTCCGGCTCGATGACGACGACGGCAGGTCGATTGCCGATGCCGTCGGCGAACTGGCTGATCCACGCGCGGTAGGCGGCCGGAGTACCGGCGCCGCCGCCGGAGTGACTGCCACAGTCGCGGCCCGGGATGTTGTAGGCGACCAGGATCGGCAGCTTGTCGGCGGTGTCCGCAGCAGTCGTGTACGCCGTGACTGCCTGCTTGATGTCGCCGCTCCAGTTGCCGAACCAGCGCCCACCGGCCTTCTCGGCGATGTTGGTCCGGATCGTCGCGGCATCCGGGCTGGACGGGTTGTTACGCACCCAGACCGCCGGGTTGGAGTTCGGATCCACATAGAACCCAGTTGTCATCGACACCGGATCACCAGCCGGTACTGCGTTCGCCGTGGTGCAGGCCGCAACGACGGCCAGGGCGGCAGCCGCGGCAACCCGGCCGGCGCGATTCACTGGCCGTTCCAGGTCGCCAGGACCCGGAGCTTGTTCCACGGGATGTGGGACAGCGCGCCGGTCGATCCGTCCAGGCCCACGTTCTTGAAGATGCCGCCGCTGCGCATGCCGTTGCCAGGCTTGGTCCAGGGCGCACGGTTCGGGTCGGTCAGGTCGTCACCGGCGACACCGATGCCGCTGATCGGGCCGGGGCCGCCACTGTCCAGCACGTAACCGCCGTACTTCTGCATCGCGACGCAGATCATCTTCTCGCCCGCGGTCGCGCCGCTGAGCCCGTTGCAGTCGACCGACGGATCGAGCTGGAGCCGGGCGCCCATCGGCACACAGGACGAGCCGCTGCTGTCACCGTCGGTCTTGCCGGCCGGCTTGCGGAAGCCGCTGTTGCAGCTCTTGGTCGAGGTGAAGTAGAGCGCGTGCTCGATCGCTCCGCTCTGGATCTCGCTGTTCAGGATGAACCCGACCCCGGCCTGCACCTCGGCCCCGGTGCCGACGCCTTCGGTCTTGGTCTCGGTGCCACCGCCACCCGCGGCCGGCCAGACACCGCCGCAGCTGCCCTTCCAGGTGCCGCTGGACTTGCTCGCGCCCCAGATGGACTTCACGGTCTTGTCGTCCTTGTTGTAGACGACGATCCACTCGTCACCCGGCGACGGGATCTCGCGGGCGGCGTAGTCAGGAATGTGGATCCCGGCCGCGCCGACCGAGCAACCCCAGTCCTCGCTGAACGTCGGGTGGTACAGCGGGTCGCTGTTGCTGGCGGTGTAGATGGTGATCTGCCACTCGGGGCCGTTCAGCCGGGGCGTGTTGCTGCCCATCGAGCTGACGATCGAGGCCGACTTCGAGTCGATCCGGGGGTTCGCGGGGATCTGCGAGCGGAAGTAGTTCACCGAACCGTCGGTGGCGGTGAACAGGTCGGCCGGGCCGGGCTGCCGCGGATCCCAGTTCCCACTCGGCGGCGGCGTCGTGGGCGGAGTGGTCGGCGGCGTCGTCGGGGGAGTGGTGGGCGGGGTGGTCGGAGGGGTGGTGGGCGGGGTGGTCGGCGGGACGCTGCTGCCCTTCTCGTACGCACCGATGTCGTAGCCGCCGCCCACCGGCCGGACACCCTTGTCCCGGTCGAACGCCGGAGCACCGGTCGCGCTGCCCGCATCGATCGCCGTCGAGCCGTCGGCCAGGTGGTAGTCGCCGCCGCTCCGGTTCACGAAGCCCGGGTCGGTGGTCAGGTTGTGGTCGTTCGAGAACGGCCCGCCGATCCCGGAGCTGTTGCCGGCGAAGATCGTGTTCCGGACGACGTTGCCCGACCCCGACACCTCGGAGGCGCCCACGATGCCCGGCTTCGGGTTGTCGGCGATCGTGTTGTTGATGATGCTGATCCCCGAGATGGTGCCGCTGCTCTCCTTCCAGAAGGAGATTCCGCCACCCGCGTTCTTAGACGACACGTTGTTGTAGATCTTGATGTTCTGCGCCTTGCGCGAGCTGGAGTAGTCCTCGACGGCGACGGCGATGCCGGCCTTCGAGCTCTCCTTCGCGCCGTAGGTGACGTTGTTGTAGACCTCGACTCCGCTGGAGGAGTCGACATAGATGTTCGGCCCGCGGTTGTCGTGCACCAGGTTGTCGTGGATCGACCCGGCCGCGTTGTCGTCGTACTTCGCGTCGATGCCTTCCTCGCCGTTGTCGTGCACGTGGCTGTTCTTCACCTCGAACCGGGTGGTGTTGTCGCCCATCGAGATCGCCTCGTGCGAGGCGCTGGTGCCCTTGTCGTTGTTGTGGTGGACGTCGCAGCCGTCGACGGTGATGTCGCTGCCACCGAGGATCACCAGACCCCCGTTGGACGACGAGGACACCTCGCAGCCGGCGAAGACGATGTTCTTCGCCTGGTAGCCGTAGACACCGTGGGTGGGGGAGCGGGTGATGGCGATTCCGGCGATCGTCACCCAGGAGACGCTGTCCAGGTTGAGCAGACCGTTGCCGGACTTCAGCGACTTGTTGCCGTCCAGTACGACGCGCGCGCCGGCCGCGGCCTGGTAGGTGACGGGCTGGCCGGACGAGCCGCTCTTGGGTTTGAGCGACTCGACGTACGTGCCGGCGCTGATCAGGATGGTGTCACCGGGCTGGGACGCGTTGGCCGCGGCCTGGATGGTCGAGTACTGGCCGCCGGACTTGGCCACGGTCAGGGTGCGTCCGGCGGGGGCCTGCTGGGCGGTGATCGCCGCCAGCGAGGGCTGGACGGAGACGGCTGCGAGGGCCGTCACCGCCGCGATGCCGATCAAGTGGTGTCGTCTCATGGGAATCCTCTGCGAAGGGCGAAGGGGCGCAGACGAGCCTGCTGGACGGCGATGAAATCTCGATGACAGACCGCTGGTGAGTCGTCACTCAGGGTGGAGCTAGGCAGTTCGACCCGTCGGAGTCGCGGTCAGCCGGTCCTGCAGCCGGGCGGCCAGGACCGGGTGTACTCCGTCGTCCACCTCGGCCAGGGCACGCAGCAAGTAGTCCCGGGCCTGACCGGGCTGCTGGGACTCGATGCACCTGGCCAGGCCGTTGAGGGCCTGGGCGATCCCCAACGGGTACTCGCGCTCCTCGCAGAGGCGTAGTACGTGCTGGAACTCTTCTGCGGCGTGTCCCTGGCGGCCGACGGACAGCAGGCTGCGGCCGAGGTGCAGGCGGGCGTCGACCTCGTCCAGGTAGGTGCAGTTGCCTACGGCGACTTCCAGGGCCTGCCGGTGAGTCTTGACCGCGTGGGCGTGCCAGCCGAGCTGCCGGTAGGCCTCGCCGAGGTGGAGGAGCGTGTAGCTGAGCGGGAAGTCCAGGGTGTGGGTGGCGGCCAGGTCCTGCGCTCTACGGGCTGCTTCGAGCGCCGCGTGGGTGTGGCCGGCGTCCAGGTGGCAGGCCGCGATGCCGTTCAGGAGCGTCGGTTCGAGCCGCTCGTCGCCCAGTGCCCGGGCGACGACCAGTGCCTGCTCGTAGTACTCGAGGGCGGTGGAGAAGTTCCACTGGCTCGCCTGCAGCGCCGCCAGGTAGCCGAGGGTGGAGACCGTAGCTCGCTGGTCGCCGGCGAGTTGGGCCAGCCGCAGCGACTCGCGGAGCAGGTCGGCCCAGTCCGAGTTGAGGTCGAGCGATCCGATCGAGTAGCCGAGCGAGCCGAGGATGTGGGACAGCAGTGCCGGGGACTCGTCGGTGACGAGCGCGGCCGCTTGCCGCAGGTCGCAGACACCCTTCGACGGTCCGCAGCGGAACTGGCCGATGTGACCGCGCAGATACAGCAGCCGGGCCTCGCCCTCGCGGTCGGCGGAGCGTTGCGCCGCCGCCAAGCCAGCAGTCAGTACTACGTCCACTTCGTCCTGCTCGTTGCGCTGGTGCAGGTACGGCGCGAGCGCGATCGTCAGAGGCACGGTCAACTCGTCCCGGCCCAGCCGCTCGGCAGTCTGGACAGCAGCAACCAGGTTGGCTCGCTCTGCATCGGCCCAGCTCAGATCGCGGCTCACGTCAGGCCCGGTCTGGTCGGTCACCTCGTCGTCAGGGAGCGGGTCGTGGTGGTGCGCCGCGGATCGGCGGGCAGTGCGGACGTAGTACTGGAGGAGGCTGGTGATCGCCTCGTCGGTGCCGTCGGCCGGCATCTGGGCGGAGTAGGCACGGAGCAGATCGTGGAACTCGAAGCGCCCCGGCCTCGGCTGCAGCAACAGACTCGCGTCCACCAGACCCTCGAGCACGTCCTCGGCGTCATCGGCAGAGATCCCGCACAGTGCTCCGGCGCCGTACTTGTCGATGTCCTTGCCCGGCATCAGGCTCAGCCGCCGGAACATCGCTTGATGATCAGCCGGCAGTTGCCCGTACGACACGGCGAAAGCCGGACCCACGCCGTCGGTCTCACCGCTGAGCTCGGTCAGCAAGCGGTCCCGCAGCCGCTGGTTCAAGTGGGCCACCGGCCAGGCAGGTCGATGCTTCAGCCGCGAACCGGCAATCCGCAGCGCCAACGGAAGCCGCGCGCACAGCTCGATCAACTCGGCGATGGCCTCGCGGTCCGTCACGCGCTCGGCGCCGACCAACTCGGTCAGCAGCGCGGTCGCTTCCTCCTCCGCGAGCAGACCGAGAGCCAGCCGGTACCGCGTGTCCAGGCCGGCCAACTGCCGACGACTCGTCACCAGCACCGCACAAGTCGGTGCCCCCGGCAACAATGGCGTGATCGACCGGCTGTCCGGCGCGTTGTCGAGCACGACCAGCAGCCGCAGCCCCGAGGTCTCCGACCGCCACAACGCCTGGCGTCCCTCGGGGTCGCACGGAATCTGCTCCGCCGGTACGCCGATGCCGCGCAGCAGGTGATCGATCGCGCGATCGACGCCCAGCGGCTCGCGGCCGGGCGTGTGGCCGTGCAGGTCCAGGAACAACAACCCATCCGGGTACTGCGCCGCAACGCGTCGACCGGCCCGCACGGCCAGCGCGGTCTTGCCGAGCCCGGCCATGCCGTCGATCGCCACCACTGCGGGCGCGCCCTGCTGGTCCGGCCGCAGCGCGGCGACCACGGCGTCGAGTTCCGTCGTACGCCCGATGAAGGTCGCGCCGCTGTAGGGCAGTTCGTCGCGGCCGGAGCCGATCTCGCCGGTATCGCGCAGCAGTTGCTGATGGATCGCCTGCAGCTCCTGACCAGGCTCGACCCCCAGCTCGTCCACCAGCGTCGTCCGGGTCCGGAGGTAGGTCTCCAGCGCCTCGGCCCGGCGGCCGCTGCGGAACAACGCCGTCATCAGCTGGGCCGCGAACCGCTCGTCGAGTGGCCGCTCCTCGACCAGCGCCGACAACTCCGGTACGACGTCCGCGAACCGTCCGTCGGCGATCTCCAGCCCGAGGCGGTCGCTGAGCACCTCGTCCCGGCGCTCGAGCAGCCGTCGGCGCTGGCCGGCCAGGTAGTTGCCCGGCAGCCCGCTCAGCGGCTCGCCGCGGAACAGGGCGAGCGCTTCGCGGTACCGGGCCGGGTCCTTGTCCTGCCGGGCCGCGGTGATGGCCGACTCGAACCGGTCCACGTCGAGGGTGCCGGGCGGCATCCGGAGTACATAGCCACCGGTGGTCCGCTCGAGGGTCACCTCGGGCGGGAGCGCCTGACGGATGCGATAGACGTAGGTCGGGATCACCCGCAGGCCGCTGGACGGCGGGTTCTCGTCCCAGACCAGGTCCAGCAGTTGCTCCGCGGACGACTCCCGGTTGGCGCGCAGGGCGAGCACCGCCAGCATCGCCTGCTGGCGGATCGGCCCGGAGTTCAACACGGTGCCGCCGTACCGGACAGTCAGCGGCCCGAGCAGATCGATGCTGAGCGCTTCGGCCATGTCCAGAGTCTCCTCCGGTCTGTGGAGCGTTCGTCAAACCTCTGCACACTATTCGACCCTGATGGAATAGCTGCCGATTGCCGAGTCGCCGGTCAGCCGCCACGATGGGGTGATGGCGGCCACCGAAATCCCCAGCGTCGACGACTACATCGCGTCGTTCCCGGTCGAGGTGCAGGCGATCCTGCAGCAGGTCCGGAAGACGATTCACAGCGTCGTCCCGGGCGCCGGCGAGACGATCAGCTACCAGATCCCGACGATCACGCTGGACGGCAGCTCGCTGCTGTACTTCAGCGGCTGGAAGAAGCACATCGCGGTGTACCCGGTACCGACGGTCGACGACGAGCTGGCCGCGGCGATCGAGCCCTACCTGTCCGGCGCGAGCACGCTCAAGTTCCCGCTCGCCAAGCCGATCCCGTACGAGCTGATCGCGCGGCTGGCCGAGGCGTTCGTCGCATCACGGGCGGCCGAATAGCTCCGCGGGATCAGGGGAGGGCGGCGCGCTCAGCATCCAGTCGCTGAACTGCTTGGTGAACAGGTACCAGAGGCCGTCCGGCCCGAGGCGCAGCTGGGCCCGGTCGGCGGTGATCCGGTTGCCCTCGATCACTCCGTCGAGCGCCTCCAGTCCCTCCGCCAGTGCGCTGGGATCGATCTCGACCGGGTGATCGGTAGCCGCGGCGAGCCCGCCCGCGCCGCCTTCGCGCCAGGCGACCGCCCAACTCGTCAACCGTCGAGCGGTCAGCCCGCTGCGATGCGCGAGGTCGGCCAGGCCCGGCGTACCGAACAAGGCGGCGGCTCGGCGGGCCAGATCCTGATCGCGGGTCAGCCTCAGCCCGCCGTCGCCGTCCCCGGCAGCCAACTCCCAGGCGCGCCGGGCAGCGTCGGTCGCCAGCGCGACCAGATCCTTGCCATCGACACCTGACTGCCGCGGCGGCTCCAGCACCTGTACTGCGGTAGGCGCCCCAGGCTGATTCAACGGCCGCACCGGCATCGGGACAGGCCCCGGCATCCGCTGGAAAGCCGCCTTCGCCAGTACGCCGACAGGCTGCGGCTTGAGCGCCTGCGGCTCGCCGCCGACCGACCGCCGGGCTCGCAGCGCCGACAGCAGCTCGTCCTTCTGCTTGCCGCGCAGCAAGAGCAACTCGAACGGATCCTCGTCCAACGCATCGGCGATCAGGTAGCAGACCGCCGCGGAGTGCTTGCAGGGAACGGCGAAGTCAGGGCAGTTGCAGTCCGTCCGCACCTCACCCGCATCCGGCAGCAGCTCCAGACCGGCCGCCTGGGCGTCGTCGACCAGCTCCGGCGGCAGCTCCCCGTCGAGCAGCGCGGCGACGCGACCGATCTGCGCCGACACCACGTCGAGCACCGCATCCCACTCGGCATCGTCGAACGCGCGGATCTTCACCGTCACCTGGTACGGCGTGACGCGGCTGCCCTGCACCGACGCGCGCACCACCCCCGGCTCGACCTCAACCTCGAGCACGCTGCCACGTCGCGCATACGAGCGCCCACGCCCAAGCCTGTTCGGATCAAGCTGCGCCTGCCGCTCCAACGCCCCGATCCACGCCTTGCCCCACCAGGTCCCTCCGAACGGCCGTCGACTCCCAGCCCCCTTGGCCGCCGGCAGCGCCGCGCTCTCCCCGTCCCGCTGCCTCCACCCCTGCCACGGCGTCCGCTCATTCATGGTGTGCGACCAACTGCAGACGGGTTGTGAGCACTTGCCGCGCCGGACTTGGCAGGCGTCGTCGACAGCTCCACCAACTCGGTCAGCTCGGTATCCGACAGCTCACTCAGCCACGACTCACCCGACCCCACCACCGCATCCGCCAATGCACGCTTGGCCGCGATCACCGACGAGATCCGGTCCTCCAGCGTGTTCTCGGTGACCAGCCGATGCACCTGCACCGGCCGGTCCTGCCCGATCCGATACGCCCGGTCCGTCGCCTGGTCCTCGACCGCCGGGTTCCACCAGCGGTCGTAGTGCACGACATGCGTCGCCTTCGTCAGCGTGAGCCCGACCCCGCCGGCCTTCAGCGACAGCAGGAACACCTGCGCCTCACCCGCCTGGAACTGCTCGACCAGCTGCTCCCGCTTCCGCACCCCGATCCCGCCGTGCAGGAACAACGTGCGCACCTGCCGGGCCGCCAGATGCGCCTCGATCAGCCGGCACATCTCGACGTACTGGCTGAAGATCAGCACCGACTCGCCCTCGGCCAGGATCACGTCGAGCAGCTCGTCCAGCGCCGCGAGCTTGCCCGACCGCCGGGGCAGCGGACCGGGCTCGTGCAGGAACTGCGCCGGATGGTTGCAGACCTGTTTGAGCTGCGTCAGCAGACTCAGCACCAGCCCGCGCCGGGCCATCCCCTCGGCCTCCTCGATCTTGGCCAGCGTCTCCTTCGCCACCGCCTGGTAAAGGGTGGCCTGCTCCGCCGTCAGCGGTACGACGAGATCGTGCTCGGTCTTCTGCGGCAACTCCGGCGCGATCCCCGGATCGCTCTTCTTCCGCCGCAACAGGAACGGCCGGGTCACCCGCGCCAGCCGCGCCGTCGCCTCCTCGTCGTGATACCGCTCGACCGGCACCGCGATGTCCTGCCGGAACCGTTCCAGCGTCCCGAGCAACCCCGGCGCCGCCCAGTCCAGAATCGACCAGAGCTCGGACAGCCGGTTCTCCACCGGCGTCCCGGTCAACGCCAATCTCGTTGCTGCAGGCAACGTTCGCAGCGCACGCGCCGTTCTGGACAAGGGGTTCTTCGCGTGCTGTGCCTCATCGGCGACCGCGAGCCCCCAGAAGATCTCGCCCAGCACCCGATGATCCTGACGCACCACCCCGTACGTCGTCAGCACCACCTCGTCCGGCACCAGGTCGGACAGCGATCGCCCAGCCCCGTGATACCGCCGCACCGGTACTTCGGGGGCGAATTTCGTCAACTCGCGCTCCCACGTCCCGAGCAGCGTCGACGGACACACCACCAGCGTCGGCCCCCGCCCACGCTTCGACAGCTGCAGGTGCAGAGCGATCACCTGGATCGTCTTGCCCAACCCCATGTCGTCGGCCAGACACCCGCCGAACCCCAGCTCGGCCAGCTGCGCCATCCACGCCACGCCTCGCCGCTGGTAATCACGCAACGTCGCCCGCAGCCCCACTGGCTCGGCCAGCGGCTCCGGCTGCTCGGCAGCACGCAGCCGCTCGACCATCGTCAGCAACGAGCCGTCCGCGTCGAAGGCGACCAGCTCACCATCGATCTCCAGCGACCCCGTCAGCGCCGCTCCCAGCGCCTCGGCGCCACTGAGCTTCCGCGATCCACCCCGGCGCAGCTTGCGGACCAGCTCCTGATCGATCCGCACCCACCGCCCGCGCATCCGGATCATCGGACGCTTCGCCTCGGCCAGCGCGGTGACCTCCGCCTCGGTCAGGTCCTGCCCATCCAGCGTCGGCCGCCAGCGGAACGCCAGCAACTCCGTGAGACTGAAGTCGGGACCAGTCACCGCACCCGGCGTCGGCGTCGCCTGAACCGCACCCCGCAAGGCGAGCTCACCCGCGAACAACTCGGCCGGCCACAACACCTCGATCCCAGCGCCGTCGAGCGCATCACTGTCACCCGCCAGCTCGTCCAACGCCTCATCGCCAACCGGTACTTCTGCCGGCGCCGCATCCCGCAACGCCACTCCGAGCGGCGGCCAAACCCGGGCACCACGACGCAACGCCAGCAACAGATCCGTCTCGGCCCGCTCACCCAAAGCAGCCAGTACTGCGGGAGGCGCGTTCCACACATCAGCGACGTCGACCAGCAGACTCGGATCGACGCCGCTCCGCAGTTGGAGCACGGCGCGAAACTCGGAGTCGTCCTCAGGCGGCTCGATTCGCAGTACCAGTCGGGCGCCTGCCTCCTCGCTGCGCGCGGTCTCTTCGAGCCAGGCCGTCGACCCGGTCAACTCGATCGGCTCGACCGCGGCAAAGGCAGCAGCACCACCCCGTACTGCGACTGCCGCGGCGGGCGTGCGCACCAAGGTGTCGGCCAGCGCGTCCCAGAAAGCCCGGACAAGCCGCTCGGGATCGACCAACCTCAATGGCCGCGACCCCTCGACAGCCAGAGCGTGGCCCTGCGCGGGCATGGCCGAAGCGAGATTCCGCAGCCAGCCATGATCGGACGGATCCAATGGCGCCACCCGCCAAGCCCCGAAGCCGACTGGGCTCAAGTCAGGCACCAACCGACCACGCCCGACCAATCCAACACCCGCCAAGGCAGCCGCTGCCCAGGCGCGTCGGCTGCCGGACCACTCGTCGTCAACCGGCTGGGTCAAGAAGGTCAGCGCCTCAGCAACCGGCATCAGGTGAGCAGGCACCTGCACTCGCCGGACCTGCTCGCCGCGGGGGAGGACCAGCTCGACCTTCTCGTGCGCGACCAGACCGGCCGCCGCGAGGTCGCCGTACAGGACCAAGCGGCCCGCTCGCGGCGGGTCAGCTGGTGCGAACGCGATCTCCAACACCCGTCGAACCCTACCGACCGGCACCGACAACCAGCTTGACCTGAACAATGGTTGAGGTAGCAGGGTCGTTCCTGACACCCGAAGACACAGTGAAGGGAACGCGGATGAGGGCAGCGGTAGTGACGAAGTTCGGTGGCCCGGACGTGATCGAGGTCCAGGACTGGCCGGAGCCGGTCGCTGGTCCCGGTCAGGTGCTGGTCGAGATCGAGCTGACCGACCTCATCTTCGTCGAGACGGCGATCCGGCAGGGGCAGCACGGCGGCTTCTTCGACGTGACGCCGCCCTACGTGCCCGGCAACTCGTTCGGGGGAGTCGTGCGCTCGGTCGGTCCGGAGGTCGACCAGCAGTGGATCGGCCGTACCGTGCTCGGCCGGACCGTTGCCTTCGGCGCCCATGCCGAGCTGGCGGTCGCCGCTGTCGAGGAGCTGGTCGAGCTGCCGGACGGCCTGGAGTTGGAGACCGCAGTGGCGGTCTTCGGTGACGGCTTCACCACCTTGCTGCTCGAGCAGCTGGCACCGGCCCTGCAGGGCAAAAAGGTGCTGATCACGGCTGCTGCCGGCGGGATGGGCGTGCTGCTGGTCCAGCTCGCGCACCAGGCCGGCGCCCATGTGATCGCCGCGGCGCGCGGTCAGGCCAAGCTCGACCTGATCAAGGCGCAGGGCGCCGACGTGGTGATCGACTACTCCGTCGCGGGCTGGGACAAGCTGGTGCTGGAAGCAACCAACGGCCAGGGGATCGACGTCGCCTTCGAAGGTGCCGGGGGCGAGCTCGGGGCCGTCGGGTTCGGCACCGTGCGGGACGGTGGCTGGATCTCCGCGCACGGTGCGCCGAGCGGCGGCTTCGCGACGTACGACCCGGCCGAGGCGGAGCGACGTGGGATCACCGTGAAGGGGATCATGGACCTCCGCGCCGACAGCACCGAGGTCGTGGTGGCCGGCCGGGACGTGCTCGAGCGGGCGGCGCGCGGTGACCTGGTCCCGGTGGTCGACCGGACGTTCGCCCTCCAGCAGCTCGGCCAGGCGCACACCGCGGTCGAGTCCCGGTCATTGCTAGGTAAGGCTTTGATCAGGATTCGGTGACTACCGGTTAGACCAATCCCTCCACTGGGCACTGGTACCGATAGCGGTAACCAGCGCTTTGTGGAGGGCTGATCATGTCGCTCACCGATTCCGCGGTACTACGGTCAGTTGTCCCCGACCGGTTGGTCCGAGAGCTCGCCCACAGCAGGCGGGACCGGCCGTGCGGACACGATCGCGTTGCGGCCTTCGCGCTTGGCGGTGAGCAGCGCGTTGTCGGCGGCCAGCACCAATTGGTCCATCGTGCCCGCCACCTCCGGATAGATCGCGGCACCGAACGAAGCGGGCACACCGTTGATCACCGTCTTCGACGTCCCGGTGGTGCTGACCGCGACGGTCAGCGTCGCCAGCCGCTCCCGGATCCGCTCCGCGACCTCGAGCACCTCGGACTCCGAGGCCCCGGGCAGCAGCACGGCCAGCTCGTCGCCGCCGACGCGGGCCACCAGGTCGCCCTTGCGCACCTCGGCCCGGACGCTCTCGCCGACCGCCTTCAGGGCCTGGTCGCCGGCCGGGTGGCCGTAGGTGTCGTTGATCTCCTTGAACTTGTCCAGGTCGAGCAGCAGCAGGCCTACCTGGCTGTGCAGCGTCTCGGCCCGGGCCAGCTCCACCGGCACTGCGCTGGCCCAGTACGACGGGGTGGCGAGGCCGGTCTTCACATCCGTGCCGGCCGCCCGCTGGTACTGCGGGAGCAGCAGGTCGCGGTGCAGCGCGAGCACGGTCACCATCAGCACCGGGACGACCCATGGGTATGACGTCTGTACCGCCGCGATCGCCACGCCCAGGCCCAGCCCGGCGCAGACCACCAGTTGGTCGGACAGCTCGCCCAGCGCTTCGCGAGCGGTCGCCTCCGGGGAGGCCAACAGGATCGCGCCGATCACCAGCGCGTAGTTCACCAGCCACCAGGTCGCCCCGGCGGCGATCACGACGAGCAGCGACAGGAAGCTGACCGGCACCCGCGGCTCGGCGACCAGTCCGCCGGCCCGCAGGACGGCGGCAGCGGCGGCGCTGGCCAGCACGTAGGTGGAGGTGGAGAAGATCTTGCGGTGGGCAACTGTCCGTCCGTACACCCGGAACCAGGAGTACAGGTAGGCCAGCACGATCAGCGGGATCACCAGCGACAGCGGCAGCAACAGCAGGCTGGCGAAGATCCACAGGCACTTCAGGTTCGAGTGCGGTGAGGTGTTGGCGGCCATCTCCCGGCGGCGCTCGATCCCGCGGACCAGCTCCAGATGCAGCGTCGAGGCAACGGCCAGGACGGCGAAGGCGGCCCACTCCGAGGAGGTGACACCGGGACCGGACAGCGTCGAGCGGACCGCGAGGGAGGTGATGGTGACCGCAATCACATCAATTGCGAGCACATATCCCAACGCCGCGGGCGGCAACGACCAGAGCTTCCATTGTCGGGGTGGCACCCAACTGCTCCGACCGATCAGAATCATCTCAGCCTCACACAGTTCGACCTGAACGGTTATGTCTTCATCGTAACGGCCTGTTCACGTCAGGTCACCCCTGTGTCCGGATTCATTACGCGGACTCCACCACTTCGAAGGGTCGAAAATCATGAGCAAGGCAGCGCGCGCGACCGGTACCGGCAACGACTGGTTCATCGGCGGCAACGACTGGTTCCAGGGCGGAAACGACTGGTTCGCAGGCGGGAACGACTGGTTCACCGGTGGCGGTAACGACTGGTTCACCGGGGGTAACGACTGGTTCGTGCCGGCCGGTGCGCAGGGCGGTAACGATTGGTGACGAAAGGTAAATCTTTACCTTTCCTTTACGCCCGGCCGAACTGATTCACACCGGCAATTCGGCCGGCTTTCGAGATTGCCTTCACGCGGATTTTACCGAAATCCGCCGGGCCTGCCGCCAGGCGGAACCCGCGACCACCGCGGTGACCACCCCGGCGGCCCCCATCACGGCCAATGCCAGCGACGGCGTGAACCGTTCGGCCAGGACTCCGGCGAGCAGGATGCCGAGGCCCTGGCTGCTCTTCAGCGCAGTACTCGCTACGCCGAAGGCCTGACCCCGTTGGTGGTCGGGCACTGCCTGGACGAAGCTCGCGCTGGCCGGCAGATGGTAGGACGACGCGACCCCGGACAGGCCCCAGAGCAGCACTGTGACGGCCAATCCGGGTTTGAGGGCGCAGAACACCAACGGAACGCAGGCTGCGATCGCCAGCGGCCCGAGGAATCGCATCCGGCGCTCGGGGGGCCAGAGGGTGATCAGCCACATCCCGAGGACCGCGCCGGCAGGTTGGGCTGCCAGCAGCAGCCCGGCTGCCTCTGCTCCGCCGCCGATCTCGTCGGCATAGGGGACCGCCAGGCCCTCCACCGTGACGTAGAAGCCGGCGACGGTCGCCAAGGCGACCAGGGCGCGCAGGCTCGGAGTACGGGCTACCAGGGATGCTCCGGCAACCAGGTCCTTGAAGTAGCTGCGTCGGGGCTCGCCCTCGGACTGCTGCGAGGGTGCCGGTCGATGGCGTACGCCGAAACCGATGAAGGCCGCGGACAGCAGGAAGGTCGCCGAGTCGAGCAGCAGAGCACCGGAGGTGCCCACTGCGACCACTGCCAGGCCGCCTGTTCCGAAGCCGAGTACCTGGCTGAACTGGACGACCATGTCGTTCGCGGCCTTGCCCAGGACGTAGTGGTCGTCTGGCAGTACCACCGGGAGAGTAGCGGCCCGAGCGGCGTTGAACGGCGACCCGAAGGCCTGCAGCCCGACCAGCAGCAGGATGACCACCAGCAGCGGCAGCGCATCGACTGCCATCGCGGCGACCAGAACGGCGCGCGCGAGGTCCGTGATGATCATCACGCGGCGCCGCGGATAGCGATCGGCGAACCCGGCCAGTAACGGCCCGAACACCAGATCCGGGATGTAGGTCAGCGCGTAGGTGAGCGCCGTCAGCCCGGCCGACTCGGTTCGCTCGAACACCAGTACGGACAAGGCGACCCGGGCCAGCTGGTCGCCGATCACCGACAGCACGCCCGCCATGAACAGGGCGCGGAACTCGGGATGCCCGAACACATCGCGCCAGCGCGCCTTCGTCACCACCCGGCCACCATGCCGCAGACCTTAACCACTATCCGTGGTCTGACACCTCCTGCCCGTCACACCGAGGGTTTCCCTGCGCACCGGCAGGGTGCCGGCCGGACCCGATCCGTCACGGTGACCGAACACACGGTGACTGGTCAGTACCAGGGCTGGCACTGGTGTGCTGCATTCAAGGGTTTGAAGCGGCAAATCAGTGTCAAAAGTGGCAGCCGGTGACGCAGGACTTGTCCGCCGCCCGTAGACTGGTCTTGTCTGGTACCGGGGTCTGGGCGGGGCGGCTCCGACCCTGGTGCCGGACTTCTTTTCTGCCCGGTCTTCGACCCAGCTTTCGGCCCGGTCGTCGGCCCGCCGGAAACTGTCGGTGCCACCCGGTAGCGTTCGAGTTGCCAGGGGCGGCTCCTGGACGTGCTTCCTTCTCCTCTTTCCAGGCAACGTAGCGCGCCCGCTCTCCGCCCCTGGCAGCTCTTGCTGTCTATTCGGGGGAGGCATCGATGCCGCACGCGCTCGCTGCTGTGTTGCTGCGCCGCAGCCGGCTGGTCGACGCCGACGCCCTGACCCCACCGGTACGCCGCTCCGCCTGGAGCTGGCTGCGGCGTCCACTGACCACCCCGGCCGGCCTGTCCGCGTTGCAGGCAGACCTGATCGAGCACGGGCTGCTGCTGTCCGCAGACCTCTACCGGTACTGCGCAGGCCTCAGCCCGTTGGCGCTGGCCGGCTTCGGCCGCACAGTGCTCGACCTGCTCGACCTGGAGCCAGGCGCGAACGCATCCCACGTGCCACTCTTCCGCGGCTTCCCCGAGAGTGTGCCCGGCAACACCGAGACGTTCTACATCGACCGAGTCTTCGCGCAGTTGCTCCAAGAGCCGAATCAGCCCTGCGTGCTGTGTGGCGAGGCGAAGACGGTCCATCCGGTCTCGCCCTGCGCGCACCTGGTCTGCCGCTCCTGCTGGGACGGCTCCGACTTCAGCGCTTGCCCGCTGTGCCTGCGGCGCATCGATCCCGACGATCCGTTCCTGCAGCCTTCGTTCGACGAGGTGCCGACACCGGTTCGCACCAGGCGGTTGCGGCTGCTGTCTCTTGCGCCGCCGGACGCAGCACGTAGTACGGCGTCAGGGCTGTTGGCGCGCCGCGCGCCTTTGTCGGAGGCAGACCGCGCGGATCTCGCGGTGCTGCTGGCCGAGGCGGACCCGAGCTGGCTGCCCGACATCATCCCCGTGCGCGAGACCCGTGCGGTCGTTCTGGCCGAGCTGCTGCCGCGATTCCCTGCCCTGCTTGACGATCTGGTCGAGACCGCGACCGACGTACTCCGCCTGCTCTACGTGCTGATGGGCGCCGACCCTGGCCTCCGCACCCGGCCGATCCGCCGACGCTCGCTGTCGCGGGCCACTCGGCGGCAGGTGCTGGCCCGCCTCGACCGGCTGCCGGTCGAGGCGCTCGTCGAGGACATGCTGCGGCACGGCCGCGCGTGGAAGCGGATCGCGGAAAACCTGCACCCGTTCGAGTTCGCGGCCCGCTATCCGGTCGCCGCGCTGGCCTTCGCCGTGGTCCGCCGGACCAAGCTGGACGGGTCGACGCCGACCGGCCTGGCCGTGCTGAGCGAGGCGGCGGCGCATCCACTGATCCGGTTGGAGGACAACCGGCTCACGATGAGCACCTTCGCGAGCCGCATTGAGGGCGCGTTCAGCTACGACCGGCCGGATCTCGCGCTCGACCTGCTGCGCGGCCGGCCGGGGGAGATGCTGCGCCGGCTGGTCCAGTTGGCCCGGGCGCTCCCGCCCGAAGCGCAGCCCAGGCTGGTCGACGCGGTGATGACCGCGGTGTCCGATGTCTCGCCGGTCGTCCTGACCGCAGCGCTCGGTCAGCTCCGTACTCCGCCCGGCGATTTGCGGTTGTTCTTCCCGCGCGGTGGCACCACCCGGATCTGGACCACCGTGGACGAGCGCGACCCGCTGCCGGCCGGGCCGGCCGCGGCGCTGGGCGGAGTACTGGTCACCGAGTTGTTGCGGCGGGCAACGGCATTGCCGCGGATCCGGCGGGCGTTCCTCGACGAGGAGCTGTCCCGGCTGGCGGCACCGGGGTCGGAGCGGGGCGCCTCCTCGACGCTGCTGCGGATGACCCGGGGGAGCGCGCAGCCGATCCCGGAGGACGAGCTGCTGCGGCTCTTCCTGCACTGGGTCGAGCCGGCCGGGCGCCGGGTGGATCTCGACCTGTCGGTGGCGGTCTTCGACGAGGACTGGGCTTTCGTCGGGCTGTGCGACTACACCCGGTACAGGTTCGATCAGGACGCGCTGGTGCACTCGGGCGATCTGACGTCTGCGCCCGGACCGGACGGGTCGACCGAGTTCGTCGACCTGGACCTGATCGCGATGCAGCGGGTCGGCGGGCGGTACGTGCTGCCGGTGGTGTTCAGCTACAACAACGTTGCCTTCGACAAGCTGGAGCGCGGCTTCGCCGGCGTGATGCGCACCCCGTCCCAGCTCTTCGACCCGGCGGCGGTGGAGGAGCGGTTCGACCTGGCCGGACCGGCGAAGATCCTGCTGCCGTTCGGCATCGACCTGCGCACCAAGCAGCTCCGCTGGTACGACGTGAACCTGAGCGCCGCCGGCTACGGGCACAACGTCGCGCGGTACGGCGGGCAGATCGCGCTGATGGCCGCAGCGATCGAGGAGACCCACGGCGCCGGTGACCGGGTCAGCCTGTGGGAGCTGGCGTGCTGGCACGCCGCCGCGCGCACCAACGAGGTGGTGGTTCGCTGCGCCGACGGCTCGATCGTCGGCTACCTGCGCGGCGACACCGAAGAGGTGGCCGACTTCGCCCGCCGGCTGACCGCTCGCCTCGAGCCGGACCGTTACTGGGATCTCGACGCAGCCAACCGCGCGGACTTCGTCGCGGTCGTCAACGGCGACATCGACCCCAAGTCGGGCGCCGAGGTCTATGCGCTGCACCCGCAGCTGCTCGACCCGGGCAATCTCGACCTCGTCGACGCACCTCATCTGCTCTCCACTCTCGCCCCGGACGCCCGCGCGAAGATCGCCACCCGCTGACCCCCTCTCGTGCTCTTTTCAGCCTCAGTGGAATGTGGTGCGCGCCGCTCGCCGCCGACCTAGGGTCTCCCCGGCGAGGCGTCGGGGTGACGGCTGCCACAACGTGAGGGGTGGGCCGTGGGGCCGATAGGTATGTCTGTGCGGAACCGTGCCGCGAAGCGGATCGCGGGACTGATCTCGCTGGCGATGCTGGCGGCGGTGTTGCCGATGGCATCGATCGTCGAACCGGCCGATGCGGTGACCTTGCCGCCGCTGCGCGCGGTCGCCGGGGCTCCTGACGCCCAGGCCGCTCAGTCCGCGGCTCGCCGGCAGGGCTCCAAGGTCGAGGTCACCAACCTGCGGACCGAGAAGCAGACCGTCTTCGCAGCCCCGGACGGCACCATGAACCTGGAGCTGTCGCCGACCCCCGTCCGGGTCAAGCAGGGCAGCTCGTGGGTCGGCGTCGAGACCGACCTGGTACGCCGTACCGACGGTTCGGTCGGCCCTGCGGCGGCCTCGGTGGAGCTGAGCTTCTCCGGTGGCGGCAAGACCACGCCGTTGGTGGCCTTCGGCAAGGACGGCAAGCGGCTCGCGCTCAGCTGGCCGGGTGAGCTGCCCGAACCGAAGCTGGTGGGTCCCACCGCGACGTACCCGGAGGTCCGCCCGGGCGTCGACCTGGTGATGACCGCGACAGCCGCCGGCTACACCCAGCACCTCGTGGTCAAGAACGCTGCCGCGGCCGTGGCCCTCACCCGGGTCGAGCTCGGGATGCAGACCACCGGCATGACGATCGCGGCCACCAGGACCGGCGCGCTGGAGGCGAAGGACAGCAAGGGCCAGGTCGCGTTCACCGCGCCGCCGTCGGCGATGTGGGACTCCGGCGCGCTGACCTCCGTGGCGGCCGTCGAGGTCACGGCGAAGAAGCTGACTCTGGTCCCGGACCAGAAGCTGATGCGTGACCCGAAGGCGAGGTTCCCGATCACGGTCGACCCGAACTGGAACACCTGGGACAAGAACTTCTGGACCTCGGTCGTCTCCGGCAATCCGGACCGGGCGTACCCGAACACCAGCCCCGGCGGCAGTGACGTCGCCCAGGTCGGCAAGTGCGACTGGAGCAACTGCGGGATCGTGGGGACTGCCCGTTCGTACTTCCAGTTCGACACCGGCGCCGGCGGGATTCTGCAGGGCAAGGCGATCATGGGTGCCTGGCTCGACACGGCCGTCGTGCACAGCGGTAACTGCACCGACAGTTGGCACACGCTGCACGTCAGCGCCCGGGTCGACGGCAACACCAAGTGGTCCAACATGCCGACGGGTGGCGAGATCGCCGGTGCCAACGCACCTCGCGCGAACACCAACGGCAACTGCGGGGGCTGGAAGCCCTTCTCCTTCGGGCTGCCGACCAATCAGATCAACGCCGGTGGCACGTCGACGTACTACCTCCAGGCCGGCAACGAAGGCGACTCGTCGTTCTGGCGCAAGTACGACCCGGCCGCGACCAAGCTGCGGGTCAGGTTCAACGGCGCCCCGAACACCCCCGGCAACGTCCGCACCGACCCGCCGCTGGCGGCGGCCTGCAAGTGGTGCAACGGCACCCAGTACTTCTCCGGCACCTCGATCCGGTTGCTCGCCGGCCTGTCCGATCCGGACGGCAACAGCGTGCTGCCGCAGTGGGACATCTACACCAACGGCGCCGTGGAGAACCGCTACGGCGGCCTGCAGGGCAACGGCGCGACGCACGACACCACGGTCGCGCTGACCGAGGGCAAGACGATGGAGTGGTACGTCCGGGGCTGGGACACCGACGAGAACAACGGGAACCGCCTCGCCTCCGGTCCCTGGGTGAAGGGACCGGGTCCGTTCGTCGTCGACAGGACAGCTCCCTCGTCGGCGCCCAAGGTGAGCGCCGTGCTCTATCGCCAGGACAACCGCTGGCACGGCGGCGTCGGCGTGCCGGACACGCTCACCTTCGAGCGAACCACGCTGAGCCCGCCGGACGCCGGTACCGCGGATGTCGACCACTACCTGTGGGGCACCAGCAATCCGCCGACCAAGTGGGCCGACGCGACCGGAGCCCTGGGTGGCCCGGCCACCGTGACCTTCGCGCCGGAGACCGACGGACCGCAGGACATCTTCGTCCAGAGCGTGGACCGGGCCGGGAACAAGAGCCCGATCCAGACTCATCACATCTACGTGCGGGCCGGGAACGGCGCCCTTTCGCAGTACCCGCTGGACGGCAACACCACCGACGAGGCGTTCCTCGGCGACCGGGACGGCGCGCTGGCCGGCGGGCCGACGTACGGGACCGGCGCGATCGGCAGCGCGCTGCGGCTGGACGGTCTCGACGACTCATTCTCGGCACCCGGCGCGGTCCGGACCGACACGAGCTTCTCGGTCTCCGCGTGGGTCAAGCCGGAAGCGCTGCCTGACAGCCAGGTGGCCGCGATCGCCACCCAGGAAGGAGATCGGGTCGGGGCGTTCTACCTGAACTATCGCGGCGACAGCCGCAAACTGACCTTCCAGCTGACCAACAGCGACCAGGACGAGCCGAACTCGCAGTGGGTCCAGGGTCCGGCCATTCCGATCGGCGCGTGGAGCCATGTGACCGGCGTCCACGACCAGCAGAGCAACAAGCTGCGGCTCTACCTGAACGGCGCGAAGGTCGGCGAGACGGCGCTGCCGGCCGCCTTCACGCACTGGGCGGCAGCCGGTCCGCTGAGCGTCGGCCGGGACAAGTGGAACGGCAACTTCGGTGACTGGTTCAAGGGGTCGATCGACGAGGTACAGGTCTTCGACCGTGCGCTGACCGACGCCGACGTACGGGCCGCTGTCGGGCGCGACAACGTCCGGACCGGCCAGTGGAAGCTCGACGACCAGCCCGGGACGACGGCGCGCAACGACGTCGACGGCGGCTCCGACCTGGTGCTGTACGGCAACGCGGCGCTGTCCGGCCCGGCCGGCGGTGGCGCACTCGGCGGCGCACTCCAGCTCAGTGGGAGCGTCAGCAGCTACGCGGCCACCAGCGGACCGGTACTGCGGACAGACCAGAGCTACACGATCGGCAGTTGGGTGAAGGCCACCCAGGCGCCGCCGGAGGGGCAGGCCGTCACGG
Source organism: Kribbella sp. NPDC056861 (assembly GCF_040687575.1). NCBI lineage: Bacteria > Bacillati > Actinomycetota > Actinomycetes > Propionibacteriales > Kribbellaceae > Kribbella > Kribbella sp. NPDC056861. Next base: position 814,167 of record NZ_JBFBNQ010000005.1, on the reverse strand, counting down.
CGGTATCGGCCGACAGCACCACGAACAGCGCGTTCTTCGTCAACTATCGGACCGTCGGCGGCAAGGGCAGGTGGGAGTACCTCGTACCGTCCGCCGACACCGGTACGCCACGGGCCGCCGATGCCCAGATCCTGTCGACCGTCGAGGCCAAGCTCGACGTGTGGACCCACCTGGCCGCCGTCTACGACGCACCGGCCCACCAGATCAAGCTGTACGTCGACGGCAAGCTCGCCGGCACCATCGCCCAGAACGCCGGCTTCAACGCGGCCGGGCCGCTGACGATCGGTCGCGGCAGGTGGGGCGGCACACTGAACGGTCCGTGGAAGGGCTCGATCGACGACCTGCGCGCCTACAACCGGGAGCTGTCCGAGGCGGAGCTCCAGGGCATCGTTGCCCGCAGCAACGTCACGGCCGGTAGCTGGAAGCTGGACGGCACCGCGAACGACAGCTCCGGCCGGGGGCTCAACGGCACGCTCAGCGACGGGGTGCTCTGGACCGGCGGTCAGTCGGCCAACCCGGCACCGGGCGACCTGGCGTTGAAGCTCAACGGCACCAGCACACACCTGTCGGCGCCGGCGGCCCTCGATCTGCGGCAGAGCTTCTCGGCAACGGCGTGGGTGCGGCTCGACTCCGATGCCCACAGCGCCGCGGTGGTCTCCCAGGACGCCGGACGGATCAGCGCGTTCAACCTGCACCTGGCCCGGGACAAGAAGTGGGTGATGGCGATGCGCAGCTGCGACGCCAACTGGGTCTGCCTCGAGAGCAGGGCGACCGGCCCGGAGGCGCAACTGGGGGCCTGGACCCATCTGGCCGCCGTCTACGACGCCTCCGCGGGACAGCTGGCGATCTACGTCAACGGCGTACTCACCGGATCCCAGGCGTACAAGCACACCTGGGACTACGCGGCGGGTCCGCTCCGGATCGGTCGCGCCACCTGGGTCGACGGGAGCATGGTCGACTTCTTCCCCGGGGCGATCGACGACGTCAACGTCTACAGCCGGGTGTTGTTCGCCGACGAGATCCGGGCGATGGCCGGCCGTGACCTGACCCTGGCGCACAACTGGCGCCTGGACGAGCCGAGCGGCGCCACCGCGGCCGACTCGGTCGGCGCCCGCGGCGGTGCGCTGACCGGCGCGACGCACGTGGTCGGCAAGCTCGGCAACGCGCTCGACCTCGACGGCGTGGACGACACGGTCACCACCACCGGCGTGGACGTCGACACGGCGAAGAGCTTCACCGTCTCGTCCTGGGTCAAGCTGCGCCGGATCTGCGATCCCGGCGAGGAGTTCCAGTGCCGGTTCACCGCGGTCAGCCTGGACGGCGGCGCCACCAGCAAGTTCCGGCTCGGCCTGGTCCGCGACATCGACAACCACCCGTTCGGCGCCTGGACCTTCGAGATGCCGGAGGCCGACGGCACGGTGACGAAGGCGTCGGTCTCCGCGGAGGAATCGGATCTCGGCAGTTGGGTCCAGCTGGTCGGTGTGTACGACGCCAAGGCGCAACAGATCTGGCTCTATGTCAACGCGACGCGGCAGAGCGACGGCACCTTGAACACGCCGTGGAAGGCGACCGGAGGACTGCAGCTCGGCCGCGGCCGGGTCGACGGCGCAGCCGCGGAGTACTGGCCGGGGCAGCTCGACGACGTCCGCGTCTACACCGGTGCGTTGGACAAATCGCGGATCGAGACGCTGTTCGCGTCGTACCCGGTGACCGGCGGTGGAACGCCGACCATGCCGACGGACCCAGCGGCGTACTGGAAGTTCGAGGAAGGCACCGGTACGGCGCTGGCCGATGCCTCGGGCAAGGGCAGGACGGCGACCATGCGCGGCACCGCGACCTGGACGGGCGGCCGTAGTGGCGCGGGCGCCTGGTTCGACGGGATCACCGGGTACGCCGACACCGGTACGCCGGTGCTGAACACGGCGGGCAGCTTCTCCGCCTCTGCCTGGGTCTACCTGACCCAGACCGGGCAGGGGAACCGGACGATCGTCGCGCAGGACGGCAACCGCAACAGCGCCTTCCTGCTGCAGTACAACAGCCAGGCCAACCGATGGGCGGTGATCGTGCCGTCGGCCGACCAGGACAATCCGGCCGACAGGGTCCTGCTGACCTCCCCGCAAGAGGTCGTCACCGGACTCTGGACCCAGGTCGCCGTCTCCTACGACTCCGGGCTCAAGCAGCTCAAGCTGTACGTCAACGGCGTGCTGGCAGCGGCGCAGGTCGGGGTGACACCGCAAGCCTCGACCGGCAGCACGACGATCGGCAGGGGCAAGTGGAACGGCGGTCCGGTCGACTACTTCGCGCGCGGGATCGACGAGGTCCGGTTGTTCACCCGGGCGCTGTCCGACGGTGAGATGGGCAAGCTGCACGACGACGCGGCGGCGGTGTCGATCGGGTCCTGGCGGTTCGACGACGGCACCCCGCGGGACTGGTCGCATCGGACCAACCCGATGACGACTGCCGGGACGCTCGGCTACCCGGACAGCCCGATCGGTGGGAAGGCGCTGCAGCTCGATGGGCAGAGCGCCGCCACCGGCCAGTACTGGGTCGGGGCGCCGCGCGACAGCTACAGCATCTCGGCCTGGGCGAAGCTGACCCGCGGCGACAAGGTGGCCACCGTGGTCGGCCAGGACGGCGACAAGATGAGTGGCTTCGTCCTGCAGTACCGGCCGGGGCTCGACCGCTGGGTGTTCGGTACGCCGGACCGGGACGCGGAAGGCGCAGCTTCGGCGTACGCGGTGTCGGGGAAGCCGGCCGTGCTGAACGAGTGGACGCATCTGGTCGCGGTGCACGACTATGCGGCGCACCAGTTGCGGCTGTACGTGAACGGTGCGTTGGCGGGGACGAAGAACGACGTGACAGTGGTGGACAGCTGGGGTGGTCTGACGATCGGGCGGGCGAAGGTCAACGGCGTACCGGCTGATTACTTCACTGGGCTGATCGACGAGGTGCAGACCGAGCAGGGGATGGTGCCTGACGCCGAGATCGCGCTGCGGGCGGCGTACGGGCAACCGGCGGCTGGGCAGATCGGCCGGTTCGTCAACGCGGCCGGCGCTCGCTACACGGGCAGTACGGACGAACCGGTCCGGGCCGGCTACCACTTCGAGCGGTCGCTCGGAGCGCCGGTGGCGGCCGGGACCAACACGAAGGTGCTCGACTTCGGCCGGGTGTACACGGTGAAGCCGACCAACCTCTCGACCTTGCCGCTGTATCGCTGCACCTCGGGCTCGACCACGCTGGAGTCTCAGCAGGCCGACTGCGAGGGCCTCGGCACCCAGAGCGAGTTGCTCGGCTACACGCTCGCCTACGCCCGGCTGGCCCGGTACAACAACCCGGTGGCCGCTGATCACCACAGCACGACGTCCGAGGTCAATCCCGGCTACCGGTCCGAAGGCCAGCAGGGATGGCTGGCCAAGGCTCCCGGCGCCGGGGCGCAGCCGTTGATGTCCTGCCGCGACGGGGTCGACAACTTCCTGTCCGACCAGGCCGACTGCGAGGGCAAGACCGCGGTGGGCGCGATCGGGAACATCTGGCCGACGGCGCCGGCCGGACTGACCAGCGCGCCGATCTACCGTTGCTCGCTCAACGGTGAGCGGTTCGTCTCCAAGGTGCAGAACTGCGAGGGCCTCACCCTCGAACGGCAACTCGGCTACGTGCTGACGGCACTGCCTGACGTCGCCGCGGTCTTCGTGTGAGAGTTCGATGACTTTTCCGGCGTCGATGCGGTGATCATCACCCCGATCGGTGGCACCCGGGAGTACAAAGGAAGAGGCGAAGGGAGCCACGCATGACATACGACGTGGTGGTGCTCATCGAGCGGGAGATGAGCGAGGGCGACGCGCGAAGGGTCGCCGCCCTGCATGCACGGTACGAGGAGCCGGTGGACTATCACCTGCTGGTCTCCAGTCACCCCACCGAGGGGATCGGCGGTCCGATGGCGTTGCTGGGCACCAGCTTCGCCGACGTCGCCGGCTTGTCCCGGGGAGCCGGTCCGGGCCGTACGACGACCGCCACGGCGCTGGCGGATCCGCAGTACGACCTGGCCTCGGTGATCGAACACAGTTCGCGACGACTCCGCGGCCTCAACGACTGCCGGGTCAACGTCTCCATCACCCACGGTGAGATCCTGCTGGCTTTGAGAACGCTGGTCAGCAGCACCAAGAGCCAGGAGGTCGTGGTGGTCGCGTGGCCGGAGACAGCGGCTCGTTTCCTCTGCTCCAACTGGACGGAGAACGCCGGCCGGGAGCTGAAGGTCCCGCGGATCCGGGTGCTCGAACACTCCGACTAGCCGCTACGCGTCCTCCCGACCAGCGCGTCTCGCCCGCCAACGCGTCCTCGATCTGCCCGACAGTGCGCTGATACGGTCGTCACCGGCGATCCGCCGCAGCTTGACCGCCGGTAGGCAGGCAAAATGCGCACATGTTGGTCAGAGGAGTTCGCGTGAAGTCGTATTCCCCCCGGGCGATCGCGCTGGTCAGCGCCGCCGCCTTGCTGGCTGTGACTGCCTGTTCGGCGGGCTCCGGTACGTCGTCGGGCTCGTCGCCCGGCGGCGACCAGTCGCTCGTCGTCGGAGTGGTCGCCGAACCGGCCAGCCTCGACTTCACCACCACCGACGGCGCGGCGATCCCGCAGGCGCTGCTCGGCAACGTCTACAACGGCCTGGTCAAGCAGGACGAGGCCGGCAAGATCGTGCCGGACCTGGCCAAGTCGTGGACGGTCTCGCCGGACCGCAAGACCTACACCTTCGAGCTGGTCGACAACGCGAAGTTCACCAACGGCGCGGGGTTCACCGCGGCCGACGCGGTGTTCAGCATCAACCGGGTCAAGACGGCCTGGACCACCTCGCTGAAGTCGGTGATGGAGGTCGTCGCCGAGGCCAAGGCCGTCTCGCCGACCCAGCTGCAGGTCACGCTGACCAAGCCGAGCAACGGCTGGCTGTTCCGGATGACCACCCGGGTCGGCGCGATGTTCTCCCAGACCGGCGTCGACAAGCTGGCCACCGAGCCGATCGGCACCGGACCGTACAAGTTCGGCAGCTGGAAGCGCGGCGACTCGATCGTGCTCCAGCGCAACGACGCCTACTGGGGCACGAAGCCGTTCTTCAACCAGGTCACGCTGAAGTACTTCAAGGACCCGACCGCGCTCAACAACGCGTTGCTGACCGGCACCATCAACGTGATCAGCACCGTCCAGGCGCCCGAGGCGCTGACCCAGTTCACCAGCAACAGCAAGTACCAGGTGATCGAGGGGACGACGAACGGCGAGGTGGTGCTCTCGTTCAACAACTCGCGTCCGGTCTTCAAGGACCTCGCGGTCCGGCAGGCGATTCGGCAGGCGATCGACCACAAGGCTTTGCTCGACACCTGCTTCGCGGGGCGCGGCAAGCTGATCGGCAGCATGGTCCCGCCGACCGACCCCTGGTACGAGGACCTGACCGGGATCGCGCCGTACGACAAGGCCAAGGCAACGGCCGCGCTGAAGTCCGTCGCCGGTACGACGCTCCGGCTCCGGCTGCCCACGTTGCCCTATGCAACGTCGTGTGGCCAGGTGGTGAAGAGCCAGCTGGAGCAGGCTGGGCTGAAGGTGACCATCGACCAGCTCGAGTTCCCGGCGGCGTGGCTGACCACGGTCTTCAAGAACGCCGACTACGACATGTCGATCATCGCCCACGTCGAGCCGCGTGACCTGGGCGCGGTCTTCAACGCGAAGTACTACACCCGGTACGACGACCCGACGCTGGCCGGGCTGCTGGCCGCGGCGGACTCCGGCGACGAGGCGGCGCAGGTCGACAACATGAAGAAGGCCGCTCGCCGGCTGTCGGAACAGGCCGCGGCCGACTGGCTGTTCCTGCTGCCGAACCTGATGGTCGCCGAGAAGAACCTGACCGGTCTGCCGACCAACGCGATCACCGAGTCCTTCGACCTGTCCCGGCTCGCGCGTTCCTGATGGTTCTTCGCCTGGTTGAGCGCACCGCCGTGCTGCTGGTCAGCCTGGCGGTCGCCTCGGTGCTCGTCTTCGGGTTCATGGCGGTACTGCCGGGCGACCCGGCGAGGGTCGCGCTGGGGGTGAACGCGTCGGACGAGGCGGTTGCCGCGCTGCGTCAGCAGTTCGGGCTCGACCGGCCGTTGACCACGCAGTACGTGGACTGGCTCGGTGGGCTGCTGCACGGCGACTTCGGCACGTCGTACGTGTCGAAAGTTGCCATCGGCCCGCAGGTGGCCGACCGGTTCCAGGTGACGCTCTGGCTGGTCGTAGTCGCGATGGTGATCGCGCTGGTGCTGGCCGCTCCGGCGGGAACGGTGATGGCAGCGCGGCACCGCCGGCTCTCCGGTCTCGCTCTCTCTGCTCTCTCTCAGTTGGGCGTCGCGATCCCGGCGTTTCTCGCGGGGATCTTGCTGATCATGCTGTTCGCGGTGAAGCTCGGGTGGTTGCCGGCCAACGGGTGGACGCCGCCGGCTTCGGATCCGGGGATGTTTCTTCGCCAGCTGATCTTGCCGGCGCTGTCTCTCGGGCTGGTTCAGGGTGCGGTGCTCACGCGGTACGTGCGGAGCGCTGTGCTCGAGGTGCTGCGTGAGGACTATCTGCGGACCGCGCGGGCCAAGGGGTTGCGGCCGTTTCCGGCGTTGTGGCGGCACGGGGTGCGCAATGCTGCGGTGCCGGTGGTGACTGTGCTCGGGTTGCAGCTGGCGACGTTGCTGATCGGCGCGGTGGTGGTCGAGCGGGTCTTCGTGATCCCGGGGCTCGGGAGTTTGTTGCTCGACGGAGTCTCCAATCGCGATCTGCTGCTGGTGCAGGACGTGGTGATGGTGCTGGTTGTCGCAGTACTGGTGGTCAACTTCCTGGTCGATCTGCTGTACGTCGCGCTCGATCCCCGGTTGCGGGTGACCCGATGAGACGCTGGAACCCGAGTCTCGTCGTCGGTACTGCGATCGTCGGGTTGATCGTGCTGACCGCGATACTGTCGTTCTTCTGGACCCCGTACGACGCCACGCTGGTCGACCCGGCGGTCCGGCTGGCGACGCCGTCGTGGTCGCACTGGTTCGGTACCGACAAGTTCGGTCGGGACATCCTGAGCCAGTTGATGGTCGGGTCGCGGACCACGTTGTTCGTCGGACTGGTGGCCGTCGGGGTGGCGGCGGTGATCGGGGTGCCGGTCGGGATCCTCGCGGCGATGAGCCGGCGGTGGGCGAGTGAGCTCATCATGCGGTGCAACGACCTGTTGCTGGCGTTTCCGGCGTTGCTGCTGGCAATCATGTTCGGGGCGGTCTTCGGGGCCAGCACGCTGACCGCGATGGTTGCCATCGGCATCGCGACGGTGCCGTCGTTCGCCCGGGTGATTCGCAGTGGGGCGTTGCAGGTGATGCGCACGGAATACGTGCTGGCGGCTCGTGCGGCCGGACGGCGGCCGTTGCCGATCGCGGTGCAACATGTGTTGCCGAATGTGACGAGTTTGATCACTGTGCAGGCCTCGGTGTCGTTCGCGATCGCGGTACTGGCTGAGGCGGCGTTGTCGTTCCTCGGTTACGGGACGCCGCCGCCGACGCCTTCGTGGGGTCGGATGCTGCAGGAGAGTCAGGAGTTCCTGTTCAGCGCGCCGCGGCTGGCGGTGTTCCCGGGGGTGGCGATCGCGATCGCGGTACTGGGGTTCAATCTGCTGGGTGACGGGTTGCGGGACCGGTTCGATCCGAAGCTGGAGGACCGGCGATGAACGACGTACTGACTGTGCAAGGTCTGACCGTCACCGTGCGGGACAAGACGCTGGTCGAGGATGTGAATCTGACCGTTGGCCCGGGGGAGCGGGTCGGGCTGATCGGGGAGTCCGGCTCCGGCAAGTCGCTGACCGCCTTGAGCGTGATCGGCCTACTGCCCGAGGACGTTTACGCGTCCGGCTCCGTGCGGTTGGCCGGGGTTTCGCATGACCTGATCGGCGCTGACGAAAAGCAGATGTCCCGGGTTCGCGGACGGCAGCTCGCGATGGTCTTCCAGGAACCGATGACCGCCCTCAACCCGACCATGCGCGTCGGCGACCAGGTCGCCGAGGCAATGCTCATCCATCGCACCGTCGCCGGCCGCCGCGCCGCCCGCCTTGCCGCCGTCGAGCTTCTGGACCGCGTCGGCCTCCCCGACACCGCGCGGGCCTACCCACACCAGCTCTCCGGTGGCCAACGGCAACGAGTGGTCGTAGCCCTTGCCCTGGCCAACGACCCCGCGCTGCTGATCTGCGACGAACCCACCACCGCGCTGGACGTGACCGTCCAAGCGATGATCCTCGACCTGATCATGCAAGGCGTCGCCGCCCGCGAATCCGCCTTGCTCTTCATCACCCACGATCTCGCGGTGGTCGCCACCGTCTGCCAACGCGTCCTGGTCATGTACGGCGGCCGCGTGGTCGAGTCAGGCCCGGTCGCGGAGGTCTTCACCACCCCCCGGCACCGCTACACCCAAGGTTTGCTGGCAGCCTCCGACCTGGAGTCCGCCGACGCCCGCCTCCCCACCATCCCCGGCAACGTCCCCGCCGCCGGACAGTTCCCCTCCGGCTGCGTCTTCCGCACCCGCTGCACCTTCGCCACCGAAGTCTGCGCGGAAACCCCTGTCTGGGAGGGCGTTGTGGACCGCGGCTTCGCTTGCCACCACCCCGCTCCGACCTTGGAGCCAACCCGTGTCTGAGCAAACACCCAGCCCCCAGGACATCCCCGCTTCCGACGGGATTCCGGCACCCGTGAGCATCCCCGCGCCCGGCGCCATGCCTGCCTCCGGGGGTATCTCCGTGCCTGGCGCCGTTCCCGCCTCCGGGGGTATCTCCGGCCCCGGGCACCCCCAACCCCACCGCCCTGGCGGCCACCCAACTCGCTCAACCTCCGGCAACCAGCCTCCCACCACCCCCAGCCCTGGCGGCCACCCAACTCGCTCAACCTCCGGCAACCGGCCTCCCACCACCCCCAGCCCAGGCCCAGCAATCCAGGTGCTCGACGTCCACCGCGCCTACTCCCGCCCCCGCACCTCTCTCTTCAAAGCCGCCCCGACCGTCCACGCCCTCCGCGGCGTCAGCCTCGAAGTACAGCCAGGCGAACGCTTCGGCATCGTCGGCGAGTCCGGCTGCGGCAAGTCGACCCTGCTGCGCATCATCGCCGCCCTCGACCGCCCCACCTCCGGCGAGGTAGTTGTCGAAGGCACCAACATCACCCGCCTCCCGGAGCGCCGCCTCAAGTTCCTCCGGGAGAACCTCCAGCTCGTCTTCCAGGACCCGATGAGCTCCCTCGACCCCCGGATGCGGGTCCGCGACATCATCGCCGAACCGCTCGTAGTACAAGGCCATCCAGCCTCCGGAGAGCGCGTTCGCGAACTGCTCGAAGCGGTCGGCCTGTCAGCGGACGCCGGCGACCGCTACCCACACCAGTTCTCCGGCGGCCAGCGCCAGCGCATCTCCATCGCCCGCGCCCTCGCCCCGCGCCCGCGGATCCTGATCGCCGACGAACCAGTGAGCGCTCTCGACGTCTCGGTCCGCGCCCAGGTCCTCAACCTCATCTCCGACCTGGTCGACGAACTCAACCTCACCCTGGTCTTCGTCTCCCACGACCTCTCCGTGGTCAGGCACGTCTGCGACCGCGTCGCTGTCATGCACGCCGGCGAGATCGTCGAGACCGGCCCGATCGGCCAGGTCTACGTGACCCCCACCCATCCGTACACCCGCCGCCTGGTCTCCGCCATCCCCACTCTGCCAAGAGCCCTGGCCGGCGCCACCACCACCGACCTCCTGAGAGGAGCCACCGAATGAACTTCCCCGAAGGCCTGCCGATCGGCTCCGACTGGGTCCCAACACCTTCCACCGCCCCGGTCCACTTCCCGTACGACGGAACTGTGGTGGCCGAGGCGCCCATCGGCACCGTCGAGCTAGCGGGTCGGGCACTTGAGAACGCGCTCTCTGTCCGCACCCAGGTCGGCCGCCTGCCCTCCCACGTCCGGCGCAAAGCCCTACAGGGAGCGCTCTCTGCCCTCACCGAACACCGCGACGCCTTCGTCGACCTGCTGGTCCTCGAAACCGGCAAACCGCTGGTCGACTGTCGAGTCGAGGTCGAGCGCACCCTCCTCACCCTGGAAACCTCCGCCGAGGAGGTAGCCCGCCTGCACGGCGAAACCGTCCCCCTCGACCTGCTCCCCAGCGGCGACGGCCTGCAAGGCTTCTGGGTCCGCAAACCGATCGGCGTAGTCGTCGGCATCACCGGCTTCAACTACCCGCTCCTGCTAGCCGCCCACAAGATCGCCCCCGCCCTCGCCGCAGGCTGCCCAGTCATCATCAAGCCCGCCCCGCAAACCCCACTCGCAACCCTCTGGCTCGCCCACCTGATCCGCGAGTCCCTAGTCTCTGCCGGCGCCCCCGCATCCGCCGTCCAACTGGTCACCGGCGGAGCCGACGTAGGCTCCACCCTCACCACAGACCGCCGAATCGGCGCAGTCTCCTTCACCGGCTCAGCTGCCGTAGGCCACCAAATCGCCCGCGACGCAGCCCCCACCAAAGTCCTCCTCGAACTCGGCTCCAACTCGGCCCTGGTAGTAGCCGAAGACGCCAACCTCCCCGCAGCCGCCGACGCCGTAGTACGAGGCGGCTACTACGCCTCCGGCCAAGCCTGCATCAGCGTCCAACGAGTCATAGTCCTCGAATCAGTCCGCGAAGCCTTCCTCGCCGAACTCACCCCCCGCCTCGACCAACTCATCGTCGGCGACCCCCGCGACCCGTCGACCCGCGTATCAGCGCTCATCGACAACCACTCCACCACCCGAGTCCGCACCTGGATCGACAACGCGATCACCGCCGGCGCCACCCTCACCCACCCCAGCCACATCACCCAACCGACGGCCCCTCTCCCATCTCTTCCGGCCGACGCGACCTCAGCCCCCGCAACCTCCCCGGCCGCATCCGAACCAACCCCAGCCAAAAGCAGTGCAGTAATCAAGCCAACAGTCCTCCTAGACCTCCCACCCAACCAACCGATCTGGGACGAAGAAATCTTCGGCCCAGTCATCGCCATCCGCTCAGTCCCCACCCTCGCCGCCGCCTTCGACACAGTGAACGCCTCCCGCTACGGCCTCCACGCCAGCGTCTTCACCAGCTCCCTCGCAACCACCTTCGCCGCCATCGACCAACTAGACGTCGGGGGAGTGGTGATCAACGAAGTACCAGGCTTCCGCTCCGACGTGATGCCGTACGGCGGCGTCAAGGACTCCGGCACCGGCCGCGAAGGCCCCCGCTTCGCCATCGAAGAACTCACCACCACCCGAATGGCGATCATCCGCCCGAACCCCTGAGGTGAACCGATGACCGACTACGCCAACTTGTTCCGACTGGACGGCAAGCACGCGGTCGTCGTGGGCGCCGGCAGCGGCATCGGCCGCGAAGCGGCACTAGCCCTGGCCGCCCAGGGCGCACGCGTCACCGCCGCCGACCGCGACCTACCTGCCGCATCACAAACAGCCGCACTCGGCACCGAGCTTACGGCGTACGAGCTGGATGTCCTCGACGAACAAGCAGTCTTCCAAGCAGCGCGCGACCTCGGCGACGTCGACATCCTGATCTTCACCGCCGCAACCAACGTCCGCAAACGCCTCCTCGACTACACCGGTGGCGAGTTCGACCGCGTCGTCGCCCTCAACCTCCGAGCCTCGTTCGACCTCGTCCGCGCGTTCGGCGCACCGATGGCAGCGCGTGGCCGCGGCAGCATCGTCGGCTTCAGCTCGATCCGCGCCACCACCGTCGAGCCCGGCCAATCGGTGTACGCGGCAACCAAAGCGGGTCTCGTCCAGCTCCTGCGCACAGCCGCCGCCGAGCTCGGCCCCAACGGCGTACGGGTCAATGCGATCGCCCCCGGCGTGGTCGAGACCCCGCTCACCGCGCAGATCAAAGCGGACCCGAGCTGGTACGACGCCTACGCGCAAAAGAGCGCTCTCCGCCGCTGGGCCACCCCCGACGAACTGGCCGGCGCGGTCGTCTACCTCGCCTCCGACGCCTCCACCTTCGTCACCGGCAGCGTCCTGCACGTCGACGGCGGCTGGACCGCGATCGACGGCCGCTTCGATCCTCCGAACTGAACCGACCGCGCCTGACCTCGACCGACCCGTCTGGAGCTTGAGCACGATGACTGAGCATCTCGCCGATCTGACCGCCGTCGAGCTCGTTTCCCGTTACCAGGAAGGCTCGCTGTCGCCGGTCGAGGTGCTCGAAGACGTCCTCGCCCGGGTCGAGACCCTCGAACCGAAACTCTGCGCCCTCTACGCCCCTGACCCGGCCGGCGCCCGCGCCGCGGCCCGCGATTCGGAGTACAGGTGGCGGAGTGGCGAGCCAGCGGGCGCCCTCGACGGCGTACCGGTGACCATCAAGGAAAACATCGCCACCCGCGGTACTCCGGTCCCGCAGGGCACTGCAGCGACCGAACTCATCCCAGCCACTCAGGACGACCCAGCAGCCGCCCGCCTGAGAGCAGCCGGCGCCGTCATCTTCAGCAAGACCACCATGCCGGAGTACGGCATGCTCTCCTCCGGCGTCTCCACCTTCCACCACCTGTCCCGCAACCCCTGGGACCTCTCCCGCACCCCCGGCGGCTCCAGTGCCGGAGCAGGTGCAGCAGCAGCCGCAGGCTACGGCCCTATCCACCTAGGCACCGACATAGGCGGCTCCATCCGCCTCCCCGCCGGCTGGTGCGGCCTAGTAGGCATCAAGCCCACCCACGGCCGAGTAGCGGTCGGTAATCCCTACCCAGGCAGAGCAATCGGCCCACTAGCCCGTACTGCGGCCGACGCCGCGCTGGCGCTGACCGTCATGACCGGACCCGACCGCCGCGACTACACCTCCCTGCCCGGCGTAGTAGACACCTACAACCCGTCCCTGGACCCGCAGGGCCTCCGCATCGCACTACTCCTCGACGCAGGCCTCGGCCTCCCGGTAGACCCCGAGATCACCGCAGCAGTCTCCGCCGCCGCGACCGCCCTGGAGAAGGCAGGTGCCGTCGTCGAACTGATCCCGCCGATCATCACCCGCGAGATGCTCGACGGCCTCGACCACTTCTGGCGCGTGCGTTCGGCGTACGACATCAACGCATTGCCGGAAGACCGCCGCGCCAAGGTTCTGCCCGAGATCCGCCACTGGGTCTCGACCGCGGACACGCTGACCGCCTTCGACGTCTTCCACGGCTACTCGCAGATGCACGCGATGGCGTTGGCCGTCGACGCAGCCTTCGCCACCTACGACTTCATCCTGTCCCCGGTCGCCCCGATCACGGCGTTCCCCGCCGAACTCGCCTACCCGACCGACGACCCCCTGAAGCCCTTCGAACACATCGCCTTCACGGTCCCGTACAACATGTCCACCCACCCCGCCACCACCGTCAACTGCGGCTTCTCGACGGATGGTCTCCCCATCGGCCTCCAGATCGCGGCACCCCGCTTCAACGACCTAGCCGCCCTGAGCCTGGCCGGCTTCGTCGACTCGGTAGTGCCAACCCACCGACCCTGGCCGCAGCTCGGCTAGGCGAGGCGCAGCTGCGGCCGAGGATCACTCCCAGCCTTCAAGATCTCAGCAATCACCGGCACCGGCAGATGCAACTCGTCGGCCACCTGATCCACCCCGTACCCCGACTTCTCCAGCAACTCGAACGTGAGCTGCATCAACGTCGGCACCTCGATCGCACTCAATGGCCCCGGCTCCGGATACCCCCACTCGTTGAGCTGCTGCATCCCGCGCCGATAAGCATTCGGCGTCAGCACGCCAAGGTGATGCGCCCGATACACCAGCGCCTTCAGCGAAACCCCCCACCGCTGCTTCAGGTGGTGCAACTTCTCCCAGTCCAGCCGCCGGGGGAGTTCATCGACAATCTCGTCGGCCGGCATCAAGAACTCGGCAGCAAACGAATCCGCCTCCTTCTCCACGATCCGCGACCCCGGTGCCGCATCGAAATGCATCACCAGATGCGCCAGCTCGTGCGCCGAGTCGAACCGCGCCCGCGCCGCATCACCCTTGGCCGGATTGAGCAGCACCACCGGCCGGGTCGGCAAGTGCGCCGAGAACGCATCGACAGTCTGCGAGATCTCCGGCAACCGTAGTACGAGAACTCCGGCGGCCTCCAGCATCCGCACGACGTGTGGCACCGGCCCCGGCCGCAACTCGAAATGAACCCGCGCCTCCGCCGCCAACTGCGCGATATCCGCCAGATCAGGAGCCTCCGGCGCCCTCAGGTCAGGCAACAGCAGATGCGGCAACTCGACATGCTGCTCCAGCGCCGTCACCACATCGGCCGCCAACTCCGCGAACGCCAGCGCCCGATCCCGCTGCAACTGACTCGTCGTCCGCAGACTCCTGAAATGCGGACTCGACGCCGACCCCGGCTGCAACGACCGCCCCAGCGTGAAGAACTCCGCCGGCACCCCGAGCGCCAACGACATCGCCGCCACCAACGGCAACGTCGGCCGGGTCTGCCCCCGCTCGAACTGACTGACCGCCGCCGGCGTGACCCGAATCAGGTCCGCCAACTCAGTACGCCGCAACCCCCGCAACCGCCGCGCCAACGCCAGCCGCAACGGATCGAACCGCACCGCCACCCCCGCCGCCCGCCGCTCCCGCACCTCCACGTCAAGACGCGCGACAGCACCCACAGACCGAGATTCCTCCGGGCCTGTGGTCGAATCAGGCCCCATCGCGGCCGGCCACCTGGTCTTCGCCACCCCGAAGACGGACAGCGATCGGCGGCACCGGCCGTTGATCGAACCGATCCTCGTCGTACCCACCGCTGGGCACGATCGGCAACTGGTCACCCGGCAGATCCCGATGAATCAACTGCACCGCGAACCACGGCCCAGCACCGTCCAAGGTGTCCCGCGGAAACCCGAGATAGGCAGCGATGTCCGCGCTCTCCGGATCCGCCGCCCACGCGAGATGCAGGTACCGCGGCGATCCGGCCGCCGAGTTCGCCGCCAACTCCTCGTCCGGCAACTCGAACCCGTCGAACAACTCGAGCTGGTGACTGTTGGCCGCCGGCCCCTGATGCCTGGTCGCCGACGACTCCCAGTCGATCGAGTACGGATCCGCGTCCACCGACTTGCCCGGCAGCTTCGACGCCCGCAGCGTCCGCCCGAGATGCACGACCCGCAGCGAGTTGCCCTGCAGATCAGCCCGTACCTCGTTGCGCTGCGCAAACTCCTGCACGGTCCGGTTGGCGAAGTTCCGCGCCGATCCCATCCCCAGTGTCACGGCGTCATCGCCCAGGGCGGGCTCGTGCCGATCGAGATTGGTGCGCCAGACGTCGCGCAACAATCCGACCAACTCGGGCAGCACACCACTGGCCGTCCAGTCGGACGTCACCTCGCTGAGCAGGGCTTCATGCATGCGACCAGTTATAGCGGAACCCTCGGACAATTACCGGAAAATCAAGTGGGCGTGTCCCGAACTCAGTACTCGCCGTACACCTGGACCTTGGTCCCGATCGGCGTCTCCGCGAAGATGTGGTGGATCTCGGGCCGCATCACCCGCACGCACCGGTGGCTGGCCGGGTACGTCTTGATCAGCGTGTTCACCCGGCTCCCGTGCAACGCGATCCCCGGCCGGTCCTTGAGGAAGTAGATCGAGTCGTACATGTACGCGTCGTCGTACAGGCTGCTCTCGTGCGCGCCGGCCCACTTGCGCCACACCTTGCCGGTCCGGTTCGGCGTCTCGTACCCCGGCGCCCCGGTGGAGACCCAGACGATCCGCCGGATCTCCTTGCCGACGACCTGGTACAGCACCAGGCAGGTCTTGTTGACGTAGATCCCCGGCTCCTTGGTCGCCGCCGGCTTCTTGGTTGCCTTAAGCACCGACTGGACATCGGCAGCGGTCAGCCCGTCGCGGCTGACCGGCATCCCGTTGGTCTCCCGCCACGCGCACAACGCCTGCTTGGCGCGCTTGGTGATGTCGCCGTCGACGTCGCCCACCGGGTACCCGAAGGCCTTGAGCTTCGCCTCGACCTGCTTCGCGTACGCCGCCACCGGCCGCGGCTTCGGCTTGACCGTCGGCTTCGTGGTCGGCGTGGTCGGTGTGGTTGTCGGCTGAGCGCTCGGTGTGCCACTCGGACTGCTCGTCGGCGTGCCCGACACGCTGGGCGTGCTGCTTGGAGTACCGCTCGGTGTCTCAGACGGTGTCTCGCTGGGCGTCGCAGTAGGCGTCCCGTCGGACGGCGTAGCGGAAGCACTCCGACTACTCCCGGCTGAAGGTTCCGCCGCCACATCAGCGCACCCCGTCACCGCAACGGCAAACAACACAACCCCAGCAACGAGACCACGCGTTCGAGACACGATTCCCCTCTCCGTCAGCACATTCTCAGCGTCGCAGAGGCGCACCACCATCAGTCGAAGACCCGCCGAACGCACCCGTGACCGAACCGTTGCCTCCGGCCTCGACCCACCAACCAAAAGCAGGCCGGACCCACCCGGGTTCCGGCCTGCCGTGAAGAGCTTTCGACTAAAGCCCGAGGTCCCGCAGAAACTCCGGCTTGTAAGCCTGCATCACCACATACCGAGGATCGGGCGTCTCGACACCCTCATAGCTCGGCTCCGGCGCACCAGCCTCATCCACCGGCGTACTCGGATCAACCCACTCCTGCTTGGCGTGACTCCACCGCGTCAACGTGAAATCCGCACTCAGCCGATCATCAGCAACAAGCTCCCGCACAGTCTTCTCAGCCTCGCGCGCGTCGACCTCGGTACCGGCATAAATCAGCAACCGCGACCCATCCCGGGTCACCGTCACCTGCCCGCCGAGCTTCTTCTCCGCCGCCCGGTCCAGATCAACCGCCCGCAACCGCTCCAAGAACGACAACCCGTGCTCGTCGTCATCCAACTCAACCTCAACGCGGAACTCATCAGCCATACCCCCACCCTACCGACCGACGTACGGCAACTGGACACGCAACCTCGTCGCGCACGGTGACATCTCACGCCGCAAAATCACCGCCTACCCATCACCTATACTTCTGAGTCATGGAGCTGAGGCATCTCGAGCACTTCGTCGCCGTCGCCGAGCAGAAGCACTTCACCCGCGCCGCCGAGGCGATGTCGATCTCCCAATCCGGTCTCTCCGCCTCCATTCGCGCCCTCGAGCGCGAACTCCACGCTTCCCTCTTCGTCCGCAACACCCGCAGTGTCGAGCTCACCGAAGCCGGCCGAGCCCTCCTCTGCGAAGGCCGCCGCACCCTCGCCGCCGCCGAAGCCGCCAAGGACGCAGTAGCCGCAGTACAAGGCCTCCTCCGCGGCACCCTCAGCGTCGGCCTCGAACAGTGCCTAGGAGTAGTCGACGTACCGTCCCTCCTTGCCAAGTTCCGCTCCGCCTACCCAGGCGTCGAGATCGAGGTCCGCCAAGGCGGCTCCACCCCCATGCTCGACGAGCTGGCCTCCGGCCGCCTGGACGTAGCCTTCGTAGCCACCGCCGGCCACCCCATCGACGGCCTCGACCTCCGCCCCCTCTCCACCGAAGACATGGTCATGGTCTGCTCAGCAGAACACCGCCTCGCTTCAACCCCAGTCGTCTCGCTCCAAGACCTGGCGGGGGAGTCGTTCGTGGACTTCGACCCCACCTGGGGCGCCCGCGCAATCTCCGACCACGCCTTCGCCACCGCCGGGGTCGCCCACCCGGTCACCATCGAGGTCAACGACGTCCACACCCTCCTGACCCTGGTCAGCCACAACCTAGGCGTCTCCCTCGTCCCCGAACGCATCGCCGCAAAACACGGCAACCACGTCACCGTCCCCCTGGCCCCCAACTCAGCCGACTCCTGGCAAGTCTCAGTAGCCATCCCCACCGGCTCCGCCGCCAGCCTCGCCGCCGACGCCCTGATCGGCATGCTCCCCACCAGCAAAACCAACAAGCCGGCAGCCTGAACGGCGTACCGGCTTGCTGAACCTGCTTTCGCTCTACCAGGCGTAGTCCTCGGGTGAGGTCTTGTACCCCGGGAAGATCTCGTCGAGCCGAGCAAGCGCCTTGTCATCAAGCTTGAGATCAACAGCCCGTACCGCGGACTCCAACTGCTCCATCGTCCGCGGCCCCACGATCGGCCCAGTCACAGCCGGCTGATGCAACAGCCACGCCAGCGCCACGTCGCCAGGCGCATGCCCCAGCTCATCAGCAAACGCCTCGTACTGCTCGATCTGCGGCCGCATCTTCTCCACAGCCTCCTTGGCACGCCCTTCGAGCCGGCGCACCCCCTCAACATCCTTCTTCAGCACCCCACCCAACAACCCACCCTGCAACGGCGACCACGGAATCACCCCAAGCCCGAACTCCTGAGCCGCCGGCAACACCTCGCGCTCCACATCGCGCACGATCAAGTTGTAGATCGACTGCTCACTCACCAGCCCCGCGTAGTTCCGCTTGGCGGCCTCCGCCTGAGCCTGAGCAATATGCCACCCCGCGAAGTTGCTACTCCCGGCGTACAGCACCTTCCCCTGCTGCACCGCCACCTCCATCGCCTGCCAGATCTCCTCCCATGGCGTAGCCCGATCAACGTGGTGGAACTGATACAGATCGATGTACTCCGTCTGCAACCGCTTCAGCGAAGCATCCAACGCCCGCCGAATGTTCAACGCGGACAACTTGCCCCCATTGGGCCACTCATCCATGTCGCCGTACACCTTGGTCGCCAGCACCGTCTTGTCCCGATTAGCCGGATCCTTGGCAAACCACCGCCCGACGATCTCCTCGGTAGCCCCCTTGCCAACGCTGCGCCCATAGACGTTCGCCGTATCGAAGAAGTTGATCCCCTTCTCATGCGCCGCATCCATGATCGCGTGCGAGTCCTCCTCGCTGGTATGAGGCCCGAAGTTCATCGTCCCCAACACAATCCGACTGACCGACAACCCCGTACGCCCAAGCTGAGTGAAGTCCATACCACCCAACCTCCCTCGCCCACCCCAAGATTTCCAACAGAAGAATCAACTCAGTCCGATCACCCCACCTTCTGAGTGCGGTGGTACGAGCAGCAGTGTCTTGGCCGCTCATTCCGTCATACCTGGAGAGCGGGGGTCTCGCGAACATGTGTCGAGGTGGCTAATACGTTGGGTGTCCCTTAACTGAGCCCTGCTACCTGTAGCGAATACGGATTGCTGAGAGCAACACCCGCAAGGTCGGTAGGTCGAAACGCCCGCGTTCGAGCGGGCTGCCGCGCCAGGATTTACATTGGTTCAATGTGACTGAGCGTGAACGTCGATCGACCGGAGGCTGTGATGATCTCAGCTGGCGACTTTCAGGCGCTGGTGGCGCTTCGATTGAAGCAGGGCGAGTTCATGGCACTCCAGGCGGTGCAGGACGATCGCGGTGTCCAGCCACTGCTGGAGTTCGAAGTACCGGAGAAGTCTCTCGAGACGCAGCTTCGGTATCTTGAGCAGGTTGCCCGGCAGTTTCATGCATTTGGTCGGCTAGTCATGGTCGATGCGTCCGCTCTGGAGGCAGCTCCGACGTTTGGTGGTGAGCAACAAGCAGGTCTTGGCAGTCTCGCTGACCGGCTGGGCGCACCCGAAAATCTCCTTGCGTTTCCTGAGCAGATTCCATTCGTGCCGGTTGTCGGTGATGGTCTTGCCGCGAACCAGCTCGCTTGGACTGGTCGACTCTGTGCAGAACTTGGAGCTGGTGGGGCGCTTCGCGTAAAACATGAGGCGTTCATGACAGGCGAGATCGAGCGGCTGCTGAAAGGGCTGGAGCTCGCCGTCGGTGACGTCGACCTGATCCTCGATTTGGGATACCTAGAGTCCATCACTGCGGAGCTTGCGGATTCGGTGTTGAGCGCGTTCGAGGCTGCGAGGACGGTTGGGCCGTTCCGGTCCAGGACGCTACTGAGTGGCTCGATTCCATCGACTCTTGAGCGAACGGCGCTGTGGGAGCGGCCGAGGTTCGAGGAAGCTCTTTGGGGTGCTGTGGTCGACGGCGGCGGAAGAGATATCCGTCTTGGCGACTACGGGGTCGTCTATCCTCGCGGCGGGAAGTTGTTCCCCAGCAAGCACGTTAATATGAAGTACACCTGCCCTGAGCACTGGCTCTTTGGCCGCGAGCGAATGGCCGATTCGAAGAAGCAGGCTTCCACTCTGGAGATCGTCTGCCGGAACCTGGTCGAATCCGAAAGCTTCTCGGGCCCTGAGTTCTCTTGGGGAGATCAGGAGATCGCCAACGCGGCGAACGGAACGGGCACGGGTAACAGCTTGAAGAGCAAGCCGATTGCCATCGGTACCTCTCACCACCTCGCGTACCTGGCCTCGCTTCAGGCGGCTTGATAGCGGTTCATCGCCCAGGTTTCCTGCACGTCATGAGGGCAGGTGGTTCAGGTGGGTCAGTTCGGTGGTGGCGGTGGATTGGCCTAGGGGATCGCCGGTGGTGGTGGCCAAGGCGAGGGCTGCGAGCGCGGACTCAAGGGCCTTGGTGGGGGAAGAATCGGCGCGGTGGATGGCGGCGAGGGTTAGTAGGGCGTCGGTTTCTATTAGGCGGAGGGTGTACTCGCGGGCGGTTTCCAGGGCCGATTGGGCGTGGGTGGTGGCGTTGACCAAGTGGCCTAGGGCGAGGTGGGTGCGGGCCAGTGAGAGGTGGGCTTCGGCTGTGGGTTCTCGTTCGGTGGATTGTTGGGCGAGGGTGAGGCTTTGGGTGTGGTCGGTTAGGGCGGCGGTGAAGTCGGAGGTGGTTTCCAGGACTGCGCCGCGGGCTCGGTGGGCGTTGGATTGGGAGAGGGGGCTGCCGGAGGTGGTGGCCAGGGTTACGGCGTGGTGGGCCAGGGCTAGGGCTTCGGTGGGGTTGCCGGTGGTGGCCAGTACTTCGGCGAGGGTGGCGGTGGCGGCGGATTCGCCGGCGTGGGCGCCGATGGTGGAGGAGAGGTCGGTGGCTCGGCGGGCGTAGGTGAGGGCTTCGTCGTGGTTGCCGAGGCGGAGCACCAGTTGAGCCAGGTTGGTGGAGTGGCGGGCTTCGCTGACTCGGTCGGCGGTGTCGTGGGCGAGTTCCAGGGCCTCGTGGAGGTAGTTGCCGCAGGCATCTAGGTCGCCCAGGGACCAGGAGAGGATGCCCAGGTTGCCGATGGTGATGCCGATCTCGTCGGAGTCGTTGGCGGCGCGAAGGATGGCGAGGGACTCTTCGAAGTACAGGGCGGCTTCGGCTAGGCGGCCTAGGTTGTGGTGGATTAGGCCGAGGTTGGAGAGCGCTTCGGACTCGATCACTGGCCAGTTGCCGGAGCGGGCTAGGAGTAGTTGCTGGTCCAGGTGGCGGGCTGAGCGTTCGTAGTCGCCGCGGATGCCGAAGGCTACGGCCAAGCCGCCGTGGCAGCTCATTCGGGCTTCGGGGTCGGCGGCTTCCTCGGCTGCTGAGAGGGCGACCTCTAGGACGTTCACGAGTTCTGAGATGTCTTGGCGGAGGGTGTGGTAGCGGCGGAGGCGTTCGCCGAGGGTCCAGGCGATCGGGAGGGGGCCGGTGGCCGCGGCGGCGCGTAGTACGGCGGCCAGGTTTGAGCGTTCCAGGTCCAGCCAGGCCAGGGCTGTGGTGTCGGTGAAGGTCGGAGTTCCGGTTGCTGCGGGGAGTCCGAAGGTGAAGGGGCGCGGGCGGATTGTGCGGATGGCGGAGTCGGCGGCGGCGAGATACCACTGGTACAGGGCGGTTCTGGCGCTGGCCAGTTCGGCGGTGGTTTCCTCTGCCAGGGCTCGGTCGGCGGCGAAGACGCGGAGTAGGTCGTGGAGGCGATAGCGGTCGTCGCCCAGTTCCTCGACGAGGTGGTTGCCGACCAGCAGGTCGAGGCTGCGGCGGCCTTCCGCGTGGGAGACGCCGGCGATCCGGCAGCCGGCGGCGAGGTCGAAATCCGTACCGGGGTGGAGTCCGAGTCGGCGGAAGAACCTTGCCTCCAGCAACGGCAGGGCGTCGTACGACGAACTGAAGACGGCCCGGAGTGAGGTCGCCGAGTCGCCGTCGCCGGTGTCCAGTACGTCGATGCGCCCGGCTGCGGTGGACAGATCCTGGGCCAGGGTTGCCAGCGGGCGTCGTGCGGCTAGGTCTCCGGCGATCGCGAGTGCGAGGGGGAGGCCGTCGCAGGCGCGGACGATGGCTTCGGCGGCCCCTGGGTCAGCCTGGAACCGGTCGTCGCCGGCGAAGCGCCGCAGCATGGACAGGCCTTCGTTGAGGTCCAGCAGCGAGAGCGTGACGCGGGTGGCGCCTTCGCGGACGGAGAGGCCGCGGAGTTGGTTGCGGCTGGTCACGACGACCATGCAGTCGCCGGTGCCGGGCAGGAGTGGGCGGATCTGCTCGGCGTTGAGGGCGTTGTCGAGGATGATCAGGGCGCGCCGCCGGTCGAGGGTACTGCGCAACAAAGCGCTGCGAGCCTCGGTGGTGTCGGGTAGGTCGGTCAGGCCAAGGCTGGTCAGCAGGTACTCGAGGGCACGGTCGGAGTCGACGGGTGCGTCTGGGCCGTAGCCGCGCAGGTCGAGGTATAGCTGACCGTCGGGGAAGTCAGCCCGTACTTCGTGTGCCCAGCGGATGGCGAGGGCGGTTTTGCCGACCCCGGCGACGCCGTCGATGGTGGCGAGCGGCATGGTCTGCGGGCGGGCGTCGAGGACTTTCGTCAGCTGGGCCAGAAGTGAGGAGCGGCCGGTGAAGGTGCCGACGTCGGGCGGGAGTTGCGCCGGGCCGGGAGCTGGGGTTTCCAGGGCGGGAGCTTGTCCGCGGGGGCGGTAGTGGGCGATGAACCGGTCCCGGGCGGCGGTCGTCAGGCCGAGGCTGTCGGCGATCGCCGACAGTGAGTGCTTGCGCGGACGAGCCACCAGGCCGCGCTCGATGTCGGAGATGCTGCGGACGCTGAGGCCGGCTCGCTCGGCCAGTTCCTCCTGCGTCAGGCCCGCTTGCAGGCGCACTCGCGCGAGTAGGCCAGGCTCGCTGGCGCCTTGTCGTCCCCCGACCGCCGTCACGATTCGGGATCGTACTCCGGCGTACGGTCACGGTCGCGCGCCAGCGAGTCGGACCCGGCGGGAGGAGCAGCGCCGGCGGAACCGGCGGGAGGGGCAACCCTGGCGAAACCTCCCGGAAGCCGCACCCCCGGCGAAACCTCCGGTGGAACTTCGTGGTCGCCCGGCCACGCCCGGTGATCTGCTGGCGCCGAATCCACCGACGAGAGGTACCACCGTGAAGAAGACGATGACCGCGCTGGCCGTCGCGACCGTGGCGGGTGCGGCGCTGCTCACCGCGCCGACCGCGAGCGCGGCGACCGGATGCACCAAGAACGCCAGCAACAACATGTACACCTGCGGCGCCTGGGGGACCGACATCCAGGTGCACAAGATCGCCGGCCCCGGCTACGCCTTCGGGAAGGTCGATGCGGTCAACGGCAAGTTCCCGTGGGTGTTCTGCAAGGAGAAGGGCCAGACGATCACCTACGGCGGCTACACCAACAACTGGTGGATCCGCGGCAACCCGTTCCCGGACTGGAAGTTCAGCGGCGAGTACGTCAGCGCCATCTTCCTGACCCAGTCGGCCAACGAGCCGAAGGGCCTGCCGCTCTGCTGACCGGCCAATGAGCGGCCGATGAGCGGCCATTGATCGGCCACCGACCAGGCGCTGGCCCCTTCGGACACGTACAGTGTTGCGGCAGACACTGCACGGCACGGGGATCGGGACGGTCGCCCGCGTGCGCGCGGACGCGACACCGAGGGGGCCCGCCTATGCTCCGCATCCACTTCACCGCCGACGATCTGGCCCGGACCACGGTCGCGGCGCACCCCGACCTGCTCTGGGAGATCCTGCTCAGCCTCAACCTCGTGCAGAGCACCGAGGGCGAGATCTGGTACGGCGAATGGCGGCGCCGCGTCCGCCGCGAGCTCAGCCCCAACGTCGCCCGCCTGCTCTTCGAGCTGACCCCACCGGTCGGCTACTCGCCCGACTTCCTGACTCCGGCCGCGCCGCCCGAGCAGATGGAGGACTCGCTCGATCGCCTGGTCAGCGCGCCGCGGCAACAGGTCCGGGCCGACCTGGAGTACCTCGGCACCCGGCAGTCCACCAGCCCGTGGACCAGAGCCCTGGCGGAGGGCAACGTCCGCACCATGGGCACGCTGGGCCGAGCCGTCGACGCGTACCACCGCACCGCCATCGCGCCGTACTGGCAGACGGCCGCACGCGACCTCGCCGCTGAGCGCGCGACACGGCGCCGACAGGTGAAAGCCGGCGGCATCGAGAGCGTGCTCGGCAGCCTCACTGACCGCATCCGCTGGCAGTCGCCGGTGCTGGAGATCCCAGACTTCGCAGACGAGGACCTGTACCTCGACGGGCGCGGCCTGCTGCTGCAGCCGTCGTACTTCTGCTGGCAGGCCCCGACGAAGTTCCGTAGCGGTGACCTGCCTCCAGTGCTCGTCTACCCGATCCAGCACGGCCCTGCGATCGCCGGCGAGCTCGAGACAGACGTGGTCCCGTCACTGGGCTCCCTGCTCGGCGACACTCGGGCACGCCTGCTGGAGGCGACCAGCCGTGCGGTCACCACCGGTGCGCTGGCCGAGTCCTTCGGCTTGTCGTTCTCAGTTGCGCTGCGCCACCTCGGCGTACTGCGAGAGGCCGGGCTGATCGAATCGCGTGCCTGCGGGGACGTAGTACTGCATCAGCTGACCAGGCTCGGGCTGGAGTTGCTGCAGCGACCGGCAGTTGGGCACACAGCCTGAAACCACATGCCGAACTTCATGGTCGCGTGGAGCGCGCCGGTGATCTGCTGACGCCGCAAACCTCCACTGATCAGACCGAGGAGAACCGGTATGAAGAAGAAGCTCGCGGCCGCAGTACTGTCCGCTGCGGCTGTTGCCGCGCTGACTGTCGGCACCGCTACTAACGCAGACGCCGCTACTGGCTGCACGAAGAACACCAGCGGCACCTACAAGGGCGGCTACACCTGTGGTGCCTGGGGGACCGGCATCCAACTGCACGACAACCCGGGGCCGGGCGGCGTGCTCGGTACGGTCAACGCGACCGGCGGCAAGTTCCCCTGGGTGATCTGCAAGGTCAAGGGCAAGACGGTCTCCTACGGCGGCTACACGAACAACTGGTGGATCGACACCGGCGCTCTGCCCGGCTGGAAGTTCAGCGGCGTCTACGTGAGCGCCATCTTCCTGACCCAGTCCGCCAACGAGCCTGCAGGGCTGCCGCTGTGCTACTGAAGGCAGCGCTAGCGGGTGCGCTGCTGCTGGCCAGTGCAGCCTCCACCAGTACTACGGCCGCCGCCTCCGCCCCGGTCGACGGCTATGTCTGGGCCAGCCAGGTCAACATCCGCGGCGGCGGCTCGGCCTGTACGACGAAGCCCGGCCGGACGACGTGTCCTTCGGTGCTCGGCAAGTACGGGCCGGGCAAGGTCGCGGTGTTCTGCCAGAAGAAGGGTGAGGCGATCAGCGACGCCGGCTACAAGTCGTCGTACTGGAGCCTGATCCAGACCCCGGTGCCAGGGCCGCGCGGGAGCTGGCTCGGCGGGTGGGTCAGCAATGTCTACCTGCGCGGCGATGCCGTGCTCGCCAACGTGCCGTTCTGCTGAGGGGAGTCGATGATGCGAAGGATCTTGTCTGTACTCCTCGCCTGCCTGGCAGGGGTCACGGCGATGACCATTGCGCCTACTGCGGCGCAGGCGGCGACCTGCTCGCACGGTACTAGCGGCAGCGGGCAGTCGGTCTACTACTGCCCGATCTGGGTGCCTGCGGGCGGTGCACCGGTCTATGCGTCGACCAGTACCGGCTCGGGGATCGTTGACCACCTGGACTCGGGCGGTACGGCGAACTGGTTCTACTGCAAGCAAGACGGCGGTACTGCGTCCGCCTCGGGCTACACGTCGAAGAGCTGGGCCAAGACGGTCGGCGACGATCATGGTGCGACCGGTTGGGTGCCAGCGGTCTACTTCAGCGGCGCCGAGAACTACTGGAACGGTTTGCCCAACTGCGCCTCGGCACCAGCACCTAGTGACAGCTGCACGAAGGGGACGAACTCCAGCGGGGCAACGGTCTACTACTGCCCGATCTGGGTCCCCTCTGGCGGTACTCCGGTCTACGGGTCGACCAACACCAGCTCCGGCGTGGTTGACCGTCTATTGACCGGCGGCAAGGCCAACTGGTTCACCTGTAGAGCTACTGGCGGTAGTGCCCATGTGTCGAGCTACACCTCGAACAGCTGGGCCAAGACTGTCGGGGACTCGGCAGGCGCCACCGGGTGGGTGCCAGCGGTCTACTTCACGGGTGCGGAGAACTACTGGAAGGGGCTGCCCGTCTGCAGCACTGTCCCGCCGCCCCCGCCACCACCGCCGTCGGGTGGAACAGCTAGCGGCAGTGCGTGCGAGATGACGTTCACCAACATCCCGGCCCGCGCGCTGGCGATGATCCAGCAGGCCTGCGCGCAGCGGAACTACATCTACTCCTGGGACGGAGGGCACGCCGCCACCCCAGGAGCGACGTACGGGGCCTGTGTCGACGGCGACGCGTGGAACGACTGCCATGTGATCGGCTTCGACTGCTCGGGGCTCGTCCGATACGCCTACTACAAGGCAACTGGGACGGACGGCCTCAACGGCTACACGTGGACGCAGTGGGCGAAGGCGCACAACATGCCCCACAAGGCTGAGCTCACCAATGCCCAGCAGTCCTCGCTGAAGGCCGGCGACCTGATGTGGTTCGGCGCCAGTGGGCCGAGCTCACACCACGTCGCGATCTACCTCGGTGGCGGAAAGGTGATCAACGCCTTCCACTCCACCGAACACATCGGCGTCACCGGCTACGACCACGACGACTTCATCGGCGCGGTCCGGATCTGGTGAACCACCTCCGGCGGACGGGACGCGCTTCGCGGGCGTCCCGTTCGTCGGTGGGTGAACTCGGTCGGTCACGCGCTGTCATTCTGGTGCTTGTCGGTGGATGCCCGGACGAGGATGATGGTCGCCAGAACGCGGGGGCGATCGACTAGGTGGGGGACGTCCGTGGGGTGGACCGAGAGCGACGTGCGGTGGTTCGAGATCGTCGTACTGGCCGACGACGAGCTGGACGCGGAGCGCGTGGATCGGCTGGCGCGGCAGCTCCGCAGGGAGCTGGCCGAGCGGGAGTTCGACACTCGGGCCGTGACCGGTGAGGCGCCGGGCACCAGCAAGGGCGACGCGGCGGCGGTCGGCGCGATCGCGGTGGCACTGGTCGGCGCGGGTGGGATGATCCCGACCCTGATCGCCGTACTGCGGGACTGGCTGGGCCGGCGTTCCGGGCCGGAGCGGATCAGCCTCAAGTTCGGCGAGGACTCGATCGAGCTGGATCGGCCGAGTTTCGACGAGCGGGAACAGTTGCTCCGCGCGTTTCTCGCCAAGCACACGGACGAGTAGGCCATGCGCCGTCGGCTGGCGTTGCTGATCGCGACGTACGAGTACCAGGACACAGGGCTCAGGAGGCTGACCACGCCGGCGCACGACGCGGAGGCGCTCGCCGGGGTACTTCGGGATCCCGCGATCGCGGGATTCGACGTACAGACCCTGGTCAATCCGCCGTGGCACGAGGCGAGTGAGGCGATCGCGGATTTCTACGCCGAGGGCCGGCGCGACGATCTCACCCTGCTCTACTTCAGCGGTCACGGGCTCAAGGACGACAACGGCCGGCTGCACCTCGCGATGACCGACACCAAACGGACCCGGTTGCGGTCCAGCACGGTGCCGGCCCTGCTCATCCACGAAGCCATGACCGACAGCCTGTCCCGGCAGAACATCCTCGTCCTGGACTGCTGCTACAGCGGCTCGTACGAAACCCAGCAGTTCGCCAAGTCGGACTCTGCCGTCCACTTCGACGATCTGTCCGGCCGGGGCCGGACGATCCTGACCGCGTCGGACTCGACGCAGTACGCGTTCGAGGGCAGCGTCCTGCACGGCGAGGCTCCGCAGTCGGTGTTCACCCGGCATCTGGTCGCGGGACTTCGCGACGGGACCGCGGATCTGGACCAGGACGGGGACATCACCGTCGACGAGCTCTACACCTATGTGTTCGAACGGGTCGTCGCCGAGCAGCCGAACCAGCGGCCGAAGAAGTTCGATCAGGTGGAGGGCCGCACGATCCTGGCGGTCAACGTCAACTGGAGTCTGCCCGATCATCTGGTCGAGAGGCTGGCGAGTCCGTTCTCGGCAGTGAGGCAAGCGGCTGTCGGTGAGCTTGCCGAGATGCGGCGGTCCGGCAACGATCTCGTACGCCGTACTGCGCATCGCCGGCTGGAGGAGTTGGTCGAGGACGACAGTCGTTCGGTCTCGGCGGCGGCTCGCGCGGCGCTCGACACAGCTGCACCCGCGGCGCTCATCCCGCTGACGGCTCCAACGCCTGTCTCGCCGCCATCGCCGTCCCGGGTGGCGGCGACTGCGCGCCCTACCCGGCAGCCGATGTCTGACCCGAGCCCGGTGGGCGGCATCGGCGAGGCAGTCGGCGCAGCTCTTCGGCGTACTGCCGATCGGTTGACGCCGGCAACGGTTCCGCTGCCGATCTTCAGCCTCAGCGTGCTTGCCGCGGTTGCCTTGCTCGGAGCGGCCACCGTCGGGTTCGGTGTTTGCCGCTCGGATTCCAGACTGCTCTGGTACCTCGTCCTCGCCGCGGTCTCGGCCGTCGTCACGGTTGGGCTCCAGCGGCGGCTGGGTCTGCCGTTCGTTGCCGGAACCACCGTGTTCGGAGTACTTGGCGGGGCCATGATCGTCGGCTGGGCGACGGGCGCGATTCGCTTCGCTGGCTCGCCCCGGCTCTGGTCGGAACCAGTGCTCGCGGGCCTGGTGATAGCCGGCCACGCGGCGTGGATCGGTGCGGGTGCACTCGCGTTGTGGCGGCTTCGGCGCGAAGGCGAGTTGACTCTCGATCTACGCCGGTTACGCGGCCGGCTGGCCTGGACCTTGGTGGGGCTCGGGGCGGTCGCTGCGCTGGCGCAGGTGGCTACTCAGGCGTATCTGACCTACAACTCGAGCCTCGCCTTCTCCCTGCAGCACGAGCTTCGGTGGCAGCTGCCTTATCCGGTCGCGCTGCAGATCGTCGCTGCCGAGCTGGCGATCGCGGGGCCGTTGCTCGCTGTGCCGATGCGGCGCGGGGTGACGTTCCTGGCCGGGTGGATGCTGGCCGGATTCGCGCCGCTAGTCGGGGTGTACGGGATTCTCAGGAGGATCGACGCGCCGGCTGTCGCGGTGGCCGGACTGCTTGCTGGGTGGGCGGTGCTGGCTGGTGTCGTGATCGTCGCGCATCGAGGGGAATCGGCCGTGGAGCTGGCGGTCGGGAACGGGCGGCGGCGGTTCGTGGTGATGGTCGCGGCAGTGCTCCCCGTAGTACTGGGTGGGGCTGTGACGGTCCTCAATCTGCAAGGGCCGTCGTCGCCGATCGTGGTGGCGCTGGCTGTTGGATCGAACAACGATGTGCTCTACGCGGCCGACTCCGCCAACGACAGGGTGCTGAAGATCAGCACCACGACCGGCAAGCGACAGGGCGACGCTCTCGAGGTGGGAGCGAACCCGTTGTCGATGGTGCTTGCTCCCGACGGTCGCCGGCTGTACGTCGGCAACGCTCGCGGCGACTCGGTGTCGGTGATCGACGTCGATGCGTGGAAGGTGCTGGGCCGGCCGATCCCGGTCGGGTCGAAGCCTGTCGAGTTGGCGCTCAGCCCGGAGCTCGGCCGGTTGTACGTGCTCAGCGCCGACTCGGCCTCGATCACTGTCGTCGATACGGAGAAGCTGGGCACAATCGGCGGGCCCGTCAGTGGCGGCGACACTC
Organism: Kribbella sp. NPDC056861; assembly: GCF_040687575.1. Taxonomy (NCBI): domain Bacteria; kingdom Bacillati; phylum Actinomycetota; class Actinomycetes; order Propionibacteriales; family Kribbellaceae; genus Kribbella; species Kribbella sp. NPDC056861. The sequence goes on along the minus strand of NZ_JBFBNQ010000005.1, from coordinate 784,428 downwards.
CGTCGGCACTTGCCGTGGGGGAAGACGGGAAGCGCCTGTACGTGGCGAACCACGCTTCGTCGACCGTCGCTGTGTTCGACACCGCGACGATGCGCGCGGCACGTTCGCCGTACAAGATCACGGGGCAGCCGACAGACCTGAGCATCACCCGGGCCGGCTACCTCTACGTGCTGTCGGACGATTCCTACTCCATCGTCAACACGAACGTCGACAGCCCGCGACCGTCGCCGATCTCGCTGCCGGGGGAGGCGAGGGACGCGGTACTGACCGATGACGACTCCCGGTACGTCGTACTGGGTTCGCCGACCGGCCAGGCGGGACGCAAGGACTCGGTGACGGTGATCGAGACGAAGGGCCGGGAGGTGATCGGTACCGCCGAAAGCGACAGCGGGCTGGCGATGTCGGTCGTGATCAGCCATGACAACCAGCGCGCCTATCTCGGCGGCTACAGCTTCGAGCAAGCCCTGGTCGTGGTCGACGCGACGACTCCCAAGGTGGTCGGAGCGATCGCTCTCGAGAAGTGACCGTGACGCCGACAGCCCGCCGCGGGATGCGGCGGGCCGTTGGGCGGTGGGGTGGTCAGGCGGTGCGGAGGGCGGCGAAGAAGGTGCGGAGGTCGTCGGTGACGTCGAGCGGGCGTTCGAGGGAGGCGTAGTGGCCGCCGGATTCGAAGTTGCTCCAGTGGACGATGTTCGAGTTGTCCCGCTCGGCCAGTGAGCGGATGGACTTGAAGTCGTCGGCGAAGACGGCGACGCCGGTGGGGGCGGAGTTGATGGCCGGTTCGGTGCCGGCGTGGGCTTCTTCGTAGTGGTAGCGGCCGGCGGCGGCTGAGGTGTTGGTGAGCCAGTAGAGGGTGACTTCGGCGAGGATCTGGTCGGGGGTGACGAGGCTGGTGCCGTTGCCGAAGCTGTTGAAGAGTTCGTTCCAGGCGAGTTGGCCGACCGGCGAGTCGGAGATGCCGACGGCAACCGTTTGTGGGCGGGTGGAGTTGATGGCGTTGTAGCCGCCGACGGACTGGAACCATTGCATGTGTTCGAGGGCGGCGTAGTCCTCGGGGGTGAACTTCTCGAACTCGGTCGGGTCTCCGGACGGGAAGGAGAAGAGTTGGAGGACGTGGAGGCCGAGGAAGCCGGGAGGGTTGAGGAGGCCGAGTTCGCGGGAGATCATCGCGCCGGCGTCGGAGCCGTGGGATCCGTACGAGTCGTAGCCGAGGCGGCGCATCAGGGTGTCGAAGGTTCGGGCGACGCGGGCCATGGTCCAGCCGCGGTCGGTGAGTGGGGTGCTGAAGCCGAAGCCGGGGATGGAGGGGATGACGACGGAGAAGGCGTCTTCGGGGTTGCCGCCGTGGGCGGCGGGGTCGGTGAGCGGGGCGATCATGTCGAGGAAGTCGATGAAGGATCCGGGGTAGCTGTGGATCAGCAGCAGCGGGGTGGCGCCTTCGACGGCGGAGGGGACGTGGATGAAGTGGACGTTCTGGCCGTCGATGTCGGTGGTGTAGTGCGGGAACTCGTTGATCCGGGCCTCGTGGGTGCGCCAGTCGAACTTGTGCTGCCAGTGGTCGACCATCTCGGCGAGGTAGGCGTTCGGCGTACCGAGCTCCCAGTCGTCGCCCGGCGCCGGCTCGGGGAGGCGGGTGCGGGCGAGGCGGGTGTTCAGGTCGTCCAGGTCGGCCTGGGCGATCTCGACGGTGAAGGGGTGGATGCCTGCGGGGGAGGTGCTGCCGTTGTTGTTCATGGCTTCACCGTAGGAGCCATATAGGCACGTTAGCTTCCTGATTGAAGTACTCTTTTCGGCATGCGTGAAACCTCGTCGCGGTTGCTGTCCTTGCTGGCGTTGATGCAGTCGCGGCCGGCCTGGCCGGGGTCGGAGCTGGCCGAGCGGTTGGGGGTCAGCACGCGGACGATCCGCAACGACATCGATCGGTTGCGAGAGCTCGGCTACCCGGTGGATGCGACGCGGGGAGCGGCTGGGTACTACCAACTGGGCGTCGGGGCGAAGCTGCCGCCGCTGTTGCTGGACGATGAGGAAGCCGTTGCCGTCGCCGTCGGGTTGCGAACCGGCGCCGGGGTCAGCGGCATGGAGGAGAGCAGCGGCCGGGCGCTGGCCAAGCTCGAACAGGTGTTGCCGCATCGGCTACGGCGGCAGGTGAATGCGATTCACACGACGCTGTCGAAGGGCCCGGACAACACGGGATCGAACGTGCCGGATCCGGAGGTCGATCCCGGGGTGGTGGCGACCATCGCGGCGGCGATCCGGGACGAGCATTACCTGCGGTTCGAGTACGTCGTACCGGGGCGGGAGGCGGAGGAGGGCGAATTCGTGCCGCCGGTGCTGGTGGAGCCATATCGGTTGATGAGCTGGCAGCGGTATTGGTATCTGGCCGCGCGGGACGAGACCGGCGAGTGGCGCACCTATCGCGTGGACTGGATGGAGCTGCGGATGGCGACGGGACGGAAGTACATCCCGCGGCCGATGCCGGGTGACGACTACACGGATTTTGTGATGCGCGACGTCGCGAGTACCGGGTGGAAGGTGCATGCGCGGATCACCGTGTTCGCCTCGGCGGATGAGGTGTTGTCGCGAATCCATGCGGCAGTGGGAATCGTCGAGTCGGTGGACGAGAACACTTGCGTACTGATCACCGGCGCGGAGAGCCTCGAGGTAGTTGCCGTGTACATCGGAATGCTCGGCCTCGACTTCCAGGTTACTGCTCCAGAAGGCCTGGTGGAGCACCTCAAGGTCATCGGAGAGCGTTATCTCCGGGCGATCGAGAGCTAGGGATTTCCCAGCCCCGCGTTGCGGGCCTGGACGATTGCCGAGGGGCGGTCGGCGACGGCGAGTTTGGTGAAGATCGTGGAGACGTTGTTCGCTACCGTTTTGGGGGCCAGGCCGAGTTGGGTGCCGATGGCTGTGTTGGACAAGCCGGTTGCCAGCAGGTTGAGGATTTCTCGTTCTCGGGGGGTCAGGTCGGGGAAAGGTGCTGCGGCGGGGGTGGGTGGGGCGGCGAAGTAGGAGAGGACTCTGCGGGCTACGCCGGGGCCGAAGATGGCTTCGCCGGCGGCTACCGCGTGGATGGCTCGGGCTATTTCGTCTTATTCGGCGCCTTTGACCAGGTAGCCGCGGGCACCGGCGCGCATGGCGGCGAAGACTGAGTCGTCGTCTTCGAACATGGTGAGGACCAGTACTGCGACGTCGGGCGCGGTGCGGGCCAACTCGCGGGTCGCGGCGAAGCCGTCGAGGTCGGGCATCTGGAGGTCCAGTACTGCGACGTGCGGGTGGTTGGTGACTACCTCGCGGATGGCTTCGCGGCCGGTGGAGGCGACGCCTACTACCTCGATGCCGGGGAGGGAAGAGAGCAGGGCGGCCAGGCCGGCTCGGACGACGGGGTGGTCGTCGGCGAGCACCACGCGGACGGCGGTCATGCGGGCTCCATGGGGAAGGTGGCGTGGACTCGGCCGCCGGCGGGGGACGGGCCTGCGGTGAAGGAGCCGCCTAGTTCGGAGGCTCGTTCGTTGATTGCTTGGAGGCCGACGCCGGGGGTCCAGGCTCCGTTGGGTGGGCCGTCGTCGGTGACCTCGATCTCCAGGTGGGAGTCGCAGCGCAGGGACAGTACTGCGGAGCTTGCGCGTGAGTGCCGGACGACGTTGGTGAGTGCTTCCGTCGCGATTCGGTAGGCCGCCACCTCGAGGGCGGCGGGTAGCGCGGGGAGGCCTTCGGCGGAGACCTGCACCGAGACTGAGGCGCCGTCGGCTCGCCAGGACAACGCGTCTGCTCGTTGGCGTAGCGCTTCGACCAGGCCGAGTTCGTCCAGCGCGGGTGGGCGGAGGTCGTCGACCAGGCGCCGTACGTCGGCGATCGCGGCTCGCGTGTCTGTCCGCAAGGTCCCCACGAGTTCCGAGGCTCGCGACGGGTCGGTGGAGATCAGGTTGGCGGCCGCATCGGCTGCAAAGGCGAGGCCGGTCAGCGTCGGGCCGAGACCATCATGGAGGTCTCGGCGCAGCCGGCGGCGTTCCTCCTCGCGTGCCGCGACGAGCCGCTCGCGGGAGGTCTGCAACTCCGACGACAGTCGAGTCGCGTGCACAGCAACAGCAAGCGGTACTGCGACCAGCGCAAGCACGTTCCGGTCCGTCCCCGACAGTGCGGACTCACCCGATCGCAAACCGACCAGCAGCGAGCCGACCGCAGTACCGCCATAAGACAGCTCAACCGGTACTACGACACCCGCGACTCCCGCGGAGGCGAGCAGCGAACCGTCGGCGGCAACGGCGACGTACGGGAGGCGCAGCGCGGAGCGGATCGCCTCGACGACGCCGGGCATCCCGCCTGCCACGCCGGACGAGAGTTCCTCGCCGACCCGCGAAGCCACCCGGGCTGGGTCGCGGCGGTCGCCGTACATGGCTCGATCGACGAGGCGTTGGAGGCGAGGCAGTACTGGCGCGATCAGGAGGGCGACCAGCACCGTGACCGTTGCCGAGCGCCCGAAGCGGGAGGAGATGACTGAGTCGGTCAGCGCGACCAGTGCCGCATAGGCGCCGACGGCAAGGATCGAGAGCAGCGCCCAGGTGAGCGCGCGGGAGACGACCAGACGGATGTCGAAGAGCTGATGCCGGACGATCGCGATCATGACCGAGATCGGAATCAGCGGAATCGCCAGCAGGACCAGGATCGGCGTGCCGGTGACCAAAGCCCACGGCGCCATGAAGAGCAGCATCACGACAGTTGCCAAGAGCAACCAGAGGATCTGGCGGCGGCCGGTCTCGGCGGCTCGGCGGTAGCGGACCACCAAACCGGCGATCGCCAGCAGATAGGCGAGCAGGCCACGGAGCTCGGTTGCCGTCCACAACGGTTGCAATGCGTCATGGGACGGCAGCTGGAGATAGCCGGCCGGTCCGCCCTCGAAGAGCGGTTCAGAGCCGCTACCCATCTCCAGGACGAACAGCGGCGAGGTGACGACGATGCCGAGGGCAACCGGGCGCCACCGCGGCGAGGGCAGACGCCCGTCGGGGAACAGCAGCAGTGCCAGCGGCAGGAACAGGGCGATCGACCACGGCCAGGACCATTGGATGATCGTGGCGAGCAGGCGCTGTGGTCCGAGCGCCACGTCCTGGTTGTGGAGGAGCTGGCTCAGCGGCGCGCCGACCGCGGTAGTCGCGTGACCGATGCCGTCGGCGACGAAGAGCCAGCCGATCGGGTTGGCCGGCCGGTGCCAGGCGATCACCGCGCCGCAGATCCCGAACGTGAGCCCCATCAGCCCGTTCGTGACCAGGAAGCTGTTGAGCGCCGTGTCGAAGGACCAGTCGACGACCAGCGCCAGGATCAGCCCGGCGAGGACCTCGAGCAGCACGAAGCAGCCGAGTCCGGCGGCCAGCACTTTCCCCCTCATGGGCATCAGTGTGCGCCGCCAGGTGTCCCGCTGTCTCGGGATTGGGTTCCCGGGGTCGGCGGGTGATCTCCTGCCCGCCGGTGGACGCAGGCCCAGGCGCCGGGAGCAGCCGAGACCTGACTGTGGTCTCAGGAAGGCCCGACCGGGGCCGCAACAGGGGAGGTCGAGATGTTTCGTGCAGGGCTGGTAGTGCTCGGGCTGTTGTCGCTGGGGGACCTGGCGTCGCCGCTGCTGACCGACGGAGAGCACCCGCCGATGTCGATCGCGCTGATCGGGTCCGCGCTCGGGCTGGTCAGCCTGGCGCTGGTGATCGCAGCGTGGCGGGGTGCGCGGCGGGCGGTAGTACCGCTGCTCGTACTGCGAGTGCTGTCGGCGCTCAGCGCAGTACCGGCCTTCTTCGCCGGAGGCGTCCCGGCGGCCGCAGTAGTCGCCGCTGCTCTCACCATCGCACTAACTGCAGTCGGTACCGCGCTACTGCTGGTCCCCGCGAAGCAGTTGGCAGGCGCGCGATGACAACCACAGCAACCCGTACTACGCAGCCGACGGACACCCGTGGGATCAGCCGTTGGACAGCCGCGATCCTGCTGCCGATCGGCCCGGCCGCTGTCGCAGTACTGCGCTATGTCCTGCCCTACGACACAGTGGACGACACCTCCACGATGGTGGCGAAAGCGATCGCCGAGCCGGGAGGCGCCTCGGCAGTGCTGTGGCTCGGGTTCATCGCCGTACTGACGTTGGTGCCGGCCGCGTACGCCGTCGGCAAGCTGACTCGCCGCCGGGCGCCGAAGCTGACCCTCGTGGCGCTCGCCCTGCTGATCCCCGGCTACCTGTCACTCGGCTGGCTGGCTGGGGCCGACCAACTCTTCTGGTCGGGGGCAGACGCTGGATTGGACGCTGCCACCACGACCCGGATCGCCGAGGCAGTACACCCGACCGGCGACCTCGCTGGGGCGTTCTTCGTCCTGGGACACGTGCTGGGCACCATCCTGCTCGGCATCGCGATGTGGCGCGCACAGGTGACCGCTCGCTGGGCGGCGATGGCGGTGATCGTGTCGCAGCCGATCCATCTGGTTGCCGCAGTCATCATTCCCAATCACACCCTCGACCTGGTCGGCTGGGGGCTGCAGGCTGTCGGGTTCGCCGCGGTGGGGTGGGCGATCGTCAAACTGCGCAACGACGAGTGGGACCTGCTCGCCTAGACCCAGATCGCCGCGGGCCAGCCGTCGGCGAAGACCTCAGGCGGGTCGGGCAGCGAGACCGCTAGTCCTTGAGCGACGCGGAGCGCAGACCAGGCCACGGCGCCGGCGTCCAGTACGTCGTCGACGCCGACGGCCTGGTTCGCCAGGCCCAGTTCGCCGGTCAGGGTGATGCCGACGCCCGCCAGCAAGGCCCGGCGGCGTTCGGCGCCTGCCCAGGTGGATTTGCGGACCGTCAGGGGAGCGCCGGCCAGCTGAGCGAAGCTGACCTCCGGGTGAATCTCGACAACCAGCGAGTCGGACCGGCGGCACCACTCGTCGACCTCGAACAGCTTGCCGCGCAAGCCGTAGGCCTGGATCGAGATGCCCTGACCGGTGAGTTCGCGGTTGATGACGACCGCGTCGGCGTGTGACGGGGCCAGCAGCGCGGCTCGTACCGGGGTGGTGAAAACCGACGAGGAGAGCCGGCCGATCGCGGAGCGGGCCAGGAGGTCGGCCTGGCGGGCAGCGGTGTCGGGCAGGCCGATCGGGATGTCGATACCGATCACCTCGGCCGGGCCGCTGTGTTGGATCAGGAGTTCCATGGTGCTCGCGACGTACGCGCTGACCTGGCCGTTGTCGAGCAGTACGCCGACCCAGCCCGCCTTGCAGGCGTCGACACCGAGGACCCGGGTCATCAGACGCCCTGTTGCTTGAGGAAGGCGACGGTTCTGGCCATCGAGGTCGGCCAGGCGGCGGCGAAGGCGTGCTCCTCACCCGGGTAGGTGTAGATGGTCGCCGCCTTGCCAGCCTTCTTCAGCGCGGCATAGGTCTGCTGCGCCCAGACCGGCGGGCAGGTGGAATCAGCAAGGCCCTGCTGGATCAGCAGCGGCTCGGTGATCCGGTCGAAGAAGTTGACCGCCGACATGTTGCGCCAGAAGTCAGGGGTCTTCGCCGGATCGCCGTGCGCGCGGATGACTGCTGCTGCGGTCGCGGCGTCCGGACGCGTCCACCGGTTGAAGTTCTCGACCGCGTTCGAGCTGACCGACGCGTAGACCACAGCGGCTTTGACGAGACCTGGTTGCGCGACGAGAGCGTTGTAGGTGATGCCGCCGCCCATCGACCGGCCGAACAATCCGACGCGCTGCGGATCGACGTACGGCGAAGCCTTCAGTGCCAGTACTGCGTTGATGACGTCCTCGGTGTAGCCGATCCGCAGGTTGACCTCGTTCCGCGGGTCTTTGGACGACTGCGCGTGATTGCGATAGTCGGTGTGCAGTACGACGTACCCGCGGCGGGCGAGGTAGTCCTGCTCGCGCATCAGGCCGCGGCCGTTGGTGTAGACGGCGGGGTCGATGAAGCCGTGGTTGAGCACCAGCGCGGGGTGACGGCCGGGGGTGGTCGGGACGTTGAGGATGCCCGAGATCCGGAGCTTGCCGCTGGCGTAGGTGACGAAGTACCGGGTGTAGGCGTCGGTGCGGGTGATGACCCGGCCGAGGCGGAGGTCGCGGCCGTCGTACTTCTTCGCCATCAGCGCCGGCAGCGACACCGGGTCCGCGGCGGGAGTGCTGGGTGTCGGCGCGGTTGGGGTCGGCGAGGCCGGTGCCGAGGTGCTGGGGGTGGTGCTCGGCGACGCCGCGCTGGTCGGCGTGGAGCTGGGCGGTGGGCTGCTGGGGCTCGGATCGGCGGTCGGCGTCGAGGAGCAGCCGACGACCGTAGCGAGGACGACGGCGCCCAGCCAGGGCAGCTTCATGGTCTCCATAGTGCAGGTCGCCACAAGACCACTCGACGTACGGCGTCTGGAGAATGTACGCTTCTGCAATAATTGCACGAGCATGGAGTTGAGGATGACTGAGAGCTTTCTGTTTCTGCTGGGGAGTGGCCGGGCCGGTGGCAACACCGAGGCGCTGGCCCGGCTGGCGGCTGCCGAGTTGGCGCCTGAGGTCGAGCAGAAGTGGGTGCGGTTGGCGGAGCTGCCGCTGGCGCCGTTCCGCGATCTGCGGCACGAGGGCGACGGCGTTTTCCCTGAGCCGGTGGACAGCGAGCGGGAGTTGCTCGACGTGACTCTGGCGGCGACGGATCTGGTGATCGCCAGTCCGCTGTACTGGTACTCCGTGTCGACGAGTGTGAAGGCGTACCTGGACTACTGGACGGCCTGGATGCGCGTACCGGGTGTCGACTTCCGCGACCGGATGCGCGGCAAGACGATGTGGGCGATCACCTCGCACACCGCCACCGACGTCTCCGACGCGGATCCGCTGCTCGGCACGGTGCGGTTGAGTGCCGACTACCTCGGGATGCGGTGGGGTGGTGAGCTGCTCGCGTACGGCAACAGTCCGGGTGAGGCGGTTGCCGATGAGGCTGTGCGGATCGCCGCAAAACAACTCTTTACCGCCGGCTGACGCCCTCGACAAGCTGGGCGAAGACTCCATCCGCCGATGCTGGTGGCGAGGGCTTGACTAGCGCTGAGGGGAGGCGGAGGGTCGAAGGGAACGGGGTTGTCAGGGGGAGGTCTGGCAGCCGTCCGGGACCAGATGCTCTCTGGGGAACTTCTCGCACTGCGTCGCAGGGTGGCTAGCCGGTCTGGTCGGTGCCGCGACGGACGCGCGCCGGTCGAACAACGTGGGAACGCCCGCAAGACCGTGGAGGAGTCATGGGCGAGTACACGATCGAGGACTTGAAGGAGCGCACCAGAGGTCCCGTCTCCACCGACGCGGACGAGGGGTACGACGAGGCGCGCACGGTCCACAACGCGATGATCGACAAGCACCCGCGGGTCGTCGTGCGGTGCGAGAACGTGGGCGACGTCCAGGCCGCCATCGGCTACGCGACCGCCAACGACCTCGACCTGGCGGTCCGGGGCGGCTCCCACAGTGTGCCGGGCTTCGGCACCTGCGACGACGGTGTGGTCGCCGACCTGAGCCCGCTGCGCAACGTCCGGGTCGACCCGGTCACCCGTACTGCGCGCGCCGGCGGCGGTGCCACCTGGGGCGACTTCAACGCGGCGACCCACGCCTTCGGGCTGGCGACCACCGGCGGCATCATCTCGACCACCGGGGTCGGCGGACTGACGCTGGGCGGCGGGATCGGGTACCTGGCGCGTGGGCTCGGGTTGTCCTGCGACAACCTGATCTCGGCCGACGTGGTGACCGCGGACGGCCGGTTCCTGACCGCCAGCGAGAAGGAGCACGAGGATTTGTTCTGGGCGCTGCGCGGTGGCGGTGGCAACTTCGGCGTGGTCACCGCGCTCGAGTTCCGGCTGGCGCCAGTGGACACCATCTATGGCGGGCCGATGCTCTTCGAGATGGCGGACGGCGCTGCTGTGTTGGCCGGCTTCCGGGACCTGATCAAGGACGCTCCGGAGCAGCTAGGTGGCTTCCCGGCGTTCCAGTTGGCGCCGCCGCTGCCGTTCATTCCCGAGGACCGCCATGGCGATCCGTTCACGCTCATAGTGGCTTGCTGGGCAGGGGATCCGGCGCAGGGCGAGCAGGAGGTTGCCAAGTTCCGGCAGTTCGCTCCGGTGGTGGCGGAGCATGTGGGGGCGATGCCGTACCCCGCGCTGAACAGTGCGTTCGATGCACTCGTACCGCCGGGGCTGCAGCACTACTGGAAGGCCAACTTCGTCACCGAGCTCACCGACGAGGCCATCCAGGCGCACCTGCAGCATGCGCCCGGGCTACCGGCCGTGAACTCGACAGTGCACATCTACCCGATCAACGGCGCCTGCCACCGAGTGCCGGCCGATGCGACCGCTTTCGCCTACAGGGAAGCCAATTTCGCGACAGTGATCGCGGGGATGTGGCCGGATCCGGCGGAGAACGACCGGAGCGTCGAGTGGGTCCGCGGGTACTACGACGCGGTCTCGCCGCACTCCGAGTCCGGTGGGTACGTCAACTTCATGGCTGGTGACGATCAGGGGCGCGTTGCTGACAACTACCGGGGCAACTATGAGCGGTTGGTGGAGGTGAAGCGCAAGTACGACCCGGGGAATCTGTTCCATCTCAACCAGAACATCGTTCCTTAGAGGCCTGCGGCGCGGCGTGGGCTTGGTGCTCACGCCGCGCTGTCGGCTTGCTCGCTCGAAGTCAGATCGTCAGCAGGCGCTGGAAGAAGGCGCGGTACTTCTGCAGGGCGGAGCGGAGGTCCTCGGTGGAGGGCTCGCCGTCCGACCACTGGCCTTCCAGGTCGCGGTGCTGCTGGTCGAAGGTGGCCGAGAGGCGCTCGAGGACGTCGGAGACCAGCTTGTCGGCGTCGGTGACGGCGGAGCGCGGGTCGTCGACGAAGCCTTGCTGGACCACGTCCCAGCGGGCTTTGAAGTCGACGGCTTCGGAGGTGGGGACCAGCGGCTCGTCGGTGGCGGGTGCTGGGGTGGTCGGGGCGTGGGTGGTGGGAGGTGCCGCGTCGACTGGGGTGGAGTCCACTGCGGTGGCGTCTGCTGGAGTGGAGTCGCCCGGGGTGGCGTCGACAGGCTCGGTATCGGCGGGGTAGGTGACCGGCTCGGTCACTGTGTCGAGTGGTGCCTGATCGGCGTTTACCTGATCCACGTTGTACTGGGTGTCTGCTGGACGGTCGAGCGCGTCGGTGCCTGCTGCACGGTCCAGCGGGTTGGCGTCGGCGTCCGCAGTACGGTCCGGGGCGTCCAGGTCCGCAGTACGGTCGCGGTCGTTGTCGGTGGGGTAAGGGGTGGTCATGACTGCTCCCTGGTGTCGGTGTGGCCGTTCAGCTCGGCGGGGTTCTCCAGCAGGACGTCGACCAGCCGGCGGTAGGCGGTGACCGCCTGACGGAGTTCCTCGGTGTCGACCGGGCCCTGGGTCTGGGCGATCGCTACCTGGTGCGCCTGGCGGTAGTTCTGCGCGACCTCGGGGTGGTCCACCGAGATGTCGTCGGCGCGCTGGTCGAAGTCGTCGACCGGGTAGCCGGCTTCGCGCATCATCCGCAGTACCAGGCGGTCCGCCTGGGTGACGGCGTCACCGGGCGCGTCGACGAAGTCCTGCTGCAGTTGACTCCACTCGGCCCGGTAGCGCTCCGCGGACTCGCCGGACAGCGGGTGCACGTCCAGCTTGGCCCGGCGCTGCTCGCGGCTCCGCAGGTCACGCAGCGTCTCCTTGCGGTCACCGGATTCTTCCAGCGTGCGCTCGTACTCCGGCCCGAACCGTTCCTGCAGTTGGGCGGTCCGTCGTCGCTGGTACGCGTACAGCGCGACCGCGGCGACCAGAACGACCACGATGATGGTGATGACGGTTCCCATCAGCTCAAGTCCCTTCTGAGTAAGCCACTTCTGTACCCACTCCGAAACGACGAAACGTCCGGAACCCGGTCGGCGGGTTCCGGACGTTCGGTACTGCGGTCAGGCCTTCGGCGCCAGCTTGTGCACGACGATGCCGGACTTGAAGGTGGTGGTGCCGAGCAGTTCGAGGTAGTTGATGCCGATCTCCGACTCGGCGAACAGTTGCACGCCGTCGGCCAGCACCGGGAAGACCCAGAAGTGGTACTCGTCGACCAGCTTGTGCTCGAGCAGGGTCTGCGAGAACGAGCCGGTGCCGAACTTGAGCAGGTCGCCGCCGTCCTCCTCCTTCAGCTTGCGGACCGCCTCGACCGTGTCGCCCTCGAGCAGCTTGGCGTTCCAGGTGGTGTCGGTCAGGGTCCGGGAGGCGACGTACTTCGGCATCGCGTTGAAGGTGTCGGCCATCTCGCCGTCGCGCTGCGACCAGGCGTCGGCGAACCCCTCGTAGGTGGCCCGGCCGAGCAGCAGGGCCTCGGTGTTCTCCATCAGCTTGCCGGAGTAGCCGAAGTGCTCCTCGTCCCAGAACGGGCCGCTCCAGTTCTGCGGGTCGGAGATGCTGCCGTTGAGGGTGACGAAGGTGGACTCGATGATCTTGCGCATGATGGTGGTGCCTCTCTGATCTGTGGGTCAGGCTTGGTAGGGGTGTTTGGTGCGGGCGTCGCGAAGTGCTTGGGCCCACCAGACGAGCTGGTCGAGCGTGGTCTTGGCCGAGGCGTCGTAGCCCGAGCCGGGGCGGGGCCAGCTGCCGTCGGCAGCGAACTGCTCCCAGTAGCAGGGCAGGGACACGGTGTTGCGGATCGCCATCGCCTGCAGCTCCGTGAAGACCTGCCGCAGTTGCGCGGCGGCGTACAGGCCACCTGTCTCGCGGCCGTAGGCCACGATCGCTACCGGCTTGGCGTGCCACTCCTCGTAGTACCAGTCGAGTGCGGTCTTCAGTGGCGCCGGGAAGCTGCTGTTGTACTCCGGGGTGATCACTGCGAACGCATCCGCCGCAGCCAGCCGGGGAGCCAGTACTGCGACCTCGGCCGGCGTGGGCTCGTCGGTGTCGGTCAGTGTCTGGGGGAGGTTCGCAGTGGCCAGGTCGACCACGTCTACGTCGAGGTCGGCGCGCTTGGCGGCCTGCTGGGCGAACCAGTCGGCCACTGTCGGGCCGAACCGGCCGCGGCGGGTGCTGCCGATGATCACTGCGAGTCGGAGCTTCATCCTCTGCTCACCTCCCTCTGTTGCGTCGTTGGTGCCTCGTTGCTGTTGAGGAAGACTCTGCCCGAGAGGGTTTACGGTTTCTTTCCGATCCGCGGCGGGTCATCCGGAAACCCCCGGAAAGCTAGAGTGCGGCCATGCGTTTCGGGGTGCTCGGACCGGTGACGGCCTGGACGGACAGTGGCGAGCCGGTCACTGTCCCGGGTCTGAAGGTGCGTGCGCTGCTCGCGGACCTGCTGGTGCACGAGGGGCGGCCGGTGCCGGCCGACAGGCTGATCGACGACCTCTGGGGCGACGACCTGCCGGGCAACCCGGCCGGGACGCTCTCGGCGAAGGTGTCCCAGCTCCGGCGTGCGTTCGAGGACGCTGAGCCCGGCAGCCGTGCGCTGGTCGTCTCCGGACCGGCCGGGTACTCGCTGAAGGTCGACAGCGGCTCGTACGACGCACTGGGCTTCACCGCGCACCTGGAGCACGGGCGGTTCGAGGAAGCGCTGGCGCTGTGGCGGGGACCGGCGTACGCGGACTTCTCGGACGAGGCGTTCGTGGAGACCGCAGTGGCGCGGCTGAGCGAGCAGCGGCTCACTGCGACCGAGGACTACTTCGAGACTCGGCAGGACCACAACGCGTTGATCGGCGACGTGGCAGACCTCCTCACGGAGCACCCACTGCGGGAGCGGCTCCGTGCGGTCCACATGAAGGCGCTGTACCGCGCGGGCCGGCAGAGCGAAGCACTGGAGAGCTACGAGCAGCTGCGGACTCTGCTGGCAGACGAGCTCGGTCTGGACCCCACACCCTCGCTTGACGCGCTCCGGCAGTCCATCCTCACCCAGGAGCTGCCGCAGACCCGGCGACGCAGCAACCTGCCCGCCAAGCTCACCGAACTCGTCGGCCGCCGCGACGCGATCAGAGACGTCCAGAGCCGCCTGTACGCCGACCGCCTCGTCACGCTCACCGGGCCCGGGGGAGTTGGCAAGACCCGCCTGGCCCTTGCCGCCGCGGACGGCCTGGCGAGTCGCTTCCCCGACGGGGTGTTCCTGGTCGAGTTGGCAGCGGTCGCTCCCGAGGCGCTCAACGTCACCGGGTCGCTGGCGGACCTGGTGCAGGCAGCGCTGGACCTGCGGGACTCGGTGGGTGCGGGCGCAGGCTCTGGCGTACTGGCAGCGGCACTGCAACCGCTGGAGTTGCTGCTGGTGCTGGATAACTGCGAGCACGTAGTAGAGGCCGCAGCGGCTCTCACTGATGAGCTACTGGCCGCGGCGCCGGGACTGCGCGTACTGGCGACTAGTCGAGAGCCACTGGGACTCACTGGCGAGGCTGTCTGGAGTGTGCCGCCGCTAGAGGTGCCAGCGATGAGTGCTGCCAGGCCTGAGTTGGAGTTGTCCTCGGCTGTGCAGTTGTTCGTCGCCAGAGCATCAGCTGCCGACCGTGGGTTCGCCCTGGACGAGGAGTCGGCGGCAGCGGTTGCTGTGCTCTGCCGGCGGCTCGACGGGATTCCGTTGGCGTTGGAGCTGGCTGCGACCCGGGTGCGGGCGCTCGGCGTCCAGGGGTTGGTTGCACGGCTCGATGACCGGTTCCGGTTGCTGGCGACCGGGCATCGCGGTGCGGCGCCTCGGCAGCAGACGCTGATGGCGATGATCGACTGGAGCTGGGACCTGCTGTCGCCGTCGGAGCAGGCGGTGCTGCGGCGGCTCGCAGTACAGACTGATGGGTGTACTGCGGATGCGGCCGAGCAGGTGTGCAGCGAGGACGGGGTCGACGTCCTGGACGTCCTGATGCGACTGGTCGACCGGTCGCTGGTCGTGTCGGTCCATGGACCCGAGGGACCGCGGTACCGGCTGCTGGAGTCAGTAGCGGCGTACTGCGTCACCAAGCTGCGAGAGGCCGGCGAACTGGAGGCGGTCAGGCAACGCCATCACCAGTACTACGCGGAGTTCGCCGAGACGGCCAGGGACTACCTGACTGGGCCGGAGCAGGGCAGGTGGTTGCAGCTGCTTGATGCCGAGGCCGGCAACCTGCGCAGCGCGTTTGACGGCGCTGTGGCCAGTGGGGATCTGCTGCTGGCTGAGCGGCTTGCGGATGCGCTTGCCTGGTACTGGTTCCTGCGGGGGCGGTTTGCTGAGGCCAGGCGATCCCTGGAGGCACTGCCGGAGTCTGCGAAGGCTACAGCGTGGCTGGCCGGCTTCCTGTACGCGCAGGGGGATGTCAGCGCGGCTGCAGTGCGTGAGCGGGTTGGTGAGGTCGATGCACGGGCTGAGTGGTGGATCGCCTTCTCTGCAAGCGATTCCGGTGACCTTGCTGTTTGTCTGGCGCAGTTGGAGAGGGCACTGGCGGCGTTTGAGGCTGCTGGCGATCAGTGGGGGATTGCGGCCGTGCTGGCGGCTCGGGCGAAGCATGCGCACGTCCGTGCTGACCTGACGGGGCTTGAGGCTGATGCGGTCGAGAGTGCTCGGCTGTTCCGGCTACTGGGCGACCGCTGGGGTCTACTGCAGGCCACTGGGTGGCTTGGCGCTCTGGCTGAGCTCAAGGGCGACTTCGACGAGGCTGCGCGGCTGCATGCCGAGGGGTTGGAGATGGCGGAGGCGCTTGACCTCTGGCCAGAGGTGGCCGGGGAGCTGGGGTGGCTCGGCTGGACAGCAGTGCGGCAGGGCTCGTATGCCGAGGCGAAGGCCCTTGGGGAGCGGGCGTTGCGGTTGGCGACTGAGCAGGGGCATAGGTCGACCCAGGCGCTAGCTGAGCTGGTACTCGGGTTCGCTGCTCGGCGGTCGGGTGACTTGGAGTCTGCGGAGAGTCAGTTGCAGGCGACGATCGAGACGGCTCGCAAGCAGGACGAGCCGGTGCTGTACCTGTCGATCGTGCTGGATGAGCTCGGCTATGCGCTTGAGCTGCGGGGTGACTTGGCGCAGGCCAGGCCGTTGCATGCCGAGGCGTACCGGATCTCGCGCGAGTACGAGTCGCGGCGGGGGATGTGTTGGTCGCTGGAGGGTCTTGCGGCCTCTGTGGACGACAAGGCGGTTGCTGCGCGTCTGCTGGGAGTGGCGGCCGCAGTACGGGCTGAAGAGGGCTATGCGGTTAGTGCTGCGGAGCAGGTCGACATCGACCGGGCAGCTGGTGCTGCGCGGGCTGCGCTGGGTGGGGATGAGTTCGCGGCGCAGTACGAGGTTGGTAGTCGGTTGGAGCTGGACGAGGCGTTCTCACAGGTAGAGGTCGCCGGCTAGGTACTTGAGGCCGGTATCAGCTGCCACTGTGACGACTGTCTGCTCCGGGGACAGCTCTGACGCCATTTGGATCGCGCCCAACACGTTGAGAGCGGACGACGTACCGGCGAAGACCCCCTCCTGGCGGGACAGGGACTTGACCAGCTCGCGGGCTTCGGACTCGTCTACCGCTCGTGCCTCGTCGTAGGCGTCTTTGGTGAGCAAGGGCGGGACGATGCCGGTCGCAGTACCTTCGACGCGGTGTGGGCCACCGAAGCCTTGGGTGAGCGCGGGGGAGCTTGCGGGCTCCAGGGCGACTATGCGGTCGAGGTGTGGGCGCAGTACTTGGCCTACGCCGACCAGCATGCCGCCTGTGCCTACGGCGGCGGAGAAGGTGTGCAGCGCAGTACCGACTGTCTGGTCGAGGATCTCGCGGCCGAGCACCGCATAGCCGTCCAGCGCATCAGTGTTGTTGAACTGGTCCGTCCAGAAGGCGTTGTCGCTCGCGATGACCCGGTCGACCTCCTGGCGCATCCGGACGAACAGGTCAGGCGTGATCCGGCCGTGGTCGCTCGGAACCACCACCAGGTCGGCACCGAACGCTTGCATGGTCCGGAGCTTCTCCTGAGAGAAGGCATCAGAAGAGACGAGTGTGAGCGGGTAGCCCTTCACGGCGCAGATGAAGGCCAGCGAAGAGCCCGTACTGCCGCCGGTAAACTCCACTACGCGCTGACCGGGCCGGAGCACCTTGCGGCGTTCGGCTCCCTCGATCATCGCCAAGGCCATCCGGTCCTTGTAGCTGCCTGTCGGGTTGCCGCCCTCGAGCTTCACCAGTACCTGCGCCGAACCGGCCGGCACGATGCGCTGCAGCCGGACCAGCGGGGTGTTGCCGATCGCCTGCAGCGTCGAGGTGAGGATCATCGCTCTAGTCTGCGAACACAGCGGACGAGTCGGCAATGACCCGGTTCAGCGTCTTGGCGAATCTGTCGCGCTCGGTGGCCGGCAGGTCGGCGAGCAGCTTGTCGAGCCGCTCGGTCAGCTCGTCGTTGAAGCGGTGCAGGGCCTTGGAGCCCTCTGGGGTCAGCGTGACCTTCACCGCGCGGCGATCGTGCGGGTCGTTCTCCCGGACCACGAGGCCGCGCTGCTGGGCGCGGTCGACCAGGCCGGTGAGGCTCGACCGCTCCAGACAGAGCAGGCCGGACAGCTCCGCCATCCCGACCGAACGGCCGGCCAGGGTGCACAGCATCTGCGCCTGGGCGGCGGTGAGATCGCAGCCGCGGCCGACCTCGGCGTACAGGTTCTGCACCAGGAACGTCAGCCGGACCAGCCCGCTGGCGGCGCCCACGGTCTCCTTCACGGCGGCTCCCACTTGTGATTGTTCGTGGCACGAAGTAATTTGTTCGTCGAGTCAATATTACGTGGCACGAACTATTTAGGGTAGAGGTGGACGATGGACTACGGGCACGAGCTGGTGTTCGGCACGTTCCTCACGCCGGCGGTCGAGGACGCCGAGCGGGTGATCGCGCTCGCGCAGCTGACCGAGCAGGTCGGACTCGACCTGGTCACCGTCCAGGACCACCCGTACCAGCCGCGACTGCTCGACGCGTGGACGCTCCTGTCCGTCATCGCTGCCCACACGGAGCGCGTCTCGGTCTCCACCAACGTCGCCAACCTGCCGCTGCGCCACCCGGTCGTGCTGGCCCGCAGTGTCGCCACTCTCGACCGGATCACCGGCGGGCGAGTAGAGCTCGGACTGGGCGCCGGCGGGTTCCTGGAGGCGGTTGCAGCCAACGCTGGTCCCCAGCTGACGGCAGGGGAGAGCATCACAGCGCTCGAGGAGGCCATCGGGATCATCCGGGAAGTCTGGTCCACCACTGGTGGCGGCATCCGGCTGGAGGGCAAGCACTACACGGTCAAGGGCGCCAAGCGCGGGCCTGCCCCGGTGCACGACGTACAGATCTGGCTGGGCGCCTACAAGCCGCGGATGCTTGCGGTCACCGGGCGGCTTGCTGACGGCTGGCTGCCGTCGAGCGCGTATGCGCCGCCGGAGGAACTCGCGGCGATGAACAAGGCGATCGACGAGGCAGCCGTAGCGGCCGGGCGTGACCCGTCCGCAGTACGGCGGCTCTACAACATCTCCGGCAACTTCGCCGGCCACGGCGGCTTCTTGCAGGGGCCGGAGGAGCTCTGGATCGAGCAGCTGACCGAGCTGACGCTCACCGAGGGCATCAGCACGTACATCCTCGCGTCGGACGACCCAGACGACATCCGCCGCTTCGGCGAGCTTGCGCCCGCAGTACGAGAAGCAGTAGCCGCCGGCCGAACGACTACGACCACTATCACTCCGGTCGACACCACCGCTGCGCCTTCCCT
Organism: Kribbella sp. NPDC056861; assembly: GCF_040687575.1. NCBI lineage: Bacteria > Bacillati > Actinomycetota > Actinomycetes > Propionibacteriales > Kribbellaceae > Kribbella > Kribbella sp. NPDC056861. Next base: position 765,819 of record NZ_JBFBNQ010000005.1, on the reverse strand, counting down.
TCCATCTGGGAACTTCAGCGTGGTTCCAACCCCGCCTCCCGCCACCAAGCGCAGCGCAATACAGCCATGGGACGAGTCAGACCGCCCCACCGGCCCCGCTCTCGACCCGACCCGCGTCTACTCACCCCAGCAGTTGGCGTCGGGCGAGCACCTGATCCAGGTCCACGACCACCTGCGCGCCGAGCTCGACCAGATCCGCGACCTGGTGGAACAGGTAGCCGCCGGCTCCCTCGGCGTCGGCCAGGCACGCTCCCACATCAACACCATGACCATGCGCCAGAACAACTGGACCCTGGGCGTGTACTGCGAGACCTACTGCCGCCTGGTCACCACCCACCACTCGATCGAAGACGCCGCACTCTTCCCGCGCCTCCGCCGAGCCGACCCAGCGCTCGCCCCAGTGGTCGACCGGCTCCAAGAGGAGCACCTGGTCATCCACGACGTCCTGGAAGGCGTCGACAAGGCGCTGGTAGCTCTAGTAGACGGCTCCGCCACTATCGACACCCTGCGGACCTCGGTGGACCTCCTGGAGGACACGCTGCTCTCCCACCTCTCGTACGAGGAGCGAGAACTGGTGGAGCCGCTGGCCCGCCTAGGCGTGATGTAGCCGCCTCGCGATCAGACCGAGCCCGAGAACGAGCACCGGAACGGCCAGCCACCAGCGGCGCAGCCGCTGCCTCCCGAGACGTGCAGCAAGGTTGGAGCGAGAGCTACTTGGCCTCACCGAGCAGCGAGGCGAGGATGTCGAGCAACCGCAGCGTCGGTGCCTCGGCCAGCACGCGCGCGGCCGACGTGGCCGGCTCGGCGATCAGCCGCACCTGGAGCAGCTTGAAGTCGCGAACGTTCGCCGGGTTGACCAGGTCGCGATGCACGGCGGCCAGGAAGTCGGGGCCGGCGGAGGCCTCGCTGTAGGTCATCCGGATGAAGCTGTCGCTGACCGGGAAGAGATACGGCCGCTTGAGGTGCAGCAGCTTCGCCTTCTTGGCGTGCCCGAAGCCGCGGTGACCGCCGAACTTCTCGTCCAGCTCGGTGGCCGCCTCGAACAGCGGCGTACCGGGTGCGGCGTCCTCCAGCTTCGCGTCGACCGGGACGGCGGCGAACTCCTTGTCCGCGTCCACCTCGAGCAACCAGGGGATGTCCGCGGCGCGCAGGTCGGCGCCGATCACCATCGTCCGCGCCAGGTCGTCGAGCGTGACCCGATCCGGCTCCGACCCACCGACGTTCGTCATCCCGGGCAGACCGTCGTAGTACTTCAGCACAGCGCCGTTCGTCTCCGCGTACAGCCGCAGCTGCGCGATGGCCTCATCCACGACGATCTTCCGACTACCGATGTTCATGGCCACACCCTCACACTCTTCGTGGCAGACCCGCCAGCCGGATTGGGCGATCCGACTTCGAATCCGAGCTACATCCGGATGCGGTGAATCGTAGGGGACGCCCACCCCCGACCCGGCACAGGGTGACATCCCCACTTGTCCACACCCTGTAACCACCCACCCCACAGCGCTCCCGGGGACCCATAAACTCTCTGTCACCACCCTTCACCGACAGGAGGCGAAAATGTCCCTTTCCCGACGCTGCCTCCTCCTGCTCCTGACCCTTCTCCTCCTCAACCCGCTGAGCATCGTGCGACCACCGGCCGCTCACGCCGAGGACGGCACCTGCATCCACGTCGACATGAGCATCACCGCCGGCGGCGAACTGCTGACCAAGGGTCCCCAGATCGCGAACGACGGCGGTTTCGGTCACGCGGGCACCGGCCAAACGTTCACCTTCCAGGCCCGCACCTTCGCCCCGGCCGCGAGCATCTGCATCATCCAGCTGACCGACGCGCGCACCTGGCAAGTCAGCGCCTGGCCCTGCACGAACCAACCGAAACCGAAGCCGGCGCGTACGCAGTCCCTGAGCTGGACCATCACGCTGCCACTCGACTGCAAGATGCCGTCCTCACCCGGGTTGCTGAGCGTTTCGCTCACCAACGGCAAGGGCGCCACCGGCGGCTACGTCAACATCTACGCGGGCGCACCCGGTTTCACCTTGCCCGACAAGCAGGCGAGAGGTCTGTTCGGGCCCTTCGCCATGCAATCCGATCCGGTCAACTCGCTGACCGGCGCGCTGGCCGCGGTCGAGACCGACGCGGCACTCCCGGGGCCTGGCGTCTCGCTGGCGGCCACGCGCACCTACAACTCCAACGACCCGACAGCTGGTCCGCTGGGTCCTGGATGGCGCCCGTCGTACTCCGATCGCCTCGCGCTCGCCGGCAACTCCGCGACCTATCTGGCATCGGACGGTCGAGAGATTGCTTTCAGCCGACGCCGCGGTGCCTTCGTCGTGGAACCGGGGGCGGCCCATTTCAACCTGGCCCAGGTCGGTACCGGCTACGTCCTGACCAGCTTCGACCAGCTTCGGATGCAGTTCTCCGCGACCGGTGACCTGCTCGCCGTGCTCGATCGCAACGGCCAAGGCATCAGAGTCGAGCGGTCTGACGGGCGAGTTGCCTCGGTGGCGAACGGTCGGCGCGCGTTGAAGTACGCGTACGACGATCAGGGCCTGATCACGGCCGTGACGCTCATCGCGCCCGGCGTCGAGTCCCGCAGCGTGAGCTACGCGTATGCAGACGGCCGACTTGTGTCAGTCACCTCTCCGGGTGGTTCGAAGGTCGCATACTCGTACGACGGCGCGGGCCGACTTGCCACCCAGACACCTGGTGCGGCCACCAAGCCCACGCTCACCACCGAGTACGACTCCGACGGTCGAGTGGCGGGCCAGACCGACGCCAACGGCGGGAAGACGACCTGGCGCTGGGAGCCGGCCGGAATCCGCGGTAAGTCGACGATGACCGATCCGGTCGGCGGCCAATGGATCAACGAGTACGAACGCAACTGGCTGGTGCGTCAGATCGATCCGACCGGCGCGACCGTGACGTTCCACTACGACTCGACCGGAAATCTCATCCGCGTTTTCGACGGACTCGGCCATGGCGCGCGGCATGACTTCGACGGCCGCGGTCGCCGGATCGCCTCGACAGATGCCACAGGCAACGTCACGAAGTACGGCTACAACGCTGCGAACGACCTGGTCGCGACCACGGACCCGATTGGCAGACAGACCACCTTCGCCTACGACCAGCGCGGCAACCTGCTGAGCACCGCTCTTGCCGGCCAAGTGTCGAGCGCGGTCTACGACAACCGCGGTCTGGTCACTTCGATGCAGGATTCTCTGGGTCGTACCACCCGGCTCGGTTACTCACCAGACGGTGACCTCCTCCGCGTCGCTGACCCCGCCGGACAAGTCGCGAGCTACGAGGTGGACGGCTGGGGCCGTCCGACCAAAGCCATCTCGTCTCGCGGGCAGAGCACTTCTTACGTCTATTCGGCCGACGGCCAACTGCTCGAGCAGCGCGCCCCGATGGGCGTCACCACCAAGCAGACCTACGACGAGCGCGGACGGCTCACCGCGGCCGTGGACCCGCGCGGCGGAGTGACTCAGCTTCGCTACGACGACGCGGATCAACTTGTAGGGATCAAGGGCCCTGACTCGTCACTCGTAGAGGCGGTCACCGAGTATGACGCCGCAGGCCGGGTCATCAAACACACCGACGCCAGCGGACGCACCCAGACCTTCGAGTACGACGGCGCCGGCCGGACCACGGCGACGACCTACGGCAACCGGACCTGGCATTTCGCCTACGACAAATCTGGGCGGCTGATCCGTACGACGCTGCCGTCAGGCAAGACCGCCTCGTTCACGCTGGATCCCCGCGGCGCGATGACGCGTCTGGACTATTCCGACAAGACACCGTCGGTCTCGATCGCCTGGGATGCGGTCGGCCGACGGACGTCGATGACCGACGCTCTCGGAGTCACCCGCTTCGGGTATGACCCCTTCGACCGACTCAGCTCTGTCACTCGCCCAAGCGCGACCGTCGCCTACCAATGGAATCGCGCCGGCAACCTCGCCTCGCGCACCGCCGCTGGCCACACAGAGAGCTACACCTGGGACCTGGCCGACCGGCTGAACGCGGCGAAAGTCGACGGCAAGACGCTCGCCTCGTACAGCTATGACCTCGCCCGCGGAGCGGTCACCGTCAAGAGATCCAGCGGCCTGACGGAAACCCGCTCGTACGACGCACTCGAGCGCGAGTCCTCGCTGAAGCTGACCAAGGGCGGCAAGAGCCTGCGCGAGGTGACCTCCGAGTACGACGCCGCCGGCAACCTCGTCCACTCAAAGGATTCGATCAGTGGCTCGACCGCCTATACCTACGACCCACTGAACCGCCTGACCGAGGTTTGCTACAAGGCCGACAAGTGTTCGAGCGACGCGACCGACTACCTCCGCTACGCCTACGACGGTGCCGGCAACCGCACCTGGGAGAACCGTCCCGACGGCAGCACCTGGTCCCTCTACGGTTCAGGCAGTGAGCTACTCGCCTCCATCGCGGCCCCGAAGGACTACCCGCGAGTCCCGCCTGTCGCGAGTTCCTACACCTATGACCCGGACGGCAACCTCTCCTCCGACGGCACCACGAAGTACACCTGGAGCGCCGCAGGCAAGCCAACGTCCTCCACAACAGCAAATGCCACAACGACCTATGCCCACACCGGCGATGGCCGCCGCGCCACCTCAACCTCCGGCGCCCAGACCACGGCCTATCTCTGGGACCCGCTGTCCCCGCAGATCCTCCAGACCGCCACCGGCAAAACCGCCCAACGCTACAGCTACGGCGCCGGCCTCATCGCCCAAACCACTTCCAGCGGAACAACTGAACTTCTGTCCGGCCGCGCCGGCTCCCTGGTCGCCACCAGCGGCAAATCGCTGACCCACCACGAATACGAGCCGTACGGCACCCCTCGCCAACCACCCGGCGACACTCCCAAGCCCACCGCCCCCACCTACGCCGGCGCCCTCCAACTGCCCAACGGCAACTACTTGATGGGCCAACGCGAGTACAACCCGTCCACCGCTACCTTCCTCTCCCCGGACCAAGGCGGCAGCTCCCAGTCGTACGCCTACGCGGCCGGCAACCCCATTTCGAACAACGACCTCCAGGGCCTCGACAACATCGAAGGCACCCTCACCGATGTCTCCACCGTCTCCGGCTGGACCTCAACCGCAGCCCTGGGTGGCGCCGTCGCATGCACCCTCATCCGCTCCTGCGCACCAGCCGTCCCGATCTTCCTCCAGGTCTCAGCCGCCACCGGCATGCTCTCCGCCGGCACCGCCGGCGTCCTCGACTCCAAAGCCTGCGTCGTCAAAGGCAACTGCTCAGCCTTGGCTGCCGACATAGCCGTCGGCGTAGTCGCCAGCCGTTTCCCGGCAATTGGACGAACTCGGGCAGACGCTGTCGCTCAAGCAGCGCGGCTGGGGCCCGACTCGGCTCGCAACAACGTCGCACGACAGGGACTGTCGAATCAACTTTGGGGTGTGGAGGGCCGTAGCATCTTTACGGACGCTGGGTATCTCAAGGCGGAGGTAATCGATGAATCGATCCGGATCATCGATGCCAAAAGCCTTCGTAATAAGCCGCTCCGTAACGTCCTGATCAGTGACGGTAGCGATATAAACGACTGGGCGAAATATTCGACCAAGACCTACAGGAGTTCGCAGGGGCCATTTCAGGTGCACTTCTACTACAATCCAGTGACTGGGCGAGTGCACTATGACACCGATTACAAGGTGATATTCAATGTCGCGAGGTGAGTGTGAAGGTTCGATGTGTGTCGATCATCAATCCAGCGACTTTGGAGCGAGTTGCTGACAGTCCCTGGGTGAGGATTGGGCAGGTGTACACCGTTCTCGAGGTGAATGCCTCGCCTGAGCATAGATTCGCGGTCCGGCTCGATCTGGGCAACGAGGCACCCGGTCTCTGGGATTCGGAGATGTTCGAAACGACCGATTCTGCGATCCCGTCTGTCTGGGTCGCTGAGTTCCGCGACGGCGGTTCGCTTCGACTTGCTCCGCCACGCTGGCTCGCGCAGGGGTTCTGGGAGAGTTACTTCGAGAACGACCCTGACGCGGTCGCGGTCTTCGAGGAGGATCGGCAGCGCATCCGAAACGAGTCGGCAGACTAGTGCGCGCGTTGGCTGTGGGTTCGAACTGACGAGTGTTGTCGACGAGTGGGGCGACGACCTGAGTCCGGCGGAACTGGCAACGAATTGGGAGTCGAGGGCAAGGCTCTGACCCAGAAGTTCAGGGTCAACTCCAGAGGTAAGATCATCGACGATCCGGGTAGCGTCTGGTTCCCAGTTCACTCCGGGCGGTTAATGATGACGGTCATTAGAATTGGCTATTGGGCTGGAGTCGAACCCGGGTGGTCGGACGTTCGCGACTTTGTGGATCCAGCCTGGGATGAGAAGGAGTGAATCAATACGGTTCTCTACCTTCGGCAGGGACTCGTGGCGAGGGCTTACCTTGGCTCATCCGAGTGCAGGTTCTGTGGCAAGCGCAATGGTTCGCTGGAATTGACCGACATGGTCTATCTGTGGCCCGAAGGACTCGAGCACCGCGTCAAAGACCACGACGTGCGCCTGCCTGCGCAGTTCGTGAAGCATGTGCGGGCCCAGGCCTTGAAGATGGATGACCTTGAGGTCGATGACTCGTGGTGGCGCGATCTGAGGCCAGGTTCTGAGTTCGGGTTGGTCGACGAGAAGTCGAACCAACTGCCGCATGACCGGCTGGCTTGACTGGCTTCGGCCATGCCCGAGCGGACGTGGTACCGGCTGGGTGCGGCGCGGACCGAACCGGATCGTCTGTGCGTGTGGTTGTCAGGTGGGGCTGGCGGCTATGTGGGTGGTGAGCAGCTGGGGTAGAGGGTAGGGGCGTTCGGTGGGGAGGCGTGACGCTGCTTCGGCTGGGGAGGTGCGGGTTAGGGCTTGGATGGTGTGCATTTCGTCGGTGAGGTCCTCGATGGAGGTGATCCAGTCGTTGACGTAGAGGGGGACTGCTTCGCCGGAGAGGCCGATCTGGATTGAGCGGGCGGTTGGCTGGGGTTGTAGGTGGAGGGTTTGTTCGGGGTCCCATTGGATGCGGACGGGGGACTGGTGGAGTTCGGTGCGCCAGGCTTCTGAGGATGCGTGGTGCTTGCGGTCGTAGTGGCTCAGGCAGCTGTGGGTCAGGGCCCATTCGAAGCCTTCGCGGGTGATGCGGATTCGCAGGACGCGGGTTTGGCCGGGCTTGGTGGCCCAGCCTGAGCGGTAGGCCATCCAGAGGAAGGATGGCTTGATCCAGGTCATGCGGGTCAGGCTGAAGGGTTCTACGAAGGTGCCGGCGCGGAGGGCGGGGTCGGCGATTTCGGGTAGGTAGGCCTGGTAGACGGTGATGGTGTCGTCGTCGTACGCGGCTCGGATCTGTCGGGACGGGGTTGCTGTGGGCATGGTGTCAGTTTCGGTTAGAGGGTGGTCAGAAGTAGGTGTAGGGCGAGGGCTGTGATCAGGAGGCTGGATAGGAGGGCGGTCGCTAGGCGGGCCGTTGGGGTGGTTAGTAGACGGCCTAGGAGGGCGCCGCTGGTTGCCAGGGCTAGTTGCCAGGAGGCTGAGGCTGCGAAGGCGGCTACGGCGAACGCTGATTGCTCGAGTGGGGGCGGGGCGGTGGTGTCTTGGCCGGCCAGGACCAAGGCGGTGAAGTAGATGACGGTGGTGGGGTTGAGCATCGTCATGCCTAGTAGGGCGAAGTAGGCGCGGCGAGGGCTGGGTGGGGTCAGTGAGGTTGGGGTGGCGGACTGGAGTCGGCGGTGCTGGATGATGGCTGTGATCGCGCTGCGGGTTGCCAGGCCGATCAGGACGAGTACCGAGGTCCACTTCAGGGGAACCGTGATCGGTTCGATAAGTGGGACCAGGGCTGAGCCGCCGATGGTGGCGAGGGCGGCGTAGAGGCCGTCGGCTGTTGCTACGCCCAGGGCGGCGAAGATGCCGAGCTTCAGCGAGGTGCGGGCGGTGAGGGCGATCAGGTACGCCGCGATTGCTCCGACAGGGATGGCGATGCCATAGCCGGCCAGGAGCCCTGCGACCAGGGCCGCGGTCACGAGCGGGAGTTGGCTGGCCTCCGGGCTCGGCCGGTCTGCTGCTGGACCCGCACCGGACGAGCGGTGGAGGTCAACAGTAGAAGGGCTTTCGTCGTGGTCATGCTTCGATCGTGCCGGTGTGCTGGTGCTGTCGGCAAGTGGATTTAGAGCTGGTGGGCGTGGGCTGTGGTGGGTGCCAGGAAGAGGAGGACCGGGCGGCCGGTGTTGGGGAGCAGGGCTTTGTAGGTCTGGAGTTGAGGGGCGTAGTGGGCGACGCGGGCGTCGAGAGCTGCGGCGGGGATGGCGTCGGTTTTGTAGTCGACGATGATCAGGGTGCCGTCGTCTTCGCGGTAGATGAGGTCTACGAAGCCTTCCAGGACGGTGCCGTCTGGTTGAAGGGTGCCTACGTAGGACTCTCGCCAGTGTTCGCGGGCTGCTGCGCGTTGGACTACGTCTGAGGTGAGGGCTGAGCGGACCAGGGCGGTGACTACGTCGGCGTACTCGACAACACCTTCCGCGATGCATTGGGAGGAGACGGCTGCGTCCAGGCCAGCGCCGGTGGAGAGGTCGACCACCTGGAGTACGCCGTGGACTGCGCGGCCGATCGCTGTGCCGTAGCGGCCCTTGGACCAGGGAGGGAGCTCTACGTCGCGTGGGGCCTTGGCGGATCCGGGGTCGGCACCCTGGAGGGCAACGGCTGGGCCGGTGCCCTCTAAGCCGGAAGCGCTTTGGGCGGAGCGTTTGCGGCTGGCCTGGCGGGCCTCTGTCACGCGGGCATTCCATTCGGCGCGGTTGACGGGTGGTCGCACCTGGGGCGTGTTGCCGGCGGTCTCGGGGGATGCCGTGATTGCGGGGCCGTTGAAGAGGATCGGGTCGGCGGCCGTGGCTGCGTGGGCGGAGGCGAAGAGTTCGGCGTTGCTGGAATGGCGGCGGGTGCCGGAGCGGTGAAGAGAGACGACCAAGTGGTCGCGGGCGCGGGTGGCGGCGACGTACAGGAGGCGGCGGCGTTCGTAGTCGTCCATTTGCTCGTCGACTGGCTGGACCAGGTCGAAGTCCTCTGTCTGGACGGAGGACTTGAGCTTGACCGCGTAGCCGCCGTCGGTCGGCCAGATGACCTGTACGCCGCGTTGACGGTTCGGGGCGGCGGTCATGCCGGAGAGGATGACGATCGGGAACTCGAGGCCCTTCGCGGCGTGGATCGTCATCACCCGTACTGCGTCGGCATCGGTCTCGGGGAGGACTGCTTCGGCGACTCGGGAGGCTTCTTCGCCTTGGTGTGCTGCCCAGGCGAGGTAAGAACGGAGGCCGCCGTGTTCGACCTCTGACCAGGCGCGGGCTTGGTCGACGACGAACCTGACTCGGCGCCAGGCGTCACGGGCGCGGGGGCCGGTGGCGGCGACTTCGAGCATGCGGCGGTCGGCGACGATCTTGCCGAGTACCTCGCTCGGGGTGAGCCAGCGGGAGGCGTAGTACGTGCGGCGGAGCCACTCCATCGCCTCGCCGACCGGGTGGGTGAGGAGCGCGTCGGAGACGGGGGCGGTGAGGTTGAAGGAGCCGCCGGATCGCTTCCAGGTGAAGAGATCGTCGTCGCCGCAGCCGAAGAGTGGGGAGCGGAGGGTGGTCACCAGGGCGAGTTGGTCGCTGGGGTCGCCGAGGGTGCGGGCGCAGGCGAGGAGGTCGCGGACCTCGGCGGTTTGGTAGACGAGGGAGCTGGCCTCGGCGCGGTACGGGATGTCGGCGCGGTCGAGGGCTTCTTCGAGGAAGGGGAGGGAGGTGCGGGCGGGGACGAGTACTGCGATGTCGCCGGCGCCGGCGGGGCGCCAGGTGGCGGTTTTTTCGTTGTAGATCTGCCAGTTTTCGGTGAGGGCTTGGTGGATGACGGCGGCTACGTCGGCTGCTTCGCGTTCGCGGAGGATGGAGGCTTGGGCGCGGGGGAGGTCTTCGTGGGGGGTGGCGCCGAGGATGGTTACTGCGGGGGAGGTGGGGTTGGGAGTGCTGTCGGTGGTGCTGGGGGTGTGGGGTGCCGGGGCGCTGGTGGGGTTGGCGTTAGTGGGTGGGGCGGTGTCGGTGGCGCTGGTGTGGGTTGCGCTGGTGTCGGTGGGGAGGGCGGGGACTGAGGTGAGGTGTCGGCGGATTGGGGTGACGCTGGCGAGGTGGGAGTCGTCGGCTGGTGCCTCGGGTGGAGTCGGTGGGCTGATGGCGTCAGATGGTGTTGTGGGTGGGGCTTCGTCGGTGTCGTCGGAGAAGTCGAGGAAGGAGAGTTGGTCGCCGGCCACTGGGGTGCTGTGGTCGGGGATCGGGGGAGACGGGCTGGTGACGTCTGACGCGGTGGGGTGAGACACGGCGTCGGATGGGAGGTTGCTTGTGGCGGGGTGTGCGGTCGCGGGGTGCGCGGCGGGGGTGTTGTCTGTGGCGGGGTGCTGGGTGAGGTTCGCGGCGGGGGTGTTGTCTGTGGCGGGGTGCTGGGTGAGGTTCGCGGCGGGGGTGTTGTCTGTGGTGGGGTGCTCGGCGGTGGGTGCAGGTGTGGTCGGGGTGGGGGTGCCGGGAGGTGCGTTGTGGTTGGGGATCGGGGTAGGCGGGATGGTGGGGTTGGGCGCGATGGGGGTGGACATGGCGTCGGACGGAAGGTCGTCGGTGGTGGGGTGTTCGGTGGCGTCGGGCGCGGGGTCGTCGGTAGTGAGGTGTTCGGCGGCGGGGCCTGCGGTCTCAGTGGGGTGCGGACTGGATGTGGTGGGCGCGGTGGGCGCGATGAGAGGCAGGGGTGCTGGTGGGCGGTGGGGCGTTAGCGGGTGGTAGGTGGGTTGGGCGGAGGGTTCGGGGGTGATGAGGGTGGTGAAGACGGTGTTGATCCAGTCGAGGACCGGGGGGACGGTGCGGAAGTTGGTGGTGAGGGTGACTGTGTCGCCCAGGAGGTCTTGGGCGGTCAGGTAGGTGGCGATGTTGGCTCGGCGGAAGCGGTAGATCGACTGTTTGGGGTCGCCTACTACGAAGAGGCTGCCGTCGGGGATTTCTATGTCTCGCCAGTCGGGGGCGTCGGCTTGGGCGCCGCCGGCTATCCGGACGGCGAGTTCGATCTGGATCGGGTCGGTGTCTTGGAACTCGTCCAAGAGTAGGTAGTGGTAGCGGTCCTGGAGGGCTGCGCGGACGGAGGGGGAGCGGCGGAGCAGGTCGCGGGCCAGGACGAGGAGGTCGTGGAACTCCAGGCGGCCTTCGGCTCGGCGGAGTTCGGCGGACTCGAGGACGCGGACGGCGAGCCAGTGGGAAAGGTGCCGTAGGCAAGCATCCAGGAGGAGTTCGACCAGGGAGCCGGCCACGTCGACGACCTCGGCGCAGTCGCCGCGGAGTTTGGTGATGTCGGGCCAGTTCTCCTTGCGGCCGATCTTGCCGACCTTCAGTGCGCGCAGGCGGTGCAGGATCGCGAGTTGGGTCTCCTGGTCCGTGGCCGTGTCGAGCATCAGGCCGAGGTCGCGGATCTGGTGGATCTTCGCCAGCAGGCGGTCGTCGTCGGCGAGGCAGTTGGCGCTGGTCGCACCGATCTGGGCGGCGGCAGCGATCAAGCCGTTCAGGTCTGGCATGGCGACGAGTTCGGGTGGGTCGACCAGCACGCGTTCGCCGATCAGGTCCCAGTCGTTGCCGAACAGGCGGGCCAATGAGCGCAGGTGCTTTAGTTCCACGCCGACGGCCATGGCGAGCAGCAGCGGCTCGGCGATGGAGTCGTCGTCCAGCAACTGTTGCTGCAGCTCGGACCAGCGCTCTTCGAAGGCGACTGACGAGCCGACTTCGTCCAGTACGTCGATCAGCGGTGGCAGCTCGGCCTCGATCGGGTGCGCCAACAGGATCTGTTGGGCGAAAGAGTGCAGGGTGCCGATCGATGCCGAATCCAGGTCGTCGAGCGCGTCTTCGGCGGTGGAGCGCGATGGGCCCTTCCGTGCCTTCTCGAACTCCACTCGCAGACGGTCTCGCAGTTCGGCGCCGGCCTTCTCGGTGAACGTGACGGCCGCGATAGTCCGCAGCGGTACGCCGTCGCGCAGGACCAGCGTGATGACGCGCTCGACCAAGGCGTGCGTCTTGCCGGAGCCTGCGCCCGCTTCGACGAACAGGGTCGACGAGGTATCGGTGCGGATCCGCTCGCGGGCATCGGCATCCAGGAGCTCAGACATCGCTCGGCACCTCTCCAGCCAATACAGGCATTGCAGTTGGGTCGATCAGCTGGACCAGACGGGACAGGGTCGGGTCGTGGCGTTTACGCTCCCACCGGGCACGTACTTCGCTGTGACCGATTCCGTCGGGGTTGCAGTACGGACATTGCACCCAGAGGAAGTCGGGGATCTCGGGCGCCTTGGCGGGGAAGTACCCGGCGGCGATCGACGAGACGATCACGTCGAGAGTGTCGACATACCGGGCCTCGACCTCGGGCGTGAGCGGGACGGGGATCCGGCGACCGCCCTTGCGGACGAACCAGTACGACGCCTCGACCGGTGTCGACGCCTCGCCCAGCCGGGCGCGGGCGGCGTACGCGTAGACCGGAAGTTGCAGCTTCGTCCCGGCGGCGACCGGGTCTGACTCGATCGCCTCGTACCGCGAGAAGCCGCCGGTCTTCACGTCGGTCACGTACAGCGTGCCGTCCTTGCCGAGGTCGACCTTGTCGGCGGATCCGCGCAGCAGCACTCGGCCGGACGGCACCGGGATCTCCACCGGCGGCTCACCGTCGACGCCGAAGCGCAGCTCACTCGCCACCACCGACGCGTTGTGTTCGAACCGCCATCGCTCGTCGTCGGCGAGCAGCACCAGCAGATCGCCGAGGATCCGCAACCGTTCGCGTTGCCACAGCCGTGGATGCCCGGTCAGCCCCTCCGCCTCGAAGCCGTCGGCCTTGTCAGCTCCGATCGCCAGCAGCAGCGACTGCTGCTCCGCGGTCCACGGCTCGCCGAACCCAGGCAGCGAACCGCTCAACCGGCTCACGAACGCGTCCAGGCTGTTGTGGATCAGATTGCCCACTTGCAGAGGCGAGATCACCAGCAGATCTTCGGGCGCCTCCAACGGCTCGACCTGCAGCAGCCGCTCGACGAAGTACGCATGAGGGCAGCTCGCATACGACTCCAGCGAGGTCGGCGACGCGATCCGGTCCTCCAGCGCGTAGTCCGGCAGCCCCGGTACGCCGGACAAGTTGCCATCGAAGCGCGTGAACTCGTCCCCACCCCGAGCGCGCAGCAACACCCGTGCCCGATCGACCACGTCGTCGGCCAGCGTCAGCCCGGCCGTCAATGCGCGCACCCGCCAGTCCTGCTCGGTCGCCGGCAAGGTTGTCGTGGTCAACGATCCCGCGTACGACGCTGAGGTCAGCAACCGATCCCCGTACGCCGCTTGGTCCCACTCGGTCGCAGCCATCGCATGGTCCCCGGTCAGCGAACGCAAGGTCCCGAGCAGCCACCGCGTCGGCAGCCGCCGGCTCGACCGCCGCAGATCGCCCCGCGGGAACGACGCCACCACCCGAGATGCGCCGGCCGAGAACGCGACCAGCAGATGCCGTTGCTTCTCGTCCAACCGATCGCGGAACGACGCCAGCTCGGGCGCAGTCGCCTCGCGCACCCGATGGGGGAGCAGTGCATCCTCGTGCACCTTGCCGGGATACAGATCCTCCGACAGTCCGACCACGAACACGAGATCCACCGACAACCCGATGCTCGCCGACAACGGCGCCACCAGTACGCCGGTGCCGAACGTCCCGACTCGCGGCAATGACTGCTGCAACTCGAGATCGAGCACGTCACGCAGTACCGACAAGCTGGCCGGCGTCCCGAGCTCGTCGAGTGTCGACAGCCCGCGCAACGACCCCTCGACCGCGACTGCCGCGTACTGCTCCTCCACCGGCAACGCGGACGCATCGCCGAGCAGCGCTTGGAAGAGCGCGAGCACCGAATGCGCCAACTCCGACCAAGTCCCGAGCTGCGAGGCGCCGATCAGCCGCCGCCGCAGCTCGATGGCGAACTCATGCAGCTTCTGCCCATTACCTGCGTTGTACTGCGCTCGCCGGATCGCGCCGATGATCGGATCGTCCGAGGCTTGCTCCTGCTCAGCAGTCCGGCGCTCCGACTCGACATAACGCTTCAGCCGCTCGTCCCAGTCGTCGCCACGCACCACCCCGGCGGCCCGCGACAGCCGCTCCCATTGCGGCACGGGAATCCGTTCACCGGTGAAGTCGCGGGTCGGCGCGTTCGCCAGGGCGCGGAAGAGGTCTGCGCGTGGCAGATCGTGGTCGACCAGCGCGAGCACTTCGAGCAACGTGCGCGCGATCGCGCGTTCGTGCACTGGGCGCGTGCCCGGCCCGTTGACCTCGATCTTGGCGGCGGCGAAGTGCTCGTGCAGCAGACGCGCGTACGGCGTCGCCGCGGAGTACAGGACCGCGATCCGGTGAGCAGGCGTTTGTTTCAGCGACGCGACGACATCCCTGACCACACAGCGCACTTCGTCGTCGGCGTCGGACGCGTTCAGCACCTTCGTGGCGACCGGATAGTTCTTGGAGATCGAGGTTGGCAGGTCTATCCCGATCCGCTCCAGCGAACGCCGGACAGCCCGATCCGCGCGGCGTACGTCGGTGAGGCCGACGATCACCGTGAGGTCGGCCGCAGCGTCGCCCAATGCCGAGACGAAGCCGGCTTCGGCCTGGGTCAGCTCTTGCGGCAGATACAGCACCAGGGCGCCGAGCTCGGTCACCACACTCGACTCGCGCCGCGCAGCCGACAGACCGTCCGTCGACTGGGTCAACACGGCCGAGGCTGCGTGCAGCAACTCGGTCTCGTCGTACCAATCAGAGCGCAGTTCGTCCGTCACGTGGCGATGGAGTCTGACCAGATCCGGACCGAGAGTCGATGCCGAGGACACCTTGTCCAGCGCGGGAGAGGTGAGATCGCGCAGCTCGCGATGGGCTGCAGCAAGCGCTTGGATCGTGGACGGGTGATCGGCAACGGCCTTGAAGACGCCCGGTGCCTCGGACAGCGCAGTACGCCAGGTCGCCGCGACGATCGGCCGGGTGGCCGGCCGTCTGGGCGCGAGGGTGCCGGCCGCGAGTTGCTCGGCCAGACGTGGCAACGTGGCCAGGTAGAGAGCGCCGATGGTCGACCGGGCCAGAAAACGCCGTGCGGTAACGCCTGCCAGGTTGTTGGGCAGCAGCAAGGTCACCGGCGTCATCGGATCGTTGCGTTTGAGCTCGCCGACGACCGCGCCGAGCTTGTCCAGCGCGGCCGCGCCGTACGCCGTGGTCTCGATCCGGGTCGTGCTCACGATGCCCCCTTCGGAACTGTTCTCCCAGACGCTAGACCACCGCGCGGACAAATTCCCGAGCCTTGGCGGAGACTGTGGAAAAGCGGCCCGGAACGGGAGAAACGCCCACATCTCAGCGGTGATCGCGCTCGACTCGGACAATGAAGGAATGACCAAGGAGAGCAGCATCGCCCGCGTACTGCTGGTGCTGGTCTTCGCGCCGTCCGGGGGCCTGTTCGGCAAAGCGGTGGCCGACGCCGCGGCCGGGCTCGAATGGTGGCCGTGGCTGGTCGCCGCGCTGGTCTGGCTGGTGCTCTCCGGGCTCGTCTCGGTGGCGGTCAGCAGCCGATTGGACGATAGATCCCGCGACGAGCACAGATAATGCTGCGATGGCCGTCGCTGTGCACCACATCGAGATCTGGGTCCCGGACCTCTCCCGGGCAATGAACGACTGGGGCTGGGTGCTCCACCAGTTGGGCTGGAAGGACGGCGACGGCTGGCCAGGTGGCTTCAGCTGGAAGTCGGGCGTCGACAGCTCCTACATCGTCGTGGAGCAGAGCCCCGCGCTGTCCGCCGACACCCATGACCGGCTCCGGCCGGGCATGAACCATCTCGCCCTCAACGCGGCAGGCCGCGCTGAGGTCGACGCCATCGTCGCCGACGCTGCCGGCCATGGCTGGACGCTGATGTTCGCCGACCGCCATCCGTACGCCGGCGGGCCGCAGCATTATGCCGCTTTCCTGCATAACCAGGACGGCTACGAGCTCGAGATCGTGGCCCCCGGATAACAGCGATCGGCTGGTGAGACTTGTGGTGCCTGGAGTGACGGACGGGACTGCTGGTGTGACATGGTTGGCGAAGGCATTCGGTTGGTCGCGGGGCGAAGGTGGAAGGACGGTGCTCGTGACGGAGCAGCCTGCTGGGGGAGGCGCGCCCGCGCCGGCCACAGAGGTGGTAGCTGGTCCGGAGATCCTGGAAGGCCGCATTCGCGGTCTCCAGTTCGCGCTCGGGCAGTTGCTCGAAAATGCGCGACAGCACACGCGCGGAGAGCACCAACGCGCAGTACAGCTGCATCGCCAGTTACAGGCGGAGACGGCGGCCGCCCGGCGGGAGTCACGCGGGCTGGTCGAGGCCGCGACCACGGAGGCTTTGGCGAACGCCGAACCTGCCGCGCGTCTGCTGGCTGACCGGTTGGCGCCTGGACTGGCATCCATTCCGCCCAACGACGCGCGCTGGCGCTCCCGCCAACTCGTCGGCGCCGGTACTCCGTCGTACGTGCGGGTCGGGGCGCTGGAAGCCGGTACGCCGGTGATCGCGCCGCTGCTGCGCACCAACGGCTGGAAGGTGACGGCCGACCGCAACGAGTCCGCCCGGCAACTGCTGCAGAGTGTCGCGTTGCGGCTGATCGCGGCGGCTGAACCGTTCCGGTTGCGGATCGACGCGTTCGACCCACGGCTGACCGGCATGATGGGTCTGCTCGGGCACCTGACCACGAAGTACCCGCAACTGGTGCCGAGGGCAACGCACACCGCGGATCAGCTGCACACGGTGCTGTCGGGGCTGGTGGACGTCTCGTCGATGCGGGCCAGCAGGCAGGCGCAGTTGGGGCACAAGCACTTCGAGGACCTGGTGCGTGAGAGCGGGCGGGTAACCGATCCGTACCGGCTCATCGTGCTGTTCGACTACCCCGCGGGCATCGACCAGTTGGCGCAGCGCGACCTGGTCCGGCTGGCGGCGACCGGCGCGGATCGCGGGATCTGCTTCCTCGTCCATCACGATCCGAGCAACGCGAACGAGTACGAGGTCGACGCCAGGCAGCTGCTCGACCTGCTCCAACCGGTTGCCATCGCCAACGAGAAGGTCGAGCTGTCGCACCTGCCGAACGTGGCGGCCAAGCTCGATCCGGCCTGGGACGCGAACGTTGCTGCCGGCATCTGCGACGTGGTCGCCGAGCTCGCGGAGATCGCCGTGCTGCCGACGATCGAGTTCAACCGGACGCTGCCGGACAGGTCGACCTGGTGGCAGCCGGTCACCGACGAGATCAGCACCGTCATCGGGTACGACGACCGCACGCCGGCCCTGGTGCGCCTGCGCAGCGGCAACCCGGCGCTGCCCCATGTCCTCATCGGCGGCGCGGTCGGGCAGGGCAAGTCGAACCTGCTGCTGGTGCTGATCCATGGTCTGGCAGCGCGCTACGACCCGGCGGATCTGGAGATGTACCTGCTCGACTTCAAGCACGGCGTCGAGTTCTCGGCGCTCGGGCCGGCCGGCGAGCGGGAGCACTGGCTGCCGCACGTCCGGGTGCTCGGGGTGCACAGTGACCGCGCCTTCGGCCTCGCCGTACTGCGGCATCTGTCCGACGAGTTGGTGCGGCGCAGTGAGATCTTCAAGTCGCACGGCAACGTGGCGGACATCGCCGAACTGCCGGCCGGGCCGGATCGGCCGCCGCGCATTCTTGCTGTGCTGGACGAGTTCCAGGTGCTGCTGGAAGACGACGACGATCTGGCGGACGAGGCCGCGCGACTGCTGGAGCGGCTGGTACGACTCGGGCGCGCGTACGGCGTGCATGTGGTGCTGGCGACGCAGACGATCGAGGGCGTCAAGAAGCTCTCGACGAAGCGCGACTCGATCTTCGGCCAGGTGCCGTACCGGATCGCGTTGAAGACCACTCCGGCCGACTCGCAGGCGATTCTGCGGACCGGCAACACGGCTGCCGCTGAGCTGCAGTTCCGTGGCGAGGCGGTGCTGAACGCGAACTTCGGATCGCCGGACGACAACCAGCACGTGCTGGTCAGCTTCGCGGATCGGGTGGTGCTCGACGACCTGCGCCGCGAGCTGTGGGTCAGATCCGGTACTACGCACCCGCCGCGCATCTTCCACCTGGCCGAGCCGGCGCGGCTGACCGATACTGCCGCCGCCGTGCAGCCTGAGCTCGGGCGGCCGTGGATCGGGTTGCCGATCGCTGTGACCGAGGAGCCGGTGACGCTGGAGGTCCAGCCGGAGCCGGGGGCCGGGGTGCTGGTGCTCGGAGATGGGCCGACGGATGCGCTCGGGGTGCTGACCGGGCTCGCGGTGTCGGCGGCCGCGGCAGCCGCAGTACCGCCGCGGTTCATCTTCCTGGACGGCACCGACTCGGCGCCGGTAGTTGCTGAGGGCAAGGATGCGCTGGTGCAGACACTGCGGCAGCTCGGTTGTGAGGTCGAGACCGTGGACAAGCACGCGGATGTGGTCCGGCGGCTGTTCTCGCTGCGCGACGAAGTCCGGGACGGGAAGGTCGGCGGTACGACGTACCTGCTGGGCTTCGGGCTGCACGCGGTACCGAAGATGCAGGTGCATGCGGAGGGGTTCTTCGAGAGTCCGGCCAACGCGCTGCAGGACATCGTGCGCGGTGGCGCGACGCAGGGGCTGATCACCTTCGGGTGGTGGAACCGGATGCACGTCTGCACCGAGCAACTCGGCTTCGGGCGCGGCAATGTGGCGACGCATATCTTCCTGCGGCACCCGCAGGACGGCGTACGGGCTGTTGCCGGGGCGCTGATGAAGTGGGCGTCGGAGCCGCAACGGGCGCTGCTGTGGGACGGGCTGCACTCGGGGGCGCAGGTCGTCGTACCGTTTGCGCCGCTGCGGTCGGATGAGATCGACCGGGTCGTGGAGTTGGTGCGGCGATGAAGACCGAGCAGCAGCAGTGGACGGAGTACGCGCGGGCGCTCCGGCAGGTCGCTGGGGCGCGGGTGGACGCGCAGCAGGCGCAGGATCGGCTGACGGCCAACAGGTCCAAGGCGGAGGCCACTGCGATGGCAGAGGCCGACGCTATGGCCGAGCGGGGTCGCAAGCTGGAGATCCGGCTCAACACGCTCGCAGAGAAGGCGGCCGAGAGCCTGCAGCGAGCAGGGCTGCCGCCGGAGGGTAAGCGGGCATCCATTCCGCTGCCGGACATGCGCGGGATGACCGACATGGAGTCGGCTGCGGCGAAGCTCACCAAGCAGCTGGCGGAGACTGTCGACCAGCTGGAACACGTGCGGAAGACCGCCCGGGCGGAGCAGGAGCGCCGCAAGCGCCGTACGATCAGCGCCGGCGAGGTACTGGTCGGCTTCCTGCTGGTCTGGGCAATGAGGGGATCCCTCGTGGTCGGCCTGGAGGCAGCCGCGATCGCAGCGGTCACCCTGCTGGCCGCATCGCGGATGCTGGGTCTGCCGCGGTTGCCCGGAGCCCGTTGGTGGGGCTGGGGCGGGGCAGGCCTGGTGATAGTCCTGATGGCAGCAGGATTGCCGTGGTGGCTGGCGATCCTGGTACCGGCCATCGTGGCCGGTACTGCGATCGTGTTGCCGAAGAAGCGCAACCCCTAGGAAGAAGAGGCAGTAAGTGTCCGACGTACAGCGGCTCAAGGAACAGCTGCACCAGGTCTCCGCCGAGGCCAAGCAGGCAGCTGGCGGCTTGGCCGGGTTCAAGCTCCGCTTCACCCAGCACAGCGCCCAGGTGGAGAGTCTGATCGCCGGTACGGCGACCGGGGTGGATCGCGACATCTCCGAGATCCTCGACGCCGCGGGCAAGGCGGTCGAACAGGCAGCCGAGGCCCTGGAGATCGCCTCGGCCGGCTGCAAGAGCTACGCCGACCAGATCTAGTGTCGTCCGACCTGCAGCGGGTGGCGCGTGGGCTGGTCGAGTGTCTGAACGAAGTACCGCAGATCGTCGCCCATCTGCATCGCACGGCGGAGCGCTGCCGGGAGAACGCCGCGCTGGCGATCTCGGCGTCGCAGGGGCAGGCGACCGTGGCTGCGCTGCAGTTGGACGCGGCGGCGCTTGCTTGTGAGCAGGCGGCGCACTATTTGGCGATGGCGCCACCGAAGGCTGGGGCATGGGCGGAGCGGTTGGTGGGCGAGGGGCGCTCGGGCAACCGGCCGGATGCGCTGTCGGCCGATCGGAACCGGGCCACTGGCGGCTCGGCTGATATTGCTGACCGGGATCTGCTGGGGCGGGTGGTTCGTACTTCGTTGCCTTTCAAGCCCCTGGAGGATGCCGAGGGCAAGGAAGCGCCGCTGATCGTTGTTGCGCGAAAGGCGTTCGAGAAGCTTCGGAAGAAGCAGGAGAAGGACGAGGAAGCGCGCGAGCCGGTCGAGGAGCTCGAGGTCGAGATCGTCGTCGCCGAGACGGGCGAGGTCGAGATCTTGGAGCAGGAGGATGCTCCCGAGGAGCGTGACTTCGAGATCAGAGTCGAGCTGGCGGAGGCTGCGGCTGAGCTGCTGAAGTCGATGGAGGAGTCGGGGAAACGGTCCTGGACTGCTGCGACGGTTGTGGTTGAGCCTGAGCGGGTTACGGGGAGCTTCAGTTATCCGGATGAGCCGGTGGGGGAGGTGGCTCCGGTGATTGTTGATGTGCATCTGCCGGAGCCGGGTGAGACTCCGGCTGATGGTTTGGCGGCGCAGGTCGAAGTACCTGAGATCGATGTTGCGCTCGACGAGCTGCCGGACTTTGATCCGGCTTTTCACCCACGGGCGCTGGGTGATGACTTCATGGCGGGAGTACATGATCCTCAGGGCAGCTTCACGCCGGAGGAACGCCGGATCGCCGACCGGCTGATGGCCGAGGGGTGGCGGATCGATGCTCGCCCGGCCGACCATGGGTCGGGGCGGAAGAACCCCGACGGAATGGTTCGCAGGACCGGCGCCGACGAGGGCCTCGCCGTGGAGTTCAAGACACCGGAGAGCCCGGCGGCCAACGCGCTCAAGAGTGCGATGCTGCGGGCCCGGAAACAGGCGGACATCGTGGTCGTCGACGGCCGGCCGACGAACGTGACGGCGGAGGCCGCCGATCGTGCGTACCGTCGGTGTCTCGGCCAGTCCGGCGTGACCTTGCCGAAGGTCATCCACGTGATTCTCGGCGACGAACGATTGATCAGCTACTCAAGGAGTGCGGATGGCGGACAGTGACGAGATCTTCCTGGCGATCGAGGACGGGATCGCCGTCGTCGCAGCGCGGGTGGCGGAGGTCTTGGGGGCGCGAGGCAAGGGACAGCCCGACGACACCGGGGAGTGGGGCTTCGTTGGACAGGGTCGGACTGTCGATGCGGAGTACGGACTGTTCGTCGGGCCGAATTACCTGGCGCCGGAAGCAGGCGAGTTGCAGGCGATGGATGCCTATCCGGTGATGGTCGACGTGCAACTTCGGACGCACAAGCCGCTCCAGCGAGAAGAGGCGCGGCTTGCGTTCGAAGCGATCGTTGCTGCTATGCCCGACGTGCCTGCGCTGCTGCTCCACAACGTCGAATGGCTTGTTGCTGCCTACCTGCCCGGCTCCCCGGTCAAGTACTTCGAACCGCGGCTGACACCCGACGCGGAAGACGTGGACAGCTGGGGTCAATGGGTTCTGCGGCGGGAAGGGAATTGATGGCTGAGGAGTACAGCGTCTTTCTCGACGATGAGAAGTCGGTGGAGGAGGTTGCTGAGCGGTTGAAGGGGTTGCTGGGGCTGCGGTCGGTTGCGGATGCCTCGAGCCGGGATGACGAGGTGGGGTTGCGAGGGGCCGACGGGGCGCTGGAGTTCTTGGTGCATCGGAATTGGCATGTGCTGGTTGATCCTGAGCCGGGGGAGGTGCAGGCGATTGATGCTTATCCGGTGCAGGTTGATGTCTGGTACGGCGGGGATGAGGCGGTTCAGGAGCGGGAGGCTCGGCTGGTTTTCGAGAAGCTGGCTGGGGCTGGAGAGGCGATGCTGCTGGTGCGGGATGTGACTGATCTCGTCGCGGCGTATCTGCCGGGGGTGGGGACGCATAACTTCGCCGACGGCGTGACGATGGATGAGCCGGATCTCGAGCAGTGGCGCGACTGGGTGATTGGGGTCGGGTAAGGCCCTGGGCTATCTGCCGTAGGACTCGCTGCGGGCCGGGGGTGAGGTGGCGGCCGGTTGGGTCGGGGTGAGTTGGGTGGTGAGCGTCGACCAGGAGTAGATGTCGCCGCGTTGATAGGTCCTGTCGGGGTTGCCGTTGATGTCGGCGGGGCCGTCCTTGGTGATGACGGCGCGGCGTCCGAGGTACTGGCCGGTCGATGGGGAGATCAGCAGGTCGTAGCGGGTGTCGGCGGTTTCGCGGCTGATGGCGCGGGCGCGCTGGCCGTCGACGGTGATGACCTCCTCGTCCAGGAGGCGGATGCCGGGGATCTTGCGGGCGGCTTGGTAGAGGGCTGCTCGCAGGTCGGCCGGTACTGCGCCAGTGCCCAGGACGGTGCCGATGCGGGACCATGCCTCGTAGTCAGCGGGCAGGTGTTTCGGCGGGTTCTTGCGCAGTGTTGCCAGCAGGGCGTCCGGGTCGCGTGGCAGGGCCGCCAGGAACGCGCGGGACGGCTGCCGCCAGCTCGGTTGGCAGGGAGGCGACGGGGGGAAGGTGGTGCGAGTTACCCCGCCGTCGAAGACTCCGGGGCAGGTACTAAGGCTGCTGCTGGGCTTGGAGGGGAAGAACAGGTCTGGCCGCCTCGCACGGGCAAGCTCCTGGGCTTCGGGCGATGCGAACTCCACCTTGTCGCTTCTGTCGTACCTGGTCACGAACCGGCGGTTCTGGTCCGCTGGTACCCACGTGTCGGTCCGGTCCTGCAGGGAGGCTCGCAGGGATGGTGTGGAGCCGAGGTTGATCAGCCTGCCTTCCTTGACGGTGATCTGGCGGTACTGGCCTGGGGGAATCGGGGTATCCGGGTTGCCGTTGGTCTGGGCGGCGGCGTAGGCGAGGAACGTGCTGGCGTCGGCGACTGTGCCGGGGAGCGGACTGCTGTCGTGGCGAACGACATCGGCGGCGAGGAAGCCGCCGGCAAGCGTGAGGCCGAGGGCGCCGGCGACGAGCAGACGCGGTCGGGTGGCGCGGCGGCGTACGGGTGGTGGGGTGAACAGCTGCTGGCGGGCGCGGGCCAGTACTAGTGGGGCCGGCGGCGGTACGTCGTCGCGGACGCGTTTGAGCAGGTCTAGTTCGGTCATGACAGGTTCTCCTCGAAGTCAGGGCCGAGCGCGGAGCGGAGGGCTCGACGGGCTCGGTACAGGCGGGAGCGGACAGTTCCGATGGGCAGGGCCAGGGCTGCGGCGATCTCGGCGTAGCTGAGGTCTTCCCAGGCGTAGAGCAGCAGTACGTCGCGTTCGGCCTGGCGGAGGTTGGCCAGTACGCCGGTGAGCACCCGCGAGGCGGAGGCGGCGTCGACGCGTGCCGCGACCTCGGTGGCCAGCGGGTCGCCTCGTTGGTCGAAGCCGGCTGGTTCGGAGCGAGAGTAGGCGCGGTACTGGCGTACTTCGTCGCGGCGTCTGCGGTGGATCAGGTTGGTGGCGATGCCGTAGAGCCACGGCAGTGCGCCGGTTGTCGAGCCGGAGTACCGGTGTCTGCGTTCGAAGGCGATCAGGAAGGTCTGGCCGAGGAGGTCGTCGGCTTCGGTGCTGCCGAGGCGGCGGGCGATGTAGCGGTGGATCGCGACGGCGTGCTGGTCGAAGAGGAGGGCGAAGTCGGCCGCTGAGGACTGACGGAGGTCGGCGGGTGGGCCGGTCTCGGCTGGGGCAGGTGACTCCCGCGCGCCGGCTTCTTCGGGGGCTGCGGTGCCGGCTCGGTGTCGGTGCATACCTCTTTCTGCCCGCTCGACCGCATCCGGTTCCCGCCGCATGGAGCGGACGATGTCACGCTCCGGGGCCGTCGCCAGAAAATTTCTGCGAATTCGCGTCATGACCCGGTGACAGCTCCGTCACTACGAGTGAACCCATCCCCAACTGGGAAGTGGAAGTGATCGAAGTGAAGGACAGCTACTCGATGCCGCAGATGGGAACACCGACAGGCGTCAGCACGCCTACGACCGGTCGCCGGGTGCACTGATGGCCGACGATCCGGCGGGAGAACAACGTCGCCGCGTACGAGTGTGGTTCGGGGACCACGTCGTCGCGGACTACCGGGCGGAGGCCGAGGTGGCCGACCGCTATGCCGCTGCCATGACGCGCCGGTTCGCCGGCCTGCGGGTGACCAGCGAACCGCTCCCCCCGATGGACCCCGGCGGGCGGGCCCTGCCGGGAGAGAGGCTGTGGGAGGTCGCACCGAAATGACTGCCCGGCGTTTCCGGATGATTCGCCATCACGACGTCTCCGGGGTGAGTGGTACCGGACCCGTTGCCGAAGGCGTGCAGTTCACCGACGAGGCCGTCGCGCTGCGCTGGTACGGCGACTATCCGACCACCACGGTCTGGGACAGCATCGAGTCGGTGATCGCGATCCACGGTCACCACGGTGCCACCGAGATCGAGTGGCTGGACCCCGATCCGGGGCCGGATCTCGCGCTGCCACGGCGCGCCGATCTGCCGCCCCAGCCCTGGCCGGAGTTGCATCCGGCCCCTGAACCACCGCCGGACGACTTCCAGTCCGGCCGGCAGACCACGACCGGATCCGGCGCCGCGGACCTGGTCTGACGCGAACGGGCCGGCGCCTGGACTCCCTCCGGCGCCGGCCCCGTTCACCTTGTCTGGCCTCGGCAGAGGGTCTGGGATTTGTCCCTGGCGGCTGCTTGGCTGGAGCCGTGGACATTCTGATTCTCGGCGGTACTGCGTTCCTCGGGCGAGAGCTCGCTGTCCAGGCGCTGGCGCGTGGGCATGCGGTCAGCTGTCTGGCGCGTGGTGAGAGTGGCGCGGTGGCCGACGGCGCGACGCTGGTCGTGGCTGATCGCAGCCAACCGGACGCGTACGACGCAGTACGGGGGCGGGAGTGGGATGCCGTCTTCGAGGTGTCGTGGCAACCGGGGTTCGTGCGCGATGCCCTGCGGGCGTTGAGCGCGAAGCACTGGACCTATGTGTCGTCCGGCAACGCGTACGAGAAGTTCGACGTACCGGGTGCTGACGAGTCGGCGGCTGTGCGTGAGGCGACCGAGTTGGACGTCGCCGATCGGGAGCAGTACGGCGAGGCCAAGGTCGCCTGTGAGTTGGCGTCGCTGGCGGCTGTCGGGGATCGGCTGGTGATCGCCCGAGCGGGGCTGATCGGCGGGCCGGGGGACAAGAGCGACCGCGGCGGTGCGTGGGTGGCCCGCGCGGCGCGAGCGCCAGAGGAGCCATTGCTGGTGCCGGACACGCCGGAGCTGGCGACCGCGGTGATCGACGTACGGGATCTTGCGTTCTGGTTGCTGGACTGTGCTGAGCGAGGCACGACCGGGACCTTCGACGCGGTCGGCCCGGTGGTGCCGTTCGGTGAGTGGATCGAGCTGGTGCGGGAGGTCGGTGGGCACACCGGGCCGGTGGTGCTCGCGCCGCGGGAATGGCTCGAGGTGCAGAAGGTCGAGCAGTACATGGGTCCGGAGTCGATCGCGATGTGGATGACGACGCCCGGCTACGAAGGCTGGTCGAACCGCAGTGGCGCCGCGGCACTCGCCGCTGGGCTGAAACATCGCCCGCGCAGGGAGTTCCTGGTCGACACTCTGGCCTGGGAGCGCGAGCTCGGTCTCGACCGCGAACGCAAGGCAGGCTTGAGCCCAGCGCGCGAACAAGAGCTGATCGAGGCCGTGCAACAGTAGGGATATGCGGCTGCTGCTGATCTCCGACACACATTTGCCGGCCCGCGCGAAGAAGCTGCCCGACGCGGTCTGGGCAGCGGTCGACGCGGCGGACGTGGTGATCCACGCCGGTGACTGGGTCAACGTAGAACTACTCGACGAGCTGACCGAGCGCGCGCGACAACTGATCGGGTGCTGGGGCAACAACGACGGGCCGTTGCTCAGGGCAAGGCTGCCCGAGGTCGCGCGAGTGACCTTGGATGGAGTCTCCATCGCCGTCGTGCACGAGACCGGCCAGGCCAAGGGCCGCGAAGAGCGGTGTGAACGTGCCTACCCGGACGTCGACGTGCTCGTCTTCGGGCACAGCCACATCCCGTGGGACACCACGTCGCCGCGAGGCCTGCGGTTGCTCAACCCGGGGTCGCCGACGGATTGCCGGCGCCAGCCGCACTGCACCTATCAGACGGCCTTGATCGAGTCAGGCCGTCTGACAGACGTTGTGCTGCACAAGCTCTAAGCGCTTGCGGCTTCCTTGACCCGGGTCTTGATCCGGTCACGGACCTCTTCCGGTGTGTAGGCGCGACGCTTGCGGTCGCCCCGTGCGATTACGACGCCCGTCGCAGCGACCCCGACGAGCCCAGCCAGTCCTACGACCTTCCATGCCTTCATGTCACTAACCTAGCGACGTGGAGACACGGATAGCACTGGATGACGCTACGGAACTGACACGAACGGGTGACATTTGGCTGTTTCGCGGGGAGAGCGCGGCCGACCGCGCGATCCAGCTGACCACCAACAGCCCGGTCAACCACGTCGGGATGGCGGTCGTGCTCGATGACCTGCCGCCGCTGATGTGGCACGCCGAGCTGGGGCGATCGCTGCCCGACGTGTGGACCGGCAAGCACCAGCGCGGCGTACAGCTGCATGATCTGCGGGACGCGGTGCTCACCTGGTCGCGCAAGTACGGTCAGCGCGCCTGGCTGCGGCAGTTGGAGTACCCGGTCACCCGCGCGACGGAGGACGCCGTACTGCGTACTGTGGCACGCCTTGACGGCACGCCGTTCCCCTCCACGGCGCGACTCGCGTCGCGGTGGGTGCGCGGCCGGATCCCGCAGTTCCGCAAGGGCGAGCGGGAGCTGAAGCTGGAGAGCGCGTACTGCGCCGAGGTGGTCGCCGTGACGTACGAGGAGATGGGTCTGCTGCCGGACGGGCGGCGGCCGAACTGGTACGACCCCGGCCGGTTCTGGAGTGGTGACGACCTGGACCTGATCGGCGGCGCGGTGCTGGGCGAGGAGATCGCCGTGGACATCCCAGCAGCTGATTAGCCCGGCAGCGGGCCGGTCAGCTGGTGTGCCGCGCACGCATCCACAGGATCACGTCCAGGGTGCGCAGCGGTGTGATCAGCGGGCTCAGCTCGGCCGCCTTGTGGGCGTGCTCGAGCTGGCTGCGCAGGTCGTCGGTCAGCGCCTGCTGCAACGAGATCCACCAGTTCGCGCCCTTGCCGAGATCGACCAGGTGGCTGACCTGGGTGTCGTAGATCGGGATCAGCCGCGGCCGCTTGCGGGCCAGCAACTTGCTCGCGGTGACGCCCGAGGTGCCGTGCTCGCCGCCGTTCCACGCCATCGCCCGGAACTTGGTGAACAGCCGGTACGCCGCCGACTTCGGGCTCAGCTCGGAGCGCGGCACGTCCCACAGGTCCGCCTCGGCCGGGATCTCGGTCAGCAGCTCGCTGATCTCGTCGGCATCCGGCCCGAGCAGCCGGGCGGAGACCGCGATCGGCAGCCGGATGCTGAGCGCCGACAACGCCACCACGTCGTCGGCGGTCAGCCGATTGCGGTTGGCCTCTTGGTCGGCCGGTGTCCCGATCTGCTCGAACCAGCGGCCGGCGTACCCGGTGTTCGGCGGGCCGTCCTCGAAGTACGCCCGCAGGTCGTCGACGGCCTGTGGGCCCTCGACGATCTGCCGCAGCCGGCCGGCCAGACTGGTGTCGATACTGAGTTGCATGCTTCCCCCGCGTTGTTGCCGCTGCGCGGCGCCTTCCGGCTTCCCCCCGCGCTTCCATACGGCCTATCGGGTGGAATCGATGCCGCGTTACAACTGATTTCGCAGTACCGGGAACTGTCGGTGGTCTGTGATTGGCTTGTGTCAGCTAGGCAGCCAGTCAAGGAGGCGCTGGGATGTATGCCGTCATCGACACCGAGACGACCGGACTGTCGCCCGCCTATCGGCACCGGGTGATCGAGGTCGCGGTCGTCCTGCTGGACGCGCACGGGCAGTTCGAGCGGGAATGGGTGACGCTGCTGAATCCGCAGCGTGATCTCGGGCCGCAACACATCCACGGGATCCTGACGGCCGACGTGCTCGCGGCTCCCGATTTCGGCGAGGTCGCGGGCCGGCTCGCGGCGTTGCTCGCCGGGCGGATGGTGGTCGGGCACAACGTCGAGTTCGACCTGGGCTTCCTGCGGGCGGAGTTCGCCCGGCTCGGGGTCAGCGTGCCGTTGGTCACCGAGCGATCCATGTGCACAATGGCATTGGCGGGCTACCTGCATCCGGGCGCCAAGCGGACGCTCGGGGCCTGTTGCTCCGCGGCGGGCATCTCGATCGAGGGCTGGCACTCGGCACTTGCGGATACTCGGGCAACCGCGCAGCTCTTCAGTCATTATCTGCAGGCCTTTCCGTCGCCACCGCCGTGGCAATGGGTCTACGAAGAGGTCCGGCGCTACAACTGGCCGACGCTGCCGGGCGCGGATGGCATGGCAACTGTGCGACCGGTGCATGCGGGTGGGCGGCACGGCTGGATGAGCCGGCTGGTCGACCAACTGCCCCGAGTGCCGGAGCCGCCGCAAGCCGATTCGTATCTGGCCGTTCTCGACACGATCCTGGCCAATCGGGAGATCACCGAGGCCGAGGCGGACCAGCTTGTCCATGTCGCGACGGATCTCGGTCTGACCCGGTCGCAGGTGGACGAGTTGCATCGGGTCTACGTCACCGATCTGGCCGATGCGCTGTGGAGCGAGGGAGCGGGCAGCCCGGAGCAACGAGGCGATCTCGACCGGGTCGCGGTGATGCTGGGCCAACGGGTCGCCGACGTCGACGACGCCTTGCTGCGCGCGAGCAGCGGACGGTACGTCGTACCGGATCGCCCTGGTGCGCAAGGGTTTCCGGCAGGCAGCAGCCTGGTCTTCACCGGCGACATGATCGAGGCGCGGGAGATCTGGTGGGATCGCGCGGTCGGGGCCGGGTTCGTGCCGCAAGAGGCTGTTCGGCCGGACACCACGTTCGTGGTCGCGGCTGATGTGGACAGCCTGTCGATGAAGGCGCGGGCGGCCCGGGAGTACGGCGTACCGATTGTTGCTGTGGAGGACTTCGTCCGGATGTTGCCGGGGGCCGAGCAACGCAAGGCGGGGTGACGGTCGCGGCGCGAGGGCCTCGGTAGGGTGCGGGCGTGGACAGTGCTGGGGTGCGGAAGGCAGAGCTGGGCAAGCGGATCTATCAGGCGTCGCACCTGACGGGGGAGTTCGTGCTCCGATCGGGGATCATGGCGACGGAGTACTTCGACAAGTACCGGTTCGAGGCCGATCCGGTGTTGCTGGACGCGATCGCCCAGGCGATGGTGCCGCTCGTACCTGCCGGGACCGAGGTCCTGGCCGGGCTGGAGATGGGCGGGATCCCGGTGGTGACGGCGCTCGGCCGCCATACCGGGCTGCCGTGTGCTTTTGTGCGCAAAGAGGCCAAGACCTATGGGACCTGCCGGCTGGCCGAGGGCGCCGAGATCGCTGGGCGACGGGTGCTGGTGGTCGAGGACGTGGTGACCAAGGGCGGCCAGATCGTCCTGTCCAGCAAGGAGTTGCGGGCGCTAGGGGCGGAGATCTCGCAGGCTCTGTGTGTGATCGATCGTCAGCAGGGCGGCGCCGAGGCGCTGGCCGAGGTGGGGCTCGAGCTGATCTCTCTGATGACCGCGGCGGAGCTGCTTTCTTAACTCGGGACGATTACGAAACGTTTCCACTCGGTTACTCGCTGAAGTGTTGACATCGTTGTACCCGGCCTCGATGGTGGTCGTGGGATTCCCGTGTCTTACCGCATCCGCCCCCCACTGTCTGCGGAGAAGATATGAAGAAAATTCTCGCCGCCCTGCTGACCCCTGTCCTCTTCCTGCTCTCGGCTGTGCCGGTTTCCGCGGCCCCGATACCGGCGATCGCGCAACCCGCGCCGCTGCCCGGTCTGCAGCCGACCGCCATCGTCCACACCGTCACGTTCGTGAACCAGTCCGGGCAGACCCTGTGGGTCGGCTCCGCGGTGAACGCGGACAACTCGGTCAACTTCACCGGCCTGCCCAGGCTCAATAACGGGCAGTCCGCCACCGTCACCATTCCTGAGGGCGCCTGGCCCAACCACTGGCGCGGCAAGTTCTTCGGCCGTCAGGGGTGCACCGGCAACTCCGGCTCCACCTTCAAGTGCGCGGTCGGCGACTGCGGCCCGTACGCCGATCGCTGCAGCCTCGGCGAGCAGCCGACCAGCCTGGCCGAGTTCAACTTCGACCAGAACGACGGGCTCGCGCCCTGGTACAACGTCAGCTACGTCAACGCGTTCTCGGTGCCGATCACCATCCGGGCGAACAACGCCCAGGCTCCGCCGGGATCGCGCGAATGCGAAACGATGGGCTGCCCGGAGAACCTGCTGCCCTTCTGCCCGCAGGCCAACAAGCGGGTCGGCACCAACGGCACCACGCCGTACTGCCTGAATCTCAACCGCGACGCCCGTACGCCGTACAGCGACGCGCTGAGCTCGCGATGCCCGAAGGCCTATGCCTGGTCCCGGCAGGATGCGGAGCAGGGCAACCAGACCGTCCGCCAGTGCCGCAACTGCACCGGTTTCACCGTGACCTTCCACAGCGTGGCGTGAGGAGTTGATCATGAAACTGCTGACCAAGCTGGCGGTGCTGGCAACCGCCACGTTCTTCCCACTGACGATCGCCCAGACGGCCTATGCGATTCCCTTCGACCAGCCGATCCAGGGCAACGCGACGTACTACAACGACGCCGGGTACGGCGCCTGCGGTACGCAGCTCAATGCGGCGACCGAGATGCTGGTCGCCGTGTCGTACACCTACTGGACGACGGCCAATCCCAACAACGACCCGCTGTGCACCGGTGTCTCGGTGGAGGTCACCTACAACGGCCGGACGATCAGGGTGCCGGTCCGCGACAAGTGCCCGAGCTGCGGGCCCGGGCATATTGATCTCAGCCAGCCGGCCTTCAGTCAGCTGGCTGATATCAACCTCGGCAACATCCCGCTGACCTGGAAGTTCGTCAGGTCCTGACCGACCTGGCCGTGAGGTCCTGACAGGCCCTGCGGGTCAGGGCGCCGCCGGCACCAGTCGTCAAGGTGTTGACCAGCCCGGCTGCCGGATCTGGGGCGGCAAGTGCTCTGCCGTACTAGTCGTCGGTCTCGTCGCTGTCGGCGCGTTCGATCTCGAAGCGAAGCGATTTGCCCGAGCGGATGCGTTCGACGGCGGCGAGACAGGCTTCCTCGCTCATGTGCACGCCGATCTCGCCCAGCTTGTTGCGCAGTACCAGTGCCGCGTCCTTGGCCGACCGGGCGCTCGACTCGTTGATCGCCTCGATCGTGGTCGACGTGAGCTTCTCGCGGATGTCCGGGTGAACCTCGTGGATCTCATGGGTGATTCTGAACTCCGACATCGCGCTTCTCCTTGGTGACGGCCAGCCCCGTGAGCTGTCAGCCACCTTAGTATCCCCAGACGCGCATCCGTATGCGCCGCGAGCAGCGGTACGGAAATCGCGTCAGGTCAGGACGCGGCCGACGAAGGTCTCCAGCCGCTCGGTCAGGCGTTCGGTGCGGAGTTCCGGCAGGATCGTGTCGCCCTGCGGGACCTCGGGGTCGCGCAGGCCGCGGACGTAGAGCGAGCAGGCGAGGTCGGCGCAGATGTAGGTGCCGACGGTGTTCCCGGCCTTGCCTGCCGATCCGGCCCGGCGAGCGACGAAGAGGGAGACCTCGGTGATCTGGTGAGCCGTGGAGCAGAGGTCGCACAGCCCGGTACCGCGGCGAGGCTTGCCGCTGGCCGCCGTGTTGACGGCGATCCCCGTCACGCCGGCCTCACGCGGTACGACGAGGTAGCCGCGGGCGGGCGCCTTCGGATCGCGCCAGCCGAGATAGTCCAGGCTCTCCCACGGCAGCTCGCCGAAGTCGCGGGGCAGGGTCATCGCCTTGACCAGGCTCTTGGACGAGTTGACGAAGGAGCGTCTGATCTCCTCCGCGGTGAGCGGTTGCACGATGGTCCTCCGGAATCGCCTGCTGGGCCGTGACCAGCCAACCCCAGCCGGTCACTCGCCGCAACCGAATAACTGATTGCCTCTAGCAACCGTCAAGGTACTCCGCGGCGCGGGCCGGGTCGTGGTTGCGCAGGTCGGCGCCGAAGTCCACGTGTGCCTTGAGCCGGAACAGCAGGGAGACCCAGGGGGTCGGGTCGGCCGCGTCCTCGACGGTCAGGGTGAGGTCGGTGCCATGGTTCTCGTCGGGGGTGAGGGCGAAGGACAGTCGCTGACCGAACAGGCGGACGACGTACAGGTTGTCGCGGAGGGCTCGCTCGATCGGGGCGTCGTCGGTCCGGTCGCCGGGGAGGACGAAGTGGATGACTCCGTCGGATTCCTTGGCCGACTCCGCCCAGAACCGGGACCGGCCGAGTGGAGTGCTGATCGCCCGATAGACCTCACTCGGGGCGGACTTGAAGTGGATCTTCCACTGGGACGAGCTCACGGACCCTCCTCAACGCCGACGGGAGCCGGACATAGGCCGATTCTCCGGCACAGACCGGTCATCCGGCCGGTCGCGGCCGCAGGGGGACGGAATTTGCGTGTTCTGCAACGGCTGATCGCGTGCCCTGCAATGGTTGATCGGCAGGGGCTTTGGCGGTGGCGATCGACGAGGCGACGAGGCCGGTCTGCCGGCGCCGCCGCTGAGCCGGCACCTGGCGCGTGATGTTGAGGGTGCCCGGTCCGGGTGCCCGATCGGCGACCGCGATTGCCAGCCAGGGCCTCGTCCGCAGGGGTGACTGCGGGTCGAGAGCGGTGGCCGTGCGCCGGCATCATCCGCGTGACCGGTGTTTGCTGGAGGTGCGGCGAGGTCCGCGAGGCGCTCGATCATCGCCCGTCGTCGACAACGCGTACAGGTCGACAGCGCATACAGGACGCCGTGGAGGGCGGCTGAAAGCCTTTGATGTTGCAGGCTGCGGTTCGTTCGTCGCAATGGTGTCACAATCGCCGGTGAACTCTTTCCGGATCTGGTCCGTCACAGGCGGTGCTGAGAGACTTGTCCTCAGTGTCGCGCCAGGTCCAGGGG
Source organism: Kribbella sp. NPDC056861 (assembly GCF_040687575.1). NCBI lineage: Bacteria > Bacillati > Actinomycetota > Actinomycetes > Propionibacteriales > Kribbellaceae > Kribbella > Kribbella sp. NPDC056861. The sequence continues at coordinate 732,722 of NZ_JBFBNQ010000005.1, read as the reverse complement.
GTCCGCCGATGATCGACACGAGGTTCTACCGATGGCTCCGGCCCCTGCTAAAGCGCCGGCGTCGAGGTCTACTTGCTCCGGAGGAGTTCCGGCCGCGCGGTACCAGCTCCAAGGTGAGCCGGCTGGCCGCCCGGTACGACGCCGACGTGGATGCCGCGCTCGACCGGCTCTGGCCGAAGGCGCGGGTCTATCACGATCGGGAGTTCACCCGGGACCGGGCCGACTTCCTGCTGGTGATCCGCGGTCGCGGCGTGATGGTCGAGACGAAGGTGAAGAGCGATCCGGGGTTGTTCCGCGGGTCGACCTTGCCGCCGCTGCTCGATCGGCTGCAACGCGACGGTCGCCGGCTCGTCGTACTGCTGAACCAGGGCGATCCGACTCCTGCGCAGGAACTCGTCGCGGCGAAGCTTGGTGACAAGGCGCGGGTGCTGGTCTGGTCGGGTCCGGCTGATGATGCCGCTTTGTACGAGGCAGTTGAATCGCTGCTCAAGCAGGCGACCCGGCACGCCTGAGGTCGGTGGTGACAGCGGACCGCGCGGTGACAGCAGACAGCGCGGAGAGCAGGTTGCCGCTCTCCGCGCTGTGAGTTGGCTCTGTACCGCGAGGTGTGCCCCAGGACGGGCGGCGGCACAGAGTCGTCTGTGGGTGTTGCTGCTGGTGCTGTACGGCTGCCGGTGGTCGCCCGATGCGGGGCTAGGTGTCGGCGCCAGTGGTGAATAGCTGCTGGCTGCCGGCCTGCGCAAGTGGCAGGCGGCAGGTGGTGCGGCGTGCACCTGGCGGTGCGTGCTGCGCGGAGAGTGGTGCTGGGGTGGTGCGCGGTGAGTGGTGCTGGGGTGGTGCGCAGTGGGTGGTGCGGGGGTGGCGGGTGCTGGGTGGTGCGCGGTGAGTGTTGCGAGGGTCGACTGTGCTGGGTGGTGAGTGGTGAGTGGTGAGTGGGTCGACCGTGCTTGGTGATGCCCTGTGGGTGGTGAGGCGTGGCGCGTGTGGGGTGGAGCGGGCTGCGCGTGCTGGGTGGTGGTGTGCACTCGTCGTGCGGAGCTGAATGGTGCGCCCGGGTGTGGGGTGGTTAGCAGGCTTGGGGGGTGGTGCTGCCGCCGTCGACTACCCAGCGGCCTTCGACCAGTTCGACGCGCATTTGGTCCAGCCAGCGGGTGGGGGTGCCGGCGGGGAGGGCGTTTTTGCCCTTGCTGTCTACTGTGCGCGCTTGCACGGTGTCGTAGCAGGCGCGGACGATCACGCCCTTGGAGAGCAGGATTCGCTTGGCCCACAGGACTTTGGTGACGCCGGTGTTATGCAGGTGCTTGGTGCGGAAGTACTTCGCTTGCTGGCTGATCGCTGTGAACATCGTCGGTGTCATCACCGGCGCGAGTTGCTTGGTGGAGCGGCCGCCGCTGCGCATCATCACGTCGAATGCGACGCGGTAGTCGTAGTACGCGTTGACGACCGGGTCGTCCGAGACCGGGGCGTCTGCAACCGGTTCGGCGCCGCTGGCGACCGCGTCGGCGAGGCCGGGTTTGTTGGCCTTGTGGGCGCCGGGTGACGATGCGGCCACGTCGGCGGAGTTGTTGTTTCCGCAGCCCGCGAGCATCAGGACCGGGATCAGAGTGGCGGTTACCGCCAGGTTCCGAATACGCATGTTGTTCGAACCTCCTGTCGGCGCGGCACTGCCGCACGCACCCTCCGGCACTGACTGTGTAACCCTGCGACACTCACCGTGGTCACTGTGACCTAGGTCACAATCGATCCCGTACTGGGGTAGGGGGAGCGATTTGGCTCTGTGGGCGGATGTCTTCGCGCACGCTTGTTTCTAGGGTTGATCTCAGTTGTTGAGACTGAGGAGAAGCCATGACGGACACTGCTCGAGCGGCTGTATTGGCCGCTGATGGACCGCTATCCGGTCGGCGGAGCTTGACAGCTCGCCTGATCCGGTCGATCGGCTATGACCTTGCGATGGTGCCGGTCAGCCTGTTGTCGATCGGACGAACTGTGCTGGGGCAGGACGCCGCAGTTCATTCGAGGTGGCGTCGGCTCGCCCGCTTTCAAGGGTCGCCCGAGGTGCCTCCGCTCGCTCCGGAGACGGCGATGCCGGGCACGGGGACGGCGATGCGGCGGGTGGGGAAGGGGTCGGCGTTGATGACTTGGGTGGTGAGTTTGGCGCTCGGGCTGTTGGGGTGGTTCTTGGTGATGATGTTGGTGACGGCGGTGGTGCGGGGGCCGTTCTACGGGTTCGTCGAGAGTGGGCCGTACGGGGATGGGACCTGGGGTGGGCCGACCAAGGCGGGGGCTTGGGCGGTGCATGCGGCGGTATCGGTGCCGATTGTTGTGGTGCTGATGTTCGTACTGCGAGGGGTCGGGGTGCTGCAGGCGGCGGCCGTTCGGCGGTTGTACGGTGCGGTGATGTCGTGGTTGGTGCTTCCGGCAACTATCTTGCTGGCGGCCGGTGGGGCGCTGTTCTTCTACTCGTGGACTCAGCAGCTCTGAGTCGTGACTAAGGTCGATGAATGAGTTCGAGATGGCCGATCGGGCGCGCGGGCGTTGGTGCGACAGTGGGGGTTGCTGCGCTGTTGGTGCTGACCGTTGCTGATCTGGGGCAGCATTATCAGCTTCCGCTTGGGGCCGCCTTCGCGCTGGGAGTTGTTCGGGCGTTGTCGTTGGCGCTTGTTTGGCTGAAGCCGTCTGCTGTTCTGCCGCTATCGCTGGCTGCTGCGGTCCTTACCGCTGCGGTGTGTGTGCCGATTTCTGCTGATGAGCCTTGGCCGTGGGCGGCGACTACCGTTTTCGGGCACTCGATCGTGCTGGCTTTGGTTGGTGCTCGGGGTGCTCCGAGCGCTCGTCGGTCCCTGGTGGTGTGGTGGGTCGGGACGCAGGTGGCTGGTGCGGTGGCGATGGGAGTGGCGCCGGAGCGGGGTACGTGGTCGGGCTTGCTGACCATGGCGGTGTTGTCTGCGGTTGCTGTGGTGGTGGGGGAGTTGCTGAGGTCGCGGGCTGAGGCTCGGCGGCAGTTGGTGGAGCAGGAAGGGATCAGTGCGGCCGAGCGAGCTGAGCGGGCGCGGTGGCAGGAGCGGGCCCGGATCGCGCGGGAGTTGCACGATGTCGTGGCGCATCATCTGTCGGTGGTTGTGGTGCGGGCGGACAGTGCGCCCCATCGGTTGGTTGCTTTGCCGGCGGATGCTCGGGAGGAGTTTGCTGGGATCGCTGAGGACGCTCGCTCTTCGCTGACGGAGATGAGGCGAGTACTGCGGTTGCTTCGGGCCGAGCCTGGTGGGGGCGGGTCGAGTGGTGAGCTTGGACCGCAGCCAGGGCTCGAGGACTTGGACGAGTTGGTCGCGAGCACTTGTCGGGCTGGTGCCGATGTCCGGTTGACGGTTGGGGTGGGCGAACTGCCGGGGGTGGTGGATCCTGCGGTGGGGTTGACGGTGTACCGGGTGGTGCAGGAGGCGGTGAGCAATGCGGTGCGGCATGCGCCAGGAGCAGTGGTCGAGGTGAGTGTTCAGCGCATCGGCGGCGCGGACTGGGTGGATGGCGAAGGTCGTGGTGGGTTGGTTGTGAAGGTGTTGAACGGGCCGGCAGCGCTCGTAAAAGAGCGGGATGTGGGGGCGCCGGGGAGTGGGCATGGGGTGGTTGGGATGAAGGAGCGTGTTGGGTTGCTCGGCGGGGAGTTCGCGGCTGGGGTCACTGCTGAGGGTGGGTATCTGGTGGAGGTCAGGCTGCCGCTGGACGGGGAGGGGAAGGCGTGACGATCTCTGTGGTGGTTGTCGATGATCAGGCCGTGGTGCGGGCCGGGTTCGCGGCACTGCTGGGAGCGCACGCCGATCTGAGCGTGGTGGGGGAGGCGGGGGACGGGGCGGAGGCGGTTGAGGTGGTGGGTCGGCTTCGGCCTGAGGTGGTGTTGATGGATGTGCGGATGCCGGTGATGGATGGGCTGGAGGCGACTCGGCGGATTCTTGCCGGGGTGGCGCCTGGGGAGCCGCCTCGGGTGGTCATGCTCACCACCTTTGACCTTGATGAGTACGTGTACGACGCGTTGCGGGCGGGGGCGAGTGGGTTTCTGTTGAAGCACTCGTCGCCGGATGAGTTGGCCGCTGCCGTGCGGATCGTTGCGGCGGGGGATGCGTTGCTGGCGCCGTCGGTCACGCGTCGGTTGGTGGAGGACTTTGCCAAGGTGCAGCCGGTGTTGCCGGCGACTGCCGCGGAGCTGACGCCGCGGGAGACCGACGTCCTGAGGCTGGTGGCGCGCGGGCAGTCGAATCGGGAGATCGCGGCCACTCTGGTGCTGGCGGAGCAGACTGTGAAGACGCACGTGAGCCGGATTCTCACCAAACTGGATTTGCGGGATCGGGCGCAGGCCGTTGTCTACGCTTACGAAGCGGGTGTGGTTGTTCCCGGCCCTCGTCGGTGAGGGCAGGGCGGGCGGTCGGACTGGAGGCAGGGATGGACGGCCTGGAGCGGCTGAGGAAACTGTGTCTGGCGTTGCCGGAGACGACTGAGCGGCTGAGTCACGGAGAGCCGACGTGGTTCGTCCGGGACAAGAAGACGTTTGTGATGTTCGCGGATCAGCACCATGACGACCGGAGGGCGTTCTGGTGTGCAGCGCCCGCAGGAGCGCAAGAAGCGTTGATCGCCAGCGATCCGGAGCACTTCTTCCGTCCGCCGTACGTCGGACATCGCGGCTGGCTCGGTGTCTACCTCGACGTGCCTGCCGTCGACTGGCCGCAGCTCGCAGAGCTCGTCGAGGACGCCTATCGGCACGTCGCGCCGAAGTCACTGGTGGCCCGCCTCGACGAGGCCCGGTAGAACGCCGCCGGGCGGTGACAGCCAGGCGGCCTCTGTGTCATGGCGACACGGCATTGCCGTCCGGTACGTCGCCGCGGACAGCAGCAGGATGGTCAGCTCACCCAGGCTGACGCCGAGGTTGTAAGCATCGCGTTCCAGCGCGGCCACCAAGCCAACGGGCAAGTCCTCGAGCACCACCTGCTTGCCGTTCCGAACTCCGTCGGCCGACTCGATCGGCCACTCTCGCCCCCACCGCTCGTTGCCCAGTTGCAGAATCTCGTCGAGTGGCGGCAACGGATCCATCAGCAGATCAGGGATCTCGGCCAGGGCGCGGAGCATGCTCGTGCCCAGCGTGTGCTGGCTCTGCCATTGGGTCAGTCCGTCGTCGGATCTCAGATAGCGCCTCAGCACCAGCCGGAGCCGCTCGGTCGCGGGGCTTGAGGGTGATGGTTCGTGATGCAGGGGAGTGACCGTCACCCGCCCGTTCTGAAGGCGGAAGGCGAGCAAGGTGTCGGCGGGGACGTCGGGAAGCCAGCCCGGTGGACCACACCAGCCGCCGAACTCGCCGAATGACGAGCTCACCGCGCCACCGGTCGACAACGCCAGCGACCCTTCGTGCAGGAGCAGTTGGTCGAGCAGCGCCAATTCAGGGCCGGCATAAAGCACCTGCCGGCCCATGGTGGGATAGCGGACCCGATGGGTGAGCGCAGCGCCGTCCAGCATCCGCCGGGCGCTGTCGAAGCGTCCGTCGGGGAGTTGCACCAGCACAGGTGACTGGCGTAGCGCAGTACGGATGGAGGTGGCTGGGCTGCTGGATCTGGTCAGGCCGGCGGCCAGCACGCCTGGCGCGAGGTCGTCGGCGGTGAGTGGTCCGGAGGTGTTGATCTCGCTGGTGCAGTGGGTGACGATTCGTTTGCTCATGCCTAGGAAAGTACGAGCCTCGACGTGCCGATCAGCCGTTATCCACAAGGCAATCCGGTGAGATCAGTCGATCAGGTCCACCTGAGTCTGTGGCAGGAACGCCAGACCGGTCGACCAGCTGTCGGCTGCGTCCGCAGAGCTCCATTGCCATGCCCGGAGCTGGGCCGGCGAACGACGACCGAAGGCGGCCCGGAACAGCTCGTAGGAGTCGGTGCGCACCTCGGCGACCGGCTCCCCGGCGCCTACCTGGTAGGTGCCGTCCGGCGTCACGACCGACAGCAGTCCCGGCGCGTCCTCGTTCGGCTCGGTAACAGGAAAGATCCAGTCCAGCGTTGCCAGCCAGAGCTCGCGTGGCGGCCGTCCGATCCCGGTCGCGCCATGCAGGTCGGCCTCGTGCGTGCCGGCATCGACGTACGGGTTGCAGATCAGCGGGTGGCTGGTCTCGCCGCTCAGGATCAGCTTCTCCAGGGTCGGCCCGGTCGTCGCCCATTCGTCCAGTACGCCGCTGATCGGTGTCGACCGCCGAGCATCAACCTGTACTGCGGTCCAAGGTGGCCGCGGCACCCCGTCGAGATTCCCCGAGACGAAGTCGGCCGCGACCCCGGCCAGGTGGGAGAGCAGGTTGTGCACGGTCCAGTCAGGGCAGGCGGGCACCCGGCCGGCCAGCGTCTCGGGGCTGAAGCTCAGCCCTGCTTCGGTCAGCCGCGCCCGCGAGGCGGCGTACAGGTCGGCGCTGGTGGTCGCGTTCATCGTTCGGCCCTCCAAAAACGGTCTTTCGATGCTAACGAACGGCAGCGCCCGGAATCGACAGCCTCGCGCGGATAGGGTGGCGCGGTGGATGCGACGGATAAGACCGCCCAGGTAGTGCCGGTCAAGGGGTTCAACGACAAGGTCGCGATCGCCTTGGCGTTCGGCAGTTCCGCGGCCGTGATGGTGCTCGAGCTGGTCGCGCTGCGCCTGGTCGCGCCGTACCTGGGGCTGACGCTGGAGACCAATACAGCGGTCATCGGCGTCGCGCTCGCGGCGATCGCCACGGGTGCCGCGATGGGTGGCCGGATCGCCGACAGCGTGCCGCCGACCCGTTCGCTTGGCCCGATCGTTCTCCTGGCCGGCGCACTCGTGCTGCTGATCCTGCCTGCTGTGCGCTGGACCGGCGAGGCGCTCCGCGATGGCGGCGGTCAGGCGGTCTTCCTGGTGGTCGCGGTCGCGCTTTTCCTGCCGGCTTCGCTGCTGGCCGCGGTGACGCCGATGGTGACCAAGCTCAGGCTGTCGACGCTGGCCCAGACCGGGACGGTTGTCGGCCGGCTGTCTGCCTATGCGACAGTCGGCGCGATCGCGGGCACGGTGCTGACCGGCTTCGTGTTCGTGGCCAAGGTCCCGACCAGCACCATCGTTTTGTGCCTCGGCGGGCTGCTGGTCCTGGCCGGAGCCGCCCTGACGATCTTCTTCCGCGGCCTGAAGGCTGCAGGCCGGCCGCTCGCTCTTGCGCTGATCGGCACCGGCCTGACCCTGGTCGCGCCCCGGCCGTGCGAGGTCGAGACGGCGTACCACTGCGCCCGGATCGAGAAGGATCCGGCGCGGGCGAGCGGCCGCACCCTGTACCTCGACCAACTCCGGCACTCGTACGTCGACCTCGACGATCCGACCTATCTGGAGTTCGAGTACGCGAAGAACTTCGTCACCGCGATCGACACCCGGTGGACGGACAAGTCGCCACTGGAGGCGCTGCACATCGGCGCCGGCGGCCTGACGATGCCGCGCTACCTGACCGCGACCAGGCCCGGCAGCAAGAACAAGGTCTACGAGATCGACCCTGGTGTGATCGAGGTCGACAAGGCCGAGCTCGGCGCCAAGCTCGGCCCCGACCTGGACGTGCAGATCCGCGACGGGCGGCTCGGCGTACGGTCCGAGCCGGCCGACAGCCGGGACCTGGTCCTGATGGACGCGTTCGGCGGGGTCGCGGTGCCGTGGCACCTGACCACCCGCGAGATCGTCGCCGACGTGCGCCGGGTGCTGAAGACCGACGGGCTCTACCTGGTGAACGTCATCGACTTCGGGCCGCAGTCGTTCCTGAAGGCGGAACTCCGCACGATCGCGGCGGAATTCCCGCACGTCGGGCTGATCGCGAAGCCGGCTGCCCTGGCCGGGACCGCCGGCGGCAACTTCGTCCTGCTGGCCGCCGACCAACCGTTGCCTGGGGCAGCGATCCGGCAGCGGCTCGGCACCGGCGCCGGATACATCGACGATCCGGCCGCGATCCGGCAGTTCATCGGCGACGCGCCGTTGCTGACCGATGACTACGCGCCAGTAGACCAGCTGCTCACCCCCTTCGCGAGCTGAGCCGCACAAGTTCGCGGGCCGGGACGCGACGGGTGGAGTTGTGTCCGGGGCCGAAGGCTTGTTGCATGTGCACATGCACCCACGCGCAGGTCAGCCCGCTCAGCCCGAGGATCTCGTCGACGTCGACGCGCTGCTCGCGGCGTACGAGGGGATCTCGCCGGACGTCGAGAACCCCGCCCAGAAGGTCGTCTTCGGCACGTCGGGCCATCGCGGCTCGTCGCTGGACGGCGCGTTCAACGAGGCGCACATCCTGGCCATCACCCAGGCCGTCTGCGAGTACCGCGCGGGTGAGGGCACGACCGGGCCGCTGCTGGTCGGCCGGGACAGCCACGGCCTCTCGGAGCCTGCCTGGCGGACCGTGCTCGAGGTGCTGGCCGGCAACGGCGTCCAGACCCTGGTCGACAGCGCTGACCGGCTGACGCCGACTCCGGCCGTGTCACACGCCATCCTGCGACTCAACCGAGGCGCCGGCGCGGGGGCCGACGGCATCGTCATCACGCCCAGCCACAACCCGCCGCGCGACGGCGGGATCAAGTACAACCCGCCGCACGGCGGCCCGGCCGACTCCGACGCGACCGGCTGGATCGCGGCCCGCGCCAACGAGCTGATCGCCGGTGGCAACCGCGAAGTACGCCGTACTGCGTTCGAAGCGGCGCGGGCCCAGGCAGGGGAGTACGACTTCCTCGGTCACTATGTCGACGACCTGCCGTCCGTGCTGAACCTCGACGCGATCCGGAGTGCCGGAGTCCGGATCGGCGCCGACCCGCTGGGCGGCGCGAGCGTCGACTACTGGGCCGCGATCGCTGAGCGGCACCGCCTCGACCTGACCGTGGTGAACCCGCGGGTCGACCCGGCCTGGTCGTTCATGACGCTGGACCACGACGGCAAGATCCGGATGGACTGCTCCTCGCCGTACGCGATGGCCTCGCTGGTCGCCCAGAAGGACCGCTACGACCTCGCCACCGGGAACGACGCGGACTCCGACCGGCACGGCATCGTCACGCCCGACGCCGGCCTGATGAACCCGAACCACTACCTCGCCGCGGCCATCTCCTACCTGTTCGCGAACCGGCAGTGGGGTCCCGAGGTCGCCGTCGGAAAGACGCTGGTGTCGTCCTCGCTGATCGACCGCGTGGTCGGCGATCTCGGCCGCCGTTTGTGGGAGGTTCCGGTCGGGTTCAAGTGGTTCGTGCCCGGTCTGATCGACGGCTCGGTCGGCTTCGGCGGTGAGGAGTCGGCAGGCGCGAGCTTCCTGCGCTTCGACGGCACGGTCTGGACCACGGACAAGGACGGCATCCTGCTCGCGCTGCTGGCCAGCGAGATCACCGCCGTGACGGGGGAGACGCCGTCCCAGGCGCACGCCAAGCTGGTGTCGAAGTTCGGCGCCTCGGCGTACTCGCGGGTGGACGCGCCGGCCAGTCGCGAGCAGAAGGCCAAGCTGGCCGCGCTCTCGGCCGACGCGGTGACCGCGACCGAGTTGGCGGGCGAGCCGATCCTCGATCGGATGACGAGCGCGCCCGGCAACGGCGCTGCGATCGGCGGGCTGAAGGTCACCACGGAGTCCGCGTGGTTCGCTGCCCGGCCGTCGGGGACCGAGGACCTCTACAAGATCTACGGCGAGTCCTTCAAGGGCGAGGAGCACCTCGCCGAGGTCTTCGCCGAGGCCCGCAACGTGGTCTCGACCGCGCTCGAGGCCTAACGGACGAAAGCGTCGACCAGTCGGTCCAGGTCCGCGGTGGGGTCGTTGGTGAGCCCACTGTGGATCGGGCTGGGGTGCACGACCGTACTGCGGGGTGCGGCGAGCCAGCGAAAGCGTTCGCCGATCCTCGTGGTCGCTGCCGGGCCGCCCTCGGGGTCACCCGCGCAGATTGCGCGGATGTGCTCCAGTGACGCGCACACGACGTCCACGTCGACCGCTGGGTCGAGGGCTCGCAACCGGAGCGGGTCGACGTCCCAGGACGCGCCCAGGAAGTCCAGGGACCGGCAGTAGATCACCGCGCCGACGTTGACGAACTCGCCGCGCTGGATGCGGGGCGCCGCGCGCAGGATGACGTAGTCGAAGGGCACCAGGTTCACCGGGCACCACCCGGCAGCCACGCGGACCGGTCGGCGAGTCTGGCGGTCAGATGCCCCAGGTATCGCTCCCGGTCGCCTTCACCGAGCCACTCGTCGGGGACCAGCGCGATCACCTCGGTGAGCAGTTCGGGAGTGATCGCCGCCGCAAGCTCCGCATCCACACCCGGTACTGCGTCCGCCACATCCCGGAACACGTGGTCCTGCGCGTCGTACGCGAGACCGGTGAACCGCTCGGCGGACATCCAGGAGTGGTGGAAGTACAACGCTGCTCCGTGGTCGATCAGCCAGAGTTGCTTGTGCCAGACCAGCAGGTTCGTGTTGCGCCAGGAGCGGTCCACGTTGGCGACGTACGCGTCCAGCCAGAGGATCTTCGCCTGGGTGGCCTCGTCCGGCTTGCCGCTGGATCCGTCGTAGCCGAAGGAGCCGGGCAGGAAGTCGACGGCCAGGTTGAGACCCGCGCTGCGGACGATCAGGTCCTGGATCTCCTCGTCCGGCTCGGACTTGCCGATCACCGGGTCCAGCTCGATCAGCTTCAGCTCCGGCACCCGCAGACCGAGCCGGCGGAACAGTTCGCCGACGATGATCTCGGCGACCAGCGCCTTGGGACCCTGTCCCGCGCCGTGGAACTTGATCACGTAGGTCCCGAGATCGTTGCCTTCGACAACACCAGGCAGCGAGCCGCCCTCGCGCAGCGGCAACACGTACCGGGTGGCAACAACGCTCGGCAGACTCACCCAGCAGAGCTTAGAGCACCGGGCGTTTCCGCAATTCCACGGCCGGGTACGTCGAAATGCATGAATCTCCCGTCCATGGGCGTCGAAGAGGAGTTGCTGCTGGTTTCGGCCAGTGGTGACCCGATGCCGCGTAGCAAGGCCGTTGCCGCGGGGGCGGAAGGCGTAGACGTCGAGCTGGAGCTGACCAGGTCCCAGGTCGAGATCAACTCACCTGTGTGTGAAACGTCTGATGAACTGCGGCTGCAGCTCACCTGGTCGCGGGCGAAGCTGGCCGAGGCCGCAGCGGAGGAGGGGACGAAGCTGCTGGCGATTGCCACCCCGCCTGGGGGCGTGGCGGAGCAGCTGGTGACCAGGAAGCCGCGCTATCAGGAGATGGCCGCGCGGTACGGGTTGCTGGCTCGTGAGCAAGGCGTGTGCGGCTGCCACGTGCACATCGACGTACCGGACAAGGAAGCGGCCATTCGGGTCAGTAACCACCTGCGGCCGTGGCTGCCCACGCTGCTGGCGCTGACGGCCAACAGTGCGGTCTATCTCGGCCAGGACACCGGGTTCGCCAGTTGGCGATCGATCATGTGGTCGCGCTGGCCGTGCTCAGGCCCACCGCCGTACTTCGAATCCGCCGAGCACTACGACGCGCTGGTCGCCATGCAGGTCGCGACGGGCAGCATCATGGACGAGCGGATGGTCTATTGGGACGTCCGCCCGTCCAGCCACCTACCGACTGTCGAGGTGCGGGTCAGCGACGTGCCGCTGACTGTCGACGAGACAGTGCTGCTCGCAACGCTGATCCGCGCTCTGGTGATGACTGCGTTGGAGGATGGCGGTCTGGGGCCGAAGCTCGAGCCGGAGGTACTGCGCGCGGCGTACTGGCTGGCTGCGCGCGACGGGATCACCGGCAACGGTCTCGAGGTCCTCAAAGCCCGCCCGGTGCCGATGCCAGAGCTACTCGACCTGCTGCAACTGCATGTCGCCGCAGCTCTCCAACAGCTAGGTGAAGCAGACAGAGTCGCCGCCGCCATCCAGCGAGTACTGCGAGATGGCAACGGCGCTGTCAAGCAGCGGCAGACGATCGAGGACGGCCTCGACATCGTCATGCTGACCGCGGTGGTCGATTAGTCTTCTGCGGTGTCAACGACTGAATGGCGGCAGCCCGCGAACGGCAAGATCAGCCCACCGCGCGTCGGCGCCGTTGGGTACTTCGTCCTCAGCCTGGTCTGTCTGGTGCTCGCCGTGAGTGGCCCGGCCCTGGTGGTCGCCCTGATCGTGCTGGACGCCGACTTCCCTTGGTGGGCCATGCTGCTGACCGTCGTCGTCGCTGTGTTCCTGGTGTTCTTCGCCTTCACCTTGTGGCGGACGTACCACCACGGCCGGCGCGACACCAAGCTGATCGAAGCGTCGGGGCTGCCCGCGACCGCGGAGATCCTGTCGGTCGGGACGACGAGCTGGGGCGAGGGGGAGGGCGTCCGTCTCGGGCTGCGGATCAGCGGGCCCGGGTTCGAGACGTTCGAGGCGCCCTTCGAGTGGAAGCACACCGACCACTTCGAGGTAGGCGGCCGGCTCGCCGTACTGGTCGAGCCGACCGCCCGCCTCTATCTGGTCAGGCCTTGACGAAGGAAGTCCTCCAGGCCGTGTAGGTCGTCGGTGTTGAGGTGGTCGACGCCGGCCGCGGTCAGCTCTGACCAGACGGCCTCGCGGGCGGCGCCGGGGGTGTCCGGGGTCTCCCAGAAGCGGACCCGGTAGCCGGCGTGGTGGGCGGTGGCGACGATCTCGCGCAGTCGAGCGCGTTCGGTGACGGGGAACGCGCCGACGCCGTTCCAGGTGAAGTTCTTCGACCAGTTGTCGCTCACCAGCGGCATCAGCGACGCGGGGAGCTTCGAGTTGAGGTCGGCCAGCCGGCCGTCGTACCCGGCGTACCGGACCTTCTGGGCCTTCAGTACGTCGAGCGGGCGGTTGCCGCTGATCACCGAGGTGACCGCGCCGCGGTAGGTCCGCCCACCCTTGTAGATCGTGCTGATGCCCCGGTACTTCGCCAGTGCCTTGTCGATCGCCGCGTACGTCGTAGGCCCGTCACTCTTGATGTCGATCAGCAACTGGAAGTCGCGACCACGTCGATAGACCTGGCCATGGTTCTCCCGCACCCGCTGCGCGAGAGGCCTCAGGTAGAGGCTCTCGAGCGTGCGACCCGGTACCGCGTCCTCGACGTCGTGCGCGACCCGCAGTTCGCCGTCGATCAGCCACACATCCGCCTCGACGCTGTTGAAGCCTCGGTCGAGCGCGTCCTGCAGCGGTCGCCGGTGCTCGTAGTCGTTGTGCGCGTGTGCCGACGGCAGCGCGCGGATCGCCGGAGCGTCGTACGCGATCGGGAGCCGGAAGCCGTTCGACCGCGCGACGGTGCGGAGGCGGTCGGGGTAGTCGGTGATGATGCCGTCGACGCCCTTGTCGACCAGCGACTGCATGGTCGCGGGGTCGTCGACCGTCCACGGCACGACCTTGATCCCAGCGCGATGCGCCGAGCGGACCATGTCGGCGGTGACATAGGGCCGGTACCCCGGATCCGTCACGCGACCGTCCTGCGGGAACCCGTGCACCGGCGAGATCGCGTCCGCGTCGAACGACGCCGCCGCCTTCACCAGGTCGCCACCGAAGTCGTCGATGTCCAGACCACCCAGCCACGGGGACTTGCCCGGCTGGCCGGTCTGCAGGAAGTCGTAGTTGGTCAGCGCGACGATCGGCAGCTCGGGCGCGACCTGGCGCATCCGGATCAGCGAACCCCAGTCGAAGCTCTGGATCGTCACCTGCCGGCCGATCCGCGCCTTCCGGATCTCCCGCGCGACCACCTGGACGAACTGTTCGCGCGGCGCGGTCTCGCTCGGCGCGCCCGCCTCGACCTTGGTCTCGATGTTCAGCTTCACCTTGTCCGCGCGGAACCGGTGGACCAGGTCGAAGACGTCGCGCAGCTCAGGCATCCGAGCGCCCGGGTCGGGCGTCTGACCGGGGTGTGCGGCCTGTGTCAGCGACCCGCAGTCGAGTTGCTTGACCTGTTGCAGCGTCAGCGTGTTGACGAACTTCCCGACGTACGGGTACTCCGGGTCGGCGGGCGTGTAGGGCGCGGTGTCCTGGCACTTCGCGCCGCTGATCTTGCGGTCATGGGTGACGACCGCGTGGCCGTCCTCGGTGATCTGGACGTCGAGCTCGAGCGTGCTGACGCCGAGCTCGAGGCCGTGTGAGAAGGACGCGATCGTGCTCTCCACGGTCAGCCCGAGACCGCCGCGATGGGCCTGGACGTCGAAGTCACGGCCACGGCCGGCGCCGGCCGGTATGGCGACCAGGGTCTGGCCGAGCAGGCCGGCGGTGAGGGCGAGCGGAAGCAGCGCGCGGGGGAGGCGGCGCATGAGGGGTTTCCTTTTCGTAGGGGCAAGGGCGATGGCGCCGATGGTGTCCCGCTCGGGGATACCCCGGCCCTCGCGAAGGTAGCCGAAAAGAGGCCGACGGGTTACCCCTCGCCGCCGGTCGCTTACCTACGGTGGTCGAAACTACTGGCAGCTACTCGTACTGGAGCGCCTCCAGCGGGTTGAGCCGGGCCGCGCGGCGGGCCGGCCAGATGGCGGCGAAGATCCCGACCACCACCGAGACGACGGCGAAGACGACCAGCTGACCGGTCGGTACGGCGAAGCTGACCTCGTCCAGCCGGGCGGCCAACAGGCAGGCCAGGCCGAGTCCGAGGACGATGCCGATCACCGCGCCGATCAGGGCGGTGATCACGCTCTCGTGCCGGATCATCCGCTTCACCTGCCGCCGGGTCAGGCCGATCGCGCGCAGCATGCCGAGCTCGCGGGTCCGCTCGAAGACGGTCAGCACGAGCGTGTTGACGATGCCGAACAGACTGACCAGCACGGACAGGGCGAGCAGCACGTAGAGCACGTTCAGCAGGCTCTTGATGCTGTCCGACTGCGCTGCCTTGAACTGCTCCCGGGTCTGCGCCTTGGCGTTCGGGAAGCCGGCCAGCGCCGACTCGAGGGCCGCCGTGTTCGCCGCGGTGACACCGCCGTCCAGCTTCAGGAAGGTGAAGATGTTCAGCGGCTGCGGGTTGCTCGCGTCGAAGGTGGCGGTCGACGTGGTCACGTTGCCGAACGGCGAGCCACCGGCCGGCGGGGTGAAGATGCCCCGGACGGTCAGTTGCAGCGTGCGGCCGGTGACGCTGGTCAGCGCGAACTGCGAACCGAGTTGCAGGTTGTGCTTCTCGGCGTACTCGTCGTCGAGCACCGCGCCGTCGGTGCCGAGCTGACCCAGGACGTCCTGCGAGCCGCTCTTCCAGTCGAAGCTGAGCACGCTCGGCGCCGCGCTGTCGACCGCGGTGATCGGGATCGTCTCGTCGAACGCCTTGCCCTGGCCGGCCCGCACGCTCGACACCGACTCGACGCCGGGAACGCGAGCCACGGCCGCCGCGACGGTGGGCGGCAGCGGGCTGAAGTTGTTCTGCGCCGCGATCGCGTAGTCGCCGCTGAAGATCTTGTCGACGGCGTCCTCGAATGGCTTGATGATCCCCGCGCCGAGCGTCGCCACCAGCGTGACGAGGGCCAGCCCGATCATCAGCGCGGCAGCGGTCGACGCGGTCCGGTCGGGATCGCGCCGGCTGTTCTGCCCGCCGATTCCAGCGGCCGGGCCGTCGATCAGTACGCCGGGGAACTCGGCCGGCCACTCGGGCTGCCACGAGCTGACCTTTCGGCGTACGGCCATCGCTGTCACCACCACCAGCAGCACCGGATTCAGTACTGCGCCGAGCACGAACCCGCCGGCCCGCTTCGCCGCCGACCCCGGTCCCCAGTACCCACGGCGCAGAAGCCAATAGGGCAACGAGAACAGCGGCCAGGCAAGAATCGTCAGCACCAGCACCGAGCCCCGCGCGATCGGATCGGAAGCCGCTGCCAGCGGACGGACCAACCGGGCCGCGAACAACGCGATCCCGATGAAGATCAGCAGTACTCCGACCGCCAGCGCGGTCAGCAGACTGCCCGTGCTCAACCCGTCGACGAACAACCCGACCAGCACCAGCGCGACGCCGGCCAGCGTCAGCAGCACGGCACCGAGCGCGCGGTACCGCACGAACCGACCAGGTGGCAGCTTCGCCCCTTCGCGAACGGCCGCGATCGGCGGCACCCGAGTGGCCCGCCAGGCCGGTCGCAAGCTGGCCAGCAAGGTCACCAGGATGCCGACGGTCAGCGCGACGGCGACCGTCCGGCCGCGGAACACCAGCCCGTTGTTGGGCAGCGTCAACCCGGCCGCGTCGAAGATCTTGAACAACCCGGTCGCGGTCGCCAGCCCGAGGAACAGCCCGGCCACCGCGGCCACCACACCGGTCAGCAGCGCTTCGAGCACCACCGAGTTGAGCACCTGACGCCGGGAGGCACCGAGCGTGCGGAGGGTGGCGAACTCGCGGGTCCGCTGGGCGATCGTGATCGACAGCGAGTTCGCGATCACGAACGACCCGACGAACAGCGCGATTCCGCCGAACACCAGCAGGAAGGTCCGGAAGAAGTCCAGGAACCCACTCGTCCCGGAGGCATCCTGGGCGGCCTGCTCATCGGCCGACCGCACCTGCGTGCCCTCGGGCAACGCCTTCCGGACGGCCTCGATCAGCTGCTGCGGCGACCTACCGCTGTTGGCCTTGAGCAGGATCTGGTCCAGCTTGCCGGGCTTGTCGAACAACCGCTGGGCGGTCGGCAACTGGAAGCCCGCGAGCGTCGCGCCGCCGATCGACGACACCGAGCCGAACTCCACCAGCCCTGAGATCCGCATCTGCTGGACCTCGCCGCGGGCCTGGACCCCGATCGTATCGCCGGGGGAGAAGCCCTTCTTGGTGGCGGTCTGGGTATCGATCACCACCTGGTCCGCCACCGGCCAGTCGCCCTTGACCAGCGCGAGCGTGTTGAACTCCGGCCGGTCCGCGTCGATGCTGAAGCCGATGTTCGGGGCGCCGCCGAAGACGACCACCTTGCCGTCCTTGCCGATCAGCTGCGCCTCGCCGGAGACCGCGCCGCCGGCCACCCCGACCTCGGGCAGCCCGGCCACCTTCGCCAGCAGCGACTCGTCGAACGGCGGCGCCGGCGCGGTCCCGTCGTCCGGTACGTCGAAGGCCGGCTTGCCGGTGATCGCGGCGTCGGTGTTCCGGTAGGAGTCGGAGAAGATCGAGTCGAACGCGCTCGAGATCGAGTCGGTCAGCACGTAGGTGCCGGACACCAGCGCGACGCCGAGCACGACGCCGATCGCGGTCAGCGCGGTGCGGAGCTTGCGGCTGAGCAGGCCGCGCAGCGAGAACCGGATCATGACCGTCCCCCGTCGCGGCTCACTGCAGGTCCAGCGAGTCGATGATCCGCAGGATCTCGTGCTGGTCGCTCCGGCCGGTCTCCTTCACGATCTCGCCGTCGGCCAGGTAGAGCACCCGGTCGGCCATCGCGGCCGCCTTGGCGTCGTGGGTCACCATCACCGTCGTCTGGCCGTACTCGTCGACCGAGCCGCGCATCAGTTGCAGGATCTCGTTGCTGGTCCGGGAGTCGAGGTTGCCGGTCGGCTCGTCGGCGAAGATCACCGTCGGCCGGGAGACCAGCGCGCGGGCGATCGCGACCCGCTGCTGCTGACCGCCGGACAACTCGGACGGGCGATGGCTCAGCCGGTCGGCCAGCCCGACCCGGGCGACCAGTTCGTCGAAGTACGCCGGGTCCGGCTTCTCGCCGGCGATCGTCAGCGGCAGCACGATGTTGTCGCGGGCGGTCAGCATCGGCAGCAGGTTGAAGAACTGGAAGATGAACCCGATGTGCTTGCGCCGCAGCTTGGTCAGGTCGTCGTCCCCGAGCGTGGTGATCTCGGTGCCGCCGATCTGCACCGATCCCGAGGTGGGCTTGTCCAGCCCGGCGAGGATGTGCATCAACGTCGACTTGCCCGAGCCGGACGGTCCCATCACCGCCGTCAGCTGCCCGGGGGTGATCTCCACCCCGACACCGCGCAGCGCGTTGACCGCGGTGTCGCCCTCGCCGTACGTGCGGACCACAGCGTCCGCGCGCACGACGGCCGTCTGTCCCTCCATGCCGATCGCCCTCCCTGGCTGATCAGCGGTCCCCCAGAAACCGTCGCTAGTGCTCCGAGTCTGCTCTCGCAGCGGGCGGTAGCGACAGGGGGATGCCCCCGACCGGACCCCGAGATCCGGTCGAGGACGAGCGGGTCAGCGCTTCTTCTGCAGGGCGGCCTTGACGCCCACGCCGAAGCCCGAGGGGGTGCCGTTGTAGTCCTTCAGCAGGGACGGCTCGTCGGCGCAGTCGCCGACCACCCAGCCCCAGGCCAGGTACGACATCCCGCGGGTGTCGGCCCACTTGGTCAGCTTGTCGGTGAACTTGTGGGTGCAGTCGGCGTCACCGAACTCACCGATCACCACCGGCGCCTTCGCCGCCACCTTGTCGATCTCCGGCCAGCGCTTCGGATCGTCGTACGGCGAACCGAGCGGCTGCCCGTAGATGTGCACCGACGCGGCCAGCTGGTTGGCGGGGTCGACCGGCTTGAACTCCAGCCAGCGGGTCAGCGAACCGGCGTACTCGGGGCCGGGCACCAGGATGACGTTGCGGGCGCCGGAGGACCGGACGGCCAGGACCAGCTCCTGCATGCCGGCCGTCACGAACCCTGTCCCGCCGCAGGCGCCGCCGTCGCGGATGCACTTCCACGCCACGGTGGTGTCCTGGTTGTCGTCCGGATAGGGCTCGTTGAACAGGTCGAACATGACGGCCGGGTTGTTCTTGAAGGTGGCGCCCACCGAGCGCCAGTACAGCGGGGCGAAGGCGCGGGTCGGCATCACCCGCTGGTCGGTCGCCTTCTTGGTGTCGACCTGGGTCCAGTGCGCGTCGACGATCACCCGCAGGCCGGCCGTGGTCAGCTTGTTGACCCAGGCGGCGATGGCATTGCGGTACGTCGAACCGCGCATCCCCGGCCTGACCTGGGTGCTGCCGAGCCAGCAGGTCTCGTTCAGCGGGACCCGGACGGCGTTGACGCCCCAGGCCTTCATCGCGGCGATGGTCGCGTCGGTGGCCGGAGCATCGAACAAGCCGGTGCCCTCAGCGCACGCGTACTGCGCTCCGGAGTGGTTCACGCCACGCAGTTGCAGCTTGGCGCCGGTCTGGTCGACGAGTTGGTTGCCCGACACCCGCACGCTGAGCGCGACTTTGGCATCCGCGGGTGGCAATGAGACGGACGATGGTCGAAGCACGACGCTCAGTAGTGCGATCACGGCAAACAGCGCCAGAGCGGTCAGGGCTTTCCTCACTGGGTCTTTCTCCTTGTTCGGTCCCCAGGATGGACAGGTCACGGCCCCACCTCCGCTGGTCCTGCCTATCAAAGCCGGTCGCCGGGAGGCAACAGGCTGAACGGTTGGAAGAAATCCGACAGCGAAAACCCGGTCAGCGCAGGATGCTGACCGGGCGAGGGTGCTCGACTGTGAAGATTTACTGGTGCCGGACCGGGAAGCGCCTCACGGCGCGAGGCCGCTCGAAGCGGCTATATTTGGGACCCGGGGCTACCGCGGCCCGACACCTCCATCAGTGTAACCGGTGGGCAAACCCCTTGTCCTGTTGACTTCTCACGGATCGGTTGCCTAGCACCAAGGTCCGGTCGGCGCAAGTACCGTCGCGTGAATGTCGGCGGACTACCAGAGTTGGCCGGCGCGCTCGGTCCGGGCCGCGATCTGCAACTGGTCGGCCATCTCCACCAGCTTGGAGGCGGACCGGACCTGATCGTGGGTCTCCTCGGCCAGATGGGCCCGGCCGGTCGCGACGATCCGCGCGAAAGCGGCGGCGCGGTCCAGGGTGGTGGCGAAATCACCGGTCGCGACACCGCGCAGTACGGCGTCGACCATGTCCCGCACCTCGGTCGGCCCGGGCGGGTCGGCGACACCGGCCACCACCGCGTGTACTTCGGCGTACTTGCGGCCGGTCGAGTACTCGCGGGAGACCTCCTCGGCGTTGCCGTGCACCCATGAGCGCAGCAGGTAGAGGCGCCACAGCGTGCCGGGCAGCGAGTCCGCCGGCGCGTCCGACCACAGATCGGCCAGCTCGTCGAGCCCGTAGTCGTCGGCCAGTTTCACCACCCTGGCGATCACCTCGGCGTCCTCGGTCGACCGCGCCCCGCGCACCAGCAACTCCGCCGTCCGGTGCGCGACCTCGGCCACCGCGGCCGGGTCGTGCGCCCCAGGCAACGACTCGAACAACTTGGCACCCGGCAGAATCGGCCGGCGCGGGGTAGGAACGGTCACCCGCCCATCGTGCCTGACCGCCCCCAACTCCGCATTTCGACCCGGCGGAGTCAGTACAGTCGAGGTATGGCGGCAGGTAGAGGCAAGTTGGCCAAGAACGTGGTGAAGTACGGCGTGCGGTACGGGCCGATGGCGTTCGAGGCGGTCAAGCACGGGCGAGAACCTGCCCAGCAGGCCCTCCAGGCGGCGCTGGCGAAGCGGACGGCGCGGAAGAAGGCGATCGAGCACGCGCTGACCGTCCGGGACGGGTCGCTGCTCAAGGTGATCAAGGACGGGCAGGCCGTCTTCTTCGTCTTCTCCGGCGACGCGATCGTCACGACGTACCCGTCGGTGCCGCAGTCCAGCTACCCGGATCTGCTCCGGCACGCCGACCTGGACCGGCGGGAGAACGCTCTCGAGCTGGCCGCCAGCAAGCCGAAGCTGACCGATCGGCTGCCGAAGGTGCGCCGCCGGGCCAGG
This sequence comes from Kribbella sp. NPDC056861, assembly GCF_040687575.1. NCBI lineage: Bacteria > Bacillati > Actinomycetota > Actinomycetes > Propionibacteriales > Kribbellaceae > Kribbella > Kribbella sp. NPDC056861. The sequence continues at coordinate 712,130 of NZ_JBFBNQ010000005.1, read as the reverse complement.
TAAGGAGCAAACCAAGGGTTGACACGGGTGTAACACTCCGGACCCGGGGTGGCAACACCTCCCGCGCACAGTGGAAGCACGTTTCCACGAGGGAGGGCGTCACCCATGCTCTGGAAGATCAGAACCGAACTCGCCGACCGGCCAGGTGCCTTGGCCGAGCTCGCCGCACGCTGTGGTGCGGACGAGATCAACATTCTGAGCCTGGAGGTCTTCACCGCCGAGTCCGGCGCTGTCGACGAACTCGTCGTCTCCACCGGCGTCGGCTGGACCGCGGAGCAGCTCACCACGCTGGTCGCCGAAGCTGGTTGCACCAACACCGCCGTCCGGCCCTGCCAGGCCGAGGTCCTCCATGACGGTCCCACCCGCTACCTGCGCGCAGTACTGCGGCTGATCGACGACCCGCTGTCGGTCGACGAGGAGCTGGAGAACCTCCAGGGCTTCGGCGAGTACACGCCGGCCGAGTGGGCGCGGGCCGACGTACTGGTCGAGATTGCCGGCCGGCTGGCCGAGCGGGAGCCCGTACCGACCGAGGCGCCGCCGCGGCCCGGCAGCGCAGTACCGGAGCTGCGGAAGGCCACTGTCGAGGATGCTGACGCAGTAGTCGCCATGCACGACCGCTGCTCGTACGAGAGCCGCACCCGGCGTTATCACGTTCCCATGCCCAAGCTCACCGCCCGTACTGCGCGACACCTGTCCGCTCCCGCCGGTGGTGTCTCCATCGTCGCCGCTGCTGGTGAGGCTGTTGTCGGGATGGCGACAGCGGCTCCCTGGGACGAGTTGAGCGGTGCGGCGATGGAGATCGCCGTACTGGTCGAGGACGGCTGGCAGCGGCACGGGCTGGGCTCGCAACTGCTGCGCAAAGTGATCCAGGAGGCCAGAGCGCTCGGTGCCGACCGCGTGGTCTGCATGGTCCAGCCGGAGAACGACGCGATGCTGCGGACCGTCGAGGGGCTGCGAATGCGCACCAGGGTGGTGCAGGATAGCGGGCATCTGATGGTCACCGTCGCACTGTCCGACCAGAGCCTGTCGCATGCGGTGGATCGCCCCTCGGTGCCCTATCGTCAGACGCGTGCCATCCCTGCCCGGTCGTAATCCGCACGGCCTTCTCGTCAACCTGCCCGCGAGCACTCGCTCGCCGGTAGTGGAGTTGTTCCGGCGGCTGATGATCGCGCTGGGACTGCTGACGCTGATGGTGCTCATCGTGGTCGTCGATCGGGACGGCTACAAGGACACCTATGACGGTGAGGTCGGTTTCATCGACAGCATCTACTACGCGACCGTCACGCTGACCACGACCGGGTACGGCGACATCACTCCGGTGACGCCGACCGCCCGGCTGGTCAACGCCTTCATCGTCACGCCACTGCGGATCTCGTTCCTGGTGGTGCTGGTCGGCACGACGCTGGAAGTCCTGGCGAACGAAGGTCGCCGCATCATGCGCGACTCACGATGGAGGAAGCGCATGAAGGACCATGTGGTTGTCGTCGGCTACGGCACCAAGGGCCGGGCAGCGGTGCAAACCCTGCTGAGCAACGGCGTCAAGCGCACCGAGATCGTCGTGATCGATCCGCGCGCGCAGGCGATCGGTGACGCGGGCAACGATCAGATGGCCGCCTTCCACGGCGACGCGACCAACCGGACCGTACTGCGCCGAGCGGAGGCGATGACGGCCCGCGAGGTGATCGTCACCACCGACCGCGACGACTCGGCCGTGCTGGTCACACTGGCCGTTCGCCAGCTCAACCCGAACGCGCACATCGTGGTCGCGGTCCGCGAGGAGGACAACGTCCCCCTGCTGCGGCAGAGCGGCGCCGACGCGGTCGTCACCTCCTCCGAGGCGGTCGGCCGGCTGCTCGGCCTGTCCGCCGTCAGCCCGAACTTGGGCGAGGTGATGGAGGACCTGCTGACCTACGGCGAGGGCCTCGAGGTCGCCGAGCGCCCGGTGCTCGGCCGCGAGGTCGGCAAAGCGCCGTCCTCGGTGCCGGATCGGGTGGTCTCCGTCGTCCGCGACGGCAAGGTCCACCGGTACTACGACTCGTCGGTCTCGGTGCTGGCCGCCGGCGACAAGCTCATCGTCGTCCGCCCGGCCAAGGAAACCCCCTGGGCGGAGCGTCCGGGCGCCGACGACCAGGACGAGTAGCTTTCTCAGTCGTTGCCGGGGCGGGTCCACAGACCGTCGCGTTCCAGCCGGGGGAGTACTGCTTCGCCGAACCAGTAGGCCTCCTCGAGGTGGGGGTAGCCCGACAGGATGAACTCCTCGATCCCCAGGGCGGCGTACTCCTTGATGCGGTCGGCAACTTCTTCGTGGCTGCCGACCAGGGCGGTGCCGGCACCCCCGCGGACCAGGCCGACGCCGGCCCAGAGGTTCGGGTAGATCTCCAGGTCCTCGGCGGAACCGCCGTGCAGCGACATCATCCGCCGCTGGCCGACCGACTCGCTCCTGTTCAGCCCGGCCTGCACCTTGGCGATCGTCTCGGGCGGGATCGCGGCCAGTAGCCGGTGTGCTTCGCGCCAGGCGTCCTCGGACGTGTCGCGGGTGATCACGTGTAGCCGGATGCCGAAGCGCACCGTGCGGCCTGCCTCGGCGGCCAACTTGCGGATCCAATTGAGCTTCTCGGCCACGTCTGCGGGCGGCTCGCCCCAGGTCAGGTAGACATCGCTGCGGGCAGCGGCAACGGGACCGGCCGCGGCCGACGAGCCACCGAAGTACACCTGAGGGATCGGATCGGGCACGCTCACCAGTCGCGCCTGCTCGACGCGCAGGTGCTCGCCGTGGAAGTCGAACGGGTCGCCGTGCTCCCAGAGCTTGCGGACGATCGCCAGGAACTCGTCGGTCCGCCGGTACCGCTCGTCCTTGCTCAGGAAGTCGCCGAACGCCTTCTGCTCGGAGGGTTCGCCGCCGGTCACGACGTTGAGCAGCAGCCGGCCGCCCGACTGATTCTGGAAGGTGGTCGCCATCTGCGCGGCCAGGGTCGGCGACAGCAGTCCGGGCCGGAGCGCGACCAGGAACTTCAGCCGATCCGTTGAGTCGAGCAACGATGCCGTCGACAGCCAGGCGTCGTCGCACTGCGGGCCGGTCGGGGTCAGCGCGCCCTCGAAGCCGAGTTCCTCGGCGGCGCTGGCGATCTGCCGCAGGTACCTGATCGTCACCGGCCGGTCGCGGTGGACCACCTCCGCGCCGTGGCCGCCGCCGGTGATGTTGCGCGAGTCGCCGGAGGTCGGCAGGAACCAGTGGAAGGTCAGGCTCATCGGGCGGCTCCATCGTGAGCGGGGTAGTAAGTCGATCAGATTAGTTGAGTTATCAGCGGTCGCTGCTCGTGTCCCACAGTGCGGGCGGTTGACGGTGCCGATCCGGCGTTTTACAGTCGGGGCTGTAAACGATTACAAGAACGATTACAGGAGGCTGCGTGAGCCGGCCGACGATCGCGGGAGTGGCACGGGCCGCCGGAGTTTCGGTGGCGTCCGTGTCGCGGGTGCTGAACGGGCTGCCCGCGACGGAGGAGATGGGCGAACGGGTCAGGCGCGCGGTCGAGGAGCTCGGCTACGTGCCCGATTCCCGGGCGCGGTCGCTCAAGGTCGGGCGGACCTTCCAGCTGACCCTGGCCGTGGCCGACGTCGGTAACCCGGTCTACGTGACGATGATGCGCGCGGTCGAGGAGGTCGTCTCCGCCGCGGGGTATCGGCTGGTGGTGACCACCACTGGGCCGGATGTCGTCGACGAGGTTGCGCTGGTGCGGGGGATGGCCCGTGGGTACGCCGATGGGCTGGTGATCAGCCCGCTGCGGGTGGACGACGATCTGATCAAGTCGATTCGCGAGTGCGATGTGCCGGTGGTTGTCGCCGGTAACGTGCCGTCGTCGGCTGGAGTCGACACGGTCCGGGCGAACTCGCCGAAGGGCATGCTGCTGGCGGTCGAGCACCTGCTGGCCAAGGGGCGGCGGCGGATCGCGTTTGTGAACGGGCCGGTCGACACGGTGCCTGGTGGAGCGCGAGCCAAGGGATTCGCGGATGCGATGAAGGCGAACGGGCTGCGGCCGGTCGCTGAAGTCGAGGCAGTGGACTTCACCTTCGCGGCGGGGCGTGAGGCGGGGGTCGAGCTGCTGTCGGGGCTGAACGGTGCTCCGCTCGATGCGATCGTCGCGGCCAACGATTTGCTTGCCGTTGGCATCATGCACGAGCTGGCGGCGCGCGGTCTCGTCGTACCGGATGACGTCGCGGTGATCGGGATGGACGACTCCGAGCTGGCCGAGCAGGTCTTTCCGCCGCTGACGAGTGTGAACCTGGGGTCGGCCGAGCGAGGCCGGCGGGCCGCCGAGTTGTTGCTGGCGAGGATCGAGGACGACAGCCGGACGCCGCGGCGGATCGTCGTACAACCGACCCTGAGTGTGCGGAGGTCGACGCCGTGAGCGCCGCGACGCTGACCGCGACTCCGAAGAAACCCGGGAGCGGCCGGCCGAAGCAGAACAGAGAAGCGATCTTTCTGTTCCTTCCCGCGTTGCTGCCCGTTCTGCTGCTGAGCGTCTACCCGTTGCTGCGCGGCATCGCGCTCGGGTTCACCGACTCGCGCGCCGGGCTGAACCTCGACACGAACTTCATCGGCCTCGGCAACTTCGAGAAACTGCTGCACAACGGGCTGTTCTGGGAGTCGTTCAAGATCGGCCTGATCTGGACGCTCTCGGTGACGATCCTGCAGTTCGTCGCCGCGCTCGGCCTGGCGTTGCTGCTGAACACCGATCTCCGTTTCCGGGGTGTCGCCCGCACGCTCGCGCTGATCCCATGGGCGATGCCGCCGGTGGTGGTCGCGATCATGTGGCGGCTGTTGCTGCACCCGACCAACGGCCCGGTCAACCAGATCCTGCAGAACCTGCACCTGACCGATCACCCGATTAACTTCCTCGGCGACTTCAGTACCGCGCTGCCGGCCGTGATCGTGGTCGGTATCTGGGTCGGGATGCCGATGACGACCGTCACCCTGCTGGCCGGTCTGCAGAGCATCGACCGCTCCCTGTACGAGGCGGCCGCGGTGGACGGGGCCGGCGCCTGGTCGCAGTTCTGGAACATCACGCTGCCGCAGCTCAGGACGGTGATCGTGGCGATCACCAGCCTGGACATGATCTGGAACTTCAACTCGTTCGGGCTGGTCTACGTGCTCACCGCGGGCGGACCGGGCGGCAAGACGATGCTGCCGATGCTGTTCGCCTACAACGAGGCGTTCCGGTACGGGAACTTCGGGATGGCGGCCGCGATGGGTGACGTGATGGTCGTGATCATCATCGTGTTCCTCGCGTTCTACCTCCGCAATCGGCTGAGGAGCGAGGCGTGAAGACGCGACCGGCCGCCCGCGCGGCGCAGTACGTCGCGGTGATCTGCTACCTGGTCTTCCTCGGTTTCCCGCTGCTCTGGCTGATCTCGAGTTCGCTGAAATCGCCGCGCGAGTTCGCGAGCATGACGCCCTCGGTGTTTCCGAAGCAGCCGAGTTTCTCCAACTACACCGACGCGCTGCGGGAGCAGGGGCTGGTCCACTCGATGTGGAACAGCCTGCAGATCTCGGTCGCCTCGACAGTGCTCGTGCTGGTGGTCTCGCTGCCGGTGGCGTATGCGCTGGCGCGGTTCCGCAGCCGGCTCCGGCCGATCACCAACGGGTGGATCCTGGTCAGCCAGGTGTTCCCGGTGATCTTGATCGTGATCCCGCTGTTCCTGATCCTGCGGCCGCTGCATCTGACCAACACGATCCCGGGCGTGGTGATCGTCTACATGGTCTGGTCGATGCCGTTCGCCCTGTGGATGCTGCAGGGGTACGTCGCCGCCGTACCGCGGGAGCTGGAGGAGGCCGCGTCGGTCGACGGCGCGAGCCGGGTCCGGACGATCGTCTCGATCGTGATGCCGTTGCTGCGGCCCGGGCTGATCGCGACCGCGATGTTCACCTTCATCTCGGCGTGGAACGAGTTCTTCTTCGCCCTGGTCCTGCTGCAGGACCCGCAACTGAAGACGCTGCCGCTGGTGCTCGCCCGCTTCGTCGGGGCCGAGGGCCAGGTCCAGTTCGGACCGCTGGCGGCCGCGTCCGTGCTGGCCACCGTGCCGAGTCTTGTGTTCTTCGCCTTCCTTCAGCGCCGGTTGACCTCCGGTCTGCTGAGTGGCGCCGTTAAGGGTTAGAGATCCCTGAGGAGATGCAATGAAGAAAGCAGTGATTGCCCTGATGGCGGCAAGCGCTCTGGTGACGCTCGCGGCCTGTGGCGGCAGCGACGACTCCGGGTCGGGTGACCCGAACGAGAAGGTGACGCTGAAGTTCCAGAGCCTCGCCTTCCAGAAGACCACCGTCGCGGCGACCAAGAAGATCGTCGCCGACTGGAACGCGGCGAACCCGAACATCCAGGTCGAGTACGTCCAGGGCAGCTGGGACTCCGTGCACGACCAGCTCGTCACCCAGTTCCAGGGCAGTACGGCGCCGGACGTGATCCAGGACGAGTCGGCCGACATCACCGGCTTCGCCAACCAGGGTTATCTCGCCGACCTCTCGCAGTACCTGAGCCAGGAGACGAAGGACGCCGTCCCGCAGGGTGTCTGGGACACGGTCTCCGGTAACGGCAAGGTGTTCGCCGCGCCGACCTTGCTGCAGTCGTACGTCGTGTTCGGCAACACCGCGTTGCTCAAGCAGGCCGGCATCGCGACCACCGGCGACTCGCTCAGCTGGGACGACCTGCAGGCGAACGCGAAGAAGCTCACCGCCGGCGGCAAGTACGGTCTCGGCTGGGGGCTGAAGAGCCCGACGGCCACCGTGCTGAACCTCGGGATGAACTTCGACGGCGCGTTCTTCGAGGGCACCGGCCGGGACGCCAAGGCGAAGATCGGCGACGCCGAGCTCGAGGTGCCGAAGCGGATCCACGCGATGGCGTACGACGACAAGTCGATCGACCCGACCTCGCTGACCCAGAGCGGTTCCGACGTCCTGCCGGGCTTCTTCGGCGGCAAGTACGCGATGATTGTCGGCGGCAACTATGCCGCGCAGCAGATCGTCGAGCAGGCGCCGAAGGGCTTCGAGTGGCAGGTGCTGCCGCCGCTGAAGGGCAGCTCGGAGAAGCAGGCCGCGAACCCGCAGACCCTGTCGGTGCCGGCTGAGGGCAAGCACATCAAGCAGTCGGCGCAGTTCATCGACTACTTCATGAAGGCCGACAACCTGGCCGCGGTCGGGCAGGGCGACTGGTTGATCCCGACCACCAAGGCGGCCCGGGACGCGCTCGAGAAGGCGACCGGCGGCAAGAACGGCTGGATGCAGACGCTGGCCAGCGGCGAGGAGCTGACCAAGGCGCCGTTCCAGAGCGTGGAGAACTACCCGAAGTGGAAGGACCAGATCGCGACGCCGGCGCTGCAGGAGTACCTGGCGAACAAGATCGATCTGGCCGGACTGGGCAAGAAGCTGAACGACGGATGGGGGCAGGTCAACAGCTGATGCCGGAACAAGCGACAGCTCTTGAGGACAAGTCGGTAGGAGTCCTGGTCGGCTCCGCGGTCGGTGACGCGATCGGCGGAGCGGTCGAGGGCTGGACCCCGGAGGCGATCCGGGAACGGCACGGCGGCTGGGTGACCGGCATCGTCGGCCCGTGGTACGACGACTGGCGCAACGCGCGCCCGATCGCGCCGTACCACAAGGGCGACGGGCACATCACCGACGACACGTTGATGACGCACGCCCTGGTCGAGGTGTACGACGAACGCCGCGCGCACCTGGACGCGTACGCGATCGCCGAGTCGCTGGTGCCGAAGCTGCTGACCGAGAAGCGCTGGATCCCGGAACTGGAGACCGAGGCGTTGCTCCTGCAACGGGTCTTCCTCGCCGAGAAGTGGCTGGTCGCGCGGTTGCACTACGGGCACATCGATCCGCGGGAGGCCGGCGTCGGCAACATCGTGAACTGCGGCGCGGCGATGTACGTGGCGCCGGTCGGGATCGCCAATGCGGGTGATCCTGCCGGGGCCTATGCCGAGGCGATCGACCTGGCCGGCGCGCATCAGTCGAGCTACGGGCGCGAGGCGGCCGGTGTGCTCGCCGCGGCGGTGGCGGCGGCAATGATGCCTGGGGCAACTGCTTCGTCAGCGGTGGCGGCCGCGTTGGCGCTGGCCAAGGACGGCACTCGAGCGGCGGTCGAGGCGGTGGCCGAGGCGGCTGACGGGCTGACCGACTGGGAGTCGGCGATCCCGGTACTGCGGAAGGCGGTCGAGCCGTTCGACACCGTCGGACCGGAGTACCGGAATCAATCGCTCGATGCACGGCGGCCGAGCCGGACCAAGGCGATCGAGGAACTGCCGGTCGCGCTGGGTTTCGTGCTGGTGTCCGGTGGGGATGTTCGAGAGGCCGTGCTGGGCGGCACCAACTACGGGCGGGACGCGGACTCGATCGCGTCGATGGCGGGGGCGATCACTGGGGGGCTGAGCGGCGCGGGTGGTGTGCCGGGGGAGTGGGCGACGGTGATCGCCGAGGCGAGCAGGACGGATCTGGAGCAGCCGGGCCGGGTGATGGCGTCGGTGGCGGCGGACTTGCACGCGGCCGACGCGCGTCGGTTCGCGGGTCGGAGTGAAACGTTGGAGAGACTGAGCCGATGAGAATGACCTGGGTGCAGCCGGAGGATCTCCTCCCGCACCAACTGGTCCAGTCCGCGTCCGAGGGGGTCGAGGTCTCGGACGTCGCTGAGCGCTGGGTGGCGGCCGGTGGTACTACGGACGCGCCGGTGTCCGGGGCGTCGGACAAGCCGGCTGCGCCGGAGCTGAGGGCGCTCGCCAGGGAGCTGCTGGAGGAGCTGGACGGACGCTTTGCTGGATGGACTGCGCCGGAGATTCCGCAACTCCCACCCTTGGGTGACAGTAGAGACAGATCACTGAATGCGTGGCTGGGGCGTGCTGCGGGGAACTTGCTGGGGAAGCCGGTGGAGAAGATTCCGCGGGAGGGGATCCGGGAGATTCTGCAGAGTTCGGGGCAGTGGCCGCTGACGCAGTACGTGACTGCGGTGGGGGTGCCGGACGAGGTGCTCGGGCGGTGGCCGTGGAACAAGCGGTCCAAGCCGACGAGTCTGCGCGAGGTCATCGACGGGATGCCCGAGGACGACGATCTCAACTTCGCGATCCTGGCCCTGCAACTGGTCGAGCGGCACGGAGCTGAACTGACCACCGAGCAAGTGGCGCTGGTGTGGCTCAACGACCTGCCGGCCGGGCGAGTCTTCACGGCTGAGCGGGTGGCCTACCGCAACCTGCTCGACGGGGTGGCCCCGGAGCAGGCTGCGCTGGTGCGGAACCCGTTCCGGGAGTGGATCGGCGCGCAGATCCGGACCGATGTGTACGGCTGGGTCAACCCGGGCGACCGTACTGCGGCCGCCAGGCTCGCGTTGGCCGACGCTCGGCTGAGCCACACCGGCGCCGGTGTCGACGGCGCGATCTGGGTGGCGGCGATGTCGGCCGCGGCGATGGTGCTCGACGGTCCGATCGCGGTCGCGGAGTCAGGGCTGGAGGCGATCGCCGCTGACGGTGAGATCGCTCGCGCGGTGCGTTTCGGACTCGACCTGGCCGGTACGCCGCTGGATGACGCGCTGGACGCCTTGCATGCGCAGTACGGGCACCTGCACTGGGTGCACTCGGTGAACAACACCGCGCTCACCGCCTACGCGTTGACCGCGCCCGACTTCGCGACCGGCATCGGTCGTGCGGTGATGGGCGGCTGGGACACCGATTCGGCGGGCGCCACGGTTGGCGCAGTGCTTGGCGCGGTACTGGGCGTTCCGGCAGAGTGGGCCGGACCGTTGGACGACCGGCTGGCCACCAGCTTGCCGGGGATGAACCAGGTGGCGATCAGCGAGTTGGCGGCCCGGACGGTGGCAGCTTCAAAGGCAGCAGAGAACGTGGAGGTCAGGCGTGGCTGAGGTCGTAGTCGTGGGGAGCGCGAACGTGGACCTGGTGCTGCCGGTCCCGCGGATCCCACGACCCGGCGAGACGCTGCTGGCGAGCGGGCTGACGCGCGGGCCGGGCGGCAAGGGCGCCAACCAGGCGGTCGCGTCCGCCCGGGCCGGCGCCTCGACCGCGTTCGTCGCCTCACTCGGCGCGGACGACGGCGGCACCCTGCTGCGCGACGCCCTCGAAGGCTCCGGAGTAGACCTCTCGCTCGTCTCGACCTCAGCCAACCCGACCGGTACCGCGATCATCACGGTCGCCGCCGACGGGGAGAACTCGATCGTCGTCGCGCCCTCGGCCAACGCCGATCTCAAGCTCTCGGCCGACGCGCTCGCCGCGATCGGGGACGCGAAAATCGTGCTTTCCCAACTGGAGATCCCGTTCGCCACCGTCCAGGCCGCGGCCGAGGCGAGTGCCTACTTCATCCTGAACGCGGCTCCGGCGGCCGAGCTGTCCGACGAGCTGCTCGCACACGTCGATCTGCTGGTGGTGAACGAGACCGAAGCCGAGGCGGTGGCCGGCGCGGAGTTCGCCGCGTTGCTCGACCGGGTGCCGGCCGCCGTGGTCACGCTCGGCGCGGAGGGAGCGGTGATCCTTTCCCGGGAGGCCGCGGAGATTCGGATCCCGGGCGTGTCGGTCGAGGTGGTCGACACCACCGCCGCGGGGGACACCTTCTGCGGTGTCCTCGCCGCGACACTCGCTGCCGAATCAACTACAGCCCGCGACCTGACGAATGCGGTCCGACGCGCTAACGTTGCTGCTTCATTGAGCGTTCAAACCGCGGGGGCGATCCCCTCGGTGCCTCACGGGGAAGTCATCGACGCGCGTCTTGCGGAGGTATACCTGTGAACCCCCTCGAGCCCAGGCCGATCGATCAGCCCGCGAGGGTCGATCTCGGCCTCCGGGCCGATCTGGCCTTCCTCGACGACGCCAAGATCCTCGGCGCCCCCGAAGACCCGGCCGATCTGCCGCGCTGGCGCGGCAAGCTCGCCGAGTGGCTGATGGGCGCCTTCGACCGGACGGCGTACGACGGTGGCTCGCACTACGAGGAGCCGGGTCGCGAGTGGACCCAGACGGCGTACTCGGTGGCGCTGGTCTGGCTGTGGGACGACCAGCTGTACGACGTCGACGCGGGCGTCTTCACGCCGGAGCAGTTCGTCCAGCACGGGATCGACGACTTCGGTGGCTACGACGCGGTGGTGCTGTGGCACGCGTACCCGGTGATCGGGATCGACTCGCGCAACCAGTTCGACTTCTACCGCGACGTGCCGGGGTTGAAGGAACTGGTGGCCCGGCTGCACGAGCTGGGGCTGAAGGTCTTCTTCGACTACAACCCGTGGGACGTCGGCACCCGGCGCGCGGCGCGGCCCGACGGGGACGAATTCGCTGCTCTGGTGGCCGATTTCGGTGCCGACGGCGCCTTTCTCGACACGTTGAAGGAGGCCGACCCGGAGTTCACCCGGCCGTTGAAGCGGGCCAACCCGGCGATCGCCTTCGAGGGCGAGTCACGGTTGCCGTTGGCAAGGATCGGCGATCACGCGTTGTCCTGGGCGCAGTGGTTCGCCGACACCCGGGCGCCCGGCGTACTGCGGGCGCACCTGTTCGAGCGCCGGCACATGATGCACCACACCCGTCGCTGGAACCGCGATCACAGCGACGAGCTGCAGTCCGCCTGGGTGAACGGCGTCGGCATCCTGGTCTGGGAGTCGGTGTTCTCGGCCTGGGTCGGCTGGAACGCCCGTGATCGCGCGACGCTGCGCCGGATGGTCGCGGCCCAGCGAGCGTTCTCGCCGATCCTGATCGGCGGCGACTGGATCCCGCTGACGCCAGAGATCCCGGACAAGGCGCGCGAGCACGGCGTGTTCGGATCGCGCTTCGAGCTGGCCGATGTCACCTTCTGGACCTTGATCAACCGTGACGACGAGGACTTCGAGGGCATCGCGTTGCGCTCCGAGGACCAGGTCGGCGACTGGTACGACGTGACCACGGGCGTGCCGATCACCGCGGACGACGACGGCGTGCACCTGGTGGTGCCCGGTCGTGGGATCGCCGGGATCGTTCGCGTCGGTGCGACCGCTGGGCAGACCTGCCGGGCGACTGCGCGTCGGCTCGGCACGACCTCGCGGCCGCATGTGAAGGACTCCGCGTTCCCTGTCTCGCCTGCTGTCCGGGTGGCGGTGCCTGAGGTCGTGGCCGGCGTCTTCGCCGGTGAGACTGTCGAGGTCCCAGCTGGGGAGCGCTCTCTGACGGTTCGGCACCGGCGGCGCGAGACCGGACTGTACGACCAGGCACCTTACGTGGAGGAGTGGAAGCCGCTGCCTCCTCGTTTGCACGACATCCAGACCATGACGCGCGAGATCGCGCTCTCCGGGATCTCGGTGGCGATCCGCGAGGTGACCAACGCGGAGTACGCCGAGTTCCTGGCCGCGACGGGCTACCAGCCGCTGGTGGCGAACAGGTTCCTCGCGCACTGGGTGGACGGTTCGCCCGTTGCCGGCACAGAGGACCAGCCGGTGACGTACGTCGATCTGCCGGACGCTCGCGCCTACGCGGTGTGGCGTGGGGGTCGGTTGCCGACCGAGGACGAGTGGCAGGTCGCGGCCGGACTGGACCGGTTCACTTACGCCGAGCCGCGGGTCTGGAACCTGACCGAGAGCGAGCACCGCGACGGGCGCAGCCGGTTCTGCATCCTCAAGGGCGGCTCGTACTTCGTTGCTGAGGGCTCCGATTGGTACTCCGACGGCGGCCCGCAGGACCCGGAGGTCAGCTTCAAGCTGGTGCTTACGGGTGGCGGGCTGGACCGCTCGGAGACCATCGGCTTCCGGTGCGCGGGATGACACCTGAGGTGCTGAGATGAGGCAGGCACCGCTCAAGGGCGTGAAGGTGCTGGAGGCGGCCACGCTGTTCGCCGGCCCGTTGGCGGCGACGTTCCTCGGTGACTTCGGCGCGGACGTGACGAAGATCGAGCATCCGTCGCGACCGGACGCGGCCCGCGGGCACGGCACCAGCAAGAACGGGGTCGGGCTCTGGTTCAAGACGCTCGGCCGGAACAAGCGGCTGGCGACGCTCGATCTGTCGCAGGGACGCGACGTGTTTCTCGAGTTGGTGCGCGCCAACGACGTGCTGGTGGAGAACTTCCGCCCGGGCACGCTGGAGCGGTGGGGTCTGGGGCCCGACGTGCTGCTTGAAGCAAACCCTCGGTTGGTGATCGCGCGAGTGACCGCCTTCGGGCAGGTCGGGCCGTGGTCGAGCCGGCCCGGATTCGGGTCGTTGGCCGAGGCAATGAGTGGGTTCGCCGCGGTGACGGGGGAGCCCGACGGGCCGCCGACGCTGCCACCGTTCGGGCTGGCCGACGGGATCACCGCGCTCGCGACCGCGTACGCCGTACTGGTGGCGCTGCGGGAGCGCGACCGGTCGGGGGCGGGGCAGGTGATCGACATGGCGATCATCGAGCCGATCCTGATGATGCTCGGCGGTGGGATCACGGCGTACCAGCAGACCGGGTACGTGCAGCCGCGACTCGGCAACCGCTCGTCGAACAACGCTCCCCGCAACGTCTACCGGACCGCGGACGGTCGCTGGGTGGCGGTCTCGACGAGTTCGCAGAGCATCGCCGAGCGAGTCGTGACGCTGGTCGGGCGGCCGGACCTGGTCGCGCAGCCGTGGTTCGCGACCGGACGTGAGCGCGCCGAGCACGCGGACGAGCTGGACGATGCCGTCGGCAACTGGATCGGAGAGCGCTCCCTGGACGACGTGATGGCCGCCTTCGAGAAGGCCGAGGCCGCGGTCGGTCCGGTGCACGACATCCGCGGGATCGTGACGGACCCGCAGTACGCGGCGCTGAACACGATCGTCGAGGTGGACGACGACGAGCTCGGCGGCCCGGTGCAGATGCAGAACGTGCTCTTCCGGCTCTCCGAGTCGCCGGGGTCGATCCGCTGGGCCGGCCGCCGGCACGGCGCCGACACCGACGCGGTGCTGGCCGAGATCGGTGTCACCCCCGAACAATTGGCCGCGCTGCGTGAGGCAGGAGTCGTCTAGGTGTTGACCGCCCTCTATGTGCCGGCCAATCGGCCGGATCGGTTCGCGAAAGCTGTTGCCGCAGGCCCCGATCTCGTGGTGTTCGACCTGGAGGACGCCGTGCCGGTCGATGACAAGGCCGATGCGCGCGGCTGGGCGATCGCCTGGATCGCCGCGTTCACCGGGCGGACGCCGGTCGAGGTCCGGGTGAACGCGCCGGGAACGCCGTGGATCGAGGATGATCTGGCGGCGCTGGCCGCGGTACCGGCGGCGCGGGTGCGGGTGCCGAAGGTGGAGAGTGCGGACGACGTGCTGCGAGTGCTCGATCAGGTGCCGTCGGCAAGGATCACGGCGTTGATCGAGTCGCCGCTCGGGTTGGAGCGGGCGTTCGAGATCGCGACGGCTGATCCGCGGGTGGTTGCTGTCGCGCTGGGTGAGGCCGATCTGGCCAGCTCGTTGGGAGTCGACGGGCCGGAGGGGCTCGCTTGGGCTCGCGGGCGGTTGGTGTCGGCTTCGCGGGCGGCTGGGCTCGGCGCGCCGATGATGTCGGTTTATCCGCATGTGGACGATGAGGAGGGCCTGCGGCGGACCTCGCTGGAGGGCCGGGCGCTGGGGTTCGTCGGGCGGACCGCGATCCATCCGCGGCAGCTGGCGACGATTGTGCAGTGCTTCACGCCGTCGGCGACTCAGGTGGCGGAGGCCGCCGAGCTGCTGGCGGCGGTCGAGAAGGCGGGGCTCGCCGAGGGCGGCGTGATCGTGCTGCCCGACGGCCGGATGGTCGACCCGGCGATGCTCGGGCGGGCCCGCGAGATCCTGGAGTTGATGGGCCAGATCGACGTCTGACGTCGGTCCGGAGCGGACACGGGTTATGGTCGGGATCATGCTGCCGCGCGTGGTCGATGCTGTGGTGATCGGTTCCGGGCCGAACGGGCTGGTGAGCGCGATCGCCCTGGCCGACGCGGGCTGGGACGTGCTTGTGCTCGAAGCCGCCGACGAGCCAGGCGGCGCGGTGCGCTCGACCAGCACCGACGGCTGGGTCAGCGACCGGTTCAGCTCCAGCTACCCGCTCGGCGTCGCCTCTCCGGTACTGCGTGCCCTCGAGTTGGAGCAGTACGGTCTCCGCTGGGCCCACGCGCCACTCGCGCTCGCGCACCTGCTCGATCCCGACGACGAGAACGGCGTCGCGATCCACCCCGATCCGGCCGACACCGCCGCCTCGATCGGCCGCGATCACCCGAAGGACGGCGACACCTGGCTGCGGCTCTACCAGGACTACGTCAAGATCCGCGGCCCGTTCCTGCAGGCGCTGCTCACCTCCTGGCCGCCGGTGGCCCCCGGCCTCCGCCTGGCCCGCAAACTCGGCTCGGCCGGGGAGCTGGCGAGATTTGCCCGCTTCATGGCGATGCCGATGCACCGGATGGGCCAAGAACTTTTCGAAGGACCACGAGGTCGCGCTCTCCTGGCCGGCAACGCCTTCCACGCCGACGCCCCGCTGAGCGGCAGTGTGAGCGGCACGATGGGCTGGCTGCTCGCGATGCTCGCCCAGGATGTCGGCTTCCCGGTCGCCGAAGGCGGGTCGAGTGCTCTCTCGACCGCCCTGGTACGCCGGGCCGAGCGTGCCGGCGCCGTTCTGGTCACCGGCACCCCGATCACCTCGATCGAAGTCTCCGCCGGCAAGGTCACCGCCGTGCGGACCGCCGGCGGCGAGACCGTCGGGGTACGCCGGGCCGTGATCGCAGACGTCTCCGCGCAGACCCTGTACGGCAAACTGTTGCCGTCAGCAAGTGTCCCAGCCGGACTGCGCCGCGACCTGGAGAAGTTCGAGTGGGACTACCCGACCGTGAAGCTGAACTATCAACTGAGCGGCCCGATCCCGTGGCGAGGCGTGGAGGCACGCGAGGCCGGAGTCATCCACCTCGGCGGTACCGCGGACGACCTGGTCCACGTCGGCGCCGACCTCGACACCGGCCGCTTGCCCACGGCACCTTTCGTGCTGATCGGCCAGACCACCAAGGCCGACCGCTCACGCTCCCCGGAAGGCACCGAGGCGGTCTGGGCGTACTCGCACCTCCCGCGCGGCGTCACCGACGACGCCGAGGCCGAGAAGCTCGCAGGCCGGATGGATCGCGCGATCGAGCGCCACGCGCCAGGCTTCCTGGACCTGATCACCGGTCGCGACCTGCAACGCCCGAGCGACTTCGTCCAAGCCAACGCGTCACTCGGCCTCGGCGCGCTCGGCGGCGGTACTTCGCAGCTCCACCAGCAACTGATCTTCCGGCCCACCGTCGGCCTCGGCAGCCCGCGCACGGTGGTTTCCGGTCTCTACCTGGGAAGCTCCGCGATCCACCCCGGCCCCGGCGTGCACGGCGGCTGCGGTCACCTGGCCGCGCGCGCAGCCCTCCGCGACGCCTCGCTGCTCGGACCGCTCACCCGCATCCCGACCACCGCTGCGCTCCGCCACCTGCAACGCTGAAAGGACATTGATCGTGAGTGAGATCGAGGGGTTGCTACGAGAGTTGGCGCCTCAGGTCTTGGGGTTCCTGGCTCGTCGGCACGGCCAGTTCGACCTGTGCGAGGACGCAGTACAGGAGGCGTTGCTGGCGGCGGCGACGCAGTGGCCGGACGACGGCGTGCCGGGGAATCCGCGGGGGTGGTTGATCACCGTTGCCACTCGCAAGCTGACCGACCAGTTCCGCAGTGAGAGTGCTCGGCGGCGCCGGGAGGACTCGGTGGCGGCGATGGCCGGACCGGAGGAGATGGTTGCTCCGGGCGCTGACCAGGATCAGCCGCCGGAGTCCGACGACACGTTGACGTTGCTGTTCCTGTGCTGCCATCCGGCGGTGACGCCGGCCTCGCAGGTCGCGCTGACGCTGCGGGCGGTCGGCGGGCTGACGACGGCCGAGATCGCCAAGGCGTTCATGGTGCCGGAGGCAACGATGGCGCCGCGGATCAGCCGGGCGAAGAAGAGCATCAAGGGCGCCGGCAGCCGGTTCGTGCTGCCGCCCGAGGAGGAGCGCGCGGATCGGCTGCGCGTCGTCCTCCAGGTGCTCTACCTGATCTTCAACGAGGGCTACACGGCCAGCTCCGGGCCCGAGCTGCAGCGCGTCGAGCTGACCGCGGAGGCGATCCGGCTGACCAGGCTGCTCTATCAGTTGCTGCCCGACGAGGGCGAGGTCGCGGGGCTGCTCGCGCTGATGCTGCTCACCGACGCGCGACGGGCGGCGCGGACCACGCCGGACGGCAGTCTGATCCCGATCGACGAGCAAGATCGCGCTCTCTGGCTGCGTGAGCCGATCGAGGAGGGCGCCGCCCTGGTACTGCGAACCCTCGCGCACGGTGCCGTCGGCAGTTACCAGTTGCAGGCGGCCATCGCCGCGATCCACTCGGAGGCGCCGAGTGCGGACGAGACCGACTGGCAGCAGATTCTCGCGCTCTACCTGTTGCTGGAGAAGGTCGCGCCGAACCCGATGGTGACGCTCAACCGCGCGATCGCGCTGGCTCAGGTCGAGGGTCCGGAGGCGGGGCTGGAGCTGCTCAGCACGCTCGACGACGACCATCGACTGGCGGACAACCACCGGCTGGACGCAGTACGAGCGCATCTGCTGGAGCGGCTGGGCAGGCTTGCCGAGGCGCGAAAGCGCTATCTGGCCGCTGCCCGGCGTACGACCTCTTTACCTGAGCAGCGGTACCTGACGGCGAAAGCCGCTCAGATCGCCCAGTCCTCCTGAACCCCGGTCACAGAGGGTGCCGACGGTGGATTGCGTGACTTAGGTTGTAACTTCGGTTTACAGTTGCCGCATGGTGATCCAGCAACAGAGTGCGAAACCCGGGCGCCGGCGGGATCCGATCGGGG
This sequence comes from Kribbella sp. NPDC056861, assembly GCF_040687575.1. Taxonomy (NCBI): domain Bacteria; kingdom Bacillati; phylum Actinomycetota; class Actinomycetes; order Propionibacteriales; family Kribbellaceae; genus Kribbella; species Kribbella sp. NPDC056861. The sequence goes on along the minus strand of NZ_JBFBNQ010000005.1, from coordinate 694,327 downwards.
TCGGGGTCGCGCTGCTGAACCGGTTGGCGAAGTTCCGGGCCATCGATCGGCTGGGGTTGCGCAAGCAGACCGAGCGGGTGGTCTTCGAGGCCACTAAGACCGGATTCCGGACGGCCGGCGCGCTGACCAGGAGCTTCACGGCCGCCGCCAAGCTGGCCACGCCGTCGCGCTTGCCCGCAGCCAAGGGGAGTGGCCGGTTCGACCTGACTCCGACCGACGACCAGCAGATGGTCGTCGGCGTCGTCACGGAGTACGCCGCTGAGGTGCTGCGGCCCGCTGCGGCCGAGGCGGATGACGCCGGTACGACGGACGCCAAGGTGCTCGCGCAGTCGGCTGAGCTCGGGCTGAGCCTGATCGAGGTACCGGAGGAGCTTGGCGGGATCGTCAGTGAGCGGTCGGCGATGACCGGAGTGCTGGTCGCCGAGGCGATGGCGCATGGCGACATGGGTCAGGCGGTCGCGTGTCTGGCGCCGGCCGCGGTCAGTACGGCGATCTCGCTGTGGGGCGACGAGACGCAACAAGCGACGTACCTGCCGGCCTTCACCGGCGACTCGGTGCCGGCCGCCGCGCTGGCGATCGTCGAGCCGCGGCCGCTGTTCGATCCGTTCACCCTGAAGACCAGGGCGACGAGACAACGAACCGGTCATCTGCTCAACGGGGTGAAGTCGCTGGTCCCGCGCGGTGCCGAGGCCGAGGTGTTCGTGATCGCGGCGCAGCTCGAGGACCAGGGGCCGGCGTTGTTCCTGGTCGAGTCGGGGCATCCCGGCGTGACGATCGAGGCCGAGCCGTCGATGGGGCTGCGGGCCGCGTCGCTGAGCCGGGTGTTGCTGGCCGACGTACCGGCTGTGCAGTTGGGGACGCTCGAGGACTATGCCGAATGTGTCCGGCTGTCGCGGCTGGGGTGGTGCGCGCTGTCGCTCGGTACTGCGAAGGCGGTGCTCGACTACGTCACGCCGTACGTGAACGAGCGGACGGCGTTCGGCGAGCCGATCAGCCATCGCCAGTCGGTCGCCTTCATGGTCGCCAACATCGCGATCGAGCTGGAAGGGATGCGGCTCGTCACCTATCGGGCCGGATCGCGTGCTGAGCAAGGGCTTTCGTTCGCTCGCGAGGTCGCGCTGGCGCGGCGGCTGTGCACCGAGAAGGGGATGCAGATCGGCACGGACGGCGTACAACTGCTCGGCGGGCACGGGTTCGTCAAGGAGCATCCGGTGGAGCGGTGGTACCGCGACCTGCGGGCCGTCGGCGTGATGGAAGGCGCGGTGCTGGTCTGATGATCAACCTCGAGACTCCGCGGAAGTTCCGCGCTTTCGTTCACCAGGCGCATCAGGTCGCGGCCGAGATGCTGCGGCCCAACTCGCGCTCCTACGATCTGGCTGAGCATGCCTATCCCAAGGAGCTGGACATGCTCGCGGCGATGGTCGACGGGCTCGGTGCGTCAGGCACCGGATCGGGTGCGGGAGCGGGCGGCGTACGGCGTACTGAGGGTGATGACGACGGCAAGGTGAAGAACGGGTCCAACCTGTCGTCGGTGCTGTCGATCATGGAGATGTGCTGGGGCGACGTCGGGCTGCTGCTGTCGATGCCGCGCCAGGGCCTGGGCAACTCGGCGATCGCGTCGGTCGCTTCCGACGAGCAACTCGAACGCTTCGAGGGCGTCTGGGCCGGGATGGCGATCACCGAGCCCGGCTGCGGGTCGGACTCGGCGAACATCCAGACCACCGCCCGGCTGGACGGCGACGCCTATGTCATCAACGGCGAGAAGATCTTCGTCACTGCCGGCGGCCGCTGCGACGCGGTGGTCGTCTGGGCGACGCTGGACAAGTCGCTCGGCCGCGCCGCGATCAAGTCGTTCGTCGTCTTCAAGGACACCCCCGGCATGACCGTCGAGCGCTTGGAGCACAAGCTCGGCATCCGTTCCTCCGACACCGCCACGATCCGCTTCGAGAACTGCCGGGTGCCCGCCGAGAACCTGCTGGGCAATCCGGAGGTCGATGCGGACAAGGGTTTCGCAGGCGTCATGCAGACCTTCGACAACACCCGCCCCCTGGTCGCCGCGATGGCAGTCGGCTGCGCCCGCGCCGCCCTCGAGGTGACCCGCGACCTGCTGTCGGAGGCCGGCGTCGAGGTCGACTACGACCGCCCCGTCCACCTCCAGACCGCGGCGGCAGCGTCGTACCTGCAGATGGAAGCCGACTGGGAAGCCGCCTACCTCCTCACCCTGCAGGCAGCCTGGATGGCCGACAACGGCCGCCCCAACTCCCTCCAGGCCTCGATGGCCAAGGCCAAAGCAGGGCGAGTAGGCAACGACATCACTCTGCGGTGCGTAGAACTCGCCGGCAGCGTCGGCTACTCCGAACACGAACTCCTGGAGAAGTGGGCGCGAGACTCGAAGATCCTCGATATCTTCGAGGGCACCCAGCAGATCCAGCAGCTGATCATCGCGAGAAGACTGCTCGGCAAGAGTTCTGCCGAGCTGAAATAGCCCCAGATCTGTGCTCCTTGACCAGCGCAACCGAAGACAACGGCCTTACTTGGCAGGTGGTTTGAGGACCTGTTTGATCAGCTGGAGCAGCAGTGAGGCTCCGAGAGCGAAGCGTCCACCGCGGGATCTCGGTACGCCGACCTCGTTCGGATTCGCCGGATTGCCGAACTTCTTCGTGCCGTCCGGGTAGTACTCGGGCGACTCGAGCTGTGGGCCCTTGTAGGCGTCCATGCTCCAGGGGTCGAACGGCTGCGCGAGCTCCATCGCCGCGTCGAGCCGGTCCCGCAGCTGTCCGACCTGGTACTTCGGGCCGCTCTCGATCGAGCGGAAGGCGAATTTCGGGTTCTGGTGGAACAGTCGTTCGCCGGCTCGCTTCTGCTCCGCGGTGGCCCAGCGATGCCGGCCGGCCCCGGACGACTTCGGGCTGTTGGTCTCCAGCTTGACCCGGGACTTGTGCGGTTTGGGGGTGTTGCGGATCTGTGCCCTGGCACGGTGTTTGCCGACACTGGCGGGTTTGCGAGCTCGGGGCCCGGCTCCTCGATGGGGAGCGGGTTTGGCCTTGACCGGCACCCGCCGTACGGTCCGGACGACTTGTGGGACGAACCGCCGGACCGTCTCCACCGTTCGCTTGATGACGGTGATCGCCCGGGTGATCCAGGTGGTGACCGAGCGGAAGACCGTGGAGACGGCCTGGGTCAGCCATCCCCAGAAGCTCCGCAGGTTGCGGATGACCGTGGTGGCCACCGTCCGGACGACAGGAGTGGTGACCCTGACCACCGTGGGGATCGCCCGGGCGATCCGGACCACGACCGGAACCAGCCGGATCGCGAGAATGATGATCGGGATGAAGGCGATCTGGCCGTCGGGATCGGTGTAGGTGACCGGGCTGTTGTTGGCGTAGGCGTACCCGTTGAGTTGCTGACCGTCCTCGTAGTCGGCGACGGGATCCACCGAGATGAAGCGACCGGTGGAGGGGTCGTACTCGCGGGCTTGGAGATGCACCAGATCCGTCGAGGTGTCGGTGACTCCACCGACGAACCCACGTTCCCCGGGCCAGTTGGTCGGAGCGGCGCCGCGCAGTTCTCCGTACGGCGTGCTGCGACGGCGCTGGAAGGTCTGGGTGTCGGCGTCGATCGCCAGGTTGGGAGTGCCGTTGTGGTCGGCGCCGAGCCAGGTCAGCTTGCCGTTGGTGCGGACGGCGATCGTCTGGTTGGCGTGCCCGTAGTACCGCGTGCCGACCAGCTTGCCGTCGGGTTGCAGCAGCAGCTCGTTGTCGCCGAAGTACAGCGCGGTGCCGGTCGCGTCGCGGCGCAGGATGCGGGTGCCGTCCGCGTCGTACAGGAACGACGTGGTGGTCGATCCCCGGGTCACCTTCTGCAGCTCGCCCTCGGCGTCCCAGGTGAAGGTCTCGCCGACGCCGGCCTTGGCGCGGGCGGTTTGGTTGCCCGCGGCGTCATAGCCGTAGGTGTCGGTCTTCGTCCCGGTCGGTCCGGTGGTGGTGACCTTCTGCAGCGCGTGCGGCCGGGGTTGCCCCGTCGCGGGGTACTCGTACGTGCTGGTCGTCGTCGACGCGGCCGTGCGGCGGACCTCCGAGGTCCGGTTGCCCGACTTGTCGATCGTCCAGGAGTGCCAGTACGGCGCGGGGCCGCCCAGCGCCCCGGCACTCGGAGCCGCACCGCAGTCGCCGTCGGCCGGGGTCCACGCTCCGGTCAGCCGGCGAAGATGATCGTGGCTGAAGCACTGGGTGTCGGTGGGCTCGCCGCTCTGCGACGACGGCGTGTCCGTGATCTGCCGCACGTTGCCCGCCGGGTCGTAGGCGTAGGTGACACTCGAGATCCGCCGCGGCGCGGTCTCGCGATCGGTGACGACCCGGGACAGCCGGCGAGTACCGACCTCGTACTCGTACTTCTGCTGGATCCACTTACCGGCACCCTGGGCCATCGTGAGGGTCTCGAGTTCGCCGTACGGGGTGTAGGCCGTGTTCGTGACGTACGGCGTCAGCCCGGTCAGTGTGGTCGGCAGGTCCTTCGCGTTGTATCCGAACCGCAGGGTCTCGGCCGGGAGGCCACCCATCGCCGGTTGCTCGCTGGTGGCGACCTCGCCATCGGCGTTGTAGGTGTTCTTGAGTGAATAGGTCCCGGCCAGCGCCCCCTCGGAGGCAGGCAGGGTCAGCTGCATCCCGGTCGGCCGCCCGCCCGCGTCGTAGCCGGAGATCGAAGTGATGTAGGCGTTCCCGTCCACATAACGGGTGGACGAAGTGGCCAGTCCCTTGCCCATCGTGTCGTAGGTCCACGCGGCGCGTTTGGTTCCGGACAGCGATCCTTCGTGGATCGCCGTCTTGCGGCCGGCCTCGTCGTACGCGTAAGCCAGCGTCTGGCCCCGGCCGTCGGTCATTGTCAGCAACCGGTCGGCGGAGTCGTAGGTGTAGGTCGTGGTGCCCTTGTCGGGGTCGATCTCACGGATCTTCCGGCCGGCCAGGTCGTAGTCGAAGCGCCAGACGTTGCCGCCCGGATCGGTGACCGAGGCCAGTTGGCCCGCCTTGTGATAGGCGTACTTCGTGGAGTCGTAGCTGCCGGTGGGGGTGCCGGCGACGAACTGACGCTGCTCGACCAGGCGTCCCTGCACGTCGGAGTACTTGGCGATCGGCTGTTCACCAGCCGGCGGTACGACGGTGTGCCGGGCCGCGGTGGTGTCGTAGCTGGTCCGCCACTTCTCGGTGCCCTCGGAGACGAACCGCTCGGTGACCGGACGGTCCGCGGCGTCGTAGTCGAGCAGCTTCTGGGTCGGCAGCTCTGCCTCCACCGGCAACAGCACGTCGTCGCCGGGCGGCGCGTCGTTGTAGTACTGGCCGTTCTCCTTCACCACGTTGCCGCGGGAGTCGTAGACGTAGTCGGTGACGATCCGCCCGCCGCCGGCCGCGGCTTCCTGCTTCTGCCGCGATCGCGAGAGACCGTCGAACAGCTCCTTCTCCACGTCGATCGAGCCGTCGGTCTGCAGTGTCCTGGTGGTGATGACGCCGGCTCCGTCGCCGTTCAGCACGTAGTCGTAGTCCATGTCCGGTGTCTGGGTGCGGTCTCGGCCCTGCAACCAGACCTTGTCGGTGCGGCCCAGCGGGTCGTAGGCGATCTGGCTGGTCCGTCCGTCCGCAGTCCGGACCGCGGTCTCCTCACCCCAGGCGGGGTCGAGGTCGGTCGTGGTGGTGTGCCCGTTCGCGTCGGTGTCGACCGTCTGGGTGACCGGGCCGCCGTCGGCCGGCGTGAACGACTTGCTGGTCGACCGGTTCATCGCGTCGGTCAGCTTGGTCTGACGGCCCAGGGCGTCGTACTCGGCGGTGTAGACCGTCTGGTACTGCGGTACGCCGTTGGCGTCGAACCCGGTCAGCCGCTCACCCCTGGTCGGGTTCCCCTTCGTCGGCGGGGCGGTGTGGCTGGTCGCGTTGTCGTAGTAGATCCGTTCGTCGCTGATCACATCGCCGGTCGTCCAATTCTGGGCGCACGGGACCGAGACGACCTGCTGCCGGCTTCGCAGCTCCTGGAGTCCGGTCGCGGGGTTCTGTGCGTACTCGTACCGCGTACAGGTGTCATCGGTGGTCGTCGACAGGTCGTTGGCGTCCTGGCTCGCCGTCAGCCGGCCGGTGCTGTCATAGCTGTTGGCCGAGGAACTCTTCCGCAGGCCGCCGTCGACCGCCTCGTCCTGACGGGTGGCGGACTCCTCCACCTTGAACGCCTGCGTCGTACCCCAGGTCCGGACCCTGGTCGAGGTCGGCGCGGAGATCCACTGATCGGTGACACTGCGCGAAACCATGACGGAGCCGTCGTAGGTGAGCTGCTCACGCAGTACGCCGGACAGCGCGTTCACGTCCTCGACCACCGCACCGGTGGAGTCGGTCAGCCGGACGTCCTTCTGGCCACCGCCGGCGAGCTTGTCGCCGTCCATCCCACGGTGATAGCGATGCTCGACCACCGACTGCCGCCCGGCCGAGCTGCCCTTGGTGACCCGGACCCGCTCGTAGCCGCGCCACTGCGACCAGGTCTTGCGGCCGATCTCGACCAGGCCGTCCTCCTCGTCGTGGCGCCAGGCCGGGGGAGTGAGGTACTCCACCCGGGTGACCACCGGCTCCAGCCCGGAGACCCGGTCGGACTCGGTGACCTCGGTGACGACGTACTTGTTGAACCAGTCCTGCCGCTCGGCCTGGCCTTCCGGGGTCCATCTGGTCGGATGGCAGCGCTTGCCGTTGGTGTCCGGAGCCGGAACATTGCCGGGCAGGCTGCAGTCCTGCGGGGAGTAGCTCACCGCGAGCTCACCACCGGTGCCGTAGTGGATCGCTTTGACCCGCCACCAGTTCATCACCGGGATGCCGTCGGTGCCGGCGACGCGGTTCGGCAGTTGCAGGCCGGTGAAGTTCACCTCAGGCGTGCTGATCGCGCCGCCGACGTGGCCGGCATTGCTGATCGCTGCCAGCCACAGACCAGGACGAGTGCCGTCACCCGGGTCCGGGAAGCTGTGCCGCAGTGTCCAGCTATCCACCGGGGCGAAGCCCGTGCCCCGCCAGACCTCGGTGGTGACCTTGGCCAGCCGCTTCTGGGTCCAGAAGGTCGGGTTGAACTTGTTCGGACAACTCGTGGTGCTGGAACACACCTGGTCCAGCGGAGTGTCCGGGTACGTCGCCGGCTGGCTCGGCGTACAGGCGCTGCCGGGAATGCATCGCTCGGCGGTACTGAACACGACCCGGGCGACCGCGGGGGTGGTCAGGGCCTGGCCGTCGCGCTGGCCGTACTCGATCCGGTTCAGGTTGCCGGCCCGTACATAGCTGGAGACCGCGGTGGCGGTGACGTTGCGGCCGTAGTTGTTGATTTCGGTGTCGTAGAAGAAGCTCATGGTGTTGCCCTGCCGGTCGACCACGTAGTCGAGGTTCCACCGGTAGGCCTGCTGGCAGTGCGAGGTGGCAAAGGTCCCGGTGGAGCAGGGCTCGCCCTGGTGGTTGCCGAAGACGGGGACGGTCCAGGTGGACTTCGTCTCCGGTTTGCCGGAGGTCCAGCCGGCGAGCCGATTCAGACCGAAGTACGACTTGGTGCCGTCGGCACTGGTGATCACCCAGTACTCGCCGTCGTTGTCCCCGTTGACGGCACCGGTGATCCGCTCGACCCTGGTGCCGTCGTCGACCCGGGGCCGCCAGACGCCGGTCTGGTCGTCGCGGATCAGTTCGCCGCTCTTGCCACCGAGGGCGAAGGTGGCGTTGTCAGTGGCCCAGCACAGGTCGCCGGTCGGCTTGGTCCCGTTGCTCCCGGACTGCTCGGACTTCGACCCGCAGGACGCGTAACGACGTTCGATCGCGCCACCAGGGTTGAGATCGAACCCTTCTCCGGCCCAGGACGGCTGGTTGTTGGTGGAGGTCGTCCGGCCGTCGACGGAGCCCGACGAGTACTCCAGCGATACCTCGGCCGCAGGGCCTCCGGTACTCGGTGGCAACTCCATCGGGTAGCTCCAGCTGAAGTCACCCGACGGCCCGCCGACCTGCCAGCTGCCGGACGGGGACAATGCCGAGGCCTTGAAGTCTCCGGCGCCGCCCGCGGCCGCTGCCTGCACAGCGTAGAGGCCACCGTCTGCCTGCTTGCCTGTGGCAACTGCATCGGCGGTCAACAGTCCGGATCCGTCGTTCCGAGTAGGCAGCGGCACCGCGGCGCAGCCGGCCGCGGCGGGAGTGCTGAGCGCGCACTCGGGCAGTCTGACGAGGCGCAGCCGGCTGCTCCAGTCACCGCCGTACGCATTCGCGAAGGCCTGGTAGTCGAACTCGATCGCCACCGGCCCGGCCACCGCGACTCCGTCGGTGCGGGTCAGGCGGAAGGGCACGGTGGCAGCTTGACGATCCAGAATCTGGACCGATACCCGACCGGGAGTGGCAGCCGCGACCTGACGATCCCTCACCGAGGCCGAACGGTTGGCAGCTCTGGTCGGGCCGACCCGGATCGGCGTACCGGCTGCCGGTGCCATCACGCCGCGCGGTGTGCCCGGTTGCCCGGCCAGGACTGCGCCCCACTCGACGGAGGTGACGGCCGGCGCGGGCACGACGACCTCCGCCGTTCGGGCCCGCGGCCAGGCGACCGGTGGTGTCGCGGTCCGGGCCTGCTTCTCCGCCGGGTCGGCACGGCGAGGTTCGACCGCGGCCGAGGTGCCCCGCACGGACTTCTCCGTGCGTGGCGTGAACGCGGGGTCGTCCGGCGTGCGACCGGCGGAAGCTGCCTCGGCCGCCGGTCCGTGCAGACAGACGAGTACCGCCAGAGCTGTCACTGCGGCGGTACCGGACAGAAGGATTCGGCGAAGGTGCCGGCGGGTCGGACGGGACATGGGCGGGTCCTCCTGCGCGCAGTGGCGTTGGTGGTCGAAGTGTCACGAGGTCCGGCGGGACGGACAATCTATTGGTCCCAGCACGAATACCTGTCCGATCCACCCACGACATGCCATGGTTCTGGCCAACCACGACCCAGGGTGAGGGCGACGCCGGTGACCATGCACAGAACGACCATCCTGCTGGCCGCGTTGTCGCTGGCGCTGATCGCGTCGCCGGGCATCGTCGTCGCCGCTCCGGCTGCCGACGTCCGGAGTGCGGCAGTCGGGCAATCTCCGGTCGCGGGAGCGAGCAGTACGGGTGAGCGGATCGAGTTGGTTCACCTCCGCGACGAGACGACGCGGGTTTTCGCCGAGCCGTCCGGGCTGCACACCATGGAGCAGTACGCCGAACCAGTACGGGCCCGGAAGGGGAGCGGCTGGGCGGCGATCGACACCGAGTTGAGCTTCGGCCCGGACGGAATGGTTCGGCCAGGGGTCACGGTCGCCCCGCTGATCCTGTCCGGTGGCGGTAGCGGCGCCCGGCTGGTCACCCTCGGACAGAAGAACCGTCAGGTGACCATGGGCTGGAGCGGACGGCTTCCCCGGCCGGTGCTGAGCGGTGACACCGCGTCGTACCGCGAGGTGCTGCCCGGTGTCGACCTCCTGCTCAGGGCCGAGCCCGCGGGGTTCGCCCAGGTGCTGGTGGTGAAGAACCGCAAGGCTGCCCTCAACCCTGCCCTGCGAACGCTGCGCTTCCCGATCCAGGCTGCCGGGCTCGCCGTGAGCACTGCCGCCGACGGCACCACTGTGGCGAAGGACGACAGCGGTCGAGTGGTCTTCAGCGCGGGCTCGGCGGTGATGTGGGACAGCCCCTCCGAGGACGCGGCGGCGGCAGAGAAGACGGCGGCCCGGCGCAGTGGGGCCCAGTCGGCACGGCATGCGACGATTCCGACGACGAAGTCCGGCTCCGAACTGTTGGTGCGCCCCGATCCGGAGCTACTGACCGGTGCGGCTACCCGCTTCCCGCTCTACATCGACCCCTCCTGGGCCGGCGTCGACTACCGGTGGACCCACGTCAACCGGCTGTACCCCAATCAGTCCTACTGGAACTACGACCGGGCGCAGGGGCCGAAGGTCGGCTACGCCTGGGACCAGTCGGGCAATATGTACCGTTCGCTGTTCCAGATGGAGACAGCACCGATCCACGGGAGCCGGGTGATCGGGGCGAGGTTCGACATCGTCCTGGACCACAGCCCGTCCGGAACGGCGACGCCGGTCGACCTGTGGCAGACGGCGGCGATCGACCCGGCTGTTCCGCTGACCTGGAACAACTCCGGTGGTCACTGGCTGGCCTTCCTGGCGCAGGCCAGCGGGAACGCCTGGACCGGCGGCGGCCAGCCCAACCAGGCGATGGGTTTCGCCTCCGGGCCGCTGACCAGCCTGATGCAGGCTGTCGCGGACCAGCGCAGCCCGGTCATCGGTTTCGGTCTGCGTGCCGCGAACGAGGGCAACCGCTACCAGTGGAAGTACTTCGTTCCCGGCACGGCTCGCATCGTCGTCACGTTCAACAACGGGCCGCGGATGCCGATCAAGGTGAACCTGACGAGGCCACGTCCCTGCGGTACGGCGACGGCGCCGACGGTGATCGGCAGCACCCAGCCGCAGTTCTCGGCCGTGGCCAGTGATCCCGACGGCGACAACATCGTGACCCGGCTGTCGATCCACCGGGCCGCCGACGACGTCGCCGAGTACGAGCTCGACTCCGCGGCGACCACCTCGGGGGCCGCGTTCGCCTGGCCGCAGGTGCCGGCCGGAGAGCTGACCGGCGGCACCACCTACTATTATGTTGCTCGAAGCAACGATAATGTCGCGGGCGACGGGATCGAGTTCGGCCCGGCCAGCGCGCGCTGCTACTTCACCGTGGACACGGTCCGGCCGGGGACGCCGCGGCTGACCTCGACCGACTGGCCGGACGGTGACATCGGCCGGCCGGTGGGCCGGACCGGCGTGGTCACCTTGCGCCCGGCCGCCGGCGACACCGACGTGGCCGAGTACGTGTACGGCTTCCAGCAGGACAAGGTCACCTCGCGCATCAAGGCGAGCCCCGACCAGAGCGCGCAGGTGCCGATCACGGTCTGGCCGGATGCGAGCGGCGTACCGGCCAAACGCCTGTACGTGAAGGCGGTCGACCGGGCCGGTAATGTCAGCCCGTCGACCCAGGCCTGGGACCTCAGCGCCGACGGCCAGAGTCCGCCGGTCCAGTACCGCCGCGGGGACGTGAACGGGGACGGCCGCGCCGACGTGACCGCGGTGCTGGACCACGGCTTCGGCCGTACCGCGGTCTGGAACGTGATCGCCAACGCCGGTGGACTGCACACCGGCACGATCGCCTTCGACACCGGTGACAACGGTGGGTTCGCGCTCTACCGCAGCCGTGCGGTGCAAGGTGACTTCGACGGCGACGGGCGTGCCGACATCGGCCTGTTCCGGGAGGAGGCCGGCCGCCGGATCGCTCTCTATCTGCTGAAGTCCGACGGCAACCGTTACGACGCGGCCTCGAGCCCGGTCTGGCACAGCGGTACCAGCGGCTGGGCGCTCAGTGCCTCCCGGATCGTCACCGGCGACGTCGATGGCGACCGCAAGTCCGACATCGCGGTCCAGCTCGGCAACGGCGACGGCACCTGGCGCACGCTGGTGTTCCGTGGCGGCGCCCTCAGCGACCCGCAGACCTGGCTGCAGACGGTGGCGGGTCAGGGTGACTGGGCGCAGAGCGCACCGTTGCTCGCGGACATCGACGGTGACAACCGCGACGACCTGGTGTCGATGAAGAACCTCGGTGCCTGCCGGACGACCACCGAGATGTTCCGCTCGACCGGGTCGGCCTTCGCCGGTACGCCGGTAGCTCTGCACGACAGCGGTGCCGGAACCTATTGCTGGGAGCGCAGCAAGCCGGCGGTGGCCGATGTCGACGGCGACGGTCGCGATGACATCGTCGCGTCGTACGAACACGCTCAGACGGACCTGGCGCTGAACGTCTTCCGGTCCACCGGTTCGGCGCTGACTTTGACGCAGGGCTGGCGTGACACCGGCCGTTTCGACCCGGCCCGGACCGCGCTGAGCGTCGGTGACTTGACCGGCGACGGCAAGGACGACGTGGCCCTGGTGCATTCGCTCGACGGCGGCGGGCGTGAGGTCTGGACGGTGCCCTCGACCGGTTCCGCGTTCGGTCCGGCGACTCTCGGCTGGCGCGAAACCGCGGTCGGCGCGAGTACCGGCCCGAAGTTCGATATCGAGGAGCGTTCCTACGAGCTCGTCAACCGGGGCAGCGGCCGGTGCCTCGAGGTCTTCAACGCCAGCCAGAACGACTCCGAGCGATTCCAGCAGTACGACTGCTTCGGCGGGCTGCACCAGCGTTTCCGGCTGGCCGAGGTGGCCGGCACCGAGCAGTTCGAGGTACGGACCGTACATGCCAACGGAGTGAAGGTGGACGGGAAGGCCCGCTGCCTCAACGTCGGAGCTCAGCAGACCGGCGACAACACTCCCGTGGTGCAGTCGCCCTGCATCGGCACCGGGAACCAGCAGCTCACGGTCGAGTACGTCGAGGGCAGCAGTTACGACACCGTGGTCCGGCTGAAGTTCGCCCACAGTGCCAAGTGCGCGGCCGCGCAGGGCGGTGGTCTCGGCAACTCCGTCCCGATCGTGCAGGACAGTTGCACCGCCAACGCCAACCAGCAGTGGATCCTGCGGCCGGCGCTCAATGCGGTGCAACTCGACAACCGCTATCTGATTCGGTCGGTCAACGGCGGTCGGGTCGTCGACGTCGCCAACTGCGTCAACGCCGACGGGGCGGACATGAGGCTCTGGGACGCCGTGCCCGGCAGCCCCTGCCAGCGATGGCAGATCAAGCCGCTGGGCGACGACGTCTACCAGATCGTCGACCCGAGCAGCGGTAAGACGATCGACGTACCAGGCTGTCCCGGATCGGCGGGTACCGCGGTCCATCTGTGGAGCCTGGGCGATTCACCGTGTCAGCGCTGGCGGATCGAGCCGGCGATCGCCGGTAGCTGGAGCATCCTGCAACTCACCGGCGGCCGGTCGCTCGATGTGGCCGGCTGCAGCTCGGCCCTCGGCGCCGATCTCCTCACCTGGCCGTACTGGAACGGCTCCTGCCAACGCTGGACGCTCGGGTAGCGGGCGGGACCGGATCGTTGCCCATCATGCGAGTCTCACCGTCAGGAGCTGCGATGTCCGTTCGTCCCCGCCTGCTCGGCACGATGGTCACCGCCCTGGCGATCGTGCTCACCTCACTGATCGCCCTGCCGGTGACCTCGACCGCGGTGATCGCCGCCGCGCTGCCGAAAGGACCGGTCGGCTGGCAGACCTACCGTGCGCTCGATCAGCTGCCGTATCTGTCTCCCGGCACCAGTGCGCGGATGTTCTCCGGGTTCGCCCGGGACGGCAGCAACAACGACGGGTTCGACGGGAAGTACTCCTGTCTGAAGGAGATCCCGGCGGGGTGCGTGATCGCCGAGGACAGCGGGCCCGGTCAGATCGACTCGATCTGGTTCACCCGGCTGCGCAACGGCGTTCCGGACGTCACCGACACCGGCACGATCTCGATCACGCTGGACGGTGTCGCGGTGCTCAACCGCTCGCTCAAGGAGGTGACCGACGGGGTCGGGCCGGCACCCTTCAAGAGCCCGCTGGTTGCCAACCACACCAGGTCCGGCGGTGGCTTCCAGATCAAGGTGCCGATGCCGTACCGCCAGTCGATGCAGATCGTCGTCCAGCGCAACCCGCTCTTCTACCACGTGAACTACCGGCACTTCACCGACGCCGACGGCATCACCCGGTTCGATCCCGCCGATCCCGCCACCGACGTCCTGCAGAGGCTCGCGGCCGCGGGAACGGCCGACCCGAAGCCCGCGCAGCCCGGTTCCACCACGACCACCAGCACTCGCTCCGTCGCGAACAACGCCGAGGTCGCCTTCGGATCACTCGACGGTCCGGGCGCGATCAGCCGGCTTCGCCTGCGGTTCCCCGGCGCGACGCCTTCCGACGCGACGCTGGCCGGTCTGCGGCTCAGGATCAGCTACGACGGACGGACCACCGTCGACTCGCCGGTCGGCGAGTTCTTCGGCACCGGACTCGGCGCCTACCCGGTCCGGTCCCTGATGTTCGCCGCGGATCCAGCGGCGGGTGGCTGGTTCACCAGCTGGTGGCCGATGCCGTACCGGTCGAACGCCACCGTCACCCTGGTCAACCGCAGCGGTGTGGCGATCAGCAATGTTGAGGTGGAGCTCACCCAGGCGCCGGACCCGAAGTGGACCGCCGACCTCGCACCCGGTGGGCCGGCGGCGTACTTCACGGCTGTCTCGAAGGCGGGACGTCCGGCGTTCGGCGACGACTGGACCGTGGTCGACCAGTCCGGCCGTGGCAAGTTCGTGGGGATCTCCCACACGATGTCGATCGGCGCCGAGTCCGGCGTGAACCAGGGCTACCTGGAAGGTGACGAACGGATCCAGGTCGACGGATCGAGCACCCCGCAACAGCACGGCACCGGGACCGAGGACTTCTACGAGGGCGGTTGGTACTTCTACGGCGGTGCGTTCACCGCGCCGTTCAACGGCAACCCCGGCCACGAGCAGCAGGCAGCGGGATGTGCCCGGACCTGCGACGGGGTCTACCGGTTGATGATCGGCGACGCGGTGTCCTACAACAGCGGATTCCGGTTCGGGATCGAGCACGGCCAGCAGAACGACTGGTTCGTCGACTACGGGTCCACGGCGTATCTCTACACCCAGCCGACGGTGAGTACCCGGGAGACCGACGCGGTCGATGTCGGTGACGCTGCTGATCGGATCGCGCACCAGTACACCGATTCCGGTGCCCAGACCGAGCTGACCAGCACCTACGAGGGGGATCTGGACAGCTTGCCGCGAACCGACCAGGTTCGGTCCGGCACCGGTACCGCGTCGTTCCGGGTCGCGGTCGACCCGGCCAACCAGGGCGTCCTGCTCCGGCGTACGGCGGACCAGGCGGCGAAGTACCAGGAGGTCGCGGTCAGCGTGGACGGCGTGCCGGTCGGGAACTGGCGGCAACCGCTGGGCAATCCGCAGATGCGGTGGCTGTCCGACGAGTTCCCGCTGCCCGGCTCGGCCACCTCGGGCAAGTCGGCGGTGACGGTGACGCTGACTCCGGTGACGGGCGCCCCTGCCTGGACTGCCGCTCGATACGTGGCGGCAAGCGTCGTCGCGCCGTACGCCGACAACACCGCTCCGGTCGCCCCGACCGGGGCAGTGGCGACGCCCCGGGACCACTCGGTGCTGCTGGGCTGGAACCCGCCGGTCGACGCCTCCGGAGTCGCGCAGTACAAGGTCTACTCGGGGACCTCGGCGAGCACGGTCACCACCCTGGTCGGAACGACACCGGCGCCGGCTTTTCTCCACCAGGCGGTGCGAGGCGGGCAGCAACGGTACTACCAGGTCGCGGCGGTCGATGCTGCAGGCAACGAAGGCGCCAGAACCCCGGTGCTGGGCGCCACCGTGCGGAAGAGCACCGAGACCGACTTCACCGGCGACGGCCGCGACGACGTGGCCACCTTCACCCGGGGGACTCCGGCCGACGTCTTCGTGGCGACCTCGACCGGTACGTCGTTCGCCGGCGACGGCGTGAAATGGCATGACTTCTTCGCCACCGGGACCGAGATCCCGCAGACCGGCGACTTCAACGGTGACGGGCGGGACGACCTGGTCACCTTTACCCGCGGCAGCACCGCGGATGTCTGGGTCGCCCTGTCCACCGGGACCGGGTTCGCGCCGTCGGTGCTGTGGCACGAGCACTTCGCCGTCGGCTCCGAGGTACCGATGGTCGGTGACTTCAACGGGGACGGCAAGGACGACATCGTGGTCTTCACGCGGGGGAGCGCCGGGCTGGTCTACGTCTCGCTGTCGAACGGCTCCCGGTTCGTCGAGGACGGCTGGTTGTGGCACGGCAGTTTCGGCCTGGGGACCGAGGTCCAGAGCGTCGGTGACTTCAACGGGGACGGTATGGACGACATCGCCACCTTCACTCGCGGCTCGACCGCGAAGGTCTATGTCGCGCTCTCCAACAGCCGGTCCTTCGTCGGCAGCGCGGTGGTGTGGAACGGCTTCTTCGCCCTCGGAGCGGAGACCCCCGACGTCGGCGACTTCAACGGCGACGGGCGCGACGACGTCGTCACGTTCACCGGCGGAGACGCTGCCGACGTGTTCGTCGGAGTCTCCACCGGTGGATCGTTCACCGGAAGCACGGTGCAGTGGAACGACTTCTTCGCCAAGGGCACCGAGGTCCCCGGAACCGGTGACTTCGACGGTGACGGGCTGTCGGACGTCATCACGTTCACCCGCGGCCCGCTGAACGACGTCTATGTCGGCCGCTCCACCGGTACGGCGTTCGGTTCGGGCCTGTGGCACGGCAACTTCGCGACCGGCACCGAGTGGCCGATGCCGTCAGCCCTGCGCGGGTAGACCAGTCAGCTACTGGGCAGGCCGATCGATTGGTCAGCCGAGCAGGAACGTGCGGGCCTGCTCGGCGACGGGATCGGGGGCCGCCCAGAAGGCCCCGTGGTCGTGGTCGGCCAGAGTCAGCACGGTGACGTTCGGCAGGATCGCGGCCAGGGCCTCGGCGCCCGTGCGCATGAACGCCTCGCCGTTGCCGCCCACGGCGACGGCGATCGGCGCGTCGATCGCCCAGCGGTCGGTGGGCAGTGGTTTGCCGTCCTGGAGGCCGCGCCAGATCTGCAATTCA
Organism: Kribbella sp. NPDC056861; assembly: GCF_040687575.1. NCBI lineage: Bacteria > Bacillati > Actinomycetota > Actinomycetes > Propionibacteriales > Kribbellaceae > Kribbella > Kribbella sp. NPDC056861. The sequence continues at coordinate 677,727 of NZ_JBFBNQ010000005.1, read as the reverse complement.
TAGGAGTAGGTGTGGGCATAGGCAGCCATCTGCTCCCATGACGGGTCCGCCTTCATCATCGGAAGGTACTCGGCGGGGACGCCGACCACCTCGGTCATGAAGTACTCGCTGGCCTCGCTGCGCTTGCCGGCCGCGACCAGCGCTTCCAGGTGCTCGACGGAGTCGGCAGGAACTGGCGGCCGGGAGCCGTCGACGATGAACGGAGGCTCGTAGAGGTAGAGGCCGCTGACCTTGTCGCCGAGCGCGCTGGCCGCATCCAGTGCCAGCCCACATGCACCGGACCCGCCGGCCAGAGCCGCGGTGCCACCGAGGACGTCGATCAGCGCCGAGATGTCCTCGATCTCGCGTGCCGGGTCGTAGGGCTGCGGGTCGCCGCTGGCGCCGCGGCCGCGACGATCGAAGCTGATCACGGTGAAGTCCTTGGCCAACGCCGTGACCAGGCCGGCGACGGCGGCGTGGTCCTCCGCGACGTTGCTGACGACGATGATCGCGGGGCCTGAGCCGGTCTGCTCGTAGGCGATCGTGGTGCCGTCGGTCGAGGTGATGGTGCGCATGGTCGTTTCTCCTTCAGTGGGGGTTGTCCTGCGGGTCCACCAGGCCGGCGAGCCGTTCGAGCGCCTCGGCGTAGCCATCGGCCATCTGCAGCTCGACGGCCCGTTGCAGCGCCGCACCGTCGGGGAAGCTCGCCGCGACGTCGACGGTGCAGCCGGTGCCGGCAGCGGCGAAGGTGACCGTGGTGGGGAAGGTGTCGGTGCCGTCGGGCTGCCAGGCCTCGTCGGCGAACGTGTCGTCGTAGGCCAGTTCGGCCCACGGATCGACCACGCTGTAGGTGGCGACACCGCGCACCGCGGCAGCCGATCCGTCCACCGGCGCGATCTGGAACCGCCAGCGACCGCCGGGGCGCACGTCCATCTCGTACACGGTGGCAGCCCAGCCCTGCGGCCCCCACCAGCGGCTGATCGCCTCGGCGTCGGTCCACGCCCACCAGGCGCGGTCGACACCTGCGGCGTAGGTGCGGCTGATGTGGACGGTGTTGTTCGTTGTGTCGATCACGATGCCGTCGGGCACGGTCGACCTCCTCACGGGTTCTGCTCGGGTGCGCGGTCGTCGTCGAGGAGCGCGCCGAGGCGATCCATCCGTTCCGCCCACAGTGCGGCGAAGCCCTGCACCCAGTCACTGATCACATGCATCGCGTCGGGGTGCAGTCGGTAGATCCGCTGCTGGGCCTGCTTGGTCACCTCGACCACGCCCGCCTCCGCGAGCAGCCGTAGGTGCCGGGACACCTGCGGCTGCCCCAGGCCGAGCTGGTCGACTATGCCGCCGACCGAACGCGGGCCGTCCTTCAGCAACTCGACGATCCGGAACCGGTTCGGCTCCGAGATCACAGCCAGTCGATGCTGCACGGTCGCGGTCATGCCATCAATATATGCGATGATGTATATGTATGCAAGTAGATGTACGTGAGTAGCGAGGTGTGGGAGGTCTCATAGCGTCTCCTGGCGCACCAGGCCTTGGTTGCCGGTGAGCACAGGCGTCGCGGCCAAGCGGGGAGCGGCACAACCGCGGTTGGCCGCTCCCAGCATCAGCACGCCGGTTGTCGCGGTGATGTTGACGGAGCCGTGAACCACGCCGCCGCAGATCGAGAGGGTCCGGGCCTGGGTCGCGGAGACGCCGCCGGTGACGCTGGAATCCTTCGAGATCAGGCTTGCCTGCCGGCCGACCCTGATCGAACCGACGACGGTCGCCTGGTCGAGACACACCGTGCCCGTGTCGATCTCGAGGTCACCGTGGTGCCGCCCGCTGATCGTCCGGTCGCAGACGCTGTCGAGGACGACGCTGCGAGACCAGATGCGAGGTGCGGCCGGCCTGACCGGCGCCCAGTCCGCGCCCCGGTCCCCGAGCGCGACGATCCGGTCCGGGCCGGTGGCAACGATCGTGCCGTTGCCGGAATTGCGGTAGTCGATCGTGATCGGAGCGGTCCAGGTAGCGCCGGAACCGTCGTCGGAGACGAGCAGCGACTGGCCGGGGCGGCCGATGGAGAGCACGAGTCTCCCGTTCGGCATGGCCAGCAGGGTGGGATAGACCCCGGTCACGGTCAGCCCGTTCGGCCCGGCCTTCAGCGGGACGGGGGTCGTCCAGTGGAATCCGTTGTCGGTCGACCGCGACACGTACATCGGCTGGAAGCTGCCGGTCCGGATCACCGCGAGCAGAGAACCGTCGGCGACCCGCTCGATCGCGGCCTCGTCGAAGCCCTCGTACCGCGGGTCCGTGGACAGGCTCGGGTTGACGGCGATGGTCGCCCGGACCGACCAGTTGGTGCCGCCGTCGGTCGAGGCGAGCAGGATCTGACGGTACTTCGGGTCACCCTCGAAGTAGCCGTAACCGGACTGGTAGAGGGTGCCGTCGGAATCCTCGACGGCGTTGTGGACCAGGACGAAGCCGCCCATCGTCCGCCCTGGCCGGCTGGAGTTCGGGTCGATCGGCCGCATCGGCTGCGGAGCGGTCATCGTGCCGGTGCGATGGGTCCAGTTGCGGCCCTGGTCCCGCGAGATCGCGGTGACCACATCCGCCTTCCTGTTCTGTGAGCCGGGAGTCATGAAGGTGTGGTAGAGCACCGCCAGCAATGTGCCGTCGCGGAGCCGGGTGAAGTGGTACGACTGCTCGTTCGGCAGCGGATTGCGAGCGTCCTGCCGTTGCCAGCTGAGCCCGCCGTCCAGGCTCGACGTCAGTCGGGTGCCGACCGCTCCGGTTGCGTCTCCGTGGGCGGCGTAGGTGGTCAGTACCTCGGGGGCGGTGCCGGGGATCGCCACGGCCGAGTGTGGCATCTGCAGGGGTGATCCGGTCGAGTGTTCGACCGTGACGTCGGCCCCGACCTGCAGCGTGGAGCCTCCGACCGGCGGAAGAGGTACAGCCGCACCCGCAGTGAGGTCGTCGATGAAGACCTGGTCGCCGGCGGTTGCTGTTCCGTAGCTGGCGAACTGGTAGCCGGTGATGTTCGCGACGGCGCGCACGCCGACCGGACCGAGGACGCCCACCGGGCTACCGTCGACCAGCACCTGGGCAAGTTCCTGGTCCGGCGCAATCCGAAGTCGCACCGTGCTCCAGGTGCCGATCCGCACCGCACCCGGAGGAGTCAGGGGTGTCCAGCCGAGCCAGTCGAACCAGCGCACCGAGCCATCGGCGAACACTGCCACCTGGTAGACCACACGAGGTTCACCCGCCACGCCCTCCAACTGTCCGGTCAAGGCGAACGAGAAGCCGTTGGCCAGGCTCGTGGGGAGCACACCGAACTCCAGGTCCAGTCCGCGTTGAGGCGCTACCGGGCAGACGACGACTGCCTGAGTCGTGGTCGACCGATCGTCGACGAGAAGAGATCTGCTGCCCTGACCGGCTCTGGTGCTGCTGACCGTCGCCGGTTGCTTTCCCGACGGCGTCCCGCAACCGACCGGTACTCCGCCGAGTGGCTCGGTCTCGAATCCTCTGGCCTCGGCCACGGTGAGATCGTCGATCAGCACCTCGTCGCCCTGTGGGGCCGTGCCGCTGCTCGAGAACTGGTAGCCGCTGATGTCGATCAGCGCCGACGGGTCGGCCGGCTGGGCGGTTCCGATCACGCGATCGCCGACCGAGACGGTGACGGACCGCTGGTCGGCCGGAACCTCCAGGGCGATCGTCTGCCAGTTGCCAGAGGCAATCGTTCCGGGAGGTGCCAGGGCCGACCACCTGGCGCCGTCGTACCACTGGATCGCGCCGTTGGCGACGACCCCGAGATGAAACGCCAACCGGGTCTGGCTCGGGGCGGACTGAAGGTGGCCGAGGAGCGAGGCGGTGAATCCGTTGGTGAGACCGACCGGATAGATCGCGGCCCGCAGGTTCGCGCCGCGCTGTGGGGCGATCGGGCACTGTACGACGACCTGCGCGGTGGCAGAGCGGTCGTTGATCCACAGCGACCGCGTACCGGAGCGCCCTCGTTGGTTCGTCACGACGGCCGCCGACTTTCCGGTCGGTGTGATGCACCCGGTGGCCGGCTGGCCGACGGTTTCGGTCTCGAACGTACGCACCGAGGCGGCTGGGGATGTCAGGCCCGCAGCCAGCGCGGCTCCGGGGTGGTGCTGGACAGCTGTGCTCACGAGGGCCGCCAGCACCAGTGCGCAGACGGCCGGATTACGGCGCAACGAAGTCATCGGCAGCTACCTCCGGATCGATCGGTGCTGGCGAGTCTGAACGAGTGTCGCCACCAGAACCACGCTTTCGGCTGTGCACGAACAGGCTGCGGCCGGCGCCGATCAGCGGTTCGATGACTCGCGGACCTGCAACTCCGGCCAGCGAGGGTGATCCAGATGGCAACTGTCAGCCGCCGAACCGTGCTGGGCTCGATGGGAGCCCTTGCTGCCGGGCCCATGATCGGCCGGCCACAGACGCATCAGTCGCTCGGAGCGGAGGATGCTGCGTCGGCCCCGGTACCGACCATCCCTGCTGTCCAGCAGTGGACTTCCGGTAGCGGGGCCTTCCGCTTCACGTCCGCGACGAGGCTGGTGGTGGACGTCGCCGCGGCCGGTGCGTTGACGCTGACCGCGGCCACCGTCAGCGATGACCTGGCCGAGGTGTCCGGCCGACGGCTCAGCCCTGTCCAGCTGTCCACGCCGTCACCAGGAGACATCTTTCTCACGTTGAGCACCGCCGACCCGGACCTGGGGACGGAGGGATACCGGTTGACGATCGGTGACACGATCCGAATCGAAGCGCGGGCAGCGGCAGGAGTCTTCTACGGCACCCGCACCGTGCTGCAACTCCTGCGGGTCTCGTCCACCGTTGCCGCGGGAACGATCCGCGACTGGCCTCGTTACCCGGAGCGGGGTCTGCTGGTCGCCAACGAGAACAAGCAGTTCACCAGCAGGTGGTGGCGCGACCAGGTGCGGGAACTCGCGTTCCTGAAGATGAACATGCTCTGGTTGTACGTCGGCTACCCGAAGGCGACGGTCAGCGAGATGGCCGCCGTCGCCGAGTTCGCTCGCCGCTACCACGTGACAGTGATCCCGCAGTTCAACATGCCGGGTCACCTCGAGGGAGTTCCGGGCCGTCCGTATCTGCGGGGCAATCCGGCTCGGGGCGTCCCCGACCGGCCGCAGAGTCTGGACCTGTCGATCCAGGCCGGCTACGACTGGGCCCGGAGCAAACTCGACGAGCTGGTCCCGGCGATCGATTCGCCGTACTGGCACACGGGTGCGGACGAGTACCTGATCGGGGGCCGGTACGAGGACTATCCGCAGCTCCAGACCTACGCCAAGCTGCACTACGGCTCGGCTGCCACCGCACGGGACACGGTGTACGGCTTCGTCGGGCGGGTCAACGACGCGGTCCGGGCGCGCGGCCGGACGCTGCGAATCTGGAACGACGGCATCTATCCGAACGCGGTCGTCCCGATCAGTCAGAACGTGCTGATCGAGCACTGGCTGGACTCGGGCCGGTCCGCGGCTGAGCTGCTGGGGTCCGGGTACCGGTTGCAGAACTGCCACCTCAAGCAGCTGTACTACGACGTTGGTGGGCCGAGTGTGCTCGATCCTGCTGTCGTCTACGACCAGTTCAGGGTGGGGGCGTTCCACGGCAGCGCGGTCGCGGACGATCATCCGGGGCTGCTCGGCGCGAAGGCACACGTCTGGGTTCCGGTCGGTACCTCGATCGGCGAGGCAGAGATCGGCGCCACCCTGTCTGCTCCACTGCGCTCGCTGGCCCAGATCACCTGGGGCTCCCCGAAAACCGCGCCGAGGTACGGCGACTTCGTGCCGCTGATCAACCAGGTTGGCCACGCTCCGGGCACCGGCTACTGGCTGTCGGACACCAGTGGGTTGCCCGGCCGCGCCTTCGTCAAGGCCACTGAGCAACATGTTCTGGCCTCCGCGGGCACTACCGGCGGCATTCTGCACTGGCGCTATCGCTCCAGCCTGGTCGCCGAGCGATGGGCCGGCCCCGTTGTATCCGGTCAGCCGGTCGGCTTCCAGCACGGTGAGGAGCACCATGTGTTCGCCCGGACCGTCGACGACTCGCTGGCCCACTGGACCGGAGCACCTGGCCAGCTCGACGACCTTCCGCGGCTGGACGACTGGGGAGCCGCTCCCGGGACGGTGAGATCGGCTCCCGCCGGTTGCGCGTACGGCGATCAGCAGCATGTCTTCTACCGGAACGCGAACGGTGGGCTGGAGCACCGGTTCCACGACCGTTCGTCAGGAGCTGTGGTCACCGAGAACTGGGGTGGCGAGCTGATCGGTGGGCCGATCGCCTTGACCTTTCTCGACGAGCTGCACGTTTTCGGTAGCGGCCCGGACGGAACCGTCCGGCACTGGTGGTACTCACCTCGGCAGACCACGACGCCGTTGCGGGAGACCTGGGGACCGGCCGCAGCGGTGGCGAGTGGCCTCGCGGGCTACGCGATCGGCGATCAGGTCCATCTGTTCTTTCGCGGTCCCACGAACCGCCTGACGCACTACTTCCACGATCGGTCGGACAACAACCTCGTACGTCAGGACTGGGGTGGCGAGCTGGCCGGAGATCCGGCGGCCTATGTGTTCGGCGCCGAACAGCACGTTTTCGGGCGCGGGCCGGACGACTCGCTCAGGCACTGGTTCAGCACTCCGGGGATGGCTCAGCCACCGGCCCGCGACACCTGGACGGGGCCTGGCCCGGTCACCTCCAGCCCGGCGGGCTATGCCATCGGCAACCAGCAGCACGTGTACTTCCGCAGGGCCGACGGCAGCCTCGGGCACCGCTTCTGGGACTCCGCCCAGCGACGTCTTGTGGTTGACGACTGGCCGGGCAGCATTCCGGTGGGGTGAGTTCGTCCAGGCTTTAGTCCCTCGCCGAAAGGGTTGTCGCCCTGACCGCTTCATGTCAGCCTCCAGACACACTAGGTGCGCGCTGCTTCACTGATTGTCACGGCAGTTCGATCGAACCAGTGGCCTGGAGGAGGCACCGTGCTTCGGATTCACTTCACCGCCGAAGATCTGAGACGAATCACGATTGCCTCCGGCCCGGCGCCGATGTGGGAGCTGTTGCTCAGTCTGCACATGGTCCAGCACCGGGACGGCCGGCTGGTGTTCGGCGACTGGCGGCGCGAAGTACGGGCGAAGGTGCCGGCCGAGCAGTTGAGGCTGCTGCTCCAGTTGGCCCCGGCCACCGGGTACTCACCTGACTTCCTCACTCCGACCGAGCCGGTCGCAGACTTCGAGACCGGACTGCAGACGGTTCTGTCCACGCCGCGCCGATCGCTGCGTCATCAGTTGTCACTGCTGGGCAGCAAGCACACCGCCTCACCCTGGCTTCACCAACTGGCGCGAGGTGATTCGGACGCGCTCCGGAGGCTGGACGGGGCGATCCGGTCCTACCACGACACGGCCATCGCGCCGTTCTGGACCTCGATCGGAAGCCGGGTAGCGGCCGACCAGGCCCAACGCGGCCGGACGCTCGCCCGGCTCGGCGTCGACGACCTGTTGTCGTCGCTGCACCCGCGAGTGCGATGGCGACCTCCCGAGCTCCAGGTACTGGGGATGCGGGAGAGGCACCTGCACCTGGAGGGGCGAGGGATCCGGCTGCAACCGTCGGCGTTCTGCTGGCAGGCGCCCACGAAGCTGCGCGACCCGTTGCTGCAGCCGATCCTCGTCTACCCGATCCACCACGCGTCGGGTCTGCACGACCCGCGGCTCGATCTCGGCAGCCGGAGCAACGACGCGCTCAGCATGCTGCTCGGCCCGACCCGGGCCGGCGCCCTCGCCGCGACGCTGGCCGGCTGCACGACCACGCAGATGGCCGAGATCTGCCAGGTCTCAGCGGCGTCGGCCAGTCATCAGGCAGCCGTCCTCCGGGCGGCCGGGCTGATCACGACTCGGCGAACCGGCTGCTCCGTGCGGCACGAGATCACCGAGCGCGGACTGTGCCTGCTGTCCGTCCGGACCTGACTGCCATCGTGAACGCTCCGTACCAGCTGAGCTGAAACAGCCTCGACCCGAACTGGCGGTCGGAGGTTTGACTGCGCCGAATGGGTGGGTACCGGTCGATTCTCTCGTCAGGAAGCGCGCGAGATGGTTGGTGATGACTGACGGGGAGTGGGCTATGACGGTCGTGGAGCGCGATGCGGTCGAGCGAATGGATCCGCGGTGCGAGTACGACGCAGGTGTCGCGCGCATTGTTGTCGGTGGGGTCCTCGACGAGGCGACCGCGGCGGCGGCGCGAGAAATGTTGCTGGAGGCATGCGATCGGGGCACGACCGGCGTGGTGCTGGTGATCGAGGCCGAGGTCGACCCGGTGAACCATGATGTGTTGCGCCACCTGGTGGATGTCGCGCAGCGTCGATGCTGGGCGGCCAGCCGCCGACTGGATTTGGTCGCGACCGATCGTGACGTCTGCGAAGCGCTGGCGGCTGTTGGGGTCTGGTCGTCGGTACCGGCGGTCGTTGTGGACAAGGGGACGGACGGGCCGTGCGACTGAGGCGGAGCAAGGTTGACGGTCCTGGCTTCGGGCGCCGCGGCCGGGGCAAGGGTTTCAGCTATTTGGATGCCGATGGCAAGGTGATCTCCGATGCCGAGGTGATCGACCGGATCCGGACGCTGGTGATACCGCCGGCTTGGAAGGATGTCTGGATCAGCCCGCATGCGAACGGGCACATCCAGGCAGTCGGTACCGACGAAGCAGGGCGGCGGCAGTACCTGTACCACGTCGAGTGGCGTAGCTCGAAGGACGCCGACAAGCACGACCGGGTCAAGCAGCTCGCCAATCGTCTCCCGGACTTCCGCGAGGCCGTCAACCAGGATCTCTGCGTGAGGGGCCTGACGCGCGAGCGGGTGCTGGCGACGGCCCTCAGGATGCTGGACCACGGTGTCTTCCGGACCGGGAACGACCGGTACGCCGCGGAGTCCGGCAGCCGTGGAGCGGCGACGCTGCTGCGCAAGGACGTGCGGATCAGCAAAGGGCTGCTGAGGTTCGACTACCTCGCCAAGGGCAGCATCCAGCGCACGTTCGAGCTCGAGGACGACGAGCTGGTGGTTGCCGTGAGCGCGCTCAAGCGCAGCCGGCACGACAACCCACGCCTGCTGGTCTATCGCGACAAGGACGGCTGGCACGAGATCAACGCGGGCCTGATCAACGAGCGCTTCCAGGAGCTGGTCGGCGATCAGTACACGGTGAAGGATCTCCGCACCTGGACCGCCACGGTGCACGCTGCGGTGGATCTCGCCGAGGCCGAGCCGGCCAAGACGAAAACAGCCGCGAAGAAGGCGGTGAAGGAGATGCTGACGGAGGTCTCCGGCCACCTGGGCAACACGCCGTCCGTCGCCCGCAGCTCGTACGTCGATCCGCGGGTGATCGAGCAGTACGAGAACGGGCGGACGATCTCCCGGGCGATCGCTCGCACCGGATCGGACGAGCTCGAGAGTCAGCAGGTCCGGGAGAAGCTCGAGCCGTCGGTGGCTCGCCTGATCACCGACCGCCCAAGCTGAAGGACGGGCTCAGGGCTTGCGGCCCTCGGCGAGGAGGGCCAGGCGCTGGAGAGTTTCGGCGTTGCGGAGATGCAGGACGGGGTCGATGACCTGGTCCGGGATGAGGGCGGCGGGGCCTTTGGCAGTGCGTTCGCGCATCACCAGGTGACATTCGCCGTAGGTGTCCGTGGCCTCGAACTCGACGATGCCCTCGCCGGTGGGCCAGGCGCGGACCCGCAGCCTGAGCAGGCGCAGGGGTTCGTACGCCTCGACGGTGGTGGTGTCGTCGATGAGGAGCGGCCAGGAGCCGACCGAGTGATGGATGCTGAACCCGGGCTGCGGCCAGTTGGCCTCCACGTCGCGGATCCGGGACGCGCCGACGACCCAGGACGCGTAGCTCCAGCCGTCGGTGAGTACGGCGAAGACGTCCTCGACGGAGGCATGGATCAGGCGTTCGTTCTCACTCATGCCGGTTCTGGTACCCAGGACGAACCGCTGCCGGGTTCACTGGGGTTTCCACGGGTACCGGTAGACATGAAAGCACTGACTTGGCAGGGCAAGCGCAAGATCGAGTACTCCGATGTCCCGGATCCGGTGATCAAGGAGCCGACCGACGCGATCATCCAGATCACCTCGACCGGTATCTGCGGGTCGGACCTGCATCTCTATGAGGTGATGGGGCCCTACCTGGAAGCCGGCGACGTGCTGGGGCACGAGTCGATGGGCATCGTGGTGGAGACCGGCACCGAGGTCCCGAACCTGAAGGTGGGCGACCGGGTGGTGGTCCCGTTCGGGATCGCCTGCGGCTCCTGCTTCATGTGCGACCGCGGACTGCAGTCGCAGTGCGAGACGACTCAGGTCCGCGATGAGGGGATGGGTGCTGCGCTGTTCGGCTACACCCGGCTCTACGGTCAGGTGCCGGGCGGCCAGGCGGAGTATCTGCGGGTGCCGCAGGCGCAGTACGGGCCGATTGTGGTGCCGGCGGGTCCGGCTGATGACCGGTTCGTGTTCTTGTCGGATGTGCTGCCGACGGCTTGGCAGGCGGTCGAGTACGCCGGTGTGCCGGAGGGTGGCACGTTGGCAGTGATCGGTCTCGGCCCGATTGGGGACATGGCGGCGCGGATCGGACTGCATCGTGGCTATCGGGTGATCGGGATCGACTTGGTGCCTGAGCGATTGAGCCGTTCGCAGGCGCGGGGTGTCGAGGTCCTTGAGTATTCCGATCAGGTGGCTGACCACGTGCGCGACTTGACCGGCGGTCGTGGGCCGGATTCGGTCATCGACGCGGTCGGCATGGAGGCGCACGGCTCGCCGAAGGCGCAGGCCGCTCACAAGCTGGTCGGGCTGATGCCGGGCCCTGTCGCCGAGAAGATGATGGAGACCATCGGGGTCGATCGGCTGGCCGCGTTCTATCTGGCGATCGAGCTGGTACGTCGTGGCGGCACGATCTCGTTGAGCGGGGTCTACGGCGGTGCGGCGGATCCGTTGCCGATGCTGACGATGTTCGACAAGCAGATCTCGTTGCGGATGGGGCAGGGCAACGTACGGCGCTGGGTGGACGACATCCTGCCGTTGCTGACCGATGACGATCCGCTGGGTGTCGACGGGTTCGCCACTCATCATGTGCCGTTGTCCGAGGGGCCGGCGGCGTACGAGATGTTCCAGAAGAAGCAGGACGGCGCCGTGAAGGTGCTGCTGACGCCGTGAGCCGCGTCGTCGTGATCACCGGTGCATCGAGCGGAATCGGCCTGGCGAGCGCGCGAGCGTTTGCCAGGCGCGGCGACCGGTTGGTGCTGGCGGCACGCTCGGCAGACAGTCTCGACGTTGCCGAGGGCCTGTGCCGCTCCGACGGCGGTGAGGTGCTCGTCGTACCGACTGATGTGGCGCATGCCGACGAGGTCGACGCATTGATGAAGGCCGCCGAGCAGCGATTCGGCAAGGTGGATGTCGTCGTCCATGCCGCGGCTGTGCTCGCCTACGGCCGTTTCGAGGACGTGCCTGGTGAGGTTTTCGATCAGGTGGTCAGCGTCAATGTGCAAGGTACGGCGAACGTCGGGCGTTCGGCGTTGCGGGAGTTCCGTCGGCAAGGCGGCGGCACCTTGATCGTCGTCGGTTCGCTGCTCGGGAAGATCGCGACGCCGTACCTGAGTTCCTACGTCGCCAGTAAGTGGGCGATCCACGGCCTGATCCGGTCGCTGCAGATCGAGGTCAGGTCGGATCCAGGGATCGAGGTCGCGCTCGTGTGGCCGGGGTCGGTGAACACTCCTGCCTATTCGCAAGCAGCGAACTATGCGGGCCGGATCGGCCGTCCACCGCCTCCGGTGGACAGGCCGGAGAAGGTCGCTCGCCGGATCGTGCGGTTGGCGAGCCGGCCCACGCGTTCGGCGTCGGTAGGGATCGCCAACCGGCTGACGTTGTTCGGGTTCCGGAGGCTGCCGGCGGTGTTCGACGTCCTGGTCACGCCGCTGATGAAGATGGGCGCGTTGTCGCGCGACGAGATCGGCGCGCATCCAGGCAACGTGATGGAGCCGAGGCCGGTCGGCGAGGGAGAGTACGGGCGTTGGGGTCGGCAGTGGCTGCGGCCGGTCGCCGGTACGACGCTGGCCGCAGTACTGGTCGGTGTCGGCTGGAGACTGCGCCGGCGTTAGCGAGTGTGGAGGAGGGCGGCGCGTGCTGCGTTGGAACCGCAGGCGCCGTGGACTCCGCCGCCGGGATGGGCTGACGCCGAGGCGAGGTACAGCGATTTGATCGCCGTCTCGGCGCGGCCGAGGCCCGGCATCGGGCGGAGTACGAGTTCTTGGGTCAGGCCCGAGGTGCCGCCGTTGACCGCTCCGCCGAACAGATTCGCGTTGCGGCGTTCCAGCTCCCTCGGGCTGAGGATCCGGCGAGCAGAGATCCGCTCGCGGAAGCCTGGCGCGTACTCCTCGATCCGGGCCTCGATCCGCTCAGCCATCAGTTCGGACTCGGCGTCGTTCCATTCGCCGGTGAGTTGGCCGGCGGCGTCACCGCGGGTGTGGTGCGGTACATGGGTGTAGGCCCAGGCCGACTCGGTGCCGGCGGGGGAGCGGCTCGGGTCGGAGGTGGTCATCTGTCCCATCAGCAGGAACGGCCGGTCGGGGATCCAGTCGTCGGAGAGTTGGCGTGACCAGCGGCGCAGGTCGTCGACCGAATCGGCGATGTGGACGGTGCCAGGAGCCAGCTCCGGTGCGTCGTTCCAAGGGATCGGCGAGTTGAGTGCCCAGTCGACCTTGATCGTGCCGGGATCCCACTTGAAGAAGCGAAGGCGCTGCTGGACCCGCGCTGGCAGATCCTCGCGAGGGATCAGGTGGCTGTAGAGAGCGGGAGCCGAGACGTCGGCGAGTACAGCGCGGCTCGCGGAGTACTGCGTACCGTCGGCTGTCCGTACGCCGACAGCGCGCCCGTCGCGGATGATGATCCGGTCGACCCGGGCCTGGCAGACGATGGTGCCGCCGCGCGACGTGAAGCGGTCGGCCAAAGCCTGGGACAGGTGGCCGGCGCCTCCGCGCGGTACGGGATAGCCGTACTGCTGGGCGATCATCAGCAGCAGCCAGCCCATCAGGCCGGAGCCGGGTGCTGTGGGAGCGATGTCCGCGTGCTGGGAATTGGTGGCCAGGAGCAACTTTGCCGCCTCGCCCTCGAACCTGCTGTCGCCGAGGGACCTGACCGGGCCGATGAGGAGTCGCAGGCGCTTCAGCCCTCGCGGCCCGAGGAGATGCCCGAGCAGGTCGACGCCTGCCCGGACCGGCGGGAACGGATTGAACAGCGCCTCGGTGATCGCCGGACCGATCCGTTGCCAATCGGAGAACAGCTCGAGCCAGGCCTGTCCGTCACCCGGAGCGTGCAGGTCCAGGGCGGCAGCGGTGTCGGCAGGCTCGGGGTGCACCAGCGCCCAGCCGCCCGTGCGCAGGGGATTGCCGACCGGCGAGGGCGGGTTGGACCACTCCAGACCGTGCTCCTCCAGCTTCAGGCCCTTGATCGTCGGCGACACCATCGCCAGCGGGTAGAACGAGCTGAAGGTGTCGTGGACGAACGCGCTGTCGACGTCGGTCGAGCTGCGGACCGCACCGCCGATCGCGTCGTTGGCCTCCAGCAGGGTCACATCCCAGCCTGCATCCGCGAGCAGGTTGGCGGCTACCAGCCCGTTGGGTCCAGCTCCGATGACGACTGCATCAGTCCCGCTCACTTGGCCAACTCTCGTCGCGACGATCAGATCCACTGTGCCGGCCCGGTACCCGGCCCGTGCGCGAGGCAACCTCTGGCCGGCGATCAGCCGCTAGGTGGGGAGGTCGCCGGTGGTGACGACGTGCTGGGCGACGGTGTTGAGGCGCTGGTTGCGGTTCTGGGAGTAGCGCTGCATCAAGGTGTAGGCCTGGATGGCGTCCACTTTGTAGCGTTCCATCAAGCGCCCGACGGCCTGGCCGACCAGCTTGCGGGAATCGATGGCGTTGTTCAGCGAGACCTCGGTGCGTACGGCCGCGATCGCGATCGAGGCGTGCAAGGCGAGTAGTTCGGCTGCTTCAAGGTCGCCCTCGCCGAAGAGGTAGGGCTTGGTCGAGATGAGGTTCAGGACTCCGCTGGTGGAGTGGGCGGTGACCAAGCGGATCGCGAGCGCGCTGCGGATACCGTTCTCGGCGGCCGTCGGCGCCCATTTCGGCCACCGGTCGTCGGTGCCGGTGTCCTTGACGAGCACGTTGTCACCTTGGCTGACGGCCAGCAGGCTGGGGCCTTCGCCGAGGTCGATCTGCAGCTGGTCGGCGAGGGTGACGAGTGGATCGGTCGCGGCGATCGTCTCGGCGCGCTTGTGGTGCATCAGCATGACCGACGCGGCGTCGTAGTGGAGTACTTCGGTCGCGAACTCCAGCACCGTGCCGACCGTTGCCGCCACTCCGGTCTGGTTGTGCAGGTTCATTGCCATCTCACCGAAGCTGCGGGCCTGGTCGGTCATCGATCCACTCCTACCGCACCAGGGCGCGCCAAGGACCCCCGGCGCGGGAATCTGGGCGCTGATAGTGCTCTCATCATAAACGCGGCGCACGTTCTGGCACGAGCGGTGATGCCCGGCGCGCCTGCACCTGCGCGGTGCGGACTCTGGGGCGCTGCACAAGTTCGGAACTGTTTTCGCGCCGATTCGGCGGGGTACAGGACGGACCACAGCATCTGTCGCTGCCCGAGACCCCGGTAGCTCTTCTTCGAGTGCCCAATGGGGGTCGTACATGTCTCGGACAATGCCGCGCTCTTCGCGCCCGCCGGCCGGCGGGACCGATGGTTGGGCCGATGATCGTCGTGAGCTGCTGGAGGTCGCCGGAGCCGGAGACCCCTGGGCTGTCGGTCAACTGTGTGACCGACACGGTGGCGCGCTGTTCGCCTTGGCCCGAGCCGTCCTGGGTGACTCGCAGCGGGCCGAAGACGTTGTCGTCGAAGTCATCGCCCGCGCCTGTGTCGACCCCGGCGCCACGGCGTCTGTCCGGGCAAGGAGCCTGCGCCGCGAGCTGGCGCGGCTGACCTACTTGTACGCCGCCCGCTGCCTGGACGACACCTCACGCCCAGGCAGCGGGTCGGTCACGCCCACGATGGCCGGGCTGGCCGAACTCGCCCGCCAGCAGCGCTCGGCAGTGGCCCTGATCCAGTGCGGGGACCACACCATCGGCGACGTCGCCGACCTGCTCGACCTGTCGGTATCAGCGGTGGCGACGCTGCTGTGTGCCGGCCTGCAGGAACTGAGTACCCCTGGCAAGAGCGCGACGGGCCACGGACCCCGCCTGGCGGAGGACCGGCCGGTCTGAGGTAGCGGGCAAGCTCGGCAGAGCTCGTCATTGGTCATCGAGTCAGGCGAGGACCAGACAGTTGCCGTCGGAGGACAGGGCAGGGGAGTAGCGACTCTGTATCGCGATAAGGCAGCCTCTGGCGCACATGGGCCGAACGCCAAAGGCCTCGATCAATCCAATCCCGGCCGGGACTCAAAGATGATCGTGGCACCCCGGTGACCACTGCGGACCGATTGCAAACCTCGCTGGCGGGTGAGCCGGCTGACAGCGATCAGGACTCACCTGCTGCGAGACGCTTCGCCCGTCTTACTCGCGGAGGCTCGTCGGCTACGGCGCGAGCGCGTTCAGTACTTCGGTCATCTGCTTCTCGGTGTCGTTGCCGACCTTCTCGAAGAGCACCTTGGCCAGCGGCGCCGCGAGCTTGGCCGCGCCGTGGAACTCGATCTCGTTGGTGTAGGTGATGCTCGACCCGGCGCCGTCGGGGGTGATCTCGAGGATCTCGGTGGAGGTCGCGGTGTCGTTGCGGCCGACCAGGACCACGCGGTGGTCGGTTTGTTCCTCGAGGGTGTAGGTCAGCTCTGTGCTGACGCCGGCGATCTTCGAGCTGTTGTGCCAGGTCGACCCGACCGTGACGGGACCGGAGTCGTTACGGGTGCACTTCTCGGTGCCGGGGTCCCACTGCTCGGCGTTGCCGAAGTCAGCGAGGTACGGGACGACCACTGCGGGGGCGGCGTCGACGGAGAAGGTGCGGGAAACAGTGGGCATGCGAATCACTTCTTTCTGATAGGCCCCGGCCGTGCGTGCGAGCGACGGCCGGGGGTGATGACCCGGTTCCCACGCCGAATCATCGCTGCCCTGCCACGACCGTGACAGCCGTCCTGCCTACGTGGGCATCTGCGTAATTCTCACCGACGCGAGGGGTCGGGGCCGCGGGAGAGAGTCGTCGTGACAGATCGACGACGACTGAGCGGAGACAGGGATATGAAGCGCGGAAAGCTGGTAGCGGGAGTCGGGGCCGCCGTTCTGGTGGCGGGGGCGGTGACGGCGTACGTCGTGGTTGGCGCCGGGGGCAATCCGGTGGACAACGGGACGGCCCGGCTGGCGGTGGCGGATGTTCCTGACGTCGGTGGTGTGCTGGTGGATCAGGCTGGGCGCGTTCTCTACTTCTTCGAGAAGGATGAGAAGGACGTCGTGTCCTGCACCGGCGGTTGCGCCTCGAAGTGGCCGCCTCTGACGTTGGCCGAGGGTCAGTCGAAGCCGGAGCTGGGCACCGGCTCGGTCGCTCAGCTGGTGGGTGAGGCGGAGGGGGAGAACGGCGTCAGGGTGGTGACCTACAACGGGTATCCGTTGTATCGCTACGACTCCGATACCGCTGGTGAGGCCACGGGGCAGAACAAGAAGCAGAATGGTGGGCGCTGGTTCGCCGTCACCGCGGCCGGCGAGCGGGTCAAGTGACTGCGGCGATCGGTCGGCGGGCCGTCTTCGGTTTGACCGGCGCGGCGCTTGCGGTCGGTGCGGGTGGCGGCGCGATCGTCGCGACGCGTCAGGACAGCGAACCGCCACCTCCCGCACCAGGACTTCCGCAGACCGTGGAGTTTCACGGGATCCACCAAGCCGGCATCGCGACACCTGCACCCGGGCACCTGCTGCTGACCGCGTACGACGTACCGGGAACGGCCTCGAAGGCGGCGATGGGCAAGCTCTTCAGGGCCTGGACGGCTGCTGCCCGCGCAATCACCCAGGGGACGAAGGTGCCGGGGGATCCGACGATCGCGGTCGACGGTCAGCCGGCCGCGCTGACGGTGACGATCGGGATCGGGCGTGGGTTGCTCGGCCGGTTGGGTCTCGAGGTGCCGGCGGCGCTCGCGGAGTTGCCGGAGTTCCCGGGCGATGTGATCGAGGAGCGATTCAGCGGCGGCGATCTGGTGGTCCAGTTGTGCGGTGACGATCCGATGGTGCTGGCCGGCGCCGATCGGGTACTGCGGCGCAGCGCGGGCGCTGTGGTCCGTCCGCGGTGGCAGCAAGCCGGATTTCAGGGGATGGCGGCACGGAGAGACGGACGCAGTACGCGGAATCTGATGGGTCAGGTCGACGGCACCAACAACGTCTCGACGAGCGACAAAGCTCGGGGCGGACCGGTGTGGGTGGACGCGGCCGAGCCGGCCTGGATGACGGGCGGGAGTTACCTCGTCGTACGCCGGATCCGGATGCTGCTCGACTCGTGGGAGAGGCTCGCGGTGCCTGCGCAGGAGCGGGTGATCGGTCGGCACAAGCTCAGCGGCGCGCCGCTGGGGTCGCAGCAGGAAGCCGATCCGGTTGATCTGGACGCGAAGGGCGCGGACGGGACTCCGCTGATCCCGGTCAACAGCCATGTCCGGCTGTCGACGCCGGGCAAGGGGGAGGAGATGCTCCGGCGGGGATTCTCCTACCGGGCGGGGGTGTTGCCGGACGGCTCCTCGGACGAGGGGTTGCTGTTCCTTGCCTATGTCAAGGATCCGCGGACCAGCTTCGTGCCGGTGCAGAAGCGGCTCGCGGCGCATGACGCGCTGAACGACTTCACCCGGACGACCGGTAGTGCCTTGTTCGCGATGTTGCCCGGTGTGCAGAACATCAATGACTGGTACGGAAAGTCTCTGCTGGGCTGATGCGCTGCAGATTAGGCGCAGGTGGAGAATGCGGGCATGGCGGAACTGGTGGGGCGGCAGGCCGAGCTTCGGCGCCTGGAGCAACTGGCGCGTGATGCCGAGGGTGGGCTCGGTGCTGCGCTGGTGGTGGCCGGCGATGCGGGAGTCGGCAAGTCGGCCTTGGTCGGAGCTGCCGGTCAAGGGTTGCCTCAGGGGTTGCCGGAGTGGCTGATTCTGCGAGCTCGTGGGGCCGAGTTCGAGCAGGAGTTCGCCTACGCGGCGCTGCAGCAGTTGTGTGCTCCCGTGCTGGAGCGACGGCAGGAGTTGCCGGAGCCACAGCGGGTTGCATTGGAAGTGGTGTTCGGGATGGGGGCCGGGCCGTCGCCGAGTCCGTTGCTGGTGGGGCTGGCCGTGCTCGGGTTGCTGGACGTGGGACGGCCGGTTTGGTGCGAGCTCGACGACGCCCAGTGGTTCGATGCTGAGTCGCGTCGGGTGCTGACGTTCGTGGCGCGCAGGATTGCTGCCGAGCGGGTGGCGATGTTGTTCGTCGTACGGGAGGTGCCTGCGGAGTACGCCGAACTGCCGCTGCTCGCGTTGAGTGGCTTGGCCGAGGGTGACGCCCGCCGATTGCTGGGTGCAACGGTCGAGGCGGAGCTGGCCGATCGGCTGATCGCCGAGGCGAACGGCAATCCGCTGGCCTTGGAGCTGGGGCTGTCCGCCGATCCGCTCGGCTCGGCTCCTGATGCGCTGGAAAGAGAGTTTGTACGACGTATGTCGGCGTTGCCGGCCGACGTCCGATCGATCGTGATGCTCGCGGCGGCCGAGCCGCTCGGGGACCTCGGTTTGTTGCGCCGGGCCGCCAAGGTGGCCGGTCTGGATGCGGCGTCGCTGGAGCGTGCCGAGGACGACGGGCTGCTGGTGAGAGGTCCGCGCTTGGCCTTCCGGCACCCGTTGGTGAGATCCGCGGCGTACCGGTCGGCGACCCCCCAGGAACGTCGAGACGCGCACGCTGCACTGGCTGTTGCGACCGATGCGTCCCGAGACCCTGATCGGCGTGCTTGGCACCGGGCTCTCGCGGTCGTCGAGACGGACGAGGATGTCGCGGCCGAGTTGGCGGCATCGGCGGGACGGGCGCGGGGGCGAGGCGGACTGCTTGCCGCCGCGACGTTCCTGCAGAAGGCCGCCGAGTTGTCGCCCGGCATCGACGAGCGGACCGACCGGCTGCTGGGCGCCGCAGAACTGCTTTTGCAGGGCGGCGATGCGGCCAGGGCAGAAGAGATCGTGCAGAGGCGCGACCTGGCCGGGAATGCGCGCGCCCGGCTGCTGTCGGCCCAGATCGACTTCCATCGGACCCGGAACGCGGAGTCGACGATCGCGATGGTCGATGCGGCTGCCGAGGTCGAGGTGGACGAGGCGCGCGCCCGGTTCCTCGAAGCGGTGGCGACCGCGGTCTTCGCGATGCCCGATCCGGAGGACCAGCGACAGCTTGCCCAGCGGATCCGGACCCTGGCGAGCGATCGGGTCCCGGCGCGGCCGGTGGATCTGTTGCTGGATGCGATGCTCGACCAGATCCTGCTGCCCTCCGTGCAGGCGGTGCCCGCCATGCAGGCCGCCGTACGGGCTTATCAGCAGGATTCCTCTGACTTCTGGTACCTGGATCTGGCGTCGATGATGGCGCTGGATCTCTGGGACGCCGACGCCATGGACGAGTTGTCCGCCCGGCATGTCGAGGTCGCCCGCGCGGAGGGTGCGTTGACCGTGTTGCCGCAGGCGTTGCGAGTGCGGGCGATGGCTGACCTGGTGGCCGGCCGATTCGTGGCGGCCGACGAGCGGGCCGAAGAGGCGCTGGCGGTGGACGCGGTGGCGGGAACGGTCAGTCTGGCGTACGCCGAGCAATCGCTGGCCGGGTGGCGTGGCGAGGAGGCCCAGCTGACCGAGCTCGCACGTCTGTCCCATGAGCGGATCGGCCGGCTCGAGGACGGCGTGTACCGGTATGCGAGCGCCGTGCTGCACAACGGGAGCGGCGACTACCGGGCGGCGTACGACGTGGCCCGGACGAGTTGGGACGAGCATCGGCGGGGCGTGCGGATGGTCTGGCAGACCATGCCCGAACTGGTCGAGGCGGCGGTCCGGGTCGGCAACGCCGAGGAAGCGGTGGAGGCGGTCGAGTGGATCGGCTCGATCGCCCGGGTGAGTGCAACGCCATGGATGCGGGCAGCGCATGCCCTGGCCAGGGCGATGATCGACGCCGAGCCGGAGAAGCTTTACCGGCAGGCGATCGACGAGTACGCCGCGACTCCGGTCAAGGCTCTGCACGCGAGAGCGCGGCTGGCGTACGGCGAGTGGTTGCGCCGTGAGGGTCGCCGGGCCGAGGCGCGCAGCGAGCTCCGGGCCGCTCACGCCGCGTTCGTTGCCTTCGGCGCCCGTGGGTACGCCGATCGGTCGGCTCGCGAACTGCTCGCGACCGGCGAGACCGCGCGCCGGACGGCGGATCCGGAGGCAGGGGAGAGCTCGCTGACCGGGCAGGAGCGGCTGATCGCGGCCAAGGTGGCCGGGGGAGCGACGTCGAAGGAGGTCGCCGAGCTGCTGTTCCTGAGTCCGCGTACGATCGACACCCACCTGCGCAACATCTACCGCAAGCTCGGCATCACGTCGCGCCGGCACCTACGCAACCGGACGTTCTAAGTAGTTCTCACCGACGCGACCGCGGCCCTCTCCGCGACACGATCGACTTGTCGAAACCGAGTCGAGAGGACCAGTCATGATCACAGAGGTAGAGCTGCCGGGCGTCGTCGAGCCAGAGGGTTTCCGGTTGCGCAGTACGGCGGCCCGGCCGTTGGCGGCGGGTGAGGCGCGGATCCGGATGGAGGCGACCGGCGTCTCGTTCGCCGAGCAGCAGATGCGGCGGGGTAAGTACTACGACCAGCCGGCCTTCCCGTTCGTGCCGGGGTACGACGTGGTGGGTGTGCTGACCGAGCTGGGTCCGTACACCTCGTCGCCGATCCGGGTGGGTGCGCGGGTGGCTGCGTTGACCAAGGTGGGCGGCTGGGCGGACGAGCTGGTGGTGCCGGCTGACGAGCTGGTCGCCGTACCGGATGGGGTTGCGGCCGATGAGGCCGAGGCGGTGATCGTGAACGGGATCACCGCGCATCGCATGATGGAGACCGCGAAGGTGGGTCCGGGTGACACGGTCGTGGTGCTCGGCGCGAACGGCGGGGTGGCGTCGCTGCTGGTCCAGCTGGCACGTCGGCGGGGTGCCGAGGTGATCGGTGTCGCGTCGCAACGGCACCTCGGTTACGTCCGCGAGCTGGGCGCGATCCCGGTAGACCGGCATGGCGACGTGGCTGCCGAGGTACGGCGGATCGCTCCGGACGGGGTGGCGGCGGTGTTCGACCATGTCGGCGGGGAAGGCATCAAGCAGTCCTGGTCGTACCTCGGCCGCGGCGGCATCCTCGTCTCCTACGGCACCGCGTCGACTCGCGACTACGAGGGCAACGGACGTATCCCGGTCCTGGCCCTGATCGGCAAGCTGCTGCTCTGGAACTACCTGCCCAACGGCAAGTCGGCGCTGTTCTTCAACCTGTGGGCCGGCAAGCGGCGTAACCCGGATCGCTTCCGGACGCAGCTGCGCGACGATCTCGGCACGGTCTTCGGCTACCTGCGCGACGGTGAGATCTCCGCGCGGATCGCGCGATCCTTCCGGCTCTCGGCGATCGCCGAGGCGGTCCGGTACGCCGAGTCCGGCGCCGCGGCGGGCAAGGTGATCGTCGTACCCGATGCGTGACGCGTGTCTCGAGGCGAGGTCACCGGGGGAGGGCGCGGGTCTCGATCAGGTGGTGGGCGACGTCGCGGAGTTTGGTGTTGGTGTCCTGGGAGTAGCGGCGCAGTACGGCGAAGGCCTGGTCGGCTTCGAGGTCGAAGCGCTCCATCAGAATTCCGATCGCCTGGCCGACCAGCTTCCGGGCCTCCAGCGCCTGGGACATCGAGGTCTCGTGCCGGGACGTCGACACGGCGACCGCGATGTGCTGGGCCAGGATGTGCGCGGCTGCTTCGTCGGCGATGGTGAATGCCTCTGGTGCGGCGTTGTAGAGCGACAACACGCCCGCCATCTGGTCGCCGGCCGTCATCGGAACCAGGAGCGCGCTGCCGAGGCCCGCCTCCTGGGCGGTCGCCTGCCACTGTGGCCAGCGGTTGTCGCTGGAGATGTCGGGCACCGCGATCGTGTCGCCGGTGAGGGCGGCCAGAGTCGGCCCTGCACCGGTCTCGATCTGGATCCGGTCCATCGCCTCGACCGCTGGATGCGTGCCCCTGCCGATCTCCAGTTGGCGACCCCGTACGGCGAGTGCCACGCCGGCGTGAGTGCAGCCACCTGCCTGGAGTGCGAACTCGAGAGCTGCGTCGAGTGTCTCGTCCAGCCCGGATGCGTCGTACAGCTCGAGCGCGACCTGCGCGAACGCACCGGCACCGAACCGCGGAGTACCTGGTCGGGCGGCGACGGTCTCCGCCTTGACCGGATCCAGCAAGGCCATCTCGTTCTCCCCGCGGATGCTCATCATCTGCTCTGGTGGTGAGCGAAATGCTAGCGAGGGAGAAACTGAATGTCTACCTTGGCCAGGGTAGATATTGGCGGCGTGTCGGATCAGGTTTGGGCTGGGGTGTGGTCGCCCCGCCGGCCGGCCGGATCAGCTGGCGAATTCGTCGACGCCGAGGGCGAAGTCCCAGTGCCCGACGCCATTTCCGGCCAGGCCCATGGTGACCAGGCCCATTCCTTCCAGCCAGTGCGCCATTTTCAGACCGCCGACATCCAGCGGGCGCAATCCGAGGCTCTCGATGAATGCCGCCACACTCGCCTTCGCCTGTGAATTGTCTCCAGCGAGGAAAACACCAGGGCGGCCGTTCTCCAGCACATTGCGGAAAATGGTATTGAACGCCTTCACCACGCTGGCGTTGGCCGGTGCCACCTTGGCGGCTTCCTTTGCGACCGACGTCTGCTCGCTATGAGCCAGTCCATCGAAGGTCGCGTTGAAGGGGTTGCTGATGTCGACTATGACCTTGCCCGCGAGGGCGTCTCCGTACTCGGCGACGACCGGCACGACACCGGCGTACAGGAGAGCGGTGATGACGATGTCCCCGGCCGGGACGGCGCCCCACTCGCCCGTGGTCGTGCCGCCGCCGAGCGCCTTGGCCAGGTCGTCGGCCTTGGCCTGATCACGTCCCATGACCTCGACCGTGTTCCCGCCCGCGACGGCGAGCGTGCCGATCGCGCGAGCCATGTTCCCGGTACCGATCAGGGTGATGCTGCTCATGAGGTGCACTCCTTGTTGTTGAAAAGCTTTGCCACTCTTTTGCGTGGCCTGCTTTTGGATTTCCCTTTGAATTAAGCCTTTCATTAGCCCCAGTGGGTGTCCAAGACCTGTTTTCGGCGCGGTGATACCTTGGAGGCATCACCGACGCGGGAGGTGCGCGATGGATCTGGATCTGCGCAAGGTGCGCTACTTCCTCGCCGTCGCCGACCAGTTGCACTTCGGCCGCGCCGCGGAGCAGTTGCACATCGCGCAGCCGGCGCTCAGCCGCCAGATCCGCGCGCTGGAGCAGGACCTCGGCGCCTCGCTGTTCACCCGGAACCGGCACGGGGTGGCGCTGACCGATGCCGGCCGGCAACTGCTGACCGACGCCGGTCCGCTGCTCGCCTCCGCGGACGCGGTACGCCGCCGGGTGACCGTGGCGGCTCACGGCAGCCGGCGACTGGCGGTCGGCTTCCGGACCGGGATCCCGGTCATCCCGGCGGCTCAGGTGTTCGAGGCCCGGCATCCGGACGTTGTCGTGGACGTGCAGCGGATCGAATGGGACGACCAGGCCCCGATGTTGCTCGACGGCCGCATCGACGTCGGCTATGTGCGACTGCCCATCGACGAGACCGGCCTCCGCGTCATCCCCCTGTACGCCGAACCGCTGATGGTGGTGCTGCCCGCGGTCCACCGGTTGGCCGGCAAGGAGGAGATCACCGAGGCCGACCTGACCGGTGAGCCGCTGGTCTGGCATGCCGACCCGAGCACACACCCCACCAGACGCCCGCACCCCGACTCCGGGCTCCGGGTGCGCGGCGTGGAGGAGAAGCTCGAGCACGTCGCGGCCGGCCGAGGCATCTCGTTCGTGACGCGTTCGGAGACGCTGTTCTACTCCCGGCCGGACATCAGCTACGTGCCGATCCCGGAGCTTGCGCCCGATCAGGTGTGCCTCGCGATGGCGGCCTCGCGCACCTCGCCGCTGGCCGAGGACTTCTTCGCCGCGGCGCAAGCGACGGCCGAGATCACGGCGGAGTGCGGAAACTACGAGGCCTATTCAGACGGTCAAGCCTGAAGGCAGAACTGTCAGCGGAGCAGGTGGGTGTTGTTCTCTTCGGAGATTCGGTCGGCGAGGTCGCGGCGGGTCTGGTCGTCGGCCGGGGTGGTTGCCTTGGGTGAGACGAGGCGGTTGGTGCTCGCCTTGTTCGCCTTCAGGTAGGCGTCGACCGGGCCGCGGACCGGGTAGACCTTGGTCTCGCCGAGGAGCGGTACCGACGGGCAGATGCTGTTGGGCGTGGTGGATCCGTGCAGTAGATAGGTGTTGACGACACCGTCGACGCAGGGGTTGTCCTGGGTCGAGTACTGACCGTGGAACGGGGAGTCGTCGACCCGCAGGATGCTGATGCCCGGCGCCTTGCCGGCCGCCGCCATGGCCTGCTCGTACCCCGTCTGCGGGTCGAGCTCGCCTTGGACGAGCAGGACGTTCTTCCGGACCGAGGCAGGCAGGTTCGGGAGCTTCTGCAGCGGCTCGTCAGTCCACGGACCGCAGACCTCGCCGAGGCCGTACTGCCAGCCGAAATCGCGGTACTTCGGGCCTTGCCGATCACTGAGCTGCTTGTACCAGGCGGTGGTCTTGGTCGGCTGGTCGTTACAGGCCACGGCGAACCGGGTCAGCGGCAGCCGCACGTAGTCGCTCTCCTGCTCGCCCTCGCCGAGGCGCTGGGAAACCAGGATCTTGGTGGTCACCTTCGCCGCGGGGACGCCGAGACGCTTGAGCGATACCTTGTCTGCCTGGGCCCGGACGGCCGCGGGCAGTGCCGCGAAAGTCTTGGCGGCTTCGTCCTCAGGACTGTTGAGCGCCACCAGGGCGATCATCGTGAAGAGCCAGCCGATCGCGCTGCCGTTGCCGGTGAACAGTCCGTCGTAGGAGTCGGGATCGAGCCCGGCCTCGACCGCCTTCGCCCGGCCGGCCTCGATCACCTTGCGCGCGGCAGCCGGGGTCTTCCCGAACAGGTCCGGCTCCGTCCGGTTCAACCAGGACAGGAACGCGGTGTCGGTCTGCCGCTGGCCGATCCGCGGGAAGTCCTCGAAACCGGCCTGCAGACGTCCCTGCCAGTCGAGGCTCGAGTCGAGCACCATCCGGCCGGTCGTCCCCGGAAAGAGTGAGGCGTACTTGGCGCCGAGCCAGGTCCCGTAGGAGTAGCCGACGTAGTTGAGCTTCGTTGCCCCGGACAACTGCCGGTACAGGTCCATGTCGTGAGCGGTCTGCCAGGTGGTGATGTACGGCGAGACCGCCAAGCTCTGACAGGCTTCGGCGATGGCCCGCGGTGCCTGCTGGTGGTCCTTGATGCTCTTGGCCGACCGGTCGCGGGCATCGGCTGGTCCCTGCGGCAGGCGACTCACGGGAACGTCGCAGGTGACCCCGAGGCCCGCGTCGCCCTCCACCCCGGACTGCCCGGTACCGCGCGGGTCCATGCCGAGAATGTCGTACTTCGCGTTCACAGCGGGCTGCAACCCGGCGATCGAGGAGGCCAGCGAAGTACCCTGCCCACCGGGGCCACCCGGATTGGTGAGCAGCACGCCCTGGTAGTCCTCTTTGGTGCCAGTGGCAACAACTTTGCTGACGTACACCTTGAGCTCGGGACCCGCCGCGGGCTTCGCCCAGTCACGCGGCACGGTCATCATCGCGCAGACCGTCTTGACCCCTTCGGTGTCGAACGAGCACTGCTGCCAGTCCAGCTTCTGCTCCGCGTACTTCGCACCGGGCGCCGCCTTCACCGAGGCGTTGGCGACCCGGCCGACAGCGGTCGGCGTGATGGCGGCGACCAGGGACAGCGACACCGCGACCGCGGCACCGACTCTTAGTTTGTTCACAGTGAGCTTCCTTGCTGAGTGGGTTGTGCTGGTTCGGCTGACGGCTCGAAGCTATGGCGGGGGCGTCATCCGACGGGACGACCATTGGTGCGAACTTCCAGCTTCCGGCTAGTCCTTTCGGCCGAGGGCAGATCACCACCCCAGGGTTGAGGTGTCACGGCGGCCGACCAGGCATGCTGGGGTCATGACCAGTCCGTTGCCGTCCGCCACGATCAGTGCGCCGCGGCGCGCGCCGCTGGTAGCGGAGATCGCGATCGTGGCGGCAGCCACCGTGGCCGATCTGGTGCTCACACCGCTGCCGGATGACGGTGGCAACGGTCTGCTGGGCTCCGTTCTCGGCGCCATCGCCCCCGCGCTCGGCCTCGGTGTCGGCGTCCTCGCGGTACTGCGCCGCAGGTTCGACCAGGTCGTACTGATGACGCTGGGCGTAGCTCTGGCTTCCTTGCTGATCAGCGGTCTCAGCCTGACCGGCACCCTCATCGACTCACCCCAACCGGCGCAGCCGTCCTTCACCGAGGCCATCGCACTGGCCCTGCTGGTAGGCGCCGCCTGTCATCGGCTCCCTGCTCGCACTGTCGCTCCGCTCGCCGTACTGGCCGGTCTCGCGATGGCGCTGGCCCCGCTGCTTCGCTACGGGATCGACTCGCCGTGGGCCCTGGCTGCCGTGGCAGCCGCTCTGCTCTGGGGAGCCAGCGTCGGGACCGGCCTCGTACTGCGGGACGCGGAGCAGCGGCGCGAAGGAGATCTGGCGGCGGTGCGAGCCGCGGAACGGCTCGTCCTGGCGCGCGAACTCCACGACTTCGTGGCCCATCACGTCACCGGCATCGTCGTCCTCGCTCAGGGCGCGCGGGTCGTCGCATCCCGGGCTCCGGACGGTCAGCGTCTGGATCCGGCGGTCTTCACCGAGATCGAGAAGGCCGGCGGGGAAGCGCTGACGGCGATGCGTGGCATGGTCGGCATGCTGCGCGCCGACCGGTCCGGAGCAGCGGAGGCGAGGCCGGATCTGCGGCGGGCGCTCGGTGAGGCCTGCGGCGACGACCAGCTGGTCCGCCTGATCGTTGCCGATGACATCGATCTGGCGCCGATCCCGCCGGAGGTGGTCGACGCCGCCCAGCGCTTGGTCCGCGAGGCGCTCACCAATGCCCGCCGGCACGGGGTACCGGGTGGGGGCATCGAGGTCACCGCGGCGCTGGAGCGGCGCGGCTTCACGGCGGCGGTGTTGCTGGACGTCGTCAACCGGTCGTCGCCCGATACTGTTCGGGGCGACGGTTACGGCCTGGTCGGGATGACCGAGCGGGCGGAGGCCGTCGGAGGTACGTTGTCCGCCGGTCCGGCAGGCACAGGCGAATGGCGGGTGGCCGCCCGGCTGCCGCTGCCCGAGATCTTCTGACCCCGACTCTCGACCAGGAGGTCCTGATGGTGACCCGTGTCCTCATCGCCGACGATCAGGCGTTGGTCCGGACGGGCTTTCGGATGATCCTGCAGGCCGAGCCGAAGTTCGAGGTCGTGGCCGAGGCAGCCGATGGCGAAGAAGCCGTCCGGCTGGCCCGGGAGCTGCGGCCCGACGTCATCCTGATGGACATCCGGATGCCACGGATCGACGGCATCCAGGCCACGCGGCTGCTGGCCGGCCCGGGGGTGCAGACTCCGATGCGAGTGGTGGTGGTGACCACCTACGGCGTCGACGAGAACGTGTACGCCGCGCTGCGCGCCGGGGCGTGCGGCTTCCTGCTCAAGGATGCCGGTCCAGGGTTGCTGGTCGAGGCCGTGCAGGCCGCCGCGGACGGCGAATCGCTGGCGTCGCCGTCGATCACCACGCGCCTGATCGAGCACTTCGCCCACAGCGCCGTACCGGCACCGCTGGCCGACAACCCGCTGACGGAGCGCGAGATGGACGTCGTACAGGCGGTCGCCCGCGGCCGGACCAACGACGA
This sequence comes from Kribbella sp. NPDC056861, assembly GCF_040687575.1. Lineage (NCBI taxonomy): Bacteria > Bacillati > Actinomycetota > Actinomycetes > Propionibacteriales > Kribbellaceae > Kribbella > Kribbella sp. NPDC056861. The sequence goes on along the minus strand of NZ_JBFBNQ010000005.1, from coordinate 649,763 downwards.
GATCACCGGTGAACTGGTGGTCTCGCTCTCGACCGTCAAGTCACACCTTGGGAGCATCCAGCGCAAGCTCGGTCTCCGGAACCGCACCGAGATCGCGATCTGGGCCTGGGAGAACCGGCTGGTCGACTGAGCCCCTGCGCACCACCACGGTGCCTGCGACGAGATCGCCCACGCGCTGGCGGCGGGGCGTTCGCAGTACCACCACGAGACCGACCAGGCCCCAGAGCATGCCGTCGACAACCATCAGCAGATAGCGCAGGGCGAAGGCCTTGAGGGGTGGCTTGCTGCCGTCCAGCATGATCACCTGGATGCCGGCGATCCGCATGCCCACCGAGGCGCCGCTGCGGGAGCGGTGTGGGATCCACACCTCGTTGACGATCGGCCCGAGCAGAGCCGCGGCGACGAAGAAGACGACTCCTACGGCGAAGGCCACGTCGAACGTGATCCACCGAGCCAGCCCGACGGTCAGCCCGAACAGCACCACCAGACCGAGCAGAATCGCCGTCGTACCGATCAAAAGTCCGTCGATCACCAGGTGCAGCAGCCGACGCCAGAGAACCTTGGTCGGTTCGGTCTGCTCACTCGCCACCCATCCAGTCTCCCAGAAGGCGTTCTGCTGCGAGCAATGGAGGGCCGGGCTGACCGCGGGTGGGTAGTGTCGGCCGCATGATCAGCCTGGGTGACGACCTGCCGGTGTACTACGAGTTGACCCGGATGGAGAGGCAGCCGGCCCGATGACCGGTCCGTCCAGGGTGCTGAAGCCCGAGGTGTTCCCTGCTGTTGCCTGGCGCAACGGAGCTGGGCTCACCCGCGAACTCGTCGACGATCCTTCCGGATGGCGGCTCAGTGTTGCCGAGCTCGAGTCCGACGCGGTCTTCTCGGCCTTTCCTGGCCTCGACCGGATCTTCCTGCCGCTGGTCGACGTGGTGCTGGAGATCGATACAGTGCGGCGGCCGGTGGCTCGAGGGACGGCTGTCGCCTTTCCTGGAGAGGCGAAGGTCGCGGTCGAGTTGGTGGCCGGACCTGGCCGGGCCGTGAACCTGATGATGGCTCGTGGCCGGTGCAGCGGCCGGCTGGTGGCGAGGTCACCAGGGGAGTGGGAGCAATGCGGCCCGGACCGCCCGGGCTGGGTTGTCGACCTTGGCGAGGTTCTTGTCGAGGTGCAGGTAGGAAGCGACGAGTGGAGATGATCGATGTCTGACAACACGCCCTTCGAGATGCCGTCCGAGGAGGTTCTGCGGGCCCGGCAGAAGGTTGTGCTCGACCATTTCCACGACGAGGTCCGGCAGGACTGGGACGACGTGCTGGCGACCTTCCCGCATCCGCGGTACGAGCTGATCGCGCAGATGACGGTGCACGACGGCGACGGACCGGTCCGGGCGTACTACCAGGACACCCGGGTCGCCTTTCCCGATCAGGACCACGAGATCATCGCGCTGCGGCACAGCCACGACGCGGTGATCGTCGAGTTCTGGTTGCTCGGGACGCACCTCGGTCCGCTCGGCAAGGTGCCGGCGACGGGTGGCCGGCACCGGACCAGGATGACGGCGTTCTTCGTCTTCGACGACCAGGAGAACCTGGTCGCCGAGCGGATCTACTTCGACCAGCTGACCATCCTCAAGCAGTTGGTCGCCGGTCTGAACAAGAAGAACCCGCGTGACCTGCTCAAGCTCGGGCGGGCGGTGATCGGGCTGCTGGCGATGAGTGGCAGCGAGCCCGACCCGCGACTGCAGAACACGACTCCACCGAACCTCTAGCGTTAAAAATCCCTCAGCCGCATCCGAGTCTTGACGGCATGGGTGCGGCTCAGTAGCGTGCGGCGCAGGAATTTTAACGTTAACAAGAGGTGAGTCGATGGGGCCGCAGGAGACCAGCCGGGGGCCGGTGCCGCACGGGCACGTGACGTTGGCGCAGGTGGCGCGGTGGGCCGGGGTGTCGGCGCAGACGGTGTCGAACGCGGTCAACAACCCGGAGCGGGTGGCGCCGCAGACGCGGGAGCGGATCCTGGCGGCGGTGGAGGAGCTGGGCTACGAGCCGAACCTGTCGGCGCGTGCGCTGCGCAACCGGAGCTCGTCGCTGATCGCGTTCAAGACCCGGCCGGCCCGGCCCGACAAAGCCTCGCTGCTGATGGACGAGTTCCTGTACGCGCTGAACGCTTCGGCCGCGCAGGCCGGGTACCACCTGATCCTGTGTCATGCCGAGGACGGCTCGGCGAACGAGATCAAGGCCTATCGCGATCTGCTGAAGAAGACGTCGGTCGACGCCTTCGTGCTGGCCGAGACGCATCACAACGACGACCGGGTCGCGGCGTTGCGGTCCTGGGGAGTGCCGTTCGCGACGTTCGGACGGTCCTGGGACGGCGACGACACCACGGCCTGGGTCGACGTCGACGGCCGGTCGGGGACGCGCGCCGCGACGGAGCACGTCGCGGCGCAGGGACACCGCCGGATCGGTCACATCGGCTGGCTGGCCGAGTCCGAGATCGGGGCCGAACGCCGCGAAGGCTGGCTCGACGGTTGTCGGGAGCGCGAGCTGGAGACGGATCTCCAGGCCGCAGTACCGGACACTTTGGAGGCCGGCCGTCAGGCCGCTCACCGGATGCTGGATGCCGCGCGGCCCGCTACCGCGCTGGTCTGCGCCTCCGACACCCTCGCGCTCGGTGTCCTCCGGGCGCTGCACGAGCGCGGCCTGCGTCCCGGGGTCGAGGTCGGGGTGACCGGCTTCGACGACTCACCGACCGCCGCGCTGGTCAGCCCGGGGCTGACCACGCTGCACCAACCGATCGACGTCGTCGGCCGAGAGCTGATCAAGGCGATCGACAACCTGCTCGCCGGCGACCTGCGCGAGCCGCACCACGTCTTGCTGGAGCCGGAACTGATCGTCCGTGGCTCCAGCGTCACCGGACCGATGCAGTCAGGACCACCGAGGCAGTGAGGGGCCATCGATGAGGACCAGAAGAACCAAGTTGCTTGCAGCAACGATCGCGGGGGCGCTGCTGCTGCCCGCGATGACGTCGTTGCCGGCGGCCTCCGCTCCGGCGGCCAATCCCTTCGTGCTGAACGTCGAGAACCTTGCCAACGGCACCGGTGTCGCCGGCGTGATGGACCTGACGGCGTACGGCGAGCTCGACTGGGCCCATGTGACCGGTGCGGGGACCGAGCACAAGAAGGGCGTGACGCCGTCGATCAAGGTGGACAACCTCAATCCCGCGGCGGGCCAGGACACTTTGTCCGACAGCCCGCTGACGTTCCGCTGGTCGGACGGGACCACGACGGGCTCGACCGGTGGACTCACCACCGGCGGGGTGTTCAAGTACGACGACACCACCGTCGGTGACGCGACCGGGCACGAGGCCGGCTACCGGATCACGGTCGCGCCTTCGGACTCCCCGCGTCGGCTCGTGTTCGTGGGCGGTATCTGGCAGGCGCGCGGCACCGTGACTGTGGCCGCGGCAAGCGGCGGCGGTACGGCGTACACGACCAAGATCAGCGCGACCGGCAATGCGGTGGCGAAGCGGTACGCCGTGACGATCCGTCCTGGTGAGGGCATCGTCGTGACGACCAAGTTCACCGAGAAGCTGCAGGCGGCCAGCAACGTGTCGCTGTCCGCCGTCGCGCTCTCGCGGGTCGCCTCGGCGGCCGGTCCGAGCTTCGCCGTGGCAGCGCCGCCGGTCGCCATGGACCTAGCCGCCGAGGGGCCGAGCGACTGGCTGCACCTCAACGGAGCGGCGATCAACCGTCGCGCTGTCGTGCCGGCCGGAACTCCTCGGCTCGCGGTGGCGAATCGGCAGACCGGCGCCACGATCGGCGCACAGAACGACAACCCGGTGACGTATTCGTGGACCAAGGGCACACCGACCGAGTCCCAGTCGGGTAGTCGGCAGGGTGGCATCTTCTTCGTCGACGGCACGAACCCGGCCTTGGTCGGCAAGGACCTCACCGACCCGTACGGCTACGACCTGACAGTCCCGGCAGCGGCGAACGGCCGCACAGTGCGCTTCGTCTCGGGCGCTTGGCGAGCCACGGCGACTGTGTCCGTCTACCTCAACGGCAGTTCGACGCCGGCCTTCGTGAGCTCCGACCTGGTCAGCAGCACGGACTCGGTGACCAGACTGTTCGAACTCACGCTCGGCGCCGGGGACTCGGCGCGGATCAGCGCGCAGGTGAAGCGCAAGACCCATGAGTCCGGCAACGTGACGCTCGCCGGTGTGACGCAGGCCGATACTTCGGCAGCCGGGTACCGCGAGCTGACGCGTAACCTACTCGACCAGATCGCGGCCGCTGACCTCAACGCCGCGAACGAGTCCGCGCAGCGGCAGCTCGACGGCGAGGTCACGTCCGCCACGGCGGTTCTCGCGAACAACGCTGCGACCCGGGACGAGCTGCGGCTGGTGCACCTGTTCCTGAAGGCTGCCTTCGACGACGCTGCCGCCTCGGCCGCCGGCGCGGAGTACACGAATGTGACCAACCCGGGCCTCACCTCGTCGTTCGGCTGGGAAGGCGACCTGAACGCGCCGATCGCCTTCATCGACGGCAGCTACCGGCTGCGGAGCCGGGGCAACGCGCTGATCACGTTCGGCGTGCCGAACATCCCGGGCAAGATCAAGTGGACCAACGCGGAGGGTTATCTGCCCGCGTTCATCAGCGAGTACGGCAAGGACGGCCTGCAGTACAAGGTCGAGAACTTCGCTGATCTGGTCGTGATCGGCGGGAACCGGTTCGAGGTCGCCTACTCGCGGATGACCGTGACCAACCCGACTGCCGCCGAGGCACGGCTGCCGCGGGTGTCGAGTCTGCTGACGCCGCTCAACGCCGCGGCCGCGCCGTCCGTGACGACGATCGGCGCGGGGCAGACCGTGGTTCGCGACTACGCGATCGCCGCTGACCGATTCGGTGCCAGCTACGAGTGGCCGACCGCAGTACAGCTGCAGCAGGCCGGGTCGCTCAACAAGCACTTCAAGGACATGCGGAGCTACTGGAACACCCGGCTGGCGGCGATCGCCCAGATCACCGATCTTCCGGACCAGCGGCTCGTCAACGCCTACAAGGCCGGCTACATCTACACGCTGATCATCCGGGACGACATCGACGGCCAGAAGCGGCTGCATGTCGGTGAGAACGGGTACGACGAGATGTTCGACCACGACACGATCGGGATCGTGGCGACCCTGCTGACCATCGGCGACTTCAGCTACGCCCGCGACTACCTCGCCACGCTGCCGGCGCAGCTCCAGTACGACGACGCCAAGTGGAAGTACAGCTGGCCGTACGCCCTCTACCTGCAGCGGACCGGCGACAAGGCGTTCGTGCGCCAGCAGTTCGAGACGATCAAGAAGAACACCCACACGGTCGAGACCGACCGGATCGACGGCGGCAAGGGGATCATCAAGCAGACCGTCGCGATCGACTCGCTCGGCTACTGGACGATCGACAACTGGTCCGCGCTGGCCGGGCTGACCACCTACCGCTATCTGGCCACCGCACTCGGCGAGACGCAGGAGGCGGCCTGGGCCAAGGCGGAGTACGACGATCTGCTCGGGGTCGCGACGGCCCGGATCGAGCAGACGATGAAGCAGTTCGACCTCGACTACCTGCCGATCTCGATGGTCGAGGCCAACGAGACCGGGCCGCGCAAGGACCCGCGGGACGCCAACTGGGCCTCGATGTTCCTGTTCGGCCGCTGGGCCTGGGACGGGTACCTGTTCGGCGCCGAGCAGCGCGGGGTGATGTTCGACAAGATCGACGCCACCTACACGCACGGGTTCGAGCGTCGCAAGGACATCTCCGACACCATCTACAACTTCGGCGGCTATCCGCACGGCTACTACTCGAGTGCCTACAACGCCGGCTACGGCAGTACTGCGCTACGCGGCGAGCAGTACCGCGACGCGGGGATCAAGGGCTACCAGTTCATGATCGACAAGGCGATGAGCGGGCCGTTCGGCTGGTGGGAAGGCGTCGACTACCCGAGCGCGAACTCGCCGTGGGACGTCGATCACGCGCAAGGTGGCGGCGGCTCGAACCAGCACATGTGGGGGCAGTCCACCGCCACCAAGGTGCTGTTCGACTCGCTGGTGGCGCAGAAGTCCGATGGCACGGTGATCATCGGCCGCGGTGTCCCGGACGAGTGGGTCACCGGCCGACAGAAGATTGCCATCGACAACTATCCGGTGGCCGACGGCAAGCGGCTCGGCTTCCGGCTGACCGCCTCGGGCAAGACGGTGTCGGTCGAGCTGACCGGGGACGGCTCGACCGGGTACAGCATCGAGCTGCCGGCCTTGAGGGGCAACATCGCGAACGTGTCGGTCAAGGGTGCCGCGATCAACCAGACCGGGGGCACGGTGTTCCTGCCGGCGGGGACGAAGCGGGTGACGATCACTTTGCAGCACGAGGTGGTCGGCTAGCCGCAGCAGCCTGTTGGGAGCCCGGCCGGAATCGGTCACTGTCGGTCGGGCTCTTGACGGGCGGAAAATCCGGCTCCTATGGTCGGGATCCCTGAATCGATTCAGGGATTCGGTGAGGAGTCGTCATGGGTGTCTCACGGGCAGGCTGGTTCGGCCGGTTGTCGCTGGTGTTCGTGCTGCTGGTCGCCGGGTTGGTGGCGATTCCGGCGAGCGCAGTACCGGCGAAGGTTCCGCCGTTGACGACGCCTTGGACCGCGTCCGCGCTGAACGGCACGCCGCTGCCGGAGTACCCGCGGCCGCAGATGACGCGGCCGGACTGGGCGAACCTCAACGGCGAGTGGCAGTTGCAGCAGTCCACGGCTGACACCGCGCCGGTGTTCGGGGCGACGCTGCCCGAGCGGGTGAACGTGCCCTTCGCGGTGGAGACGGCGTTGTCCGGTGTCATGCGGGCGGCCAACGACAACCGCCACTACCTGACCTATCGGCGGACCTTCACCATCCCGGCGGGCTGGAGCGGCCGCCGGGTGAATCTGAACTTCGGCGCGGTCGACTGGCGGACGACGGTGTGGGTCAACGGGCAGCAGGTCGGTCAGCACACGGGTGCGTACGACTCGTTCGTCTACGACATCACTCCGCAACTGACCGGCGGGACGAACGAGCTGATCGTGCGGGTGTTCGACCCGACCGACACCGGTACGGATCGGCCGTTGCTCGGCAAGCAGACGGCGAATCCGGGCGGTCTGCTGTACACGCCGACGTCCGGGATCTGGCAGACGGTGTGGCTGGAGCCGACGCCGGTGTCGTCGATCTTCAGTGCCGACACGTACCCGAATCTCGCGAACAACACCTTGCGGACCAAGGTGTTCACCTCCGGCAACGTGGCTGGGTTCACGGTGCTCGCTGAGGCGTTGAGCGGCTCGACCGTTGTCGGCATTACCACCGGTACGCCGGGCGCCGACTTCGCCGTACCGGTTCCGAACCCGCGGCTGTGGACGCCAGAGGACCCGTACCTCTACAACCTGCGTCTGACGCTGCGCAACGCCGCCGGGCAAGTGGTCGACACGACGATGCACTACTTCGGGATGCGCGAGATCGGCATGAAGCTGATCGACGGCCGGATGATGCCGACGCTGAACGGCCAGTTCGTCTTCCAGGCCGGCACCCTCGACCAGGGCTACTGGCCCGACGGTGGGATGACGGCGCCGACCGATGCCGCCCTCGCGTTCGATCTGGAGAAGCACAAGGAGCTCGGCTTCAACATGGTGCGCAAGCACATCAAGGTGGAGTCGCAACGCTGGTACTACCACGCTGACCGGCTCGGGCTGCTGGTCTGGCAGGACATGCCGTCGCAGCGGATCGGCGCGTCCCGGACGGCCGCGCAGCTTGCTCAGCAGGAGCAGGAGATGCGGAACATCGTGGACCAGCATCGCAGCTCGCCGGCGGTGGTGATGTACGTGATCTTCAACGAGGGCTGGGGAGAGCCGTCGCCGGCGGACGTCGTACGGATCTCGGGTGCGATCAAGAGCTATGACCCGACCCGGCTGGTCAATGCGTCGAGTGGCTACAACATCACCGTCAACAACGACACCGGCGCTGGGCAGGTCGATGATCAGCACAACTATGCCGGGCCTGACTCGGGACATGCCTCGACGACCCGGATCGCGGTGAACGGCGAGTACGGCTCGCTGGCGTTGCGGACACCCGGTCACGAGTACAGCCCGAACGGCAACTACGGGTACGCCGAACTGTTCACGTCGGGTGGGGCGATGACGGATCGCTATGTCGCGATGATGACCAAGATGCAGGGGCTGATCCGGACCAAGGGCACCAGTGCGGGAGTCTTCACCGAGATCAGTGATGTCGAAGGCGAGCCGGTCGGCTTCTACACCTACGATCGGCAGGTGACGAAGTACGACTGGGGTCGCGTGCGCGCGGCGAACCTGGCGCTGATCGCCATGTCGCGCACGATGAACAACGGCGGCGGGGGCAGCCCGGCGACGGTCCACAACGAGCTGCCCGCAGGCTTCACCCAGTGCGCGACCGAGGGACAGACTTGCTCCTTCACGGGCGCACGCCAGGTCGCGTACGGTGCCGGCGGCTACTCGTACAAGACCGCGACAGCCACCACAGCCTGTACTCCGAGCGCCTTCGGCGGCGGCGACCCGGCGCCCGGCGTACTCAAGTCCTGTTATGTTGCGCCGCTGGGTGGACCGTCAGGCTGGACCCAGTGCGCGGTTGAGAACGGCAGCTGTAATCCGGGCGGTCCGGCGCGCATTGCCTATGGCAACAACGGCAAGTTCAACTACGTCACGGCGCAGGGCCCGACCGCCTGTACCAACGGGGTGTTCGGGGATGCGTTCGCCGGGGTCGCGAAGGCTTGTTATGTCGCGCCGAGCGGTGGGCCGAGTGCCGCGTGGGTCCAGTGCGGGAGCGAGGGCGCTACTTGTGCCGTCGACAGCGGCACGGTAGTCGCGTACGGGGCGAAAGGCGCGTTCAGCTACAACAGCGCGCTGGCAGGCAACGCGTCCTGCGGCAGCGCGACCTTCGGCGGCGACCCGATCGCCAACGTGGCCAAGGCTTGTTATGTCCGCAACGGTGGACCGGCCGGCTTCGGCACCACCTGTGCCGGCGAGAACGGGACCTGCACGTTCGCCGGCTTCCGCACGGTCGCGTACGGCGGCCGGGGATCCTTTGTCTACAAGTCGTTCACCGGCAGCGCGCCGTGCAACTCGTCGTTCAGCGGGTTCGACGTCGATCCGGCCTTCAAGGTCGTCAAGTCCTGCTACCTGACGCCATGACAGCGCGCAGCAGTGGTCCCGGCCGAGTCACGCTGATCGATGTGGCGACCCACGTCGGCATGTCGCGCAGCGCGGTCTCGATGGCACTTTCGGACCACCCGGAGATCGCGGCGCGTACCAAGGAACGCGTCCGGACCGCGGCGCGCGAGCTGGATTACGTCACCAACTCCGCGGGCCGCGCGCTGCGGTCGCAGTCGGCCGGATCGATCGCGCTGATCGTGCCCGACACCGGGCCGCTCACCTTCGGTCACCCGTACTTCATGCACCTGCTCGTCGGTGTCACGGAGGTCTGCAGCGGCCACGACGCCAACGTGATCATCTCGACGAACAAGGACGAGAACAGCGTCGCCGCCTACGAGCGCGTACTGCGTTCGCGAGCCGCCGACGGCGCCATCGTGACCGTCGCCAGGGTCGGCGATCCGCATCTCAGCTCGTTGGTCGACTCCGGTCTGCCTGTCGTCCTGATGGGTCGCTACCCGCAGTTCCCGGATGCCGTCAGCGTCGGCATCGACGACCTGTCCGGCGCCCGGCAGGTGACCGAGCACCTGATCACCGAGCACCAGCGCCGTCACCTGGTTCACCTCGGTGGTCCGCTGGGCCACCAGGTCACCATCGAACGCCGCAAAGGCTTCCGGCAGGCGCTCACAGCCGCCGGACTCAAGCCTACGAAGAAGGTGTGGACGGGAGACTTCAGCGAGGAGTCCGGCCGCGAACTGACCCGGCAACTGCTCGCGTCGGGGGAGCGGTTCGACGCGATCTTCGCCGCGAACGACGAGATGGCGTACGGCGCGATCGGCGTACTCCAGGCCGATGGACTCGCCGTACCGCGCGACGTGTCGGTGGTCGGCTTCGACGACTTCGGCCTCGCCCGGGTGACGACACCTGGCATCACCACGGTGCGAATCCCTGCCGAAGAACTCGCCCGGGCCGCGACGGAGCGACTCTTCCAGCTGATCGGCGGCGTCGACCCGCCGGAGCGGCACCTGACCCTGCCGCTCGAACTCATCGTCCGCGAGTCGTGCGGCTGCAACGGCTAGTCAGGCGGTCCGCGCGCTGGTGGCGATCTTGACGGCGAACCCGCCGAGCGTCGCGCCGGCGGCGATCCGCTGCACCTTCAGCACCCGCGGATGGCGCCGGAGGTACCCCGCGACCCGGGCGGCGGCGAGCACGATCAGGCCGTTGACCGTCACGGCGACCACGATCTGCAGTCCACCCAGCTGGAGAAACTGCAGCCAGGGCGCGCCGGCCCGCGGCCGGACGAACTGCGGGAGCAGGGCGCCGTACATCAAGGCGATCTTGGGGTTCAGCAGGTTGGTGACGGCACCCATCGTGAAGAGCCGCGCCGAGGAGTGCGGCGCCAGCTCCCGGACCTCGAACGGCGATCGGCCGCCCGGCCGCAGCATCTGCCAGGCGAGATACCCGAGATAGATCGCGCCGGCGAACCTGACGATGTCGTAGGTGATCGGTACTGCGCTGAAGAGCTGCCCGAGCCCGACCGCCGCCGCCAGCAAGTAGGCGCCGAAGCCGAGCGCAACCCCCGCCAGCGAGACCAGCCCGGCCCGGCGTCCCTGCGAGATCGACCGGGAGGCGAGGTAGACCATGTTGGGGCCAGGCGTCAGCACCATGCCCAGCGCGATCACCACCACCCCGGCCGCTGCCGACCAGCCGATCACGACGTCAACCCTGCGGTCGGAACTGGCTCCGCGGTGTCGCTGAGTCTGCGCATCCTCCGACCGTAGACGAGGCCGGCACCGCACCGAAGTAGCCAGTTCCCACCTACTGGCCCGCTCCCGCCTGGCAGCCCGCTGCCCTGACCAGATCGTCCCGCAGCCGGTCCAGAAAGACCCTGCCGGTCAGGGCAGCAGGATCAGCCGGTCGGTGACAGCGGCCAGCAGGTCCTGGTCGTGGGAGATGGCCAGGACGCCGATGCTGTCGGCCTCGGCACGGTCGAGCAGCAGGTGCCAGATCCGGGCCTGGGTGATCGGGTCGAGGCTGGCGCTGATCTCGTCGGCCACGATGTAGTCGGGGTGGGTGAGCAGGGCGCGGGCGAGGTTGACGCGCTGGAGTTCGCCCCCGCTGATCTCGTGTGGGAAGCGGCCGAGCCACTCCGGCCGGACCAGATCGGGGTCGACGGCCTGGAGCTCGGCCGGGTCGGCGCCACTCTCGGCGAGGATGTCGCGGACCCGCCACTGCGGGTTCATCGCGCGCTCGGGGTGTTGCAGCACGAGCTGGACCGGGTGGGCGCCGGACCGGTCGGAGTCGAGGAGGACCTCCCCGCGGTCGGGGGTGAGCAGGCCGGCGAGCAGGCGGCCGATGGTGCTCTTGCCTGAACCACTCGGGCCGCAGAGGCCGACGATCTCGCCGGGAGCGATGGACAGTGAGACGTCCTGCACGATCCACGGCCGGCGGCGGTCGTAGCGGAACCAGAGATCCTTCGCGGTCAGCACGGTTGCTCCTCTGGCAGGTGGAAGCCGTTGCCTGGCAGGGCGCGCCACAACGCTCGGGTATACGGGTTCAGTAAAGCCGCACCCTCGTCGGTGAAGGCGGCAGGGGGCGCAGTGTCGATCGTCCGGCCGTCGCGGCAGATCACCACGGTGTCGGCGACCTCGAGCGCTCCTCTGAGTTCATGGGTGATCAGTACGACGGCCCGGCCGCCGTCGGCGAGGGCACGGAACTCCCGCAGTACGCCGGCGACATCGGCCGGCGGCAGCCCGGGAGTCGGCTCGTCGGCGATGATCAAGTGCGGATCGCCCATGGTCGCCATCGTGACCAGCACCCGCCTGATCATCCCGCCGGACAGTTCGTGGGGATAGCGGCCGAGGACCTCGGGGCCGAGGCTGCGATCAGCCAGCGCGGTGGCAGCGACGCGCTGCGGGTTGTCATGCCCGGCTAGCTGCGCGGACCGGCGTACCTGACGGCCGATCGTCGCGACCGGATCGAGGTAGTCCACGGACTGTGGCAGCAGCGCGATCTCACGACCGGCCAACTGCTTCCTGGCCGCGCTGTCGATCACGGTGCCGTCATAGGTGATGGACCCGGTCTCGGCGGCGTTCGGCGGCAGCAACCCCAGCACTGCGTGCGCCAGCAGCGTCTTGCCCGCGCCGGACGCGCCGACCAGCGCGACCACCTGGCCGCGCTCGGCGGTGAGGTCCATCCCCGCCAGCGCGACGACCTCGCGTCGCCGCAGTCCCCGCTCGTACTGGACGAACGAGACCGTCAGCTCCTTGATGCTCAGCAGCGGGCTCACAGGTGGTGGCTCCGTGGATCGAGGAGGGCTCGGGTGTTCTCGCCGATGGCGTCGACGAGCTTGACGATCACCAGCAGGCACAGACCCGGCAGTACTGCGAGCCACCACGCTCCGGCGGACAGGAACCGCATCGACTCGGCCAGCAGTACGCCGATCGACGGCTCGGCCGGATCCACGCCCAGCCCGAGGAACGACAACGCGGCCTCGTGCAGAATCGCGTGCGGGAAGAGCAGCACGGTACCGACCAGGAAATGCCCGACGAGTTGCGGCGCGACGTGCCGGCGGGCGATGCACCAGCGACCTCGTCCGAGCTGTCGTGACATCGCGACGTAGTCCGACGAGACGATCTGACGGGCGTGACCACGCAGTACGCGGGCCAGGGAGGGCCAGTGCGTGACGGCCACCGCGATGATGACCGCGCGGGTGCCGCCGCCGAGGGCGAAGGCGAGCAGCACCAGCAGGACGAGATGCGGGAGCGCGAGGAAGAGATCGACCAGCCAGGTGACTGCGCGGTCGACCACCCGGCCGCCGACCGCTGCGGCGCAGGCCATCAGCATCGCCAGTACGCCGGACACCAGCGCGGCCGAGACACCCACGACCAGACTGAGCCGCAGCCCGGACAGCACCCGGGCAAGCATGTCGCGGCCGAGACGGTCTGTGCCGAAGAGGTGCTGCCACGACGGGCTCAGGTTGCGGGCCGCGAGGTCGGTGCTGCCTGCCGCGTCGACCGACAAGGTGCCGGCGACAACGACCCCGACGACCACGATCAGGGAGAGCGCGAGATAGCCGAGCGTGCGGCGTCGACGGTCGCCGAACCAGCTCTTCCGTTTGATGCCATCAGCAACTAGACCGGTCACCGGGCGACCTCGAGGGTCCGTGGATCCAGCAGGCCGTGTAGGAGATCGCCCAATTGGTTGCCGGTGTAGACGAAGACGGTGGTGAAGAGCGCGATCCCGAGCAGTAGCGGTACGTCCTGACCAAGGGCAGCAGCAGTAGTCGCGGCACCCAGTCCGGGGTACGAGAAGACTTGCTCGGCGAGCAGCGAGCCGCCGAAGAGTTCGCCCAGCGAGCTGAACTGGAGCAGCAGGGCCGGGCCGGCTGCGTTGCGGAGTACGCGGTGGATGACGAGGCCGGTGGTGCTTTCGCCTTGGGCGCGGGCGAAGGTGATGTAGTCGCTGGACATCGCGACGGCCACCGCCTGCCGGGTGTGCAGGACCACCGGCGCGATGCCGACCAGGCTCAGGGTGACGGCCGGAAGAAGAAGATGGTGCAGGCGGTCGAGGATGCCGACCTCGCTGGCGAGTTGCCCGACCGGTACCGCGCAGCACACGGGCGTCCACTGCAAAGAGACAGAGAACGCGTAGAGCAGGAGCAGGCCGACCCAGAAGGTCGGCGCGGACGCCAGTGTGTAAGCCCACCAGGTGATCGCCCGGTCGGCGATCCGGCCGCGGTGCAGACCGGCGACGAGGCCGAGGCCGAACCCGATCACGCCGGACAGGCACCATGCCACGGCCATCAGGGCCAGGCTGGTCAGGAACTTGCCGGCGATCACGTCCGCGACCGGCTGGTTGAAGGTGTGCGACTGGCCGAGATCGCCGCGGACGACCTGCGCCACCCAACTGCCGAAACGCTCGAGTGGCGGATCGTTCAGCCCCCAGCGCTCGGCGATCTGCGCGCGCTGCTCCGGGCCGATCGCCGCGATGTCCGCGCCGACGTAGGCATCCACCGGATCGACCGGCGAGCCCATCATCAGTGCGAACGACGCGGCGGCGACCGCGACCAGCAGGAACAGCAGCCGGACCAGTCGGCCGAGGAGGTTGGTCAGCAAGTCCAGCGCCAGCCGGTGATGCCGGCCGTGATCGGCCAGCCGTGGCCGTGTGGCTCGATCTGCGGCTTGCCGATGTCCAGGCAGTCGCTGACGAAGTAGGTGTGCTGGAGATTCACCAGCCAGGCCCAGGCAGCGTCACCCGACGGACCGAAGCCGTTGCCGTCGGCATCGCGCTGCGCGGCCTTCCAGTAGTTCGTCGCAGCGTCCTGGTCGGTCGCGCCGAGCGCGGCGTCGAGGTTCTTCTGGACGGCCGGGTTCGAGTAGTACCCGGCGTTCCAGTACTCCGTACCGGCCTGCGTCGACGAGTACAGGTTGTACATCTCGCTCGGGTCGTGGCTGCCCCAGCCGAACAGCACGGCGTCGACGTGCTTGCGCTTGTCTATGACGTCCCAGCTCACGCCCTGCGCCTTGAGTTGGATGCCGATCGGCTTGAGCATGTCGGCGACGCTGAGCGCGAGGCCCTGCCGCAGCGTGTCGTCGGCCGGGTAGAGCAGCGTGAAGGCCGCCTTGACTCCGTTGCGCTCGCGGACGCCGTTGCGATCGACCCAGCCCGCCGCGTCCAGGATCGCTTTGGCCTTGGCCGGGTCGTTGCTCCGGATCGCGGAGGACGGCTCGTACCACGGCAGTCCGTCGACCGGCCCGGTCGCGGGGGAGCCGTACCCCTCCAGGATGCCTTCCACCAGGGCGTCGCGGTTCACCGCGTAGTTGACGGCCTGCCGGATGGCCTTGTCGGAGGTGACGTTGTTGCCGATCGGCAGACCGTCCTTCGACTTCTTGCCGGTGTCGGGGACGGTGGGGAACATCAGTCCGCGGTTGTCGACCGACTTCACCGGGATCAGCTTCATCCCCGGCGCGGTGGTCTTGGCCAGGCCGGAGGGCACGGAGGCGATCGACACCTGACCGGCCTTCGCGGCGGCCAGCGTCGCGTCCTCGGCGGTGAAGGTGAACACGACTCGCTCGAAGGCCGGCTTGGTGCCGTAGTACGCGTCGTTGCGCTGCACGATCAGTTGCTGGCCCTCGTCCCACTGGACGAAGGTGAAGGGGCCGGAGCCGATCGGCTTGCGCGCGTAGTCCTTGCCGTGGGCATGTTTCGGCACGATGCCCAGGGAGATCAGCCGGTTGACGAAGGTGCTCTGCGGCTTGCTGAGCCGCAGCTCGACGGTGTCGTTGTCAATGGCAACAGCTTTGGAGAGGGCGGTGACGTCGGTCAGGCCGCCGCTCTTGGCGGCGGTGGTGAAGGTGTAGGCAACGTCTTCGGCGGTCACCGGCTTGCCGTCGCTGAACTTGGCGTCGTCGCGGAGGTCGACGGTCCAGACCAGCCCGTCGGCGCTGACCGTGTGCCTGGTGGCGAGGTCGTTGACGATCTTGAGGTCGGCGTCCCGGGCCAGCAGCGTCGACTGGAACAGCGGAGCGCCGTACCGGCCCCAGCCGAGCGTCGGGTCGTAGCCGTCCTCCGACTCACCGCCGATCGCCAGGCGTAGCTCCTTCGGGGTACTGCCTCCGGCGTCGACACCTGAGGTGCATCCGGTCAGTACCGCCGCGCCAACAAGGACTGCACACCATCTTCTGAGCACGGAGGGAACCTATGTCCAGATGCGACTGGATCGCAAGTGATGAATCAGGAGTGCTCAACGTCACGGAGAATTACTAGGACGTCCAGCTATATAGTCGGCCGTCCTAGTAGTTGAGCCGCGAGTACGGGAGTGACACGTTGAGTAACGAGCTGAGCCATTTCGTGGCCGGGCAGCACATCGCGGGGACGTCGGGGCGGTTCGCCGACGTCTTCGATCCCAACACCGGTGGTGTGCAGGTGCGGGTCCCGTTGGCGAGCAAGGCCGAGGTCGTGGCAGCGATCGACGACGCCGAGCGGGCTCAGCTCGAGTGGGCCGCCTGGAACCCGCAGCGCCGGGCCCGGGTGCTGCTGCGGTTCCTCGACCTGGTGAACCGGGACATGGAGTCGCTGGCCCGGACGCTGTCCAGCGAGCACGGCAAGACCGTGCCGGACGCCAAGGGCGACATCCAGCGTGGGCTCGAGGTGATCGAGTTCGCCGCCGGCGGGCCGCACCTGCTGAAGGGTGAGTTCACCAGCGGCGCCGGCACCGGTATCGACGTGTACTCGATGCGCCAGCCGCTCGGAGTGGTGGCCGGCATCACGCCGTTCAACTTCCCGGCGATGATCCCGCTCTGGAAGGCCGGACCGGCGCTTGCCGCCGGCAACTCGTTCATCCTCAAGCCGTCCGAGCGGGACCCCTCGGTGCCGCTGCGGATCGCCGAACTGTTCCTCGAGGCCGGGCTGCCGGCCGGGGTGTTCAACGTCGTCAACGGCGACAAGGAAGCGGTCGACACGCTGCTGGAGGACGAGCGGGTCCGGGCAGTCGGCTTCGTCGGGTCGACCCCGATCGCGCAGTACATCTACGAGACCGCGGCTGCCAACGGCAAGCGCGCGCAGTGCTTCGGTGGCGCCAAGAACCACATGATCGTGATGCCGGACGCCGATCTCGACGATGTCGCCGACGCGCTGATCGGGGCCGGCTACGGCTCGGCCGGTGAGCGCTGCATGGCGATCTCGGTCGCCGTACCGGTCGGGCAGGAGACCGCCGACGCGCTGGTCGCGAAGCTCAAGGAGCGGATCGCGGAGCTGACCGTCGGCCACAGCCTGGACGAAAAGGCCGACTACGGGCCGCTCGTCACCGCCGAGGCCCGGCAGCGCGTGATCGACTACATCGGCGCCGGTGTCGAGGAAGGCGCCGAGCTGCTGGTCGACGGGCGTGACTTCACGCTGGCCGGCCACGAGTCGGGCTTCTTCCTCGGCCCCACGCTCTTCGACAAGGTGAAGCCCGGGATGCGGATCTACGACGAGGAGATCTTCGGCCCGGTGCTGGTGGTGGCCCGCGCCGACACGTACGAGGACGCGCTGCGGCTGCCGAGCGAGCACGAGTACGGCAACGGCGTCTCGATCTTCACCCGTGACGGTGACACCGCCCGCGACTTCACCGCCCGGGTGAACGTCGGCATGGTCGGCGTCAACGTGCCGATCCCGGTGCCGATCGCGTACCACACGTTCGGCGGCTGGAAGCGGTCCGGTTTCGGCGACCTGAACCAGCACGGCCCGGACTCGTTCCGCTTCTACACCAAGACCAAGACGGTGACCTCGCGGTGGCCGTCCGGCGCCAAAGAGGGCGCCAGCTTCGTGATCCCGACGATGAGCTGACCGATGGCCGCGGAGAACGAAGAACTGCAGGCGATCGCCCGGGAGGTCCGCAAGTTCGCCGAGAGCGAGCTGGCGCCGAACGCGGTCGAGTGGGACCAGACCAAGCACTTCCCGGTCGACGTACTGCGTCGCGCCGGTGACCTCGGGCTGGGTGGCATCTGCGTCGGCGAGGACGTCGGTGGCTCCGGTCTGGGCCGGCTCGACGCGGTCACCATCTTCGAGGAGCTGGCTCGCGGCGACACCACGATCGCGGCGTACGTCTCGATCCACAACATGGTGACGGCGATGATCGACAAGGCCGGGACGGACGAGCAGCGGCAACGCTGGGTGCCGAGACTGGCCAGCATGGAGGGCCTGGGTAGCTACTGCCTGACCGAGCCCGACGCTGGGTCGGACGCCGGGGCGCTGCGCACCACCGCGCGCCGCGACGGCGACGGGTACGTGCTCGACGGGGTGAAGCAGTTCATCTCCGGCGCCGGCACCTCCAGCGTGTACGTCGTGATGGCACGCACCGGCGAGGCCGGGCCGCGCGGCATCACCGCCTTCATCGTGCCCGGCGACGCCGTCGGCCTGTCGTTCGGCGTCAACGAACGCAAGATGGGCTGGCATGCGCAGCCCACCCGGCAGGTCGTCCTCGACGGAGTACGGGTGCCTGCGGAGCAGCGGCTCGGCGCCGAGGGCGAGGGCTTCGGGATCGCGATGCGCGGTCTCAACGGCGGCCGGCTCAACATCGCCGCCTGCTCGCTGGGCGGCGCGCAATGGGCGCTCGAACAGGCCGTCCGGCACCTGCAGACCCGTACGGCGTTCGGCGCGCCGCTGATCACCCAACAGGCGTTGGTGTTCCGGCTCGCCGACATGGAGACCGAGTTGCAGGCGTCGAGGTGTCTGCTGCACCACGCGGCCAAGGCGCTGGACGACGACGCGACCGACGCGGTGAAGCTGTGCGCGATGGCCAAGCAGTTCGTCACCGACGCGGCGTTCACGGTCGCCAACACGGCGCTGCAGCTGCACGGCGGCTACGGCTACCTCAGTGAGTACGGCATCGAGAAGGTCGTTCGCGACCTGCGGGTGCACCAGATTCTCGAAGGCACCAACGAGATCATGCGAATGATCGTCGGACGCGCCCTGGTGGAGGAGGCAGCATGAACGACGAAGCTCCGGTTCTGTTCAGCCGTACCGGCCGGGTGGGACACATCGTCCTCAACCGGCCGAAGGCGATCAACGCGCTGACGCTCGAGATGGTCAGGCTGATCCAGACGACGCTGGACCGGTGGGCCGAGGACGCCGAGGTGCAGACCGTCGTACTGACCGGCAGTGGTGAGCGCGGTCTGTGCGCGGGAGGCGACATCGTCTCCCTGTACGAGGACGGGCGCGCCGGTGGCACCGAGTCACTCGACTTCTGGGCCGAGGAGTACCGGCTCGATGCGACGATCGCCGACTACCCGAAGCCCTTCGTGGCGATCATGGACGGCATCGTGCTCGGTGGCGGGATCGGGCTGTCGGCGCACGCCGATGTCCGGGTGGTGACCGAGCGGTCGAAGATCGGGATGCCCGAGACCGGGATCGGCTTCTTTCCCGATGTCGGCGGCACCTATTTGTTGTCACGCGCGCCCGGGGAGCTCGGTACGCACCTCGCGCTGACGGCCGGTTCGGTCCGCGCGGGTGACGCGATCGCGGTGGGGTTGGCGGATTGGTACGTGCCGAGCGATCGGCTGCCGGCCTTGATCGCCGACCTTGCGACAAAGGCGCCGGCGGAGGCACTTGCCGCGGTGGCCGAGACGGCGCCGGAGTCCGCGCTACTGGCCGAGCGTGAGTGGATCGACGCGGCGTACGAAGGCGATGACGCGTCGAAGATCCTTGCCCGGCTGGAGTCCTCGGACCTGGAGGCGGCACGGCAGGCGGCCGGAGTACTGGTCGCGAAGTCGCCGACCTCGGTCAAGGTGACGCTGCGGGCGTTGCGGAGCGCGGCTGACCTGCCGACGCTGCGGGAGGCGCTGGATCAGGAGTACCGGTTGTCGGCGCGCTTCCACGGCTCGCACGACTTCCTTGAAGGCGTCCGGGCTCAGGTGATCGACAAAGACCGCAATCCGCACTGGGTGCCGTCGTCCATCGACGAGGTCTCGGAGGAGACCGTGGCCGCCTATTTCGTTTCACTTGGCAACGATGAGCTGGGGAGTGCACTGTGACGGCGATCGGCTTTATCGGACTCGGCAACATGGGCGGCCCGATGGCCGCGAACCTGGTCAAGGCGGGCTTCACCGTCACGGGCTTCGACCCGGTCGACGCAGCGCGGGCCGCGGCGGAGGCGGCGGACGTAGTACTGGCTGCTTCTCCGGCCGAGGCAGTGGTCGCAGCAGACGTGGTGATCACGATGCTGCCGAGTGGGAAGCACGTGCTCGACGTCTACCAGGGTGACGATGGTCTGCTGGCGGCGGCGCCGGCCGGTGCGTTCTTCGTCGACTGCTCGACGATCGCTGTGTCGGATGCCCGCGAGGCTGCCGCTCTGGTGGTGAAGGCCGGGCATCGCGCACTGGACGCACCTGTGTCCGGTGGAGTCGTGGGTGCCGCGGCCGGCACGCTGACGCTGATGGTCGGCGCGCTGCCCGACGACCTGGCCGCAGTACGCCGGATCCTTGAGCCGATGGCCGGCCGCATCGTGCACTGCGGTGAGCCGGGCGCCGGGCAGGCGGCGAAGATCTGCAACAACCTGATCCTCGGCATCTCGATGATCGGCGTCAGCGAGGCCTTCGTACTGGGCGAGAAGCTCGGCCTGACCCACCAGGCCCTGTACGACGTGACCTCCACCGCGTCCGGCCAGTGCTGGGCGTTGACCACCAACTGCCCGGTACCCGGCCCGGTGCCGGCCAGCCCGGCCAACCGCGACTACCAGCCGGGCTTCGCTGCGCCGCTGATGGCGAAGGACCTCGGTCTTGCCATCCAGGCCGCCGAGAGCACCGGTACGACGTCCAACCTCGGCGCGCTGGCCGCTGCCCTCTACCGGGAGTTTGCCGACGGCAACGGTGCTCGGCTGGACTTCTCGGCGATCGTGAACGAGATCCGCGACGGGAGCGCCGCATGAGCGACTACGAGAACATCATCGTCACCCGCGACGGGCGGACCGCGACGATCACGCTGAACCGCCCGAAGGCGCTGAACGCGCTGAACGAGGCGCTGATGCACGAGGTCGTTGCCGCGGCCACAGAACTGGACAGTGACCGCGGGGTCGGCGCGATCGTCATCACCGGGTCGGAGCGCGCGTTCGCCGCGGGCGCCGACATCAAGGAGATGCAGGCGCAGTCCTACCAGGACATGTACCTGTCGGACTGGTTCACCGCCTGGGACCGGCTCGCCGCCGTCCGGACGCCGCTGATCGCGGCCGTCAGCGGGTACGCGCTCGGTGGTGGCTGTGAGCTGGCGATGATCTGCGACATCCTGATCGCTGCCGACTCGGCCAAGTTCGGCCAGCCCGAGATCACCCTCGGCGTCATCCCGGGCATCGGCGGCTCGCAGCGGTTGACCCGGGCGATCGGCAAGGCCAAGGCGATGGACCTGATCCTCACCGGTCGCACGATCGGCGCGGACGAGGCCGAACGCGCCGGGCTGGTGTCCCGCGTCGTACCGGCCGACACGCTGCTGGCTGAAGCGGCCGAGGTGGCCCACAAGATCGCCGAGATGTCGTTGCCGGCCGTCTATGTGGCGAAGGAGGCCGTCAATCGGGCCTTCGAGTCATCGCTTGCCGAAGGCATCTTGTTCGAACGGCGCACCTTCCATGCGACGTTCGCGCTGGACGACCGGACCGAGGGCATGACCGCCTTCGTCGAGAAGCGCAAGCCGAAGTTCACCCACCGCTGAGTTCGTTGCGCACCTGGTGAGTGGCCGTCACCAGGTTGGTGAGTGCCTCTCTGACCTCGGGCCAGGCGCGAGTCTTCAGGCCGCAGTCCGGGGTGACCCAGAGGCGTTCGGCTGGGATGAGGGTGAGCGCCTCCCGAAGCAGGGAGGCGATCTCCTCGGCGCTCGGGACGCGTGGTGAATGTACGTCGTACACGCCGAGCCCGACGGCGCGCGGGAAGTCGGGGGTGCCCAGTTTGTGGGCGATCGCCAGGTGGGAGCGGGCGGCTTCGAGGCTGACCACGTCGGCGTCCATCTCGGCGATCGCGGCGAGGATGTCGCTGAATTCGGCGTAACACATGTGGGTGTGGATCTGCGTGGTCGGCCGGACCCGGTTGGTGGTGAGCCGGAAGGCTTCGGTGGCCCAGGCGAGGTAGGCGGCGCGGTCTGCCTGCCGGAGCGGGAGGGCTTCGCGTAGGGCAGGTTCGTCGACCTGGATGATCGCGATGCCGGCGATCTCGAGGTCCACCACCTCGTCCCGGAGGGCGAGTGCGACCTGGCGAGCGGTGGCGGTGATGGGCTGGTCGTCGCGGACGAACGACCGGGCCAGCATGGTGACCGGGCCGGTGAGCAGGCCCTTCACCGGCCGACTGGTCTGACTCTGCGCGTACTTCGTCCAGCGGGATGTCAGCTGGACGGAACGGTAGACATCGCCGGCCAGGATCGGCGGCCTGACATAGCGGGTGCCGTAGGACTGGACCCAGCCCTGCCGGGTGGACACGAAGCCTGCCAGTTGCTCGGCGAGATGCTGGACCAGGTCGTCTCGCTCCGGTTCGCCGTGCACGGCGACGTCCAGACCGGCTTCCTCCTGGAACGCCAGCACAGTGCGGATCTCGGCTTCGATGCGTTCGTCGTACCGCGCCTGGTCGATCCGGTCGTGCAGCAGGTCGGCGCGGGCTGCGCGGAGCTCGTCGGTTTGAGGGAACGAGCCGATGGTGGTGGTCGGCAGGAGGGGCAGGTCGAGCGCGGCTTGCTGCACGGCCCGGCGTTCGGCGTACGGGGTGGCGCGGTGGGTGTCGGTCGGGCGGATGGCGGCGAGGCGGGAGCTGACGTGCGCCTTGTTGGTCAGCGGCGACTGGTTCCGGGCTCGGAAGGCTGCGTGGTTGGCTTCGAGTTGGGGCGCGATCGCGGTGGGGCCGTCGGTGAGGCCTTGTTTGAGGATCGAGAGTTCGCGGACCTTCTGGCGGGCGAAGGCGAGCCAGGGGCGGACCTCGGGGTCCAGGTCGGTCTCGGCGTCGAGGTCGATGGGGACGTGCTGGAGGGAGCAGGAGGCCGCGACGTCGAGCTGGTCGGTCAGTTCGGTCAAGCGGGTCAGGGTGTTGAGCGACTGGGCGAGGTCTGCGGCCCAGACGTTGCGGCCGTCGATGATGCCTGCGACCAGGCGTTTGCCGTTGAGCTGGGTGAGAGCTTCGAGGTTGGCGGCGGCGGGGCCGGTGAAGTCGATGGCCAGGCCCTCGACGGGGGCCGCGGTCAGGATCGGGAGTGCTTCGCCGAGTTGGTCGAAGTACGAGGCGATGAGGAGTTTGGGGCGCGTGGTCAGGTTGCCGAGGAAGTCGTAGGTCCGGCGGGTTGCGTCGAGTTCTTCGGCGGTGCGGTCCTGGACCAGGGCCGGCTCGTCGAGCTGGACCCATTCGGCGCCCGCCTGCTGCAGGTCGGCGAGGATCTCGGCGTAGATCGGTAGCAGTTGGTCTAGCAGTGATAGTGGCGTGAAAGAGGACGGCGCCTCAGGGCTGGGCTTGGCGAGCAGGAGGAAGGTGATTGGGCCGATCAGCACGGGACGGGCCGACAGGCCAAGGGCCAGAGCTTCCGTCAGTTCGCTTGTCTGCTTGCTGGAGTCGGCCGTGAAGGTGGTGTCCGGACCGAGCTCGGGGACCAGGTAGTGGTAGTTGGTGTCGAACCACTTGGTCAGCTCGAGCGGCGCCAGTTCGCCGGTGCCGCGGGCCATCGCGAAGTACGTGTCGAGCGGGTCGTCGGTGCGGTACCGCTGCGGGGTGGCGCCGACCATCACGGTGGTGTCGAGCAGGTGGTCGTAGTACGAGAAGTCGCCGGTGGGTACCTCGTCGATGCCGTCGGCAACGAGTTGCTGCCAGCCGGCGGCCCGAAGCTCGGCGGCCGTCCGGTGCAGCTCCGGCGCGGTCACCACGCCTTGCCAGTAGCCTTCGACCGCCTTCTTCAGCTCACGGTGCGGACCCTGACGCGGGTAGCCGTACACAGTGGACCGGGCGGGCGTGGTGACCTTCAAGCAAGCTCTCCTTCACGGGCTGGTGGCAGGGATCAGCCTACGCAATCGGGCACCTTGCGCTGCTCCGGGCCGATGTAGCTGCTCAACGGGCGGATCAGCGCGTTGGACTCCAACTGCTCCATCACGTGGGCGGTCCAGCCGGTGATCCGGCTCATCACGAACAGCGGGGTGAAGATCGGGATGTCGAATCCCATCAGCTGGTAGACCGGGCCGGTCGGGTAGTCCAGATTGGGATGGATGCCCTTCTGCTCCAGCATCGCCGCGGCCAGTGCGTCGTACGTCGCCATCAGGTCGTCGGCCTCGCCGTGCGCGGTCAGGTTGCGCAGCTCGGCGGTCATGGTCGGCACCCGGGAGTCGCCGCTCTTGTAGACGCGGTGGCCGAAGCCCATGATCTTGCGCTGGTCGGCAAAGGCCCGCTCGAGCCAGCTGTCGACGTTCGACGCGTCGCCGATCTCGGCCAGCAGGTGCATGACGGCTTCGTTGGCGCCGCCGTGCAACGGGCCCTTGAGTGCGCCGATCGCGGCGGTGACCGCGCTGTAGATGTCGGACAGGGTCGAGGTGACCACGCGGGCGGTGAAGGTGGAGGCGTTGAAGCTGTGCTCGGCGTACAGGATCATCGACACCTCGAAGGCCCTGACCAGCTCGGCCGACGGGACCTGGCCGAAGCACATCTGCAGGAAGTTCTCGGCGTACCCGAGGGTGGCGTCGGGCAGGATCGGGTCGAGTCCGCGCCGGCGCCGTTGCTCGTAGGCCACGATGGTCGGCAGCTTGGCGAACATGTCGATCGACTTCACCAGGTTGTGGTCGCGATCGTCCAGGCCCTCGGTCGGGTCGTCCGCGCCGAGGTAGCTGATCGCGGTACGCAGTACGTCCATCGGGTGGCAGTCCTCGGGCAGCCTGGCCAGCGCACCCGAGACCGTGCGGCCGAGCGTACGGCGGCTGCGCTCGAGCTGCCGGAATTCGGCCAGCTCAGCGACGTTCGGCAATTCGCCGTGCCACAGCAGCCAGGCGACTTCCTCGAAGCTGCAGGACGCGGCCAGCTCCTGCACGGGGTAGCCGCGGTAGGTCAGCGAGTTGGTCTCCTGGTTGACCATGGAGATGCTGGTGGTGTCGACGACGACGCCGGCGAGTCCACGGAAGATGGCTGTCGTGGTCATGGCTTCTCCTGCCCAGTGGGGATCGTGAAGTTGAAGACGGACTCGTCCAGCCGGCTGTACTCGGCATAACCCAGTACGTCGTACAGCCGGGCGCGGGTCTGCATGTCCGGGACCAGATGCGCCTGGGTGCCGACGGTGGCGATGCTGTCCAGCGCCCGCTCGATCGCACCCAGCGCGATCCGCAGCAAGGTGACCGGGTAGATCACCAGGCTGACCCCGGCACTGGCCAGCTGCTTGGTGGTGAACAGCTCGCTCTTCCCGAACTCGGTCATGTTGGCGAGGATCGGTACGTCGACCGCTTTGCGGAACGTCTCGAACTCGTGCAGGTCGGTCAGCGCCTCAGGGAAGACCAGATCGGCGCCGGCCTCGACATAGGCCTTGGCCCGGTCGATCGCGGCGTCGAGACCCTCGATCGCCCGGGCATCGGTGCGGGCACAGATGACGAAGTTCGGGTCGGTCCGTGCACCGACGGCAGCCCGGATCCGGCGGACCATCTCGTCGGTGCTGACGACCGACTTGCCGTCCAGATGGCCGCAGCGCTTGGGATTGACCTGGTCCTCCAGATGGCAGGCCGCGACTCCGGCCGCCTCCAGCGACTGGATCGTGCGGGCCACGTTCATCGGCTCGCCGAAGCCGGTGTCTGCGTCGATGAAGGTCGGCAGGTTGGTGACCGAGCTGATGTCGCGACCGCGTTCGGAGACCTCGGTGAGAGTGGTCAGCCCGATGTCCGGCAGACCTCGCTCAGCGGCCAGGACCGCGCCGGAGATGTAGACGCCCTCGAACCCCCGCTCCTCGATGAGCTTGGCCGTGATGGGCGTGAAGGCTCCGGGGAAGCGCAGCAGCCGACCTGAGGCGAGGCCTTCTCGGAGCGCGATGCGGCTTTGGGTACCCGTCATCAGAACAGACCTTCCGGGGCCACTGCCAGCTTGGTGTCGTCGACGGTCACCGTCAGCTGGCGAACCTCTGCCGCGGTCAGCTCTGGCAGCCGTTGGACGAGGTCGAGGAAGCGTCGCTGCTCCTGCCCCGAAACGATGCCGGAAGCAAGCGTCTGGAACTTGTCGACGTAGTTGGGTCGAGAGAACGGTCGCGCGCCACGCGGGTGTGCGTCGGCGACTCCCAGCTCGTCGGCCACCACGGTGCCGTCAGTCAGCGTGATCTCGACGCGACCGCCGAACTCGGGCTCGGTGGCGTGGTACCGCCGGGTCCACTCGGGATCCTCGACAGTCGTGATGCGGTGCCACAGGTCGACGGTGTCGGGGCGATTGGCTCGCTCCGGCGCGTAGGAGTCGACGTGGTGCCAGCTGCCGTCCTGCAACGCGACGGCGAAGATGTACATGATCGAGTGGTCGAGTGTCTCGCGGCTGGCTCGCGGGTCCAGCTTCTGCGGATCGTTGGCGCCGGTGCCGATCACGTAGTGCGTGTGATGGCTGGTGCGGATCAGGACGGAATCGATCTTGCTCAGGTCGGCGATCCGGGTCCGCAGTCGGCGAGCAAGGTCGATCAGCGCCTGGCTCTGGTACTCCGCGGAATGCTCTTTGGTGTACGTGCGCAGAATGGCCTCCTTCGCCTCACCTGGCGCGGGCAACGGCACCGTGTACTCCGCGTCCGGGCCGCTCAGCAGCCAGGCGATGAGGCCGTCTTCACCTTCGTAGATCGGCGACGGCGCGCCTTCGCCCCGCAGCGCGCGGTCCATCGCCTCGATCGCGACCTTGCCGGCGAAGGCGGGCGCATACGCCTTCCAACTGGAGATCTCGCCCTTGCGGGACTGTCTCGTGGTGGTCGTCGTGTGCAGGGCCTGGCCGATCGCTTGGTAGATGACCTCCGGCCGGGCATCGAGCAGCGTGCCGAGACCTGCCGCCACCGACGGGCCGAGATGGGCGATGTGGTCGATCTTGTGCTCGTGCAGGCAGATCCCGGTCACCAGGTCGACCTGCACCTCGTACCCAGTGGCGATCGCGCGCAGAAGCTGGTTGCCATCGGCACCAATGTGTTGGGCGACCGCGAGCAGCGGCGGGATGTTGTCGCCGGGGTGCGAGTAGTCGGCGGCCAGGAAGGTGTCGTGATAGTCGAGCTCACGAACCGCCACCCCGTTGGCATAAGCGGCCCACTCCGGCGAGACCCGTACGTCGGAGGTCGCGCCGATCACCGCCGCGCCACGGGACCGGGGGTGGGCCAGCGCCTGACCTCTGGCCGCGATCACCGGCTTGCGGTTGACCGAGGCAACGGCCACCGAGGCGTTGTCGATGATGCGGTTGACAACCATCTCGGCCACGTCGGCGCGGACCGCGACCGGGTCGGCCGCGACCTCCGCGAGCCGCCAGGCGAGCTGCTCCGACCGGGGGAGCGCGGCGCTGCTGGGGTGGACGCGAACGGGGTGCTCGATCAAGGGTCAGTCCTTCGCCTCGGGGTGAGGTTTCGACGTTGTCACCCGGCGAAGGGTTGCGAAAGAGAGCCAAGGTGCGAAGTGTTGAAAGCCAAGATTCGCAACCGGCTCAGCGCAGTACCGGCCTGATGCCGAGTGGGTACGGCACGAAGGTGCTGCGGTTCGCGTCGACATTCAGCGGGTGCCCGATCGGTGGCGCCGCTCGCTGTGGGCAGCGGGGCCGGTCGCAGGTCTTGCAGCCGGGGCCGATCGGCATTGCCGAGGACCGGTCGCTGAGGTCGAGACCGTCGGCGTACACCAGCCGGCCGGCCTGGCGGATCTCGCAGCCAAGGCCGATTGCGAAGGTCTTCGCAGGCTGGCCGTAGCCGCCGCGGCTGCGGGTGAGGGAACGGGCCACCCACAGATAGCGCTGACCGTCCGGCATCTCGGCGACCTGGGTGATCACCTGGCCTGGCGCGGCGAAGGACTCGTAGACGTTCCACAGTGGGCAGGTGCCGCCGCTGCGGGAGAAGTGGAAACTGGTGGCGGACTGGCGTTTGGAGATGTTCCCGGCCCGGTCGACCCGGACGAAGATGAACGGCACGCCGCGCAGGCCGGGGCGCTGCAGCGTGCTGAGCCGATGCGCGATCGTCTCGTAGCTGACGCCGAAGTGGTCGGCCAGCAGCTCTACGTCGTACCGGAAGCGTTCGGCGGCCTGGAAGAACGGCGTGTACGGGAGGATGAACGCGCCGGCGAAATGGTTGGCCAGGCCGATCCGCGCGAGCTGGCGGGTCTGGTCGTCCTCCCAGGTCTGGGTGTCGAGCAGCTCGTCGATCAGCGGCTGCGCCTCCAGGAAGGCCAGCTGGGTCGCCATTCGGAAAGCTTGCTGACCGGCTTGCAGGTGGGACGAGAAGTACAACGCTCGTTGCGACTGCTCGTAGTGGTGGAGTTCGCTGACGTCGGCCTCGGGCTCGCCGCGGCCGCGGATCGCGACCCGGATGTCATGTGTCTCGGCGAGGTAGTCGCGAAGCTTGCCGCGTACTTCGCCGCGCCGCGTGCCGATCTCCTTCGCCGAGACCTCGGCCGCGCGGTCGAGCGAGTCGAAGTAGTTCTGGTGGCGGTAGAAGAAGTCGCGGACCAGTTCGTGCGGGCTCGTGGTGGGCGAGTCGGTGCGGCTGTCGGTCACGGTGCCGAGGTGTTCGCTGACCTCGCGGTGCCGCCGGTACAGCCCGATCACCGCCTCGGCGACCTCGGGCATCGAGCTGACCAGCTGCTGCAGATCGGTGGCCGAGACCGGGTTCCCGCTCGGGCCGGTGGGCAGCGCCTCGCGCAGCTCGGCCAGCTGCCGGGCGGAGTCCTGGGGAGCGAAGAACGTCGGGTCGATCCCGAAGACCTCGGTCAGCCGGACCAGCACGGGGACGGTCAGCGGCCGGGTGTCGTGCTCGATCTGGTTGAGGTAGCTGGGGGAGATGGCCAGCACCCGGGCCAGGCCGACCTGGCTCATCGCGCGGTCCTGGCGCAGCCGCTTGAGCCGGCTGCCCGCGAACACCTTGTCCATGCTCCAAACTACAACGGATCAGCGAATCCATGTCTTCGCAAAATTCGCAATTCGCGGCGTCCGCGTTGTCGGAACTTGGCAGCGCGCGGGTGAGGTGCTGGTCACTAATGGATGACTGGGGCGAACACGCGGGCGTAAGTGTGGAGGATGGTCAGTGCGAAAGCCTTGGTCTTCGTCGCGCTCGTGGTCGCCGCCGTCGGAAGTCTCGGCTCGCCGCTGATCACCAGAGTGGCGACCGACCTGGACGTGTCGTTGGCGGCAGCGCAGTGGACGCTGACCGTGACCTTGCTGGCCGGTGCGGTGGCCACGCCGGTGCTGGGACGGCTGGGGGCCGGTCCGCATCGGCGGGAGGCGATTCTGGTGACGCTGGGCGTGGTCGCGGCCGGCAGTGTGCTGACGGTCGTGCCGTTGCCGTTCGCGTTTCTGCTGGCCGGGCGGGCGGCGCAAGGTGCTGGACTGGGGTTGACCGCGTTGATGATGGGCGTTGCCCGGGATCACCTGCCGGCGGAGCGGTCGGCGAGGGTGATCGCGCTGGTGTCGGTCGCCTCCACGATCGGGATCGGGGTCGGGTATCCGCTGGCCGGGTTGCTGACCCAGGTGGCTGGGCTGCGTACGGCGTACGGGCTGGGGTTGGTGGTGAGTTTGGTTGCTTTGGGCACCGCGTGGCGGCACATCCCGGCGGCGCCGGCTGAGCGGCGCGCGAAGGTCGATGTCGTGGGCGCCGTGCTGCTCGCTGCCGGGGTGACGGCGCTGCTGATCGATGTCAGTCAGACCAAGCTGTGGACGCAGCACCTAGCTGTTGCCTTGGGCATCGGTGTGCTGGCGGTCGGGTTGCTCGGCTGCTGGGTGGCGTGGGAGCGGCGGCAGTCGTCGCCCCTGGTCGACCTACGGCTGTTGCGGTTGCGGGCCGTGGCGGCAGCCAACGTGACGATGTTCCTGGGTGGGATCGGCATGTATCTGCTGCTGACCCTGATCACCCGCTACGCGCAGACCCCGAGTACTGCGGGCTACGGGTTCGGTCTCTCGGTCTTCGAGGCCGGGCTCATCCTGGTGCCGTTCTCGGCGCTGGGATTCGTGGCGGGCAAGCTCAACGCGCCGCTCGGCAAGCGGTTCGGGGCGCGGAGGTTACTCAGCGGCGGCGCGATCGCGGTGCTGGCCGCCTGTCTGCTCTTCGCGACCGCCCGCGGGCACCTGCTTGAGGTGGTGCTGGCGATGGCGCTGCTCGGTTTCGGTGTCGGCGTCTTCATGGCCGCGATGCCTGCGGTGATCCTGGCCGTGACACCGGCCGACGAGACCTCCAGCGCGATGGCGGTCAACCAGGTGGTGCGCAGCGTCGGGTTCTCCCTGGGCAGTGCCCTCGGGGGACTCGTTCTCGCTGCGCACACACCGGTCGGCCAACTGGTTCCTACCGGCAACGGCTACACCGTCGCCGCCCTGCTCGGCGTCATCGCACTGGCGGTGACTGCGGTCAGCGCGTGGTGGTCTTGAGGCTGTCGTACTCCTGCTGCGTCATTTCCTTCAGCTCGCTGGCCGGCGTGCGGGTCTTGGACTGGGTGCTGCCGCCGCCGACGTCACCGCCACCGAACTTGATGTTGGCCCAGTTGTTCTGAGCCGACAGGGTGGTCTTGCTGGTGTCGCCGTTGATGCTGGTGGAGGCGGTGTCGACGGTGTCGCCGTCACAGTTCCAGTCGATGCCCGCGTTGGCCGCGCCCGAGGTCCGGGTGGTGCCGTCCGGGCACTTCCACTTGGTCTTCCAGGTCGAGGCGGTGCTGGAGTTCAGGCCGACCGACTCGCGCAGGCTGGTCTCGGTCAGCGCGGGCGGGGCGAAGTTCGAGTAGCTGAACCAGCTGGCGCCGCTGGTGCGCGGGACGCCGTCGAACTGGAAGAAGTAGTTCATCACGCTGAGGTAGTTCGGCTTGTAGTTCACGTGGTCGGTGCCGCCGTGGGTCAGGCCGAGGTCGTGCCCGAGCTCGTGGATGAAGGTGCCCACGTTCCGGTTCTCGGTCACCGTCCAGTTGCACTTCGGGCCCATCGTCACGATGAAGGTGTCGTTGGGGATGTTGAAGGCGTTCCCGCTGCTGCAGGTGTTGTCGTAGTCGTCGGCCCAGAGCATGTAGTGGAAGACCGCCTTGCGGGCCGGCGCGAAGTTGGCGTTCTTGATCGCGTCGGTCTGCGCCTCGGCGGGCTGCAGGTTGCTGTCGTAGGGCACCTGGTTGCCGCCGCCGAGGTTGTACGCCGCGCCGGCGGCCGCGCCACCGTCGAGGTGGATCCTGATCCCGGTGCTGCCGTCGGGGTTGCTCACCGGCGCGTTGGCGAAGGTCTGCACGATCCGGTCGAAGGCGGCCGTGGTGGCCAGCCGGCCGCTCATGTAGTCCATCTCGACGAACAGGTCCTTCTTGTTCGGCGAGGCGCCCATCGCGGGCAGATTGACGTCGACGACACCGTCGCCGTTGGCGTCGTACCCGTTGGTCTCCCAGGTGTCGGGCAGCGAGTCACCGTCCGTGTCGGTCGCCGCGGGGGTAGCGGCGAGCGGGGCGGCGGTGGGCTGGTCCGGCGCCAGGCCGGCGACGGCGCCACTCGCGGCGGCGGCGGTCAGGGCGAGCGAGGACAGCGTGGCGAGCACGACGGGGCGGGGGCGGAATCTCATCGGTCTCCTCAGGGGCAGGGCGTTTCCACAGAGTGCAGTTGGTTGCCCACTCAGCGCAATGGTGATCCGGTAATGCGAGGGGTTTCCTGCACGTCTGAACACTGGGCCAACACTGCGGCGAGGACTTGTGGCCGGGGTGGGTGGTCCGGTAGGAAACGTGCATCGATGACATCGGCAACGACTGGCGCTCTGCGGAGGGAGTGGCCGGGGCCGACTCCGAAAGGGAAACGGGAATGAACCTGTTCGACAACATCAAGGACAAGGCCGAGGGCCTGGTCGACTCGCAGGGCGACAAGATCGGCGAGGGTCTCGACAAGGTCGGCGACCTGGTCGACGAGAAGACCGGCGGCAAGTACGGCGACCAGATCGACTCCGGCGTGGACAAGGCCAAGGACGGCCTGGACAGCCTCGATGGTCAGGACGACGACATCAACAACTAGTTCGTCAGTCTGTAGGGACGGCCGCGGAGGATTCCTCCGCGGCCGTCGCGTTGTCGGACAGCAGCACGATCCGCCGGCGGAGGCGGCCCGGCGTCATCGCGAACACGACGATCAACGGGACGTAGCAGAGCGAGAAGAGCAGCTTCCAGGGGTCGATGATGGCGTTGCCGACGACGCTGACCAGCATCAGAGCCAGACCGATGAGCATGATGGGCCGCGTACGCCGTACCTGCCGGAGCTGGTGCTCGGCGATCCGCAGAGCGGCTGAGCGGATTTCAGGGTCGGCCGGGACCGGACCGGACCAGGCAGCGCGGAGCGCCGGTCGCCGCAGGGCCGGCGAAGCGTCGCCGAGCGCCTTGTCCTGGATTCGCCATCTCGTCCTGAGGCCGAAGGTCAGCGCGACGGCCACCGCGAGGCCGAACACCACTGCGGTAACGGCGGTCCACAGCCAGGAGACCCCCGCAAACGCGCCGGCGCCGAAGGCGAGAGGTGTCGCTGCCAGCCAGATGAGCAGGCAGAGCACGGGGGTGGGCAATGACCTCCAGCGATCGACCATGGCTGATCATCTCGTCTGAGAGGGTCCAGCGGAACATCTGTTGGGGCCGAGTGGTTGGCTACTGGTGTGCATGGTGAATACAAGGTTCCCGGTGGCAAGTTGGTGGTAGCCGATCTCGACGTCGTCGACGAGGTGGTGCGACGGGCTCAGATCAGTGGCGACTTTTTCCTCGAACCGGATGAAGCGCTTGACCGGATCAACGGCGCGCTTTCCGGGGTGCACGTCGACGCGCCGGTGGCGCAGCTCGCGGCTCGGGTGCGGGGCGTGCTGGGGGACGGGGTCGAGATGATCGGGTTCTCGCCCGAGGCGGTCGCGGTCGCCGTACGGCGGGCGCTGACCGGCGCGACCGCGTGGACGGATCACGCCTGGGAGTTCGTGCACGACGTACCGCGGGAGCCGGCTCTGCAGATGGCGCTCGACGAGGTGATCGCCGAGCAGGTCGGGGCGGGGGAGCGGCCGCCGACGCTGCGGATCTGGGAGTGGGCCTCGAACGCGGTGATCATCGGGAGCTTCCAGTCGCTGGCCAATGAGGTCGATCGGGACGGTGCTGCCAAGCACGACGTGACTGTGGTCCGGCGGATCAGTGGTGGCGGGGCGATGTTCGTCGAGCCCGGCAACACCATCACGTACTCGCTCTACGTGCCTGAGTCGCTGGTCTCCGGGCTGTCCTTCGTTGACTCGTACGCGTTCCTCGACGACTGGGTGGTCGGTGCGCTGAACGAGCTCGGTATCGCCGCGACGTACCAGCCGATCAACGACATCACCTCGCCCGCGGGCAAGATCGCGGGCGCCGCGCAGAAGCGGTTCGCCGGTGGCGCGGTGCTGCACCACGTCACAATGGCGTACGACATGGATGCCACCAAAATGCTGCAGGTACTGCGAATCGGCCGCGAGAAGCTGTCCGACAAGGGCACCACGAGCGCCAACAAGCGGGTCGATCCGCTGCGCAGCCAGACCGGGCTGGAGCGCGCCGAGGTGATCAAGCGGCTGGCCGGGACGTTCGCCAACCGCTACGGCTTGGCCGCCGCGACCATCGATGACGAGACCCTGGCCGAGGCGCAGCGCCGGGTCGAGACGAAGTTCGGTACCGAGGAGTGGCTCACCCGGGTGCCGTAGACCTCACTGGAGATCGTCGGAGAACGCCTTCGCCGCTTGGGTGAGGAACGGAACCGCCTGCTGCAGAAGCTCTTCCGTCATCCGGCCGGCTGGGCCTGAGATCGACAAGGCCAACCGGGACGGCGCATCAGGAACCGGTACTGCGACACAGCGAACGCCCTGCTCCTGCTCGCCCTCGTCGGTGGCATAGCCACTGG
This sequence comes from Kribbella sp. NPDC056861, assembly GCF_040687575.1. Lineage (NCBI taxonomy): Bacteria > Bacillati > Actinomycetota > Actinomycetes > Propionibacteriales > Kribbellaceae > Kribbella > Kribbella sp. NPDC056861. Next base: position 616,113 of record NZ_JBFBNQ010000005.1, on the reverse strand, counting down.
TCTCGGCCTGCCGGAGTTGCTTGGCGAACTCGTCGGGATCGGTGATGGTCGTCGAGGTGTGCTTGGGCATGCCGGTGCGGTTGAGGAGTTCGCGGACCTCGGGCTCGGGCAGCCGGGACAGGATCGCCTTGCCGACGGCGGTGCAGTGCGGGAGGACCCGGCGGCCGACCTCGGTGAACATCCGCATCGAGTGCCGCGACTGGACCTGCGCCAGGTAGACGATCTGGTCGCCGTCGAGCATCGCCAGGTTGGCCGATTCGCCGAACTCGTCGACCAGCCGGGCCAGGTGCGGCCGGGCCCAGATGCTCAGCATCTGCGAGGAGGTCTCGCCGAGGCGGATCAGCTTGGGGCCGAGCACGTACTGGCGGGACGGCTCCTGGCGCACATAGCCGAGGTCGACCAACGTGCGGACCAGCCGGTGGATCGTCGGCAGCGGGAGTCCGGAGGCGGTGGCCAGCTGGGACAGCGCCATCATGCCGCCGGCGTCGGCCATCATCTCCAGCAGCGCGAAGGCGCGCTCGATGGACTGCACGCTGCCGGAGCGGCTCTTGGGACCAGGCTCTTCCGTCACGACGCTGCCACCCTCCTGAAGTTTCCGGATGATGGAAGTTTAGCGTCAGCTGGCGGAAGAGCCTGGGATCTCAGGCCCGCAGTGGGCGACGGGCGAGTTTCGCCAGGCCCGCGGTGTCGACGCCGATGAGCTGGTCGAGCTCGGTGGTGTCGAGCGCGCCGCACTCGAGGCCACGGAGGACGAAGCCGGCCAGGGCGGCTGCTGTCGCAGGCTCGTCCAGGTAGCCGGAGTCGCCGCCTTCGACGTACGCGCGGAGGCGGGCCGCCGCGGTGGCGAGGCCTTCGCGGTAGAAGAGGTAGGTGGCGACGTACCGGCTGGGGAGCTGCGCGGGGTGCATGTCCCAGCCTTGGTAGATGCCACGCACGAGGGAGCGGAGTACGAGGCGTTTGTGGAGTTGCCAGGCCGCGTGGACCTGCTCCTGGTCGCCGATCGGGAGGACGTTGGTGGAGCCGTCGCAGACGAAGACGCCGGTGCCGGCGGCGGCCAGTTGCATCACGTTCTTCGCGTGGTCGGCGACTGGATGCTCCATGCTCTGGTACGCCGCCGCGATGCCGAGCGAGGCCGAGTAGTCGTAAGTGCCGTAGTGCAGTCCGGTGACGCGGCCCGCGCCGGCGCTGATCATCTTCGGCAGCGGGGTGGTGCCGTCGGCTCCGAGGATCGCCTGCGGGGTCTCCACCTGGATCTCGAACTTCAGGGAGCCCTGAGCGACCTTGTGCTCCCACTCGATCGCGTCGAGCACCACCACCATCGCCTCGATCTGCTCGACCGACGTGACCTTGGCGAGGGTGATCACGAAGCCGTCGGTCACCGCCTCGGCGCGGGCCAGTTCGCCCACGAACAGGTCGAGGGTGCGGATCCCGCGCCGGCGGCTGGGCGCTTCGAGGGACTTGATCCGCAGGCCGTGGTACGGCGGTGCCGTGCGGGCGTGGACGAGTTTCGCCAACGCACGCGCCGCGTTGAGCGCGTCGGCGTCCTCCTGCTCGTCGGGTCGGGTGCCGTAGCCGTCCTCGAAGTCGATGCGCAGATCCTCGATCGGCTCGCGCTCCAGCTTGGCGCGGACCCGGTCGTGCACCTCGGCGGCGTGGTCGGCGGGCAGGTCCAAGGTCGCAGCCAGCTCAGTGGCCGATTCGCCGTGCTTGTCGAGAGCGGCTTGCGCCTCGGCGGCCCAGTCAGCGGTCGTGTCGGCGTCGAAACGATCGCCCGGCACATAGACGGTGTGGATCGGCTGGCGGACTCCGCGGTCGCCTGGGTAGAGCGAGGCCAGTACGGCGTCCGCTGGTGCCAGTTGCTGATCGAGCTGGGTAAGAAATGCGTCTTCCACGGGGCGCCTCTCAGGTTGCTGCGACGACGAGCTTGTGCTGGGTGCTGGCGACTCGGCGGGCCAGGGCGGGTTCGTCGATGGTGACGACGGTGTCGTGTTCTACCACGGGTTGGCCGTTGACCAGCAGGAGTTCCAGCGGGGGTGGGGAACCGAGGACGAGGGCGGCGACCGGGTCGGGGATGCCGGCGTGGGCGAGGGTGTCCAGGCGCCAGACGGCCAGGTCGGCGAGTTTGCCCACCTCCAAGGAGCCGATGTCCTTGTCTCGACCGAGGATGCGGGCGCCGTCGAGGGTCGCTAGCTCCAATGCTGAGCGAACGTCGAGTGCCTGCGGGCCGCCGCGTGCGCGGGCGAAGAGCAGGGCGTGCCGGAGCTCCTCGAGCAGGCTGCCGGCTTCGTTGCTGGCGGCACCGTCTACGCCCAGGCCGACCGGGCAGCCGGCGGCACGGAGGTCGGCGACTCGGGCGATGCCTGCGCCCAACCGGGCGTTCGAGCTGGGGCAATGGGCGATGCCGGTGGCTGATGCGCCGAGCCGCTTGATCTCGGCGTCGTCGAAGTGGATGCCGTGGGCGAACCAGACATCCTGGCCGGTCCAGCCGAGGTCAGCGGCGTACTCCGACGGAGTACAGCCGAATCTCTCGTCGCACCAGTCGGCCTCGTCGGTGGTCTCGGCGAGATGGGTGTGCAGGCGGACGCCCTTGCGACGGGCGAGTTCAGCTGCCTCGCGCATCAGGTCGGCGGTGACGCTGAAGGGGGAGCAAGGGGCGACGACGAGCTGCAGCATCGAGTCGGGTGAGGGGTCGTGCCAGCGGTCGATCGCGGCCTCGGTGGCGGTCAGGATCTCGTCGCGGTCCTCGACCACCGAGTCGGGCGGTAGGCCGCCGTCCTTCTTGCCGAGGTCCATCGAGCCACGGGCCGGATGGAATCGCAGTCCTATTTTGGAGGCGGCGGTGATCTCCGCTGCCAGCACATCGCCGCCGTCGCGCGGGAAGATGTAGTGGTGGTCCGCGGCCGTTGTACAGCCGGAGCGGGCGAGCTGAGCCAGGGCGCCTTGCGCGGCGACGTGGACGGACTCCTCGTCGATGCCTGCCCAGATTGGGTAGAGGGTGTTCAGCCAGCCGAAGAGGGTCGCATCGACGGCCAGTCCGCGGGTCACCCATTGGTAGAGGTGCTGGTGGGTGTTGACGAAGCCGGGGGTGACGAGACAGCCGCTGCCGTCGATCACCCGCGCTCCGTCGTACGCCGGCGCCGGCCCGGGGCCGACCGCAACGATTCTGTTGCCGTCGACAACGACGTGGCCGGAGGTCAGTTCGCGACGGCCGGGGTCGAGGGTGACGACCGTCGCGTGGTCGATGACTATCAACAGAACCCCGGTGTGGCGTGCCAGGCCGAGCCCGGGTCGGTCGCGTCGTCGCGGACCACACTGGCCTCGATCAGGCCGTACGGGCGGTCGGCGGCGATGAAGACCTCGCCCGGGTTCTCGACCTCGAACGGGCTCAGGTCGACCAGGAAGTGGTGCTTGTTGGGGGCCGAGAACTTGATCTCGGCGACCTCGGGGTGCCGCTCGAGAACGGCTTCGCCCATCCCGTACAGGGTCTGCTGCAGAGCGAGGCTGTGGATCTTGGCGAACTGCTCGAGCAGCAGGCCCTTGATCTCGTCGTACGACTTGTCCCAGTCGACGTCGGTGTGGTCGTAGCGCCAGCGGGCGACGAGTGAGGTCGCGAGGATACGGTCGTGGGTGTCCGGCAGGGTGGTGTACTTGTCCCGGCGGAAGCCGTGGAACTCGGAGCCGGTCGACTTGAGCAGGGTGAGGTCGCGGATGCCGGAGACGACGTGGGTTCTGCGGTCGGCGCCGCGGCCCTCGACGTTGACGACCGTCGTACGGATGCCGCTGCCGCCGCGGACGAAGGAGTGGTCGTGGCCGGCGCCGTCGACGGAGATCCGCTCCCAGGCGTACTCCTCGATCTCGACCCGGGCGCCGTCGGCGGCCTCCGAGGCGGTCAGGAAGTGGTCGCCGAGGGTCAGGGCGAACTCCTCGATCGAGTCGATGCCCTTCTCCTTGGCGAACGCGAAGGCGGTGTTCTTCTGGCTGTCGGTCGGCAGGACGTCGGACTGGTCGCCGGTGGTGTGCGCGTTCTCGAACCGGCCGCGGAGCGCGGAGGAGACGTTGAGGTCGCGGATCTGGTGCCGCGGGGTGTCGCGGTAGATGCGGACGACGCGGCTCTCGGCCTTGCCGTACTGGTTGGGACCCAGGTGAATGGCCATGGCGGGGTCAGCTCCCTCTGTAGGTCGAAAAGGCGAACGGGCTGAGCAGCAGGGGGACGTGGTAGTGCCGCTCGTCGGTGATGGTGAAGGTGATGGTCACCTCGGGGAAGAAGGTCTCTTGGTTGGTCGCCGCCGCATATCCCGCGGTGTCAAAGGTCAACTGATAGTTGCCTGGTTCCAATCGACCACTGGTCAGTTCTTTGATGCGGCCGTCCTGATCCGTCACACCGCTTCCCAGTTCATCTACTACTGATTTGAGAGTGACTTTGATGCCTTGGGCTGGTTGGCCCAGGGCGGTGTCCAGGACGTGGGTGCTGAGGGTGCTCATGGGATGACCTTGGTGAGGCGGAGGAGGGCTATTTTGCGGAGCTCTTCGTGGACCACGGCGGCTTCGGTGGCGGGGTCGTTGGTGAGGCGGGCGCGGAGGTTGGTGAGCATCTGGTCGGCGGTGAGGCCGGTGGCGCAGATCAGGAAGACGCGGCCGAAGCGCTCTTCGTAGGCGTGGTTGCCGGCGGTGAGCGCGGCTCGGGTGGCCGGGTCGTCGCCTACGCCGGACTGCTCTTTGCGGGACCACGCGGCTTCGGTGGTTCGGCCTTCGGCGCGGTCGCCGATTCGGGGGTGGGCGGCGAGCGCTTGGGCGACCTCGGCGTCGGTGAGGGCGCGAGCGGCTTCGTCGGCGACCTTGGTGAGGGTTTCGAGATCGCCGTACGGGCGGGCAGCGAGGATCGCCGCGACCCAACTGGGGACGTCGCAGCAAGCGGCGAGTACCGGGCGTAGCTCGTCGGGGGGAGCGGTGTTGAAGTGCTCGAGATTCATCGCGCCTCCAGGAGTTGGCCGTCGATCCACACGGCTTGGACATCAGCGGGGGTGCCGAGGGTGAAGACTCTGGCCAGCGCGTCCTCGGCGTCCTCGGCGTGCTCCAGACCGACCGCGAGCGGAGAACCGTCAGCCGGGCGCAGGAGCTGGGCGTCGAAGCGTTTGCCGACGCTCAGGTCTCCGACCTCGTCGAGACCCAGCGCGGTGGCTCCGGCTGTGGTTGCCAAGTGCAACAAGTGCGCGGAGTTCAGGGCCAGCCCGTGGTCGCCCATCAGCTGCTGGCAGAAGTAGGCCTGCAGCCCTTCCTTCAGCAACGAGAAGCCCGTACCGGCGCCGACGTCCGAGCCGAGTGCCACTCGGACGCCGTGATCGAGATGCCGGCCGAGTGGGAACAGCCCGCTGCCCAGCACGGCGTTGCTAGTCGGGCAGTGCGCGACCGTGGCGCCGGAGTCGCCGAGCAGCTTCAGCTCGACGTCGGTCGGGTGCACGTTGTGGGCGAGCACGCTCCGGCGATCCACCAGCCCGTGCCGGTCGTACGTGCTGACGTAGTCGCTGCCGCCGAACAGTTCGGCGACAGTCGCGATCTCCGCCTCGTTCTCGTTGAGGTGCGAGGTGAACAGCGCTCCCGGGATCTCGTCGAGCACGGTGCGGCAGGTCGCGAGCAGGTCGTCGGTGCAGGACAGCGAGAAGCGTGGTGTCACGGCGTACCGGTTGCGGCCGACGCCGTGCCAGCGGGACGCCAGCGCGAGCGACTCGGTGTACGCGCGCTCCGGGGTGGTGAGCAGGTCGGCCCGGATGATCCGGTCACTCACCACCAGCCCGCTGGTGATCCGCAGACCGACCCGCGAGGCCGCGGTGAAGAGCGTGTCCACCGCTTCGGCGAAGTGCGCGCCGAAGACCAAGGCGCTCGTCGTACCGGCTGCCGCGAGTCCGCGGACGAACTCGTCGGCAACGCTCGACGCGTACGCCGCGTCGGCCATCCGCGCTTCCTCGGGCAGCGCGTAGCGGTCGAGCCACTCCAGCAGCGGCATCCCCATCCCGCCGACCGCGCGGATCTGCGGGAAGTGCACATGCGTGTCGACGAACCCGGGCAGGACCAACCCGCCGGTCAGGTCGACGACCCGCTCGGCCGGGTGCGCGCTGCGCAGCTCCGAGAAGCCGCCGCGGGCCGTGATCACCCCGTCCTCGACAAGCAGGGCGGCGTCGGTGGCGACCCGCAGCGCGCCACCGGTGAACGGGTTGTCTGGAGTATCGAGGAACGTGCCTCTGAACAGCGTCATGCTTCTGCCTCACGGTGAACCGGCGCGGAGTTGCGCTCGGCAACGAACAGTTGGAGCAGCCAGGCGGCCACGCTGACCGCGATCACGGCCGGCTCCTTGCCGGGCAGGTCGGACAGCCCGATCGGAGTCGTGATCGTGGCGATCGCCTCGGCCGAGTTGCCGTCCTCGGCCAGTTTGTGCCGGAACCGCGCCCACTTCGCGCGGGAGCCGATCAGGCCGATCGTGGCGAGTTGGCCGTTGCGCAGGGCTGCGTCGCAGAGAGCGGCGTCCTCCGCGTGGTCGTGGGTCATCACCAGGGCATGGGTGCCCGGGGGCAGCTCACCGACCACCAGTTCGGGGAGTACCGGTACGTGATGGACGTGCACTCCCGCGACGGCGTCGGCCAGGACGGCGAGCCGGGTCGGGGCGAGTTGGTCTGGCCGCGAGTCGATCAGATGGAGCTCGATGTCGTGGCGGGCGAGGATGCGGGCCAGCTCCAGACCGACGTGGCCGAGGCCGAAGATCGCGACCGACGGGACGACTGGGAGTGGCTCCAGGAGGAGCTTCACTTCGCCGCCACAGCATTGGACTGCTTGCTGGTACGGCGCTTTGTCGGACAGCGCGAACTCCAGTACTTCGGGCTCGGTCGTGCCGGCGGTCAGCAGGGCGCGGGCGTGGTCGATGGCGACCATCTCGAGGTTGCCGCCGCCGACCGTTGCCCAAACAGCCTCGGCCGAGACGACCATCTTGGCGCCGGGATCGCGAGGGGAGTGGCCGCGGACGGAGAACACGGTCACCAGGACGCCGGGGCGGCGTTGTTCGCGGAGGGTCTGGACTGCTCTCATCCATTCCATGTCGGTCGTCACACTCCGCTCAGCTGATGGGAGGTGCGAGCGCTTTCGAGGGCCCAGTAGACGGCTTCCGGGGTGGCTGGGCAGCCGAGATCCACGGAGGTCCCAGCCGGACCGAAGGCTGCAGCGGCCTGACGGAGCGCTTCGCGGACGGAGAAGGCGAGCATCAGCGGCGGCTCGCCGACCGCCTTCGAGCCGTAGATCGCGCCGTCCTCATGCGCCTTCTCCAGCAGCCGGACGTTGAAGACCTCCGGCATCTCGGAGAAGCTCGGCAGCTTGTATGTGCTGGCCGCCTGCGTGGCCAGCCGGCCGCGGTTCGGCCCGTCGCTCTCGTCCCAGCGCAGGTCCTCCAGCGTCAGCCAGCCGGCGCCCTGGACGAAACCACCCTCGATCTGGCCGATGTCGATCAGCGGGCTGAGGCTGTCGCCGACGTCGTGCACGATGTCGACCTGCCGCAACGTGTAGGCGCCGGTGAAGCCGTCGACCTCGACCTCGGCCGCGGCAACGCCGTACGCGAAGTACTTGAAGGGTTCGCCGCGCATCGCGTTGGCGTCCCAGTGCAGTCCCTCGGTGCGGTAGAAGCCGGCCGCCCACAGCTGGACCCGCTGGAAGTAGCCGGCGCTGACGACCTCCTCCCAGGTCAGGCTCGGGCTGTCGAAGGTCAGGCCGTGGACCGTCCCGTCGACGAAGCGGACGTCCTGCGGCGGGATGCCGAGTTTGCCGCCGGCAACTTGTTCGAGACGTTCGCGGATCTGCTCGCAGGCGTTCTTGATCGCCGCGCCGTTGAGGTCGGCCCCTGAGCTGGCCGCTGTCGCCGAGGTGTTGGGCACCTTGTCGGTCCGGGTCGGCGCCAGCCGGACGCGAGCCAGCGGGACGCCGAGGGTGGTGGCCGCGACCTGCAGCATCTTGGTGTGCAGCCCCTGGCCCATCTCGGTACCGCCGTGGTTGATCAGCACCGAGCCGTCCTTGTAGACGTGCACCAGGGCACCGGCCTGGTTGAAGGCGGTGAGGTTGAACGAGATCCCGAACTTCACCGGCGTCATCGCCACCGCGCGCTTGGTGTTCACGTGGGTCGTGTTGAACTGCTCGATGTCCAGCTGACGCTGCGCGATGTCGCCGGTCGACAGCACTTCGCTCCAGCACGCCTCCAGCCGCTCGGCATGACGAACTGGCATCCCGTACGGCGCACTGTCCAGCGGCTGGTAGAGATTGCGCCGCCGCAGCTCCATCGCGTCGTACCCGAGCAGCGGTGCGCAGCGGCCGAGCAGGTCCTCGATCACGAGCATGCCCTGCGGCCCACCGAAGCCCCGGAAGGCTGTCTGAGAGGTCTTGTTCGTCTTGGCGATCCGGCCGTCGACGCGGACGTTGGGAATCGAGTACCCGTTGTCGATGTGGCACATCGCCCGGGCAAGCACCGGCTCGGACAGGTCTAGGCTCCAGCCGCCGTCGGCGGTCAGGGTCGCGTCGAGCGCGACCAGGTGCCCGTCGTCGTCGAAGCCGACCCGCCACTCGCTGTGGAAGCCGTGCCGCTTGCCCGACATCGTCATGTCCTGGGTGCGATTGAGCCGCAGCCGCACCGGCCGCCCGGTCAGCGTCGCGCCGAGGGCGGCGATCGCGGCGAAGCCGTGCGGCTGCATCTCCTTGCCGCCGAACCCGCCGCCCATCCGCAGGCACTGCACGGTCACCGCGTGGCTGGCGACACCGAGCACGTGCGCGACGATCTCCTGCGTCTCGGACGGATGCTGGGTGCTGCTCTGGACGAAGATCTGGCCGCCTTCGTCGATCAGCGCCAGCGCCGAGTGGGTCTCCAGGTAGAAGTGCTCCTGCCCGGCGAACTCGAACTCACCTTGGAACACATGAGGTGCCGACGCCAGTGCTGCCTCGACGTCGCCGCTCTCCAGATGCCGGCCGGTGCCCTGGAAGTTGCCTGCGGCAATTGCTTCGCGGACCGAGATGAGCGACGGCAGTTCGTCGTACTCGACCTCGACGGCTGTGGCGCCGAGTCGCGCTGCCTCCAGGGTCTCGCCGAGCACCCAGCAGATCGCGTGGCCGTGGAACATCGCTTCGGACGGGAACAGCGGCTCGTCGTGTTTGACTCCGGCGTCGTTGATCCCCGGCACGTCTTCGGCGGTCAGGACCCGGACAACCCCTGGTACGTCGTACGCGGGCTTGACGCGGAGCGCCACAATTCGCGCGTGGGCGTGGGGTGACTGGACGGGCCAGGCGTGCAGGATGCCATGGGTGCGGACCACGAGGTCGTCGGTGTAGAGCGCCTCGCCGGTGACGTGCAAAGCTGCGCTTTCGTGCGGCAACGGCAGGCCGACCGAGCCGTGCTCGGGACGTTGCGAGAGGTGGCTCATGCGCTGACTCCTTCCGCGGCGAGGTGTTGGGCGTAGAAGCGGAGCAGGGATTGGCCGAGCATCGCTGAGCGGTAGGAGGCGCTGGCGCGGTGATCGTCCATCGGGGTGCCCTCGGCCGCCAGTACTGCGGCTGCTTCGCGGACTGTTCGCTCGGTCCATGGTTGGCCGGTCAGCGCGTCCTCGGTGGCGCGGGCGCGCAGTGGGGTGGCGGCGACTCCGCCGAGGCCGATCCGGGCTTCGCGGACGGTGCCGTCGATCACCTCGACGCTGTAGCCGACAGCAACGCTGGAGATGTCGTCGAAGCGGCGTTTCGCGATCTTGTGGAAGGCGGTCATCGGTGCCAAGGGCAACGGGATGACGATGGTGCGGATCAGCTCGTCGGGCGCCTTGAGGGTCTCGCGGTAGCCGGTGAAGTAGTCGGCTAGCGCGATGGTCCGCTCGCCGCGGGTGGAGGCCAGGACGAGGGCGGCGTCGAGGGCGAGCAGTGCGGGCGGGGTGTCGCCGATGGGGGAGCCGGTGCCGAGGTTGCCGCCGATGGTGGCGCCGTTGCGGATCAGTCGTGAGGCGAACTGGGGGAAGAGTTGGGCGAGGAGGGGGATCCGTCCGGCCAGCCGGCGTTCGATCTCGGTGAGGGTGAGAGCGGCGCCGATCCGGACCTCGGTGGCTGTGAAGTCGAACTCCCGGAGCTCGTCGAGGCGGTCCACGGCGATGACGAGGGGTGGGCGGTTGCCGCGGATGTTGACCTCGACGCCGGCGTCGGTGGAGCCGGCTACCAGTCGTGCTTCTGGTCGCTCAGCTAGTACCTCTAGTACTTCGGTCAGACGGGCGGGGCGGAGGAACTCGTTGCCGTCGACAAGCAGTTGCGTGGTCGCCGGGGGAGGGGGTGGGGTGGAGCGGCGGGCGGCCAGGGTGTCGTCGGTGGGCGGCTCGCCGAGGGCGTAGGCGGCGTCGCGGATCGGGCGGTAGCCGGTGCAGCGGCAGAGATTGCCGCTCAGCGCATGAAGGTCGAAGCCATTCGGACCATGTTCGTGTTCGTGTTCTTCGGTTGCAGTGCGGGTGGGGCGGTAGTACTCCGCGGCCATGCTGCAGACGAAGCCCGGAGTACAGAAACCGCATTGGGAGCCGCCGCGGACCGCCATCTCCTGCTGTACCGGGTGCAGCGCGTTGCTCTTGCCGAGCCCCTCGGAGGTGACGATCTCCTGGCCGTCGAGGGAGGCGACCGGCAGCAGGCACGCGTTGACGGCGGTCCACTCGGTCGGGGTCTCGAGACCGGGGCGGGCGACGAGGACGGAGCAGGCGCCGCACTCGCCCTCGGCGCAGCCCTCCTTCGCGCCGGTCAGGCCGCGGTCGCGGAGCCAGTCCAGCACGGTGGTGTGGACGGGTACGCCGTCGAGGGTGGCGCTCTGGCCGTTCACCTTGATCGTGGTCATGGCTTGCTGCTCCAGCGGGTCCTCGCACTGTGGATGGGGTTCGCGTCGGAGAGGAAGTCGTCGAACCGGTAGCCGGCGATCTTCGCGATCTCCAGCAGGGCGGCGGCGTGCTCCTGGTTCTCGCAGTTGCCGAGCCGCTCGCGGCCCTGCTCGACGATCCGGTCGAACGACTCCGCGTCCCGGACCGAGATCACCAGCGGGAAGCCGAACCGTTCCTTGTACGCCGCGGTGATCGCGGCCAGCTCGTCGCGGTCGGGCTCGGCCAGGAAGGTCAGGCCGCGGGTCGCCTGGTCGCGCAGCGACGCCTCGCCGCTGAGGCCGTCGGCGACGAACTGCGAACCGAGCTGCGGGTAGGAGCCGATCAGCGAGCGCTGCTCCTCGGGCGAGCCGGAGAAGAGAGCCTCCTGGAACGACCGCCGCAGCGCGTGGGTGTCGGCGAACGGCCGCATCTCCCAGGCCCGCTCGACCATCCAGGTCGGGCCCTGGAACAGCTCGCCGAAGGTCTCCACGAACTCGGCTTTGGTCATCTTGTTGACCTGGTCGAGCCGGATCAGGCCGGCGCCCTTCGGCTGCCCGGCGACCGCGGGGCCGAAGTCCTTGCCGACGTGGTGGAAGAGCACGTTCAGCCCGATTGCGGTCAGGCTGCCGAGGGTGATGCCGCTGCCGAAGATGATCTCGGCCCAGTCCGGGACGGCCTGCGCGACCTGTGGCTGGGCGGTGACGTACATCGCCAGGCCGACGCTGGTCGCCACGATGACGACGTTGCGGTGGTCGTGGAAGTCGACCTTCGCCAGGGTCTGGAAGCCGACCACCGCGACGGTGGCGAACATCGCCAGCGCGGCGCCGCCCAGTACCGGGTGCGGGATGCCGGCCACGATCGCGCCCGCCTTGGGGACCAGGCCGAGCAGGATCATGATCGCCCCGGCCGTCGCCACCACCCAGCGGCTCTTCACCCGGGTGAGCCGGACCAAGCCGACGTTCTCGGCGAAGCACGTGTAGGGGAAGGAGTTGAAGATGCCGCCGATGGTGGTGGCCAGGCCGTCGGCCCGCAGCGCCCGGGCGATGTCGTCGCGGCTGATCCGCTTCTGCACGATCTCGCCGGTCGCGAACACGTCGCCGGTGGTCTCCACCGCGGTGATCAGCATGACGACGACCATCGAGATGATCGCGGCGATCGAGAACTTCGGCCAGCCGAAGTAGAAGGGTGTGGTGACCCCGGCCCAGGCCGCGTCGCCGACCGCGCCGAAGTGCGCGTCGCCGAAGGCCCAGGCGACCAGGGTGCCGACGACCAGACCGACCAGTACCGCGACGGTGGCCATGAAGCCCTTGAAGACCCGCTGGATCAGCACGATCAGGGCGAGCGTTCCGAGCGCGTAGGCGAGGTTCTTGCCGCTGGTCGGGTCCGAGGTCGGCCCGGCCCCGCCGGTGGCGTCCCCGGCGGCCACCGGCAGCAGCGCCAGACCGATGATCGTGATCACCGAGCCGGTGACGACGGGCGGGAAGAACCGGATCAGCCGGCTGAAGAACGGCGCGATGAAGAAGGTGGCGAGTCCGGCCACCAGGACGGCGCCGTAGATCACCAGCAGGCCGCTGGTCCCGCCACCGGCCGCCAGGCCGATCGCGATCATCGGCGAGACCGCCGTGAACGTCACGCCCTGCAGCAGTGGCAGCCGGACGCCGACCTTCCAGAAGCCGACCGACTGGATGATCGAGGCGATCCCGCAGGTGAACAGGTCGGCGTTGATCAGGTGCACCAGCTGCTCGGTGGTCAGCCCGATCGAGTTCGCCAGCAGGATCGGGACGATCACCGCGCCGGCGTAGAAGGCCAGCACGTGCTGGGTGCCGTACACGGCGAGCCGTCCAGGCGACAGCACCTCGTCGACGGGATGACGGGTGGCGCGGCTCGGTTTTGCCTTCATCTGGCACCTTCCAAGGGGTCGCGGCGGATCTGACCTGCACGACAGCTTGGGCCGAGACGAGGCGCCAGTGCACCCGATGAACCTCCGAACTTGGCGCGGTTCGGCGCGCCCGGTTTTGGAGGATCCTCCAAAAGAGCCGGGTCAGAGCGACTTGAGGGCGAGAAAGACGTCCACCCGGTCCTCGAACTGCGACAGATCGCGACCGGTCAGTTGCTCGATGCGTTCGATCCGGTACCGGACGGTGTTCACGTGCAGGTGCAGCGACTCCGCTGTGCGTGACCACGAGCCCGACCAGGTGAGGAACTCGTCCAGGGTGGCGATCAGGTCAGCTCGGGTCTTGCGATCGTGCTCGAGGACGGGCCCGAGTACCCGGTGCGCATAGGTACGCCGTACGTCGTCCGGGACCGTCGCGAGCAGCAGGACATGGGAGGCGACCTCGTCCGAGGTGACCACCGAAACGCGGCCTCTGCCGGCCTGGGCAGCGCGCTGGGCGAACCGGGCTTCCTCCAGTGCGCCGGTCAGCGCGTCGGCGGTGGTCTCGCCGCTGATGCCGACCGCGAGCCGGGCCTTGGCGAGACCGGGAGAGATGCGGCCGAACGCCTTACGGAGAAGGGCCGGCAGCTCGGGTGACGATGGCAGCAACGCGACCAGCAGTCCGTCTCGTCCGGTGGCGACCACGGCCGGTCCGACCGTCAGCGCGACGTCCTCGAGGACCGTCAGCGCGATCTCCAGCGGGCCGTCGTCCCGAAGCTCGGCCACCGCCACAGCCATCGGCCGATCGGAGTGCACGCCGGCCTGGCGTAGGCGGGTGGCGACCTCGGTCTGCGAGCCGCCGGACTCGACCAGGGCCAACGCGTCTGCAACCAGCGGCCGTAACGCGAGGCGGCCCTCGTCGCGGCGTACTCGGTCGAGGGCAGCGATCGCGCACAACTCCTGCAGGGCTTCGACATGAGCGCGGGACCACTGGGTGTGGTCGCCCTCGACGACCAGCAGCCAGGCGGTGAGCCGATTGCCCAGACCGGAACCGATCGGGAACAGGCTGTACGCCGTACCGGCCGCGTCGGCGACGGCAGGTGTGCGATCGGCGGTCAGGAACCGCCGGGTGATCGCGTCCAGGGTGTCGTCGTCGAGCGGCCCAGGCCCCGGTACTACGTGCCGCCCGGTGGACGTGATGACGCGGCAGTCGTGGCCGATCTCGGTGGAGATCCGGGCGGTGAGCTCGTCCAGACTGCGGCCGGAAGCCATCGCGGAGAGCAGCTGACGTTGACGAACCAGACTCGCGGACAACCGGGCGCCGGTGTCGGCCGACCCGGCAGCAGCGACGTACTCCGTGACGTCCGCGAAAGCGACCTCGGTCGGTACTTCGACCAGCGTGACCTGGTGGCGGCGGCAGGCCTCGATCAGGTCGTCGGGGATCCCGTTGAGCAGGGCGGCGCCGGCCAGGATCGTGGTCGCGCCACGCTCGGCGACCGAGGCCACGAAGGTCTCGCTGTCGGCCGCGCTGCGCCGCCAGACCAGACCGGTCAGGACCAGTTCGCCGCCGTTGAGGTAGTTGCCCGGTTCGAGCAGGTCGGTGGTGATCAGCCGGCCGATCGGACGGTCGTAGGCGCCGCGGGCCGCGTGCAGCAGGCGGAGTCGTAGTACCGGGGGTTCGAACAGCTCCGAGAGCAGCATCTGCGCCTCCTCTGGCCGGTGCGGGGATCCGACTGGTCCTTGGAGGAACGTACAACGCGAGCCCGCGCGCGCGAAGCAGCCGGCAGGGCGCCGGCCGGGCCCGTTCGGGCTTTGCGGTCAGCGCTTGACGGCTTCCTGGAGAGCATCCTATGGTCATTTCTGCATAGCAGAAGCAAGTTTCCACAATGCGGAATTACGAGAGAAGGATTTCATGAGCCACGCGCTGCGCCACGCCGTGAACTGCTCGATCCTGTTCACCGAGCTGCCGCTGCTGGAGCGCCCGGCGGCGGTCCGGGAGGCGGGTTTCGAGGCGGTCGAGTTCTGGTGGCCGTTCGCTGCGGCGGTGCCGTCCGATCGCGAGGCCGAGGCGTTCGTGAGCGCTGTTCAGGACGCCGGTGTGCAGCTGGTCGGGCTCAACTTCTTCGCCGGGGACATGCCGGCGGGGGATCGCGGGGTGGTGTCGTCACCGAAGCGGGCCGGTGAGTTCCGGGACAACGTCGAGGCCACGATCGGTATCGGTGAGCGGCTTGGATGCCGGGCGTTCAATGCGCTGTACGGCAACCGGGACGAAGACGCTTCGGACGAGCTGGCGGTCGAGAATCTCGGGCTGGCGGCTCGCGCTGCTGCTCGAATTGATGCGACGGTGCTGCTGGAGCCGGTGAGTGGAGCCGAGCGGTATCCGCTGCGGACCGCTGCCGACGTACTGGCCGTCATCGACCGGGTCCAGGTGCCGAATCTCGGGTTGCTCGCCGATCTCTACCACCTCGCGGTCAACGGCGACGACGTCGATCGGGTGATCGCCGAGCACACCGACCGGATCGCGCATGTGCAGATCGCCGACGCACCCGGCCGGAACGAGCCCGGTACCGGCACGCTCCCGCTCGATCGGCAGCTCGCCGCGCTCGAAAGCAACGGCTACGCCGGCTGGGTCGCGCTGGAGTACAAGCCGTCCACCACCACCAACGACAGCTTCGGCTGGCTGCCGCGCGAGCGTCGCGGCCTGCCTACTTCCTAGGAGACAGAGATGACCAACATCGCCTTCATCGGCCTCGGCATCATGGGCAACCCGATGGCCGTCCACCTCGCCAACGCCGGTCACGCCGTCGCGGGCTTCGATCACAATCCCGAGCGCTACGCGGCGCTGGCCGAGGCAGGTGGCCGGGGTGCGAGCTCGCTGGCCGATGCGGTCAAGGGTGCCGACGTGATCTGCGTGATGGTGCCCGATTCGCCGGACGTGCAGCAGGTGCTCAGTGCCGACGACGGGGTCTTCCAGCTGGCCGAGACCGGCACGCTGATCATCGATTTCTCGAGCATCCGGCCCGATGTCACCCAGCAGCTCGCCGAGCAGGCGCGGGCGATCGGCTTCCGGATGCTCGACGCGCCGGTCTCCGGTGGTGAGGCCGGTGCGAAGAACGCCGCGCTGTCGATCATGGTCGGCGGGGAGGCGGACGACTTCGCCATCGCCAAGCCGGTGTTCGATGCCGTCGGCAAGACTGTGGTGCACGTCGGGCCGAGTGGCTCGGGTCAGACCGTCAAGGCGGCTAACCAGTTGATCGTTGCCGCGAACATCCAGGCGGTAGCCGAAGCGCTGGTCTTCCTGGAGGCGTACGGCGTCGACACCGCGGCCGCGCTGGAGGTGCTCGGCGGCGGGCTGGCCGGGTCGGCGGTGCTTCAGCAGAAGAAGGCGAACATGCTGTCGCGGTCCTTCGAGCCTGGTTTCCGGATCGATCTGCACCACAAGGACATGGGCATCGTCACCGCTGCCGCTCGCGAGGCGGGCGTCGTCGTACCGCTCGGGGCGCTGGTCGCTCAGCTGGTGGCCTCGGCGCGGGCGAACGGTGATGGCGGGCTCGACCACTCTGCTCTGCTCCGCGGTGTGGAGCGGCTCTCCGGAAAGGCGACGGTCTGATGGCCCGCATGCGCGCGGTTGACGCCGCAGTACTGATTCTGGAGAAGGAAGGGGCGACGCAGGCCTTCGGGTTGCCGGGGGCCGCGATCAATCCCTTCTACAGCGCGATGAAGAAGCACGGTGGGATCAAGCACGTGCTGGCCCGCCACGTCGAGGCCGCCTCGCACATGGCGGAGGGCTACACCCGGGCCGCGGCGGGGAACATCGGGATCTGCGTCGGTACGTCGGGTCCCGCCGGCACCGACATGATCACCGGCCTGTACTCCGCTTCGGCCGACTCGATCCCGATCCTGTGCATCACCGGCCAGGCGCCGGTGGCGAAGCTGCACAAGGAGGATTTCCAGGCTGTCGACATCGCCGCGATCGCCAAGCCGGTGGCCAAGTGGACGGTGACGGTGATGGAGGCGGCGCAGGTGCCGGGGACGTTCCAGAAGGCGTTTCAGGTGATGCGGGAGGGGCGGCCCGGTCCGGTGCTCGTCGATCTGCCGATCGATGTCCAGCTGGCCGAGATCGACTTCGACATCGACACCTACGAGCCACTGCCGGTACTCCGCCCTGCCGCGACGCGGGCTCAGGCTGAGAAGGCTCTCGCGCTGCTCAACTTGGCGGAGCGGCCGTTGATCGTTGCGGGTGGTGGGGTGATCAATGCGGATGCCGCTGCTTTGCTGGTCGAGTTCGCCGAATTGGTCGGGGTGCCGGTGGTGCCGACGTTGATGGGTTGGGGTGTGATTCCGGACGACCATGCGTTGATGGCCGGGATGGTCGGGCTGCAGACCTCGCACCGGTACGGGAACGCGACGATGCTGGCGTCCGACTTCGTGCTCGGGATCGGGAATCGGTGGGCGAACCGGCACACCGGATCGGTCGCGAAGTACACCGAGGGGCGCACGATCGTGCACGTCGACATCGAGCCGACGCAGATCGGGCGGGTGCTGGCACCGTCGTACGGGATCGTGTCTGATGCCCGGGCCGCGCTGGAGATGTTCGTCGAGGTTGCCGGTGAGTGGGCTGCCGCGGGGAAGTTGGCCGACCGGTCGGCGTGGGTCGCGGAGTGTGCGGAGCGACGAGCGACCATGCTGCGGAAGACGCACTTCGACGAGGTGCCGATCAAGCCGCAGCGGGTCTACGAGGAGATGAATCGGGCGTTCGGTCCGGAGACGCGGTACGTGTCGACGATCGGGTTGTCGCAGATCCAGGCGGCGCAGATGTTGCATGTGTATCGGCCGCGGCATTGGATCAATGCTGGTCAGGCTGGGCCGCTGGGGTGGACGGTGCCGGCTGCGCTCGGGGTTGCTGTGGCTGACCCGGACGGTCTGGTCGTGGCGCTGTCCGGCGACTATGACTTCCAGTTCTTGATCGAGGAGCTGGCGGTGGGAGCGCAGTTCAATATTCCGTATATCCATGTGGTGGTGAACAACTCTTACCTCGGGCTGATCCGGCAGGCGCAGCGTGGGTTGGAGATGGACTACTGCGTGCAGTTGTCGTTCGAGAACATCAACAGTCCCGAGCTCAATGGGTACGGCGTTGATCATGTGAAGGTTGTCGAAGGGCTTGGCTGCAAGGCGGTTCGGGTGACCGATCCCGACGAGATCCTGCCGGCGCTGGAGAAGGCGAAGAGGTTGCTGGACGAGTTCCGGGTGCCGGTGGTGGTCGAGGTGATCCTGGAGCGCGTCACGAATGTTGCTATGGGCACCGAGATCGACGCGGTGACCGAGTTCGAGCCAGTCGCTTGATGGTGCGGGTGGTTGTTGCCTCGGACAAGTTCAAGGGGTCGCTGGGGAGTGCGGAGGTGGCGGCCGCGGTACGCGACGGCGTACTGCGGGCCCGGCCGGACGTGACAGTTGAATGGGTGCCGGTGGCTGATGGTGGGGACGGAACGCTGGCTGCTGCTGTGGCGGCCGGGTTCGAGTTGGTGCCGGTGGTGGCCTCCGGGCCAACCGGAGCGCCGGTGTGGAGCGGGTTTGCTCGGCTTGGTGACACGGCTGTTGTTGAGTTGGCTGATGTTTGTGGGTTGGTGCGGTTGCCGGGTGGGAGGTTTGCTCCGCTGAGCGCGTCGTCGCGGGGTGTGGGTGAGGTGGTGGCTGCGGCGGTCGATGCTGGGTGCAGGCGGGTGGTGCTTGGGGTTGGTGGGAGCGCGAGTACTGACGGTGGTACCGGGTTGGTGCGGGCGCTGGGGGCGCGGGTGCTGGATTCGCGGGGTGATGAGGTTGCCGAGGGTGGTGCTGGGCTGGTTGGTGCTGAGTCGCTGGAATTGGGTGGGCTGCGGGAGCGGCTGGCGGGGGTGGAGGTTGTGGTTGCTTGTGATGTGGACAATCCGCTGACCGGTGCGGCTGGGGCGGCGGTTGTGTATGGGCCGCAGAAGGGGGCCGGGGTGGTGGAGGTTGAGCTGCTTGACGCGGCTTTGGGGCGCTGGGCTGATCTTGTGGCACGGACGGTTGGGGGCGAGCTGGGCGGTCGGCGTGGGTCGGATCTGGGCGTCGAGCCTGCGTTGGACCTGGGCGTCGAGCCTGTGCGGGACCTTCGGGATGCGCCGGGAGCGGGGGCTGCTGGGGGAGTGGGGTTTGCGGCGCTCGCGTTGCTCGGCGCGGAGCTGCGGCCGGGGATCGAGCTGGTGCTTGAGCTCGCCGGGCTGCGGGAGCAGTTGCGGGGAGCTGACCTTCTCGTCACAGGGGAGGGCAGGCTCGACGAGCAGACTCTGCGGGGCAAGGCAGTGACCGGGGTTGCTGCGGCCGGCGCGGCAGGCGGCGTACCGGTGGTAGCTGTTTGTGGCACCAACACGCTCGACGCTGAGCAACTGCAGGCCGCCGGGATCGCCCGGGCGTACGCGCTGACCGATCTTGAGCCGGACGTACAGCGCTGTATTGCAGATCCGACCCCGTTGCTGCGATCGCTCGGTGAACAGATCGCGGCCGACCTACGATGAGCACAACGGAGAGGGGCGTCGTATGACCGCGCTGGATCTCGTCATCCGGGCCCGCCGGATCGTCAGTACCGCGGGTGTGGTGCCTGGGGTGGTGGGGGTCAAGGACGGCCGGATCGTGGCTCTCGAGCCCTACGACTCAGACCTGGTCGGTATTGAACTGGCCGACGACGAAGTGCTGATGCCAGGCGTGGTGGACTCGCACGTCCACGTCAACGATCCCGGGCGCACCGACTGGGAAGGGTTCACCAGCGCCACTCGCGCGGCCGCCGCGGGCGGGGTCACCACGATCGTCGACATGCCGCTCAACAGCATCCCGCCGACCTGCGACGTCCCGGCGCTGGAGGTCAAGCGCAAGACCGCGCTCAGCCAGGCGTACGTCGACGTCGGGTTCTGGGGCGGCGCGATCCCCGAGAACGTCGCCCAGTTGCGGCCATTGCACGAGGCCGGGGTGTTCGGCTTCAAGTGCTTCCTGCTGCACTCGGGGGTCGACGAGTTTCCGCCGCTGGACCAGGCGGGGGTCGAGGCGGCGATGCGCGAGATCAGTTCGTTCGACGGGCTGCTGATCGTGCATGCCGAGGACGCGCATCGGATCGACAATGCGCCGGCGCCGGACGGGACGAGCTACCAGCGATTCCTGGGGTCCCGGCCGCGCGAGGCGGAGAACGCAGCTGTTGCCCAGGTCATCGAGTTGGCCCGGCGTACTGGTTGCCGGGTGCACATATTGCACGTGTCGAGCGCGGAGGTCCTGCCGATGCTGGCGCAGGCGCGCGCGGGCGGAGTACGGATCAGTGCGGAGACCTGCCCGCATTACCTGACGTTTGCGGCCGAGGAGATTCCGGACGGCGGTACGCAGTACAAGTGTTGCCCGCCGATCCGCGAGGCCGCCAACCAGGAGCTGCTCTGGGAAGGCTTGCGAGACGGCGTGATCGATCTGGTGGTGTCGGATCATTCGCCGTCGACCGCGGATCTCAAGCTGCTCGACACTGGAGACTTCGGCGCGGCCTGGGGCGGGATCGCCTCGCTGCAGGTCGGCTTGTCGGCAGTGTGGACCGGGGCACGCGAGCGTGGCTTCACCCTGGTCGACGTCGCTCGCTGGATGTGCCAGGCGCCGGCCGCTCAAGTTGGGCTGCCGCACAAGGGCAGCATCGCGATCGGCTTCGACGCCGACTTCTCCGTCCTGGCGCCCGACGAGCAGTTCGTCGTGGACGCCGACGCGCTGCACCACAAGAACAACATCACGCCGTACGCCGGACGCTCGCTGACCGGAGTGGTCCGCAGTACCTGGCTGCGCGGCCGACCCATCGACATCTTCACCGAGCCGCGAGGCCGGTTGCTATCCCGAGGAGCCGACGCATGACCTACTACTCCCCGCAAGGCGGCCTGCCCGCCCAGACCGAGCTGACCACCGACCGCGCCGTCTTCACCGAGGCGTACGCCGTACTGCCGCGCGGCACGATGCGCGACATCGTCACCAGCCAGCTCCCGTTCTGGGAGAACACCCGGCTGTGGGTGATCGCGCGTCCGCTGTCGGGGTTCGCCGAGACGTTCTCGCAGTACATCGTCGAGGTCTCGCCCGGCGGCGGCAGCGACAAGCCGGAGACGGACCCCGGGGCCGAGGCGGTGCTGTTCGTCGTCTCCGGCGACCTGGTCCTCACCGTCGGCGGCGAGAAGCACGACCTGGCCCCCGGCGGCTACGCGTTCCTCCCACCCGGCGCCGACTGGACGCTCCGCAACACCACCGACCGTGTGGCGACCTTCCACTTCGTCCGCAAGGCCTACGAGCCGGTCGAAGGCATCGAGACGCCACCTGCGTTCGTCACCCACGAGTCCGACGTTGAAGCCATCGAAATGCCCGGCACCGAAGGCCGCTGGCGCACCCAACGCTTCGTCGACCCCCTCGACGTCCGGCACGACTTCCACGTCAACATCGTCACCTTCGAGCCCGGCGGAGTGATCCCGTTCCCCGAGACCCACGTGATGGAACACGGCATCTACATCCTCGAAGGCAAGGCGGTGTATTTGTTGAACAAGGACTGGGTCGAGGTCCAGGCCGGCGACTTCCTGTGGCTACGAGCTTTCTGCCCGCAGGCTTGCTATGCGGGCGGACCTACGCCGTTCCGCTACCTGATCTACAAGGACGTCAACCGCCACGCAAAGCTGCCCCGGCTGAGCTGAGCTCGCAACATCGCGCAACACCTCTTGACCGCAACCATGCTGCAAGCAGAGGGTGATCATGAGCAACAGAACGTAATCACCTAGCAGGAGGTCTCCATGCGTCTCACGCTCGTCGCCGGTGATCCCGAGTCGATTCCCGACAACTCGCCGACCCTCTACAAGACCGACCGCGGCAGTTGGGTCGTACAAGGTTGGGTAGTCACCGATCCCGACGCACTGAGCGCGCTCAACGTGCCCGAGGGCGAGACGGTCGTCGAGATTCCCGACCGAATGATCCCGTTCTTCACCGCGTAGGAGGATCGTGCAGGAAGTCACCTACAGCGAGTTCCAAGAGCTGACCGCGTCGATCAAGCGAAGCGCCGTGCACCTTGAAACTCGGGACGCCTATGGCACCGAGACCGAACTCCCGCACATGGCCAAGTGGGCAGCAGGCGAGCCGGACGATCTGGACTGGCTGCGAGGGTGGTGCGACAAAGTGCGGGGCCACGTTCAGCAAGGCCGGACCGTACGCCGGGCCAAGATCGTCTCGGAGCCACTGAGCGACTACCAGCGCTGGGCGCACACTCTGATCGGGCCGATGGTCGACGCAGGTGAGGACATTCGCTGGGTACCGCGCCGATCGGTGTCGTCCATCTGCATTCCCGGCAACGACTTCTACGTGCTCGATGACGAGTCGGTCGTCTTCATGCACTACGCCGGCTCAGGACTGAACAACGCCCTCACGCTGTCCACCGATCCGGCGGACGTCGACCGGTGTCGCACTGCCTTCGAACAGGTGTGGGCGATGTCCGTGCCGCATCGTGAATACCAGCCCGAATAGCGCCGCAAAGAAGGCGCAGGAAGCTCTCGGCCGGCGCCTTCGGACGCTGCGTCTCGATGCCGGTCTGACCGCTCGTCAATTGGCGGCCGCGACGGCTTGGCATTTCACGCGAATCAGCAAGATCGAGAACGGCGTCCAGCGGCCCACCGACTCCGACATTCGTACGTGGTGTGCTGAGTGTTCCGCGCCGGGCGAGGCTGCCGATCTGATCGCTCAGGCGCGCTCGATCGAATCGATGTACCTGGAGTTTCGCCATCGGACTCGTACCGGCTTGAAGCAGTTGATGCGTTCACCAGTTCCGCTCTATGAGCGCACCACCCAGTTCCGCATCTACGAGCACAATGTCATGCCCGGCCTTTTCCAGACCGCCGGCTACATCCGGGCGATGCTGCCGTTCTGGTTCAATTTCCTCGGAGTGGCACGCGACGATCTCGATCAGTCGGTCGCTGCCCGACTGGACCGGCAGTCCGCTCTGTACGACGGCGCGAAGACCTTCTCCGTCGTCCTCGAGGAGGCTTGCCTGCGAACCACGCTGGGAGACGCCGAGGTGCTGCGCGGGCAACTCGACCGTCTGCTTTCGATCATGAGCCTGCCGAATGTTGCGTTAGGCATCGTTCCGGCAATGACGCCTCGGGACGTCATCGGATCGGCGGGCTTCTGGATCTTCGACGACACGCTGGTGAAGTTGGAGACGCCGACCGCGAGCATCGAGGTCTCGCAACCTCAGGAGATCGACTTGTACGTCAGAATGTTCGACCACCTTCGAGGATCGGCCGTTTACGGCCATGACGCGCGCCGGCTGATCCTCAACGTGATCGACGAAGTGAGTTAGCAACCTGCCGCAACTCGATAGCAGCCAGGTGTACGCCCTCAATACGGTCGAACACATGAGTCCCGATGGTGAGCCGAAAGCCGAGCGTCAGCGGGCGTACGCATACTTGCGAAAGCACCTCCTGATGGTCGACTCGGAGTTGAGTCGCGCCGAGGAACGTCTTGCGTACTTTGCCGAGGCGACCGGTCTCGAACTCGCTGCCGTGTTCGTCGAGGACATCGAGACGGCTCCTGCCGCTTTCGAGCGGTTCATCCGGGCGGTCGTCCTCGACAAGGTCGAGGTCGTTCTTCTTCCCAGCCTGCTACACCTCGCCGTCCTCGGCGCTCCTACCCACATCAAGGACAACTTCGAGGCCGCGACGGGAGCCAAGGTCCTCACGACCCTTGACGCGGTCTCCTACGAACCCGGCGAGGCGGTGTCTTGATCCCTGTATCAGCGCCGCCTCGCCGTTCCACTCCGGAACAAAGTCGCGCTGCGGAGCGTCTATCTGCCACCAGACTTGTTCTCTCCGGAGGAGCGCCGATGACCGATCCCATGCCCGCCAAGCAGGAAGAGCCGGCGGCCGAGAAGTACAAGCACCTGCCGGCCGCGGTGAGGCTCGAGGACACCATCGCTACTCACGACCCTGATGCGCCTGCTGACCCCACTCTGGGTCGGGACCCAGAGACGGAGTTCTTGCTTCGTCACGGCGGCGGCTGAGCTGCGGAAGGCTGGTCGCGACGCCGGCTTCGCCCTCTCGGCAGTCATCCTGGTACTGCGGTGGGTGAAGGCCGCGGATGATCCAGTAGAGGAGAACCATGCCCGGTGACGGCGTCCAGGAGCTGTTGGTACCAAGCGATCTAGGCGTGGTTGTCGATCTCGCGCCGGTGGAAGATCGTGGCCGGCCCGTGTGGCTGGTGCTGGCGGAGGACGGCAGGATCAGCCGATGGGACCTCGGTACCGGCGAACACGAGCTGGTCGGGATCACCACCGTTGCGCCGGAGCCCGATCACGACCCTTGGCCTGACAAGGAGCTTCGCAGGCATCTCCATGCGTCTGGCAACGGCGCGTTCGCGGCGGTGGTCAACGACTACGGCCACTTCGGCGAGGTGCTCGATCTGCGGGCGGGCGAGGTCACGATGGTGCTGGAGAATGAGCACAACGATCTCGAGACAGTGCCGTTCTCGCTGGCCTTCGGGCGGAGCCACGGGCGGGACGTCGTCATCCACCGCACCGAGTGGAACCGGCTGGACGTCTCCGATCCACAGACCGGGAAGCTGCTCACCGACCGACCGAGTCGGGTGTACGACGGTAGCGAGGTGACGCCGGAACATGACCTCGACTACTTCCACGGCGCTTTGTACGTGAGCCCCGACAGTCGCTGGGTGCTCGATGACGGCTGGGTCTGGCATCCGATCGGGTTCCCGGCAGTCTGGGATCTCGAACGCTGGATCGGGAACAACGTGTGGGAATCCGAGGACGGTCCGACCAGGGTCGAGCTGTGCGATCGGGAGTACTACTGGGATCACCCGATGGTCTGGATCGACTCGGTCAGGGTGGCCGTCGAAGGGGTCGGCATCTCCGACCTCAGTATGCGGCCCGGCGCTCGGATCTTCGACGTCAGCCAGCGGGGTCTGCAGGAGGGCTGGAAGGTGCCGTCGCCCGCCGAAGTCCTGACGTTCGAAGGTCCGGCCGGCCGCTTCTTCAGCGACGGCACCAGTCTGTTCAGTTCGGCCGAGGCCGGCTTGTCGGTGTGGGAGCTTACTGAAGGGAAGCTGGTCGACGAGGTCCCGGGGTTTGTGCCGACTCACCATCACCGCGCGGCTGGGCAGTTCCTGCAGCTCGCTGACGGGGCGGTCCACACGTTGAGGCGGTAGTGCGGTAGAAGACAGCCCGCACCCGGGCACCCACCCGCGACGTAGGAGCGGCACCAAGGGTGGGTGGGAGCGCCCAGAGCTGGGAGCGACGGAGGAGCGAGCGGCGGCGGGTGCGCGGGCGCAGTACGCGCGGCCCACGGTAGAAGACAGCCCGCACCCGGGCACCCGCCCGCGACGGAGGAGCGGCACCAAGGGTGGGTGGGAGCATCCGGAGCTGGGAGCGACGCAGGAGCGAGCGGCGGAGGAGCGAGCGGCGGAGGACGCGCGGGCGTAGTACCGGACCGGATGACGCATTAGGGAGGGCAACCTGGGTAACCTGGCGGGCGCCGCCTGCCAGGCGGTCGAGCGGATAGGAGACGATGGCCACCGTGACGCCACCACGTGCCCAGGACTCACAGCCACGCCGGCCTGAGGTCGAACCGGCGGTTGCGGGGCTCACTGTGGGCCTCGGGGGTCCCTCCGGCAGGCTTGCCCGGCTCAGTTCGTCCTGGTGGACGCCGTTGCGGATCGCGCTGGCGGTGTGCACGATCACGTTCGCGCTCGGAGTACTGCAGAAGGCGCCGTGTATGGACGCCGGCTGGGATCGGCAGAGCTGGCGGCCGTTCAAGGCGCTGTGCTACTCCGACATCGGCTACCTGTACCAGGAGCGCGGTTTCGCCGAGGGCAACCGGCCGTTCCTCGACACCGGCAACTACCCGGTGCTGGAGTACCCGGTGCTGACCGGTGGCTTCATGGAAGTCGCGGCGCAGATCACCTGGGTGATCACCGGTGACCCGAAGCAGGACATCACGGCTGAGCAGAAGCGCGACACGGCCGGCGTCTTCTTCGTGGTCAACGTCGCGCTGCTCTTCCTCTGCACCCTGCTGCTGGTCGGCCTCACGATGGCCACCGCACGAGGAGTCTCGAAGCTGCCAGGCGGGGCCCGTGGGCAGCCGATGGTTGCCCTGTACGTCGCTGCCGCGCCGGTGCTCGCCTTCACCTCCACGATCAACTGGGACTTGTTCGCCGTCGTCCTGACGGCGGGCGCGATGTGGGCGTGGTCGCGGGGCAAACCGATCTGGTTCGGCATCCTGCTCGGGTTGGGTACGGCCGCCAAGTTCTACCCGTTCCTGCTGCTCGGCCCCCTGCTGATCGTCTGCCTGCGCGGCCGCAAGCTGTGGCAGTGGTTCCTCGCTGTCGTGGCCACCGCGTTCAGCTGGGGGCTGGTCAACGCGCCCATCTACCTGCTGGCCAAGAACGAGTGGCTGTCGTTCTGGGTGTTCAACGACGAGCGGGAGAGCGACTACGGCTCGATCTGGTACGTGCTGAAGCTCGCCAAGCACGAGGTCGCCGACGTCAACCAGCTGAACATCGTGATCTTCGCCGGGCTCTGCCTGTCGATCGCCATCCTCGGGCTGATGGCACCGCGGCCGCCGCGGTTCGCGCAACTGGCGTTCCTGGTGGTCGCCGCGTTCCTGCTGGTCAACAAGGTGTACTCACCGCAGTACGTGCTCTGGCTGCTGCCGCTGGTCGCGCTGGCCCGGCCGAAGCTGCGGGACTGGCTGATCTGGCAGGCGTGTGAGTCGTTCTACTGGATGATGGTCTGGCTGCACCTGGCCCAGTTCCTGGCGCCCGGAGCGCCTGACGAGCCGGACAAGATCTACTGGCTCTCCGTCGTACTGCGAATGGCAGGCACGCTGTGGCTGATGCTGGTCGTCGCCCGCGACATCCTGCTGCCGGAGAACGATCCGGTCAGGCAGGGCGACCTGGTCAACGACCCGGGTGACGGCGTCATCTCGGATCTGCCACCCCGAAGACTCGATCCAGCACACGTGTAGCCGGGGACGGCGCGCCTCCACCCGGTACGGCGGGCTACGCCGTACCGGTCAGAGAGCCAGCTTCCCGACGTCCAGATTGCCGCCGCTGACTACGGCGGCAGTCAGGCCGTTCAGCTCGACCTTGCCCTCCAGCAACGCGGCGAACGGCGCCGCCGCCGCAGGCTCCACCGCGAGCTTGGTACGGGACATCACGAGCTTCGTCGCCTCGATCAGCGCGGCCTCGCTCACCCGCACCACCTCATCGACGTACTGCGTGATGATCGCGAAGTTCTCCGTCCCACAAACCGGCGCAGCCAGCCCGTCGGCCACACTCCGCGCCGTCGGCAACTTCTGCGGCGAACCAGCCGCCAGACTGCGACTGACTACGTCAGCAGTCTCCGGCTCGATCCCGATCACCCGGATGCCAGGCCTGAGCAGCTTGACCGCGAGCGCGACCCCCGAGATCAGCCCGCCACCCCCGACCGGCACGAGCACCGTGTCGAGGTCCGGTCGATCTTCGAGCAACTCCAGCCCGAGACTGCCATGCCCGGTGATCACGTCGAGATCGTCGAACGGATGCACCCCGGTCAGCTTCCGCTCGTCCCGGATCGACTCGTACGCCCCGATCAGATCGCCCTCGACCAGCTCCACCTGAGCGCCGTACGCACGAGCCGCCGCGATCTTGGCCGGTACTGCGGTCTTCGCCATCACCACGGTCGCCGGCACGCCGGCATCGCGCGCCGCCCAGGCGAGGGCTCCGGCCGCGTTGCCCGCCGAGACGGTCACGACCCCGCGCGCACGCTCCTCGGCGGTCAGCTTGAGCGTCTTGGTGAGCAGGCCGCGGACCTTGAAGCTCCCGGTCTTCTGGAACAGCTCCGCCTTGAGCGTCAGCCGCCCGCCGAACTGCTCGTCGAGCGCCGACGACTCGATCATCGGGGTGCGATGGATCCGCCCCCGGAGCCCGGCGGCGGCGCGGCGAATGTCCTCGAGACTCGGCATGAACCAGACAGTAGCGACCGCGGGAAACCGGATGACGGTCGCGTTCGTCTGACGTTCCAGACGGTGGGCTGACACAGTGGAGTGGTGGACTTGGGCTTCGGAGGCGAGGTGGCCGGCTTCTACCAGCGCTATCGGCGCGGGTACCCGGCCGAGGTGATCGACGGGCTGGTCGACGCCTTCGAGCTGACCCGGGACGACGTCGTTGTCGATCTGGGCTGCGGCACGGGCCAGCTCGCGCTGCCGCTCGCCGAGCGGGTCCGCGCCGTGATCGGGATGGATCCGGAGCCCGACATGCTCGCCGAGGCCCGCCGGGTCGCGACCGGCCGGAGCAACCTCAGCTGGATGGTCGGCGCCGACACGGACGTACCGATGCTCGGCACGCTGCTCGGCAAGACGAGCCTCGGCGCGGTCACGATCGGCCAGGCGCTGCACTGGATGGACCACGACACGCTGTTCCACGAGCTGTACCCATTGCTGCGGCCCGGCGGCGGTGTAGCCGTCGTCACCAACGGCACGCCGCTGTGGCTGCAGGACAGCGACTGGTCGCGCGCGCTGCGGCGGCACCTGGAGTTATGGCTCGACTCCGAGGTCACCGCGACCTGCGGCACGGACGAAGACAGCCGCACCCGGTACGCCGAGAGCCTCGCCGCCGCAGGTTTCACCGTGAAGCAGAGCCGGTTCGGCTACACCGACGTACTCGACCTCGACCGCATCATCGGCGGCGTCTACTCCGCCTTGCCGGTGAACCTGCTGCCGCCGCTCGACCAGCGCTCGTACTTCGCCAAGCAGGTCGGGCGCGCGCTGGAGGGCCACGCGCCGTACGACGAGACAGTCGAGGTCACGCTGCTGCTGGGAATGCGCGAAGACAAGAGCTGAGCCGCGCAGTACGCCGTGCTAGCTGGCGGCTGACTCCGGGTGGCCGCGGCGGCGGCCGTAGAGGAGCCGCTGGCCGGCGGCGGTGCCGGTGAACTTCTCCCGGCGCGCCCACTCGTGGCACTGGTCGATGACGGGGCAACTGGTCAAGCAGAGCTCACGCGCCTTGCGCTGTTCCCAATGGGTCGCAGACTCGTCGTACAAGGATGCTTGTCCGACACAGGCTGCCTTGGTCATCCAGCGGTCCGCGGGGTCTGCGATCACTGTCAGGGTCGGCCTCATAACCCGAACGCTATGTCGACAAGACCCCGCTCCGGGGCGCGTCTTACTATTTGAGAGTTAGTCCACTGAATTACTGCACTATGCCTTCACCGGCACCTGGTGCACCCGGGTGGCGACGGCGGTGGCGAAGCGGGTGGCCGAGTCGGCGGCCAGCGGCAGGAACAGGTAGGGCTCGATCAGTTCGAGCTCCATCAGCAGGTAGCGGCCGTTGCTGACGATGCCGTCGACGCGGGCGTAGACGGGAGCGCGACGGGTGTTGGCCGCTGCCAGCGCCTCGAGCGAGCCATCGAGTACGACGGCGGGCGGGTCGAGCAGTTCGGAGGTGCCGCCGAAGTCGTTCTGCACCCGGAAGTCACCAGCTGCCGGGCGCTTCAGTACCGCGTGGCTGAACTCGCCGCCGAGGAAGATCAGCGACCACTCGCCCTCGCTCTGGATCTCCGGCTGGAACGGCTGCACCAGGTACACGGTGTCGGGCAGGTCGTCCATCGCGGTGCTGAGCTCGGCGGAGCCCGCCGTACCGCGAACGGTGTGCCGCGCCGTCGCGCTGACGGTCGGCTTGATCACGATCTCCTGACCGTCCAGCCCGGCGACGACCTCGCGCAGGCAGGCGCCGGCGGCGACCTGGGACGGGACGATCGCGACACCGCGCTCGCGCAGTTCCAGCAGGTAGCGCTTGTCGGCGTTCCAGCGGACCAGGTCGGAGTCGTTGAGCACCTTGACGCCGGCCTTGTCGAGCTGGTCGAGCCAGGCGGTGAACTCGAGGTAGCGGTGGTGGTAGTCCCAGACCGCGCGCAGCAGCACCGCGTCGTACGCCGACCAGTCGACCGACGGGTCGGACCAGACTTCGGTCACCGGGTCGAGGCCGGCGGCCTGCAGTGCAGCCACCAGGGGCAGCTCTTCAGGGTGCAGGTCGGCATGATCGGCGGAGTTCGCCAGTGCGATTCGAGGGCTCACGTCGATCAGTGTTGGGTCGTCCCGATCAGTTCGTCAAACCGGAGGCGTGCCACTGCGCGATGACGGAGGGTGATGGCGATGACAACGATGACAACGGCGGTCAGGTAGATCAGGCCTTGTCGGCTGCTGTGTCCGAAGCTGGCGTAGGCGAGGTACGCGACCGGCGGTACGGCGAGCCACTCGAGGCGGCCGGCCAGGATTGCCAGGGCGATCAGGGGGAGTCCGTACCAGGGGTAGGTGGGGGTGGTGATCAGCAGCGCGGCGCCGTACAGCCAGCAGCAGGTGACGACGATCGGCTCGCGGCCGTGGCGGTGGAGAGCGAGCACGGCCAGGCTCACGGCAAGCAGTCCGGAGACGAGCTGGCGAGCCTCAGGAGGCAATACCAGCGCGAGAATCGCCGACCGGGAGCTGCCGTCGGAGAAGCCTTCCTGGGTCAGGTAGCCGGGCAGGAAGCCGATCACCAGGGCGCCTGCCGCGAGGAGGTGGGGGAGGTAGCTCGCGATGAAGGTGCCGACGGCAACTAATGGGGTACGGAGGTCCTTGCTGCGGAGGGCGGTGAAGGCCGGGAGCAGCAGGAGGGGGAGGAGTTTGGTGGCGGCCGCGGCGCCCAGCAGGAGGCCGGCGAGGATCGGGCGGCGTCTGGTGGCGAGGGCGATCGCGGCGATGATGAAGACGGCTGCGAGTACGTCGACGTGGGCTGCGTTGCCAGCCTCCAGGACCACGATCGGTGACCAACCCCACAACAGGGCCCAGCGGGGATCGCGGTTGCCGCGTTTGAGTTCTCTGGCGAGCAGGGCGGTCAAGGCCACGGCGAGTGCTGCTGCGGCTACTTGGAGTCCGAAGGTGCCTGCTGACCACGGGGTGAGGAGCGCGACGGCTGCGAAGTACGCCTGCGCGACCGGTGGGTAGATGGTCGGCACTCGGGGGCGGTTGATGGTGGTGCGGGGATCGTCTTCGGAGAGCGCAGCAACGGCGGCGGGATCGCTCGGAACGCGAGGCGGGCCGTTCACCCCGGAGCGTTCTGAGGGTGAAAGGCCGGGAAACAGGACAGGATCTCTCAGCGGTGCCAGAGCGTCGTCCAGCGGCACGTGAGAGTACGGGGAACTCCCGGAGAGTTGTACGCGGCCGTCCCAGACGTAGCGGTTGGCGTCGGTGCTGGTGATTGGTGTGGTGAGAAGGCCTGGGACTTGGCAGGCTGCTGCTACTGCCACCACGCCGAGTACTGCGTGGGCGCCGGCGGGGCGGCGGATCAGGAGCCAGGCGAGGCTGCCGATCAGCAGGCAGCCCGCTACCAGGATCAGGTTTGACCACCAGTTGGCGGACTCGGCGGCGATGACGGCGGTGGAGATGCCGACTGCTGCTGCTCCGGCCCAGAGGAGCCTCATCGGTAGGCAACCTGCGGTGCGGTGGCGGTCAAGCTGGCACTGGCGGTCGCGGTGTTGGTTGCGGGGGAGCGGCGGAAGGTGAGGAAGGCTCGGTGCGGGGTTCGCCAGTCCTCGGTGGCGAGGAGGTCGGCGGCCAGGGCGTGCCGCAGTACTGCGTGCGTCCCGACTCTTGCCCAGGGCAATGGCCTGGAGCGGCGGCCACCGGCGTGCAGGACGATCGGCGCGGTGTCGTCGAGGCTGTCGTCCGGGTCGACCTCGACCAGAACCAGTCCGTCGGGACGAACGAGTTCGGCGCAGCGGCGGAGGAGGAGCTCGGGGGCGCCGCCGATGCCGATGTTGCCGTCCATCAGGAGGACGCTGCCCCAGCGCCCCTCGCCTGGCAGCGGCTCCTGGACGGGCCGTCTGAGAGCCGGCGCACCTCGGTTGGTGGTCAGGAGAACAGCCTCGGGTGAGATGTCGACGCCGAGCGCGGGGATGCCGCGTTCCGCCAGCGCGGTGACGATCCGGCCAGGCCCGCAGCCGATGTCGAGCACCGGTCCCTCGCAGCGGCTCAACGCCAGCCGATCGACCTCGTCGGCGGGCGCCTGCCAGCGGTCGACCTCGCACAACGACGGCACCCGCCGCCCATCGATGCCGGTGGCAACCACTTGGGCGCCGCCCAGCGCCTTCTCGAACAGCAGCCCCGGAGCCGCCGAGTACTGCAGCCTTTGATGCAGCCGCGAGACCCGCAAGGCGGGAAAGAGCGCTGCGATTGTCGCCGCGTCCTCAGGGGTGTCCATGTCCCGGAGCATGGGCAGCAGCAACACCTTGTAGCCGAGCAGCCGCAGTCGTGCCAGCTGATCGGCGCCGGTGTGATCAGTGGACATCGGTACGCCGACCAGCGCTCGCCGATCCGGATTCCGCAGCCCGAGACACCAGTAGCCGCCGTCCTCGGTCAACCCGAGTACTGCGTCGTGCCCGGCCCAGTCGGTGCCTAGTAGCGCCGGGGTGAGCTGGGGAGTGTCCATGCCGACCAGCAGCATCGGCGTACCGGAGTACGCGTCCTCGAAGGCGTTGGCGAGCCGCTCTGCCAGCCCATCACCGCGCTGGTCGACTATCTGGAAGCCGGCGGGCATCCAGGGGCCGGGCTGTCCGTCCAGTGCGAGCACGTGTCGGCCTACGGGCGTGGCTTGGACGGCTGCGAGCGTATCGGCGAGTGAGGCGCGGGCGAGCGCCGCTGCCTCGGCTGGGGTGAATTCCGTCTGCAGGCGGGTCTTCACGCGTCCAGGGATCGGTTCCTTGGCGATCACGATCAGGGTGCCGGCGGTCATGCCGACAACACCTTCGACATGTCCAGCACGGCCCGCGCGGCGCCCAGCGGCGTACCGGTGACCTTGGAGCGGCCGGATCGCGGCAGGTAGTCCACGTCGACCTCTGCGATCCGCCAGCCTGCGTCCGCCGCCTTCACCACCGTCTCCAGCGGGTAGCCGGATCTGCGGTCGTGGAGATCCAGGTTGAGGAGGGCATCTCGCCTGGCTGCTCGCATCGGGCCTAGATCACGCAGCTGTACTCCGGTACGTCGCCTGACGCGTCGCGACAACTCGGCATTGGCGAGCCGCAGGTGCCAGGGCCAGACGTTGCGCGACACCGGTCGACGCCTGCCGAGCATGAGGTCCATCTGGCCGGCCAGTACCGGTGCAGTCACGCGTACGAGCTGCCGGGGGTCCAGGGAGGCGTCTGCGTCCAGGAAGGCGACCACTGGCGCAGTGCTGGCTTCCAGGCCGGCGTGGCAGGCAGCGCCGTACCCGCGGAGCTCGCAGGGCACCACTAGTGCTCCAAGGCCCGCAGCGATCTCGGCTGAGCCGTCGGTGGAGCCGTTGTCCACCACAACGGCCCGTACGCCGTCCGGGAGCCGGGTGAGCACCCAGGGCAGGGCGGCGGCCTCGTTGAGGCAGGGGAGGACGAGATCGACTTCGGCGTCTACTGGGGGCACTCTTCGACCGTAGGGAGGATCGGCGGGATTCTGGGGCTTTGAGTGGATACCGCTCGCTTACGTCCCACCCCGGACGGCGTCAGGTCGCGCTTTCGGCCGGACAGAGGATCTACGCTCGACCAGTGGCTACTCGTGTGCTCGTGGTGGACGACGACCCGACCGTGTCGAACGTCGTTTCGGCGTACCTGACCAAGGCCGGGTACGACGCCCGTGTCGTCGCCGACGGGGTGATGGCGGTCGAGGTGTGGCAGCAGTGGAAGCCGTCGGTCGTCGTACTGGACGTGATGCTGCCTGGGCTGTCCGGTCTGGACGTACTGCGCCGGATGCGCGCCGCCGACGACGGCGCGGCGGTGATCATGTTGTCGGCGCGAGGCGAGGAAGAGGATCGCCTGGTCGGGCTGGAGTTCGGCGCGGACGATTATGTGGTCAAGCCGTTCAGTCCGCGCGAGCTGACGCTCCGGGTGCAGGCGATGCTGCGGCGCGAGGAGCGCCTGGCCGGGCTGGATCTCACGCCGACCAAGCTGAGCGCCGGGCCGGTCACGGTGGACACGGCCGCGCGGACCGCGACGCTGAACGGTGCTGAGCTGTCGCTGACGCATCGGGAGTTCGACCTGCTGGCGTACCTGGTGGCGCATCCGGGCAAGGCGTACACGAAGGCCGAGTTGCTGCGGCGGGTGTGGGGCTGGGACTTCGGCGACTCGTCGACCGTCACCGTGCACGTGCGGCGGCTGCGCGAGAAGATCGAGGTCGATCCGTCGGACCCGCAACTGGTGCTGACCGTGCCGCGGACGGGCTACCGGTTCGCTGGTGAGGCCGAATGAACCGCGACCAGATGACGATCTTCGCGCTCACCGCCGGGTGGACGCTGGTGGTCGGCGTGGCGGGCAGCGCGGTGCTGTGGCGATTCCGGCGGAAGTCGTTGCGGCTGACGATCATCGTGGCCGGGCTGGTGCCGATGCTCGCTGCGCTGGCCGCCGTGACGCAGAGCGTGCAGGCGATGTTCATCTCGGGCCACGACTCGCTCGTGGTGCTGTGGACGCTGGCGTTCTCCGGGCTGCTCGGGCTGGCGATGTCGGTGCTGCTCGGGCACTGGGTGAGCGCTGGGTCGCGTGATGTCGGGCGGCGGTTGCGGCATCTTGGTACGTCGTACGAGCCGGTGGCTGGGAACTCTGACGTGCCGGCCGAGCTGTCGGCCATCACTGACGAGTTGGAAATGACTCGTCAGCGGCTGGCTGCCTCGCGGGATCGGGAACGTGCGTTGGAGGCCAGTCGGCGGGAGCTTGTTGCCTTCATGTCCCATGACCTCCGTACTCCGCTCGCTGGGTTGCGGGCCGTGTCGGAGGGGCTGGAGGACGGCGTCATTGACGATGTGCCGGGGGCGCTGCGGCAGATGCGGACGACGGTCGATCGGATGACCGGGCTGGTTGACGATTTGTTCGAGCTGTCGCGGTTGTCGGCTGCGCCGCCACGTCGGCGGTCTGCTGTGAGTTTGCGGGAGTTGGCCGAGGACGTGGTGGGGGAGAGCTGTGAGCATGCTCGGTCGGAGGGGGTTGGGCTGAGTGTCTCCACGCCTGCTGATGACGATCGGCTGGCGGTGCACGGGGATGCGGATGAGTTGACGCGCGCTGTTTCCAACTTGGTGGGGAACGCTATTCGTCATACCGAACGTGGTGGCGAGGTGAAGCTGTCTGTCGATCGTGAGGACGACGGGCGGGTGCGGCTGGCTGTCACCGATGGGTGCGGCGGAATCCCCGACAACGATCTGGCGCGCGTGTTCGACATCGGCTGGCGCGGCGACGAGCAGCGCGACCCGGCGTCGAACAGCACGGGCGGTGGGCTGGGGCTGGCGATCGCGCGTGGGGTGGTCGAGTCGCACGATGGGAACATTGCTGTGGCCAACGTCGATGGCGGTTGTGCTTTTCAGATTGAGTTGCCACCGGTGACTGCCGGCTCCTGAATCAGCCGCGGTCGTGAAGCGTGACCTGATACCCATCGGGGTCGGCGAAAGTGAACGTCCGCCCGAACGGCCCGTCGATCGGCGCCGACACGATCGTGTGCCCATCGGCAACAAGCGCGTCGTGAATCGCCTGCACATCCGTGGCGTGCAGCCAGATCGCCGCGCCGATCCCCGGCTGAGCGACCGACGCCAGATCCGTGCCGGGAACCACATCGCGGAGTGCGAAAGCGATCGGCTTCGTCTCGAAGACAACCGCGTGCGGCGGCCCGGCCGGCGAGCGGACCAGGCCGAGGTACTGCTCGTAGAACGCCTGCGAAGCATCGAGATCGGTCGCTTGCAGCGAGATGAAGTCAGGTCCGGTGACAGGCATAATGTGCTCCTTCTTGTTGTGTCAGTTAGCTGACACAGACCAAGTTATGTCAGAATACTGACATGAGTCAAGACGGCGTCCACCTGCAGACCTCACTGGGCTACCTCCTGAAAGAGGCGTCGAGCGCCCTGCGCGCTGCGATGGAGGAGGTACTGCGCCCGCTCGGGATGACCGTGACGCACTACTCGTGCCTAGAGCTGCTGTCCCAACGCCCGGGCCTGTCGAACTCCGAGCTCGCCCGGGGCGCATTCGTGACCCGGCAGTCGATGAACGTCCTGCTCCAGAACCTCGAACGAGACGGCTACGTGACCAGACCCGCGGAGGCACCCGTCGGCAAGGTTCTTCCCACCCGACTCACCCCACGCGGCCGAGCCAGCCTCGCGAAGGCGACCGTCGCGGTCCGCTCCATCGAGATCAGAATGCTGTCCGGCCTGACCGAGACCGAACAGACAGCCGCCTTCGGAATCCTGCAGAGCATGATTTATTCCTTACGCGACAGCGGTCCGACCGGGTGATGATGACTGGATGGGACGCAAGCGGAAGGCCGAACGCAGCGAGACCTTCGCCGACATCGTCGAAGAGGTAACCGCCGCGACCTCGGGTCCAGCAGGCCCGCCGATCGTCTGGTGCCAACCGATCGAAGATGGCGAGTACGTCGATGAGGCCGACATCCGGTGGGAGCTGCGCGGCGGAGAGCTGCCCTGGAAGCGGATCGAACGACTTTTCCGCGACCCGCACGTCCGCGTCCTGCGTGCCTATCAGGACGAGATCCGTGACGTCGCAGTTGAGGATCGGGCCAGGTTTGCGGCGATGATCCGCCCTTACCTGGACGGCACGCTGTCCCGCGAGGTGGGTGACTTCACCGACTTCGAGGTGGGGGAGTTCAAGGACGACCAGCACAGATCCCTGCTTTTCGTCGAGGTCTCGTGTTAGCAGCGTCCCTGAAGCCCTACGGCTTGACCAGGACCTTGAGTGTGGTGCGGTTGTCCATCGCGCGGTAGGCCTCGGCGACGTCGGCGAGGGCTACCTCGCTGTCGAAGACCTTGCCGGGGTCGACGTGGCCGGCGAGGACGTCGGGTAGCAGGGTTTCGATGTAGGCGCGGGCGGGTGCGGGGCCGCCGGTGAGGGTGATGTTGGGGCCGAAGAGGCTGGGGAAGCCGATCGGCGCGTCGGAGTACTGCGGTACGCCGACGCGGCTGATGACGCCGCCGGCCCGGACGATGCCGATCGCCTGGTCGTACGCGGGACGGTGCCCGACTGCTTCGAGTACTACGTGAGTGCCGTCGCCACCCGTGAGGTCTCGCACCTGCGCGATTCCTTCGTCGCCGCGGTCGGCCACGACGTCGGTGGCGCCGTACTCGCGGCCCAAGTCGGTACGGGCCTTGTGGCGGCCCATCAGGATGATCTGGTCGGCGCCGAGGCGTTTGGCGGACAGGACCGCCATCAGGCCGACGGCTCCGTCGCCGATCACGGTGACGCTGGTGCGCGGGCCGACGTTGGCCTTGATCGCGGCGTGGTACCCAGTGCCGTAGACGTCGGACAGAGTCAGCAAGGACGGGATGAGCGGTGAGCTCTCCTCGACCGCTACTGCGACAAGCGTGCCGTCAGCGAGCGGGACCCGTACGGCCTCTGCCTGGCCACCGCCGACGTCACCGGCGTTCCAGAAGCCGCCGTGTCGACACGAGGTCTGCAGGCCCTCGCGGCAGAAGTCGCAGGTGCCGTCGGACCAGGCGAACGGCGCGATCACGAAGTCGCCGCGCTTGATGGTGGACACGTCAGTGCCGATGTCCTCGACCACGCCGACGAACTCGTGGCCCATGGAGTTGCCGTCGGGAGTGGCGGCCAGGGAGTGGTACGGGTGCAGGTCGGAGCCGCAGACGCAGGCCCGGACCACGCGCACGATCGCGTCGGTGGGCTCCTTGATGATCGGGTCGGGGACCTCGATGACGCGGACATCGCCGGCGCCGTACAGGTAAGTGGCTCGCATGGAAATCCTTCAGTAGCCGGTGGGTTGGCGTGGGGTGTAGACGCTCTCGAGAGCGCGGAGTTCGTCATCGGTGAGCGTCAGGTCGACCGCCGCGGCGGCGTCGGCCAGGTGGAGTTCTTTGGTGGCTCCCACGATGGGAGCGGTGACGCCAGGGTTGCTCAGCACCCAGGCGAGTGCGACCTGGGCCATCGGGACGCCGCGTGCCTCGGCGACCTGCTGTACGGCGTCCGCGATCGGCTGGTCGTCGGCGCTGAAGAACCGGTCGGCGACCGGGTCGTTGCTCGCCCGGGTGGTCTGGGTGCCCCACGGGCGAGCCAGCCGGCCCTTGGCGAGCGGGCTCCACGGGATCGAGCCGACCCCCTGGTCGGCGAGCAGGCCGAACATCTCGCGCTCTTCCTCGCGCTGCATCAGGCTGTACTGGTTCTGCATCGAGACGAACTTCGTCCAGCCGTGCAGTTCGGCGGTGTGCTGCAGCTTGGCGAACTGCCAGGCCCACATCGACGAGGCTCCGAGGTACCGGACCTTGCCCGCCTTGACGACGTCGTGCAACGCCTCCATCGTCTCCTCGACCGGGGTGTCGGGATCGAAGCGATGGATCTGGTACAGGTCGACGTAGTCGGCGCCGAGGCGGGTCAGCGAGGCGTCGATCTGCTCCATGATCGCCTTGCGGGACAGGCCTGCGCCGCCGGGTCCGTCGTGCATCTTGAAGTGGACCTTGGTGGCCAGCACGATGTCCTCGCGGCGGCTGTACTTGCTGATCGCACGGCCGACGATCTCCTCCGAAGTACCGAAGCCGTAGACGTTGGCGGTGTCCCAGAAGGTGATGCCGAGATCGAGCGCCCGGCGGAAGATCGGCTCGGCGGCGTTGTCGTCGAGGGCCCACTCGTTGAAACCGCGCGAGGTGTCGCCGAAGCTCATGCATCCCAGCACGATCCGGCTGACCTTCAGCCCGGAACTGCCCAATCGGGTGTATTCCATCTCGCTACTCCTTCTCGGTGCTGCCGATGACTGCGACCAGTCAACGGCCTCGCGCGCCGCCGGGGGAGTGCCTGCTCTTCCGGGTAACGCCAGTACCTCCTTCAGCTCCGCGCACCCGTCTACGGTGGAGGTATGGACAACCGAGCTGAGATCCGCGAGTTCCTCGCCTCGAGGCGAGCGCGCATCACCCCGGAGCAGGCGGGGCTGCCGGCGTACGGCGGTACCCGCCGGGTCAAGGGACTGCGCCGCGAAGAGGTCTCCCTGCTCGCCGGTGTCAGCATCGACTACTACGTCCGGATGGAACGCGGGAACCTGGCCGGAGCCTCCGACGCAGTACTCGAAGGGTTGGCGCGTGCTTTGCAGCTGGACGACGCCGAGACGGCCCACCTGTTCGACCTTGCTCGCGCCTCGGAGCCGGTGCCTGCGCGGAAGCGCAAGCCGGCTCCCGCGACCGTGCCCGTGCCCGCCAGCGTCCAGCTCGTCCTCGACGCGATCGGCGACTCGCCGGCCTGGATCCGCAACGCCCGCCACGACATGCTCGCCGCCAACCGGATGGCTCGCGCGCTCTACGCTCCGTTGCTCGCCGACTCGCGCCGCCCGGCGAACACCGCCCGCTTCGTCTACCTGGACCCGGCGTCCCAGGACTTTTTCTCCAACTGGGAACGAGCCGCTGACGACATCGCCGCCATGCTCCGCTCCGAGGCCGGCCGCAATCCGCACGACAAGCTGCTGATCGAGCTGATCGGCGAACTGTCGACCCGCAGCGAGGTCTTCCGCACCCGGTGGGCGGCTCACAACGTGCGCTTCCACCGCACCGGCCTGAAGAAGCTCCATCACCCCGTCGTCGGCGACCTCGACCTCACCTTCGAGGCGATGGAGTTCCCCGCCCACCCGGGACTCACACTGCTCGTCTACGCCGCCCCTGAGGGCACGCCTACAGCTGACAGCCTCAAGCTCCTCGCCAGCTGGGCAGCCACCGCCGAAGGCGCCGGAGAACTCGCAACCCAGTAAGTGCTCAGATCCTCGGCTTCGTCTCGTACCTGGTCAGTACCACGCCGCCGGGAAACGTCCGCGTCTCCACCAGGTTGAGGTTCACCCAGCTGTCCAGCGCGGTGTAGAACGGTCTGCCGCCGCCCACCAGCACCGGATGGGTGACGATCTCGTACTCGTCGACCAGCCCGGCCCGCATGGCCGCCCCTGCGAGCGTCGCGCCACCGACCCTCATCGGCTCGCCGTCCTCGGCCTTCAGCCGGGTGATCTCCGTTACGGCGTCGCCGGTGAACAGACGGGTGTTCCAGTCGACCTTGTCGGTCGTCGACGAGAACACCACCTTCGGCGTATCCCGCCAGTTCCGCGCGAACTCGATCTGCGCCGGGGTGGCGTCCGGCTGCTGATCGCCGGTCGGCCAGTGGGAACTCATCGCCTCCCACAGCTTGCGCCCGTACATCAACAGCCCGATCGCCAGCTCCTGATCGAGCCAGTACTGAAACAGCTCGTCGCTCCCCGCACCCCAGCTGATGTCGTCCCCGGGCGCGGCGATGTAGCCGTCCAGGGTGAGGTTCATGCCGTAGACCAGTCTCCGCATGCCGCATTGCCTTTCTGTCGGTCCGTCACCCTTGCTACGAAGAGATCATTGCGGAACCGACAGGCTATTGGCAGAAACTTCGCGCGGGGGAGGCATGGTCAGTGGCGGAGGAGGTCGGCGAGGCCTGAGCGGAGGTCGTAGTCGGGCTTCCAGTGCAGGTCTTCGCGGAGGCGGGCGGATGACGCGGTGATGTGGCGGACGTCGCCCAAGCGGTAGGCGCCGGTGATGATCGGCGCGGGGCCGTCGTACGCGCGGGATAGTTCGGTGGCTAGGTCGCCGATGGTTCGGACGGTTCCGCTGCCTACGTTGTAGGCCGTGAACTGTGTGGGGTTGTTGGCAACAGCCGCGGCCACAGCACCAGCGATGTCTGCGACGTGGATGAAGTCGCGCCGCTGGCCGCCGTCCTCGAAGACCCTCGGCGCTTCGCCGCGCTCAAGCATCGAGCGGAAGATCGCAGCGACACCCGCGTACGGCGTATTGCGGGGCATCCCAGGTCCGTAGACGTTGTGGAAACGAAGCGCCGTCGCCTGACCGCCGGTTTCGCGCGCCCAGGTCGCGGCGAGGTGTTCGCCGTTGAGTTTTGTTGCGGCGTAAGTGTTGCGGGGGTCCGTCGGGGCGGACTCGGTGATCAGGCCGGGGCGCAGCGGCGCGGCGCAGATCGGGCAAGGCGGGTCGAAGACGCCCGACTCCAGGTCGGAGACTCGACGCGGGCCGGGGGCGACGACACCGTGGCGGTCGCATTCGTAGTGGCCTTCGCCGTAGACGACCATCGAGCTGGCGTAGACGAAGCGCTGGATCTGGTGGCGGCCGAGGGCGCGGAGCAGTACTGCGGTGCCGAGGCTGTTGGTGCTGACGTAGTCGTCCATGTCGTCGAGGTCGACGCCCAGGCCGACCTTCGCGGCCAGGTGGACGACGGTGTCCACTCCACGCAGCGCGTCGGAGACCGCCGTGGCGTCGCGGATGTCGGCGACGATCAGGCCGTCGATGGAGG
Organism: Kribbella sp. NPDC056861; assembly: GCF_040687575.1. NCBI lineage: Bacteria > Bacillati > Actinomycetota > Actinomycetes > Propionibacteriales > Kribbellaceae > Kribbella > Kribbella sp. NPDC056861. The sequence continues at coordinate 575,006 of NZ_JBFBNQ010000005.1, read as the reverse complement.
GCGGGGTTTGGTGGACGTCTGGGCGGAGTGAGTCGAGTACGCGGATCTCGTGGCCGTCTGCGAGTAGCTGCCGGTGGACGTGTTGTCCGATGAAACCGGCGCCGCCGGTGAGGAGGATCTTCACCAGAGGTCCTCTCCGGCGGTGCCGTCGAGCGCGTGGCGGCAGGTGCAGTCCTCGTCGGTTTTCGGGAGTTGGGTGATGACCTCGGTGAGCAGGGTTTTCAGGCGCTCGATGCTGCGGCCGAAGACTGCGAAGACCTCGTCCTGGGTGACGCCTTCGCCGGTGGAGATGCCCGCGTCGTGGTCGGTGACGACGGCGACCGAGGTGTAACAGAGGGCTAGTTCGCGGGCGATGGAGGCCTCGGGGGCGCCGGTCATGCCGACCACCGACCAGCCTTGGGTGGCGTGCCAGCGGGACTCGGCGCGGGTGGAGAAGCGGGGGCCGTTGATCACCACCATGGTGCCGTCGGCCACGACCTCGCCGTTGCCTGCAGCAACGACAGCGGATCGGCCCGCAGGGCAGTACGGGTCGGCCACCGACACATGCACCACAGGCGCTTCGTCGTACACGGTGTGTTCGCGCCCCCAAGTGCGATCGACGAACTGGTCCGGCACGACAATCGTCCCCGGCGTCAGCTCAGCGCGCAGCGAGCCGACAGCACAAGGCCCGAGCACCTGCCGCACCCCGAGTGAGCGCAGCGCCCACAGGTTCGCGCGATAGTTGACCCGGTGCGGCGCGAACCGGTGGTCCGCGCCGTGCCGCGGGATGAACGCGACCTCGCGGCCGCCCACCGTCCCGACCAGCGGCGGCTCGCTCGGCGGCCCGAACGGCGTATCGACCTCGACAGGCCGCGCGCCGGACAGGAACGAGTAGAAGCCGGACCCACCGAGTACACCGATTTCTGCCATGGGATCGACCCTAGGAGCCCGCGACCCGCCGGCTACCCGATCCGCCCGGACCGTCAGCGCTCCGTAATGAGTGGTCGAATGGCCCCGTGACGGTCTCGGGCGTGCTGATCCTGGTGGGAGTCCTGCTGCTCCTGCTCGGCGCCTACTGCAGCTGGACGGCCGGTCGACTCGACCGCCTGCACCACCGCGTCGCGACCGCCCGCGCCTCCCTGGAGACCGAGCTGGCCCGCCGCTCCGCTCTGGTCGCCGAGTTGGCCGGCAGCGGCGTACTCGACCCCGCCTCGTCACTACTGTTGCTGGATGCAGCCCACCGAGCCAGTACTGCGACCAGCGACGAGCGCGAGCGAGCCGAGTCGGCGTTGACCCGCGCGATCGGGGCGACGGCGACCGACGTCGAGCCCTGGGGCACAGAGCTCAGTACTGCGATGCGCCGAGTCCAGCTGGCCAGGCGGTTCCACAACGACATCGTGGTCTCGACCAGGGAGCTGCGGCGGCGCCGGATGGTCAGGTGGTTCCGGCTGGCCGGGCACGCGCCGATCCCGGGCACCATCGAACTCGAGGACGGCCGCTGATGACCGTGACCGACGAGACCTTCGCCGAGCAGACCGAACGTTTCCGGCACGAGTTGCGGGTGCACTGCTACCGGATGCTCGGCTCGTACGACGACGCCGAGGACCTGGTCCAGGAGACCTTCCTGCGTGCTTGGCGCAAGCGCGACGACTTCGAGGGCCGGTCCTCCTTCCGCGCCTGGCTCTACAAGATCGCCACCAACGCCTGCATCGACGACGTACGCCGCCCGCAGCGTGTCCTGCCGCACCAACTGGAGCCCGCGTCCTGGCCGACCGGCGAAGCGATAGCTCGCGACGACCTGCCGTGGCTGCAGCCGTTTCCCGACGTGCTGCTCGATCGTGCCCAGGAGCCGGACGCGGAGGTCGTCCGGCGCGAGACGATCGAACTCGCCTTCCTGATCGCGATCCAGCATCTCCCGGCCCGGCAGCGCGCAGTACTGATCTTCCGGGACGTGCTCGGCTGGTCCGCGAAGGAGACGGCTGACCTGCTCGGCTCCAGCGTTGCCTCGGTCAACAGTGCGCTGCAGCGAGCCCGCCCGGTACTACGGGAGCACCTGCCGGCCCGGCGTACCGAGTGGGCGCCGACGGGTGACCCCACAGCCGAGGAGCAGGCGTTGCTGGCGAAGTACCTGGATGCCTTCGAGCGCGCCGATCCCGCCGGACTGGCCGCGCTGATGCACGAGGACATCCGGATCACGATGCCGCCGTACCCGTTCTGGTTCTCGGGTCGCGCCAACGCCGAGCGGATCATGGCCGCCAACCTCGCACCGGACGGCGACGCCAACCGGGGCGACTGGCGCTTCCTGGTCATCGGCGTGAACCGCCAGCCCGCCCTCGCCGCCTATCTCAAGGTCCCCGGCGACACCCGCTATCGCCCGTTCGGCTTCGACGTGTTCCGGATCGAGGACGGCCGGATCGCCGAGCTGACGGCGTTCGAGCTGACCGACTTCGAGCGCTACGGCCTGCCGGCTCACTTGGCGTCGGCGTAGCACTCCACGATCGCGGTGGTGAAGGGAAAACGGGTCGGGGTGTCGCCGAAGGTGATCCGGCCGGCCAGGTTGCCGGCCGCCTGAATCGCCTCGGCAACCTGCTCTGCCTCGTCGGCAGGGCAGTGCACGATCACCTCGTCGTGCTGGAAGAAGACCAGTTCGGCCTTGAGGTCGGTGATCGATTGTCTGAGCGCGGCCATCATCAGCAGCGCCCAGTCGGCAGCGCTGCCCTGGACGACGAAGTTCCGGGTGAAGCGGCCGCGGGCCCGGGCATGCCGGGCGTCGGGTTGTCGCTCCTCCGACGGACCTTCCAGCATGGCGTCGTCCATCGGTGTGCCCGATGGTGGACAGGTGCGGCCGAGCCAGGTGCGCACCAACTTCCCTTCCTCACCGGCCCGCGCCGCGTCGTCGACATACGCGATCGCCTTGGGGAACCGCTTGCGCAGATCGGCCAGGTTCTTCATGCCGTCACCAGACGTCTGCCCGTAGACAGCACCCAGTACTGCGAGCTTCGCCTTCGCGCGATCGCCCGAGAACGCCTTGTCCGAAACGGCTTTGTAGAGGTCGCCCGAGTCGCCCGCGACCTCCATCAACCCGCGGTCGCGAGAGATCGCGGCCAGTACCCGTGGCTCCAGTTGCGAGGCATCGGCGACCACCAGCCGCCAGCCCGGATCGGCGATCACCGCCCGGCGGATCACCTTCGGGATCTGCAGCCCGCCGCCACCGTTCGTGATCCAGCGCCCCGACACCGTGCCGCCCGGGATGAAGCCCGGCCGGAATCGCCCGTCGTGGACCCAGTCGGCCAGCCACGTCCAGCCGTTGGCCGTGTAGATCCGGTAGAGCGTCTTGTACTCCAGCAAAGGCGCGATGGCCGGATGGTCGATGTGTTCGAGCTCCCACTTGCGGGTGGAGGTGACCTGATAGCCGGCCTGTTTGAGCGCCTTCAGGACATCAGCGGGGAGATCCGGCCGGACCCGACGCCCGAACGCCTCCGAGATCTGGTCGGCCAGCTCGGTCAGCCGCCGCGGCTCGCCACCACCCGCGAACCGCTCACCCAGCATCTCGGTCAGCATCGCGCGATGCGTCGGCGCGCTCCAAGGCAGCCCGGCGCGATCCATCTCGGCCGCGACGAGCATCCCGGACGACTCCGACGCGGTCAGCAGCCGCATGCGCTCCGGATGCTCAGCCAGTTGGTGCCTGCGCAGTTGGTCGGCATACACGCGCAGCAGCGCGTCGAACGAGACCGGCTCGTCATGCACCTCGAACAGCGACGACTGCTCACCCGGAATTGTTGACCGCAGCGGCGGATCGGCAGGCACCGGCTTGCCACTCAGCCGTGCCCACGCGGCCGCCGCCGACCGAGGCTCGCCGAGTCGCCCTTCGTGCCCGAGCAGCAGGACCTCAGCAGCCTCGATGTCGTAACACCGCTCCACCCGCACGCCGGAGCTGAGCAGCCGGGCATAGATCTCGGGCGTCGACCGCCACACCCACCGAGTCACCTGCGGCCGCGACCCGACCGCGGCGGCCAGGTCGGGCTCACGCAGTACCGGACCGGCGGGTTGGCCGTCCGGATGCAGGGCGACGAGCAGCGCGCCGTCACCCTCCGCCGGCGCGATCGCCCACCGCTCATCCATGTCCAGATCCTCACACCTCGCACCGACAATTCCGGTCAGTGAGGCCAATGATGGGACACTGGACTTATGTGGCGGGGGAGCGACCTGGATCCGATGGACGGGACCAAGACCGAACAGGTCGAGGCCCTGGTCCTGCGCCGGATCGAGCGGGGCGACCTGTCGATCGGCTCCCGCCTCCCGTCGGAGCGCGTACTCGCCGAGCGCCTCGGGCTCAGCCGGGTGACAGTGGTCCGTGCACTCGACCAGCTGCGAGCGGACGGCGTACTGGAGACCAAGCGCGGCTCCGGGACTCACGTCAGGCCACTGGACCGGCTGCTCGACCCCATCGCCCCAGCGTCGACTGTGTCGGCGGGTGACCAACCCCTGCTGGACCTGCGGTTCGCCACTACCGCAGCACCGCACGACGTGGCCGAGGTTGCCGCGCAGATCATCTCCGACGGACTACCCCAGGCGATGGGCGGCGACGGCCCACCCTCCGGCGGCTCCCTCGACCTCCGTACTGCGCTCGCAGAGCGGCTGACCATCGAGGGTGTCCCGACCGAGCCAGGCCAATTGACCCTGACAGTGGGCGCGGCAGCCGGCCTCAACGCGGCACTGGCTGGCTTGGACCTTGGCCCTGGCATAGCGATCACCGAGTCGCCGACGTACCCGGCAGCCTTCGACCTGCTCCGCCGGCATCGCCTGGACGTGGTCGGCTGGCCTGCAGGCGTCTGGGACACGGATCAGCTCGCCCACCTCTGCAGGCGGCACAAGCCGAAGGTGATCTACCTGCAGGCGGACAACCACAATCCAACCGGCCTCAGCCTCCCGGCGGACCGGCGGACGGCCGTGGTGGAGATCGCCCGGCGCTATGACGCCGCACTGATCAGCGACGAGACCATGCGGCCGCTCTGGTTGGCCAGTGGTGAGCAGGCCGAGCCGCTGAGCCGGTACCCGCGCACTGTCAGCGTCGGGTCGCTCAGCAAGACCGTGTGGGGAGGCCTGCGGGTCGGCTGGGTCAGGACCGGTCGGCAGCTCCGGCGGCGGATCAACACCTCGGCACAGCTCAGTGTGGTGTCGCCCAGCGCCTTGGACGATCTGCTGGCCCAGGCGATCGTCGGGCGGCTCGATCGGGTGATCTCCCGGCGCAAGACGCGGCTCCGGTCCAACCTGGCTGCGCTGGAGACGGGGCTGAGGAGCCTGGACGGGGTGGCTTGGGCTACGCCGACGGGTGGAATGACGCTGTGGCTGGAGCTCACCGACGTACGGGCTAGGCGGGTGTTGGAGGCCTGTCGGGAGCAGGGGTTGCTGTTGGGAGCCGGGGATCTGTTCACGCCGGATGGGACTGATCGGCGGCATATCCGGATCCCGTTCACCGCTCCGCCCGCGACGCTGCGGTTGGTGGTCGCGCGGCTGGGAGAGGCCTTGGCTCAGTCCAGTTGATTTGATGTGGACTGATTGTTGGCAGGCCAATCGTCCTAGGCTGGAGTGGTGTCAGACCGCGACCAGGAGGATGTAGTGACCCAGACCGAGACTCAGCCCCAGAACAGCCCGCAGACCGGTACCGCTCGGGTGAAGCGCGGGATGGCCGAGATGCTCAAGGGCGGCGTGATCATGGACGTCGTCACCGCGGAGCAGGCGAAGATCGCCGAAGACGCCGGCGCCGTCGCGGTGATGGCGCTGGAGCGGGTCCCGGCCGACATCCGTGCCCAGGGCGGCGTCTCCCGGATGAGCGACCCGGACATGATCGAGTCGATCATCAGCACCGTGTCGATCCCGGTGATGGCGAAGGCGCGGATCGGTCACTTCGTCGAGGCGCAGATCCTGCAGAGCCTGGGCGTCGACTACGTCGACGAGTCCGAGGTGCTCACCCCGGCCGACTACGCCAACCACATCGACAAGTGGAACTTCACCGTTCCGTTCGTCTGCGGCGCGACCAACCTGGGCGAGGCGCTGCGCCGGATCACCGAGGGCGCGGCGATGATCCGCTCCAAGGGCGAGGCCGGCACCGGTGACGTCTCCAACGCGACCACCCACATGCGGCAGATCCGCCAGCAGCTCCGCCACCTGCAGAACCTGCCCGAGGACGAGCTGTACGTCGCGGCCAAGGAGCTGCAGGCGCCGTACGAGCTGGTCAAGGAGGTCGCGGAGGCCGGCAAGCTGCCCGTCGTACTGTTCACCGCCGGCGGCATCGCCACCCCGGCCGACGCCGCGATGATGATGCAGCTCGGCGCCGAGGGCGTGTTCGTCGGCTCCGGCATCTTCAAGTCCGGCAACCCGGCCCAGCGCGCCGAGGCGATCGTCAAGGCCACCACCTTCTACGACGACCCGGACGTGCTCGCCAAGGTCTCCCGCGGCCTGGGCGAGGCCATGGTCGGCATCAATGTAGACGAAGTGCCCGTCGCTCATCGACTCGCTGAGCGCGGCTGGTAACCGACCGTAATCCTGGTGCGTTTCGCCTCGGATTCCAGCGCTGAGGCCCGACGCCCTCGAAGGTCGGGGGAGTGTGCTGCGGATCCCGTTGGTGGCCGCGTGTGCACAGGGTCCCACGGCGGGGTGACCGACCGGTTCGGCTCGTGACGCGGGACGGTGTCCTCGAATGCCGGTGTCAACCGCTGGAGGCGGCTAGCGCCGGTAGGGCCACGTCGTCGACGAGGTGGGCGAGGTAGGCCTCGTCCAGCGGGGCGCCGTGCAGGAATCTGCTGAGCAACAGCGCGGTGGCGATCTCATCGGCGAGGTCGGTGGTCGATCCCAGGGGCAACTCTCCCCGCTCGATCGCGTCGTGCGCGACGGTCGGGGTCAGCCGCACCAGGCCCGGGAACTGCTGGTCGAGGGATTCCGCCAGTCCGGGGTCGACCGCCTTCGCCTCGGCGAGCCCGAGGACGAGGCGGCGGTCGAGCCGGGTCAGGTTGTCGGCCAGCCGCCTGCAGTGGACCAGTAGGTCGCCGCGCAATGATCCCGTCGCCGGCGCGGGGCCATCGTGCTCGACGTGCGCCTGCAACGCGGCGACGACCAACTGCTCCTTGCCGTCCCACCGGCGGTAGATGCTCGACTTCGCCGTACCCGAGCGGGCGGCGACGGCTTCGATCGACAACTGCGCATATCCCTTCTCGGAGAGGAGTTCGCGCGTCGCGCCCAGGATTGCCTCGTCGCGTCGAGGGTCCCGCGGTCGTCCGGTGGCCACGGCAGGAGGATAGTCCGGCCCCTAGAGGGCGATCACCGCGCGGTAGTGGGCCTGCCCGGTACGAACGAGGTCTACGGCGGCGTCGGCCTGCTCGGCGGGAAACTCCTGGACGACGGGACGTACACCGTGTCGGGCGGCGTAGTCCAGCATCGCCCGAGTGTCCTCGATGCTGCAGGGAACTCCTCCAGCGACGGTCTTGGCCTGCATCAGCAGGCTCACGGGCGAGAACCGCAGGTCCTCCGGCGGTACGCCAACGATGCTGAGGATCCCCATCGGGCGTAACGCGTTCAGGTAGTCGTCCCACGGCAGTGATGCGGACACGGTGGACAGGACGACGTCGAAGGAGTTCTGGACCGACTCCATGGCGCCGGCCTCTCCGGAGGCCACGAAGTGGGCGGCCCCCAGCCGCCGGGCGTCGGCCTCCTTCTCGCGGGTTCGCGAGATGGCCGTGACCTCGCATCCCCAGGAGGCAAGGAACTGCACGGCGAGGTGGCCCAGACCACCGATCCCGACCACGGCCACCCGGTCCGTCGGGCTCACGCGGTGGCGCAGCAGCGGGGCGAACACGGTCGATCCCGCGCAGAGCAGGGGTGCTGCCTCTGCTGAACTCAGCGCGTCGGGGATCTTGTAGACGTGCTGCCAGTGGCTGGCCCGCACGTGGCTGGCGAATCCACCCCGGTCGCCGCGCATAACGGTGTCGTCCCGGTTCGGGCAGACCTGCATCCGCCCGGTCCGGCACAGCTCGCAGCGCATGCAGGAGCCGGCGATCGGGCCGACCCCCACCCGGTCGCCCACCCGCAGGTGCGCGGGATCGACGTCGGAGCCGAGAGCTTCGACGATCCCGACCGACTCGTGTCCGGCCACGACCGGGAACCGGCTGATGCCGTATTCGTCGTCGATCATCCCCACGTCGGTGTGGCAGACCCCGGCGTGGGTGACCCGCACGTCCACCTCGTCGGCTCCTAGATCTCCAGCCTCGTAACGGTAGGTGGAGAACGGCGCACCGGGGTGCGTCACGGCCAGGGCATTGACTGTCATCGGGGTTCTCGTTTCGTCGGCGATTCGATACGACCCGTAGCGTATCTTATCGGCAACACGGGCTACCAGTTCATGGCTGTCGTGCGTAGTCCCTCGAAGCTCACCTTGAGGTGATGTTCGAGGGGGCGCCGCTGCGGATCGGCCAACCAGGCGGCGGTGGCGAGCCGGTACGCGCCAACCGCTGCTGCTGCCGTCAGGGCGGCCGAGATCCCAGCTCCTCCTCGCTCGCGGAGCGCGCCTGCCAACGCTTCTTCGAGTGCGGCCATCTTGGCCAGTTCCCGCTCCCGCAGTTCTGCGCGGGTGTCGAGGATCGTCCGGCGGCGGCGCGCGGCGTCGTGGCGTTGATCGAACCAGCTGGTGGTGAGCAGGAGGGCCGCGGCGATGCTGTCGAGCGGCGACTGGTCAGCCGGCGCGGCACGGACCGCTTCGGCCAGCTCGGCGACGAACCGCTTCTGGTCCGGGAACAACACCTCCCGCTTGTCGGCGAAATGGTTGTAAAAGGTGCGCTCGGTCAGCCCCGCGGCTTCGGTGATGTGGGCCACCGTCGTGTGCTCGTAACCACGCTCGGAGAACAACTCGATCGCTGCGTCCTGCAGCCGTTCCTGTGAGCCGGTCGGCCATCGTCCCATCCATCGAGCATAGGTGATTACAGAGACTGCAATCAATTGCTACACTCATTGCAGTCCCTGTCATCACTTCGCCCGAAGGAGCCGCTGATGGCGCCAGCTCACACCCGGATCGGCATCTTCCTGGGCGGAACGTTCGCTCACCAGTCCGGCCTGACGAACCTCGTCGATCACACCGTCGAACTGGCGCACGAGGCAGCCCACAACGGCGTGCACACGCTCTGGTTCGGGCAGGGCGTCGATTACGACGCGATCCAGCTGGCCGCACTCGTCGGCCGGGAGGTGCCCACCATCCAGGTCGGTACGTCGACCGTGCCGATGTACCCACGTCACCCACTGCTCGTCGCCGCCGCGGCGAAGACCGCACAAGCCGCCACCGACGGGCGCTTCCGGCTCGGGGTCGGACTCGGCGCTCGCAACCTGCTCGAGCCACAGTTCGGCCTGCCCTACCCGCCGCAGATCCAGCACCTGCGCGAATACCTGGTCGCGTTACGTCGGCTGCTCGACGGCGACGGCTCCAGATTCGAAGGCGAAACCCTCGTGTCCCGGCCGGTCACGCCGGTCACCGTGGCCGGAGCGACAGCACGGATCCCGATTCTCGTCGCCGCCATGGGAGCGAAAGCGCTCGCCGCCGCGGGCACGTTTGCCGACGGTACGGCGACCTACCTTGCGGGGCCGCGCGCGATCGCCGAAAGAATCCGCCCGGTCATCACCGAGGCCGCCGAGGCAGCCGGGCGGCCGGTGCCGCGGATCGTAGCCGGAGTGCCGGCGGTGGTCACCGACGACCCGGACGCGGCCCACGCCCGCGCGCGGGCCGTCCTCGGCTTCTACGACGCCATCCCGTCGTACCAGAAGGTGGTCTCGCACGAGGGCCTGTCCAGGGCGGCCGACCTGCTCCTGGCCGGAGACGAGGACACCGTCCGCGCCGGCCTGCACCGCTATCTCGACGCCGGAAGCACCGAACTCATGCTGAGCCACACCGAGCTGCTCGGCGACGAAGCGCGCGCCCGGACCTGGGCGCTCATCCGGAACCTCTGAATCGGAGTCCTGCCATGACAACACCCCTCTCGTCCCTCGCGGCACCGATCGAGGGCCTGCGCGCCACCGGAACGACGCGCCTGCCCTATCAGCAGAACGTGGTACTGCGGTCGTTCCTGCTCGAGCGGCCCTCCGGCAACGTCCTGGTCTACAACTCCCCGGGCCTGTCCGACGAGGCGGAGGCCATCAACGCCCTCGGCGGAGCGTCACGCCTGCTGATCAATCACGAACACGAGGCCATGTACGGCGATCCCGCTGTCGACGTACCGGTCTTCGTCCATGAGCGCGACCGCCCGGCGACCGCCCGGTCGATGGGCGTCACCGGCACCTTCGATCGCCGGCAACGGCTCGACGACGACCTGGAAGTGATCCCCACCCCCGGGCACACCGAAGGCACCACCTGCTACCTGTGGGACAGCGGCGCCCATCGCTTCCTGTTCACCGGCGACTTCCTCTGGATCGAGGACGCGCAATGGAAGGCGGTCCTGCTGGATCCACGCCTGCGCCAGGACTACCTGGACAGTCTGGCGCTGGTGCGCGACCTCGACTTCGACGTACTCGTGCCCTGGGGCGTCGGGGAACACGACGCCTGCTTCGCCAGGACGACCAAGGACGAGACGCGGGTGCGCATCAGTGCGATCATCGAACGTCTCGAAGCCGGGAAAGACCGCTGACCGGCGTACGCGGGCAGCGGATCACGTTCGTGCCGATCCATGAGGTCCGGATGCACCGCTCACTGCAGCGGCGTCATCGGGCGCTGGACTTTTCGCGTCCGCCTGGGTGTCGATGACGAAAGGCCCAGAAGACAAGGCCGGCGACGAGACCCCAGCCGATCAGCACCAGATACGGAAAGGCTTTTTGGTGGCCTGGGAAGTAGAGCGCGGTGTGATGGGCACTGATTGACGCGCCTGGCGGCAGCCACTGGCCCACGGTGCCGAGCGTTGCCGGGAGGAGCGCGGGCGATACCGTGCCGCCCGATGACGGATTGCCGAGCAGCACCATGATCGCCCAGGTCGGCAGCATGCCCCAGCGGCCGAAGAGCGTGCCGAACATGGTGCAGGCGACCTCGGCCGCGAACATGGTCAGTGACAGGATCGCCCACGACGACAGGAACGGCAGGTCGAGCGCACCGACGACCCGGTCGACCACAGTGGTGATTGCCAACCCGCCTGAGCCGGCAGTGAGGGCGAGGAACGCGAGGCGTTCGCCGGGGTGGAGGCGGCGCGCGTGGACGTCGTACAGCATGGCTCCGATGAAGCCGATGATCACGGCGGCCAGGGTCATGTAGAAGATCGCCAAGCCGCGGGGATCGCGTCTCTGCAGCGGGGTGAGATCGGAGACCTCGATCCGGATTCCGGTCTGTGCCGCGGCTCGGGGAGCCTGCTCGGACAGGAGTTGCGCGACGGAGGGCCCGGAGGCCCCGGACAGTTGCAATCGGGCTGCGTCGTCCCCCCGGTATTCGAGTACGCCGAAGACCCGCTGCTCGAGAACGGCTTCCCGGGCGGCTGCTCGGTCCGGCATGGGAATCCGTTGCAGCGCGCCGCCGAGCAGTGCGTCGAGCGCCTGGTCGAAGGGTCGACCGGTCTCGGCCGGTGCAACGATCGCCAATGGAATGGCATGGGGAACGGGGGCGGCCAGAAAAGTGGTGTAGGAGCCGACGAACAAGGCGGCGGTCGCGGTCAGGATGAGGGCGAGAACTGTCGCCGGAAAGAAGGGCGACGTGACGAACGCTGCCCTCCGGGTGCTGTCCCTGCTCATGGTTCTCCTCGTCAATAAGCCAACAGGGGTGTTGGAGTAGGGTGTCGTCATGGCCTGGGACGTCGAAGGAACCAAGCGCAGGATCCACGCGGCCGCGCTCGCCGAGTTCTCCCAGTTCGGGGCGGCGGGTACGTCGATCGACAAAATCGCCAAGCGCGCCGGGGTCAATCGCGAACGGGTCTACAACTACTACGGCGACAAGGCGGTGCTGTTCTCGAAGGTGATCCGGGACGAGCTCGACAAGCTCGCCGAGAACGTGCCGCTGCGGCAGGTCGACGGCCCCGACGACCTGGCACGGTTCGCCGGGGCCGCGTTCGACTATCAGCAAGACCACCCGGAGGTGGCTCGGTTGCTCCTGTGGGAAGGGCTGGCCGATACGGGCACTGTGCAGGACGAGGGCGAGCGAGCCGCCTTGTATCTGGACAAGGCACGCGCTGTGGCCGCGGCTCAGCGCGCGGGACTGGTGAACTCGTCGATCGAGTCGGCCCACCTCGTGTTTCTGCTGATCGCGCTGGCCAGTCAGTGGTGGGCAACCCCGCAGATGGCGCGCATGCTCGCTGCCGAGCTGGGCGACGACTCGCCAGCTCGGCGTCGAGCAGCTGTTGTTCAGGCGGCACGCCGGATCGCTGCCTGCGAGGGGTGACTCAGCCGAGCAGTTCGTCGACGGCAGCCCAGTGCGGCACCGGGCGCTGGCCGGAGGGAAGGCGCACGGTCTTGCTGTAGCCGAATTCCCGCAGCGTCTCAGCGGCGTGCTCGCGCCCGTAGCCGCTGTGTTTCGTCCCGCCGAACGGCGTGCCGATGACCGCGCGGTTGTAGTTGTTCACGAACACGATGCCCGCTTCGACAGCCCGGCTGACCCGCAGCGCACGGGAACTGTCGGCCGTGAACACGCCCGCGACGAGCCCGAAATCGGTGTTGTTGGCGATGGCAACGGCCTCCGCCTCCTCGTCGAACGGGATCACGCAGACAACCGGGCCGAAGATCTCCTCGCGTGCCACGCGCATGTCCGGGGTGACCGCCGTCAGCAGGGTCGGGGCGACGTAGAAACCGCCGGCCAGCTCGGGATCCACGGGGAGTGCTGCCTGGGCCGCGACGACGGCACCTTCCCCGCGGCCGATCTCGAGGTAGTCGAGAACTCGCCGCTGCTGGGCCGCCGTGACGAGCGGACCGAGATGCGTGGCCGGGTCCACGCCGCGTCCGACCCGCAGACCGGCTACGGCACGGCTCAATCGCTCGACGACCTCGTCGTGCACGGATCGATGGACCAGCAGGCGCGAGGCCGCCGTACAGGCTTCACCCTGATTGAAGTAGCCGCCCTCGAGTGCGGCGGCGACGGCGTCGTCGATGTCTGCGTCGTCGAAGACGATGAGGGGGTTCTTGCCGCCCAGCTCCATCAGAGTGGGGGTCAGGTTTTCCGCGGCGGTCTTCGCGACCGCGGTGCCGGTTGCCGGAGCGCCGGTGAACGAAATCTTGCGGACGAGCGGATGTCCCGCCAGTGCGGCGCCGACCGGCCCCTTGCCCGGGACGACATGTACGACGTCGTCGGGTAGCACCGACTGGATGATCTCGGCCAGCCGGAGCACGGTGAGCGGTGCTTGTTCCGGTGGTTTGAGGACGACCGCGTTGCCTGCCGCGAGGGCGGGAGCCGTCTTGCCTGCGGTGTGGATCGGCGGCCAGTTGAACGGGATGATGGCCCCGATCACTCCGAACGGCTGCAGTGTGGTGACGTCCAGCGCGTAGCCGGTGTCCCGGACGGCGCCGGGCAGCTCGTGGCAGAGACTGCCGAAGAGCTCGAAGATCGCGATACAGGATTCGAGGTCGAAGGCTCGGGCCTGACTTCGGGGTTTGCCATTTTCCCGGGACTCGAGCTCCGCGAGTTCGTCGGCGTGCGCGCGGATCTGCCGCGCGACCTCCGACAGGAGGCGCCCGCGCTCGGCCGGTGGCCGGTTGCTCCAGGCCACGAAGCCTTCCTGGGCGGCGCGCACCGCCGCGTCGACCTCCGAGGTACCGCCGCCCTGGACCGTGGCCAGCACGTGTCCGGTGGCGGGATCGTGGACGTCGAACCGGTCTTCCTCGTGATCGGAGGACCACCGGGTCCGGTGGACGGTCGTTTGCTTCATCATGCTTCCTCCAATTCCAACAACAGTGTTGGTTTTCGGTTCGAGCCTACGCCTGGTCCGGCCTATCTGCAACACTGCTGTTGGAGTTGAGGGGGTGGACGGGGGCCCCGGGGCTGATCGACGTACTGATCTGGCCCAGGCCCTCGACGCGTAGCGTGACCTGGTCACCGATCTCCAGCCAGGGGTACGCCTCGGCACCGTGGACCGCGCCGAGCTCGAGGATGCAGCCGGTTCCCACGGTGCCCGCACCGATGATGTCTCCGGTCCGCAGCGTCGTCCCCCGGGACGCGTAGGACAGCAGATCCGTGAAGGACCAGAACTGATCGGCCCAGTTCCCTTCGCTGTAGACGACGCCGTTGACGGCGGCGGTCATCCTCACGTCGAACCCGCGGCCGCCGCGCCGGCCCTCGAGTTCGTCAGGCGTCACCAGGAAGGGGCCGAGACTGGTAGCGGTGTCTTTGGCCTTCCCCGGACCGATCGACATGGTCATCTCGGCCGCTTGGAGGTCCCGCGCGCTCCAGTCGCACAGGATCGTGTAACCGGCGATATGGGCGGACGCCTCGGCCGGCGTCACGTTGGAGGCCGGCGGACCGACGATGGCCGCCACCTCGAGTTCGTAGTCGAACTGCCGGCTTCCGGGGGCGATCGGTACTGGTTCGGACGGACCCTGGATCGCGACAGGGTTCTGGAAGTAGAAGACGGGCTGCCGGTAGTAGACCGGGTTCGTCGGCAGGCCCAAGGCGTTCATCGAGGTGACGTAGTGGTTCTCGAAGGCCATGAAGTCCCGGACCGAGGGCGGGCGCGGTATCGGCGCCAGCAGGCGGGCAGTGTCGGCCGAGACGACCTCGAGCGGGTCCGCACCGACCTCGCGAGCGGCTTCGGTCAGCGCCTCGGGGGAGCCGATCAGATCGATCAGTTGCCGTTCGCCACGAAGTGCGTGCAGCAGTCCGTCGTCGTACAGGGCGGCGTGCTCCTGACCGTCGACCGCGGAACGATAGGTGGCCCATTTCATGTTTGCTCCTTCTCCTTGAGGTCGAGTAGTTCGGCTGCGGTGGAGCCGGCGATCCGCCGCAGCTCGGCCGGCGGCAGCCCGGTCTCCGCGAGCCGTGCAAGCGGGTCGGTCACCCCCATGTCGAACGGGTAGTCGGTGCCCAGCAGGACCCGATCGGTCCCCAGTTCGCGGGTCAAGGCGACGACTTCCGACGGCCGGTAGACGAGGCTGTCGACATAGAGCTGACGCAAATAGTCACTGGGACGTCTGGCCATCGACCGGCTTTCGGGGCGTACCTCGTACGCGTGGTCGGCCCGGCCGAGGTACACCGGCAGATAGCCGCCCCCGTGTGCGCCGCAGATCCGCAGCCGGGGAAACCGGTCGAGTACGCCAGCGAAAATGAGCCGAGACAGCGCAATCGTGGTTTCGAGCGGTTGCCCGATCACGTTGCCGAGGTAGTACGACGACAGCCGCTGCTCCAGGCTGCAACCCCACGGGTGAACGAAGACCAGGACGCCGAGTGCTTCCGCGGCGGCCCAGAAGACGTCGAGTGCCGGGTCGGAGAACTCCCGGTTTCCGGCCCGGGAAGGGATCTGCACCGATCGCATCCCGTAGTTGCGCACTGCGTCGCGTAGCTGGTCGGCTGCCCGGTCCGGATGCTGCAAAGCCACGTGAGCCATGGCGACTAACCGGCCGCCGGACTTCGCGGCCAGACCCGCCAGGTGCTCGTTGACCAGGTGCGCGAGTTCGTCGCCGAGTTTCTCGTTCGCCCAGGAGAAGTACTGCGTGGGAGCGACGCTGACTGCCTGTACGTCGACCCCTGCTCGGTCCATTGCTCGCAGGCGGGTCTGGAGGTCGGTCAGAGACCGGTGCCACTCGTCGCGGAACAAACGCTGGTTGACCGAGACCGATTCCGGACCGAAGACCGAGAGCTGGAAGGCCTGTTCCCGCGAGTGCTCTTCGCGATGAGCCACCAGTTCATCGACGGGCGCGTGCGCGTGGGCGTGGATGTCCACCACCAACCCGAAGGTGTCCGCTGTCAGCATGTAGCACCGCCAGGGCCGGTGATGCTGTCGTAGAGCGCTCCCGCGTTCTCCGCCTGGATGAAACCCATCAGGTGGTCCAGGCCGACGTCGGTCCGGCACACGTCGGCGAAGGTGACGCGCTGGATCGTCTCCTCCCTGGACCAGCCCTTGGCCACCGCATCGGCCACCGCGCTCTTCCAGCCCAGCAGGACGGCGCGCTGTTCGCGAACGGCCGCGAGGGTCGTGATCGCGCCGTGGCCTGGTACGACGTGGTCGACGTCGAGAGTGGCGATGAGGTCGAGCGAGCGCAGCCACTGGTCGACGTCCGAATTCATCAGCCAGGTCTGGCAGCCGGAGAAGATGGTGTCGCCGGTGAAAACAGTGCGCTCTTCAGGCACGTGGACGGCGATCTGGCCGGGCGTGTGGCCGGGGGTGTGGATCAACTCGAAGGTGTGTTCGCCCAGCCGCAGTGTCAGGTTGCCGGTGAACACGATGTCGCCCTTGTTGGGGTCGCGGTAGTACTCGGCGCGTTCGGGGATCAGGTGCACACCTTCGGGATCGTCGTGCTCGGCGGCCGTGACGGCGAACGCGAACGGATCCAGTTCGTAGACGGTCATGAAGTTGTCGAAGACGCCTTGGTGGTGAACCACCAGTCCGGCCCCGGCGAAGAAGTAGTTGCCGAAGATGTGGTCGACGTGATGCTCGGTGTTCACGATGTACCGGACCGGGCCGTGGCTCTCGGCCTGCTGCCGCATGGCCAGTGCGTGGGTCGGCAGCTGGGGGGTGTCGATGACGACGACACCGTCGGACGTCACGACGAAGCTGGGATCGCATCCACGGGTGCCGGTTTCGACGTACATGTTCGGGGTCAGTCTGCCGAGCGGCCGCGGCCGGCCGTCAGTGCTCTTCATGACGGGTGCACCTCTCTGTTGCTGAGTTTGTCTGCTTCGTGGGTGACCGCCAGCGCACCCAGGCCGATGAGCGCGCAGGCGGAACCCCACAGGCCCGGTGATCCCGCCCATCCCGTCGCGGTGACGAGCCAGGTGGCGATCGCGGGGCCGAATCCCGCGGTGGCGATGGTTCCGAGGTTCAGCCCGATGGAGACGCCGGTAAACCGGGTACGGGTCGGGAAGAGTTCGGCGAAACCGGCGAAGACGGCGCCCGAAACGAAGGGCTCGACGAGCAGGTAGATCAGCAGTGCCGGAGCCACGGCCAGGATGCTGTCTGCCGCGTCGACGGCCAGGAAGAGCGGAACCGGAAGGATCACGGAGGCGCTCAGGCCGATCCACGCGATCGGTCGACGGCCGATGGCGTCGGACTTCATCCCCATGACGGGGAAGATCCAGACCGTTGCCAGCAGCGTCAGGCCGAGCAGAAGGTAGACCTCCTGCGCCGGGAATCCTTTGATCTGCACCAGATGTACGGCGACGTACAGCTTGCCGAGGATCGACGGTCCGAGGACTCCGATCGTCAACGCCGCCACGCTCAGCACATCCCGCGGGTGGCTGCGGATGGTCTCTCGGACCGGTATGCGGCTGACGCCCTCCGCGGTGTGGGCGATGGCCTTGAACTCCGGCGAGTCTTCGAGCTTGTAGCGCAACGCCACGCAGAGCACGGTGAGTGGGATGCAGACCAGGAAGGGAATCCGCCAGCCCCAGGTGCTCATCTCGACGCCGGTCCCGGCGACGAGCGCGACCAGAAGTGCGGCGGACAGAAACCCGATGCCGACGCCCAGCGCGGGCACCGATCCGTACAGGCCACGTCGCCGCGGTGGTGCCATCTCGGTGATGTAGGTCAGCGCTCCTGACCATTCGCCGCCCGCGGAGAAGCCCTGGAGCAATCGCAGGATCAGCAGCAGGACCGGCGCAGCTGCGCCGATGGACGCGTAGGTCGGCAGGATTCCCATGAGCGAGGACGCGACTCCCATGATCAGCAGCGTTGCCATCAGCACCGGACGGCGTCCGTAACGGTCGCCCAAGGCGCCGAACACCACGCCGCCCAGGGGTCTGGCCAAGTAGCCTGCGCCGAACACCGTCAGTGCTGACAGCGTCGCGACGGTCGGCGAGCCGGCCGGGAAGAAGAGTGGGCCGAAGACCACGGCGAGGAAACCGTAGACGGTGAACTCGTAGTACTCGACGATCGTGCCCACCAGCGATGCCCGGACGGCGCGGCGGCGGGTCAGGCTGGGGTCGGGGGGAGGTGACATACGGGCCTCGCTTCGTAGAGCGGAGGATGGATTGGCCCACCATGTGTTGCGTGGGGCGGTCCAGGGAAGATCGATCTGCGAATAGTGCGCATAGATTCGATCTATAGGCGTTGCGTCTTGCCACCGCCGGTTCGGGTGTGCGCTCATGGCCCTCGTGGAGCTGAAGAATCTCAACCTGAACCTGCTCGTGCACCTGGATGCGTTGCTGGCTCAGCGCAGCGTGTCCGGCGCGGCCGAGCAGCTCAGGCTGAGCCAGCCGACGGTATCCTCCGCGCTCGCCAAGCTTCGACGACACTTCGACGACGAACTGCTGACCCGCCAAGGCAACCGATACGTCCTGACCCCGCTGGCCGTCGGCCTGGTACCGCTCGTCACCGGCGCGATCGCCAGTAACGAGCAGCTCTTTCTCGGTGGCTCAGGATTCGACCCGTCACGCACCCGCCGCCAGTTCGTTGTGCTGACCAGCGACTTCTGGCTGGAGGCCGTCGGCCCGGCCATCAGCCGGCTTCTCAGCGAATCGGCCCCGGCCGCGACGATGCGGTTCGACCAATTGCGGATTGCCGATCTCGACGATCCGATGGAGAGCCTGCGCACCCTCGACGGCATCCTGCTACCGCACGGCGCGATGCCGGACGGCCCGCACCTGGACCTGCTCAGCACTGAATGGCGGGCGCTGGTCGACGAGCGCAATCCGCGGGTCGGAGCGGTTCTCGACCGGGAGACAATCGCTGCCCTGCCATGGGTCCTCTACGCCGACCGGTCCACAGCCACCTCGGCCCTGGTGACGTCGACGATCATGCGACAGTTGGTGCTGGCCGGACTCAAGCCCCGGGTGGAGGTCACGGTCGGTACTTTCTCCGCCGTACCGTCCTTCGTCCGGGGCACCGATCGCGTCGCGGTCGTCCACCAGTCCCTGGCTCTGCGTGCGGAACAGACCCTGGGGCTCCGCTCCTTGCCCTTGCCGTTGGCCTTCGACGCGCTGACGGTGGCGTTCTGGTGGCATCCGCGCCACAGTCACGACCAAGCCCACCGATGGTTCCGTGCGCTGACCAGATCCGCGGCTGCACAGGTGGCCGACGACATCCCAGGGTTCGAGCTCGCGACCTGACGAGTGGGTTGCCTGGCCGTGATTGGGGTTCTGGCCTCTGGTCGCAACGGCCGCGGATGCGATCAGAGCGGTCATGAGCGTGGTCTTCATGTCCCGCGGGAAACACTTGCCTCATGCAACGGGCCCCGAAGGCGGCTGAGATGAGCTGGAGTGGCGACTGGGCCTTCGCGACGTCGACGTCGACATCCCCCGCGACGCGATGGTCGCCTTCACCTGGGTCTCCGGATCCGGTAAGTCGTCGCTCGCGTTCGGCACGTTGTACGCCGAGGAGCAGCGCCGGTACTTCGATTCGGTCGCGCCGTACGCCCGGGCGGATCAGCTGGCCGCGGTACCTCGCTCACACTCACTCTCTGGGTCGTCGGTGAGACGAGTTCCATCGTCGGCGCGATGCTTCGAGGTGTCGTGGTACTGGCAGTACCACGACAGCCGGGATTGCCTAAGGCAACAATTGGGGCTGTCCACGAACAAGGGGAGTGAGCATGACCCAGTACTACGTCGTCGAGTACACCTATCTCGCCGACACCACCCTGCAGGACATCCACCGGCCGGCCCACCTGGCCTATATCCAGCAGCGGGTGGAGCAAGGAGAGCTGGTGGTGTCCGGGCCGTTGGCCGCTGACGAGATCCCAGGTGGGATCCTCATCTACCGAGCGGCCGACCGCCGGGCGGTCGAGAAATTCGTCGACGAGGACCCGTTCGTGATCCACGGCGTGGTCCAGGAGCGCCGGATCCATGGCTGGCGACCGCTGACCGGAGACATCAGTTCGTTCCCGGCGGTCAACGGCTGACCAACGGCTGACCAACGGCTCGATCGGCTGGCTCGCTGACGGTACGCCGCTGAATACCGGGTGCCCGTCGAGTTGCAGGTCAGCTCGTGGGTTCGGTGGTCGGTGGGTGTTCCACGAAGTCTTTCGTGACGCTGGTCAGCCGGGCGATGGCGGATTCGACCAGGGCGAGTTCGGTCGCGGTGTAGCCGGCCAGCGCGTCGTTCTGTCGTTGTGCCAGTGGGGCGAAGAACGCTTCGGCAGCGGCATGGATGGCAGGCGTGGAGTGCAGCGTCACAACGCGGCGGTCGCTGTGCCCACGGGTTCGAACGATGTGGCCCGCTTCTTCGAGCCGGTTGAGCAGGATCGACGTGGCTCCGGTGGTCAGCACGATGCGTTCGGCGAGGCGGGCCGGTGTGAGCGGGGCGCCCTCGTCCTCGGCGCTGAGGATCGCCACCATCGCGGCCGCGTCCGTGACGTGCATCTGCTTCGTACGAGCGAACAGCCGTCCCAGCTCGTCTCCGACAGCGGCGAACTCTCGCAGGTGCGGCACGACCCGCTGGTCCGGTACCCGATCCGGGTGGCTCATCAGGTCCCCTTCCTGGTCGGGTTGCAACATATCATTCGGCAAAGTAGCTTTGCGGGAAAGATACTTTGCCGAAGAGGAGATCTGATGTCTGGACAGAGTCGTCCCCGTGTCCTGGTGACCGGTGGGAGCATTGCCGGTCCGGCCCTCGCCTGGGGTCTGCTGCGAGAAGGTTTCGAGCCGGTCGTGCTGGAACGGTCGCCGCGACAGCGCAGTGCCGGGCAGAACATCGACATCCGGGGACTCGGGCACGAGGTCGTACGCCGGATGGGCATCCGGGACGCCGTGCTCGACCGGCTCACCGGTGAGGCGGGCACTCGGTTCATCCGCGCGGACGGGCACGTGTACGCCGAGATTCCGCGCCAGGAGGGGCAGGACGGTCCCACCGCCGAACTGGAGATCCTGCGGGGGCAACTCGCCGAGATCCTGCTCGACCGGATCACCGATCAGGTCGAGGTTCGCTACGGGGATTTCGTCACCGGCGCCGATCAGGACGCCGACGGCATCGACGTACGGTTCGAGTCAGGGCTGCGGGAGCGGTTCGACCTGCTGCTGATCGCCGAGGGGCGCAGCTCCCGGAGTCGCAGACTGCTGATGCCCGAGCAGACCGACTATCGCGACAAGGGCCTCACGGTCGCCTTCGGCACGATCGACCGCCGCCCTGAGGACGACGACTGGTGGTACTTCATGACCACTACCCAGGGACGAGTGGTCAACGCTCGTCCGGACAACCTCGGGACCATCCGGGCCAGTGTGAGCTTCCCCAGCCGGTCGTCGGATTTCGCCACCTTGCCCGTGCCTGCCCAGCTCGCTCAGTTGCGTGACCGCTTTCGCGGAGCCGGCTGGCAGACCGATCGAATCCTCGACGGGTTCGCGTCCCGGCCCGAGGAGTTCTACACCGACCAGTGGGGTCAGGTCGTGATGTCGAGCTGGAGCCACGGCCGGATCGGAGTGGTCGGCGACGCCGCGTGGGGGTCGGGACCGACGGGAATGGGCACCACGCTGGCGCTGGTCGGCGTGCACGTGCTCGCCGGGGAACTCGGTCGCAGCCTGCGCGATCCGGACGACTCCCACCACGGTGCCTTCACCCGCTACGAGCAACTCCTGCGGCGGTACGTCGACAGCGCGCAAGGTCTCGCCCCCGGCATGCCCCGACTGATGCACCCGAAGACCTCGGCCGGGTTGGCCGTCACCCGCACACTCCACCGTGTCGTCACCTCCGGCCTGCTGCGCCCCATCGTCGAGAAGGCCGTGATCACCACCCAGAAACACGAGCCGCAGCTTTCCGAGTACCCGAGGCTGCGGGCAGACGCTTCAGTGCTCTGACCCGGCCGTATCACCGAGTCGACACCGTCCGGCCTACCAGGGCGAGGGTTCGTAGTCCTTCAGGAAGCAGCCGTACAGGTCGTTCCCGGCCTCGCCCTGGACGATCGGGTCGTAGACGCGGGCGGCGCCGTCGACCAGGTCGAGGGGCGCATGCCAGCCCTCGGCGGCGATCCGCAGCTTCTCCTGGTGCGGGCGCTCGTCCGTGATCCAGCCGGTGTCCACCGCGGACATCAGGATCCGGTCCTTCTCGAACATCTCGCCGGCCGACGTCCGGGTCAGCATGTTGAGGGCGGCCTTGGCCATGTTCGTGTGCGGGTGGCCCGGGCCCTTGTAGCGGCGGGAGAACTGCCCCTCCATCGCCGAGACGTTGACCACGTATCCGCGGCGCGCCTTGGTCGTCGCCGTCCGCATCGCGGGCCGCAGCCGGGAGATGAGCAGGAACGGCGCGATCGAGTTGCAGAGCTGGACCTCGAGGAGCTCCAGCGGGTCGACCTCGTCCACGACCTGGGTCCACGAGTTGGTGGTCTGCAGGTCGGGGAGAAGCCCACCGGCGTCGATGGCGGTGCCGGCCAGGTGGGCATCCAGGGAGGCCGAGCCGGCCCGCAGCGACAGTGCCGTCAGGGACGCCGCGGTGTGCATCGCGACGGCGTCGTCCTGCGACTGTCCCTCGTGGTGGGCGACCGACAAGGTGGTCAGCGCTCCCGCGATCGCAGCAGGGTGTGCCTGCGAGACGTGGTCGAACGTGACCATCTCCGGCGGTTCCAGCCCGGCAGGCGGCGGGGCGACCGGCGACGACTCGCCCGTCACGAGCTGCGAGTAGGCCCCCGGGGTCCGGCGGACCGTCTGGCAGGCGTTGTTGACCAAGATGTCGAGCGGACCGGCCGCGGCGACGTCGTCGGCCAGGGCGATCACCTGGGTGGGATCGCGCAGGTCGATCCCGACGATCTTGAGCCGGTGCAGCCAGTCGGCGGCGTCGGGCATCGCCGAGAAGCGGCGTACGGCGTCCCTCGGGAAGCGGGTGGTGATGGTGAGGTGAGCTCCGTCGCGGAGCAGCCGCAACGCGATGTACATGCCGATCTTCGCCCGGCCCCCGGTGAGCAGGGCGCGGCGGCCGGTCAGGTCCGTGCGCTGGTTGCGCCGTTCGTGGCTCTTCGCGGCACAGGTGGGACACAGCCAGTGGTAGAACGAGTCGACCAGCGTGTAGTCCGTCTTGCAGATGTAGCAGCCGCGGGCGGTGCGCAACTCCCCGGCGAACGCACCCGGCGCGCTCGAGACCAGCTGGATGCCGGCGGTCTCGTCGTCGATCCGCGCCGCCGAACCGGTCGCCGTCTGCTCGATGATGCTCCGGTCGTGCGCCTGACGCTCCTCGCGGATCGCGGTCCGGCGGGACTTCTTGACCAGCTTCCACATGTGACCGGTCGCCCGTTTGACCGTCTGGACGTCGGGATGGCTGGGGTCGAGGTCGTGGAGCCGGCCCAGCACCCGCAGGGTGATGGCGAGCTCGTCCGGGTCGATCCCCGCATTCGTCGGCACCGCCGTAGGGTAACCGCCGCCCGCTCCCGGCCGGGTGAGTGGGCTTCGGTTGCGACGGCCGAATCTCTGCAAGGCCTTTCCATGGACGCTGTAAAGCGTTGACAACGCGTGGCCGTCCCGGCACGCTTTGTCAGACCTGTTTGGTGGGGCAGGTGAATCCGGTCGGTCAGAGGTGATGGTGGTCCCTCGACTTGGCCGGTCCTGACGCCTGCCCGGGGGTGAGTTCTCCGTGCCGTGCGTCGCCGCCCCGTCGAACCCACGGAGATCTGATGCGCGTCGCCTTGCTGACCACGACCCAGCACGGTCATCTCAACCCGTACATACCGGTGGTGAAAGCGCTGCAGGCCGCCGGCGCCGAAGTCGAGCTGATGTTGTTGTCCGCGGACGGCGGCACGCTCGACGACCAACGCCGGCAAGCCCTCGGTACGACGAAAGTGCACGCGATCGGCGAGGTCGCGATGCCACCGTGGAGCGGCGATCCGGCGCAGATCGGCCCGATGCTCCGATCGTCACCCGTGGCGTCCCAGACCGCCGAGGCGCTCCGGGAGGTCGCGCCCGACTTCGCGCTGGTCGACTCGCTCCCGGTGACGGCGGCGGCGATGGTCGGCGCCCAGGTGTCCGGCACGCCGTACGGGATGATCTGGGCCAACCTCGGCGGGGTCTGTCCGCGCGAGCACCGGCGGGCCCGCTGGGCGTACGACGAGCAGGTCGGCGACTACCTGACCGAGAACGGCGTGCTGTGGTCGGCCAGGACCCATTCGGCCAGGTCCCCGATCCTGAACCTGATGCCCACGATCCCGTCGCTCGTCGGGGACGACGCGGTCACCGACGACGGCGTCCAGCTGATCGGACTGCCGGGAGCAGCGGGGGAGCGGGGCGACGAAGTCACCTGCCCGGATCTGCAGAAGCTCGACCCCGAAAGGCCGGTGGTGTTCGTCTCCTTCGGCACGATCTTCTACCGGCGGCCGGAGCTGTTGCGCACGGTCATCCTGGGTGCGCTGGCGACCGGTGCGCAGGTGATCGCCGCGGTCGGCGACCTCGCCGACGAACTGAAACTGCCTGACGAGGTGGTCACCGCGCCGTACCTGCCGCAGCGCGAGGTGCTCGAGCGCGCCGACGTGTTCGTCACCCACGGCGGCTACAACTCCGTGGCCGAGTCGATCCGGGCCGCGACGCCGATGCTGGTGGTCCCGCTGGCGGTCGACCAGCCGATCCAAGGGTTCTTCGTCGATCGGGCCGGCTTCGGTACGTCGCTGGACCCGGCCGCGGCCACCGAGCAGTCGGTCACCGACGCCGTTGCCGACCTGCTCGATCCCAGCAAGGACTACCGGGCCCGGCTGCAAGCGGTTCAGCCGGAGTGCGGCAACTCGGCCGCCCGGACCGCCGAGCTGGTCGTCAGCACGGTCGAATCGCTTCAGCGAGAGGGGCAGCAGTGACCATCGAACTGCAACGCACCAGCGACCCGATCGTGGTCGACGACCTCGAGCGCCTCTCGTTCCGGGTCGACCGCCGTGCCTACACCGACGACGAGATCGCCCAGCAGGAGCTGACCAAGATCTTCGACCGCTGCTGGCTGTACGTCGGCCACGAGTCCGAGGTCCCCGAGCCGGGCTCGTACGTCTCCCGCGATGTCGGCGGCCGTCCGGTGGTGATGGCGCGTGGCTCCGACGGAGCGATCCGGGTGTTCGCGAACAGCTGCACCCACCGCGGCGCGCTGATCTGCTCGCAGCCGTCCGGACAGGCCAAGTCGTTCCGCTGCCCGTACCACGACTGGACGTTCTCCAACCAGGGCGACCTGGTCGGCGTACCGATCCCGGACGGGTACGGCCCGGACTTCCGGAAGGCGGACTTCGCGCTGGGCCGGCACACCAGCGACACCTATCGCGGTTTCGTCTTCCTCACCTTCGATCCGGACCAGCCACGCACCCTGGTCGAGTACCTGGCCGGCGCGACCGACTACCTCGACCTGATCGACGACCAGTCCGAGGTCGGGATGGAGGTGATCCAGGGCGCGCAGCTGCACGGCGCCCGGGCGAACTGGAAGCTGATGATGGAGAACAGCGTCGACATCTACCACTTCCGCGCTCTGCACAAGCGGTACGTCGGGTACATGGAATCGCTCGGTTCGACGCCACCCCGGCGGCGCGGCGGTTTCGGCTGCGCGCTCGGGCTCGGGCATGGTGCCAACGAGTTGCCGCCGGCGGCGGCCCGGCCGCTCGCGTACTGGACGCCGATGTTCGGCGAAGAGGTCCGGCCGCGGATGGAGGCGACCGCCGCCCGGTTCGTCGACCGGTTCGGCGCCGAGCGGGCCGAACGGATCACCGGCACCAACCGCGCGGTGCTGATCTTTCCCAACCTGATGATCATCGACGCGATCGCGATCACCATCCGCAAGATCGACCCGGTCGGGGCCGGCCAGATGGCGATCACCTCGGTCGCGCTGGCGCCCAAGGACGAGGACCCGGACATCCGTGAGCTCCGCAAGAGCCACTACCTGACCTTCCTCGGCCCGGCCGGCTTCGCCACTCCGGACGACATCGAGATCGTCGAGTCCTGCCAGCGGGGCTATCTCAACCGCTCGGTCCGGTACTCCGACCTGTCCCGCGGCATGAACAAGGAAGTCCCGGAGACCACCGACGAGCTGCCCGCCCGCGAGTTCTGGCGGCAGTGGGACCGGCTGATGCAGGACGAGGAGGGACCCCGATGACCACCGAGCTGACGGTCGACGTGACAGCCCAGCTGCGGTTGTGGCACAGGGTCAACCAGTTCCTGTACCGGGAGGCGCGGCTGCTCGACGAGTGGCGGCTGACCGAGTGGTACGACGACCTGCTGACCGAGGACGTGCGCTACGCAGTACCGGCGACCGATGTACGAGGTGAGTCGGCCGACGCGCTCGGGCTGATCGAGGACGACGCGGCCCGGCTGCGGCAGCGGATCGAGCAGTTGCTCAACGGCGAGGTGTGGTGCGAGAACCCGCGGTCGCGGACGAACCGGATGATCAGCAACGTCGAGATCCTGACCGATCGCGGCACCCATCTCGACGTCGCGGCCAATGTGGTCGTCTACCGGTTCGGCCACGGGCGGTCCGACACGTATGTCGGCAAGTACCGCTTCGAGCTCGTCGTCGACGGGGAGTCGTTCCGGATCAGGCGGCGCCGGGTCGTGCTCGACCACGAGACGCTGTACGAGCACGGCAAACTCAGCATCATCCTGTGAGCACCCGATGACGGCGGCAGGCTCTGGCGGCGTCCCACCCGTTGCGACCGCGCCGCCGAGTCTTCCGCGTGAGGTGTACGTCCTCAGTGTGGTCGGTGGCTGCGTCATGCTCGGTCTCGGACTGATCCTGCCCGTGCTGCCGGTGTACGCCGCGACCTTCGGCGCCACACCCACCGATATCGGCGTACTCGTTGCCCTGTTCGCGTTTCTGCGGTTGGCGACCAGCCCGTTCTGTGGCCGGCTCGGCCGTCGCTTCGGCGAGCGGCGGGTACTGGTCGCCGGTCTGCTGCTGTGCGCGGTCTCGTCGGGCCTGACGGCGTTCGCCGGCTCTTTCGGCCAACTGCTCCTGTTCCGTGGCCTGGGCGGCGTCGGGTCGGTGCTGTTCTCGGTCTCCGCGCTGGCGATGCTGCTGACGATCGCGCCGGCCGAGCAGCGCGGTCGAGCGAGTGCGGTGTTCGAAGCCGGCTTCCTGCTCGGCGGGATCTCCGGCCCGGCACTAGGTGGGCTGCTCGCACTGGTCTCGCTGTCCACACCGTTCGCGGTGTACGCCGTGCTGTTGCTGGCGACCGCCGTGCTGGCTCTAGCGGTACTACGTACCGAACGCACCGCAGGAGCGGCACCGGGTCGTGAGGTAATCCGGCTGGCCGTTCTGCTGCAAGACCGGCGTTATCCGGTGGCCTGCCTGGCGGCGTTGTCGCAGGGGTGGGTGCTGTTCGGGCTGCGCAGCGCACTCGTCCCCACGGTCGTGGTGGCCTGGGGACACGACGTGGCCTGGGTCGGCTGGGCGTTCACCATCTCGGCCGTCGTCCAGGCCGTGTTGATCATGCCGGCCGGCCGGATCGTCGACCAGGTCGGCCGACGGCCCGCGATGATCGCGGGCACCGCTGTGTCCGCGGCGGCGATCACCGGCCTGGTGTTCGCCGACGGCTATGCATTGCTCGTCATCCTGCTCAGCCTGTACGCCGCGGGGTCGGCGCTGCTGAACGCCGCACCGGCCGCACTGGTCGGCGACGTCGTCGCCGGCCGCGCGGGCAGTGGCGTCGCCGTCTTCTCGATGTGCACCGATGTCGGCGCCGTGGTCGGCCCGGTGGTGGTCGGGCTGATCGCCGAGCGGGTGAGCATCGCCGCCGCGTTCGCCAGCGGCGCAGTACTGCTGGTCGTCGCCCTCGTGGCGTCGTTGACGTTGACAACTGTCCGGAACTCGAAGGAGCTCATCGATGAATGACTCAGCCGGCCGCCACGAGCGGGGCAAGGCGATGTTCGAGCAGGTCTTCGGCCGCGAACCGCGTCCGGGCAACTATCCGGAGTTCCTGGAGCTCACGGTCGACCACCTGTTCGGCGAGATCTGGAGCCGTCCGCACCTGAGCGTCGAGGAGCGCGAACTGGTCGCCCTGACCGCGGTCGCGCTGGCCCGCACCGACTGGGAGCTGCGCGGCCACATCGGCGCCTCGCTGAACCTCGGGATGTCGCGGGAGAAGATCGTCGAGGTGATCATCCAGCTCGCGTACTACGGCGGCTGGCCGGTCGCCAACAACGGTCTGCGGGTCGCCCAGGAAGTCTTCGCCGAACTCGACGCGACCGCTGCGAAGGAGTCCGGCCATGACGACTGAACCGCTGCCCCTCGAACCGGCCGAGAAGGTCGAGCTCTGGCGCCAGCGGTACTTCGAGGCGCAGGCCGCCGCCGAGGAGTTCGTCCTCGGTGAGCACGGTGAAGAAGGACTGGCGGCCTGGATCCAGGCGAACTCCCGGATCACCGCCAAACTCCTGCAGGCCCAGCGCCCCGACGGCCAGTCGAGCACCGAGCACTTCATGACCCGGCTGGAACGTCAGCTCCTGCTGTACGACTCGGACGTGACCACCGAGTCAGGACCCTCGGCCACAGTGCTGCGCAACGCCGAGTGCGGCATCCTGCGCTATCGCAAACGCGCCGCCCGGGCCGGCGTCGTACTGACCTTCGACTCGCCCTGCAACTACTGTCAGGAGCTCAACACCTCCATCGCCTCCCGGTACGTCGAACCAGAGGTGACCGTCTCCTGCCACCAGTCAGGGGACGGCTGCACCTGGCGCGCGGAGACTCAGGGCGCCGACGACACCGGGTCACCACATCGGGGCCGCGCCGCCGGCTGAATCATGGGCAACGACGGGCGGTCGCCGGTCAGCGTCATCCCGAGCTGCCGGCCGACCGCCGTACACAGATCGGGCGCCGCGGTCAGCATCAGATCCTGGTGCCCGTTCTGCGAGAAGCAGGCCGACGCCACGTTCTTGTTCTTCAGCCGCAGGTACCACGGGAACAGCGACGCGAGCGCGGGCTCGGTCAGCATCGTCCGCGAGTGCACGATGGTGCCGACCAGCAGCTCGCCGAACGGCCGCTGCTCGGCGTTCATGAAGCTCTTCAACCGCTCCTGGAAGATCTTCAGCACCGCGGGCACGTTGCCCGCGTACACCGGCATCGCCAGCAGCATGCCCTGCGCGCCGTCGGCGAGCTGGACCACCTTCTCGAAGTCGTCGTCCAACGTGCAACGCGCGACCTCCGGGTCGAGGCAGGTGTCCTCGCCCTCACACATCTCGATCCGATGGTCGATCAGCCGGATCCGTTGGATCTCCACCTCCCCGGCCTCCCGCTGGAGTCCCTCGATCGCCGCCTCCAGCAACGCATCCGTCAACGACGGCAGGCGTTTCTGCGTACACGACAAAGCAACAACCTTCATCCGATGCCCCTCCTAGGTTGGGCACCGATGAAACCACGGCAGCTTGCCGGTGTCAGGCGATGTCGAGCGGTCGGTGGGTGCCGACGCTGCCGCCGGCAATGGCCTCGACGGTCCGGGCGAGTTTGCCGACGGCGTCGAGTAGGCGGTCGGGTGGCAGGGTGAACGGCAGCCGGAGGTGGCGTTCGAAGGCGCCACCGATGCCGAAGCGTGGTCCGGCGGCCAGGGTGAGGCCGTGGTCCGGGGCGGTGGCTGCGAGGCGCGAGCTGATGGCGGCCGGGAAGGCTGCCCAGATCGAGACGCCCCCGGTCGGGGTGGACACCTCGAGCTGGGGGAGCGCGTCGTGGAGTGCCTGCTGAAGGGTGTCGCGCTGCAACCTGAGTTGGTCGATGGCGTCGGTGCGGTGGGTCAGCTTGTTGTCGAGCAGGTTTGCGGTCGCGAGCTGCTCGACAACCGCAGTACCGAGGTCGATGGCCGGCCGTTGCTGGTTCACCCGTTCCAGCAGTGCGGGCGTAGCGCGGATCCACCCGATTCGCAGGCCGCCCCAGATGCTCTTCGACACCGAGCCGATGCTGATCGCCGCGGGATGGTGGACGGCGTACGGCGGCGGGGGTGGGGAGTCCAGCCACAGGTCGGTCAGCGTTTCGTCGACGATCGTCGGGCAGGCGAGTTTGAGGCGCTCCCGTCCGTCGACGGACAGCAACAGGCCGGTCGGGTTCTGGAAGTCGGGGATGAGGAACGCCAGTTTCGCCGTCCTGGCTGCCGCTCGGAGCTGGGCGACGTCCCAGCCATCAGAAGTCATCCCGACCGGGACGAGTACCGCCTTCCGGTCGAGCAGGGTCGTGATCGCATGCGGGTACGTCGGATGCTCGATGACGACCCGGTCCCGCGGCGCGAGCAAGGTGCGGGCCAGCAGCGCCAAGGCGTGCTGGGCGCCGTTCGTGACGAGGATTTGGTCGCGCGAGGTCGCGAGCCCGCGCCGTTGGTACCAGCTCGCGATCGCGTCCCGCAGCTCGGCGATCCCGTAGCGGTCGTAGCCGTGTCGCTCGAAGTGCCGGGGCAGTTGCTCGAGCGCGGCGGCGAAAGAGCTGTGCAGGATCTCGCCAGGTGCCTGCGGCGCGGCGAACGACAGGTCGGCCGTTGTCGTCGCCCGCTCGGCCGGGTCGGCGACGCGCTGCCCGGCCGGCAGCCGGACGGTCGCCCGTGACCGCTCTTGGGTCGACAAGTAGTTGTTCCGCACCAACGTCCCGTACGCCGCTCCGACGGTGGTCCGGCTGATTCCCAGCGTGGCCGCCAGTTCGCGCTCGCTGGGAACGGTCGCACCGAGCGCCAGCCGCCCGTCGAGAACGAGCAGCGTCAGCCGGTCGGACAGCCGGCGATGCGCCGGCCCCGGCCCGTCGTCCCAGTTGCTGAGCATCTTCGCGACGCCGTACGCGCTGATCTTCACCGAGCCAGCGTAGTCAATCTGGCTATTGAATCAAAGACCAGATCTGAACCAGGGTGGTCGTATGCCAATCACCTCACCGCCCGGATCCCTGCGACTGCCGTCCCGGTTGGGTCCGCGTGAGCAACTGCGGGCGGGCCGGCTGGGCCATCGGCTCCCGCAGTTGCTGATCGGTCTGATCGGCTACGGCGCCTCGGTGATGATGCTGGTGCAGTCCGGGCTCGGCGCGGCCAGCTGGACCGTGCTGAGCGAGGGCGTGTCCGCGGTCGCGGGCATCTCGTTGGGATGGGCAACGAATCTGATCGCTCTGACCGTGATGTTCGCCTGGATCCCGATCCGCGAGCTGCCGGGGCTCGGCACCTTGCTCAATGTCTGCCTGGTCGGCTTCGCCGCGGACGCCACTGCTCTCGTGCTGCCGCCCGCGGACTCTCTCCCCGTGCAGTTGGCCTATCTCTTCGGTGGGGTGCTGGCGCTCAGCTTCTTCGACGCCCTCTACCTCGGCAGCCAGTTCGGCTCGGGACCGCGGGACGGGATCATGACCGGTCTGGTGCGCGTCACCGGCCGGCCGATCGCCGTCGTGCGGACGGTGATCGAGGTACTGGTCGCGACCTCCGGTTGGCTCCTGGGCGGCACGCTTGGCCTGGGCACGGTGGTGATCGCGTTGTCGATGGGCCCACTCGTCGGGTTCTTCCTCCCGCGGGTCACAGTCCGGCTCGCTGCCAGATGATGGTCTCGAAGATCTCGCGGTGGCGGGCTGAACTACCCTTGCCTGCATGGATCTACTGCGGGTCGAGCGCGAACTTCGCGGTCTCGCTCGCGTCCTGGTCCGTTCCGGGTACGCCGACCGCGCCGCCGTGACGGCTGCGTTGACCGAGGCCGTGCAGGAGGATGCCCCCACGGCTGACCCGGCAGTGCTCGTGCCGGAGCTGATCCACGAGGCAGTGGCGGCGTTGGAGGCAGATGCGGCCGGCTGGCCCGACGAGACCGGGCCGGACCGGCTGGACGCAGTACTGGCTGAGCTGGAGTCGCTGGGGGTGGTGGTGGTCCGCTACACGTCGGATCACCACGCTGCGCGCGCAGTACTGGAGTCCGCGGCGGAGCCGAAGGGGCTGGTGTTCTTCACCGACACCGACGTCTGGCACGCCGTCGACTTCGGCATGCTCGAGCTGAAGGTCTGGCACCCCGACACCGCCAACGTGGCGCCGGGGGAGTCGCTGCTGGACGACATCCTCGCGCTGCTGCGGGAGCGGGACCTGCCGGCCGCGTTCGACGAGGGCCGGATCGAAGTGACCATCGACTGGCAACGGAGGGTTCGACTGTGACCGTCATCGGCGTGTTCGCGCTGCAGGGCAACGTGCGGGAGCACCTGGCGATGCTGACCGCCGTCGGCGTCGAGGCCCGCCCGGTACGCCGCCCGGCGGAGCTGGCCGAGGTGGACGGGCTGGTGCTGCCCGGTGGCGAGTCGACCACGATGGACAAGCTGGCCCGGACCTTCGAGCTGTTCGAGCCGCTGCAGAAGCGGATCGCGGACGGGCTGCCGGTGTTCGGCACCTGCGCCGGGATGATCATGCTGGCCGACGAGATCACCGGCGGGATCACCGGCCAGGAGACGCTCGGCGGGCTGGACGTGACGGTCCGCCGGAACGCGTTCGGGCGGCAGGTCGACTCGTTCGAGGCCGACCTCGACTTCGCCGCCTTCGAGGCGCCGTACCACGCGGTGTTCATCCGGGCACCGTGGGTCGAACGGGTCGGTCACGACGTCGAAGTGCTGTCGACGGTCGCGTCCGGCCCGGCCGCAGGTAGGATCGTCGCGGTTCGCCACGATCGGCTGCTGGCCACGTCGTTCCACCCGGAGATGACGGGTGACGCTCGGCTGCACGGCTACTTCGCCGATCTGGTGCGCGACCTCTAGGTCAGTTGCAGGCGGTAGAAGGGTTGGGTTCGCGATGTCAGGCCACTCCAAATGGGCCACCACCAAGCACAAGAAAGCGGTCATCGACTCGAGGCGCGCCAAGCTCTTCGCGAAGCTGATCAAGAACATCGAGGTGGCCGCGCGCACGGGCGGCGGTGACCTCGCCGGCAACCCGACCCTGTACGACGCGGTCCAGAAGGCGAAGAAGTCGTCGGTCCCGAACGACAACATCGACCGCGCGGTCAAGCGCGGCTCCGGCGCCGAGGCGGGTGGCGCGGACTGGCAGTCGATCACCTACGAGGGCTACGGGCCGAACGGCGTCGCCATGCTGATCGAGTGCCTGACCGACAACCGGAACCGGGCCGCGGCCGACGTGCGGACCGCGATGACCCGTAACGGCGGCTCGCTGGCCGACCCGAACAGCGTCGCCTACCTGTTCCACCGCAAGGGCGTCATCGTGGTGAACAAGGTGCAGGACGGCAAGACCTACACCGAGGACGACGTGATGGAGGCCGTGCTCGAGGCCGGCGCCGACGAGGTGAACGACCTCGACGAGTCCTTCGAGGTGATCAGCGAGGCGGGCGACCTGGTGAAGGTCCGCACCGCGCTGCAGGAGGCCGGGATCGACTACGAGTCGGCCGACGCGTCGTTCGTGCCGTCGATGACGGTCGACCTGGACGCCGAGGGCGCCGGCAAGATCTTCCGCCTGATCGACGCGCTGGAGGAGAGCGACGACGTGCAGAACGTCTTCGCCAACTTCGACGTCTCCGACGAGGTCATGGCCCAGGTCGACTGACTGGCTACTCGCGGGTAATATGCGGTGTATGGCGAACCAGGTGCTGGGCATGTGGGAGAAGTTCCGTGGCCTCCCGGGCGGTACGAAGCTGTTCTCGCTCGCCTTCACCTGGAAGGCGCCGTACTTCCGCTCGATCCGGCCGCGGTTCGTCCAGGTGAGCCCGAACTACGCCTCGCTGGTGCTGCCGAAGCGGCGAGCCGTCCAGAACCACATCGGCACCGTGCACGCGATCGCCGTCTGCAACGGGCTGGAGGCGGCGATGGGCGCGCTGGCCGAGGCGACCATCCCGGCGGGCAAGCGCTGGCTGCCGAAGGGGATGGAGGTCGCCTACCTGGCCAAGTCGACCTCGGACCTCACCTGCTCGGCCGAGACCGACCCTGCCGCGTGGACGGCCGGCCCCGACGTACCGGTCCGGGTGAAGGCGACCAGGGATGACGGGACTGTCGTAGTACAGGGGACCATCAGTCTTTGGGTCACCGACAAGAAGTAGACCCTGTCGGCTGCCAGACTTCTCCGGATGCGGCGATGGGTGTTGGCGGTTGGGTTCGCGGTACTGATCGGCGCTGCGCTGGTGTTGGTGGTGACCGGCAACACCGACGTGCGGTACACGGCCGACAACGACAGCACGCAGCCGATGTGGGTGCGGTGGATACCTGTTGCCGTCGGCATCCTTCTGGTGCGGTTGCTGCCGGGGCGGCTGGAACGGGCTCCTGGTGGGCCGACTGATCGGCGGCAGGCGTGGATCCTGCTGGGGTGTGCGGGGTTGTTCGCAGTACTGCTCAATGTGTTGGGGCTTGGGCTGTTCGAAGTACTGAAGGCGCTGTTGTTGCTTGCTGTGCCGCTGGCTGTGTTCCGCTGGTGGGGAGGGAAGCCGACAGCTAACTGGCCTACCGAGGTTCGCTGGGCGCCGGTGCTGCCGGTGGCGGCGTACCTGCTCCTGAGCTACGTCGGGCCGCTTGCCGCTCCGGTGCCGGACAAGCCGGACCTGGCGCCGCTTGAGCTGGTACTGACTGTCATAGGCGTGTTCCTGATCAACAGCGTGCTCGAGGAGTACTTCTACCGGCGCTGGTTGCAGACCCGCTGGGAGCAGTTGCTCGGGCCGTGGCCGGCGATCGTGTTGTCGTCCATCGCGTGGGCGGTCTGGCATGTGGCCCTGCAGGGACGTGGCGACCTCGGAATCGATCTGGCGTCGGTACTGGTGAACCAGGGCGTGCTGGGGTTGTTCCTGGGCTACCTGTGGAGCCGGTACCGGCGGATGTGGCCGCTGATCACCGTGCACGGTGCCATCAACGCGGTGGGACTAATGCTGTCGCTGGTGTGAAGCGCGGCGTCGTAAGGTCTGGGCGTGGCTGATGACTTGCGGTTGGTAGATGTTGAGAGCAAGCACGTTGACGACGTGTACCGGGTGCGGTCGCGGTCCTTCGGTTTGCTGGGAGCCGGCGACCGCGAGGAGTGGCTCTCGAACATGCAGGGTTTCATCGACGACCGGCGGATCGTCGGTGTCGTCGATGGTGACGAGCTGATCGCCTCGGCCCGGATCTGGGACTTCGAGCAGTGGTGGGGCGGTCGCAAGGTGCGGATGGCCGGCATCGCGGGTGTCGTGGTCGCACCGGAGTACCGGGGGCGTGGGGTTGGTAGCAAGCTGATGCGGGGTGTGCTCGCTCGCAGCGTCGAGCAGGGTTATCCGCTGTCGGGGCTCTATCCGGCGACCACTGTCATCTACCGGCACCTGGGGTACGAGTTCGCTGGTGGGCGCTTCCGGTACACCTTCCCGGCGGCAGAGCTGCGCTCGCTGGGCGGCAAGGAGGTCAGTGTCCGCCGCGCCGGTCCCGATGACGCCAAGCGGTTCCTGGAGATCGTCGGGCAACTGCATGCCGAGGCGCGGATCAGTGGGCCGCTGGTCTGGCCCGAGGCGAAGGTGGCCGAGTGGCTGGGGGAGGAGAACAGCTTCTGCTACCTGGCTGATGACGGGTTCGTCGTCTACGGCTGGGAGGGCGGCAAGCTGCGCGTGGAAGAGCTGGTGGCTGGCTCCGAGGCGACTGCGCGTGCTCTGTGGTCAGTAGTGGGCTCAGGGTCCTCTATCTCGACCGATGTCGAGGCCTACATGTCTCCTGACGACCCTGCTCATCTCCTGGTCGACAAGGAAGCCGACAAGCAGCCGACGATCGAGCACTGGATGCTGCGCGTGCTCGACGCCCCGGCAGCGATCGCTGCTCGCGGCTTCGCGCCCGGTGCCTCGCTGGAGGTCGATCTGGAGTTGGACGACTCCGAACTCGCCGGCAACAGCGGGCGCTGGCACCTGTCCGTCTCCGACGGCGTCGGTTCGCTCACGCCGTCGAACGGCACCGGCGAAACCCTCCGGCTCGGCTCCCGTGGCCTGACCGCCCTGTACGCCGGTACGCCGCTCGCCACGGTGCGTCGGGCGGGTTTGGCGTGGGGTGGCGCGGCTGCTGACGACGGGGCGATCGAGACCGCGTTCGCTGGCGCCACGTCGTACATGCTCGACTACTTCTAGGTCGTCCACAGGCTGCGGAGTGTCGATTTCGTGGCCTCCGACCGGGCGTCTAGGGTTGTCGAACAAACGTTCGGAGGTGATCCAGTGCGCGTACTCGGTGTCGACCCGGGCCTGACCCGGTGTGGTCTCGGCGTCGTCGAGGGCACGCCTGGCCGGCCGCCGACGATGGTCGCGGTCGGCGTGATCCGGACGCCGGCCGAGCTGGACGTGGCCAAGCGGCTGGTCCAGATCGAGGCCCATCTGGAGGAGTGGATCATCGAGCACCGGCCCGACGCGGTCGCGATCGAGCGGGTCTTCGCCCAGGCGAACGTGCGGACGGTGATGGGCACGGCCCAGGCCTCCGGGGTGGCGATGGTGGTCGCTGCCCGGCGCGGGTTGCCGGTGGCGCTGCACACCCCCAGCGAGGTGAAGGCGGCGGTGACCGGCTCCGGCCGGGCCGACAAGGAGCAGGTGACCACGATGGTCACCCGGATCCTGAAGCTGCCCGAGCGGCCGACCCCCGCGGATGCCGCGGACGCTTTGGCGTTGGCGATCTGCCACATTTGGCGGGGTGGAGTGACGAGCCGGCTGCAAGAGGCGGCGGCCAGTCGGCCGAATCTGGAAGCGCTGGCGCAGGCGCAATCGCGGCTGCAGGTGGCGAGGCTGAAGGCCGCTGTGGAGGCGCAGGCCGGGGCTGCTCAGAAGGGCCGACGATGAGTGGGCTGGCGACTTGGCTGACGACGACTGGGTCGGCGATGAGTAGGAGAGAGAAGCGATGATCGCGTTCGTGCGTGGCCCGGTGGCCGCGATCGGGCTGGACAGCTGCGTGATCGAGGTCGGTGGCGTCGGGCTGCAGGTCTACTGCCACCCCGGCACGCTGGCCACGCTGCGGCCCGGGCAGGAGTTCAAGCTGGCCACCTCGATGGTGGTGCGGGAGGACTCGCTCACGCTGTACGGCTTCGCGGAGGCCGACGAGAAGGAGCTCTTCGAGCTGCTGCAGACCGCGTCGGGCGTCGGCCCGAAGCTGGCGCAGGCGGCGCTCGCAGTACTCAGCCCGGATCAGCTCCGGCAAGCCGTCGCCGCCGAAGACCTGGCGATGCTGGTGAAGATCCCCGGCGTCGGCAAGAAGGTCGCCCAACGACTCGTGCTGGAGCTCAAGGACAAGATCGGCGCGCCCTCGCGGACCGTTGCCGGCCGTCCGCTCGCCACGACCGACGCCTGGCGCGGGCAGGTCCACTCCGCCCTGGTCGGCCTCGGCTGGTCGGCCCGCGACGCCGACGACGCCGTCATCGCCGTCTCGCCGCTGGCCGCCGACAGCGCCAACCCGTCGGTGCCCGACCTGCTCAGAGCCGCGCTCCGCGCGCTCTCGAAGGCTTAAGAAACTATGGACGACAACGTCAGGCCGCTGGTCTCCGCGGACGCGCTCGACATCGACGAGCGCAAGATCGAGTCCGCGCTGCGGCCGCGTACGCTCGCCGAGTTCGGCGGCCAGCGCCGGGTAAGCGAGCAACTCGAGCTCGTCCTGCATGCCGCCCGCGGGCGCAACCGCGCACCGGACCACGTCCTGCTGTCCGGCCCACCCGGCCTGGGCAAGACCACGCTGGCGATGATCATCGCCAGCGAGCTGGCGGCGCCGCTGCGGATCACCAGCGGCCCGGCGATCCAGCACGCCGGTGACCTGGCCGCGATCTTGTCGGGTCTGAACGAGGGCGAGGTGCTGTTCCTCGACGAGATCCACCGGATGTCGCGCCCGGCCGAAGAGCTGCTGTACATGGCGATGGAGGACTTCCGCGTCGACGTGATCGTCGGCAAGGGGCCCGGCGCGACCGCGATCCCGCTGGAGATCCCGCCGTTCACCCTGGTCGGCGCGACCACCCGGGCCGGGCTGCTGCCCGGTCCGTTGCGGGACAGGTTCGGATTCACCGGTCATCTGGAGTTCTACGAGTCCGCCGAGCTGGAGAAGATCGTCGACCGGTCGGCGGCGCTGCTCGAGGTCGACATCACCAAGGAGGCGGCGGCCGAGATCGCCTCCCGGTCGCGCGGCACACCCCGGATCGCGAACCGGCTGCTCCGCCGGGTCCGCGACTTCGCCGAGGTCCGGGCGGACGGGATCATCACCATCGCGCTGTCGAAGTCCGCCCTGGAGCTGTACGAGGTGGACAAGATGGGCCTGGACCGGCTCGACCGCGGCGTACTGGACGCGCTCTGCCGCCGGTTCGGCGGGGGACCGGTCGGTCTGTCCACGTTGGCTGTCGCGGTCGGCGAGGAACGTGAGACCGTGGAAGAGGTGGCCGAACCGTTCCTGGTCCGGTCGGGCTACCTGGCCCGGACACCGCGTGGCCGCGTCGCGACTCCGGCGGCCTGGCGGCACCTGGGCCTGGCCGTCCCGAAGGGCGCCACGTTCGCGGACACGCTCTTCGACACCGACGACGAATAAATCGGACGACTGCGAACGACACGGGCACGAACGCCGTGGCGGCGACGTTGAAGCGATGACGAGTAATTCAAACGTGACCCCCTGTTATGCGGTACTTGTTGCCGCCCAGGGTTAGACTCCCCGGTGGCCCGTACCAGGGCCACCCCGCTGCGACCTGCGCGTTTGTGCAGAGCGTGCCGGGCACCCGTACATCTTCGACGAAGGATTCTGAGTCCCGATGGTTTTGATCGCCGCACCGATGGCCTCCTCCGGCGGCGGGGGCATCACGCTCCTCCTCCCGCTGATCCTGATCGTCGGGATGATCTGGTTCATGAGCCGTACCCAGCGCAAGCAGCGCCAGAAGCAGGCCGACACGGTCGCCGCGCTGGCGCCGGGCACGAAGGTGATCACCACCAGCGGAGTGGTCGGCATCGTCGAGGAGGTCGACGACGAGTACGTGACGCTGGAGATCTCCGACGGCGTCCTGGTGCAGTTCGTGAAGGCCGCCATCGGCCGGGTGATCCCGGAGGAGACCGAGGACGAGGCCGTGGAGGAGCCGGTGGACGAGGCCACCGACGAGACCGCGGTCGAGCCGGCCGTCGCCAAGGACACCGTCGACGTGCCGGTGACCGGCGCCGACAAGGTGCAGGACAAGGCCAAGCTGCCCCCCACGCACACCGAGAACTGATCCACCCCGTCCTATCGGCGTGCGGCGCGCGAGCATCCCAGTGATGCTCGGGCGCGCCCAGTAGCGCAAGGAAGAATCT
Source organism: Kribbella sp. NPDC056861 (assembly GCF_040687575.1). Taxonomy (NCBI): domain Bacteria; kingdom Bacillati; phylum Actinomycetota; class Actinomycetes; order Propionibacteriales; family Kribbellaceae; genus Kribbella; species Kribbella sp. NPDC056861. Next base: position 535,873 of record NZ_JBFBNQ010000005.1, on the reverse strand, counting down.
GACGTGGCAACGACGACGACATCCCGCCCCGGGAGAAGCCTGATCGTCCTCGGCGTCGTCCTGGTCCTGTTGTTCGGGATCATGGCGCTCGCCAAGACCTGGGCCCCCAAGCTCGGTCTGGACCTTCGTGGTGGCACCACCATCACACTGACGGCCAAATCGCTGGCCGGCGGCGGCAAGGTGACGGCCGAGCAGCTGGCCGAGGCGAAGAACATCATCTCCCAGCGCGTGAACGGCGCCGGTATCGGTGAGGCGGAGATCGCCACCTCCGGTAGCGAGCACATCACGGTCGCCGTACCGGGTGCCAACCAGAAGAGTCTGGTCGACCAGGTCGGCCAGACCGCCCTGCTCTACTTCCGGGTCGTGTACGACGCGCAGGCCGGCGTACCTGCGCCGACCCCGGTGCCGTCGGCCACGCCGACCGGCAAGCCTTCCACCACGCCGAAGCCGAGTACGACGCCGAAGCCGAGCACCACGCTGAAGCCGTCGACCAGCGCGACCCCGAACGGCCGCGGCTGGAGCAGCGTGCTGGGCGCGGCCACGCCGACGCCGACCCCGAAGGCGAGCACCCCGGCGCCGTCGACACCGGCGCCGTCGACCCCTGCCGCGACGCCGTCCGCCCCGGTCAACAACGGTGACCCGCTGAACTACGCGCCGGACGCCGCGACCCAGGCCGCGTTCACCGCCTTCACCTGTGACAAGCCCGCTGCCAAGGACGAGCCGGACAAGCCGCTCATCTCCTGCAGCAAGGACAAGTCCACGAAGTACCTGCTCGGCCCGGCGATCCTGAAGGGGACCGACCTGTCCGACTCGACCGCCGGCATCCCGCAGGGCGGGTTCCAGTGGCAGGTCGACCTGAAGTTCACCGGTGAGGGCGGCGAGAAGTTCCTCAAGGCCACCACCGCGATCTCCAAGAAGCCGGCCGGCGCGAACCTGTTCGCGATCGTGCTGGACGGGGTCGCCATCTCCACCCCGAGCGTGAGCCAGCCGATCCCCGGCGGCCAGGCCCAGATCACCGGCTCGTTCACCGAGTCCGAGGCCCGCGACCTGGCCAACGTGCTGAAGTACGGCGCGCTGCCGGTGTCGTTCGACATCTCCGAGGTCGCGACGATCTCCCCGCAGCTCGGCGGCGACCAGCTCTCGGCCGGTATCACCGCGGGCCTGATCGGGCTCGGCCTGGTGATCATCTTCTCGTTCCTGTACTACCGGGGCCTCGGCCTGGTCGTGGTGGCCTCGCTGGTCGCGGCCGCGGCGCTCACCTACGCCTCGGTGGTGCTGCTCGGCAAGTCGATGGGCTTCACCCTGACGCTGTCCGGTATCGCCGGTCTGATCGTCGCCATCGGTATCACCGCGGACTCGTTCGTCATCTACTTCGAGCGACTGCGGGACGAGGTCCGCGAGGGCCGCAGCCTGCGCTCGTCGGTGGAGACCGGCTGGGCCCGCGCCAAGCACACCATCATCGCGGCCGACTCGATCTCGCTGCTGGCCGCGCTGGTGCTCTACATCCTGGCGGTGGGCAGTGTGAAGGGCTTCGCGTTCACGCTCGGCCTGACCACCGTGATCGACCTGCTGATCGTCTTCGTCTTCACCAAGCCGCTGGTGACGCTGCTGGCCCGGACCGACTTCTTCGGTCACGGCCACAAGCTGTCCGGCCTCGACCCCGAGCATCTCGGCGTCGAACGGCTGCCCGGCCAGATGCGGCCGGCTGACCGGCCGGCGGCGAAGTCGACGCGCAAGCCCGTGGGAGGCGAGGTCTGATGTCGAAGCTCGGAACCATCGGTGCCCGGTTGCACCGTGGTGAGGTCTCCTACGACTTCATCGGCAAGCGCAAGATCTGGTTCGCCGTCTCGATCGCCCTGGTGGTGATCTCGCTGGGCGCGCTGTTCGCCCGCGGGCTCGCGCTCGGGATCGAGTTCAAGGGCGGCGTCGAGTACCAGACCAACGTCAAGATCAACGACAACACGATCGACGACGTCACCGCCGCGGTGAAGGCGACCAACGCCCAGGACCTCGGCGACCCGGTCGTCACCACGATCGGCGGCGAGAAGGTCCGGGTGCAGACCAAGCCGCTGTCCCAGGCCGACATCGCCAAGGTCACCGACGCGATCGCCAAGGAAGTGAACGTGCCGGCCAGTCAGGTCAGCACCTCCCAGATCGGCGCCTCCTGGGGCTCCCAGATCGCCAACAAGGCGATCCTGGCGCTGATCGTCTTCCTGGTCCTGGTCTTCGGCGTGATCTGGATCTACTTCCGAGAGCCCAAGGCCTCGATGGCGGCCATCATCGCGCTGGTCCACGACGTGTTCATCACGGTCGGCCTGTACGCGCTGATCGGGTTCGACGTCACGCCGGCCACCGTGATCGGTGTGCTGACCATCCTCGGGTACTCGCTGTACGACACCGTGGTGGTGTTCGACAAGATCCGCGAGAACACCCGCGGCATCACCGGGTCGAACCGCTACACCTACAGCGACGCGACCAACCTGGCCGTCAACCAGACCATCGTCCGGTCGATCAACACCACGCTGATCGCCCTGATGCCGGTCGGCTCGATCCTGGTGGTCGGCACCGTGGTGCTGGGCACCGGCCCGCTGAAGGACCTCTCGCTGGCGCTGTTCGTCGGTATCGCCGTCGGCGCGTACTCGTCGATCTTCATCGCTCCGGCGCTGCTGGCCCAGTTCAAGGAGCGTGAGCCGGGGATGCAGGCGCTGCGCCGCCGGGTGCTGGCCAAGCGTGCGACGACCGGCGCCAAGGTCGGCGACCCGGTTGCTGCGGGTGCTGTCGTCGGCGGCGGAAGCGCCACCGACATCTCGCGGCCGCAGGATCGGGCTGCGAAGACCCCGAGCGCGACCGCCGGTACTCCGACGCCGTCGAGCCGCCCGGTACGGCCGACGAGTGGCGCAGGACGGCCGCAGCCGGCTCGCAAACCGCGTTCCAAGCGCGGCAAGTGACGGTTCTGGCGGAATACTGCTGATGCGTTCGCTGGACGAAGTACTGAAGGACGGCATCCGCGACATTTCGGACTACCCGCAGGCGGGGGTGGTGTTCAAGGACATCACCCCGCTGCTGGCGGACCACGGCGGCTTCAGCCAGGTGGTGGAGGCGCTGGCCGCCTTCGGCCGGGATGCCGACGGGACCGTCGTCGTCGACAAGGTGGTCGGGATCGAAGCCCGTGGCTTCATCCTGGCCGCCCCGGTCGCGCTCGCTCTGGGGGCCGGGTTCGTCCCGGTCCGCAAGAAGGGCAAGCTGCCGGCCGCGACGTACGAGGAGTCCTACGAGCTCGAGTACGGCGAGGCGACCATCGAGGTCCATCAGGACGCCTTCGAGCCGGGGGACCGGGTGCTGGTGATCGACGACGTGCTCGCCACCGGCGGCACGGTCGAGGCCTGTCTGCGCCTGGTACGCCGCTGCGGCGCCGAGGTAGCCGGTACGGCCGTGTTGATCGAGCTGTCGTTCCTACCGGGCCGCGACCGGCTCGCCGCGGAGCGGGTCGAGGCGCTCGTCACCGTCTGAGGTCAAGCGGTTACATGATTTCGGCGTGTTGTCCACAGGCCGGGTCAACCGGGTTGGCTTGTTCCCCCTAGACTGGTGGTCTGTCGGCGGAGGGATACAACGTGGGTGAAGACCCGGCGATGACTTCAGCGGTACCGGACGTGGTGCCGCACGAGCCTCCGCGCGCTCCGGCGAGCCGCCCGGTGGCCAGTTCTTCGCCGTCTCCAGCCGCCGCTCCGCCGCCTTCGGCGCAGCCACCCAGGATCGCGCCGGCCCGGGTTCGCGCCCGGCTGGCCCGGCTCGGCGGCACCCGGCACCCGAACCGGGCGCCGATGCTGGAGCCGCTCTTCCGGGTCGTTCGCGCGACCCACCCCAAGGCCGACCTGGCGATGATCGAGCGGGCCTATCGCACCGCCGAGAAGCACCACACCGGCCAGCTCCGCAAGAGCGGCGACGCGTACATCACGCACCCGCTCGCGGTCGCCACCATCCTGGCCGAGCTGGGCATGACGGCGCCGACGCTGTGCGCCGCGCTGCTGCACGACACGGTCGAGGACACCGACTACACGATCGCCGAGCTGACCAAGGACTTCAGCGAAGAGATCGCGATGCTGGTCGACGGCGTCACCAAGCTGGACAAGGTCAAGTACGGCGAGTCCGCGCAGGCCGAGACGATCCGCAAGATGGTCGTCGCGATGGCCAAGGACATCCGGGTGCTGGTGATCAAGCTCGCCGACCGGCTGCACAACATGCGCACGCTGGGCTTCCTGCGGCAGGAGAAGCAGGAGCGGATCGCCCGCGAGACGCTCGAGATCTACGCCCCGCTGGCGCACCGGCTGGGTATGAACACGATCAAGTGGGAGCTCGAGGACCTGTCGTTCTCGACCCTGCACCCGAAGGTGTACGACGAGATCGTCCGGCTGGTCGCCGAGCGCGCCCCGTCCCGCGACGAGTACCTCGCCTCGGTGATCGACCAGGTGCACGAGGACCTACGCGCCGCCAAGGTGAAGGCGACCGTCACCGGCCGGCCCAAGCACTACTACTCGATCTACCAGAAGATGATCGTCCGCGGCCGCGAGTTCGGCGACATCTACGACCTGGTCGGCATCCGCGTGCTGGTCGAGTCGGTCCGGGACTGCTACGCCGGGCTGGGTGTGCTGCACGCCCGCTGGAACCCGGTGCCCGGCCGGTTCAAGGACTACATCGCGATGCCGAAGTTCAACATGTACCAGTCGCTGCACACCACCGTGATCGGCCCGCAGGGCAAGCCGGTGGAGCTGCAGATCCGGTCCTTCTCGATGCACCGGCGCGCGGAGTACGGCATCGCCGCGCACTGGAAGTACAAGGAGGACCCGAACGCGCCGTCGCCGGAGGTGGGCGCCCCGCCGACCACCGAGATCGGCGCGCCGAACGAGATGCCCTGGGTCCGGCAGTTGGTCGACTGGCAGCGGGAGACCTCCGACCCGTCGGAGTTCCTCGACTCGCTGCGGTTCGAGATCAACAACTCCGAGGTCTACGTCTTCACTCCGCGCGGTGACGTGATGTCGCTGCCGACCGGCTCGTCGCCGGTCGACTTCGCCTACGCGATCCACACCGAGGTCGGGCACCGCTGTATCGGCGCCCGGGTGAACGGGCGGCTGGTGCCGCTGGAGAGCACCCTGGAGAACGGCGACGTCGTCGAGGTGTTCACCTCGAAGGCGCAGGGCGCCGGGCCGTCGCGCGACTGGCTGATGTTCGTCAAGAGCCCGCGGGCCCGCAACAAGATCAAGCACTGGTTCTCCAAGGAGCGCCGCGACGAGGCGATCGAGCACGGCAAGGACGCGATCGCCAAGCAGCTCCGCAAGGAAGGCCTGCCGCTGCAGCGGCTGCTCTCGCACGAGACGCTGACCGCGGTCGCCAACTCGCTGCGCTACCCCGACGTGACCGGTCTGTACGCCGCGGTCGGCGAGAGCCACGTGAGCGCGCAGGCCGTCGTACGGCGACTGATCGAGACGTACGGCGGCGAAGAGGGCGCGGCGGAGGATCTCGCCGAGGGCCTGCGGTTGCCGGCCACTCGCGAGCGCCGCAAGCGGACCGCGCGTGGCGACGCCGGTGTCATCGTCAAGGGTGCGACCGACATCCTCTCGAAGCTCGCCCGCTGCTGTACGCCGGTGCCGGGTGACGAGATCATCGGCTGGGTCACCCGCGGCGCGGGCGTCTCGGTGCACCGCGCCGACTGCGCCAACGTGGAGAACCTGCAGACCCAACCCGAGCGCATCGTCGAGGTCGAGTGGGCCCCGACCGCGCAGTCGGTCTTCTTGGTCGCGATCCAGGTCGAGGCGCTCGACCGGGCGCGGTTGCTGTCGGACATCACGCGGGTGCTGTCGGACTATCACGTGAACATCCTGTCGGCGGCGCTGACCACCACGCGCGACCGGATCGCCAAGTCCCGCTTCACCTTCGAGATGGGCGACCCGACGCACCTGGGTCACGTCCTGAAGGCCGTCCGCTCAGTAGAGGGCGTCTTCGACGTCTACCGAGTCACCCAGTAACGGGTCCCAGCTCAGCAGGCCGCAGCTCACCCGCCGCGGCCTGCTGGTGCTAGGTGCCGGGGTGGTGGTGGGGTGCAGTCCGGAGGAGAAGGTGGGGAGCAGTACGCCGGGGAGTGCGCCTGCTACCGCTTCGTCCGCTCCGCCTGGTTCGTCTGTGCCGCCTGCTTCGTCTCCTGTGCCTGTGCCGCCGACGTCCACTCCTGCCTCTCCTCCTGGGACCTCCCCGTCAGCGCCCGTGCTACCGAAGGTCTCACTCTGGCGACCTGGCCGCGGTGAGATCGAACCAGCAGCCAAACTCGCAGCCGTCCAGGCCGTCGAGAAGCTCCTGCAACGCCCGAACTCGGTGGTCGAGGTGATCGACGCCCAGTACGGCGGACTGCTCGCCGACACCGCGAGCGTGCTGGTCCCGTGCCGCGTCCATTCCGTTGCCAACGGCAAGCTAATCACCGGCGGCACCACGGTCGACGTACGACTGTCCAGATCAGGCCGAGCGTGGCGAGTGACAGCCACGCATCCCGCTCAGCCCGGCGCGGCGACCACCCGCCTGTCCGCCACCGCGAAGCAGGTGCTCGCCACCGACCGCATCATCCTCCCACCGGCCTCAGCCGCAGACATCCGCTCCGGGACCATCCACGACACCGTCCTGACCGCGATGCTCACCCTCTCCAAGACCTACCGAATCGGCGTCAGCGTCATCCGCTCCGGCCACCCGCTCAACGTCTTCGGCACCACCCGCCCCAGCGACCACCCGCGCGGCCGAGCCTTCGACACCTGGCAGATCAACGGCCGAGCCGTCGTCGACCCCGCCACCCCACGCACGCTCATCACCAACTACATGCGCGCCTCAGCCGCCACCGGCTCCTACAACGTCGGCGGCCCGTACCAACTCTCCGGCGCCACCTACTTCTCCGACCAAACCCACCACGACCACGTCCACGCCGGCTTCCGCACGTGATCACCACCGTGGTCCTGGACGCCATGGGTGTGCTGTACCGCCACGGCAACGTGGTGACCAACCTGCTGTCGCCCTACCTCCAGCGCAAAGGCTGCAGCGAATCCCCAGCCACAGTCCTCACGACGTACCACGCCTGCACTCGCGGCGAGCTGACAACCGCGGAGCTGTGGAGCAAGCTCGGCGTACAGGACACTGCGAACGACACCGAGTACTGCGCGGCGCACGAGCTGACGCCTGGCCTCATCCCGCTGCTGAAGCAACTTTCTGCCGCTGGACTGAGGCTGGCCTGCCTCACCAACGATGCTTCGGAGTGGTCTGCCGTTCTCCGGAACCGCTTCGGGCTCGATCGCTACGTCAAGCACTGGTACGTCAGCGCCGAGCTCGGAGTCCGCAAGCCGGATCCCGCCGCCTACACCGCCCTGATCGACGGGCTGGGAGCCGACCCGTCGACGGTTCTGCTCGTGGACGACCGCGGCACCAATCTCCTCCCGGCTCAGGCGCTGGGCCTGCAGACGGCCTTGTTCACCAGCGATGACACGGATAAGCATCTGATCCCCGTCGGCATCCCGCGTCTCCACACCATGCCGGAGCTGGCTCGCCTGGTGGCAGCGAAATAACCGGTGGCGGGGGAGTGGTCGGGTTGGTACCTTGCCCTGGTCCGTGACATCACGCCTGGAGGTGAGAACCCATGAACGCTGTAGAGCAGTGGGTGCTCCCTGGCTCGTGGTCACGGGCGGGCGATTGACGTAGGTGTCGGCGGGAGCGCCTGGAGCAGTTTCGGCACTCCCGAAGGGAAACACCTATGAACTCTTTGCCTTTCAGTCCCGGCCTCGGCGCCCACGCGGTGACGATCTCGCGCGTCGCGGACAACCAGTGGCACGCGGTGGAGAACGACCTGGTCGTCGGCCGCGGTCACGCCTCCCGCCGGCTCGACGGCCGGACCTTCGTCAGCGTCGACACCTGGCGCGGCGCGGTCTTCGACCAGCTCGCTGCCACGATGGTGGCTGATCAGTCGGAGCCGCTGTACACGGTGGTCGACGAGGCTGATCGCGACCTTGCCGCCAGTTGGGAACGCGTCGGGTTCACGATCTCGCGACGCGAGTTCGAGTACGTCGTACCGACCGAACCACCGACGAACCTGATTGATTTGCCTTCTGGGGTAGCCATCTCCGCTGCCGGCGAGAATCCGTTGCGGGAATTGGAGGATGCGGTCCGGACCGAGGTTGAGGCGTCCGTCGGCTGGCAGACGATGCCCGCGGAGGTGCTGCCGTGGCAGGGCGGTACCAGGCCGATGGACCCGTCGAAGTACACGGTCGCAGTACGCGATGACCGGTACGTCGGGTTGGTCCGGGTCGCGACGATGACGCGACGTCCACGGATCGGGCTGCTCGCAGTACTGGCTGCTGAGCAACGCCAAGGCATCGGCCGAGCCTTGCTGAGTGACGCGCTGACTCGGCTGCACCGCTCCGGCTTCGAAGCGGCCACCGCCGAGATCGATGAAACCAACCTGCCTGCACTGACGCTGTTCGCGAGCCTCGGTGCCCGCCGTACCGGCAGCACCCTGGAACTGGGAAAGGCCTGACATGCCCGGAAAAGTAGGTGCTCTCGAACTCGAAGGCACAGTCATCGAGTGCCTCCGCAACGCCAACTTCACCGTCGAACTCACCAACGGCCACCAGGTCCTCGCACACATCAGCGGCAAGATCCGGAAGAACTACATCAAGATCCTCCCGGAAGACCGCGTCCTGGTAGAGCTCAGCCCCTACGACCTGACCCGAGGCAGAATCATCTTCCGCTACCGCAACTGACAAGGCGCTCGGCAGCGCGCCCGCAGCCGTGCGGGGCGCTGCCGAGCCAGCTCAGTAAGGCGTACTGCGTCGCGAGCTTGCTGGTGCCGGCTCCATGGCCTCCGGGTGGGCGGAGGGGGTCGCTGGTCAGGGGCTTGGCGATCGCCATGCTGGACGAGGCGGCGAGCACGCAGCCGCTAGCGGGTGAATGCTGGCTGGTGTGGATGAAGGCTCCAGTTGGGCAGGACCGACAGCGGTTGGTTATCGCCTGGGGAGAATGCGCTGGCCGGTGCCAGCACAGCACGCCGTACTGCGCAGTTCAGTACGGCGTACTGCGTCGCGAGCTTGCTGGTGCCTGCGAAAGGGTCGGGTGTTACCAGCGGCGGGGGAGCTTCGGCCAGACGCAGAGGAAGGCTCCTACGGCTAGTTCCAGGGACGGGTAGCTGCCCCAGAGGTCGGTTCTGCGGACCGAGATGATGTGCCAGCCGAGAGCTTCCAGTTCCGTACGCCGTACTTCGTCGCGGGCTTGCTCGCGTTGGTGGGAGTGCCAGCGGTCGGAGTCGTACTCGAGGCCCAGGCGGCGGTTGTCGACGGGGTCGGGGTAGGCGACGTCGATGCGGTACTCGCGCGTGTGGCCTTTGATGCGAGTCTGCAGGTCAGGGCGGCCGAAGCCGGCGTCGATCATGCGTAGGCGGAGCCAGGACTCGCCTGGTGAGGCGGCGCGGCGGTCGGCGTAGTGGAGGATCTGGCGGGCTTGGTGGATCCCGCGCTTTCCCTCGTACTCCGCTGAGGCCGCTCGGATCGCCCAGCGGTCGGCTTTGCCGGAGCGGAGTAGCGCGTCGACGGCAGACAGGGCGAAGGGGCGGGGGAGTTCCATCGCGAGCTCGACGCCGGTGGCGATCGGGCTGATCACCGGGACGCCGAAGACCTGGACGATGTCGGCGGCTTCGCGGGTCCACTGGGCGCGGGGCGGCTTCGGGCCCAGCGCGGTTGTGTCGATGCCGTGGATCCACGCTGCGAGTTGGCCGCAGGCGATGGTTCCCTCCGGCAGCACTAGTGCGGCTGCTGCCGACCGTAGTTCAGGGCTGTCGATGGTGTCGGTGGCGACGTAGACATCGGCGAGCAGCTGGCGGATCTCGCCAACGGAGAGCAGCCACTTCAGCTTCTTGCCGGCCTGTCTGCCGGTAAAAGGCAGGCCGCTGAAGAACGGTGGGAAAGACATCGGCACAGGATGTCTGAGAACAGACATCCTGTGCTTTCAGTTGTCCACAGGCTTGGTCAGCTGAAGTCGGCCAACGCGTTCTGCGCTTGGGTGAGCCATTCGCGGCGGGCCGCGATGGCTTCGTGCGCCTCGGTGGCCTTGCGGGTGTTGCCTTGGGCCTCGTGCTTGGCGGCTTGCTTCTCCAGGTCCGTGATCAGGGCCTGGAGTTGCTTGACCGTGGCTTCGGCGCGGGCTCGGGCCTCGGGGTTGCTGTTGTTCCAGACCTCGTCCTCGGCGGACTTGACGGCCTGTTCGACGGCGCGCAGGCGGCCGTCGATGGAGCGCATCGAGTCGCGAGGGATCTTGCCGATCGCGTCCCAGCGGTCGAGGAGGTCGCGGAGTTGGTCGCGGGCCGTTTTGGCGTTGGTGACCGGGAGGATCGCTTCGATCTCGACCAGGAGGGCTTCCTTGGCTGCCTGGTTGGCGACCTGCTCCTCGTTCTCCTGGGCCTGCTCGGCGTCGCGGGCGCCGAAGAAGGCGTCCTGGGCGCTGCGGAAGCGGGCCCACAGTTTGTCGTCGACCTCGCGCGGTGCCGGGCCGGCCGCCTTCCACTGCCGCATCAGGTCGCGGAAGCGGCCGGAGGTCGGGCCCCAGTCGGTGTTCGAGGAGAGCGACTCGGCCTCGGCGGCCAAACGCTCCTTCACGACGGCTGCCTCGTCGCGCTTGGAGGACAGCTCGGAGAAGTGCTGCTTGCGATGCCGCGTGTACGTCGTACGCGCCGACGAGAAGCGGTGCCACAGCTCGTCGTCGCTCGACTTGTCGAGCCGGGGGAGTGCCTTCCACTCGTCCAGCAGTTCGCGCAGCCGGGTGACGCCGTGCCGCCAGTCGGTGCCGGCGGCGATCGTCTCGGCCTCGGTCGCGATCTTCGTCTTCGCGTCGCGGGCCTCCTCGACCTTCGCGGCGCGTTCGGCCTTCTTCTTCTCCCGCTGCTGGGCCACCAGCGGGGTGAGCGCCTCCAGCCGGGCGCGCAGCCCGTCCAGGTCGCCGACGGCCTGTGCCTCGTCGATCGCGCCGGTCACCTTCTTCACCGCGGCCCGGGCGTCGTCCGGCGAGACGGTGCCCGCCTGGACCCGCTTCTCCAGCAGGTCCACCTCGAACGCCAGGGCGTCGTAGCGGCGGGTGTAGAAGGCGAGTGCCTCCTCGGGGTTCGCGTCCGGCCACTGGCCGACCGCCCTCTCCCCGTCCTTGGTCCGGACGAAGACCGTTCCGTCGTCGCCTACCCGGCCCCAGCTTTCCTCGGCCACAACTCGCCCCTTCCGGCGGTATGTACTGCGCTCGTCCCCATTCTGGCCAGTCGCCGGTTCATCCGGCGAGCAGGGTCCAGTCGGGCGCGTCGGGAACTGTCCCCACGCGTATCACTGAACAATCACAAACTCCCGGCCGCTACGCAACGGGGTTGCGATCACAATCGGGCACAAAACAAGCAGTGGGTGATCGCGCGCAGCAATCCGGTTCGTACTCCGTACGCCGTCACCGGTAGCCTTGACAGGTCCCGCTGTCCGCTCCAGGAAGGTCTGTCGTGCTCATCGCCGGGTTCCCCGCGGGTTCGTGGGGTACGAACTGCTACGTCGTCGCCACCGGCCAGGGCGCGGAGTGCATCGTCATCGATCCAGGACAGGACGCCACCAGCGGAGTCGAGCAGGTGGTCCGGGAGAACAAGCTGAAGCCCGTCGCCGTGCTCCTCACGCACGGCCACATCGACCACATGTTCTCGGTCCTGCCGGTCTGCGGCACCTATGACAGCACCGCCTGGATCCACGCGGACGACCGGCACCTGCTGGCCGACCCAATGGCCGGCATCAGCCAGGAGAGCGCCCGGATGCTGCTCGGCGGCGACCACAAGTTCGCCGAGCCCGATGACGTCCAGGAGCTCAAGGACGGTCAGGCGCTCGAGCTGGCGGGGCTGCAGTTCACCGTGGACCACACCCCGGGTCACACCCGCGGCTCGGTCACCTTCACCACGCCGTACCTCGGGCCGGAGGACGTGCCCGCGGTGATGTTCTCCGGCGACGTGCTGTTCGCCGGGTCGATCGGCCGGACGGATCTGCCCGGCGGCGACCATCCGGCGATGCTGCATACGTTGGCCACCAAGATCCTGCCGATGCGCGACGAGATCGTCGTGCTCCCGGGTCATGGCGGCCAGACCACGATCGGCCGGGAAAAGGCGACCAACCCTTACTTGCAGGACCTGGAGACATAAGACAATGAGCAAGGTAACCCCGATCAGTGGGTTCCCCGAGTTCCTCCCGTCGGACCGGATCGTCGAGCAGCACTTCCTCGACGTGATCCGGGAGACGTTCGAGCTGCACGGCTTCGCCTCGATCGAGACCCGCGCGGTCGAGCCGGTCGAGCGCCTCTCGAACCAGGGTGAGGACGCGGACAAGGAGATCTACGCCGTACGCCGCCTCGGCGCCGCCGCCGAGGAGAAGGCGGAGCTCGGGCTGCACTTCGACCTGACCGTGCCGTTCGCGCGGTACGTGCTGGAGAACGCCGGCAAGCTCGCGTTCCCGTTCCGGCGCTACCAGATCCAGAAGGTGTGGCGCGGCGAACGCCCGCAGGAGGGCCGGTACCGCGAGTTCGCGCAGGCCGACATCGACATCGTCGGCGACGGCACGCTGCCGTTCCACTACGAGGTCGAGCTGCCGCTCGTGATCGCCGACGCGTTCAGCAAGCTGCCGATCCCGCCGTTCCGGATCCAGGTCAACAACCGGCAGATCCCGGAGGGTTTCTACCGCGGTCTCGGCATCGAGGACGTCGCCGCCGTACTGCGGATCGTCGACAAGCTCGACAAGATCGGTCCGGACAAGGTCACCCAGCTGCTGACCGCCGGGACCGGGCCGCAGCTGTCGGCCGAGACCGCCAAGCAGGTGCTCCGGCTCGCCGAGATCTCCAGCACCGACGCGTCGTTCGTCGAGCAGGTCCGGGCGCTCGGGGTGCAGCACGAGATCCTCGACGAGGGCCTCGAGCGGCTGGCCACCATCATGACCGCCGCGAACGAGCACGCCCCCGGCCTGCTGGTCGCGGACCTGAAGATCGCGCGCGGCCTGGACTACTACACCGGCACCGTCTACGAGACCCAGCTGATCGGCCACGAGTCCTACGGCTCGATCTGCTCGGGCGGCCGCTACGACTCGCTCGCCAGCGACGGCAGGACGACGTACCCGGGCGTCGGGATCTCGATCGGCGTGTCCCGGTTGATCACCCGGCTGTTCAGTCAGGGCCTGGTGAAGGGCTCCCGCAGTACGCCGACCGCCGTGTTGGTTGCCTTGAACAACGAAGATGAGCGGACCGGGGCGATGCGCACCGCCGCCGCGTTGCGGGCGCGCGGCATCCCGGTCGAGGTGGCGCCGGCGGCGGCGAAGTTCGGCAAGCAGATCAAGGACGCCGACAAGCGCGGCATCCCGTTCGTCTGGTTCAGCACCGAGAACGGCGCCGAAGTGAAGGACATCCGGAGCGGCGAGCAGGTGTCGGCAGACCCGGCGACCTGGGCGCCGCCCGCGCACGACGTACGACCCAGCATCGAAACACCGCAGCTCGAAACCCCTCAGGAGAACTCGTGATCCGTACCCATTCCGCCGGCTCGCTGCGAGCCGAGAACACCGGACAGACCGTCACGTTGGCGGGCTGGGTGGCGCGGCGGCGCGATCACGGCGGCGTGGCGTTCATCGACCTGCGCGACTCCAGCGGCACCGTCCAGGTGGTCATCCGGGACGAGGCCGCGGCCAGCGGACTGCGGTCGGAGTACTGCCTGAAGATCGTCGGCACCGTCGCGGCGCGCCCCGAGGGCAACGCGAACCCGGACCTGCCAACCGGTGAGATCGAGATCATCACCGAGGAAATCGAGGTCCTCAACGAGGCCGCCCCGCTGCCGTTCCCGGTCGAGGAGCACCACGCGACGCCGGTGAACGAGGAGGTCCGGCTGAAGTACCGGTACCTCGACCTGCGTCGCCAGGGTCCGGGGTCGGCGCTTCGCCTGCGCAGCAAGGTGAACAAGGCCGCTCGCGCGGTGCTCGACAAGCACGACTTCATCGAGATCGAGACGCCGACGCTGACCAAGTCGACGCCGGAAGGCGCCCGCGACTTCCTGGTCCCGGCGCGGCTGCAGCCGGGCTCGTGGTACGCGCTGCCGCAGTCGCCGCAGCTGTTCAAGCAGCTGCTGATGGTCGCCGGGATGGAGCGCTACTTCCAGATCGCGCGCTGCTACCGCGACGAGGACTTCCGCGCCGACCGGCAGCCGGAGTTCACCCAGCTCGACATCGAGATGAGCTTCGTCGACCAGGACGACATCATCACGCTGTCCGAGGAGATCCTGGTCGAGCTGTGGAAGCTGGCCGGGCACGAGGTGCAGACGCCGATCCAGCGGATGACGTACGCCGAGGCGATGGCGCGGTTCGGCAGCGACAAGCCGGACCTGCGGATGGGCCTCGAGCTGGTCGAGTGCACGGAGTACTTCAAGAGCACGCCGTTCCGGGTGTTCCAGGCGCAGTACGTCGGCGCGGTCGTGATGCCGGGCGGCGCCGACCAGCCGCGCAAGCAGCTGGACGCGTGGCAGGAGTGGGCCAAGCAGCGCGGTGCGCGGGGTCTGGCGTACGTGCTGGTCGGTCAGGACGGCGAGCTGGGTGGCCCGGTCGCCAAGAACCTGTCCGAGGAGGAACGCGCCGGGCTGGCCGACCACGTCGGCGCGAAGCCGGGCGACTGCATCTTCTTCGCGGCTGGCGCGGTCAAGTCGTCGCGCGCGCTGCTGGGTGCGGCCCGGCTGGAGATCGGCCGCCGCGGTGGCCTGATCGACGAGTCGACCTGGTCGTTCGTGTGGGTCGTCGACGCGCCGCTGTTCGAGCCGGCCGACGACGCGACCGCCGCTGGTGACGTCGCCGTCGGTTCGGGTGCGTGGACCGCGGTGCACCACGCGTTCACCTCGCCCAAGCCGGACTCGTTGGAGAGCTTCGACACCGACCCGGGCAGCGCGCTGGCGTACGCGTACGACATCGTCTGCAACGGCAACGAGATCGGTGGCGGGTCGATCCGTATCCACCGCGAGGACGTGCAGAAGCGGGTCTTCAAGGTGATGGGCCTGACCGACGAGGAGGCGACCGAGAAGTTCGGCTTCCTGCTCGACGCGTTCAAGTTCGGCGCCCCGCCGCACGGCGGCATCGCGTTCGGCTGGGACCGGATCACGGCGCTGCTGGCCGGCACCGAGTCGATCCGCGACGTGATCGCGTTCCCGAAGTCGGGCGGCGGCTTCGACCCGCTGACTGCGGCGCCGGCCCCGATCACCCCGGCCCAGCGCAAGGAGGCCGGCGTCGACGCCAAGCCCGAGGTCAAGGGCGACGCCAAGGCTGAGGTCAAGGCCGACGCCAAGCAGTAGTTCAGTCAGCGCGTGATCGTAGGGCCGTGGCAGATTGCTGTCACGGCCCTACGATCTGTGTGCAAAAGCTTGAGCAATGCGGCGGTTGGGTGGAAAGTGACACTGTCGTGATGGCTTCCGTCAATTTGTCACGGCATCCGCCCATGCTGCCCCGCCCCGGGAGTCCGTCATGCTCAAGCGAAGAATCCGCCGTCTCGTCACCGCAGCCCTGGCTCTTGCCGGGCTGACCGCCGGTGGCCTCGTCACCGCAGTACCGGCGCACGCCGCCGTCTTCCAGACCTACGGGACCGGGGTGAACGTCCGCGCCGACGCCTACCTGTCCTCGGCGGTCGTCCGCACGCTGCCCGGCCCGACCTCGATCGACGTGGACTGCCAGAAGTACGGCGACCTCGTCACCGTCTCCGGCGGCTCCAGTCGTTGGTGGGCGCACGTCCCGGCTCTTGGCGGCTATGTCACCGTCGCGTACGTCTCGATCCCGGAGGACAAGCTGCCCGGCGTCGCCGAGTGCGGCGGCAACCCGAACCCGCCGACCGGCGACATCACCCTGGCCCAGGTGCAGGCGATGTTCGGCAGCCGGATCGCCAACCCGTCCCTGGTCCAGCAAGGACTCCCGTCGCTGAACCAGGCGATGCGTGACGCCGGCATCAACACGGCGTACCGGAAGGCCGCCTTCCTCGCGACGCTGGTGCACGAGTCGCGGCTGGAGTACAACATCCGCGAGATCGGCGACACCCGCCTGTACGGCGGCCGCGGCTACATCCAGCTGACCGGCGACTTCAACTACCGCCCGGCCGGTCAGTACCTCGGGATCGACCTGATCGGCAACCCGGAGCTGGCCCGCTCACTGCAGTGGAGCGCGCCGATCGCTCGCTGGTACTGGACCCAGGCCCGCAACATCAACCCGTTCGCGGACCAGCTGAACATGGCCAAGGTCAATGCCGCGATCGGCTACCCGAGAGGCGACGGCAGTGAGGACCAGCGCCGCTGCACCTCGTTCCAGAACGCGATCCGGGTGCTGACCGGCTCGGTCCCGGGCGGCATCACCTGCGTCCGGTCCGCCAAGCTCAGCGGCGACACCAGCAAGCTGACCCGGACCCAGTTCGAGGCGCTCACCAAGGAAGGCAGCGGTCTCGGCTGACCCCTCCTCAGCCGGGAAGAAAGCCGGCCGGGTCCCCAGGGTCCGGCCGGCTTTCGGCTCATCCGTACTCGATGTCGCTGTAGATCTGCCGGTCGTTGCGATCGAAGGCCCGATAGTCGACCTCACGCTCCCGGTAGTTGTTGACCGCGCCCGGTTGGACGGCCTGCACGTACCCCTCACCGCCATCGACGAGCACGCCGTACCAGGGGGACGCGCCACCGCTCCAGCGGATCCGCAGCTCCAGTCGCGCGACGGCGGGCGTGGTGGAGAAGCTGAACGCCACCAGGAGTGCGGACGAGCGGCCCTCGCCGACCGGAGCGAACATCCACCGCCCGTTGACCGGCTCGGCCGCGTTCAGAGCCAGGCTCTTGGTCCAGGGAACCCCGGCGATGGCCGGATCGAAGGAGCTCAGCAGTTCCGCATCGATGCACTGCGCCCGTACTCCGGCCTTGGTGGTGAAGCTCTGCACCAATCGCCGCTTCGGTTCGACGAACCCGGTGTCCGCCGGGGACAAGGCCTGCTGCCACCGGGCCGAGTGCCAGGTGGCCGTGGCGAGATCGGCCGGTACGGCGCTGTTCGGTTCGCCGATGGTGGACCGCTTCGCGACCAGGCATCGCTTGGCGGCTGCCAGCGAGTCGGTGCGCGAGGCCGGGCCGAGGTCCAGGGAGATCCGCGGGGACTGTCCGGGCGGGACGTCTGGGAGCTTCACGGGAGTCGGTGAAGTCGCAGATGGCCGGGTGGCTGGGCCAGGAGTGTCGTCGCCTGACCGGGTGCTCGCTACGACGCCACCCGCGATGACGGCGACGCCGCAGGCCGCCGCGAGGACTGGCACCCAGGCCGAACGCTGTCGGCGAGTGGCGCGGGCGTTCCTGACCAGCTCTTCGCGGAGGTCTTCGGCGTACTGCGGATCGAGGTCCTCCACCGGTGGTGGGGTGGTGAGGTTCATCGGGCCTCCTCCGGTCCGGATTGGTCCAGCAGCGCGGGCAGGCGGCGGCGGGCTCGGGAGAGCCGCGCCTTGACGGTGCCTTCGGCAACACCCAGTACTGCGGCGGCTTCGGCGAGGGGTAGTTCGGCCCAGTAGACGAGCTCGACCGTTTCGCGTTCGTGCGCGGGGAGTCGGGCGAGCGCGGCCCGGACGGTCTGGATCTGACGCTCGGAGTCAACTCGCGCGGCGACACTCTCCGCGTGGTCGGGCGAGTGCAGGGGAGCGGGCTGCCGGTTGATGAACTGGGTGAGCCGCCGCCTGGCGCGAGTCGTGTTGCGCAGCTCGTTGCGTGCGATCGCCAGCAACCAGGCGCGCGCCGTGTCGCGGGTCAACGGTCCCGGATCACCCTTGCTGAAGTGCCGCCACGCGGTCACGAAGGTCGCCTGGACGGCATCGTCGGCGAGCGAGTACGAGCCGGTATGACGCACCGCGTAGGCGTGGACGGCACCGGCGTACCGGCTGAAGAGGGTACCGATCGCCTCCGGCTCGCAGCGGCGGAGCGCGTCCCACACCTCTTGATCACTCGGCTCCGGCACCGCAGGCGGAGGGCGGTCCGACCTGCTCGACGTCATGGTCATACCTAACAGGGTCCGCAGCCCGCCGGAGGGTTGCCGGCCGCTTGACCAGGCTTATTTGTATCAATACAATTGGCACAAAGCTACCGGGGAGCTGGTTCGAGTGGAGTTCTCGCTGACTGTGCTGGCCTTCATGCTGGCGCTTGGACTCATGGTGTTCGTGCGGCGCAGGTCGACCGCGAGGAACGAGGTGTGGCGGCTGGTCCATTCCGGTGGCCTGCCCCAGGACGAGCGGCTGATGGCGGCGGCCGAGGAGAGGCTGGTCCAGCGACAGGTCGCCACCGCCGCCGGATCGGTCGCGGCCGGCCTGGTCGGCGTGCTGGTCCTGTGGGCGGTGGGATCGGACGTCTCCTCGCCGATCCTCGGCTGGACGCTGGTGCTGTCGGTCGCCGGTGCGGGTCTGGGCATCAGCATCGTGCATTCCCGTGCGGTTCGAGCGGTACGTCCGGCCGGATCGCGGACGGCGACCTTGCGGCAACGGCAGTTGGCGGACTATCTCACCCGCTTCGAGATCGTCGGGCAGTACGCGATGCTCGTCTTCCCGCTACTCGCCCTGGTGCTCGGCGTGCTGATCCTGGTGACCGCTGACGATCATCAGGCCCGCGGGTTGGTGCTGGCGATCCCGGCGCTTGCGATGATTCCGTTCGCGGTACTCGGTGTGCACCTGCAGCGCCAGATCCTGCACCTGAACCAGCCGGCCTCCGGTGAGCCGGACCTGCGCTGGCAGGAAGCTCTGCGGGCCAAGGCGTTGCGGGACATGGGCAACATTCTGGGCGGTGCCGGCTGGCTGTTCGGCTCCGCCTCCGTACTCTCGTTCGACTGGCCCGCCGGCCTCCCGGCCTTCATCGAGCCGCTGGGGTGGGTAATGTTCGTCGCCGGTACCGGCCTGTGGGCCCTGATCCTCTTCACCGGCGAGAGCAAGTGGGGCCTGAGGCGTTCGCAGGAGGCGATCGGATGATCATTTCGGTGGATCCGGCGGCGCCGTCGCCGCCGTACGAGCAGGTGAAGCAGCAGGTTGAGCAGTTGATTCGGCGGGGGGAGCTGGCGCAGGGGACGCGGTTGCCGACGGTGCGGCAACTGGCGGGGGATCTGGGGCTCGCGGTGAACACGGTGGCTCGGGCGTACAAGGAGCTCGAGGCCGATCGGCTGGTGGAGACGCGGGGGCGGAACGGGACTTTTGTGCTGGCCGCGCGGAGTCAGGTTGACGACGAGGAGACGCGGGCGGCGGCGACGGTGTTCGCGCGGGCGGCGCGCAGGGCGAATCTGTCGGTGTCCGAGGCGACCCGGATCCTGCACGAAGCCTGGTAGGCAAACGGAAACGATTCCAAGCAATTTGCCGACAACGTTGTCCGAGCTCTCGACACGCGGCGTAATGGTGACTAATCTCCCCGTCATTTGACAGCGATGTCAGCGACAGGGGAGTGGTCACGATGGTCTCGAGACGGACGTTCCTGGCAGGTAGCGGTGCGGTCACCGCGGGAGGGTTCGGGCTGCTTCCCGGGCTTCCCGCGACCGCGGCGACGGACCCGGCGGGTGCAGCAAGCACGAACCCAGGCGCAAGCCCGACCGGCGGAGGCAGGCTGCTGCCGGCCTTCGCCCGACCCAAACATCTGCACTACGGCGATGTCAGCAAGATCAACGGCGCCGACCAGACGCTGCTGACCACCCTGCAGGGCGTGGTCAACCGCAGCAGGCCCGAGCTCTACTTCAGCTTCGACACCGGCACGATGAGTACGCCGGACGCCAAGTGGCTGGCCGACATGCGGCTGCCGACCACGACGTACCGCAACCCCCTGGACCTGGTGGCGAAGTACCGGCATCGGGTCCGCGGCGCGATCATCCACGACCCCGCCGTACCGGACTCGCTGAACGTCGCGACCACCCTGGCCGGGCTGGAGAACGCCGTGGTCGCCAATGCCGAGCAGGCCAAGGCGCACGGGTTGCGGATCGTCAAGGATCTGCGCGGGATGTTCGACGACGACCGGGTGAAGACCTACCGGTGGCAGCTCGACAACCTGTTCCCGCGGGTCACCCACAAGCTGCTGGCCGGCCTGCCGCCGACCCGGGTGGTGGCGGTCGAGAACGTGCAGTGGAAGGAGATCGCTCGCGAGACCCGGCAGATCCGCGACTCGTCGAACCGGGGCAGCTACGAGCTCGACGTCTCCGCCAAGCTCGGCAAGGAGGCCGTCTACGTCAGGTTCCAGGACTCGTTCACCGACGACGGCTGGGGCGGCTCGGTCGCCGAGATCACCGTCAAGGCGAACGGCGTCCAGATCGCCCACTTCCTGCCCGGTACGCCGGAGGAGGAGCCGTTCCTGTTCGACGGCGTCAACTCGTCGATCGGCGGCGACGCCAACCGCTTCAGCGACGGCGGCGGCTACTTCATCTACAAGTTCGAGCCACCAGCCGGTACGACGTCCCTCGTGGTCACCGCGACCATGTGGAACCAGTACCTCGTCACCGCGACCGACACGTCGCCCACCCGGATCGAGCCGTTCGCCTACTTCCGCGACTACGTGGTGGCCACCAAAGCCCTGGTGAGCTGGCTACCGCCGGGCGGCGAGACCGGCGACCTGCTGGTCGAGCACTTCGCGAAGTACCCGACGCTCGCGCCGTACATGGGCTGGTTCGCCAACGACGTCTCCGGTGAGTGGGACGGCGTCGACCTGGCCTCGCAGGGTGGTTCGCCGGTGATCGCGGCCGACTTCTACATGAACGGGACCGTGCATGCCGGGTTCACGGCGCCGATCTCTAGCCGGGTCCGGCCGGTCCGGCGGATCAACAAGCCGAAGAACAAGGTCTATCTGACGCTCACCTTCGGCGAGGGCGACAACATCCAGTACTGCCAGCGGCACATGCGCGATCTGTGGGACGACCCGAAGCGTGGTGACGCGCCGGCCAACTGGACCATCAGCCCGCTGCTGCTGGAGACCGGTCCGGGGCTGTTCAGCCACTTCCAGCGGACCGCGACGGCCAACGACCTGCTGGTCTGCGGTCCGTCCGGCGCGGGCTACACCTACCCGGGGTCCTGGAAGCCCGCCGAGTTCACCCAGTTCCTGAAGCTGACCGGCTCGCAGCTGCGCCGGACCGGGATGGACGTGGTGTATTCCTACAGCCATCGCGAGGACGAGAAGTGGGTCCTGCTGTCGGAGCAGATCGCCAGTGGGTTCAAGAAGCACACACCGCTCAAGGGGATCATGCAGACCTGGGACGGTGACCTGCTCACGGTCCGCCAGGGCGGTCTGCCGATCGTGGGTCAGTGGGGTGCGCCCGGCAAGGCAGCGGAGTACAAGGCCGCGCTGGATGTCCAGGTGGCGAAGTGGGACGGCAAGAAGCCGCTCTTCATCTCCGGCGGCATCAACGCCTGGAACTGGACCCCGTCGGACATCTCGGAGCTGGCCGGCCTGCTCGGCGACCCGTACGAGCTGGTGCTGGCGAACACCTTCTTCGACCTGCTGAACCGGGTGATCTAGGCGTCCTTGGGCAGTACGACGGAGACGGCGACCAGGCAGGCGGACAACGCCAGCGGCAGGATCATCGCCTGCTGGACGCCGAAGTGCTCGACGAGCTGGCCGATGATCGCCGGCCCGACGAGGAAGGCGGCGTAGCCGAACGTCACGACGATCGCGAGCATCCGGCCGCCGCCGACGTGGCCGGCCACGGCGTAGACCTGGGGAGCGACCAGGCCTACGCCGAGGCCGACCAGCGCCCAGCCGATCAGCAGCAGCGGAAGCGGGTCGGTGAGGACGGTGAACAGGTAGCCGCCGATCGCCGTGACGGCGCCGATCCGGACCACCGCGCGGCGGCCGATGCGGGCCACGGCCCGGTCGCCGAGCAGCCGGATGATCACCATGAAGCCGCTGACCGCGACCAGGCCGAGCGCGCCGGTGGACGGGTCGATCTTGGCGACGTCGGTGACGTGCACCGAGGACCAGTCGATCGCGGTGCCTTCGGCGAGGCCGAAGCAGAAGGC
The DNA here is from genome assembly GCF_040687575.1 of Kribbella sp. NPDC056861. Lineage (NCBI taxonomy): Bacteria > Bacillati > Actinomycetota > Actinomycetes > Propionibacteriales > Kribbellaceae > Kribbella > Kribbella sp. NPDC056861. The sequence continues at coordinate 513,814 of NZ_JBFBNQ010000005.1, read as the reverse complement.
CATCAGGCCGAGCGCCCAGGCCAGCCGCGGAATCGCGGTACGGACGCCGTCGGTGGTGTGCTCGATCTGCCGGCCGACCGGGACGATCTTGACGCAGACGGCGATGGAGATCAGGCCGACCACGCAAAGGGTGCCGAGCGCCGGGCCGACATTGGCCGCGCCGGTCTTCCCGAACAGCCGGGCGACCAGCACGATGGTGCCGGCCGCGGTCAGGTTGCCGACACTCCAGAACGCATGGAAGCGGCTCATGATCGGCCGTGGCCGGGCCTGCTCGACCTCGACGCCGAGCGAGTTCATCGCCACGTCCATCGCGCCGTTGCCGAGGCCGGCCAGCACCATCGCGACGATTGCCCCAGGCAACGATGAGGTGACCGCCAGGGTGCCGACGCCGAGCGCGAGCAGGGTCAGGGTGAACAGCGCGACCGGCCGGGCGCCGATCCGGTCGGCCAGCCGGCCGCCGACCTGCATCGACACCACGGCGGAGAACGCCAGGCAGAACAGCAACAGCGACAACCCGGACGCGCTGATCTCCAGCCGCTCCCGCAGCGCCGGCAGGCTGCCGCCGATCCCGCCGATCAGCATCCCGTTGGTGACGAAGAGCAAGAACACGGCGCCCGCCGCTGTCCGGGTGGACATCGGGTTGGGGGCGGTGGTGGTCATGGGGCGCTGAACCGGTTCACTCCTTCATTCGAACATGCTGGTTCAGCGCCCCGCAACTCACCAGTGGTGCGCCACGTCGATGACGAGCCGGGTGGTGTTGCCCGGACCGGTCAGCACGTGGGTCCGGAACGGCAGCCGAGCCCGGACGCCGAGCGCCAGAGTCGTCTGGCCTTCGAAGCTGCCGCCCCAGGCCACTTGGCGGAACGTGTCGTAGCCGGTGACGGCCGACAGTTCACGCCGGTTCTTCATCGTGTACGTCGGCCGCCCGGCCGCGTCGTACGCCTGCGCGTTGACGACGATCTGCAGCACCGCGCCACCCCGGGTGCGGATCGGCGCGCCCGAGCCGTCGGCGGTGGCGACCTTCACGTACTCGACCCGGTAGCCGGTCGCCCGCTTGCCGCCCAGGTCGACCACCAGCCGGTCGAAGCAGCCGTGCCGGCCGGTCCGGACGTTCTTCACCGCCGGCCCGGTCCACGCCTTGCTTGCCTTAAGCAATGATCCCCAGGCGGTCGCGCAGGCGTTCGATCGCTCGGCGTCGAGCGGAGCGGCCTGAGCCGGTACGGCGACCGCGGCGCCGGTGGCGAGGGCGGCGATCGCCGTGACGGCGAGCGCGCCGCGGACGGGGTGGCGAACGGAACCGAGTTTCGACATGACGTTCATCCCTTCCGTGACTATGACCAGGGGCTCTACTGGTATGACGCCGAAAAGGACGTGACGGTTGACCTGACCGGGGGAGAAGATGACGGCGATGACACCTGATGAGCTGCTGGAGGTCTTCCACCGCCGGATCCGGTTGCCGGACGCCGACACGATCCCGGGCTGGAAGCAGGAACTGGACGGGCTGGTCCATCGCTCGTACTTCGAGGGCGAGGGTGGCGGCGGGTTCGTCGAGACGCCGCGTGGGCTCGGCGACGACCCGGATGCGGTGATCGCGGCGCAGATCGCGTTCTTCCGCGAGCGCGGGCTGGAGTTCGAGTGGAAGACGTATGCCTACGACGAGCCGGCTGACCTGGGGGAGCGGTTGCTGGCGGCCGGGTTCGTCCGGGCGGACTCCGAGACGCTGATCCTCGGCGAGGTGGACGCGATCCTGGCCCGGCCTGGCGCGCTGCCGTCGAAGGTGCGGCTGCGCGACGTCGAGGAGCCGGCCGACTTCCACCGGATCGCGGTCCTGATGGACTCGCTGTGGCACAACGGGCTGGAGCGGATCGAGGACCGGCTCGCGGCGGAGTACAGGATGTTCCCGGATCGGCTGGAGGTCACGCTGATCGAGGAGGCGCTGAAGGGCCCGGACGGACCGGCGCTGACGGCGGCCTGGATCCGGTTCCACCCGGAGACCGGTTTCGCCAGCCTGTGGGGTGGCGGGACGCTGCCCGAGTGGCGGCGGCAGGGGCTGTACAGCGCGATCCTGGTACACCGGGCGAAGAAGGCGAAGGCGCGCGGGTACGAGTTCCTCCGGGTCGACGCGTCGGAGGACTCCCGCCCGATCCTGCAGAAACTCGGCCTGCACGCGGTCACCACCACCACGCCGTACGAATGGAAGCCCTGACCCGGCCACGGGACACGCCCAGCCCGGTGAGCGGAACGACCTGCGGAGGTTGTACGTTTCGGAGATCATGGGCATGAAACTCACTTCGCGCTTTCGCCGGCTGTTGCAGCGCCCCGGCTCGATCGACCTCGGCCCGTACGAGAAGCTGACCTCCGCGGTCGGCGAGGCCGAGGACTCGCTGCAGGACCTGACGGACGAGGAGCTCACCGAAGTCGTCACCGAGATGCGGACGACCGGGGGGCTCGACGAGGGCGACCAGATCGAGTTCCTCGCGCTGGCCCGGGAGGCCGGCAAGCGGGCGATCGGTGAGCGGGCCTTCGACGGGCAGATCGTCGGCGCCCTCGCGCTGCTGCAGGGCCGGATCGTCGAGATGGCCACCGGTGAGGGCAAGACGCTCGCCGGTGCGTTCGCCGCCGCCGGGTATGCGATCGGCGGCCGCCGCGTCCAGGTGATGGCAGTCAACGACTACCTCGCCCAGCGCGACTCCGAGTGGATGGGCCCGGTCTACAAGCTGCTCGGCGTGACCGTCAGCCACATCGGCCAGGCCTCGACGCCGGAAGAGCGCCGCGAGGCGTACCAGGCCGACGTCTGCTACGCCCCGGTCAGCGAGCTCGGCTTCGACGTACTGCGTGACCGGCTGGTCGACGATGTCGCCGACCGGGTCACCGTCACGCCCGACGTGGCGCTGGTCGACGAGGCCGACTCGGTGCTCATCGACGAGGCCCGGGTGCCGCTGGTGCTGGCCGGCGCGACCCGGACCGAGGAGCTGGACGACGACGTCGTCGCCCTGGTCCGCACGCTGCGCGCCGGGATCGACTACGAGGTCGACGGTGACGGCCGGACCGTCGCGCTGACCGACAAGGGCACCGACAAGGTCGAGGAGCATCTCGACGGCATCAACCTGTACGAGGAGGAGAACCTCGACCGGTTGACCCAGATCAACGTGGCGCTGCACGCCGAAGTACTGCTGCGTCGCGACGTCGACTACCTGGTGCGCGACGGCAAGGTCAGCCTGATCAACAACAACCGCGGCCGGATCGCCAAGCTGCAGCGCTGGCCCGACGGTCTGCAGGCAGCGGTCGAGGCCAAGGAAGCCGTCCCGGTCAGCGACTCCGGTGAGGTGCTCGACTCGATCACCGTGCAGGCGCTGGTCAGCAGCTACCCGACCCTGTGCGGCATGACCGGTACGGCGGTTGTCGTCGGCGAGCAGTTGCAGGAGTTCTACAAGGTCGAGGTCGCGGTCGTCCCGCCGAACACGCCGAACGTGCGCGTCGACGAGCCGGACCGGCTGTACCTGACCGTCGCGCAGAAGAACAAGGCGCTGGTCGAGCACATCGGCGAGGTGCACGAGACCGGCCGGCCGATCCTGATCGGGACGCACAGCGTCGAGGAGTCCGAGCAGCTGAGCGACCTGCTCGAGGCGGCCGAGATTCCGCACGTCGTGCTGAACGCCAAGAACGACGCCGAGGAAGCCGCCATCGTCGCCGAGGCAGGGGTGCCGGAGACGGTGACCGTGTCCACGCAGATGGCCGGCCGCGGTACCGACATCCGGCTCGGCGGCCGGGACGAGTCGCACGACAAGGACCGCGCGATCGAGCTCGGCGGGCTCTATGTCATCGGCACCGGCCTGCACGCCTCCAGCCGGCTCGACGACCAGCTGCGTGGCCGGGCCGGTCGCCAGGGCGACCCGGGCGGCTCGCTGTTCTTCGCCAGCCTCGCGGACGAACTCGTCACCCGGTACTCCGTCACCTCCGGCCTGCGTCCGTCGCCGGACGAGGACGGCCGCCTGACCGACCGCAAGGCGATCGGGACGCTCGACCACGCGCAGCGGGTCGCCGACGGCGCCAACGCCGAGCTGCACCGTACGACGTGGTCGTACCACCGGCTCACCGGGCAGCAGCGGGCGATCCTGCTCGACACCCGGGAGAAGGTGCTGACCGAGGACCTGGCCGCCGAGGAGCTGGCGGAGCGGTCCAAGGAGCGGTACGACGAACTGGTCGAGGAGTTCGACGAGGAGACGGTCAAGGTGGCCGCGCGGAAGATCGCGCTGCACCACCTGGACCGCAAGTGGACCGACCACCTGGCCTACCTGGCCGATCTGCGCGAGGGCATCCACCTGCGCTCGCTGGCCGGCGGCATCGTGCACATGAAGCCGATCGACGAGTTCAACAAGTCGGCGATCGCCTCCTTCGACACCTTGGTCGCCGACGCCTGGACCGACGCGGCCGAGACCTTCAAGGAAGCCGAGATCACCGCCGACGGCCTGGACGAGGCAGCCTCCGGCGTACCGCGTCCGACGGCGACCTGGACCTACCTCGTCAACGACAACCCGTTCGGCACCGAAGCGGACCGGATCCTCGGCCGGCTCCGGAACGCGATCAAGCCGGAGTCCGCCGCCGCCGAGTCCGAGGAGATCCCGGCCGAGATCTTCGACCAGGACGAGCTCCCCGAGGAGCTTCGCGACCTGGACGACGAGGACCTCCCCGAGGAGCTCCGTGAGGCCGACGACGACGACAAGAAGACCGACACCAAGGACTGATCAGTTCTGACAGCGGCCGGTGCTCCAGACCCAGTGTCTGGAGCCACCGGCCGCTTGCTGTCCCTGTCGGTGCAGGCGGCTAGGCTCGCTGGGTGAGTGACGGTCTGTTCGATCTGCCAGGCGCACCTGCTTCCAGCCGTGGGGGTGGGAGTTTGGCCGATGCCGATCACAGCTCGGCGCCACTGGCGGTGCGGATGCGGCCGCGGAGTCTGGACGAGCTGGTCGGTCAGCAGCATCTGCTGGCTCCCGGGTCGCCGCTGCGGCGGCTGGTCGAGGGCGACCAGCCGATGTCGTTGCTGCTGTGGGGCCCGCCAGGGACCGGCAAGACCACCATCGCGGCGGTGGTGTCGCATGCGACCAACCGGAAGTTCGTCGAGCTGTCGGCGGTCACGGCCGGGGTGAAGGACGTCCGGCAGGTGATCGACGGGGCTCGACGGGATCTGTCCCGGATCGGGAACACCGTCGAGACCGTGTTGTTCATCGACGAGGTGCACCGCTTCACCAAGGCCCAGCAGGACGCGCTGCTGCCAGGGGTGGAGAACAGGTGGGTCACGCTGGTCGCCGCGACCACCGAGAACCCGTTCTTCTCCGTCATCTCACCGCTGCTGTCCCGTTCGCTGCTGCTCACCCTCGAGTCGCTCACCGACGACGACATCGCCGTCCTGCTCGAGCGGGCGCTCACCGACGAACGCGGGCTGAACAACGAGTACCGGCTCGATGACGATGCGAAGGACCACCTGCTGCGGATGGCCGGCGGCGACGCCCGGCGCGCGCTGACCTATCTCGAGGCGGCCGCCGGGGGAGCGCGGGCCAAGGATCCGGCCGCCGAACTGGCCGTGATCGACCTGAAGACGCTCGAGACCGCGGTCGACCGGGCCGCCGTCCGCTACGACCGGGCCGGTGACCAGCACTACGACGTCGCCTCCGCGCTGATCAAGTCGATCCGTGGCTCGGACGTCGACGCCGCGATGCACTACCTGGCCCGGATGGTCGAGGCCGGTGAGGATCCACGGTTCATCGCCCGCCGGCTGGTGATCTCGGCCAGTGAGGACATCGGGATGGGCGACCCGACCGCACTGGGAGTAGCCGTCGCGGCGGCCGAAGCGGTGCAACTGATCGGTATGCCCGAAGCCCGGATCAATCTGGCCCAGGCGGTGGTCGCGCTCGCGCTGGCCCCGAAATCCAATGCCGTCATCCTGGCCATCGACGCGGCCATCGCCGACGTCAAAGCGGGCAAGGTCGGGCCGGTGCCGTCGCACCTGCGCGACGCGCACTACGCGGGGGCCAAGAAAATCGGCCACGGAGCGTCATATCAGTACTCTCACAACGATCCGCGCGGTGTGGTCGGCCAGCAGTACGCGCCCGACGTGGTCGACAAGGTGGACTACTACCAGCCGACCCGGCGCGGTGGCGAGGCGGCGTACGCCGAGGCGCTCAGCAAGATCCGGGAGATTCTCCGCAAACGCTGAATTCACTCGGTAATTCACCGGGGAAATGTCTTCGGTATTTCCGGGTGAATGACCTGGTGAAACGCAATGGCCGGCACAATTGCCAGGGCCCGATCGGCTGCGAGACCCTTCGGTGTCGAATAGTTCGTGGTCGACACACCTCGGAAACCCTTGCCGGCGGGCTGATCGAAAAGCCGCGGCAGGTAAAGGAGTTCCCGCCGAAGTCCGGGTGAACAGTGAGAATTTGACCTGTGCCGCCGACGGACTGGCCCTTGCGGGTGTGCCCCGGACTGTGATTCTCTGTACCCGTCCGATTACCCAGCGAGTTCGCGAATTGCGAGCGGACGTAGGCCTGTACGTGATCTGAAAGACGGCCTATTGTTTCGTTGTCGGTTCAATCGACATTTGCTGACCGGGGGGTCGGTCAGGGGGTCAGCGGGGGCTGAGAGGCACCGCTGGTTGGCAGGGTCAGGGGTGGTCTCACTATGGGGGTTTTCCGGCAATGACAAAAGCTACTGGTCTGCGCGTCGGCGTAGTTGGCTGCGGTTACTGGGGATCGAAACACATCCGGGTCCTTCACTCGCTGGAGTCGGTCTCGACGATCGCGGTGATCGATCCGAACCCGGACCGGGCGGTGCAGCTGTCCCGCAACTATCCGGCGCTGGAGGCGTACAGGGATCTGGACGAGGCGCTGCCGCACCTCGACGCGGTGATCATCGCGACACCGCCGAGCACGCACAAACCGCTGGCGCTGAAGGCGATCGCGGCCGGCGTGCACGTGATGGTGGAGAAGCCGCTGGCGACCACCGCCGCGGACGCCCGGGACATGATCGAGGCCGCCAAGGCCCAGGACGTCGTGCTGATGGTCGGCCACACCTTCGAGTTCCACTCGGCGGTCTGGCAGCTGCGCGAGATGGTGCAGAAGAAGGAGCTCGGTGACCTCTACTACCTGGACACCGCGCGCCTCAACCTGGGCCTCTACCAGCACGACTGCAACGTGCTGTTCGACCTGGCGCCGCACGACGTCTCGATCCTGAACTACGTGCTCGGCGCGACGCCGGTCAGCGTGCAGTGCTGGTCGTCGCACCACGCCAACTCCAAGCTGGAGGACGTCGGCTACCTGCGGCTGCACTACAAGAACCCGGACGTGACGGCGAACGTGCACGTCAGCTGGCTGGACCCGTGCAAGGTCCGCCGGGTCACCATGGTCGGCAGCCAGAAGATGGTCATCTTCAACGACCTGGCGTCGGAGGAGCGGATCAAGGTCCACGACAAGGGCGTCTCGCAGTCGCCGCAGCTCGGCGAGGACCTGACCCAGCCGCCGATGTCCTACCGGTACGGCGACGTGGTGTCACCACACCTGGTGATGAACGAGCCGCTGATGGTCGAGGACGAGCACTTCGTCGACTGCATCCTGCTCGGGATGACGCCGCTGACCGGCGGCGCGAACGGGCTGGCCGTGGTCGAGGTACTCGAGGCCGCGCAGTTGTCGGCCGCCGAGGGGCGTGAGGTGCTGATCGACGAGATCCGGGCCGCCGGCCGGGCGAAGGTCGTGCTCGACGACGTCACGGTGCGCCAGAACGGTTCGGCCCCGGTGGGTGAACTGCGGTGACCGCGGACGTCTCGACCGACCGGCAGCAGCCGGCTCGGTCCTCCGAACCTGTGCCCTTCCTGGACATCTCCGGAGCCACCGCGGACGTCGTCGACGAGGTCCGCCTCGGCTGGGACGAACTGCTGACCAACGGCCAGTACGTCGGTGGCGCGGCGGTCGCCCGCTTCGAGAAGGAGTGGGCCGAGTACTGCGGTACCGCCCACGCCGTCGGCGTTGCCAACGGCACCGACGCGCTGCACCTCGCGATGCGTGCCCTGGGCATCGGTCCTGGCGACGAGGTGATCGTGCCCGCGAACACCTTCGTGGCAACGGCCGAGGCGGTCATCCTGGCCGGCGCCGCGCCGCGGTTCGCCGACGTCGACGACGGCACGCTGCTGATCACGTCGGAGGCCATCAAGGCCGCGGTCACGCCGGCCACCAAGGCCGTCGCGGTGGTCCATCTGTACGGTCAGCTGCCGGACATGACAGCGATTTCACAGACCTGCGCGGAGCTCGGGCTGCTGCTGATCGAGGACGCCGCGCAGGCCCAGGGAGCGACCTGGGCCGGCCGCCGGGCCGGTTCCTTCGGCGATGTCGGCTGCTTCAGCTTCTATCCGGGCAAGAATCTCGGCGCCTTCGGTGATGCCGGCGCCGTGGTCACCTCGGACCCGAAGCTGACCGAACTGATGCTGTCCATCCGCGACCACGGCCGGATGCAGTCCGCCGACGGTCACCACTCGCACGGAGTACTGGGGATGAACAGCCGGCTGGACGGGGTCCAGGCAGTGGTGTTGTCGGCGAAGCTGCGGCACCTGGACGGCTGGAACGCCAAGCGGCGCGAGCTGATGGCGATCTACCGCGAGCTGATCGACCCGCAGCGGGCCAAGCTGGTCGAGCAGTTGGCCGACGGCGAAGGCGTGCACCACCTGGCTGTTGTCCAGGTCGACCAGCGCGACCGGGTCCGCGAGCTGCTGGCCGAGCGGGGGATCGGGACCGGTATCCACTATCCCGTTCCCTGCCACGTGATAGGTCCCTACGCGCAGTACGCCGACGGACCGCTGCCGGTGGTCGAGGCGGCCGCCGCGAGGCAGTTGTCACTGCCGATGTACCCGCACCTGTCCCAGGACGACGCACGCCGGGTGGCCGAGGAGCTGAACGAAGTACTGAGGGAGCTGGAGCGATGAGCGGCCACCCGGCGGTGAACGCCGATCCGGGTGTCCAGCTCGGCTACCCCGCGGCGCGGGTGGCCGACCAGGAGCTCGCGCTCGGCGACGGCGCCCGGCTGCGCAGCGGCACGATCCTGTACGCCGGTTCGCGGATCGGCGAGCGGTTCGAGACCGGGCACAACGTGGTGGTCCGCGAGCAGTGCGAGATCGCCGACGACGTGTCGGTGTGGAGCAACACGGTGATCGACTACGGCTGCCGGATCGGGGCCGGGGTGAAGATCCACACCAACTGCTACGTCGCGCAGTACACCGAGATCGGGCCGGGCGCGTTCCTCGCGCCCGGCGTGACGATCGCCAACGATCTGTATCCGGGCAGCGCGGAGTCGGCGGAGGTGATGTCCGGCCCGCAGATCGGGGCCGGCGCGCAGCTCGGCGTCAACGTCACCGTGCTGCCGTTCGTCCGGATCGGCGAGAACTGCCTGGTCGGCGCGGGGTCCGTGGTGACCCGCGACCTGCCGGCCGGGACCGTCGCGTTCGGCAACCCGGCCCGGGTCCGCGGTCTGGTCGGCGAGCTGGAGGACATCGGCTCGCGGATCCAGCCCGACGACGGCTCGGCCGCGCGCTTCCGCTTCTCCAGCGACACCGGCAGTGATCACGACGGTGGCACCACCACCGACACCGATCCCGCGCTTGCCGCGGGTGTCAAACTGGAGGTAGCAGGATGAGTCTCCTCCGCGGTAGCCGGGCAACCCCCGTAGTCCGGCCTATTCCCGTCCGCGGAGTGAGCCGCATCATTCCGGTGGGGCTCGCGAAAAGGTCGCTCGACCTGATCCTTGCTCTCACCGGGATGGTGCTGGCTTCCCCAGTACTGCTGGGGATCTATCTGTGGATCAAGCTGACCAGCCCGGGTCCCGGGCTGTTCCGGCAGGTCCGGCTCGGTGCCGGCGAGCACGAGTTCGTGATGTACAAGTTCCGCACCATGCGCTCCGACGCGGACCCGCGGGTGCACCAGGAGTACGTGCAGCGACTGGCGGCGGGGGATGTCGAGAAGGTCGACGGCCTCTACAAGCTGCACCAGGACCCGCGGATCACCAAGGCCGGCAAGTTCCTGCGCAAGACCAGCCTGGACGAGCTGCCGCAGCTGCTGAACGTACTGCGTGGCGACATGTCGCTGGTCGGCCCGCGCCCGATGCTGCCGTTCGAGGCCGACCTGTTCGGCGACTGGGCCAAGCGCCGGTTCGAGGTGAAGCCCGGGCTGACCGGTCTGTGGCAGATCAGGGGCCGGAACAAGCTGACGATGGAGGAGGGTCTCCATCACGACCTGGAGTACGTCGCCACCCGCAGTGTCCGGCTGGATCTGCTGATCATGCTGAAAACGGTCCCGACCGTCCTCTGGGGGTCAGCGCGTTGACGACTGCCGATCAGAGCGAGCAGCTCACGTCGCCGGAGCCGGTTGCCGGTTCCGGCGACGAGCTGCGCGATCTGACCAGTGCCAGCGGTACGGCGCGCGACTCCGTCACGGTCGGCGTCTGGACCGCGCTCAGCCGCGGTACCGGCGTGATCCGGGTGGTCGTGATCGGCGCCGTGCTCGGGCCGACCTTCCTCGGCAACACCTACCAACTCACCAACTCACTGCCGAACCTGATCTACTACGGCTTCCTGGCCGGCTCGCTGTTCGTCTCGCTGCTGGTGCCCGCGCTGGTCCAGCACATCGACAAGCGTCGGCCGCGGGACGTCGCCCGGGTCAGCGGCGGCTTCCTCGGCATCGCGCTCACCGCGCTGCTGATGCTCGCGCCCATCGCCGTGGTGCTGCTGCCCGAGCTGCTCAAGGTGACCAGCATCGGCGGCGTCGGCCTGAGCGGCTCAGCGGCACAGGACAGCGGCCAGATCGGCGTCACCCGGCTGTTGATCCTGCTGACCATCCCGCAGATCTTCCTGTACGCCGTGGTCGGCTCGGCCACAGCGGTGATGTACGCGCATCGCCGCTTCGCCTTGGCCGCCGCGGCGCCGCTGGTCGAGAACCTGGGCATCATCCTCGTGCTCGGCCTGAGCGCGCTGCTGTACGGCACTGGCAAGGAGCTCGGCGCCCAGTCGACCGGGCAGGTTCTGCTGCTGGGATTGGGATCCACCGGCGCGGTCGCGTTGCATGCGGCGATCCAGTGGTGGGGTGCCCGCAGGGCCGGAGTACTGCTGCGACCGCGTGCTGGCTGGCGCGATCCGGAGGTCCTCGTCACGATCCGGAAGGCGTTGCGCTCGGTCAGCCAGGCCGGTCTGCTCGCTGTCCAGTTGCTGGCGCTGCTGCTCGTCTCCAACCGCGTGGCCGGTGGCACTGTCGCCATCCAGATGGCACTGAACTTCTACTACCTGCCGATCGCCCTCGCGGCGACGCCGGTGGCGCTGGCCTTGCTGCCGAGACTCTCGCGGCTGCACCAGAGCGATTCGACCGAGGAGTTCTCGAGCACCTTCGTCGAGGGTCTGGGGCTGGCCCTGTTCCTGGCAGTCCCGGCCGCGGTCGGCTTCGTCGTACTGGCTGACCCGATCGCGCACACCATCGCGGCGGGCCAGATGGCTTCACCTGAAGGCCTGACGATGATCGCGGGCGGTCTGGCGGCGCTCTCGCTCGGCCTGATCGGCGAGACCACCTTCTACGTGACCACCCAGGCTGCCTACGCCCGCGGGGACACCCGGACGCCGCTGGTGTCGATGGGGCTGCAGGCGGGGATCTGCCTGACGCTCTGCGCGCTGGCTACTCTCGCGCCGGCCCGCCTGTTGCTACCGGCCATCGCAGGGGCTTACGCGCTCGCGGCGGTCATCGGCGGCGCGCACCTTTTCTCGCGGATGGGCCTGGGACGTCGCGGACGGCAACTGCTCGGATCGCTCGGCCGCATCGTGCTCGGCGCAGTCGTGATGGCCGTGCCGGTGTACTTCGCGGCGCACTTCCTGGTGGCCACCATCGACGGCCGGCTCGGCCAGCTCGCCGCACTGATCGTCGGTGCGATGGTCGGAGCGATCACCTTCGGCATCACCCAGCTGGTACTGCGCTCGCCGGAGCTCGCCTGGCTCAGCTCCGGACTACGCAACCGGGGCGCCGCAGCCGCACCGGTCGCCGATGGGGAGACCTGATGACGGTCACCTTCCCGAACACCGTGGCCGGCCCCGTACGACGGGCCGGTCGGCCGCGTCTCGACCTGCTCGGTCTGGCGCTGGCCGGCCTGTGTCTGGCCGTCCTGCTCGGCGCGCTGCTGGCCGTGTCCGTCCTCTACGCGCTCGCGCTGGTCGCGGTCATCGGCCTGTCCGTGCTCGTCTGGCAGAAGCCGGTCACCGCGGCGTACCTGATCATCGGGCTGACTCCGCTGGTGGCCGGCATCGACCGCGGCCGGATCGTCCCGGTACTCCGGCCTAACGAAGCGCTGGCCGTCTTCTTCGCCGGCCTGCTGACCCTGCGGTACTTCGTCCAATACCGCCCCGGTACGCCGCTGCGGCCGTACATCACCCGGATCGAGCTGGCGCTGGTCTCGATCGCGGTCAGCAGCTCGATCCTGCCGCTGGCCTGGATGTTCCTGCAGGGCAAGGAGATCATCGCCGACGACATCTCCTACGCGTTGGTGCTGTGGAAGTTCCTCGGCGTCTACGGGCTGGTCCGGTTCACCGTCAAGACCCAGCGGCAGGTGCGTAACTGTCTGGCGGCGTCGATCGGCTCGGCGGTGATCCTCGGCACGATCGCCATCCTGCAGACGCTGGACGTGCCCGGCATCCGGCCGTTCCTGCTCACCTTCTGGGCGCCGTTCGGGTACGAGGAGCAGCTGGCGATCCCACGCGGCAGCTCGACGCTGTCGTTGCCGGCGGCAACGGCCGACGTACTGATCTTCAACCTGGCGCTGGCGATCGCGATGCTGTGGAAGAGCCGCAAGCAGATCGCGCTGCTGGTCGGCGCCTCGCTGGTGTTCGTGATCGGCACCTTCGCCGCCGGCGAGTTCTCGTCCGTGATGGGCCTGGTGGTCGGCGTCATCTGCATCGCGATGGCGCTGCGCCGGCTGGACCTGCTGCGGTACGCGCCGATCGGGCTGGGGATCGCGATCATCGCGGCCTGGCCGGCGGTGACGCACCGGCTGGAGGGGTTCCAGTCCGCGCAGGGGTTGCCGAACAGCTGGATCGTGCGCTGGTACAACCTCTCGATGTACTTCTGGCCGGACCTGTTCAGCGGTTCGAACGTGCTGTTCGGAGTGCGGCCGTCGGCCCGGGTGGTGGTGCTGTCGCAGGGCACCGGCTACGTCTGGATCGAGAGCGGCTATACCTGGTTGCTGTGGGGTGGGGGCATTCCGCTGTTCGCGGCGTTCGTCTGGTTCGTGCGGGTGTCGTTGAAGGATCTGTGGGCCCGGTGCAAGGACCTGACCGACTGGAGCGCGGTAGCGGCCGTCGGCGCCTTCACCGCGGTGATGGTGATCGTCGCGCTGATGAACTTCGATCCGCACCTGACCTATCGGGGGACGGCGGACCTGTTGTTCGCGCTGCTGGCGCTGGCAGCGGTGGGTAAGGGCGCGGCGACGGACAAGGGTCCACCGGACAAGATCGGGTCGCAACAGCGGCCCGGCACTGTCGAGGAAGGGCAAGGGGAGCCCATCATGGGGGCAGACGACAGGGGAGTGGACAGATGAGTACAGCCAGGCACCAGACGGTGAAGACGCGGGGGATCGTCCGCAGCTATCTCTGGTTGATCATCCTGGTCACCGCTCTGACGGCCGGGGCCGCGGCAGCGACCGTGGTCAGCCGGCCGAAGGTGTACGTCGGGGTATCCCAGGTGGTCGTGTACGCCGATCCGGCGCGCGGCGCCGGGGCCGTGCCCGACATGGGCACCGAGCGGGAAGTGGCCAACTCGGGTCTGGTCTCCGCGGCGGCGGCCAAAGCCCTGCGGATCGGCGTCACCGAAGCGACCGACGGCCTGTCGGTGTCGGTGCCCGTCGACGCCAACGTGCTCCAGTTCAAGTACACCTCGGCCAGCCGGGTGCGGGCGCTGAACGGCGCCGCGGCCTTCACCGACGCCTACGTCGACTACCGCAACAAGGGCCGGTCGGCGAAGCTGGCCGAGGTGATCTCGCCGGCCACCGTGCCGACCGAGCCCGAGACGGCGAACCTGCCGTTGATCGTCGGCCTCGGCCTGGTCCTCGGCGCGATGCTCGGGATCGGCTTCGCCTTCGTCTGGGACAAGGTCCGCGGCCGCTTCCGCGGCTCCGGCGACGTCACCCGGCAGACCGGCCTCAACGTGCTGGCCCAGGTGCCGGCCGTCAAGCAGCGGTTTCCGTTGGTCCCGGAGACCGGGCCGCCGACAGCGACGCGGGAGGTGTTCGGCTACCTGGCCGCCCACCTGACCACGCTGATCAGTCGCGGCAAGGGTGGTTCGCTGGTGATCACCAGCCCGTCGCCCGGCGCCGGCAAGACCACTGTGGCGGCCCAGGTGGCGATCGCGATGGCGGCGACCGGCAAGGAGGTCGTGCTGATCGGGGGAGACCTGCGTCATCCCGACCTGCACCTGCTCTTCGGTACGCCGCTGACGCCAGGGCTGACCGACGTGCTGAGCGACCGTTCGAAGCTGGACCGGGCCGTGCAGGCGACCGAGTTCGTCAACCTGCGAGTGCTGGCCGGCGGGACGCCGCGGGTCGGGGCCTGGATCAACGTCGAGGATCTCGAGCTGCTGCTGCAGGGGTTGTCCAAGCACGCGTTCGTGGTGATCGACGCACCGACGGCGATCGGCGCGTCGGAGGCCGCAGTACTGGCTGGCCGGGCTGATTTCACCTTGCTGGTGGTCGATCCGAACCGTGGTTCGCGGGTCGAGGCAGAGGCGGCCGTGGCCGCGCTCACCGGTGTCGGTGCGAACCTGATCGGTTGCGTTGCCAACCAGCCGAGGTCGCGGCGCTTCCACCGCAAGACCGTTCCTGCCGCGATCGAGCCGCACCAGGGCCCGCCGGCGGCACCCACCGCCGGGCAGCCGGATGGTGTCAGTACGTCGGAACACGTCGGGTACTGAGCGGATGTGGTCGGAGAGCCGGCTGCGGAAGAGGTTGGTTCGAGGGATCGTTGCCGCCGTCACGTTGACGGGGGTCTGGGTGGCGCTACCGGGAATGCACGGCCCCGGTAGCGACCCGCCCGCGGCCGAGGGGTACTGGCAGACCCTGTCGACCGGCTCCTGGTCGAAGCTGCCCAGCGATGCCGACTGTGCGGCGAAGGTTCATCGCTCGAAATGGGAACCTCGGCCGGGGAACAAGGTGCCGAACGAGACGATGCCGTCGGAGCAGGCCGTCCATCTGTCGCTGGCAGCTCGGCCCCACGACCCGCGCGCGGAGGCGTACGACCCGCAGTGGGACAAGTGGCTGCTCCCGAGGGTGACCGGGCACCACACCGGCACAACCGACGAGAACATCCAGTGGGCTGCTTGCAAGTGGGGCCTGGCCGACAACCTGGTGCGAGCCGTCGCGAACGCGGAGTCGACCTGGTACCAGAAGGACCTGTACCCGAACGGCGCCTGCGTGGAGAAGCGCGGCTGTGGCGACCTGTTCCCGAAGGCGACTCCGGCGTCGAAGGAGTTCTGCAACGGGCTGAAGAACCACGGCTACGACTACCAGCGCGACTACGGCACCGACCGCTGCCCGAAGACGTTCTCGATCATCGGCGTGATGTCCTACCAGGATCCGGCCTGGGGGCTGGTGCCGTCGAACCAGAACGGTACCTTCCCGTTCAACCGGGACTCGACCGCGTTCGCTCTGGACTACTACGGCGCGTTCATGCGCGGCTGCCTGGAAGGCTGGGCCTGGTGGCTCAGTGGCCGTGGCGCGGCGGCCACTCCCGCCGGTCCCCAGCGGCTGGACGGCTGCACCGGAGCCTGGTTCGCCGGAGCGTGGCGCACCAAGCCCGCGCTGGAGTACGTCGCGACCGTGCACAAGTTCATGGCGGAGCGGCCCTGGCTGGACCGCTCCTGGGCGTCGCCGTCAGCCTTCTGCAGCTGGCTGCGGCACTGCCCCGGCGAGAGCTGAGCTGATCGCCTTCAGATAGACCGGCGTCTGCCGCTCCCAGGCGAGCTCCTCGGTGATCAGGCGCCGGCCTTCGTCACCGAGCTGCTTGCGGGTGGTCGGGTCGTCCAGCAGCTCGGCCACCTTCGCGGCGATCTCCGGGATGTCGCCGACCGTGGTGAAGACGCCGGCGCCGTCGGCGAGCAGCCTGCTCTCCTGCAGGTCGAAGCAGATCACCGGCAGGCCCTGAGCCATGTACTCCATCACCTTCACCGGGGACACCTCCACCTGCAGGCTGGTGTCGATCCCGAGGTCGGCGGTGGCCAGGTAGCTGAACAGATCGGCCTCGGGGATCCAGCCGGGGAACGACACCCAGCGTTCCAGCCCGAGCTCCTTGGTCAGCGCGATGTGCTCGTCCAGGCATTCGCCGTCGCCGAGCAGGACGAAGCCACAGTCCTCGCGGCCGAGCTCGTGCACCAGGTGGTCGGCCACCCGGACGACGAGGTCGACCCGGTCCTGCCGGCCCATCTTCCCGGCCCAGCAGACCAGGTAGCGGTGGTCACCGCGCAGACTCGGCTCGGCCACGGCGTTCGCAGTACGGGCGAGGACGGGGCCGTTGTAGACCAGGGAGACCTTGTCGGGGTCCTGGCCGGCTCCCACCAGGCGGTCCTTGAGGTAGGAGTTCACCGTGACGCTGTGGTGGGCCACCCGCTGGGAGCGGCGCTCCAGCCAGTGCAGGACCTTGAACATGAGCTTCGGCGGCTCGTCGTACCGGTCGCCGAGCAGCTCGGGCATCAGGTCGCGCTGGTCGACCACGATCCGGGTGCCGGCCCAGCGCAGTACCCAGGCGAGCGGGAAGTAGATGTCCGGCGGCTGGCAGAGCTGCAGCACGTCGATGTGACCGCGCAGGCGCAGCTTGGCCAGGAAGAAGGTGGCCCAGGCGAAGGAGATGCCGTACTCGCCGACGTACCCGATCGCGCGGGTCGGCTGGGCCGGCGGCTTGTACTCGTAGAGCGTCAGCCCCGGCACGTCGCGGTACTTCGCGTTGCCGTCGTCGCGCATCGTGATCACCGAGACGCGAGCACCCGCGGTGAGCAGATCGTCGACCTGTTTGCGCAGCCTGGTGTCCACGGAGAGTGGAACGTTCTCCACCACGACGGCGACGTGCAGCTTCTTCGGCATACTTCCCCCAAACCCCTGAATACAGACTCCCCCCGGAGCTAGCGCCGAGTATTCCCTATCCGGTGACGCAGCGCACTTGTTCGATGTCGAGAAGCTGAGACGGCAGGGAGGGTGTCCCTGCGGCCGGGACTGTGCTACTTGCGCGATAAGGTCCCTGGGTACCCGGGGTCTCGGGACGGGGCAGTCGAACGGAAGGTGGATCGTAACCATGAGCGTCGGTGAAGTCGCGGGGCTGATAGCGGCCTGCGCACTCCTGATCCTGGTGGGCCTGCTGGCCTATCCGATCCTGAAGCTCGGCAAGGTGTTCGACGAGACCAGGATCATGGTCAAGGGCGTCTCGGACTCCAGCGTGCCGCTGCTCGGCGAGGTGACCAACACGGTCGCGACGACGAACGCGCAACTCGCGAAGGTGGACACCATCACCGACAACGCGACCACCGTGACAACCAACGCGGCCGCGCTCGCGTCCTTGTTTGCGGCGACCGCTGGTGGTCCGCTGGTCAAGGCGGCCGCGTTCACGTACGGCGTCCGCCGGGCGCTAGGCGAGAACCAGCGCCGCGACGTGTCCCGCCGGGTGAAGGACGAGATGAAGGCCGAGCGCAAGGCGAAGAAGCGGGGTGACCTCGGATGAAGCGGATCCTCTGGCTGATCATCGGCGTCGCGGTCGGTGTCTACGCCGTGACCCGGCTGAAGAAGCGGGCCCAGCTGCTCGCGCCGGACAGCCTGCAGCAGTCGGCCGAGAAGGTGGCCAGCGCGATCCGGCACTTCGGCGACGAGGTCCGGGCCGGGATGAACGAACGGGAGACCGAGCTGCGCGACGCGCTCGGCATTGACAACGCAGCTAACGAACGTGAGGACTACCGGTAACACCCATGGATACCAGTGAAGTTCGCCGGCGGTTCCTGAACTACTTCGAGGAGCGCGACCACACGGTGGTGCCGAGCGCACCCCTGCCGTCGCCCGACCCGAACCTGCTGTTCAACGTGGCCGGCATGGCCCAGTTCGTGCCGTACTTCGTCGGCCAGCAGACCCCGCCGTACCCGCGCGCGACCAGCGTGCAGAAGTGCGTCCGGACCCTCGACATCGAGGAGGTCGGCAAGACCACCCGGCACGGCACGTTCTTCCAGATGAACGGCAACTTCTCCTTCGGTGACTACTTCAAGGAGCAGGCCGTCCAGTACGCCTGGGACCTGGTCACCAAGTCGCAGGCCGACGGCGGCTACGGCTTCGACGAGTCCGTCCTGTACGCCTCCGTGTACTACGAGGACGACGAGGCGATCGACATCTGGAAGCGGGTCGCCGGGCTGCCCGACGACCGGATCGTCCGGCTCGGGATGAAGGACAACTTCTGGTCGATGGGCATCCCGGGTCCGTGCGGCCCGTGCTCGGAGATCCTGATCGACCGCGGCCCGCAGTACGGCGCCGACCGGGACTGGGAGGCGGGCGACCGCTACCTGGAGTTCTGGAACCTGGTCTTCATGCAGAACATCCGCGGCGAGGGTGGCAACGGCAAGGAGGGCTACCCGATCCTCGGCGAACTGCCGAAGAAGAACATCGACACCGGGCTGGGCCTGGAGCGGGTCGCGTACCTGCTGCAGGGCGTCGACAACATGTACGAGATCGACGAGATCTTCCCGGTGATCGAGAAGGCGTCCGAGCTGAGCGGCCGCAAGTACGGCGCCGACCAGATCGACGACGTCCGCTTCCGGGTGATCGCGGACCATGTCCGCAGCGCGCTGATGCTGATCGGCGACGGGGTCACCCCGGGCAACGAGCAGGGCGGCTACGTCCTGCGCCGGCTGCTGCGCCGCTCGATCCGGTCGATGCGCCTGCTCGGCTACGAGGACCCGAGCCTGGTCGAGCTGCTGCCGACCAGCCTGGAGCAGATGAAGAAGTCGTACCCCGAGCTGGAAGCCGATTTCCCGCGGATCAGCCAGGTCGCGTACGCCGAGGAGGAGGCGTTCCGGCGCACCCTGACGGCCGGTACGACGATCTTCGACCTGGCGGTCAAGAACGTGAAGGCCGAGGGCGCCGTGCAGCTGGCCGGCAACCAGGCCTTCCAGCTGCACGACACCTACGGCTTCCCGATCGACCTGACCGTCGAGATGGCCGCCGAGCAGGGTCTGCGGGTCGACACCGAGGGTTTCCGGTCGCTGATGAAGGAACAGCGCGACCGGGCCAAGGCCGACGCGCGGGCGAAGAAGGCCGGCCACGCCGACACCTCGGCGTACCGCGAACTGCGGGAGAAGGGCGTCACCGAGTTCACCGGGTACGACGAGCTGGCGACCGACTCGCAGGTCCGTGGCGTACTGCGGGACGGCGCGGTGGCCGGCGCCGCCGAGCAGGGTGAGACCGTCGAGGTGGTGCTGGAGAAGACCCCGTTCTACGCGGAGTCCGGTGGCCAGATCGCCGACGAGGGTCTGATCGTCGGCGACGGGTTCAAGCTGAAGGTGCTCGACGTCCAGCGGCCGGTCAAGGGTCTGATCGTGCACCGGGTCGAGGTGCTCGAGGGCGCGGTACAGGCTGGGCTTGACGTGCACGCGCAGGTCGACAAGGAGTGGCGGATCTCGGCCTGCCAGGCGCACTCCGGCACGCACGTCGTGCACGCGGCGCTGCGTCAGGTGCTCGGCCCGACCGCGTTGCAGAGCGGTTCGTACAACAAGCCTGGTTACCTGCGGCTCGACTTCGCGTGGTCGTCAGGGCTGGACCAGGCGACCCGGAGCGAGATCGAAGAGGTCGCGAACTTGGCTGTCCGGCAGGACCTGTCGGTCTCCGCGCAGTACATGTCGCTGCCGGAGGCTCGCGAGTGGGGCGCGCTGGCGTTGTTCGGCGAGACCTACGACGACTCGGTGCGGGTGGTCGAGATCGGTGGTCCGTGGTCGCGTGAGCTCTGCGGTGGCACGCACGTGAAGCACTCCTCGCAGGTCGGCGCGCTGACCGTGACGAGCGAGGCCTCGGTCGGTGCCGGGGTGCGCCGGCTGGAGGCGTTCGTCGGGATGGACGCGCTGCACTACCTGGGGCGCGAGCGGGCGCTGGTCCGGCTGCTCTCGGAGAACCTGAAGACGCGTCCGGAGGAGCTGCCGGCGAAGGTTGCCGACCTGTCCGAGCGGCTCCGGGTCGCGGAGAAGGAGCTGGAGAAGGTCCGCGCCGGTCAGGTGCTGGCCGCAGCGGCCGAGCTGGCGAAGGCGCCGAAGGATGTCTTCGGTGTCGCGTACGTCGGTCACCGGGCGCCGGACGGCGTGAGCGGCGGCGACCTGCGCAAGCTGGCGATCGACGTCCGCGGCCGGATGCCGCTCGACAAGCCGGCCGTCGTCGCCGTACTGAGCGTCAACGACGGCAAGCCCGCCGTGGTCGTCGCACTGAACGACATCGCCCGCGAGTGGCGGCTGAAGGCCGGCGACCTGGTCCGCACCGCGGCCGAGCAGCTCGGCGGCCGTGGTGGCGGCAAGGACGATGTGGCCCAGGGCGGCGGCACCGACCCGGCCGGTTCCGACAAGGCGCTCAGCTCGGTCGAGCACGCCATCGGTCACCTGGTCACCGGCGGATGATTCACGCCTGGCCCCCGCTTGGGGCACACTAGTGCGCCGCGGGGTACGGGTGGCTCTCGACATCGGTGACGCGAGGATCGGGGTGGCCAGCAGCGACCCGCACGGAGTTCTCGCGACACCGGTCGAGACGGTGAAGGCGGGCGCTGGGGCGCTCGAGCGGATCGTCGGGCTGGTCGGTGAGCTGGAGGCGTTCGAGGTGGTGATCGGGTTGCCGCGGTCACTGTCCGGTGGCGAGGGACCGGCCGCGGTCAAGATCCGGACCACCGCGGCGCAGCTGGACGAGTTGTTACAGAAGGGGAGTTCGGCGGTGGAGCTGAGGCTGGTGGACGAGCGGTTCACCACGGTCACCGCTGAGCGGATGCTGCGCGAACGGGGTAAGAAGGGCTCGAAGCGGCGCGCCGTGGTCGACCAGGCCGCGGCGGTCGTGATTCTGCAACACGCGCTCGACTTCGAGCGTGAGACCGGCAACCCGCCCGGGAGGCCCCTGTGAACGGAACCTCGGTGAACGAAGAGCGCGACGATTCGACCGACCACGCGCAGGCCGGCCTGGGCGACCACCTCGGGCTGCGCCCGGAGAGCCGGGTCGAGCGCCGGGCGAACCGGCGCAAGACCCGGGCCCGGCGCGGCTTCGGCTGCTTCGCCGGCCTGATCTCGCTGCTGGTCGTCGGCGCGCTGATCGGCGGCCTGGTGATCGGCTTCGGCAAGGGCCGGGACGCGATCGAGAAGGTGTTCGCCGCGCCCGACTACACCGGCGCCGGGACCAACGAGACCGTCACCGTGGAGATCGCCGCCGGGCAGAGCTCGCAGGCGATCGCCGACACGCTGGAGAAGAAGGGCGTGGTGAAGAGCGCCAAGGCGTTCGAGCGGGTCGCCCGCGACGACCCACGCTCCAAGAAGATCCAGGCCAACACCTACACGCTGAAGAAGGAGATGTCGGCGCTGGCGGCCCTGGAGCTGCTGCTCGACACCACCAAGTCCGTGCTGGTCACCCGGTTCACGGTGCCGCCGGGCCGGACCAAGGCCGAGATCGTCAAGCTGCTCCAGAACGCCAAGGCGGTCAAGCTGCCGCCGAACGCGGCGCTGGCCGCGATGAACCGGCCGCAGACGCTCAAGCTGCCGTCGTACGCGAAGAACAACCCCGAGGGTTTCCTGTTCCCCGGCACGTACGACATCCCGAAGGACGCCAACGCCAACGTCGTCCTGCGGATGGCGACCGGCGGTTTCGCCCAGGCCGCGGCCGAGCTGAAGCTGACCGAGACGGCCAAGCGCAAGAAGCTCGACCCGTACCAGGCGGTGATCGTGGCCAGCATCATCGGCGCCGAGACCAACCGCAAGCAGGACTACGGCAAGGTCGCCCGGGTGATCTACAACCGGCTCGCCACCAACACCAAGCTGCAGATGGACTCCACCATCCACTACATCGTCGGCCGGGACGGCAAGGTCTTCACCTCCGACGAGCAGCGCAACACCGAGTCGGCGTACAACACCTACCTCAACCGGGGACTGCCGCCGACGCCGATCAACTCGCCGGGCAAGGACCTGCTGAGCGCGGCGCTGAACCCGACTCCGGGACCCTGGCGGTACTTCACCCTGGTCGACCTCGACACCGGCGAGACGCTGTTCGCGGCGACCGGCGAGGAGCACCAGAAGAACGTCCAGAAGCTGCAGGCCTGGTGCCAGGCGCACACCGGCCGGTGCTGAGTCGATGACCCGTTGTGCCGTGCTCGGCTCGCCGATCGCGCACTCGCTCTCACCGGCCATGCACCGGGCGGCGTACGCCGAACTCGGGCTGGACTGGCGTTACGACGCGTTCGAGGTCGCCGAGGACGAGTTGCGTGCCTTCTTGAGCACGCTGGGCGACGACGTGCGCGGGTTGTCCCTGACGATGCCGCTGAAGCGGGTCGCGTTGGAACTGGTCGACACGGTCGATCCGATCGCCGAGCTGATCGGCGCCGCGAACACGATGCTGTTCGAGGCCGACGGGTCCCGCTCGGCGCACAACACCGACGTACCGGGACTGATCTCGGCCTTCGCCGAGCGGGGCATCACCGCCGCTGACACTGCCGTCGTACTGGGTGGGGGAGCGACCGCTGCCTCGACCCTGGCCGCGTTTCGGGGTCTGCGGGTCAGCGAGGTGACGCTGGTCGTTCGCGACCTGTCGAAGGCCGAGCGGTTGCGCGATCTGGCGGCCGAGCTGGGGCTGAAGGTCTCGGCGACGGACTTCAACCAGGTCGAGCAGATCGGTGGTTTCGACCTGTGCGTCTCGACGTTGCCCGGTGGCGCCGTCGACCAGTGGGCCGAGCATTTCGCGCAGGTGGCGCCGGTGGTTTTCGACGTGGCCTACCACCCTTGGCCGACCCAGCTCGCGCTCGTCGCGCACCGGATCGGTACAGAGCTGTTGAACGGTCTTGATCTGCTTGTGCATCAGGCGACCCTGCAGGTCGAGATGATGACAGGGAGGTCGCCCGCCCCTTTAGCGGCCATGAGAGCAGCCGCGCGTGAGGAGCTGAACGACCGTGAGCCCAGTTGACCGCCGTACCGTCCTGAAGGCAGGCGGTGCGCTGGCCGCGCTCGCCCTGACCGGTTCCACCGAGGTGTTGCCGGCCGGTGCCGGTGCCGCCAGGTCCACCGGAGTTGCCGCCGGGCCCGACTGGGCCGGCTTCCAGAAGAGCCTCAAGGGCACCGTGTACCTGCCGGGCAAGCCCGGCTATCCGTCCGTGCGGCAGCTGTTCAACCCGCGCTGGGACACGATCGCACCGGCCGGCGTGGTCCGCACCGCCAACGCGACCGACGTCCAGACGGCGATCAACTTCGCCCGCAAGAACAAGCTCGTCTCGGTGCCGAAGAGCGGCGGCCACTCGTACGTCGGCGCCTCGACAGTCAGCGGCGGCCTGGTGGTGGACGTCAGCGCGATGCGCTCGATGAGCTACTCGGGCAACGTGCTGACCGTCGGCGCCGGCGCCAAGCTGTACGACGTGCACGCGTTCCTCGACAAGTACGGCAAGTCCCTGCCGACCGGCACCTGCCCGACCGTCGGCATCGCCGGGCTCACCCTCGGCGGCGGGATGGGCGTGCACACCCGCGCGTTCGGCCTGACCTGTGACCGGATCCAGTCGCTCGGCGTGATCACCGCCGACGGCGTCGCCCGCAACGTCAGCGCGACCTCCGACCCGGACCTGTTCTGGGCGCTGCGCGGTGGTGGCGGCGGCAACCTGGGCATCGTCACGTCGTTCCGGCTGATCACGATCCCGGCCGCGAAGCTGGGCTTCTTCCGGTTGACCTGGCCGGAGGCGAAGGCCGCCGATGTGGTCCGGGGCTGGCAGAAGTTCGCCGTGGCGGCGCCGATCACCTCGTCGGCCACCCTGCACATCGATGCCACCAGCAACGGAACGCTGTCGGTCCACGTGCTCGGCATCTCGACCACCGGCAACGGCGCGGCCGCGGCAGCGGAGCTGGAGTCGTATGTCGGCTCGAAGGCGACCACCCGGACCTTCGCGGTACGGACCCACATGGAGGCGGTGAAGTACCTCGGCGGTGGCACCACCAGCGCACGTCAGGGCTTCCTGGCCGGCTCCGACGTGCTCAAGCCGATGACCGCGCCGACCATCACCGCCCTGCTGGGCGCGGTGAAGGCGGCAGCGCGGGCGAAGCTCCCCGCCGCGGCGATCCTCGACCCGCTGGGCGGTCAGTCGGCGAAGATCCCGTCGGGTGGATCCTCGTGGGGTCACCGCAGCGCGGTTGGCATCGTCCAGTGGTACTCCGGACTGGCCGCGCACCCGACGTCGGCGCAGCTGAAGGCCGCACAGACCTTCATCAGCAACGGTCACAAGGCGGTCCGCCCGTCGACGGCCGGCGGCTACGTGAACTACGTCGAGACCGGCCGTTCGGTCAGCACGTACTACGGCGCCAACTACCCGCGGCTGCAGGCGGTGAAGAAGAAGTACGACCCGACCGGCTTCTTCCACAACGCGTACACCATCGCCTGACACCGGTTGGGCACTAGCCTTCGGCCATGAAGTTGTGGCGGCTGGTCTGCGGTGTGCTGGTGTTCGCGTTCCTGGGAGCGGGGATCTCGCCGGCCTGGGCGTGTGCGTGCGGCGGCTACCTGCCGGACGCGGAGTCGCGCGCCCGGGTGTTCGGGGAGAACGCGCTGGTCCGCTACGACGGCGCCCAGGAGGAGATCGTGCTGTCGATGTCCGTCCAGGGTCAGTCGAAGAAGGCCGCCTGGATCATGCCGGTCCCGGCGGCCGCGAAGGTGGAGCTCGGCGACGAGAACCTCTTCTCCCGGTTGCAGTCGCTGACCCGGCCGAAAGTGGTCACCCGCAAGACGTACTGGCCGTTCCGCGACCTGGGCATCATGGGCAGCGGCCGCGACACCGCCGGAGCGCCGATGGCTCCGGGGGCCGGAGTGAACGTTCGCGAGCAGATGCGGATCGGACCCTTCGAGGTGGCTCGCCTGGACGGTTCCAGCGGCACCGCCGTGACCGACTGGCTGACCACCAACGGGTACGCCGCACCCGCCAGCCTGGCCGGCAACCTGACGCCGTACCTGACGGAGAAGTGGGAGATCGTCGCGATCAAACTCGCTCCCAAGGTCGACGGCACCCCGATGTCCGGCTCGACGCCGCCGCTGCGCCTGACCTTCGCCTCACCGCGGATCGTCTACCCGATGCGGTTGAGCAAAGGCGCGACGACGGACCAGTCGGTCACCGTCTACGTCGCGGCGCCGTACCGGGTGGACGCCACCAAGCTGCCCGACCCGGACGTCAAGCCGGAGCTCCTGTACGCCGGTCGCCTCGAAGGCGAATCCACGCCCGAGTTGGCGACGCCGGATCGCTTTCTGACGGCGTACTCGGTGACGTACCGCGATCCGAGCCGGATCACGGACGACTTCACCTTCACCCAGGCGGCCGGCAACGACGAGTTCCAGCGGGTCCGCTATGTCACCGAGAACGACGGCCTGCTGAGCACGATCGGGGTGCTCTTCGGTGGCGTGTTGCTGATCGGCATCGGGGCGGCGCTGGTCGGCCGTCGGCTGGTGAAGCGCCGGTGATCCACAGGCCGGTTCGGCGGGTCAGCGCGGAAGGGTCCGGATCGTCTAGGCTCCTGGATCGTGTCGGCTGACAACGCGTTGCTCGCCGCAGGGGCCGGGGTGGTGCTCTGCGGAGCGGCCGCGTTCGTGCTCGGGCCGTTGCTGATGCGGCGGATTCCCGAGCCGGTGCTGGAAGACGGCGACACCAAGACGCCGTACGCCGTACTGGCTGGGCACGGCGTGGCCACCAAGGCGGCGTACTGGTGTGGGGCGACGGCGGCGGTCGCCGGTGGGCTGCTCGGCTGGGTGCTCGGGACCTCCCCAGGGCTGCCTGCGTGGTGGGTGCTGGCCGTTGCGGGGGCTGTGCTCGGTTACATCGATGCGCGGACGCGCTACCTGCCGTCGGCGATCATCTGGCCGACGTACCTGCTGGTCGGGTTGGCGCTGGTTGCTGCCACCTTGTGGACGGGGGAGTTGGGGCCACTGCGGCGGGCTGCGATGGCCGGGGTGATCGGATTCGGGGTGTTCTATCTGCTCTGGTCCGTGTTCAAACGCGGTGTCGGCTTCGGCGACGTGCGGCTGTCCGGCCTGCTGAGCATGGCCTTGGGGTGGCTGGGCTGGGGCGAGTTCGTGCTCGGCCTGTACGGCGGCTTCTTCCTCGGCGCGGTGATCGGCATCGTGCTGACCGCGGCGAAGGTGTTCCAACGCAAGCAGATGTTCCCGTTCGGGCCGTTCATGCTGGTCGGCGCGCTGGCCGGAGTACTGGCTGGTCCTTGGCTGGAGAGCGTCTACCTAGGCTGATCGGGCAGAAACCCGGCCCCACGCCAGTTTCCGGGCGTGGAGCCGAGCTGTGTCGGCGCTGAGTCAGGCAGACGGAGGAATGCAGTAGAAGTACTGGTTGCAGGTCTCGTTGGCGGCGTCCGGGTTCGCTTCGGGCAGGTCCAGTTCCAGTTCGCCGATGGCCAGGTCCAGCTCGCGGGCAATTTCCATGAGCAACTCCTTGCGTTCCGGTGCGGTCCGGGAATGTCCCGGTCGTCACAGCAGTCTCCCGGATCAATTGTGAAGTTCAAAGGTGCGGGACGGGTGATCAATGAATCAGCGGAATTCATTCACCGGTTTGTTTCGGCGAGGGTGCCGGCCAGAATCCACCGGTCGTCCAGCGATGACCTGACACGACCCCCACCCGTTGGTCGAGAGACAGTTCCCGGCAGTTCCGCAGGGCCTGCTCGAACGCGCCGGGCAACCGGCCGGTCAGTTGCCCGTCCGCGGGGATCTCGACCGTCGCGGGTGCCTCGATGCCCTCGGCCAGCACGTTCAGACGTCCACCCGCGAGCATCAACAGACGAGGATCCAGATCGGCCAGCAGGTCTTCGAGTTCGTACTCCACCTTGTGCTCGTCGCGGGGTACGCCGATGTTCACGCTGGTGGCCGGCGTCGGCCCGCAGTTCTCGCCGACGTGGTAGTAGGTCGACGGCCAGTAGAGCAGGTCGCCGGGCTCGACCTCGACCGCGAACGACGAGGGCAGGAACTGCTCGTAGTCCACCACCGTGCTGACCGGATCGGTCCACGGCCGCTCCGCCCAGAATCGCATTCGTTTGCGTTCGCGCAGCCCGAACATGAAAGTCGCGAACCGGTCCTTGTGGACACCCACCGGACTGTTGTCGTAATTCCCGTGGAACATTGTCGTGATCGCGCCGGTGAGCGGAAGTCCGACCTGCTCCCACAGCCCGGCGAAGAAATCCCGCTCCCGCTGCCACATTTCCTGGTCGAACGCGTGCAGGACGCTGACGATCAGCGCGTAGCCGCGATCACCCAGCACCGGCTTCAGCCGGGCCTCGTACTGATCGAAGGTCCGGTCGGCCGCGGCCGGCAGCAAGAGGTCGCTGCCGCCGTGGATCGTGCGCTCGATCGTGAACTGCGCCGTTGGCGCCCGCTGGCCGCCGTGCTCGGCTTCCCGCGCGCCGACCGCGGCCGCGAACACCTCGTCGGCCACGAAGGGCGGCGGCTGCACGCCACGGATCAGGACCGGACGCCGATCCCAGTACAGCTGGACGAACTCGGCCCAGTCGAGCTTGTCCGTGATGGCCGGCTCGGTCATGGCATCACCACCTCCACTGCCCGCAAAGCATGCAGTCTCCGCACCAGGGGCAGGTACGCGTCGTCGCGAACGGCGAGCTCACCGGCTTGCACCTCCGTCAGCAGTTCGTCGCCACCGCTGACGGTGAAGGCGTGTCCGTTCACGGCCCACAGGGTCTGGCCGTCGTCAGGTTGCCGGTACACCGGAGCGATCGAGCGGACCCGCTGCCCAGGGACCAGGTCCGACTGCCGAGGCGCCGGTACCGGCTCCAGGGCTCCTGCGCTGACGCGCTTGGCCCACTGGACCCGCAGGCTCCGCTCGATCGCCGGATTGTGACTCAGCTCGGCCAGTCCACCCGCTGTCTGCTGGTACGGCCACATCACCTGGCCCGCCTCGGACAGGGGCAGATAGGGCACGGCGCTCGATCCACGCCTGCGCTCGAGGTTCGTGATCAGCAATCGGGCGACTTGCTCGGCTGCCAGCTTGCCGTCGGCCGGCACCAGCAGGCGCAGCCACAGGCAGCCCGAACCGGTGATCTCGGCAGTGCCCGGCGGCCACGACAGGAGGTCGCCGGCCTCACCGGTCAGAGCCTCGCCGTCCACCTGCACGGTCAACTGGCCGTCCAGAGTCCAGACGAGGCTGTGATAGCCCGGCGTGCTCTGCAGCCAGGGCAGCCTGTCGGACACCACGAGATCGCAGGACACCGGCACCACCGGTACGCCGATCAGTCGCCAGAGCGGTTCGATCAACGCGCGAACCTGCGACCACAGGGGATAGCCGAGCATCAACGGTTCCCGCACGGCCAGCAGGAAAGGCTCGGTGCCGACTCGGCCCAGATACTCCCGCAGGGACACGTCCGCAACTCCAGGAAGTAGCTCGCCCGGTAGGCCGACTCGCCCCGGCGTGTGCAGGAACCGGACGTCAGGGAGGGCCCGGAATCTCGACCCGTGCCGGAACGGCTCGGCCGCCGTGACCACGGCGTCGTACGCCGCCTGCCCGCTGATCGGAGGGCTGTCGCCCGGCAGCCGCACGGCCTTGGACTGCCAGGGCTGCGCGGCGAAGGTCGTCCAGTCGGTCATGCATCCTCCGTCGTCGCGTGCGGAAACCGCTGCCGGAGCCGGGCAGCGTAGGTGGCCAGTGGCTCGAGACCGACGGCCGAGCGACGGAGGTCGACGGAGTCGGGATCCTCCAGGGCGCACGGCTCCAGCCGGCCGTCCACGGTCCGGAACTTGGTGCCGTAGACCTGCGGCCGGTCTTCGGCCAGCCGGAGGGTGTCGGTGAGGTACGCGACCTGCTGGCGCGGTACGTCGGCCGTGGTGGTCAGCAACTCCAGGCAACTGCGCTGGAAGTCGGCCTGATCGTCGAGATGCTGAACGAGTCGACAGGCCGCATCAGCTGCTTCGTCGCCGACGAGCAGCGGCCCTGGCCAGCCGTGCTCCTCGATCACCTGTCGCAGCCAGGTCGAAGCGACTGCGGTCAGTTTGGTCAACCGTCCGGCGATGGCCTCGTCCTGGAACGCGCCATCGGCCCATGGACCCCGCCAGCCGGCATCTACCGCGTCCAGCTTCAGCAGCCGCTCGCGGATCGCGGTGAGCTGATCGAGTGCCGACAAGCGGAGTTTGAGCTTCTGCCCTTGCCATCGATAAGTGAATCGCCGGTTCGCTTCCGGCCAGTCGAAACTGACCGCGCCGTGCTCGCGATCGCGGACGGCCAGTCGGGTGTCCTGGTCGCTGAGCTGGATCTGATGGTCAGCGAGTGGCGTGACGGCATCGCGAAGAGCGACCCCCAACCGGGCGAGGGTGAGACCGCCGGCCCAGTCGAGTGGTGGCGGGACGTTGTGCTCGGTGTCGACGGAGGTGCCGGTGGCCGGATCCCAATGCTGCAGCGGACCGTCCAGGGTGGAGCGGTAGAAGTACGGGACGTCGTACCGGAGGAACTGCTCGCGCTCGGCGGGGATGAAGTCGCTGGGCGGTGCGATGCCGGACAGCAGGAACTCGACCAGCGGCTCGGTGTAGCCGGAGGTGGAACGGAGCAGCACGCGGGTGGTGGCCGGCTGCTCGAGGAGGTCCCTCAGCTTCGGCACGTTGCCGACCAGCAGGGTCCAGGCGTCGAACATGCCGCGGAGGAACCGGGTCGGATAAGCGCCGTACCCGATCCGGCCGTCTCGATCGGCAACCACCGTCCGGGACTCCTGCCGTGCACAGGGCGCGGACCGTGGCCGAACAGCGAACTCAGCCGCTTGCCCGGTCGAGCTGGACCCGGTCTCGACCAGGCAAACGCTCGGACCGTCCAGAGCGCAGAAGCGAGCCTCGGTCTCCAATCCGGGATGGTGATGCACAGCATCCGGTGCGCCGACCAGCCCGGTCTCGGGCAGCCTGCGCACCTCCACCAGGGCGAGCTCCAAGTCGATCGGGTACATCAGAGGCTGGGGCTGATCCGTTCGAATGCCGACGACCACGTTGCCTTCGATGAGGTCGGTGATGCCGAACGCGAAACAGGCCGCGGTGAGGGAGCCGGCCCGATGCCAGAAGGCCCCGGCTTCGTCCAGCCGGGCGCCGGACAGGGAGTGGCCCGCTTCTTGCCGGAGTACTCCCCACTGTCTGGGTGGCTCGATCCACTCCTGCCAGGAGTAGGTGCCATCGCCCGGCAGGTGCTCCATCAAAGGCAGCTGCACCGGTCCGGAAGCCGGTGATAGCCCGTTCAGCAAGGCGAAGACCGACGCTTGCCGTGCCAGGAAGAGCCGGTCCACGTCGGCAGGCCGCGGCTTGTAGGCGACGCTGCGGCCGCCGGGGAAGTCCACCCGGAGTACGCGTTGCCGGCCGTTGTGCGTCTCGCCGTCGTGCGCGGTCAGTCCGGTCACCGGGAGCCGTGCGTCGAACCAGAGCTGCTCCGCGTCGGCCGACAGGCGCTCGAGAAATCGTCGTAGGAAGGCGAGGAACCGAACGCCCTCGGTGCGCGGCTCGTACCGGGACGCGCTGTCCGCGCCGCCCAGACAGGCCAGGAAGCCCGCTCCGGTCAGTGGCCCGAACAGCGCGCCGTTCAACGGTTGGAGAATGCCCTCCGCCAAGACACCAGGAAACGCGGACCGCAACTCGGCGCAGCCGGTGGCCAGGGTGGCCAGCAGGTCGAGCAGACCCGAGAAGTGCGAGCGGGTGAGGAGTTCGGCGACCAGGTCGGCGTCGGCCGGACCGCTCAGGTGTCGATCGACCCTGATCAGCCCGTCGGCGTCGACGGTGACGACCGGTGGCAGAACCCCGTCCGCGAGCCCGGCCCGGATCGCCGAGACCAGTGCGGCACCGACCTCCGGAGTCGTGGCGAAGGTGTTCACCTCTAGTCGATGATGCAGTAGGTTCCGTGACAGGTGAGCGGGTCGGCGACCGCGCCGGTTGCCGGTAGGTCGGACTCCAGCTCGCCGATGGTCAGATCGAGTTCGCGGACGTTCTCCACGTTGCCTCCTTGAGATGGCTTCGCCGGAACTTCTGGTCCCGGCGCCTTACTGCTACCGACGACCCACTGTTCGGGAAAGTTGCCGATTGGCAGGAACAGGCCACGATGAGTGACTGGACCAGACCGGAGTCGACGATGAACGGTTGATCTTCGAGGTCCGTCTGCCGACGGATGCCGTGGGCCCGTGCGCCTCCCTAGGGTCGAGGCATGCCACCAGTCAGCCGTAGGGGCCTGTTGTCCGGAGGTATCGCCGCCGGCGCCGCCCTCAGCATCCCGACCACCGCTGCCGCCACCGTTGTGGGTGGAAAGAGCAGCGGCAAGATCCGCCCGACCGATGCCCGCTACCAGGATCTGGTGCAGCGGGGCACGAACCGCCGCTTCGTCGCCCGGCCCGAGTACGCGCGGGTGATCCGGTCCGGCGACGACGCCGTCCAGGCTGTGCAGGAAGCGGTCCGGGCGAACAAGCGGATCGCGGTCCGCGGTGGCGGGCACTGTTTCGAGGACTTCGTCGACAACAGCGAGGTCGAGGTGCTGCTCGACATGTCGCAGTACGACGAGGTCACCTTCGACGAGCGCTACAACGCCTTCTCGATCGGGGCCGGCGCGACGCTCGAGACCGTCTACAAGGCACTCTTCTACGGCTGGGGCGTCACCGTTCCTGGCGGCGGCTGCCTCGGGGTCGGAGTCGGCGGCCACTTCAGTGGCGGCGGATACGGCCCGCTGTCGCGCAAGCACGGCTCCGTCGTCGATCACCTGTACGGCGTGGAGGTGGTGGTCGTGGACGCGCGCGGCCGGGCTCGCGCGGTGGTCGCGACCAGGGACAACCAGTACAAGGATCTCTGGTGGGCCCACACCGGCGGCGGTGGTGGCAACTTCGGGGTGGTGATCCGCTATCTGATGCGCAGCGTCGGCGCCCGCGGCACGGACCCCTCGCGTTTGTTGCCCAAGGCACCTGCTGCGCTGCTGTCCAGCATCCTGGTCTACGACTGGAAGACGGTCACCCAGGCCGGCTTCGTGCGGACGCTGCGGAACTGGTTCGACTTCTTCGAGGCCAACAACACCGCGGACTCGCCGTACGCGACGCTCTACAGTCCCTTCATCCTGACGCCGATCGCGGCGGGGAACTTCCTGCTCTCCACCCAGCTCGACGCGTCGGTGCCGAACGCCGCCGGGCTGCTGAAGGCGTTCAACGCGGCGATGGTCGCGGGGGTGAGCGACCCGGCGCCGCAGGGGATCGACGTCCCCGAAGGACCGTTCCTGCACCTGACGATGCAGCGCTCGATCGCCGAGGACGTCGCGCCGACCCGGGGCAAGTTCAAGGCGGGCTACCTACGCAAGGGGTACTCCGACGCGCAACTGAAGCTGCTGCACGGCAACCTCAGCGATCCCGGGTCGCCGGTCACGCCGGGGTCGTCGGTGCTGCTGATCCCGTACGGCGGCAAGGTCAACACCGTGCCGGCGAACGCGACCGCGACCGTGCAGCGCGACGTGGTGGCCAAGATGGTGCTGACCGCGAGCTGGGAGGACCCGGCGCAGGACGACGCGCAGATCGGCTGGGCGCGCAAGCTGTACTCCGAGCTGTACGCCGAGACTGGCGGCGTACCGGTGCCGAACGCGACCAATGCCGGGTCGTACATCAACTACCCGGACGTGGATCTCGCTGATCCGCAGTACAACAAGTCCGGGGTGCCGTGGAGCGCCCTGTACTACCAGGGCAACTACGCGGGGCTGCAACAGGTCAAGACGACCTGGGATCCGCGTAATGTGTTCCGGCACAAGCTTTCGATCGAACCGGCCTGACGGCCGACCACGAACCGGCCGGGACGCCGGGCCTGATCCTCGGGGACGGGCCGGACGTCCCGGCCTATTCACCAGCCTGGGTAGCGCTCGGTCCAGCCGGTCTGCGGGCCGTAGTCGCCGTGCAGCTGGTTGTTCTGGGTGAACTCGAGGACGAAGTCGTCGGCCAGTTGCAGGATGGCTCCCCGGCCTTCGACGCCGAACACGAGCGCCGCGGGGAGAGCGGTCTCGCCGTGCAGCGCGCCGAGGAGGTTGCCGCAGATCGCCCCGGTGGAGTCGCTGTCGCCGGAGTGCGTGACGGCGAGGGCCAGTGCGTCGAGGAACTCGTCGGGCTCGGGATAGGCCAGGGCGCAGTACACGCCGATGGCGAGCGCCTCCTCGGCGATCCAGCCGCCGCCGAGCAGCTCGACCGTGACCGGTCCGCGGCCGAGGTCGCCGGCTGCGAGTTCGCGCGCTTTGGCGAGCGCAGTACTGGTTTCTTCGTGGCCTCGTTGGGTGGCGAGGAGGGCTTGGGTCTTGTCGAGGGCCGTAGTGAGGTCGGCGCCTTGGTTGAGCTCGTTGATGATCGCGGCCAGTGCGCCGGAGGCGAGCTTGCCGGTGACGTGGCCGTGCGTGTAGCCGGCTGCTTCGGCGGCGGACTGGAACGCCCACTCGGTGCTCATCTTGGGGAGCAGGCCGAAGGGCGCGACTCGCATCACGCCGCCGCATCCCTTGGAGTCGTTGTCGGCTTGCGCGCCGAACTGCGAGATCTTGTCGCCGCCACTGCGGGCGGTGGTCAGGGCCGACAGGCAGGTGTTGCCGGGCGCACGCCGTACGTACAGCCATTGCTCGCCCTGCAGCCAGCCGTCGCGCTGGCCGCTCGGCCCGGGTAGCAACTGGGTGTCCAGCCAGCGGTCGTAGGCATGGTGGACGACTGCGACGGTGAACCCGATGCCTCGGTCGGTCCGGACGCCGGCCCGGATCAGCCCTTCGACGGTGAACAGGGTCATCTGGGTGTCGTCGGTGATCGTGCCGGCCGGCCAGCCGGGGCCGCCGGCAACGAACGTCCGGACCCGATCGGGGTGCGCGGCAACGATCGCCTGACCGTCGGTGAATTCGACGGGACCACCCAGCGCATCGCCGATCGCGCCACCCAGCAGACACCCGCGGACCCGTGCCCGGTAGGCCTCGTGCTCGGCTCGTGTCATCGGTGTCTCCCTGGTGTCGTGTAGTCCCGTGGTAGCAGTTGCCTAGTCCTGGGGTAGCGCTAGCACTACCTGAAGACGGGACCCAGGGCCAGTTCGTTCCCCTCCGCCGGCACATAGCTTCGTACTTAACGAGATCCGGACCATGGGGAGGACCCAATGACCACCAAGCTGCGCCGCAACGTCGCCCGGGCGGCAGCCGCCGGCCTGGCCACCCTCGTCCTGGGTGGCGCCGCGGCTGCGGGTGCCGCTGCCGCCGTACCACAGGACGACAGCACCTGCCACGAGAACCCGGTGGCCCGCGCCCTCGACGTGGCGCTGTCGGTCCGCAGCGCGCTGGACCCGGACCGCGCCACCACCTGCTGACCGTCGACGGATGGCGAGACTGCCTCCGGCCCGGCCGCGGCGGCATGGGAGGATTGCGGCATGCTGCGCTGGCTCACCGCCGGCGAGTCGCACGGACAAGCGCTCGTCGCCGTACTCGAAGGTCTCCCCGCAGGCGTCCAGGTCACCACGGATGATGTGGCCGACGCCTTGGCTCGTCGTCGTCTCGGCTACGGCCGTGGCGCCCGGATGAAGTTCGAGCGGGACGAGGTGACCTTCCTGGGCGGATTCCGGCACGGGCTGTCACTCGGCAGCCCCGCCGCCATCCAGGTCGGCAACACCGAGTGGCCGAAGTGGGAGCAGGTGATGTCCGCCGACCCCGTCGACCCCGAGGTGCTGGCCGACCTCGCCCGGAACGCGCCCCTGACTCGCCCGCGGCCCGGCCATGCCGATCTCGCGGGGATGCAGAAGTACGGCTTCGACGAGGCCCGTCCGGTGCTCGAGCGGGCGAGTGCGCGCGAGACCGCGGCCCGGGTCGCCCTCGGTGAGGTCGCGGCCAGGTTCCTGCAGCAGGCGTACGGCGTGACGATCGTCAGCCATGTCGTCGAGCTCGGCACCGTCAAGGCGCCGTACGGCGTGATCCCGTCGATCGAGGACGTCGCCCGGTTGGACGAGGACCCGGTCCGCTGCCTGGACGCCGACGCGAGCAAGCTGATGGTCGCCGAGATCGACCAGGCGCAGAAGGCCGGTGACACCCTCGGCGGCGTCGTCGAGGTGATCGTCGACGGCCTGCCGCCGGGCCTCGGCAGCTACGTGCACTGGGACCGCCGGCTGGACTCCAAGCTGGCCGGCGCGCTGATGGGCATCCAGGCGATCAAGGGCGTCGAGCTGGGTGACGGCTTCGAGCTGGCCCGGACGCCGGGATCGAAGGCACACGACGAGATCGTCGCTGAGAACGGTGAAGTACGCCGTACCAGCGGTCGCTCGGGTGGCACCGAAGGCGGCATGAGCACCGGCGAGACGCTGCGCGTGCGGGCCGCGATGAAGCCGATCGCGACCGTGCCGCGGGCGCTGCGCACGATCGACACGGTGACCGGCGAAGCCGCCGCGGCGCACCACCAGCGGTCGGACGTCTGTGCGGTGCCGGCCGCGGGGATCGTCGCCGAGGCGATGGTCGCGCTGGTGCTGGCCGACGTGTCGATCGAGAAGTTCGGCGGCGACTCGGTGGCCGAGACGTCGCGCAACCACAAGAGCTACCTGGCGAACCTGCCGAGCACGATCACCCCGCGCGAGTGGAGCGGCGAGTGAGCGACATGCAGGCGGACGCTCGGCCTGATGGTGCTGCGGCCGCTGGCTCGGTCGGACCGGTTGTTGTTCTGGTCGGCCCGCCCGGCTCGGGCAAGTCGACGATCGCCAAGCTGCTCGCCGCCAAGCTCGGCAAGCAACACCGCGACACCGACACCGACGTCGAGAACACCGCAGGCAAGCCGATCTCCGACATCTTCGTCGACGCTGGCGAGCCCGCCTTCCGCGCCCTGGAGCGAGCCGCGATCGTGGCAGCACTGGCCACCAACGACGTCGTACTCTCCCTCGGCGGCGGCGCAATCATGGACCCAGACACCCGGGCGGACCTGGCCGGCCACAACGTCGTCTACCTAGACGTCTCGGTCGGCGAGGCCTCCAAACGAGTCGGCCTGGGAGTAGCCCGACCGCTGCTGCTCGGCAACGTGCGCACCCAACTGAAGAACCTGATGGACGCCCGCCGCCCGCTGTACACCGAGGTCGCCAAACACACGGTGATCACCGACGGCCGGACCCCCCAGGAGATCGCAGCCGAGATCGTGGAGCACCTCGGATGACGAACCAGCCTCCCTGCGCGCCGTCCACCGGCGCGTCGACTCCCGGCGCGCCAGCGCTGGGCGTGCCGTCTACCGCCGATCGGTCGGCCGAGCCGGCCGGCGCGGCGCTCGACGGCGCCCGCCGCATCCGCGTTGCCGCGGCCGCGCCGTACGACGTTGTCATCGGCAACAATCTCCTCGGCGAACTGCCCGCCCTGCTGAGCGACGACGTCCGCCGGGTCGCCGTCATCCATCCGCGAGCCCTGCGGACCAGCGGCGACGCGATCCGCGACGACCTGGTCGCCGGCGGGTACACCGCGCACGCGATCGAGATCCCGGACGCCGAAGAAGCCAAGTCCGCCGAAGTACTGGCGTACTGCTGGTCGGTCCTCGGGCAGGCGGGATTCACCCGATCCGACGCGATCGTGTCGATCGGCGGCGGGACGACGACCGACCTGGCCGGCTTCGTCGCCGCGACCTGGCTGCGCGGCGTCAAGGTCGTCCACATCCCGACAACGCTGCTCGGCATGGTCGACGCGGCCGTCGGCGGCAAGACCGGGATCAACACCGCCGAAGGCAAGAACCTGGTCGGCGCGTTCTGGGAGCCGGCCGGCGTGCTGTGCGACCTGGCAGCCCTGGACTCGCTGCCCCGCAACGACTACGTCAGCGGTCTCGCCGAGGTGGTGAAGTGCGGCTTCATCGCCGACCCGGCGATCCTCGAACTGGTCGAAGCCGACCCAGAGGGCGCGTCGTCACCGGCGTACAAGCACACCGAGGAACTGATCGCCCGCTCGATCCAGGTCAAGGCAGACAGCGTCGGCGCCGACCTGCGCGAGAAGACCACCACCGCAGGCGGCCAGATCGGGCGCGAGGCACTGAACTACGGCCACACCCTCGGCCACGCGATCGAGCGAGTCGAACGCTACAAGTGGCGCCACGGCGCCGCGATCAGCATCGGCATGGTCTTCGTCGCCGAACTCGCCCGCGCCGCCGGCAAACTCGACGACGCGACCGCCGACCGGCACCGCGCAGTACTGGAGTCGCTGGGCCTGCCGGTGCAGTACCGCGCCGACGCCTGGCCGCACCTGCAGGACGCGATGAAGCTCGACAAGAAAACCAGAGCCGACCGCCTCCGCTTCGTCATCCTGGACGCCCTCGCCAAACCCACGATCCTCGAAGCCCCCGACCCCAGCCTCCTGATCGCCGCCTACGCAGAAATCAGCTGACCCCGCTCCCGAGTCCAGCTGACTCAGGTACTTTCGCCGCCTGCCGCCTGCCGCCTGCCGCCTGCCGCCTGCCGCCTGCCGCCTGCCGCCTGCCGCCTGCCGCCTACACGGAGTGGGCCGCGGACCGGCGCCGAGGCTGCTCTGGGGCTCGCGGCCGGACCAGACGACTCGGCGGCGTCTCGACGCCCTTGTCATCAGCGCGCACGGCCGCGCGCGCCCGCGCACTCTGCGTGGCTCCCAGCTCCGGGTGCTCCCACCCGCGCGTGGCCGCGCGCTTTGCGTGGCTCCCAGCTCCGGGCGCTCCCACCCGCGCGTGGCCGCGCACGCTGTGACGCTCCCAGCTCCGGGTGCTCCCGCCCGCGCGCCCGCGCACTCTGCGTCGCTCCCAGCTCCGGGTGCTCCCGCTCGCGCGCCCGGCGCGCCCGGCGCGCCCGCGCACTCTGCGTGGCTCCCAGGTCCGGGCGCTCCCACCCGCGCGTGGCCGCTTCTTCGTTCGCGGTGGGCGCCGAGCTGCGGCAAGCCTTCTACCGTCCGGGTATTCCTGACTGGACACCGGCAGCTCAGCCGCCACCTCGGTCGCGCTGAGACACGATCTGCTGCGCGCCTGCATCTCATCTGATCGCGAGGTGACGCGCAGCGTCACGAGCCCGTGGGCCGGGTGCGGTGTGTCTCAGCGGTTGGGGAAGACGAGGCCGAACGGCAGCCTCGGGTCCTCGCGGCCGACCACCGTGCCGATGTCGACCCGGGTGGTGCCAGGGCTAGGAGTCAACCCGCCACCGCCCTTCTGGTTGGCCGGCGCGTCCAGCAGTTTGCCGTCGTGGTCGAGGACCTGGGTCTCCAGCCGGACCTTCTCGTCGTGACGGAGCGCCGTCGACTCGTCCCAGGACCGCAGGAACACAGCGCCGTCGACAGCGTCACCGACGTACCACGGTCCGACCTTCCCCCGGATCACCCAGCGTTGACGCATGCTGCCGACCCGCTCGTCCACCCGGTACCAGGCCTCGGTCGCCAGCTTGTCCGGCAGTTTGTCGAAGTCGACGAAGTAGTAGCCGCCTCCGGAGTCTGTGGGCACGGCCGGGTGCGTCGCATCGGTCGGGTTGATCACCGACTTCCGCTTGCGCGCCTCGACCGCGTCACCGCCGACCAGGCCGGCAGTGACGCCGCTCGTCACGTCACCGGCGGCAGTCTTGGTGGTCGGGAGTCCGACACACCCAAGAAGCAGGCCCGAGGACTTGTCCAGTGCGAGCACGGTGTTCTCGGTCTGCCCCGGGCGACCCCAGCCCCGCACCTTGAACGCGTGGCTGATCTGACCCACCTCCCCAGGATCGGCCGGATCCTGATTGACGCAGGCCTCTGCCAGCGCCTTTGCCTCTTTGGCGCTGAGCGGACCCACGTTGATCCGGATGTCAGCGGGACCCGCGGCCGGCTTGGGCTTCGGAGTACCGGATTTCGTCTGGACCGGTCCGGACGCCGGACCCGGTGCGGGCTCGCGGTCCCCGCCCGAGGTGGCGAAGACGAGACCGCCCGCGATCACCGCGATCGACGCGGCCGCGGCAGCCGGTACCAGCCAGGGCCTGCGGTGAGTCGGTCGGACCTCGTCGGCGAGGATCCGCTCGAGGATCTCCTGCTTGTGGGGGAGCGGTCGCTCCGCCGGAAGCTGCTTGGTCATGCGAGTCCCTCCGTGTCACCTAGATCAATGAGGCCGACCAGCGTGGTCCGCGCCCGGGCCAGCCGGGATTTGACTGTGCCTTCGGGGATGCCGAGCGCCCGCGCGGCATCGGCCATCGAGCACTCGGACCAGACCACCAGCTCGACCACCTCGCGCTGCTTGGCCGGGATCCGCTCGAGGATCCGGCGGAGGTCGCTCATCGCCCGCTCGTCGTCGACCCGGGCGGCGGCACCGGCCGAGTGGTCGGGGACGTGCCCGGTCTGGTCGATCAGCTCGATCCGGTCCCGCAACGCGGTCTGCCGCCGGAAGGCCCGCAGTACGTTGCCGCACTCGTGCCCGGCCATCACCAGCAGCAGCGGGCGCGCCGACTCCAGCGTCAGTGCGTCGATCCGGCGGTCCCGGGCTCGCCGCCACAGGGCCAGGAAGGTCGCTTGCACGACGTCCTCGGCGGCCGACCAGGACGAGGTACGGCGGAAGGCGAAGTTGTAGACGGCGTCGCTGTGGCGATGGAACAGCTCGGTCAGCGCCGACTCGTCACCGGTACCGAGCCGATCCCAGACCTCGCGATCACTGCCGGCCAGTTGCGCCTGTCTGACTTCCGTTCCCACCTGCGGCACCCCCAGCGTTGCTGTTCGTGTGCTCATACCCGGGAAGAGTCCGGACGTCAGCTGCCGGTTCCGTTCAGCTCCGGCGGCAGAGCGCGGCGGTGAATCACGTCCAGCCGAGAGACCGCTCTCGTCAGCACAACATAGAGCCGGTTCAGTCCACGCTCCTCGGCTTCGACAATCGCAGCAGGCTCAACCACGATCACATGGTCATACTCCAGCCCCTTGGCCAGCGAAGCCGGTACGACGACAACCCGGCCACCGCCCCCGCCCCCGCCACGGCCCCCGCCTCCGTCGCCGTCTTCGCCGTGCATGCCATCGCCGCTGCCGCCGCCGTGCTCGCCCCCGTCGTCGCTGCTGCTGCCTCTGCCTTCACTGCCGCCGTTGACCTCGGTCGTCTCGATGCCGTCCAGCCACAGCGCGCTGCGCAGTTCGTCGATCGCCTCGTCGGCTGCGATCACGCCGATCGATCCTTCTTCCTTCAACGCGGCCCGGACCGCGTCGCTGCAGGCGGTACCAAGGTTGTCGCTCTGCCGAATGGTGAGCCGCCCGTCCGACCGAAACGATCTCGTCGGAGGAACCTCGACACCGAGTCGAGCAAGCAGCCGATTCGCCAACTCGACCACGACGGCAGGAACTCGATAGCCAGTGGTCAGAGCGATCACCGGACTGTCCGGCTTGCCGAGATGCCCCAACTGCTCCGGCCAATCCCGCGCCGCCCACGGAGCCGTGCCCTGCGCGAGGTCGCCGAGCACGGTGATCGAGCCGTGCTCGCTGCGTCGGGCGATAGCGCGGCACTGCATGGGGGAGAGATCCTGCGCTTCGTCGATGATCACGTGCCCGAACGCCTGGCCGCGTTCCAGGAGAGCGCTCGCTTCGTCCAGCAGTACTGCGTCCGCCGCGGTCCAGAGAGCGCTCTTCGCTCGCCACCCGCGACTCGCGAGCGACGAAGCGCGGCCGGCCGGCTGGTGGGATGAGCGGTCGTTCCTCGAGCGCTGCCAACTGATCGCCTCCTGCTCCTCGTCGTCGAGAAGGCCGTCGGCCGCCGCGGCCAGACTCGCGCGATCGCCGAGCAGCCCCGCCACCAACTCATCGGCCTTCACCGTCGGCCAAACCACGTCGACAGCCGGCGTCACCGCACGCCCCATCTTGCGCAGCCAGTTGCCGTTGCAGTTCTGCCCACGAGCCTCGGCCTGCCGCTGCAGCGCGGCAACCAGCCGCGAGATCACCCGCTCCCGCCCCAGGTTGTACGCCGTCACCTCCCGCCGCGCCTCGTCGACCATCTGCTCGAACTCGTACTGGTTCACCCGCCACCGATACGATCCGTCCGGCACGACAACCGCTTCGGCCGGCGGCCGGATCCGCTCATAGAGCGCTCTCCGAAGCACCTCGGCCATCCGCGGGTCGTGCTTCACCCGCGCCGCCGCCGGCTCGTCCGTACTGCGGATCGGATACCGCTCGCCGGCCAGCAACTCCTCGATCGTCGTCTGCTCGACATCCACCTCACCAAGCGTCGGCAGCACCGCCGAGATGTACTGCAGGAACGCCCGATTGGGCCCGAGCACCAGTACGCCGTTGCGCTGCAGACGAGCGCGGTGCACATACAACAAGTAGGCCGCCCGATGCAGCCCGACCGCCGTCTTCCCGGTCCCCGGAGCCCCTTGCACACAAAGCGATTCATCCAGCTCGGCCCGAACCAGCTCATCCTGATCCGGCTGAATGGTCGCCACAATGTCCCGCATCGGCCCCACCCGAGGCCGCTCGATCTCTGCCCGCAGGATCCCGCCGAGAGCGGTCTCCACACCATCTATCTGGTTCAGGTGTTCGTCTTCGTAGGCGGTCAGTGTTTCTGCGGACCAGCCGAAGCGGCGGCGGGTTTCGATGCCGCGGGGGTCAGTGGGGCTGGCTCGGTAGAAGGAGGTCGAGACCGGTGCTCGCCAGTCGATCACCAGTGGCGGTCGCCCGATGGCATCGGAGATGTGTCGCCGGCCCAGGTAGTAGGTCTGCCCACGATGCTCCCCGGCGCTCTCGTCGGTGCCGTAGCCGATCAGGCCGAAGAATGGCGGTCCTGTGCCCTCGTCGCCGAGTTCCTGCGCGAGACTCCGGAGGTAGTACCCGAGGCGCTCGGCGGTGTACCGGTCTCCCCAGGTCACCTCGCCGACGACCACGTTCTCCCGTGCTCCGGCGATCATCGCCTGCAGCGCGACGCGGCAGCGCTCGGCGTACTCGCGTTCCTGGTCTAGTCCCCGCATCGCCCACCCAGCCTCAAAAAGTTAACTCGGTTAAATCTTTGTCCA
Organism: Kribbella sp. NPDC056861; assembly: GCF_040687575.1. Classification (NCBI taxonomy): domain Bacteria; kingdom Bacillati; phylum Actinomycetota; class Actinomycetes; order Propionibacteriales; family Kribbellaceae; genus Kribbella; species Kribbella sp. NPDC056861. Next base: position 471,637 of record NZ_JBFBNQ010000005.1, on the reverse strand, counting down.
GGTTAACAGTTTGCTATCGTGGTCGGATGACCGGACTGCGGGACCGCAAGAAGCAGCAGACGCACGATGCGCTCTCGCAGGCGGCGATCGAGCTGTTCCTGAAGCGCGGCTTCGACGAGGTGTCGGTGGCGGACATCGCGGCTGCTGCGGAGGTCTCCAAGCCCACGCTTTTCAAGTACTTCGCCACCAAACAGGACCTCGCCCTGCACCGGATCGCCGACCATGCAGGCGAAGCGGCCCGGGTGGTCACCGCAGCCCAGGTCGGCACCCAAGCTTCGACCGGCTCAGCCGGCTCAACCGGCTCGACCGGCTCGACCGGCTCGACCGGCTCGGACGGATCGACCGGCTCGGACGGATCGTCGGAGGGCCCGGTTACTGCGCTGCGCGATCACTTTGTGGATGGGCTGAAGCGGCGGGATCCGGTGACCGGTCTCAATGATGATCCGACCGTGCTGGCCTTTCATCGGTTGATCTTCGAGACCCCGGCGCTTGCCATGCGGCGGCAGCAGTTTGTTGCAGCTGATCAGGCGGCGCTTGCGCTGGTGCTGACCGAGGTGCTGGGTGGCAAGCTCGCGGCCGAACTCTTGGCGGCTGATCTGATCTCCACCCAGCACGTGCTGGCTCGTCGCAACTGGAGAGTTGTCAGCGCTGGGATCAGCGCTGATACGCAGTACCGGACGGCTCGCGCCGAAGCGATCCAGGCCTACGCTCGCCTGCTCGGCCGTTGAGACGCCTATTTAGAAGCTGAGCGCCGGAAAGGCCACCACCAGTTGAAGTCGCCGAACCACGCGACCAAAGCTGGCGTGAGAACGCTCCGGACGATGGTCGCGTCGAGGACGATGCCCAGGGCAAGCGTGGTGGCGAAGATCTTCACGTCGATCACCGGCACGGTCGACAACGCGACGAAGGCCAGGAAGAGGATCAGTGCGGCCGAGCTAACCAGCCGCCCGGTGTAGCTGAGCCCGGCCACTGTCGCGTCCGCGGTCGAGAGGCCGGCGTCGTGTTCCTCCTTGATCCTGGACAGGATGAACAACTCATAGTCCATCGACAGGCCGAACAGGAAGGAGAAGGCGGCGAGGGGCACCCAGAAGGTGATCGTTCCACTCGCCTCGGCGCCGAACAGTGCTTGAGCGCCGTACCCGTGTTGCCAGATCAGCACCGTCAGCCCGTACGCCGCTCCGATCGACACGACGTTCTGGACCAGCGCCTTGATCGGCAGCCAGATCGATCTCAAAGCCCTGGCCAGCAAGAGAATCGTGACCACGACCACCAGCAGCAGGATCCAGCCGACGTCGCCGTAGATCGCAGTGACCGAGTCCGCGTCCTCCGCGGCGCTACCTCCCACGGTGTTCTCGGGCACGGCCTCACGGATCTTCTCGACCGTGTCGCGCCCGGTCGAGGTGGAGGCATCGTCGGTGAGCAGTACCGCCGCGAGTCGCTGCTCACCTTGCGTCCAGCCGGTGCCAGCCGGGGTGACCACAGCAGCGACGCCATCGATACCCGCGACGGCAGCCAGGGCAGCGGGGTCGCTGGTGAGAAGCTCGACCGGCCGGAACACTCCGGCGCTGATACCGGCATCGGTCGCCGTGCGGTAGGCCTTGGCCGCCGGGTCATTGCCTGCCGAGATCGCAGCCAGCTCCGGCGAGCCGAGCCGCAATCCCAGCGCAGGTGCGAACATCGCCGCGAGTACGGCCGTGGCCAGCAAAGCCGCAACGACGCGGTGCCGGACGACCACGCTGCCGATGCGCCTCCACAGCCGGCTGTCGGCCTGGTGCTGTTTGCGGTGCGGCCACTCCAGTCGCGGCCCGACGGTTGCAAGGATGACCGGCAGCAGAGTCAATGCGACAGCAATGCTGACCAGGGGGATCAGCAGCCCACCGAACCCGACGCTGCGCAGGAACGGCACCGGCACCACCACCAAAGCCAGCAGCGAGATGGCCACCGTCACGCCGCTGAACAGCACCGCGCGACCGGCCGTGGTCATCGCCGTGATGACTGCCTCGGTGTTGCCGGTGCCCGCCGCGCGTTCCTCGCGCCAGCGCATCACGATCAGCAGGGCGTAGTCGATCGCGATGCCGAGTCCGATCAGCCCGACCAGGTACTGGACGATGAAGGAGACATCCGTGGCCGTGGACAGGCCGAGGATCAGCAAGAACGTCGTACTGATCGCCGTCGCGGCCATCAGCAGCGGCAAGATCGCCAGCAGCGAACCGAAGACCAGCGCCAGCACGATGATCGCGCCGCCGGCGCCGAAGGCGATCTCGACGATGATCGGCCGATCCGACCCGCCGCCACCTTCGCGCAGCGCCTCCACGCCGGTCACCTGCAACGGCTGACCGGCAACCTTCGCGTCGGCCATCGTCGAGGTCAGCTGGGGAAGCGCAGCCTCGTACGCCGCAGGCCCGGGTAACACCGGCGGATACACCAACGCCACCGTCGTACGCCGATCCGCGCTGGTCAGCGCCCGGTCGTCCTCGGAGTCGAGCAGCGAGACCACCCGCCACCCCTTCTCCGGCAGGCGTTTCAACGCCGCGCCGAACTGCTCCTTGACCTGCGGGTCGTCAACAGTCGCCGGCGCAGGCACCGACAGCACCACCGCCAGCGGATCGATCACGCCGCCGTTGCCGAACTCGGCCAGGATCCGCTCGTTCGTTTCGTACGCCGGCTGGCCGGGCAACCCGAAGTCGTAACTCAGCCGGTCGATCGTCGTCGGCGCCAGCACGCCCCCGGTCACCGCGACCGCCACCCAGCCCACCACCACGAGCCACCGCAGCCGCAGTACCCAGCTCGTCCACCGTCGCATGACCATCACTCCAAGAATCAGGAACCTGATTCTTGCAAGGTACCCCGGTTGTGAGTCGACCAAGGCAGAACTTATGCACGCCCAAGGATCAGACGGGCCGGCTCCTGGACCGGATCAGCTGGTGCAGCAACTCGTTGAACTGCCCAGCCTCGGCTTCCGTCATCCCCAACGCAGCAGGATCGTTGAACGCCCGAACCGCCTCGCCCGCCCGGTTCAGCGCAGCGAGCCCATCATCGGTCAGTGACACCGGCACCGGTCGACCTTTACCGCCAGGGCCCTCTCGAACCAGCAGCCCTCGGTCGACCAGCGAGGTGATCAGCTCGTTCATGCTCTGCGGGCGGATCAGCACCCGCCGGGCCAGCTCGGCCTGGGTCAGACCAGGTGTCGCCGCGAGCTGAGCCAGTACCCCGAACTGGATCGGGGTCATCTGGTGTTCGCTGAACAAGGCGTGAAATCCCTGCGCGACAGCGTGGTACGCCTGCACAAGAGTCCAGGCCGGCAACTTGGCCAGCTCGTCCTCGGTCCACGCGGAGTCCACCACCGGCCCAACGTACCCGGTCACCCGGCGATCGGCGCGGAGACCAGCGTGGGGTAGTCGCGCAGGTCGATGTCATTGGTTGCCTTGTCCCCGTACTTCGTCATCAGCCGGAAGGCCCGCGACTCCAGGAACCAGTTGCGCAGCTTGATGCCGCGCGCGGTCCTCGGGGCCATGAAGCGGCCCGCGTTGCTGTTGCCCGCCTTCTTGGTATAGCGCTTCATGATCTCCTCGTACCGCGCGAAGGCCACCACGTGGTCGCCGTCGGCAAGAGCCAGCTCGCCGGCCAGGACGTAGGCGCCGACCACAGCCAGCCCGGTCCCGAACCCACCCAAGGTGTTCCCGTACGCCGAATCGCCGACCAGCGCCACGCGGCCTCGGGTGTACTCGCTCAGCTCCACCTTGCTGAGCGAGTCGAGGTAGAAGTCCTCGAACTCGGCCAGCTCGCCGAGCATCCGGGGCAACTCCCATTTCACCCCGGCGTACGCCTCCTGGACGATGCGCCGTTGAGCCGCCGTGTCGTCTCGGGGGTAGTCGAGCTCGGGGGAGGCGAAGACGTAGAACTGCTGCGCCTTCGCGCCACCGCTGACCGCGAAGCGGCCCGGAGCGTTGTGGCCGTGCGCGGTGATGCGCTCCTTGGTCGCGTTCTCGCTCCACGGGCTGGCGCCGGCGACGCAGTAGTAGTGGCCCAGGAACTTCACGAACTCCCGCTCCGGGCCGAAGACGAGTCCGCGGACCCGGGAATGGATGCCGTCGGCGCCGAACACGAGATCGAAGGTGCGTGCCTCGCCGTGCTCGAACTCGACCTGGATCCCGTCGGCGGTCTCGGTCAGCGCGCTGATCGAGTCGCCGAACAGGTATTCGCAGCGTCCGGCGGTGCGCCGGTACATGATCTCGGCCAGATCGCCGCGCAGGATCTCCACGTCGCCGCCGGTGAACTCGCCGGACATGACGGCCAGGCGCCGGCCGTCCTCGTCGACGAGCACCGCGTCGGTGGTCCCGGTCCGCCGTTGCTTGATCTCGTCGAGGATGCCCATCCGGTCCAGCACAGTGAAGTGGGTCAGGCCCTTGAAGTCGACGGCCTGACCGCCGGCGCGGAGTACCGGGGCGCGCTCGACCACGGTGACGTCGAAGCCGTACCGGTCCAGCCAGTAGGCGAGGGCGGGACCGGCGATGCTCGCGCCGGAGATGAGAACGGAGGTGGTGCGCATGAGGTCTCCTCAGGAATTGCGTCTAACGGAAGCTGTGTCTACCGGACACAAATTAGAGTATGGTAGACACAGTTCTTGGTCAAGCCAGTTCCGAGGAGGATCCGCGATGCCGGCGCCCACCACCGTCGAGCTGCTCTGGGGGACCCAGCAGCGGCCCAAACGCGGCCCGAAACCCGCCTTGTCGCTGGACCGGATTGTCACCGAGGCGAACGCGCTGGCCGACGCCGAGGGGCTGGCCAGCCTGTCGATGCAGCGGCTGGCCGAGCGGCTCGGCTTCACCAAGATGTCGCTCTACCGCTACGTCCCGGGGCGGGCCGAGCTCACCGCGCTGATGCTGGATGCCGCGATCGGTACTGCGCCCGCGCCGAGCGACTCGGCGCCCGAGCACTGGCGAGCGGGGTTGCAGGTGTGGGCCGAGACGATCTTCGAGCGCTACAGCGCGCATCCCTGGGCGATCGAGCTGACCACCGGGCAACGCCCCATCGGCCCGAACGAGCTGGGATGGATGGAGTCGGCGCTGGTCACCCTCGCCGGGACGGGCCTGACCGGTTCCGAGCGGCTCGACAGTATCGTCTTGTTCAACGGCCACGTCCGCAGCCTGGTCCAGCAACTCGCCTCCACAGCCGGATCCTCCGCGGAGTACGCGAGTCAGCTCGCCGAGACGATGAGCGCGGCCGGCGATCAGTACCCCGCGACCGTCGCAGCCTTCGCCGAGGAGCTTGCCGGGGGTGGCCGCGACAATGCCCTGCAGTTCGGCATCGATCGCATCCTGGACGGTCTGGCGGTCCTGATCGCCCGGCGGACGGCACTAAACTGCGACGGTGACTGAAGCAGGCGGACGACGTGTACTGGTGCTGAACGGGCCGAATCTCGGCCGGCTCGGATCGCGGGAGCCCGACGTGTACGGCGCGACCACGTTCGCGGATCTGGTCGCCGACTGCGAGAAGACCGGCGCCGAGCTCGGCCTCGCGGTCGAGGTCCGGCAGACCGATGACGAGGCCGAGCTGGTCGGCTGGCTGCACGAGGCCGCCGACGCGAAGACGCCGGTGGTGCTCAACCCGGCGGCCTTCACGCACTACTCGTACGCGCTGCGCGACGCCTGCGCCCAGCGCACCGCGCCGCTGATCGAGATCCACATCAGCAACCCCGCGGCCCGCGAGGAGTTCCGGCACACCAGCGTGGTGGCCGCCGTCGCCACCGGCACCATCGCCGGCTTCGGCCTCGACTCGTACCGGCTGGCCCTGCGCGCTGTCACCACCCTGTCCTGACCCCGGCAGTAAACTCCGAAGATGGCGGATCATTCCGGCACCAGCGATTCGCCGTACGCCGGACTCCTGCGCGCGGCGCTGACCGACCTGCTGCTCACCCGGGGCGCGATCCAGGACCAACGGGTCGCCGATGCGTTCCGGACCGTCCCGCGGCATCTCTTCGTCCCGCAGGTTCCGGTGGAGCTCGCCTACACCGACGACGTCGTCCTGATGAAGCGTGACCAGTCGGGTGTCGCGATCAGCTCGGTCTCGCAGCCGACCGTCGTGGCGGTGATGCTGGAGCAGGCCGATATCCAGCCTGGCCATCGAGTGCTCGAGATCGGGTCGGGTGGCTACAACGCCGCCCTGCTGAGCGAGCTGGTCAGTCCGGCGGGCGCCGTCACCACGATCGACATCGACGAGGACGTCACGGCTCGTGCCTGGAGAGGCCTGGACGCCGCCGGGTATCCGAATGTCCGGGTGCAGCGTGCCGACGGCGAGTTCGGCTGGCCGGGCGGCGCTCCCTACGACCGCATCATCGTTACGGTCACCGCCTGGGACATCGCACCCGCGTGGCTGGAGCAGCTTGCGCCGGGTGGGCGCATCGTCGTACCGCTGCGGATGCGGTCGCAGACCCGGTCGACCGCCTTCGATCTGTGCGACGGGTTCTTGGAGAGCCGGTCGATGGCGGTTTGTGGATTCGTCGCCATGCAGGGCGCGGGAGCGGGGTACGAGCGGTCGGTGCCGCTGCGCGGCGAGCTGGTGAGCTTGACCTTCGACGAGGACCAGGGCGATCAGCCGGTACCGCCCGCGCGGGTGCTGGAGCAGAAGATCGCGACGGCCTGGTCCGGGGTGCTGATGAATCGCGAGGAGCCGCTGTGCGACCTCGACCTGTGGCTCGCCTCGACGCTGCCCGGGTTCTGCCTGTTGGTGGCTGAGCCGCGGGCGGTCAAGAAGAAGCTGGTCTCACCGGCGCCGCGATGGGGTGCCTCGGCGATCGCTTCTGACACCTCGCTGGGCTATCTCACTGCTCGTGCCGCGGCGGATCCGGACTTCGTCGAGCTCGGCGCCATCGCGCATGGTCCGGACGCGCCGCGCTTGGCTCGGTCGCTCGTCGATCAGGTGTGCAAGTGGGACCAGAAGCACCGAGGCGGCTCTGGTCCGCAACTACGGATCTACCCGGCCGACCTCCCGAAAGCCGAACTGCCAGTGGGCTTCCAGCTCAGGAAGCGCCACCACCAACTCGTGCTCAGCTGGCCGGAGTAGGCGGCCGGCCGCCGGCGTTGCGGACGGTCTGCCACAGCTCGTCGATGTCGGTGCGGTCCTCGGGTTCGGCCTTGTCGACCCAGCCGCTGGCCCAGACGTTCTCGTCACGATCCAGATCGAAGACCGACTCGGCGAACGCGGCGGAACCGACGTACCGGTTCTCGTCGTCGGTCGCATCGGAGCGCGAGCCGGCCGAGTCGGTGCTCGCGCCGGCCTTGCCGGCCGGGGCGACCAGACCGCGGGCGTACTCCTGGGCCTCGATGATGCCGAGATCCTGTTCGTCGCAGAGCAGCCGGATCGCCGACACCTCGTGTCCGGTCGACATCAGCTCGCGGATGCGGCGCTCCAGCGGGCTGTTGGCGGCCGGGAAGTTGTGCGCCGGCTGCCGGCCGTGCTGAGTCCGGTTGGCCTGCGGTGCGTACTGCGGCACCTGCGGCATCTGCTGAGCCTGCGGGTACTGCGGTGCCGGGTACTGCGGCGCCGCCTGGTACTGCGGCGCCCAGTTCGTCTGCTGCTGCGGCGCCTGCTGGTACTGCGGTGGCCAGTTGGTCGGCTGAGGTCCCTGCTGCTGTGGCGCCGGCTGGTACTGACCGGGCTGGGAGTAGCCGTTCTGCTGACCTGCCTGAAGCAGCGACTGCAGCAGCCCCGCCAGCTGCGCACTGCTCTGCGCCCGCCCGGACTGCCGGACCTGAGTCGGGGGAGCGGCCGGGAACGTCTGCCCCTGCAACTGCCCGGGCAACGGCTGACCCGAGGTCGGCTGAGTGAACTGCCCGAGCACCGGCGGCTGCAGACCACCCTGCTGGGCCTGCATCCGCTCCAGCAGCTTCTGCACCCGGGGGCTCAGGTTCGACGGATCGACCTTGGACTTGGCCGCTTTGCGGCCGAACCCGAAGATGACAAGGAAGACGGCGACGATGATGAAACCCGTCATCTGATACCTCCGGGGCGCGGTCGGGGAACTGCCTGGAGGCCAGCGTAGAGGGGCCGGAGACCAGGAATCGGGAGAACTGCCCGGGACCGCTACAATCTGGCGTACCGCTGATCACTTCTACCGTGACCTCTGTCCGGTCACTTTCCTAAGGGGATTTCCCGCGTGGCATCGACGAACGACCTCAAGAACGGCATGGTGCTCAACCTGGATGGGCAGCTGTGGTCTGTCGTCTGGTTCCAGCACCACAAGCCCGGCAAGGGCGGCGCCGTGATGCGCACCAAGCTGAAGAACGTGCTGAGCGGCAAGGTGGTCGACAAGACCTTCAACGCCGACGTCAAGGTCGAGGTGGCCAACGTCGACAAGCGCGACATGACGTACCTGTACAACGACGGCGGCTCCTACGTCTTCATGGACAGCGCCACCTACGAGCAGGTGAGCATCACCCCCGAGGTGGTCGGCGACGCCTCGCACTTCCTGCTCGAGAACCAGCAGGCCATCGTCGCGGTGCACGAAGAGCTGCCGCTGTACGTCGAGCTCCCGGCCTCGGTCGAGCTCACCGTGGAGTACACCGAGCCCGGCCTGCAGGGCGACCGCTCGACCGGTGGCACCAAGCCGGCCAAGCTGGAGACCGGCTACACGATCAACGTCCCGCTGTTCCTGACCACCGGTGAAAAGGTCAAGGTGGACACCCGGACCGGGGACTACCTCGGCCGCGTCACCTCCTGACACCCGAGAGTCTGGACAACAGAACATGTCTGCCCGCAGCAAGGCCCGCAAGCGCGCCCTGGACGTGCTCTACGAGTCGGAGCTCCGGGGGCTGCCCGTCGGTGGCACCCTGGCCGACCGGGTGGCCGACAACGACCCGCCGGTGAACGAGTTCACCGTGGCGCTGGTCGGAGGTGTCGCCGAGCACATCGAGGCGATCGACGAGCTGCTCAGCGCCCACTCGGTGGGCTGGACACTGGACCGGATGCCGGCCGTGGACCGCAACATCCTGCGGATCGGCGCCTACGAGCTGCTGTTCGACGAGCAGGTGCCTGACGTGGTGGCGGTCAGCGAGGCCGTCTCGATGGCGCGCGACCTGTCCACCGACGAGTCGCCGGCCTTCGTCAACGGGCTGCTGGCCCGGTTGCTGCAGCTCAAGCCCACCCTGGGCGTCTAGAGCTCCGCAGCGGCTGCTGTTCCTCGAAGTACGGCCTTGCTTGCCCAAAGGGCCCGGTACCGCCACGGTGCGGTGCCGGGCCTTCTCAGCGTCCCCGTTCGTCGGCTCGGGGGGAACGGCCCCGGCCTGGTACTGCGATAGTGCCTACTGAAAAAGCCGGTACTTCTTACTGTTGGCCCGTCTCCGTGTGGAGAGGCGGGCAGGCGGCCGTGGGCAAGCTGCTACGAGCCCAGACCGTCTTGTCACGCCGTCGCGAGTCGGACGCCGGTCAGGCGCCGGCTGCCTCGGACTCCTCGACGTCACCCTTCGCCTCCGGGTTGAGCACACCCCAGGAGATGAAACGCTCGGTCAGAGTCGTCGGCGACTCGTCGTAGATCACGGCCAGGGTGCGCATGTCGTCCTGACGGATCGACAGCACCTTGCCGTTGTAGTCCCCGCGCTGAGCCTGGATCGTGGCCGCGTACCGCGTCAGCGGCCCGGCCTCGCTCGCGTCGAGGTGCTGCAGGGCCTCCAGGTCCAGGATCAACCGGGGCGGAGCAGCAGCCGCTGCAGCCGCACTGGCGGATCCAGGAAGCAGCTCACGGATCGGCACGCCGTAGAAATCGGCGAGCTCCGCAAGCTTCTGGACGGTGACGGCCCGATCGCCACGCTCGTACGAGCCGACGACGACCGCCTTCCAGCGACCCTTGGACTTCTCTTCCACGCCGTGCAGCGACAGACCTTGCTGCTGGCGGATGGCGCGCAACTTGCCGCCCAGTGTCTTCGCGTATTCGCTAGGCACGCTGGTTCTTCCCTCCGACTTTTGGTCGTTACTCCGGTGGTTCGCTGGGTTGTTCAGCCGAACCTTTGTGGGGGCCCATTTGATCAAACCGCCCACGGTTACACAGAGTAACAATATTCTGGGCCGGAGGCCAGCGTCAAGACGGCGTGTCACTTCCGATACCATGTCAAGCGGTCCGAACGTCCTTTAAAGACCCGTCCAGAGAGGCGGGAAAGGAGGAACGGTAGCGATGAGCCCTGCCTCGGTACCCGAGCCTGCAGTCAAGGCCGTGCCCCGCACAGTGCTGGATGCTTCCGATATTTCCCGGGCACTGACCCGGATCGCGCACGAGATCCTCGAGCGCAACCGCGGTGCCGACCCGGTGGTCCTGCTCGGCATCCCCACCCGTGGCGTGGGTCTGGCGACCCGCATCTCGGAGCGGATCGCGGCGGTCGAAGGGCAGAGCGTGCCCACAGGGTCACTCGACGTGACGATGTACCGCGACGACATCGGCCTCAAACCGGCCCGCGCGCTGGAGCACACCGACATCCCGCCCGGCGGGATCGACGGCAAGGTGGTCGTCCTGATCGACGACGTGCTGTTCTCCGGCCGCACCATCCGGGCCGCGCTGGACGCGATCGGCGACATCGGCCGGCCGAAGGCGGTCCAGCTGGCCGTCCTGGTCGACCGCGGCCACCGCGAGCTGCCGATCCGCGCCGACTACGTCGGGAAGAACCTGCCCACCTCCCTGGTCGAGCGGGTCACCGTCCACCTGACCGAGTACGACGGCGCCGATGCGGTACTCATCGCCGACAAGACGGGAGCTTCGGCGTGAGGCATTTGCTGAGTGCAGGTGATCTGTCCAGGGACGAGGCGAACCTGATCCTCGACACCGCCGAGGAGATGCGCTCGCTGGCGGACCGGCCGATCAAGAAGCTGCCCGCGCTGCGCGGCCGCACGGTGGTCAACCTCTTCTTCGAGGACTCCACCCGGACCAGGATCTCCTTCGAGGCGGCCGCCAAGCGGCTCTCCGCCGACGTGATCAACTTCTCCGCCAAGGGCTCCAGCGTGAGCAAGGGCGAGAGTCTCAAGGACACCGCGCTGACCCTGCAGGCGATGGGCGCCGACGGGGTGGTCTGCCGGCACGGCTCGTCCGGCGCGCCGCACCTGCTGGCCACCTCGGGCTGGCTGAACGGTTCGGTGGTCAACGCCGGCGACGGCACCCACGAGCACCCCACCCAGGCGCTGCTGGACGCGTTCACCATGCGCCGCCACCTCGGTTCGCTCGACGGCCGCCGGATCACCATCGTCGGCGACGTGCTGCACAGCCGGGTGGCCCGGTCGAACGTGCTGCTGCTCTCGACACTCGGCGCCGAGGTCACCGTGGTCGCGCCGCCGACGCTGCTGCCGGTCGACATGACCAACTGGCCGTGCGCCACGTCGTACGACCTGGACGGCTCGCTGGCCAAGAGCGACGCGGTGATGATGCTGCGGGTCCAGCGCGAGCGGATGAACGACGCGTTCTTCCCCAGCGCCCGCGAGTACACCCGGCGCTACGGCCTGGACGTGCACCGGATGGCCCAGCTGCCCGACGAGGCGATCGTGCTGCACCCCGGCCCGATGAACCGCGGGATGGAGATCAGCGCCGAGGTCGCCGACTCGACCCGCTCGGTGATCGTCGAACAGGTCACGAACGGCGTGGCGATCCGGATGGCCGTGCTTTACCTGCTGCTCTCAGGCAGTACCGATACCAACCCGACAGAGGAGCCCAAGGCATGACCGCGTATGTGATCACCGGCGCAAGCATCATCGGTGGTGAGGTGGCGGACCTGCTGATCGACAACGGCGAGATCGTGGCCATTGGCAACGACGTACCGCGGCCGGAAGGCGTCGAGGTGATCGACGCGACCGGCCAGATCGCGCTCCCCGGCCTGGTCGACCTGCACACCCACCTGCGCGAGCCCGGCCGCGAGGACGCCGAGACGGTGCTGACCGGCACCCGCTCGGCCGCGCTGGGCGGCTTCACCGCCGTCTTCGCGATGGCCAACACCGACCCGGTGGCCGACACGGCCGGCGTCGTCGAGCAGGTCTGGCGGCTCGGCCGCGAGGGCGGGTACGCCGACGTCTACCCGATCGGCGCCGTCACGGTCGGCCGGCAGGGCACCCAGCTCGCCGAGCTCGGCGCGATGGCCGACTCGGCCGCCCGGGTCCGGGTCTTCTCCGACGACGGCGACTGTGTCTGGGACGCCGCGCTGATGCGCCGCGCGCTGGAGTACGTGAAGGCCTTCGGCGGCACGATCGCCCAGCACGCGCAGGAGCCGCGGCTGACCCAGGGCGCGCAGATGAACGAGGGAGCGCTCTCCGGCGTGCTCGGGCTGACCGGCTGGCCGAGTGTGGCCGAGGAGTCCATCATCGCCCGCGACATCCTGCTGAACGCGCACGTCGGCTCGAAGCTGCACATCTGCCACCTGTCCACCAAGGGCTCGGTCGAGATCGTCCGGGCGGCCAAGCGGCGCGGGCTCGAGGTCACCGCCGAGGTGACGCCGCACCACCTGCTGCTGACCGAGGACCTGGCGGCGTCGTACAACCCGGTCTACAAGGTGAACCCGCCGCTGCGCACCAAGGCCGACGTCGAGGCGGTCCGCGAGGGCCTGGCCGACGGCACCATCGACATCGTCGCCACCGACCACGCGCCGCACCCGGTCGAGGACAAGGACTGCGAGTGGAGCGCGGCGGCGTTCGGGATGACCGGGCTGGAGACCGCTCTCTCAGTGGTCCAGCACGCGATGATCGACACCAAGCTGCTGACCTGGGCCGATCTGGCCGACCGGATGAGCTACCGGCCGGCCGCGATCGGCCAGATCACCGAGCACGGGCAGCCGCTGACAGTCGGTGCGCCGGCCAACCTGGTCCTGGTCGACCCGGCGGCCGAGCGCACCGTCGTACCGGCCGAGACCGCTTCGCTGTCGCGGAACACGCCGTTCGTCGGGATGAAGCTGCCCGGCAAGGTGATGGCGACCTTCCTCCGCGGCGAGCCGACCGTGCTGGACGGGAAGCTCACCAAGTGAAAACTGTTCTCGGCATCGCCGGCACGCTGCTGATCATCGGCCTGGCGTGGTTCGGCATGTACCGCGGCTGGCGCAACCGCCAGTCCCGGCAGGCCGATCTCGCGCCGCTGCCGGCCGTGCCCGAGGGCAAGGCGTCGGGCATCGAAGGCGTGTACGTCGCGACCACCACCGCCGGCGACTGGATGGACCGGATCGCCGTGCACGAACTCGGAGTCCGCAGTACCGCGGACCTGGCCGTCAGTGAGGCCGGCCTGATCTTCCATCGGCAGGGCGCGGCGGACGTCTTCATCCCCGTCGACCACCTGACCGGCGTCCGGACCGACCGCGGTATCGCGGGCAAGGTCACCGCCGAGGCCTCCGGCCTGGTGGTGGTCACCTGGACCCACGACGGCCGGGAGCTGGACACCGGCTTCCGCCCGCGCCGCAAGGCCGACACCGCCCCGCTGACCGCATCCATCTCGACCCTGATCGGAGCCGAGCAATGAGCCAGGCTGCCCTGCAACCGACGCTGAACCACGCGCCGCAACCCGCGCTGCTGGTCCTCGAGGACGGCCGCGCCTTCGCCGGTACGTCGTACGGGGCGACCGGTGAGACCTTCGGCGAGGCGGTGTTCACCACCGGGATGACCGGTTACCAGGAGACGCTGACCGATCCGTCGTACCACCGCCAGATCGTCACCCAGACCGCGCCGCACATCGGCAACACCGGCGTCAACGACGAGGACGACGAGTCGTCGCGGATCTGGGTCGCCGGGTACGTCGTCCGCGATCCCGCCCGGGTCTCGTCGAACTGGCGGGCCACCCGCTCGCTCGACGAGCAGCTCAAGGGCCAGGGCATCGTCGGCATCTCCGGGATCGACACCCGCGCGCTGACCCGTCACCTGCGCGAGCTCGGCGCGATGCGGGCCGGGATCTCCACCGAGATCCTCGACCCCGAGGTGCTGCTACGGAAGGTGCTGGAGCAGCCCTCGATGGCCGGCGCCGACCTGGCCGAACAGGTCACCACGGCGGAGGCGTACGTCGTACCGGCCGAGGGGGAGAAGCGGTTCACCGTGGTCGCCCTCGACCTCGGGATCAAGACGATGACGCCGAAGCGGATGGCCGAGCGCGGTATCGAGGTGCACGTGCTGCCCGCCACCGCGACGCTCGACGAGGTGCTCGCGGTCGACCCCGACGGCATCTTCATGAGCAACGGCCCGGGCGACCCGGAGACCACCGAGCACCCGACCACGCTGCTGAAGGAACTGCTGCAGCGCGGCAAGCCGTACTTCGGGATCTGCTTCGGCAACCAGGTCTTCGGCCGCGCGCTGGGGCTGGGCACGTTCAAGCTGAAGTACGGCCACCGGGGGATCAACCAGCCGGTGCTGGACAAGGCCACCGGCAAGGTCGAGATCACCTCGCAGAACCACGGCTTCGCGGTCGACGCCCCGCTGGACGGGCCGATCGAGACGCCGTACGGCGTGGCCGAGGTGAGCCACGTGTCGCTCAACGACAATGTCGTCGAGGGACTCAAGCTGACCGGGAAGGACGGGAAGGCGCTGGCCTTTTCGGTCCAGTACCACCCGGAGGCCGCGGCGGGTCCACACGACTCCGCCTACTTGTTCGATCGTTTCGTAGCGCTGATGGAAGGTCGCAACTGATGCCCCGCCGTACGGATATCGACTCGGTGCTGGTGATCGGCTCCGGCCCGATCGTGATCGGTCAGGCCTGTGAGTTCGACTACTCCGGCACCCAGGCCTGCCGGGTGCTGAAGGAGGAGGGCTTCCGGGTCATCCTGGTGAACTCCAACCCGGCCACGATCATGACGGACCCGGAGTTCGCCGACGCGACCTACGTCGAGCCGATCACGCCGGAGTACGTCGAGAAGGTGATCGAGAAGGAGCGCCCGAACGTCCTGCTCGCCACCCTGGGCGGCCAGACCGCGCTGAACGCGGCGATCTCGCTGCACGAGAACGGCGTCCTGGAGAAGTACGGCGTCGAGCTGATCGGCGCCTCCGTGGACGCCATCCAGCGCGGTGAGAACCGGGAGTCGTTCAAGCAGATCGTCGAGAAGCTCGGCGCCTCCACCGCCACCTCGCGGATCTGCCACTCGATCGACGACGTGCTCGGCGCGGCCGACGAGCTGGGCTACCCGCTGGTCGTCCGGCCGTCCTTCACGATGGGCGGCGTCGGCTCCGGGATGGCGTACGACGAGGCCGACCTGCGCCGGATCGCCGGCGCCGGCCTGTCCGCCAGCCCGACCACCGAGGTGCTGATCGAGGAGTCGATCGTCGGCTGGAAGGAGTACGAGCTGGAGGTGATGCGCGACAAGGCCGACAACGTGGTGATCATCTGCTCGATCGAGAACGTCGACCCGATGGGCGTGCACACCGGCGACTCGGTCACCGTGGCACCGGCCATGACGCTGACCGACCGCGAGTACCAGACCATGCGGACCCTTGCCATCGGCATCATCCGCGAGGTCGGCGTGGACACCGGCGGCTGCAACATCCAGTTCGCGGTGAACCCGGCCGACGGCCGGCTGATCGTGATCGAGATGAACCCGCGGGTCTCCCGGTCGTCGGCGCTGGCCTCCAAGGCGACCGGCTTCCCGATCGCCAAGATCGCCGCCAAGGTGGCCATCGGCTACACCCTGGACGAGATCCCGAACGACATCACCCAGCAGACTCCGGCCAGCTTCGAGCCGACCCTGGACTACGTCGTGGTGAAGGTGCCGCGGTTCGCGTTCGAGAAGTTCCCGGCCGCCGACGCGACGCTGACCACGCACATGAAGAGCGTCGGCGAGGCGATGGCGATCGGCCGCAACTACACCGAGGCGCTGCAGAAGGCGCTCCGGTCGCTGGAGAAGCCGGAGGCCCGGTTCTCCTGGCTCGGCGCTCCGTCGACCGACCTGGAGTCGTTGCTGGAGGCAATCAAGACGCCGCACGACGGCCGGCTGCGGACCGTGATGGACGCGATCCGGGCCGGGGCGACGCCGGAGCAGATCTTCGACGCCACCAAGATCGACCCGTGGTTCGTCGACCAGCTGTACCTGATCCACGAGACCGCTCTCCAGGTCGCGGCCGCGCCGCGGCTCACCCCCGAGATCATCAAGCTGGCCAAGCGGCACGGGTTCTCCGACCTGCAGCTGGCCGAGATCCGCGATCTGACCGAGGACGTCGTCCGCGGTGTCCGGCAGGCGCTGGGGATCCGGCCGGTCTTCAAGACGGTGGACACCTGCGCGGCCGAGTTCGCCGCCGCGACGCCGTACCACTACTCCTCGTACGACGAGGAGACCGAGGTCGCGCCGCGGACCGAGCCGGCCGTGCTGATCCTGGGCTCCGGCCCGAACCGGATCGGCCAGGGCATCGAGTTCGACTACTCCTGTGTGCACGCGTCGATGGCGCTGCGCGAGGCCGGCTACTGCACCATCATGGTCAACTGCAACCCGGAGACGGTCTCCACCGACTACGACACCTCCGACCGGCTGTACTTCGAGCCGCTCACCTGCGAGGACGTGCTCGAGATCGTGTACGCCGAACTGCAGGCCGGCCCGATCGCCGGAGTGATCGTCCAGCTCGGTGGCCAGACGCCGCTAGGCCTGGCCCAGCGGCTCGCTGACGCCGGCGTACCGATCGTCGGTACTTCGCCCGAGGCGATCCACCTGGCCGAGGAGCGGGGCGCCTTCGGCAAGGTGTTGTCCGACGCCAACCTGCCGGCTCCCAAGCACGGCACGGCGATGTCGTTCGACCAGGCGCAGGAGATCGCCGCCGAGATCGGCTTCCCGGTGCTGGTCCGGCCGTCGTACGTGCTCGGCGGCCGCGGCATGGAGATCGTGTACTCCGATGCCGAGCTGACCGCCGCGCTCGAGCGGCTCAGCGGCGGCGCCCTGACCGCGAACTGGGAGCACCCGGTGCTGATCGACCGGTTCCTGGACGACGCGGTGGAGATCGACGTCGACGGGCTGTTCGACGGCAACGAGCTGTTCCTGGGTGGCGTGATGGAGCACATCGAGGAGGCCGGGGTGCACTCGGGCGACTCGTCCTGCGCGCTGCCGCCGATCACGCTGGGCAGTGCGGACATCCAGAAGATCCGGGAGTCGACCGAGGCGATCGCCCGCGGCATCGGCGTCCAGGGTCTGCTGAACATCCAGTACGCGCTGGCCGGTGACGTCCTCTACGTGCTGGAGGCGAACCCGCGGGCCTCCCGGACCGTCCCGTTCGTCTCGAAGGCGACCGCGACCCCGCTGGCCAAGGCGGCTGCCCGGGTGATGCTCGGGGCAACGATCGCGGAGCTGCGGGCCGAGGGCATGCTGCCGGCCACGGGTGACGGTGGCACGCTGCCGCCGTCGGCGCCGATCGCGGTCAAGGAAGCGGTGATGCCGTTCAACCGGTTCCGGACCATCGACGGATCGTCGGTCGACACCGTGCTCGGGCCGGAGATGCGCTCGACCGGTGAGGTGATGGGCATCGACGACACCTTCGGTACTGCGTTCGCCAAGTCGCAGGCCGGTGCCTCGCAGCCGCTGCCTGCCTCGGGCAAGGTGTTCGTGTCGGTCGCCAACCGGGACAAGCGGCACATGATCTTCCCGGTCAAGCGGCTGGCCGATCTGGGCTTCCAGATCTACGCGACCGAGGGGACCGCCGACGTACTGCGGCGCAACGGCGTCCAGGCCGTCACGGTGCGCAAGAGCAGCCAGGGCCCCGGCCCGAACGGTGAGCCGACGATCGTCCAGATGGTCCAGGACGGCGAGCTGAACCTGATCGTCAACACCCCGATCGGGATCACCAAGGACGGCTCACCGCGTCTCGACGGGTACGAGATCCGCAGTGCGGCTGTTGCCCGCAACATTCCTTGCATCACCACGGTGCAGGGTCTGGGCGCCGCGGTACAGGGCATCGAGGCGCAGCAGGCCGGCGACATCGGAGTCCGGTCGCTGCAGGACTGGGCGAGCCGCATCCGCGGCGAAGCCGACGCGCCCGCCGGCGCCTCGCCGACGGCGCCTTCCGCCTCGTCGCCGCAGGCGGCCAACTGATGTACCGAAAGGTCATCAGGCCCGTCCTCTACCGCTTGGGTCAAGGCGACGCCGAGGTGGCGCACGAGCAGACGCTCCACGGGCTGCGGCGACTCAGCCGCATCCCGGGAGCGGTGCCCGCGCTCACCAAGTCCTACGGCGCCCTCCCGGCCGGCCTGGAGCGCACCGTCTTCGGTGTCCGCTTCCCCAGCCCGGTCGGCCTGGCCGCCGGGATGGACAAGAACGGCCTGGCGCTACCAGCCTGGCGGGCACTCGGCTTCGGTTTCGTCGAGGTCGGCACGGTCACCGCGCATCCTCAGCCGGGCAACGAGAAGCCACGACTGTTCCGGCTGGTCGAGAGCGAAGCCGTGATCAACCGGATGGGCTTCAACAACGAGGGCTCGGCAGCCCTGGCGGCCCGGCTGGCGGAGTACGGGGATCTCGGCTACCCGCTGGGCATCAGCATCGGGAAGTCGAAGGTGACGCCACTGGAGGACGCGGTGGGGGACTACGTCACCTCACTGCAGCGCCTCTACCGGTACGGCGACTACTTCGCCGTCAACGTGAGCTCACCCAACACCCCGGGATTGCGCTCTCTGCAGGACTCGGGTCACCTCCGTGAGCTGCTGACCGCGTTGCACGACGAGGCGAGAGCGCTCACCAGCGGCGGCCGCGAGCCGAAGCCGATCCTGGTGAAGATCGCCCCCGACCTGACCGAGTCGGCGATCGACGAGCTGCTCGGCGTCTGCACCGAGGTCGGCGTGGCCGGCATCATCGCCACCAACACGACGATCGGCCGCAACGGTCTCGCGCCGGTCGACGAGTGGCAGGCCGAGGAGACCGGTGGACTGTCCGGCCGCCCGCTGACCGAGATCTCCGCCAAAACCGTTGCCCACATCAACAGTGAGACCAACGGCGAGCTGCCGGTCATCGGCGTCGGCGGCATCCTCGACCCCGACGACGCGGCCCGGTTGTTCGACGCCGGCGCCAGCCTCGTCCAGCTGTACTCCGGCCTGATCTACCGCGGCCCCGGTCTGGTCCGCCGCATCAACAGAAAGCTGGCCTCCCGATGAGAGAGCGTGATCTCCCCATGCAGAACAAGCCTTTCGGGCCCCGTCTCCGGGCGACGATGGACCAGCGTGGTCCGCTGTGCGTCGGCATCGACCCGCACTCCCACCTGCTCGACCAGTGGGGGCTGCCCGACACCGCCGAGGGCCTGGCCTCCTTCACCTACGGCGTGGTCGACGCGCTGGCCGAGCACGTCGCGGTGTTCAAGCCGCAGTCGGCCTTCTTCGAGCGGTTCGGCTCGGCCGGGATCGCCGTGCTGGAGCAGGCGACGATCCGGCTGCGCGAAGCCGGCGCCCTGGTGATCATCGACGCCAAGCGCGGCGACATCGGCTCGACCATGGCCGGCTACGCCTCGGCGTACCTGGCAGAGAAGGGACCGCTGGCCTGCGACGCGCTGACGGTCAGCCCGTACCTGGGCTTCGGCTCGCTGCAGCCGGCCATCGACGAGGCCCGCGAGGCCGGGGCCGGCCTGTTCGTCCTGGCCCTGACGTCCAACCCGGAAGGCCCGCAGTTCCAGTCCGCCCGGACGGCCGACGGCTCGACCGTCGCCGGTGCGGTGCTCGACGGTCTGCGTGAGCTCAACGCCGGTGCCGATGATCTCGGGTCGTTCGGCGCTGTCGTCGGCGCGACCATCAAGTCGACGGGGGAGGACCTCGACATTCGTGGCCCGCTGCTCGCCCCCGGCCTCGGCGCCCAGGGCGGGACCGCCGCCGGACTCACCGAGGTCTTCGGATCGGCAGTGCGCAACGTCGTACCGTCGAGCTCCCGTGAGATTCTCGGCGCCGGCCCCGACGCGACCTCGCTGCGCGACGCCGCCGACCGCGCCAACGAAGCGTTCCGCACGGTCCTGGGTTACTGACAACGCAGCGACGCGGTAGGTCGCGGGCCGGTTCCAGCCAGGTCGTGGGAGGTTCCTCACGGCGTGGCTGGTGGTCCGGTGACCCCGTGGTTCGCCAGGGTTGCCGGGACGGAAAGAGCAAGTCTTCCCGCGGCAACAGATAGGACTGGAATGCGTAAGGTTGCGGCCCTCGTGGCGGTAGTGACATTGAGCGTCGGCACCTTGACGGCCTGCTCGGGCGGCGACTACTGCAGCGAGTTGCAGAACTACGCCGAGGCGACCAAGAACATGAAGGACCTGAAGGACAAAGAGGCCGTCGAGAAGCTGACCAGCGAGGCGAAGAAGCTGTCGAAGTCCGCGCCGGACGACCTCAAGGACGACTGGAAGGTGATGAACGACTACCTGGCCAAGGCCAAGGAGGTCGATGGCGACGAGGCGAAGCTGGCGGAGCTGGCCAAGGACGCCGGGCCGAAGCTGGCGGCCGCCGGCGAGGCGATCGCCAAGCAGGCCAAGGAGACCTGCAAGGTCACCCTCGGCTCCTGACACCAGAGTTACTGCACCGGCCGGTCTCCCTCGGGGGCCGGCCGGTAGCGTTGACCACACCGACTCGAAGGATGACACCGTGATGCGCCGTACTGCTGGGCTGGCCGCGACGATCGTGATCGCGGCGGCCGGACTGACCGCCTGTACCGAAGAGCAGGCGTACTGCGTCGACCTGGCCGGGTTCGCGGCCGCGGCGACCAATGTCGATCCGCAGGTGCCGGCCGACTACGCCAAGCTGCTGGAGGACGCGAAGAAGCTGCAGGACAGCGCGCCGGCCGAGGTGAAGGACGACTGGAAGGTCGTTGCGGCCTTCGCCGAAAAGGCCCAGAAGGCCGGGAAGAACGAGGTCGAGCTGGCCCGGCTGAGCAAGCAGCTCGGCGCTGTTACGACGGCCTACAAGGCGATCGCGACCCAGGCCAAGGACTCCTGCAAGGTGGACATCCCCAAGTTCAACTGAGCTGTACCGGACACCCTGCGCAGTCGTGCACACGCGCATCGTCGTGTCGTATCCGAAACGGTTCCCGAGTGCTAGCCTCGTTCGCGGGGGGACGGCTGCGCATCCTGCGCCCGTCCTGGGTTGGATTCGTTGCGGATGCCAGGGGGGCCTCGGTGTCATTTTCAGGTGTGCTCAAATCACGGGCTTTACGAATAGGTGCTGCGTTAGCGATCACCGTTTCGTTCGGCCAGTTCACGTTCGTCACGCAGGCGCAAGCCGCGGGGGAGACGGTTGTTTCCCTGACGTTCAACGACGGACTGATGTCGCAGTACCAGTACGCGGCGCCGGTTCTGAAGTCCCACAACGTCAACGGCACGTTCTACGTCTCGAGCCGGATCATCCAGGCCAACGCGCCGGGGTACTTCGCCACGTGGCACGCCGACGAGCTGTACCGGGACGGCAACGAGATCGGTGGTCTGAGCAAGGACCACATCGACCTCACCGATCCGAGTACCACGCAGGCCTACAAGCAGGACCAGGTCTGCAGCGACAAGGAAAGACTGGCGGGTCTCGGATACGACCCGCAGAGCTTCAGTTACCCGTACGCCGCGGTCGACGCGAACGCGGGCACCATCGTCCAGGGCTGTGGCTACCTGTCCGGCCGGACCGTGGGCGGCCTGGCGCCGACCAGCGCGCCGTACGCCGAGAGCCGGCCGCCGGCCAACCCGTTCTGGCTGAGCACGGCGAACTTCCCGAGCGGCCCGCTCACCCTGGCCGATCTGCAGAACTCGGTCAACGTTGCCTCTAGCAACGGTGGCGGCTGGGTGCCGATCGCCTTCAACTACGTCTGCAAGCCCGGTACGCCGGAGTACAACGACTGCATGGGCACCTACCAGGCGCTCGACTCCACCGTGCTGGACCAGTTCATCGAGTGGCTGCAGAGCGGCGCCCCGGCCGGCACCACGATCGAGAAGGTCCGCGACGTGATGGGCGCCGGCCCGCAGCCGGTGCTGGCCGCGCGGCCGACGCAGATCTCGCTGACCTTCGACGACGGCCTGGTCAGCCACTACGGGATCCGTTCGATGCTCTCGTCGCACGGCGTGCACGGCACCTTCTACATCAACAGCGGTGCGGTGGACGACCCCGAGGAGGACAACGCGATGACGTGGGCCGAGATCAACAATCTCAAGGCCGACGGCAACGACATCGGCGGTCACACCAAGGACCACATGGTGATCACCGATCCGGCGACCACCTTCGACTACAAGTGGCACCAGGTCTGTGACGACCGGGCCCGGCTGCAGGCGCAGGGCTTCTCGCCGTCCGGTTTCGCCTACCCGGAGGCCGCCTTCAACGCCGAGGCGATCAGCATCGTCCAGGGCTGTGGCTACCAGACCGGTCGTAGTGGCGGCAGCATCCTGGTGGGTGGGCCGATCTACACCGAGTCGACGCCGCCGCGCGATCCGTTCGCGCTGTACGCCCTCGGTACTACGTACGACGGTCCGGTCACGCTGCAGTCGCTGATCGACGCGGCCAATGGTGCCGCCGATCACGCCGGTGGCTGGGTGCCGATGATCTTCCACGAGATCTGCTACCAGGGCACCGCGAAGTACGCCGCCTGTATGGCCGACTACCGGCCGATCGACTCCGTGGTGATCGACCAGTTCCTGGACTGGGCGGTCGCTCCGGCCAACGCGAGCCGGGGCATCTCGATCAAGAGCGTCGCCGAGGTGATGGGCAGCGGACAGGCGATTCCGAACCCGGTCATCACGTCGCCGACGGCCAACCAGACGGTCAACGTGGTGCCGACCGTCACCGGTACCGGGATGGCGACCGGCAGCGACGTGACCGTGGCGCTCTACTCGGGTCTCTACAGCATCGGCAACCCGATCCTGACCGCCAACGCGACCAACAACGCCGGCACCTGGTCCGTGGCACTGCCCGGCCCGCTCGCCAACGGCATCTACACCGTGCAGGCGAAGCAGAACGGCAACAGCCAGACGGGGGCCAGCGCGCCGAAGACCTTCGTGGTCAACGACGCGGCCGACGTGACCGCTCCGGTGGTCCAGATCACCGCGCCGGTGAACGGTTCCAGCCGGAACACCACCCAGCCGGTGATCAGCGGAACCGGTGGCAAGCTGACCGGCGATGCCGCAACGACGACGGTCAGCATCTACAACGGCGCCACCGCGACCGGTACGCCGAGGTCGACTACCGCGGTGACGATCTCCGCCACCGGCACCTGGACGCTCACTCCGGCAGTGCTCCCGCAAGGGACCTACACGGCCCAGGCGACCCAGTCCGACGCGGCCGGCAACGTCGGGACCAGCACGTCGACCTTCACGGTCGACACGGTCAAGCCGATCGTCTCGATCACCAGTCCGGTCAACAACGCGATCGTGACCACGACCTCGATCAACGTCGTCGGCAAGACCGGCGTACTGCCGGGCGACAGCGCGACGGTGACGCTGAAGGTCCATGCCGGCAGCAACACCTCGGGCGCGGTGGTCAGCACCTTGACCAGTACCGCGGCCGCGGGCAACTGGACGGCAGCTGTCTCGGGCCTGGCGGCCGGGACCTACACGTTGAGCGCTTCGTCCACCGATGCGGCCGGCAACATCGGCCTCAGCGCGAACGTGATCGTCCAGCTCCGCAGTGGGATGACGGTGACGTCGATCTCACCGAACGCGTTCTCGCAGGGCCTGACCGGCCGGGCGGTGGCGATCAACGGCACCGGGTTCACCGCGGCCTCGGTGCCGTCGTTCCCGGGCGCCGGGATCACGATGACGTCGTACACCTTCGTCAGCGCGACCCGGATCAACGCGGTGGTCAACACCGCGGCGAACGCGACGGTGGCCAGGAGCAACGTCGTGGTCAGCCGGGCCGGCACGGTCGACGCGGTCTGCGCGAACTGCTTCACCCTGAACGCGGCCCCGAAGGTGACCGGCGCCTCGCCGAGCACCGTCGCCAGGGGACTGTTCAAGTCGTTCGCGATCACCGGGAGCGGCTTCACGGCGGCCAGTCAGGTGACCTTCTCGGGTACCGGGATCAACGTGCTGCTGCTGAGCCGGTCGGCGAACTCGATCAACGTCACCACCTCGTCGATCTCCGGTACGCCGGGACCGCGCAACATCACGGTGACGAACCCTGACGGCGGGGTCAGCACCTGTGTGGGGTGCCTGACCATCTCCTAACGCTCCATCCAGTACCACCCGGCACTACAGAGCATCACGCAGGGCCACGGCTTCGGCCGAATCGGCGACGGCGGCACCCGGTCAGCGAACTGGGTGCCGCCGTCGCCGCATGGTGTGTTGTTTGCTGTCGGAGGGCGTGTTTGGCTAGGTTCACCTGCGAAGACACACAACGGGACAGGTGAGACGGTGCCACTTCCTTCTTTGACCCCGGAGCAACGCGCGGCTGCTCTGGACAAGGCCGCTGCCGCACGCCGTGAGCGTGCGGAGATCAAGAACCGGATCAGGCACTCGGGGGCGTCTCCTACGGAGGTGCTGCACGAGGGGCAGACCAACGACGTGATCGGCAAGATGCGGGTCAGCGCGCTGCTGCAGTGCGTCCCGGGGGTCGGCAAGGTCCGGG
Source organism: Kribbella sp. NPDC056861 (assembly GCF_040687575.1). Taxonomy (NCBI): domain Bacteria; kingdom Bacillati; phylum Actinomycetota; class Actinomycetes; order Propionibacteriales; family Kribbellaceae; genus Kribbella; species Kribbella sp. NPDC056861. The sequence continues at coordinate 447,183 of NZ_JBFBNQ010000005.1, read as the reverse complement.
CGCAGCAGATCATGGAGCGGGCCGGCATCTCCGAGACCCGGCGGGTGCGCGGGCTGGGCACCAACCAGATCGCGGCCCTGATGCGGGAGTTCGCCGAGTGACACCGATGATGCAGACTGAGCTGACCTCGACCGAGTTGCCGTCGAGCACGCTGGAGCCGACTGAGCTGGAGACAGACGTGGCCACGGGGAACGGTTCCACCGACGCAGTCCGGGACGGTGCCCAGGACGGTGTGCTGCGCGGTCCGGAGGGTGGCAGCCCGGAGGGGGACCAGGACAGCGGTGGAGCCCGGCTGACCGTGCTGGCCGGACCGACGGCGGTCGGCAAGGGCACGGTGGCGGCCGACATCCGCGAGCGCTTCCCGGAGATCTGGATCTCGGTCTCGGCCACCACTCGCAAGGCGCGGCCGGGCGAGGTGCACGGTGTGCACTACCTGTTCGTCTCCGACGAGGAGTTCGACCGGATGATCGCCGCCGACGAGCTGCTGGAGTGGGCCGTCGTGCACAAGGCGGCCCGCTACGGGACGCCCCGGCAGCCGGTGCTGGACAAGCTGGCCGACGGCCGGCCCGCGCTGCTGGAGATCGACCTGCAGGGCGCCCGGCAGGTTCGCGAGACGATGCCGGAGGCGCATTTCGTCTTCCTGGCGCCGCCGAGCTGGGACGAGCTGGTCCGCCGGCTGGTCGGCCGGGGCACCGAGACGGCCGAGGAGCGGGAGCGCCGGCTGGAGACCGCGACCCTCGAACTGGCCTCCGAGAAGGAGTTCGACGTGACGATCGTGAACGCGTCGGTTCGGGAAGCGGCCGATCACTTGGTAAAGTTGATTCGATCACCCAACATCTCTGGAAAGAGCTGACATTTTGTCTGGCAACCAGCCCGTCGCCATCGGCATCACTTCGCCGCCGATCGACGACCTGCTCACCCACACCGACTCGAAGTACAAGCTGGTGCTGTACTCGGCCAAGCGGGCACGGCAGATCAACGCCTACTACTCGCAGCTGGGCGAAGGCCTGCTCGAGTACGTCGGACCGCTGGTCGAGACCCACGTCCAGGAGAAGCCGCTGTCGATCGCGATGCGCGAGATCAACGACGGCGTGCTGACCTGCACGGACATCGATCCCGAGGCCGAGGCGGAAGCCGCTGCTGCCGCCGCGGAGAAGTCCTAGTACTTTCGCTCCATGACGACAACGGGGCAGCGGCCGTCGGTGGTTCTCGGCGTCGGCGGCGGGATCGCGGCGTACAAGGTCTGTGATCTGCTCCGCCGGCTGACCGAGTCCGGACACAGCGTCCGGGTGGTGCCGACCGCGGCCGCCCTGGAGTTCGTCGGCGCCGCCACCTGGGCGGCGCTGTCGGGTCAGCCGGTGACGGCCGACCCGTTCGACGACGTTCACGAGGTTCCGCACGTCCGGATCGGCAAGGGCGCGGACCTCGTCGTCGTCGCGCCCGCGACCGCCAACCTGATCGCCAAGGCCGCCCATGGGCTGGCCGACGATCTGCTCACCAACACTCTGCTGACCGCCCGCTGCCCGATCTTGTTCGCGGCCGCGATGCACACCGAGATGTGGGAGCACCCGGCCACCCAGGCCAACGTGGAGACCCTGCGCTCGCGCGGGATCACCGTGCTCGACCCCGCGGTCGGCCGGTTGACCGGCGCCGACACCGGCCGTGGCCGGTTGCCCGAGCCGTCGGAGATCTTCGCGATCAGCCAGTTGATGCTGGCCGACCACGCCGCCCGATCCGCGGGCCAGGCGGTCGCCGATCTGACCGGCAAGAACGTCCTGATCAGCGCGGGTGGCACCCGCGAGCACCTCGACCCGGTGCGCTACCTGGGCAACTCCTCGTCCGGCAAGCAGGGCTACGCGTTGGCCCGGATCGCCGCTGCCCGGGGCGCCAAGGTGACCCTGGTCGCCGCCAACTCCGAGCTGGGTGACCCGGCCGGCGTCCAGGTCGTCCAGGTGACCAGCACCCGCGAGCTGTACGACGAGATCACCGGCCGCGCCGCCGACGCCGACGCCGTCGTGATGGCCGCCGCTCCGGCCGACTTCCGGCCGGCCGATGTCGCCGAGCACAAGATCAAGAAGACCGGCGACGGCGCCGTCCCCAGCGTCAGCCTGATCGAGAACCCCGACATCCTCGCCACCATCTCGCACGACCGCCGCCGCGCCGACCAGGTGATCGTCGGCTTCGCCGCCGAGACCGGCGACGCCGAACACACTGTGCTCGACCTCGGCCGCGCCAAGCTGAAGCGCAAGGGCTGCGACCTGCTGGTCGTCAACGACGTCTCCGGCGGCAAGGTCTTCGGCAGCGACATGAACGAGGCAGTCATCCTGGACCGCGACGGCGGCGCTGTCCCGGTCCCTTCCGGCAGCAAGGACGCCCTCGCCGGCGTCATCTGGAACCTGGTCGCCACCCACTGGCATTAGGTCAGTTCCTGACCGCACCTGCTTCTAGCCTGGTGCCATGAAGACGGTGAGTTGGCGGGACGTGGTGGCGCGGCGGATGGTGCGGCATCACCTCAGCGTTCCTGCGGCGGGGAGCCCGGTGGACATCGTACGGGCTATGGCTGGGGCGCATGCGCAGGTGTTGTCGGCGGCTGAGATCTCTGTCGCGCTCCGGTTGGAGAAGGCGACGCGGGAGGATGTTCAGCGGGCTCTGTGGGAGGACCGGAGTTTGATGAAGACGTTCGGGCCGCGGGGGACTGTGCATCTGTTGCCGACGGATGAGCTCGCGAGTTGGGTGAGTGGGCTGGCTGGTCTGCAGCAGCCGAGGTCTGTTCCGTTGACGATGCGGATGAGTGCGGAGCAGACCGATCAGGTGATCGCGGCGATCGGGGAGGCGCTGGCCGAGGACGATCTGACCGTGGACGAGCTCGGTGACGAAGTGGTCGCCCGAGCAGGTGCGTGGGCCGGCGATCTGGTGATGCCGGCCTTCCAGACCTACTGGCCGCGGTGGCGGCAGGCGATTTCGGATGCCGCGAACGCCGGAGTCCTCTGCTACGGCCCGAACCGGGGGCGCAACACCACCTACTCCAACCCGCAGCGGTTCGCGCCGTTCGAGCCCGTGGTCGATGCCGTTCCCCAGTTGGTACGACGTTTCCTCTGGTCCTACGGTCCGGCGACTCCGCAGCACTTCGCGAAGTGGCTCAGCATCTCGCCGGCCAAGACCGCGAAGCTGTTCGCCTCCCTTGCCGACCAGCTGGAAGAGGTGCTGCTCGACGGCCAGCCGGCTTGGCTCAACCGCGGCGACACGGACTTCACCGCCGAGCCGGCTCGCGGCGTCCAACTCCTTCCGTACTTCGACGCGTACGGCGTCGGCAGTCATCCGCGCGAGCTGCTCTTCCCCGGCAAGGCGTGGGAACGCGCGACCGCCAGGGGACAGGCCGGCAACTATCCGCTGCTGCTGGTCGACGGGATCGTGGCCGGTGTCTGGCACCAGCGCCGCAGCGGGAGCAAGCTGCAGCTGACCGTTGAGCCTCTCCGCGAGCTCAAGTCGTCCCAACGCAAAGCTCTCGACGCTGCAGCCGAGCGGCTCGGCGCGATCGTCGGCGCGCAGCCAGTGCTGACGATCGGCGAGGTGACCGTCGGTGCTCACGCCTGACGCAGAGCTTAGGCAAGGCTTGCCTAGCCTGATGTGGCGAGAATTACGTCGGTTGTTTCACGCGGGACCGTCCAGGATGTGGTGAGACAGTCTCGCCAGGCGGACAAAATGGCCCGGCGTCCGGGTTCCTGAACAGAACTGCTGGCATACTTCCCCACAGCATCGCGTGAGGCGGTGCGCGGGCGGGGGACGATCTTCCCTGCCGAGTCGCAGACGAGGAATTCCAAGGAGAATCCGTGGCACGGCGCCTTTTCACGTCCGAGTCGGTGACCGAGGGTCATCCGGACAAGATCGCTGACCAGATCAGCGACTCGATCCTCGACGCACTGCTGACCGAGGACCCGAAGAGCCGCGTCGCGGTGGAGACGCTGGTGACCACCGGGCTGGTGGTGGTGGCCGGTGAGGTCACCACGACGGCGTACGTGGACATCCCCGGGATCGTCCGGCAGCGCATCCTCGACATCGGCTACGACTCCTCGCTGAAGGGTTTCGACGGCGCCTCCTGTGGCGTCACCGTTGCCATCGGCAGCCAGTCGGCCGACATCGCGCAGGGCGTCGACACGGCGTACGAGAACCGGTCGGAGTCGTCCTCGGACGCGCTCGACCTGCAGGGCGCCGGCGACCAGGGACTGATGTTCGGCTACGCGTCGGACGAGACGCCCGAGCTGATGCCGCTGCCGATCACCATCGCGCACCGGCTGTCCGCGCGGCTGTCGGAGGTCCGCAGGGACGGCACGATGGCCTACCTGCGCCCGGACGGCAAGACCCAGGTCACGGTCGAGTACGAAGGTGACAAGGCGGTCCGGATCCACACCGTCGTGGTGTCGAGCCAGCACGCCGCCGACATCAGCCTGGACTCGATGCTGACGCCGGACGTGAAGAAGCACGTCGTCGACCCGATCCTCGAGCAGTTCGACATCGACTCGACCGACTACCGGCTGCTGGTCAACCCGACCGGCCGGTTCGAGATCGGCGGCCCGATGGGTGACGCCGGGCTGACCGGCCGCAAGATCATCATCGACACCTACGGCGGGATGGCCCGGCACGGTGGCGGCGCGTTCTCCGGCAAGGACCCGTCCAAGGTCGACCGCTCGGCGGCGTACGCGATGCGCTGGGTGGCCAAGAACATCGTCGCCGCCGGTCTCGCCTCGCGGGCCGAGTGCCAGGTCGCGTACGCGATCGGCAAGGCGGCGCCGGTCGGCTTCTACGTCGACACCTTCGGCACCGAGACGGTCCCGGTGGACAAGATCAGCGACGCGGTGCTCGAGGTCTTCGACCTGCGCCCGGCCGCGATCATCCGCGACCTGGACCTGCTCCGGCCGATCTACGCGCAGACCGCGCGCAACGGCCACTTCGGCCGCACCGACGTCGACTTCACCTGGGAGCGCACCGACCGGGTCGAGGCGCTGAAGGCTGCCGTCAACAAGTAGTTCTCGATACAACCGCCCGTGACCTGTGGATGGTCACGGGCGGTTTGTCGTTCCACCGGACTAGAGTTCCGGGGTGGCACAGAACGGAGACTCACCCGAGCAGCTGACGCTGCTCCGCGAGACCGTTCGGCGATCGCGGACGAAGGAGCCGGCCGGGGTCAGCTCGGCGTTGCCGGTGGCCCGCATCGCGGTCGACATGCCGCTGCCGCATCTGGACCGGCCGTTCGACTACCTGGTGCCCGACGACCTGGCCGACGCGGCCCAGCCCGGGGCGCGGGTCAAGGTGCGGTTCGCGGGCAAGGACCTGGACGGGTTCGTGCTGGAGCGGCTGGCGTCGTCCGAGCACGAGGGCAAGCTGGCCAGGATCCGCAAGGTCGTCTCGCCCGAGCAGGTACTCACGCCCGAGGTCGCCGATCTCTGCCGAGCCGTCGCCGACCGGTACGCCGGAGTCTTCGCCGACGTGACCCGCCTCGCGGTGCCGCCGCGCCAGGCGAAGGTCGAAGGCGAGGCATTGAAGTGCACCCAACCGGTCCGTCCGGCGGCATCCGCGTCGCGTTCAGAGTGGGCGCCGTATCCATTGGCGGGCGGCTTCCTCGACGCATTGATCCGTTCCGAGGCGCCGCGCGCGATCTGGACCGCAGTACCGGGGGCTGATTGGGCGCTGGCCCTCGCCCAGGCCGCCGCTGTCTGCGCGTCGGCAGGTCGCGGCGCACTGCTGCTCGCACCGGACGCGCGCGATCTGGAGCGCCTGGCAGCAGCCTGTACTGCGGTGCTCGGCAAAGACGGCTTTGTCACCCTCTCCGCCGACCTCGGCCCGACAGCGCGGTACCGAGCCTTCCTGTCCGCCCTGCGTGGCTGCACGCGCGTCGTGATCGGCACCCGCGCCGCGGCCTTCGCGCCGGTCGCGGATCTCGGGCTCGTCGCGCTCTGGGACGACGGCGACGACTCGTACGCCGAGCCGCGGGCGCCCTATTCGCATGCGCGCGAGGTGTTGCTGCTGCGCGCCCATCGGCAGAAGTGCGCCGCGATCATGGGCGGATTCGCGCGGTCGGCCGAGACCGCCGCGTTGATCGAGTCCGGCTGGGCCGGCGAACTGATCGCGGATCGTGCGGCGATTCGGGCCGCCTCGCCGTCGGTGCACATTTCGGGGGAGTCCGACATCGACATCGCGCGGGACCCGGCGGCCCGGGCAGCGCGGCTTCCACACCGGGCTTTCGAGGTGGCCCGGGAGGGGTTGAAGACCGGGCCGGTGCTGGTCCAGGTGCCGCGAGCCGGTTATCTGCCGAGCCTGGTGTGCCAGACCTGCCGCGCGCCTTCACGCTGTTCCACCTGCGGCGGTTCGCTTCGCCGTACGGGGCAGGCGGGACCGCCGAGTTGCAGCGTGTGTGGCAGGCCGGCTGCGGATCACCGCTGCCCTGAGTGCCATGACACGCGCATGCGCGCAGCCGTTGTCGGAGCCCGGCGTACTGCGGAGGAGCTCGGCCGCGCGTTCCCAGGTGTGGTGGTCCGTACTTCGGGTGGCGACCACATGCTCGACACCGTCTCGGACCAGCCGGCCCTGATCGTCACCACGCCAGGTGCTGAGCCGGTCGCCGATGGCGGCTACAGCGCGGCTTTGTTGCTGGACACCTGGTTGTTGCTCGCGCGACCGGATCTGCGCGCCCCGGAGGAGGCGGTCCGGCGGTGGTTCAACGCTGCATCGCTGGTTCGCTCCGCGCGCGATGGCGGCGCGGTGATCATGGTGGGGGAGCCGTCGGCAACACCGTTGCAGGCGGTGGTCAGGTGGAGCCCGGAGGGGTTCGCGACGCGGGAGCTGGAGGAGCGGCGTACTGCGCGGCTTCCACCGGCCGCGAAGTTGGCTGAGCTGACCGGACCGACCGAGGCGGTGGCCGATCTCGTCGCGCGGTTGCGGCAGTTGGTGGATCCCCAAGCGGGGTTGGACGTTCTCGGGCCGGTGGCGATCGACGACGAGACCTCGCGAGCTGTCGTGCGGACTCCGCGGGCGGCGGGGGCGAGTCTTGCCCGGGCGCTCAAGGAGGGGCAGGCGGCGCGTAGTACGAAGAAGTTGGTGGGGTCTGTGCGGGTGCAGATCGATCCGGCGTCGTTCGGGTGAGTCAGGAAGCCAGCGCTGCGGGGCGGGAGGCGGCGAGGAGTTGGTTGCCGAGCGAGGTGCGTGAGTAGAGGACCGTGCGGCCGTCCCGGCGGGAGTCGACGATGCCGGAGTTGCGCAGGATGCTCAGGTGCACGCTCAGGGTCGGTGCCGAGACGCTGAGCTGGTGGGCCAGGTGGGTGGTCGACATCGGCAGGTCGAGGTGGCCGACGATCGCCGCTCGGGTCTTGCCGACGAGCTCGGCCAGCGGCGACTCGCTGACGTCTTCCTGGCTCTCCCACAGGCGGCCGAGACCACGCGGCGGGTAGGTGATCGTCGGGACGTGCGGTGCACCCGTCACCGGCAGCGCGGCCGGCCAGGTGAAGACGCAGGGCACGAGCAGCAGCCCTTGGCCGGGTAGTGGTTCGCCGTCGCAGCAGTACGGGCGGTCGATCTCGATCCGGTCGCCGCAGAAGCGCACCGAGGGGTGGAGATTCCGCAGTACGCGACCCATGCCGCCGCCGGCCAGCTCCTCCAGCCGGAAGGCGAGATCGTCCTGCAGCAGGGCCCGCATCCGGCGCCAGTCGGGCTCGATGGCCAACCGCCAGTACGCGTCGAGTGCCGAGGTGATGCGGTCGAGTGCCTTGGCAGGGTCGGCGATCAGCTCGGGCAGCAGCGGGTTCGGTGTGCTCTCGTGCAACTGGGTCAGCTCGGCGGCGACCAGAGACAGGGGAGTGGCGGCGATCGCGGCCAGACCCGACTCGAAGCTGGTCGAGCGACGCGGTGGCGCCGGGGTGATGAAGTCGGGGATGTAGCTGGTCGGCGGGATGAGGGCCTTCAGCAACGACAGGTCGTGGGTCGCGAGCAGCGGCCGGACCTTGCGCAGCCACGGCCCGTGCACGCTGCTCGGCGCACTGTTGCTGAGGGCCCGGACACTCGTCACCGTCTCCCAGACCGGCGAGAACGCGAACCTGATCCGGCTCACGTCGTCGCTGCGCAGCCTGAGAGTGATCACCTCTCGAACTCTAATGGCGACAGTGACGACACGGAAGGATTAGTTCTGGGCCTAATGTTCGACAGTGCCCCCTGGCGCGGCGACAGTAGAGGACATGAACGACGCACCGCGCATGCCACGGGCCTTCTGGGCCTTGTGGGTCTGTCAGCTGGTCAACCGACTCGGCAGTTTCGTCCAGCCCTTCCTGGTCCTCTACCTGACCCAGGACCGCCACCTGTCCGCCGGTACTGCGGGTGCGGTGGCTGCTGCGGTCGGTGCCGGATCGGTGGTCTCGCAGATCGTCGGCGGCTGGTTGTCCGACCGGTTCGGCCGCCGCAGGACCATGCTGATCGGCTTCCTCGGTACTGCGGCCGCCCTGATCCTGCTCGGCTCGGCGCGCTCGATGGTGACGATCTGGGCGGCCGCGTTCGTGGTCGGCCTGATGGGCGACCTGTTCCGGCCCGCCGTGCAGGCGACGGTCGCCGACCTGCTCCAGCCGAGAGAGCGCGTTCGCGCGTACGGGCTGCTGTTCTGGGCGATCAACCTCGGCTTCTCCGTCTCCACGGTCAGCGCCGGCGTGCTCGCGAGCCTCGGCTACAACTGGCTGTTCTGGATCAACGCCGGTACGTCGGTCGCCGCCGCGCTGGTGATCTGGTCGATGGTGCCCGAGACCCGGCCGGTGCTCGACGACGGGCCACGCCGGCCGCTGCTGCCGGTCGCGTTGCGGGACACCACGTTCCTGCTGATGATCCTGCTCCAGGTCGGCTACGCGACGATCTACTTCCAGGGCTACTCGACGCTGCCGCTGGCGATGGCCGGTGACGGATTGCCTTCGTCGACCTACGGCCTGGTGATCGCGTTGAACGGGGTGGTGATCGTGCTGGTCCAGCCGTTCGTGAACCGGCGGCTGGCGGCGCTCGACCGGCCGAAGTTGCTGGCCGCCTCGATGCTGGTCGTCGGAGTGGGCTTCGGGATCGGCGCGGTGGTGGACAACTGGTGGGGCTATGCGCTGTCGGTCGTGGTCTGGACGGTCGGAGAGATCGGTTTCGCGGCCGTGATCGGCGCGGTGATGGCCGATCTCGCTCCTATCGACCTGCGCGGCGGCTACATGGGACTGGCGGGCAGCATGTCCTTCGGCCTGGGCAGCGTGATCGGGCCACTCCTCGGCACGAACACGCTCGAACACGCGGGCCCGGTCACCGTCTGGCTCGGGTGCGCGGCGCTCGGCGGGCTCTTGTTCGCCGGTCAGTTGGCGCTCGCTCCGGCGCTGCACGCGCGTGCCGAGGCGAACAGCGCAGTACAGGACGCCCTTCCGGCCGCCTAGGGTTGTCGGCATGACTGAGCGGAGCGTTGACGATGTGGTGTTCGATATCGGTGGGGTGCTGCTGGACTGGAGCCCCGACTACCTCTACGACGAGCTGATCCCGGACGCCGGGCTGCGCGAGCACTTCCTCACCAACATCGCCACGCCGGACTGGAACGCGCAGCAGGACGCCGGCCGGACCTGGGCCGAGGCGGTCAGCGAGCTGACCTCGCTGCACCCGGAGCACGCCGAGTGGATCGAGGCTTACGACACCGGCTGGCTCAAGATGGCGCGCGGTCTGATCGAGGGCACCGCCGAGCTGATCACCGAGCTGCGCGAGCAGGGCATCCCGACGTACGCGCTGACGAACTTCTCGGCGGAGAAGTGGGAGGTCGCGAAGGAGGCGTTCCCGATCCTGACCGGCTTCACCGGCGAGGTCGTGTCCGGCACCGAGCAGACCGTCAAGCCCGGCGAGAAGATCTACCAGATCCTGATCGAGCGCTACCAGCTCGACCCGGCGCGGAGTTTCTACACCGACGACAAGGACTACAACGTCGTCGCCGCCCGCGAGGTCGGCCTGGACGCGGAGACCTTCGTCGACGCCGCCACGCTGCGTACCCAGCTCAGAGAGCGCGGTCTCCCCGTCTAGGAAGTACTGACAGCCATAGCCTCGGTGTACTTCGCACCCGCGCCGAGGTGGGCCGCCTCGAAGATCAGCGTCCCGTCCTGGCAGGTGGCGGGCGTGATGGCCGTGTCCGGGGGAGTGGCGTACACCCGCTGGGGTCGGGCGAGACCGGGTTGCCAGCGCTGCAGCTGGAAGCGTTCGACCCCTTCGGTCATCGTCCGCACCTCCCAGTGGATCCAGTTGCCACAAGCAACGATGGTGTCGGTGACGATCGGCCCGATCGAGTGCACCGTTGCGCCGGGCTTCTCCCGGACGTACCCGGTGCTCTGGTACTGGTCGGGATCCGACGCGCCGACCTCTGACCAGACCGATGCCCCGCGCAACGAAGCGCCGCTCCACTGGATGCAGTTCTTCGCCGCCACCACCGGACTGGCCGCGCCACCGGCCAGCGGAGCGGTCAGCAGCCGCTTGCACCGCCGCGTGGTCTGCGGCGCGGTGATCTCGCTGAAGGTCACCGAATCGCTCGAGACGACCGGGTCCGCGATGTAGCCGGGATCGGCCACGCAGCTCACCGTGCGCGCCTTCAGCGTGGCCAGCTCGGCGATCACCAGGCACGACCGGCGCTTGGCGTCCGTGCTGCTGTAGGCGAAGGTGCCGTCGGACGCGCCGATCTCCGGCTCGGAGATCCGCGGGAGCTTGGTGCCCAGTTCGACGGCCTTGCCGGAGGCAAGGTCATAGCGGAAGGCCCGGATCTGCGGGCTCGGCCCGTCGTCGCGGATGTCCTCGATCAGCGCCCAGTGGTCGTCGATCACCACCGGCGACTGGGCCACGAACCCGGCCGCCGGCACGTGCTTGACGACGACCCCCTTGCTGGCCCGATCGGTCACCGTGGTGGTGCCGGCCTCGTCGCTGCCGCGGGTGACCAGGTACTTGCGCTGCTGCGTGACGACGTGCTGACCATCGACCGGCTGCTTCAGGATCTTGGTGAAGCTCGGCGGGCCGGCCGGCGTCGGCGGGATGCTCGGCGACACCGGCGTACTGCCCGGGCCTGCTGGGCTCTGGCTGGTGCTCGGCGTACCGGTCGGAGCCGTGGTCGGGGGAGCGCTCTCCGGCTGGTCGGAGGAGCAGGCGCTGGCGAGCAGGGCCAGCCCGGCCACCAAAGCGGCCGGGCCGAGCAGCTGTGAACGACGCATTCCCCTACAGACCGATGTTCTTGAACGAGTTGGCCAGGGTCGCGTTGAACATCGCCGAGGCCGGGATGTTCTTCGGCCCGTCGGTGACGTTGCCGCGGCTGTTGAAGCGACGCTCGTTGAACACCTCGAAGATGCCGATGGTGCCCTTCTTCGCGTCGTAGCCGCGGCCGACCTGGTAGTGCCCGCTGTGGTTGAAGGCGAGGTACGGGAAGTACCGCTTCAGCAGCTGCACGTGCTCGATCACCGGGGCCGGCTTGCTGCCGCCGAGGTGCTTCTTGTGCGCGGCGAAGAACTTCTGGGTGTTCCAGTGCCCGACGCTCTGGATGATGTAGGTGCCCGCCGCCAGGTCCCAGTCGGTCTTCAGGTTGGTCTGCTTGACCATCGACGAGATCGCGGTGCCGGAACTGGTCGCGCCGAGGTCCTTGGCCCAGGACGTCTGGGTGTCCTTCTGCTGGTCGTCGGCCCAGTCGATCGCCTGGAAGGTCGCCGGGCCACACCAGTAACCCTTGTCCTGCGAGGTCTGGAAGCCCTTCATGATGTACGCCGACGAGGCCAGCTTCACCGGCGGCACCGAGGTCGACGGCTTCGGCTTCGGCACCGGGGTGGTGGCCGGGGTGGACACGTCGGGGCCTCTGGGAGTCACGCTCGGCGTCGCCGGTGGAGGCGTGGTCGCCGTCGCGGAGGGAGCCGTGCTCGGCGCAGTAGAAGGCGTTGCAGAAGGGGCCGTGGTCGCGTCCGCCGACGGGGTGGTGGTCGTGTTCGTCGGGTCGAGCACCTGCTCGGGGTCGACCGCGTCCGAAGTACCGGCGGGAACAGTGAGCTCACGCAGCGCGCGGGCCTTGTCGCGTCCGTCCCAAGCGGCCTGCATCTCGTCCAGCTCCGCATTGAGCCGAGCGCTGTCGGACAGCTCCGACCGCTCCGCAACAAACGCGGCCGGGCTCAGCGCGCCGGTGGCGATGTCCTGCTCGGAGGTGGCGCGCTCGGTGCCGGCGGCAAGATCTGGGTCATCGGTCATCGCGCTGACCTGCGCACCGCTGGGCAGTTGGTCGACGAAGCCGAGGCCGAGGCAGTAGTGCTCCGTCTCGAGCTTGAAGCACCGCATCACCTGCTTGCTCTGGTCGGCGAGCGTGGTGGCGCGCAGCATCGAGGAGTTCGGCGCCGTACGGATCACTTCCTGTACGACGTCCGTCCACGAGGTCGCCGCCGGCAGCTCGGGCACCGGCTCGCCGGTCTGCCACTTGTCGTCCGGCGCGGTCGGGTCGGGCTCCGGCGCGATCGTCGGCGTACCGGTCGGCTCGCCGGACGGCACTGCTGCCGGTGTGGTCGTCGGGGTAGCGGTCGCGCTCGGCACCGGTGAGTCCGATCCGGAGTACGAGGGCTCCGAGGGCACGCGGGCGGCGGCCAGTGGGGCTTGGGCGAGCAGGGCGCCGATCAGGATCAGGCCGGCTGCCCCCCGTGTCGCTGTGGGCATTTGTGTCTCCCGTTGGCCGTGTGACGGTAGTGACTGTAGGTACGGCTGAGACCACAGTACGTGCTTGAGGCAACATTGTGGAGTGGGGTGGTCGCTGTCAGCGACCAGAGCCGGTCGGCTCGGGGCCTACGCGCCGACCACTAGACTTGCCCGGTCCCCCCGTCGGTGAGTGCTGTGGAGTTTGCGTGTCGGTCCAACCCATCCGCCTGTTCGGCGATCCCGTTCTGCTCACCAAGGCCGACCCGGTCGTCGACTTCGACGCCGAGCTGCGCCGGCTGGTGGCGAACCTGACCGACACCATGCAGGCCGCGCCCGGCTCGGGCCTGGCGGCGCCGCAGATCGGGGTCGGGCTGCGCGTCTTCACGTACTTCGTGGACGGCGAACTCGGCCACCTGGTCAACCCCGAGCTGAGCCTGTCGGCCGACGAGCAGTTCGGTCCCGAGGGCTGCCTGTCGATCCCGGGCCTGACCTTCGACTGCCGCCGGGCGATGAGCGTGATCGCCAGCGGCTTCAACATGTACGGCGACCCGGTGGTGATCGAGGGCTCGGACCTGCTGGCACGCTGCATCCAGCACGAGACCGATCACCTGGACGGCGTGCTGTTCGTCGACCGGCTGGACACCGCCACCCGCAAGACCGCGATGAAGGCGATCCGTGAGGCCGACTGGTCCGGGTTGTCCGGCCCGCCGCAGGTCAAGGTCTCGCCGCACCCCACGAACGGATTCGGACTGTGAGAGTAGTTTTCGCCGGCACCCCCGAGGTGTCCGTCACCGCACTGCGCGCGATCGTTGCCAGCGGCCATGACCTGGTCGCCGTCGTGACCCGTCCCGACGCGCCGGCCGGTCGCGGCCGCAAGCTGGTCGCCTCCACGGTCGCGCAGTACGCCGAAGAGCTCGGCATCGAGGTGCTCAAGCCGGTCAAGCCGAGCGATCCCGACTTCCTCGCCCGGCTGACCGAGATCGCGCCGGACTGCTGCCCGGTCGTCGCGTACGGCGGACTGCTGCCGCAGGCCGCGCTCGACATCCCGCCGCACGGCTGGATCAACCTGCACTTCTCCGTCCTGCCGGCCTGGCGGGGCGCGGCGCCGGTGCAGCACTCGATCATCTCCGGTGACGACGTGACCGGCGCGAGCACGTTCCGGATCGTCAAGGCCCTCGACGCAGGACCCGTGTACGGCGTACTGACGGAACGGATCGGCCCGAAGGACACCTCCGGCGACCTGCTCACCAGGCTGTCGGAGTCCGGCGCCAAGCTGCTGGTCGACACCCTCAACGGGATCGAGGCCGGTGCCTTGGTCGCCGTCGAGCAGCCGGCCGACGGCGTCACGCTGGCCCCCAAGATCAACGTCGAGGACGCCGAGCTCGATCTCGCCGCTCCCGCGCTACGCGTCGACCGGCTGGTCCGCGGCTGCAACCCGGCGCCGGGCGCGTGGACCACCTTCCGCGGCGAGCGGCTCAAGGTGCTCGACGTCGACGTGACGGAAGAAGAAGACCTCAAGTCGGGCGAGCTGCGCGCCACCAAGTCCAGTGTCGAGGTCGGCACCGGCAGCAAGGCGCTGAAACTCGTCACCGTGCAACCGCAAGGCAAGAAACCGATGGCCGCCGCCGACTGGGCGCGCGGTGTCCGCATCTCCACTGACGACCTTCTCGGTCCGGAATCGACAACAGCGTGAGCGATCGCACTCCCCGCAACCGGGCGCCGCAGCGGCGGCCCGACCAGGTTCGGCTGGTCGCCTACAAGGTGATCCGGCAGGTCTCCTCCGAGGACGGCTACGCGAACCTCGCGCTCAACAAGGCGCTGCGCGAACACAAGCTGAGTGGTCGCGACGCCGCGTTCTGCACGGAGCTGGTGCACGGCACGCTGCGCTGGCAGGGCACGTACGACGCGATCCTCGCGCGCAGCGTGTCCCGGCCGCTGGCCGATCTGGACCCGGAGCTGCTCGACCTGCTCCGGCTCGGCGCGCACCAGTTGCTCCGGATGCGGGTCGACTCCTATGCCGCCGTCGACGAGATGGTCACGCTGACCCGCGCCCAGGTCGGCCAGAGCCGCAGCGGTCTGGTCAACGCCGTACTGCGCAAGGTCAGTCAGCGCGACTTCGACCAGTGGATCGTCGATGTCGCGCCGCACTCCGACGACGACCTGTTCGGCTTCCTGTCGATCGCGAAGGCGCACCCGCGCTGGATCGTCGAGGCGTTCGCCGACGCGCTGCACACCGACGGCTACGAGCTGGACAACCTGCTGGACGCCGACAACGAGCCGCCGCGGGTGACCTTGGTGGCCCGGCCGGGTCTGGCCGAGGTGGATGACCTGGTCGAGGCCGGTGCGACCAGGGGGCGCTTCTCGCCGTACGCGGCTGTCCTGCAGAGCGGTGGGGATCCTGGCCGGATCTCGGCCGTCTCGTCCGGGCGGGCCGGAGTACAGGACGAGGGGTCGCAGTTGGTCGCCACTGCGCTCGCCATGGCTCCACTGGAGGGCAGGGACGCCAAGTGGCTTGACCTGTGCGCCGGGCCGGGTGGCAAGGCCGCTCTGCTCGCGTCGATCGGTCGCCAGCGGGGTGTAGCCATCACGGCGATCGAGCCGCTGCCGCACCGCGCGGAGCTGGTACGCAGCAACCTGCGGGCCGTGCCCGGGAACCACCAGGTGCTCGTCGGCGACGGCACCAAGCCGACTTGGCCGGCGGGCTCGTACGACCGAGTGCTGGCCGACGTGCCGTGCAGCGGGCTGGGCGCGCTGCGGCGGCGTCCGGAAGCGCGCTGGCGGCGTACTGCGGAGGACGTGGCCGAGCTGCGACCGCTGCAGGAGAAGCTGCTCGACTCGGCGATCAACTCCGTCCGCAAGGGCGGGGTGGTGGCCTACGTGACCTGTACTCCGCACCTGATGGAGACCCGCGCCGTAGTGGACGCAGTACTGGCGCAGCGGTCTGACGCAGTACTCGAGGACGCTCGCGGGCTGCTGCCTGACGTGCCGTCGCTGGGGGACGGGCCGGACCTGCAGCTGTGGCCGCACGTGCACGGCACCGACGCGATGTACCTGGCGCTCATCAGGCGGACCTGATGTCAGGGGTCTGAGGCCGAACGGTCATGATGGAGGAGTGACAGCCACCGACCTCCGTCCGGCCCGAAGCACTCAGCACCTGCAGCTCATCGGGCTGGCAGCGGCGTTCGGCATCGGCATGCTGGTCGCGATCCAGTCCCGGCTGAACGGGGAGCTCGGGCACGAACTCGGCGACGGCGTACCGGCGGCGCTGATCTCGTTCGGTACCGGGCTGGTCGTGCTGCTGATCGGCTGCGCAGTGATCCCGCCGATCCGCAGGTCGGTCGGCAGGGTCTGGCGGACCATCAGGACGCCGTCCGACGGCAGTGGGCTGCTCAGGTGGTGGCAGTGCATCGGTGGAGTCGCCGGTGCCTTCCTGGTCGCCACCCAGTCGATCACTGTGTCCGTGATCGGCGTAGCGGTCTTCACTGTCGCGGTAGTCGCTGGGCAAGCCGTCAGCAGCTTGGTGGTCGACCGCCTCGGCTTTGGGCCGGCAGGGCCGCAGCCGTACACGCCGCTGCGGGTAGTGGGCGCGGTCCTGGCGCTGGTGGCCGTAGTACTGGCTGTGTCGGATCGCCTGGACCACCCGTCCGGCCTGCTGCTCGCAGTACTCCCTGCGCTGGCTGGGATCGGTACTGCGGTGCAGCAGGCCATCAATGGCCGGGTAGCTCAGACTGCGGCGATCGACGCGTCCGGTGCCGTGGCAGCCGGAGTCATCAACTTCCTCGTCGGCTTCACCGCATTGCTGGTCGTCTTCCTGGTGGACCTGATCGTCCGTGGCGCTCCGAACAGCCTGCCGACCAACCCCTGGCTGTACTTCGGCGGCATGTGCGGCGTGATCTTCATCAGCGCCGCCGCCTCCGTCGTCCGCGTGGTGGGGGTGTTCGTCCTCGGCCTCGGCACGATCGCAGGGCAGCTGATCGCCAGCCTGGTCATCGACCTCTTCATCCCGGCCACCGACCAGGCCGTCACCTTCGCGGTCGTCGCGGGCACCTTGCTCGCCCTGGTCGCCGTGGTGATCGCCGCGATCCCGAACCTCCGGAAGAACTAGCCCTCCCGGACGGTCCGCAGGTAGCCGTCGTACATTCGGCGCCCGACGAGCTTCCAGAGCAGCCGCACCGGTGCGGGCATCCTGGCCAGGAAGGCCTGGGCTTCGTCCGCGGAGCAGTCCTCGAGGATCATCCCCAGGAACAGCAGCCGCTTGCGCTTGTCGTCGATCGACTTGGCGCCTCGCTCGCCGAGTTTGCCCCACTGCTCGACCGTCAGGTGTTCGCGGACCAGCGGCAGGATCTCCCGCTCCTCCTCGACCAGGTGCAGCTCGAGGGTCGCGGCCGTCTGCCTGACCGCGGCTGCCAGCGCGTCGCGATCGGCCTGGTTCGCCGTGGCGGCCCAGGCCGGTGACAGCTTGTCGATCTGGTCGAGTGTGGCCGACAGCGAGTGGTGCTGGGCCTCCATCCGGTGGATCAGTTCCGCCTCCAGCGTGGCCTGCTGCAGCAGCGGCGGCCAGAGCAGGTCGTCCTCGCCCTCGTGGTGGTGATGCAGTGATGCGACCACGTCACCGAGGTGCTCGGTCAGCAGGGCCGCGCGGGCGGTGTCGCCGACGGTGACCTGCTCGATCAGGTCCGGCAGCAGCCGGAACTCGCGCCGGAACACCCGGTGGATGATCACCATCTCGTGGGTATCGGGTACTGCGGTCGTGCTCATCTGGTCCTCCCCAAGACTGGGCCGTCAACGCCGGAAGGTTCCCCCCGACCGGCGCGGGCCGCGTCCTCACGGTACCGGGGAGGGCTCCTTCCGTGCCGGGATTTTCCGGTCGCCGCCGGACCGGAAAGTCCGGATCACGCCTTGTGACACAGCGACTCCGGTCAGCACGATCGCGGCGCCGACCGGCTGGTACCAGGTCAGGTGCTCGTGCAGCACGATCACGCCGACGGCGATCGAGAAGATCGGCATGATGTAGGTGACCATCGAGCTCATGCTGGCGCCGATCAGCCGGATCATCCGCACGTTCAGCACGAACGCGATCCCACTGCCGAGCGCGCCCAGGGCGATCACGCTGACGATCACCTCGGCCGACAGCGACCACGGCCGCGGCGGCGCCTGACCGGAGATGAGCGGCGCCAGGATCGCCAGCTGGAACGTTGCGCAGATCAGCAAGGTGGCCGACAACGCGGTACCCGACAGGTTGCTGCCGGCAATGAATCGCTTCTGGTAGGGGATGGCGATCCCGTACGACAGGGCGGCGCCCATGCAGAACAGCTGGCCGACCAGATCCGCGCCGCCGTGCAACTGCCAGGCGCCGAGCACCACCATCATGCCGCCGAACCCGATCACCAGGCCGAGCACGCGCTGCGCGGTGAACTTCTCGGTCCGGAACACCAGTACGGCCACCGGCAGCACCACCAGCGGGGTGATCCCGTTCCAGATCCCCGCGAGCAACGAGGGGACCCGCTGTTCGCCGTACCCGAACAGGGTCCACGGCACCGCCGAGCCGATCAGCCCGGCGACGAAGTTGTGCCCCCAGATCCGCGGCGACCGCGGCAACGCCTCCCGCTTGACCAGCAGGATCACCACCAACACCAGCGCGCCGGCCAGCACCCGCCCGAGCGCGAGGTACGCCGGATGCAGCTCACGCACGCCGATCGAGATGAACAGGAAGCTGCAGCCCCAGATCGCGGCCAGCGTCAGCATCGTGGGAAGCCACGACCGCACCGGCGGCTTGTCAGGAGTCGTAAGGGTGCTCACTCCTGACATCCTGCAGCATGCTGGGGACAATTTCCCCTTTCTGCCCGCAATTGGGCAGCCATGAGCCTCCCTGTGCAGGAACGCGACAATTTGCCGGTCGCCGCTGACCCGCGGGTCCAGCGCTGGCGGGCAAGGTGGCGATGGTCGGCGCGATCAGCGCGGCGCGGCGCCCACCCGAACTCGGGGCTCGGCTCCCGCGACACACGGGCGTCGGCCTCAGGTCGGTGCGGCGGGCAGGATGGCGGCATGAGCTTTGATGTGGAGGCCGTGCGCAAGCAGTTCCCGGCGTTGACCGAGGGGGCGGCGCACTTCGACGGGCCGGGTGGGTCGCAGACGCCGCAGGTGGTGGCTGATGCGGTTGCGGCGACGATGGTGGCGGCGTTGGCCAATCGTGGTCAGCTGACGGCGGCCGAGCGGCGCGCGGACGAGGTGGTCGTCGGTGCCCGGCAGGCGATGGCTGATCTGCTCGGCACGGATCCGGGCGGCATCGTCTTCGGGCGGAGCATGACGCAGTTGACCTACGACTTCGCCCGGATGCTTGCCAAGGACTGGGGGCCGGGGGACGAGGTGATCGTGACCCGGCTGGATCACGACGCGAACATCCGGCCGTGGGTGCAGGCGGCCGAGGCGGCCGGGGCGACGGTTCGGTGGCTGGAGTTCGATCCGGCGGCCTCGGAGCTCGACGACATCGCGCCGCTGCTCTCGGAGCGGACTCGGCTGGCTGCGGTGACCGGAGCTTCGAACCTGCTCGGTACTCGGCCGGAGCTGCCGGCGCTGGCTTCGCTCGTCCACGAGGCAGGTGCACTGGTGTACGTCGACGGCGTGCATCTGACCCCGCATGCGCCAGTGGATGCCGCGTACGCGGATTTCTACGCTTGCTCGCCGTACAAGTTCTTCGGGCCGCACTGCGGGGTGCTGTCGGCCTCGCCCGAGCTGCTGGAGGGGCTACACCCGGACAAGTTGCTCCCGGCAACGAATGTGGTGCCGGAGCGGTTCGAGTTCGGCACGCTGCCCTATGAGTTGCTGGCCGGGACGACGGCCGCGGTGGACTTCCTGGCCGGCCTCGGGGGAGCGGGGGACGGCCGGAGAGAGCGGTTGCTCAGCTCGCTGGCGCTGCTGGAGACGCACGAAGACGATCTGCGTGCTGACCTGGAGACCCGGCTGGCGGCGATCGACGGGATCACGCTGCACGGCCACGCGGAGCGGCGTACGCCGACGTTGTTGTTCTCCGTCGCCGGATGGGAGCCGCGAGCCGTCGCCGCCAAGCTGGCTGAGTCGGGGGTCAACGCTCCAGGTGGCTCCTTCTACGCGCTGGAGGCGTCCCGGCATCTTGGGCTGGGGGACGCGGGCGCGGTCCGAGCTGGGCTGGCGCCGTACACGAATCAATCCGATGTCGACCGACTGGTTGAAGCGGTCAAGACCCTGGAGGACTGACATGCGCCCCGCCCGGCTGCTGCTCGTCGCATTCGCAGTAAGCGCTCTCTCCTTACCTGCGCTCTCCGCCACGGCCGGATCCACCGGTCCCGTCGGTCCCACTGCGGTCTCCGACCCGGCTCGAGCTGAGCTGCGTGGAATCGTCGAGGACGTGGTCGGCGCGACCGGCAAGCGCTACAACACCAAGGACGACGCCGGCCATGTGATGGACACGGTCAAGACCATCCAGGACACCACCGGCGGCTATCTCGCGGTCTCCCATCACCTGGCGAGCGACGGCCACTTCCGGGTCAACCTGGCCACCTCGACCGACCTGCTCAACTGGCACTGGGTCCGCGAACTCGCAGGCAGCAACACCGGCCCCGCCTCGCAACCGACCATCGCACAGGCATCCAACGGCGGCTTCGTCCTTGCCTGGGAGCAGGAGCAGCCCGGCGGTGGCAACAACCACCTCGCCTTCCGGTACTTCGCCAACCGCGCCGACCTCCTCGCCGGCCGCGTGACGCGCTCCTTCGACGCGCCCCGGCGACTCTCGTCCTGCGCCGAGGGCACGCCGAACATCTACGGGATCACGCTCTCTCCGGACATCGAGCACTCGACGATCGAGATCGGCGGCCACTACTGGTGGAACTGCGACCGCGACCGTCAGCAGCGCGGCCGGCTGACCAACTTCAACTCCTGGACCACCGCCGCGCAGCCGACCTTCGACAACGCCCTGCTGCACTGGGGAGTGGGCGGCAACATCGGCGACCGGGACCAGGTCGGTTTCCGCGGCTACAGCTTCGGGCTGATCGAGGGGCAGTACACGAAGGGCGACTTCGGGTCGTGGCGGACTTTCGTCTACGACTACCAGACCGGCAACGCCGACCGGACCACGATCCGCACCAACAGCGGCAGCACAGCGTTCGCCAACCCGACCGTCACCGCACTGCGCGCCCCGAACGGGCAACCGGCTGTGCTGGTCACCCTCTTCATCCCCAGCGAAGGTGCCGGACCGGGTGAAGCGGGAGTGCTGATCTATTACAAGACGTACTAAATCAACTCTGTGGGGTAAATCCGGATAAACTCGACGGTGTGAGAGAGCCCAACCAGGTCTTCGTCCAGGTTTCGCCCACTAGCGCCCTCCAGCCCGCCGCTGCGGGCGGCGCCGGCTCTAGTGCCGTGGGCGGCGACCGCTGGACCGCCGCAGGCGTCGAAGTTCGCTGGTCAACCGCTGCCGGTGCTCAGATCTCCGCGTCCAGCCCGCAGCTCGCCTCACAGCCCAACATCGGCGGGAGCGCAGTTCTCGTCTCCGCCGCAGGCGGCGTCTCGCGGGTTGCTCTCCGCTGGGACGAACCCGTTCCGGCGAAAGCTCTCATCCTCGGCGACGCCTGGGAGCGCTCCTACGGCGATCTCCAATGGCGCCACCTCCAACCCGACCGCTTCCTCCCGTGGTACTGGCTCGGCCACGACGAGAAGACCGGCAACACCTTCGGCGCCGGCGTCGACGTCCACCCCGGCGCGTTCTGCTCCTGGACCGTCGACCAGACCGGCTTCACCCTCTGGCTCGACCTCCGCAACGGCGGCGGCCCGACCCAACTGGCCGGCCGCGAGCTGACAGCGGCCGTAGTACGGACCTTCGAAGACGCCGGTACTCCGTGGCTCACCCTGCACGCCGCCGTCGAGGCGATGAGCCGGCGCGTGACGCTCAAGGACATCGGCCCGATCGTCGGCGCCAACAACTGGTACTACGCCTACGGCGAAGGCTTCGACAACAAAGCCGTTCTGCAGGACGCCGCGACCGTGGTTGAGCTGGCCGACGGTCATCCCGTGAAGCCGTTCAGCGTCGTGGACGACGGCTGGAATCCCGGCGGCAACGCCTCCGGCGGCCCGTGGGAGAGCGGTATCTCAGGCCTCTTCGACGACATGGCCGGAACCGCCGCCGCGATCAAGGAGATCGGCGCCCGGCCAGGGCTCTGGTTCCGCCCGCTGCTGTCCCGCGAGCAAGGCCCTTGGGGCCGCACCGGCCAGTCCGACGGCTTCGGCCGCTCCCTCGACCCGACCCACCCCGAGGTCATCGACCTCGTCACGGCAGACCTGCGGCGCTTCAAGGACTGGGGCTTCGAGCTGGTCAAGCACGACTTCAGCAGCTACGACCTGTTCGGCCGCTTCGGCCCGGCGATGGGCGCCCATCTGACCAACGCCGGCTGGCAGTTCCACGACACCAGTCGCACGACCGCCGAGATCGTCCTCGACCTGTACCGCGCACTGCGGGCGGCCACCGACGACGTCGTACTGATCGGCTGCAACACCGTTGGCCACCTCGCCGCCGGCCTGGTCGACGTTCAGCGCACCGGAGACGACACTTCAGGTCGCGACTGGGAGCGGACCCGCAAGATGGGCATCAACTCTCTCGCCTTCCGCCTGCCGCAGCACAACCGCTTCTTCACCGTCGACGCAGACTGTGTGCCCTGTACGCCGCAGACGCCGTGGGAGCTGAACCGGCAGTTCCTCGAGCTGGTCGCCCGGTCGGGAACCGCTCTCTTCGTCTCCGTCGATCCCGCCGCGCGGACCGCGCAGACCGATCGTGATCTTGGCGACGGTATACGGTTGGCGCTCAGTGGCGGGAACGCCGCCGAGGGCGGGATCGAGCCGCTCGACTGGCTGGTCACCACGACGCCCGTCGACTGGCGCACCGGTACCGGCACGGCTCGCTACGCCTGGTCGCGGCCGTGGGGCGCGGACCCGGCCGTGGACTGAGGGGGACGCATCCGTGCGGAGGATGGGGGAGTGGTGAGCAGCGACCAGCCGCCGGCCGTAGTACGCCGGGGTACCAATCTCGATCGCGTGGGCGGATTCAACGACACGGTGGTGCTGGACGCGATCCGGCGGGCCGACGAACGGCTGAGCCGGGTCGAGATCGCGGCCGCCACCGGACTGTCCGGGCAGGCCATCTCCAACATCACCCGCCGGCTGCTCGACGCCGGTCTGGTCCGTGAAGCCGGCCGGCAGAAGGGCGCCGGCCTCGGCAAACCACGCACCCTGCTGGAGTTGGAGCCCACCGGCCAGTACGCCGTCGGTGTGCACCTCGACCCCGCGGTGGTCACCACGGTGGTGCTCGATCTGACCGGGCAGGTGGTGGTGCGGGACCGCACCGAGACACCGGCCACGGACAACCCTGACGTTCTCATCGCGGGAATCGCTGCCACAGTCGAGCAGGTCATCGCCGAGGCGGGCGCGCCGCGCGACCGGGTGGTCGGAGTCGGCATCGCCGCGCCGGGACCGATCGACGTGGAGCGCGGGGTGGTGATCGATCCGCCGAACCTGTCCGCCTGGCACCTGGTTCCGCTGCGGGATGCTCTGCGCGAGCGGACCGGCCTGCCGGTCCTGCTGGACAAGGACGTCACCGCTGCCGCATCGGCCGAGAAGTGGGCCGGGGGCCCCAACGGTCGCGGCAGCTTCCTCTTCTTCTACCTCGGCACCGGGGTCGGCGCCGGCCTGGTGATCGGCGACGAGGTCGTCCGTGGCTCGAGCAGCAACGTCGGCGAGATCGGTCACGTGATCGTCGATCCCGACGGCCCGCTCTGCTACTGCGGCCGGCGTGGTTGCGTCGGCGAGACCAGCCAACCGCGCTACCTGGTCCAGCAGGCCGTCGACGCCGGAGTGCTTGCCAAGGGCATCGATCTGGACGACCGGCACGCCGTCGACCTGGCCTTCGCCGGGCTCTGCGAGCAGGCGGCCGCCGGCGCCGGGGTGGCCCGTGAGCTGATCGCCGCGCTGGCGGCCCGGATCGCCAAGGTGGTCGAGGACATCGCGAACCTGCTCGACCTGGAACGGGTGGTGTTCGGCGGCCCGCACTGGGACCAGCTCGCCCCCTTCTTCGAAGAGGTGGTCCGGACGGCGCTGGAAGAGCGCTTTCTGGTCCGCTCCGTGCACCCGTTCGTCGTCACCGGTACCGCGCTCGGCGCGGACGTCGGCGCGGTGGGCGCGGCCAGCCTGGTGCTGGACCACACCTTCTCTCCCAACCCCTCAGTGCTCCTGCTCGGACCCGCAGAGAGCGCTCCACCTGTCGTAGTCGGGTCCGCTGAAAGGTGATGTCCTGATGACCGGTATCGATCCCGAGGTTCTGGCCCGCGCGACCGAGGAGGTACGCCAGGCCACCGGCGACCAGGTGATCGCGGACATGTTCCACCGGTCGATGGCGGAGAACCTGCCCGCCGTCGCGGAGCGGCTGCCGGACGGTACGACGTTCGTGCTGACCGGTGACATCCCGGCGATGTGGCTACGTGACTCCGCTGCCCAGTTGCGGCCCTACCTGGTGCTGTGTGCCGACGACCCGGCCTTGCAGGACGTGCTGATCGGTGTCCTGCACCGGCAGCTCGAGTACATCGCGATCGACCCGTACGCGAACGCCTTCAACCGGGAGGCGAACGGCGCGGGGCACACCACCGACCTGACCGAGATGTCGCCGTGGGTGTGGGAGCGCAAGTACGAGATCGACTCGCTGTGCTACCCGATCGAGCTGGCCTACCGGTTGTGGCGGATCACCGGTCGCGACGACGTGATCGACGACCGCTTCCGGGTGGCGGCGGCCGCGGCGCTCGACGTGCTGGAGACCGAGGTCGACCACGAGGCCAATTCGCCGTACCGGTTCGTGCGGCCCGACGACCGGCCGAGTGACTCGCTGATCCGCGACGGGCTCGGGCAGCCGACCCGGCCGACCGGCATGTCGTGGAGCGCTTTCCGGCCCAGCGACGACGCCACCGAGCACGGGTTCAACGTGCCCGGCAACATGTTCGCCTCGGTGGTGCTCGGCTATCTGGAGGCGATCGCGAGCGAGGTGCTCGGTGACCCGGCCCTCGGTGAGCGGGCCAAGACGCTGAAAGTCGGGATCGACGAGGGCATCGCCCGCTTCGGGACGGTCGACCACCCGTCGCTCGGCCGGGTCTACGCCTACGAGGTGGACGGCGCAGGGGAGCGGTTGCTGATGGACGACGCGAACATGCCGAGCCTGCTGTCAGCGCCGATGACCGGGTTCGCGTCGCCCGACGACCCGACGTACCTGGCCACTCGTTCGCTCCTGCTCAGCCCCGAGAACCCGTACTACTACAGCGGAAGCCACGGCGCGGGGATCGGCAGCCCGCACACGCCGCCGGACCACATCTGGCCGATCGCGCTGGCTGTGCAGGGGCTGACCAGTACCTCGGCGGACGAGCGGCAGCAGCTGCTGGAACTGCTGCGCGACACCACCGGCGGTACCGGGCAGATGCACGAGTCGTTCCACACCGACGATCCGGCGAACTACACCCGGGAGTGGTTCTCCTGGGCCAACGCGATGTTCTGCGAGCTGTGCCTCAGGCACGCCGGCCGCAGCCTCAGCTGACGTCGCGCCGGCGGGTTGTCGCCACCGCGACGATGACGAAGACGGCGGCGTAGCCGAGCAGGGTCAGGAGAGCGCGATCTCCTGACACCGCGTCCCGTACGCCGGGAGGCGCGTCCGCCGTACTCATCCCGGTCACGCTGAACACCAGCGCGCCCGCGTTGGCGCCCGGCATCGCGTCGGACAGGAACTCGAGATCGGGGAGCAGGCTGCCGACCACCCCGGCCAGCAGCGCCTCGATCCCGAGGATCCAGACCACACCGAGCCCGATCGGCAGCGCAACGTTGCGGAAGGCAACAGCCAGGGCCGCGCCGGCCAGACACCACAGGGTCAGGACGAGCCAGCCGCCCGCGAGCCCTTCCAGCAGCTTGAGCGGACCCGGCCAGTCCATCGGAGCGCCTTCGGCTGCAGCGATTCCGATGCTGCAGAGGGCGCAGGCCGCGAAGATGCCGAGCACCCAGACGGCCAGCAGCGTGAGCAGACCGAGCAGCTGACCGCCGAGCAGGGCGCCGCGGCCAGGACGCTGGGTGAGGATCGTCTTCAGCGTTCCCCAGGTGTACTCGCCGCCGACCACGATCGCGCCGAGCACCAGAGCGAGCGCTCCCGCGAAGACCGGGAAGCCGCCGATCGTGTTGTCCAGCACACGTTCGGGCAGGACGCCACGCAGTACCTCGGAGCGGGGGATGCCGTCGGTCTGCTGGCTGCCGTCGCCGGTCACGTAGCCCAGGTAGGGCAACAGGTAGCCGAAGGTCAGGCTCAGCACGAGTCCGGCGCCGAACAGCACCCAGACGGCGGAGCGTTTGCGGAGCTTGAGCAGCTCCGCGCGGTAGCTACCCGACATCGGTCTTCTCCTTGCTGGTGGTGAGTTCGAAGAACACGTCCTCCAGGGCGCGTTCGGTGCCGTGCAGCTCGGAGACCGCGATCCCGGACTCGACCAGCAGCCGGTTCACCTCGGCGGCCCGGTCGGGCGCGACCTTGACCCGCAGCGTGTCGTCGTACAGGTGGACGGCGGTGGCGCCGAGCAGGTCGGTGAGGACCGAGCGAGCGCTCTCTCGGGGCGCCGCGCGGATCACGAGCTCCTGCTCGGTGCGCAGCTCGTCGACGGTGTGCTCGGCGACCATCCTGCCCTCGCTGATGATGCCGACCCGGTCGCAGATCTGCTGCACCTCACCGAGCAGATGACTGGACAGCAAGACGGTGCGGCCGTCGGCGCCGAGCTCGCGGATGAGGCGCCGCATGTCGCGCATCCCGGCCGGGTCGAGCCCGTTCGTGGGTTCGTCCAGGATCACCAGCTCGGGATCCTTGAGCAGCGCCGCCGCGACCCCGAGTCGCTGCTTCATGCCCAACGAGTACGTCGAGAATCGGTCGCGCGCCCGGTCGGCGAGATCCACCAGGGCGAGTACCTCGTGGATGCGCGTGCGCGGCACTTCGGCGTACTCGGCCAGTAGGCGCAGGTTGTCGAGGCCGGACAGGTACGGGTAGAAGGCGGGCGACTCGATCATCGACCCGATCCTGGCCAGCACCCGCGACTGGCCCGGCGTACC
The DNA here is from genome assembly GCF_040687575.1 of Kribbella sp. NPDC056861. Lineage (NCBI taxonomy): Bacteria > Bacillati > Actinomycetota > Actinomycetes > Propionibacteriales > Kribbellaceae > Kribbella > Kribbella sp. NPDC056861. Next base: position 420,369 of record NZ_JBFBNQ010000005.1, on the reverse strand, counting down.
GCCGAGGACGCGGACCGTGCCGCTGGTCGGCCGGATCAGACCGGTCAGGATGCGCAGCGTGGTGGTCTTGCCGGCGCCGTTCGGCCCGAGGAAGCCGTACACCTCCCCGGGCAGCACGGTCAGATCGACACCGTCGACTGCCAAGGTGTCGCCGTAGCGTTTGGTCAGGCCCGAAACCTCGACCAGCGGAGCAGCGGTTGAGTTCATACCTCGACAGTGCCGGTCGTGACCCGGTCAGCGCGTCGCCCACCGGGAGTGACCCCGACTACCGCCGGGGGAGTAGATCAGCCGAGCCAGCCCGGCCGGACGAGACCGGTTTGGTACGCGAGCACAACTAACTGAGCGCGATCGCGAACGCCGAGCTTCACCATCGCGCGGCTGACATGCGTCTTCGCCGTGGCCGGGCTCAGCACGAGCCGTTGGGCGATCTCGTCGTTGGACAGGCCTTCGCCGACCAGAGCGACGATCTCGCGTTCGCGCTCGGTCAGCACGTCGAGCTCCCTGCTGGCGTGTGGTTGCCGGCTCCTGCTCGCGAACTCGGCCACCAGCCGCCGGGTGACGCCGGGGGAGAGCAGCGCGTCGCCGCGAGCGACCACCCGAACCGCCTGCAGCAGCTCGACCGGCTCGGTGTCCTTGACCAGGAACCCGCTCGCGCCGACCCGCAGTGCTTCGAAGACGTACTCGTCCAGGTCGAAGGTCGTCAGGATCACCACGTGCACGTCGGAGAGCGCTTCATCGGCGCCGATCAACTTGGTTGCCTCGAGCCCGTCCATCCCCGGCATCCGGATGTCCATCAGCACGACGTCCGGCTTCTCGGCGCGCGCCAGCTCCAGCGCCGCGGCCCCGTCGGCGACCTCGCCGATCACGGTGATGTCGTCCTCGGCGTTCAGCAGGGAGCGGAACCCGGCGCGTACCAGCGCCTGGTCGTCGGCCAGCAGTACCCGGATCATGCGGCCACGCTAGAGCATCGCCCGGTCAGGCAAGGCCTGCGTCATGCGCGAGGAGCGCGATCTGGGTGCGGTTGCCGAGCTCCAACTTGCTCAAGATGTGCGAGATGTGCGCCTTCACCGTCGCCACGCTCATGAACAGCTCGGCCGCGATCTCCGCGTTCGCCTTGCCGCCCGCGACCGCGATCATCACGTCGTACTCCCGCGGTGACAAGCGCGAGAGCGCTTCCTGGGCTTGGGTATGGGCGTCGGCCTGCGTCGCCGCTTGGTCCATCAGGCGACGGGTGATCGCGGGCGACAGGATCGGGTCACCCGCCGCGACCCGGCGTACGGCCTCGACGATCTGCGCGGGCGGAGTGTCCTTCAGCAGGAAGCCACTCGCCCCGGCGCGCAACGCGTGCAGCACGTTCTCATCGGTGTCGAAGGTGGTGAGCACGACCACCTCAGGCGGGTTCTTCCGCGCCCGCAGCCGTCGGGTCGCGACGATCCCGTCGACGCGCGGCATCCGCAGATCCATCAGCACCAGATCGGGGAAGTGCGCGTCGATCGCCGCCGGTACCTCGTCACCATCAGCCGCTTGAGCCACCACCGCGATGCCGTTCGCGCCGTCCAGCATCATCTCCAGACTCGCCCGCACCAACGCGTCGTCGTCCACCACCAGCACCCGGATCGTCTCGCTCATGCAGGCCACGGTAGCGAGGCTTGCAGCCGGAACCGCCCATCGGCCGCCCGTCCGTGGTCGAGTGTGCCGCCGGCCAGGTGGACGCGCTCGGTCAGTCCGACCAGTCCGGTCCCGCTGCCGGGCGTCAGCGGTACGCCTGTGCGCTGAGCTTCGTCTGTGCTGGGGTTGGTCAGTTCGATCCGCAGTGAATCGCCTGGTTTGCCGTCGACGACCAGGGTCACGGGAAGCCCGGCGGCGTGCTTGCGAGCGTTGGTGAGACCTTCCTGCACGACCCGGTACGCCGTCCGCCCGGTTGCTGGAGGCAACGACTCTGGCGCGGCGACGGATTCTGTGTACCGGATCTCGGTGCCGGCGTCGCGCGATTCGGCAACGAGTCCGGCCAGGTCGCCGAAGGTGGGTTGCGGTCGGCCGCCGGGGAGTTCGTCGATCTCGGTGTCGCGCAGCACGCTGATCACCTCGCGCAACTCCTCCAGCGCCTGATGGACGCCGGTCCGGATCACGCCGGCCGCCTGGGCGAGCTTCTCCGGCGAGGAATCCGGCCGGTACTCGAGCGCACCGGCGTACGTCGCGAGCAGGGACAACCGGTGCGCCAGTACGTCGTGCATCTCGCGTGCCATCTTGGTGCGCTCGAGTGTGCGGGCCTCGGCGACTCGGCGGCCTTGCTCGTTCTCGGCTCGGAGAGCGCGTTCTCGCAGCGAGCTGAGCAGTTGCTGGCGTGCTTGGACCCACTGACCCCAGCCGAGCAGCGCGGCGTGCACCGCGACGTCGAGCACGAAGTACCAGAGCAGGTCGAGGCCTTGGATCGGTCGCCAGAGGCCCTGGATGAGATGCCCGGCCACTCCCGCCAAGGCGACGAGAGCGGCTGTCTTGAGTGGCCAACGCTGAGCGACGGTCAGGGTGCCAACTGTTGACGGTGGGGTGGCGGCGGGGGAGAGCGCTGTCAGTGCGGCTTGCGCCAGCGCGCCGATGACCGGATGGCGGGACAGTACCGGGATGAGGCCGCAGGCAACGATCGCGACGGCGATGTCGAGCAGCAGCCAGCCGGTCTGGAGACCGTTCGAGTGCCGGCCGAAGATCGTCAGGGCCGAGAGTGCTCCGACGGCGCACACAGCGATCACGTTCGCCGAGCGGCTCGGCCGCGACCTGCTGCAGATCTCTTCCATGCCGCTGAGACTAGGCCGGGCGGCCAGTCACCACCACCGACCAAAGTCTGTACCGCGCAGACTTGCGGCCAGGGCAGCCCAGCCACCCGGCCGATGCGCCGAGATCGCGCTCTCTCCGAGTCTTGCCCCATGACCCGCAACCGACTCGCAGTCGCAGCCCTCACCACCGTCGCGGCCCTGATCTGGTGGACCGTCCTCACCCAGGCCTTCGACGTCGACCTGACAGCCGAACAAGGCGGCACGATCCACATCGGAGCCGTCTCGGTCCTGATCGCCTCCCTGGCCATGTCCCTGGGCGGTTGGGCCCTCCTAGCCATCCTCGAACGCAACACCACCGCCGCCCGCAAGGCCTGGACCATCACCGCCCTGATCTGCTGCACTCTCTCCCTAGGCAGCCCACTAACCAGCGGCATCGGCACCGGCGCGAAACTCGGCCTGGCCTCCTTGCACCTCCTGGTCGGTACCGTCGTGATCCTCGGTCTCCGCCGCACCACCGCCTCACCAAGGAGGCCCTAGTGAATGAATGGCCCGGCTACCAAGCCTGCAAACGCACGCTGATCTCCACTCTGTCCGGCAAGGTCCTGGAGATCGGCGCCGGCAAAGGCGCCAATCTCGCTCTGCTCCCGGCCGACGTAGCCTGGACCGGCCTCGAGCCCCACGCCCGAACCCGCCGCGCTCTCACCCGCGCCGCCGCAGCCGGGCGCGAACATCAGGTCGTCGCCGGCCGGGCCGAAGCAATTCCGTTGCCTTCAGCAAGTTTCGACGCCGTGTTGTCCACAGCCGTCCTCTGCTCCGTCGACGACCTCACCGAAGCACTGGCCGAGATCCGCCGCGTCCTGAAACCCGGCGGCCGCCTCGTCTTCCTCGAACACGTAGCAGCACCACCGGGGAGCGCTCTCCTCCGTATGCAACGCCTGATCGCCCCGATCAACCGCATCGTCGACCGCGGCTGCGACCCCAGCCGCGACATCGCCCCCGCGATCCACGCAGCCTTCAGCGACGTCGCCCTCGACCGCTATACCGCCCCAGGCCTGCTCAAGATCCCCTTCATCGGCGGAACAGCCCGCCCCTAACGCAGCTGAGCCGCCCGATAGAACCCCTCGATATGAGCGGTGATCAACGCCGCCGCGTCATCACCCGCACCCGCCCGAATCGCCCCCACGATCGCCCGATGCTCGGCCCGCAACCCCACCGCCGTCGCATCCCAATCCGCCAGATTCGGTACTGCGGCCAGCACATACCCGTGAATCGCAGTACGCAGCGAGGACATCACCGCCGCGATGAGCACATTCCCCGCCAATGCCGATAGCGCGACATGGAACTCCGCATCCAGCAGATGAAACTCCTCCGGGGTAAGCCCCGGATCATCCATCCGGTCAAGCAGCTCATCAGCCACCACCAAGTCGCCACCAGGCACTCCACCAGCGCCGTCCGCGGCATCAGTGCCGCCCGCGCCGTGCCCCGAACCCCCGGCGGCACCACCCCCGCCGCCCACCTGGCGCGCAGCCTCCCGCGCCGTCCACGACTCCAGCAGCACCCGCGTCTGCACGATGTCACCCATCGGCAGATGATCAGTAGCCAGATGCAACCGCAGCAACGCCGTCAACGGCGCCGCCGGCTCGGCAACGATCACCGCGCCCGCCTCCGGCCCCGACCCGGTCGACGTCCGGACGATCCCCATCGCCTCCAGCACCCGCACGGCTTCCCGCACCGACGGCCTGCTGATCCCGAGCTGCTCCGCCAGTGAGCGCTCTCCCGGCAATCGCCCGCCGAGCCGCAACCGCCCGGCCGCGAGCTCCGCCTCGACCCAGCTCAAAACCAGCTCGTAGTTCTTCACAGGCCTGTTCGTCACAGACGCGAGTGTAGCCCTGTGGTCGGACCACAGACTATGCTGTGGTCCGACCACACAGTTCACCTGCCGAGGGACGCCCGATGACGGAACGCCAGATACCCCGCTGGTCCGAGCTCAAGCCCCTGCTGCGGCCCAAGCCGGTCACCCTGAACTCGACCGACCGCCGGCTGGAGAAGGCGCTCACGATCGCCGACCTGCGCGCGATCGCCAAGCGCCGTACGCCGCGTTCGGTCTTCGACTACACCGACGGCGCCGCGGAGTCCGAGATCAGCCTGGGCCGGGCCCGGCAGCTGTTCGCCGAGATGGAGCTGCAGCCGTCGATCCTGCGCAACGTCTCCGACATCGACCTCGGTACGACGATCCTCGGCAAGCGCTCGGAGCTGCCGTTCGCGTTCGCGCCGACCGGCTTCACCCGGATGATGAACCACGAGGGTGAGAGCGCCGTGGTCAAGGTCGCGCAGGACGTCGGCATCCCGTACGCGCTCTCCACGATGGGCACCACGTCCATCGAGGACGTCGCCGCCGCGGCGCCGGACGCGCGCAAGTGGTTCCAGCTCTACGTCTGGAAGGACCGCGAAGCAGGCGAGGACCTGGTCAAGCGCTCGGCCGCCGCCGGGTACGAAGCGCTGATGCTGACCGTCGACGTACCGGTTGCCGGCGCGCGCCTGCGTGACGTCCGCAACGGCTTCACGATCCCGCCGTCGCTGACGGTCAAGACAGTCCTCGACGCCTCCATGCACCCGGCTTGGTGGGCCAACCTGCTCACCACCCGCCCCCTGACCTTCGCGTCGCTGTCCAGCTGGCAGGGCACGGTCGCCGACCTGCTGAACCAGCTGTTCGACCCGACGATGACCATCGACGACCTCACCTGGCTCCGCTCGATCTGGGACGGCCCGCTCATCATCAAGGGCATCCAAACCGTCGACGACGCCCGCCGGGTGGTCGACGCCGGCGCCGACGCGATCGTCCTGTCCAACCACGGCGGCCGCCAACTCGACCGGGCGCCCACCCCGCTCCGCATCCTCCCCGAGGTCCGCAAGGCGATCGGCACCGACGCCGAGATCTACCTGGACACAGGCATCATGAGCGGTGCCGACATCGTCGCCGCCCTGGCTCTGGGCGCCGACGCCTGCCTGGTGGGCCGCGCCTACCTCTACGGCCTGATGGCCGGCGGCCAACGCGGCGTCACCCGCGCCACCGAGATCCTCACCGCAGAAGTCCGCCGCACCATGGCCCTCCTAGGCGTAGCCACAGTCGCCGAGCTGAACCCGGGCCACGTCCGTCTACCGGGTAACTAAAGAGGAAGAGTTGCGGTAACTCTGAGGCTTCCGGCAGGAGTGCGGGTAGCGGTCAACGTCCCACCCAAAGACGTCGCCCGCTCCCGCATGCCAACAATTCCGTTCCCCTCAACAGGTGCCCCCGCCAGCGAGGTCCCGTCGTCATCCACCTGCACCACCAGCGACTCCTCGCCGTACTGGATCCGCACAGTCGCTGACGAAGCCGACGCATGCCGTACGACGTTGGTCAGCGACTCCTGGACGATCCGGAAGGCCGCCCGATCCAACCCGGTCGGCAGCGCCCGCGGCTCACCATGCACGACCGCATGCACCTCCAGCCCGGCCATCGACGTCCGGCTGATCAACTGGTCCAGCCGCTCCAGCCCAGCGATCGGCTGCCGAGGCGCCGACTCGTCCGACTGACGCAGTACGCCGACAATGGAGCGCAGCTCGACCAGTGCCTCCTTGCTGGCGTCCTTGATCGCAGCCAGCGCCGGGCCGGCCTGCTCCGGTTGCCTGTCGACCAGATGCAGGGCAGTAGACGCCTGCACATTGATCAGCGAGATGTGGTGCGCCACTACGTCGTGCAACTCCTGCGCAATCCGCAGCCGCTCCTCGCCGGCCTGCCGCAGCTCCGCCTCCTGCCGGGTCTTGGCGGCCGCCATCACCCGCTCCCTGTGCCCCCGGAACAGCTCGGCCGTGAAACCCAGTACTACGAAGCAGGTGCCGACCAGCAGCACCTGGTAGACGCCCTGCTCGTTGATGCCGAGCACTAGCCTCCCCAGCACGTGCCCGGCGTACAGGGCAACAATGCCGGCCCACCCAGCCAGTCGATGCCCGGTCCGGATCACTGTGAAGACAGCGATGATGAAGCTGAAGATCACCGGCCCATAGCCGTACAGCATCAGCATGTACACGAGCGTCGAGCCGACTGTTGCCCACAGCACCGGGATCGGGTGGCTGCGCAACCAGTAGAGCGCTACCGAGCCGATCAGCACCAGCACGACCATCAACCAGTCGCCGTGCCGCCGCCCCTCCTGGTTGTTGGACGAGCCGAACGACCCGAACACGGCGATCACCGAGATGACAGCGGGCAACGCCAACCGCCTCAAGCGGGTGCCGGCCGTCGGCTCACTGGTAGTCACCCTACGAACCGTAGAGGCCCGGACGGCCAGGTGTCATCGTCGCCACGGAGTACGTCGTACTGCTCCCTGCGCGGTACGGCGATCACCCGGCGCACGCAGTACAGGCGATCGCCCGGCGGGCTCAGTACTTGACGTTGTAGATGCCTTCTTCGTAGCTGGTCCCGTAGTACTTCTCCAGCTCGGCCAGGTCGGCATCCCGGCGATCGAGCGCCTTGGCGATCTGAGCCCGGCTCGGCATCGCCTCCGGGTTCCAGGTCTCCGGCTTCCAGATCTGCGAACGCAGGAACGCCTTCGAGCAGTGGTGGAAGATCTCGTCGATCTCGACCAGCAACGCCAGCTGCGGCCGGTTGCCCTTCACGATCATGTCGTCGAAGAACGGCGCTTCCTTGATGATCCGGGCCCGGCCGTTGATCCGGAGCGTCTCGCCGCGGCCCGGGATCAGGTAGATCAGGCCGACCTGCGGGTTGCTGACGATGTTCAGGAAGCCGTCGATGCGCCGGTTGCCGGCCCGCTCGGGGATCGCGATCGTGTTGTCGTCCAGCACCTTGGTGAATCCGGCCGGGTCGCCCTTGGGGGAGACGTCGCAGCTGCCGTCAGCGGCGGAGGTGGCGACCAGGCAGAACTGGGACTGGGCGAGCCATTCCTTGTCGAGCTCGTGGAGGTCCTTGCGCACCTTGTCGACGACGGTCTGGTTCGGCGCCGGAACCACTTCGCGCAGCTCTTCTTCGGAGGTGATCTCGACCAGTCCGGTGATGTCCATCAGGCGGCGCGCTCCTCTGCCAGCGACGGCTCGATCGCCAGGCCGGTGGACCGAGTCCGTGCTGCCCATCGTACGGCGGGACCAGTCACCACACTGGTCCCCAGGAACAGCGCTCCGACGATCATCCAGCCAACCGGGCCCCAGCCCAGTACCAGCGTGGTCAGCAGCGCCGGGCCGAGCATCCGGGCCACTGCCGGACCGGTACCGAAGAAGCCCTGGTACTGCCCCTGCTTGTCCGCAGGCGCCAGGCCGAAGCTGATCTCCCAGGCACCGGAGGCCAGCTTCATCTCGCCGAAGGTCAGCAGCGCCGCAGCGACAGCCAGTACTCCGGCCGCGACGGCGGGCGTCATCCCGATGGCGGAGAGGGCGAAGACTCCGCAGGCCGCCAGCATCGCGACGCCGGCGAAGCGGACCGAGCGAGTCGCCGTGCGGAGGTTGGTGACGCCGCGAGCGATCCGCACCTGGAACAGCGTGACGCCGATGGTGTTGATGATCAGCAGCGAGGCGACGACCCAGCCCGGTGCGTTGGTGCGCTCGACGATCCACAGCGGCGCGACCAGGCTCAGCAGCGGCATGAACATCAGCATGATCGCGTTGAGCAGCGCGAGTACGGCGTACGGGCGATCGTGCAGTACGGCCAACCGCGGCTCACCGGCGACCCGGAGCGTCACTGCCTTGACCGTGGGGACCCGGTGGATCAGCGCTGCGGCGACGAGGAAGCTGGCCGCGTCGATCGCGAAGACCGTCAGGTACGCCGGTGCCGTGTCGAACTTGAGGGCGAGTCCGCCCAACGCGGCGCCGACGGCGAGACCAGCGTTGACCGTTGCCTGGAGAAAGGCGCGAATGCGAGTGCGCTCGGCCGGCTGCACCAGCCCGGCAAGCAGAGCCTGCCTCGCGGCGGTGAGCCCGGTCTGGCTACTCGCGTAGGCGATCGCGGCGATCAGGAAGAGCGGGAAGCTGCGAACAAAGAGAAACGAACCGACCGACACCGCGGTGGCGATCGCCAGCAGAATGGCGACTCCACGCGGCCCCTTGCGATCGGCCAGGTTGCCCAGCGGAACCCCGGTCAGGAAGCCGACCAGCCAAGCGATCGTGAGCCCCAGCCCGACCTGCGCGGTGGAGAGCCCGACCACCCGAGTGAAGAAGAGCGCGGAGGTGACGATGAACGCGCCATCACCCACCGAGTTGGCCAGCTGCGCGAACGCCAGATTGCGAGCAGTACCCGCCGGCGGCAGGAACTTCGCGGTGCTGGTGGTGGTGTTGGTGGTGGTCATCTCAGTCTCCCTTGGCTCTCGATACGTAGAGCCTATGAGCCCACCGGCCCACCAGTCAGATCCACTTCCGCCTCAATCATCTGGGCCAATTATCCAGCTGTCCGGCTTCGTGGCCCAACTCCAAACTGCCCTGTGGACAACCTCAAATAGCCCGTCTGGCAACGGCACATTCTAGGTATGACCTTCACCGACCTCCCCCCGAACTGGCTCCAGCTCCCACTCACCGACCCCACCCTCGCCACCAACGTCGTAGACCTCTACGTCTCGGTAGGCGACCGCCGCCACGGCGTCCTCTCAGCCCTACTCTGCGACGCCCAAGCCCGCTTCCTGGCCGCCATCCACCTCGACCTCCCCGAAAACGCCCCCCTCACCTCACCCAAGTCGTGCGCCAAAGCCCTCGCCCCACTCATCCCAGCCCTACAACTCCGCCCCGACGGCGCCCTACTCCTAGCCCTGGGCCGCCCCACCCACGACCCAACCTCCGACCAAGCCTGGCTCCAGGCTGCCCAGCACACCTGCCAAACAGCGGGGATCCATCTGCTGGCGTTCTACATAGCCACGCCGACGCATCTCTACAGACCAGCCCTGCCAGATCCGCGTCCCGTCACCAGTCCAACGAACCCCGGCTCGCCGTCGGAAACTGTCGGCTCCGTCGCCTCCGTCGCCCCAGCGGCCCCCGCTGCGTCCGCCGCATCCACCTCCACCACACGACGGCCTACCGCGTCGACTTCCGCTCCGGCCACCTAACGGCCATACCGCCGCCACCCACCCTGCCGGGCTGCGGCGGCGGGAGCTCATGCGGGGATCAGGCATGCAGTACCGCGCCACTGTCCACCACGCAGCCGTCTACCCAGCCGCTCAAGCCAAACGAACGCCGTACTGCGTCGCGATCCTCCCACGCCGAGCTACGCAGTACCGCGTCGTCATCCACCTCTGCCACCTAGCCGCGTACCCCGCCCAGCCACGCATTCCATACGAGGTTGTAGTGCGCCCACTACCCACGTCCACCGAACAACGCCGTACTGCGCCACCACGCTTGCCACGCAACGGCAGTACTACGCCATCGCACTCGCCACGCAACGGCTGTACTGCGCCTTCGCGCCTGCCAACTGCTCGCGGCCAGCCCACCGCCCGGATCGCACCCGGCCGTTCCGCACCTAAGTCCGCCACACCTGCGTCTGGGCTTGGTGACACCTGCAACCCGCGCTACCCCCCGCCCGACGCCGCACGCACTTCATCGGCACCTATCACCTGGGCGTGCGCGGCCTGCCCCCTTCCGCGCTCACCACAACGCCATACCGCGACATCCACGCCGGCAAGTTAGCCAATTGCTCGAGCTCCATCCACGTAGATCACTCAACGCCGTACTGCGCAGACCACGCCGTACTGCGCGCCATCGGCATCGACCGACCGGTCGACTGCTGCACGACCCACTTGCGCTGACCACGTGACGCCGTAAGGCGGCCGATACGTGTTCCTGTGCCGTCGTACTGCGGATGCATCTGCGCCTGCGTGGCGACGCAGTACTGCGTCGCCACTTCGCAATCGCCACCCAGCCGTGTGATCTCCGCTCCGTCTTGAGCGCATCGCCGTACTACGCCGAGATCTGAGCCGGCCGCACAACGCCGTACCGCTGCCCGTCTATCGGTTGAATACTGCCGTGTCACCCGCGAGTACTGCGTTGCCATCCACGCCTGCCACCCATCGCAGTGCTGCGGCGCAGCCTGTACGTATCTTGTATCGCCGTACTGCGAGCCACAGCCAGGATGACTAGCCATGCGTCGCCTGCCTCGGATGCGCCCGCTGTGCATCGCAGTACGGGGGCAGATTTCCCGGAACCCGGTCGGCCGCGCCAGGCGGTACTGCGGTTGCTCCTCCACGTTTCGCGTACGGCTCTGCCATCCACACATCTCCGTACTGCGATGTGTCCGCAGCCAACTGACGAGCGACGCGGCGCTACCTTTGCCCGTCAGCCCGTCAGCCCGTCAGCCCGTCAGCCCGTCAGCCCGTCAGCCCGTCAGCCCGTCAGCCCGTCAGCCCGTCAGCCCGTCAGCCCGTCT
>NZ_JBFBNQ010000005.1:0-409110 GCF_040687575.1 Kribbella sp. NPDC056861 | reverse complement strand
GCCCGTCAGCCCGTCAGCCCGTCAGCCCGTCAGCCCGTCAGCCCGTCAGCCCGTCAGCCCGTCAGCCCGTCAGCCCGTCAGCCCGTCAGCCCGTCCCACCATGCTGGCTGTGCGGAGCTGTACTGCAGTGCTATCCGCGCTTGCCACGCGATGCGGGGGGAAGGCTCCCAGCTAGCCGTTGTCATCGCCGGGCTCTTGGGTCGTTCCCCCACTGGGTTGGCGTGCTTCCTGGTTTGTCGTCGGGCAACGCGTTCCTGGGCTGGCCGGCGGGTTGTCGCAGTACGCCGACACTGACCGCAGTACGTCGACCGCCGACCGCCCGACCCAGTACGTTGCTGCCGACCGCCCGACCCAGTACGTTGCTGCCGACTGCCGACTGCCGACTGCCGACTGCCGACTGCCGACTGCGGTCCGTCCAACGCCGACGCAGTGCTCCGACCGCGGTACGCCGACCCGCAACTTTCGAACGGCGAGCGGGCAACGCACGATCCCTCGGCCAACCAGCCGCCCCCCACCTGGTCTTCGCCCCGAGGGGACGCGGAGGATCGTCGCGATTCAGGCGCAGCATCCGGCGTCGCCGTAGATCGCGATGGGCTCGCTCGGCAGCCGTCTCGGCACTGGGAATGCTTGGCGCCTGGTATTGGGCCAGTTGCTCGAGCGGTTATCGCGAGTCGCGATTCCAGGTGGTGGTCCGGCCTGTTAGCGGACGCCGCGGGGGCGGAACTGGATGCTGATTCGGGGGCCGATGCGGCCGGAGGATTTGGGGATGGCGTGTTCCCAGGTGCGTTGGCAGGTGCCGCCCATGACGATCAGGTCGCCGTGGCCCAGGGGGTAGCGGATGGTTGAGCTGACTGGGCCGGTGGAGGCGCCGGGTTTTGGGCGTAGGGCCAGGACTCGGGGTTCGCCGACGGAGAGGATTGCGACCATGGTGTCCTCGCGGTTGCCGCGGCCGATCTTGTCGCCGTGCCAGGCGACGGAGTCGCGGCCGTCTCGGTAGAAGCAGAGGCCGGCTGTGCGGAACGGTTCGCCTAGTTCACCTGCGTAGTGCTCGCTCAGTTGGTCGCGGGCGTCGTCGAGGATCGGTAGGGGGAGGTCTTCGGATTCGCCGTAGAAGCAGAGCAGGCGGGGGACGTCGACCACTCGGTCGTACATTTGGCGGCGTTCTTCGCGCCATGGGACGTCGGCGGCCAGGCGTTCGTAGACCTGGTCCGCGCCGGTCAGCCAGCGGGGCAGGACGTCGATCCACGCGCCTTGGCTCAGCTCGGTCCGCCGGATTCCGTCGAGCGATCCCAGCGCGGGATCCTCGAACGCGTCCAGTAGAGAGGCCTGAAGGTCAGCAGCCATGTGGCCACTATAGCCGACAATCGAACATATGTTCCCGTCGGTTTGGGGTAGCTTTCAGTGACAGTTGGGCTGAGGAGGAGGGGCTAGTGTCGGTCGGCATGATGAGTGGTGGCGGTCGGAGATGAGTGCGTCCGACGGTGGTGAGGCCGGCCTGCCGGGTGGGGCGGCTCAGAAGTGGTCGCTGTTGGCTGATGACTGGGCGCTCACTTGGGATGGTGTCGCGGCGCAGGTCTATGCCGCTATTGCCGATGAAGCGCGCCTTGGGCCCGGAGTTCGGCTGCTCGATGTCGGCTGCGGTGCGGGCGGTCTGCTGGCTGCGGCGCAGGCGGACGGCGTCACAGCGGCTGGTATCGACCCAGCGCCGAAGATGGTCGACCTGGCGCGCGAACGCCTGCCGGACTGCGACATTCGGCTCGGTGGGCTGCCGGATCTTCTGTGGGCGGAGGAGGAGTTCGACCTGGTCGTCTCCGTGAATGCGTTGCTGTTCGCCCCGGATGTGTATGAGGCTCTTGCCGCGCTGATGAGAGTCTGCAAGACAGACGGTCAAGTGGCGATCGCGCTGTGGGCTGACGATGTGGGCAATGACCTTGATGTTCTCGAGCAAGCGGCTGCCGCGGCGGGTGGGCCGGCTTTCGGTGACGGAGGGCCGCTGCGTCGTGATGGAGGGCTGGCCGAGCTGTGCCGGGAAGCGGGCCTGGAAGATGTCCGCAGCCGGCTCGTTCCGACGACCTGGAGCGCGGCGGGGATCGACGACCTACTCCGCGCCGTGATCCCCGGCGAACAAAGCGGCCCCAGCTCCAGCGCCAGTCGCCTCCCTGAGGTACACCGCGCGGTGGTCGACGCCGCTCAGCCGATGCTTGCTGAAGGCAAATACACGCTGCGCAACTCGCTGTATCTCTGCACGGGCCACGTGCGCCCCAACACCTGAAAACAGCAGCTCACATCCGCGAACGCAGTACGTCGAACTCGCACCCCGGCGAATCCGGATCGAAGCCATGCTCGATCAGCCAGCGAGACGCGCTCAGGCTGCGCAACGACCACCACGCGCGGACCACCTCGACGTCGACCCGGTCGAGACCGTAGCCGGCGGCGACCTGGGGGAGGCGTTCCTCGTGGCCGAGCGTCAAGGTGGCGAGGTCGAACATCGCGTCGCCCTGGCTCGCCTCCGACCAGTCGATGATGCCCGTGACCTTGTCGCCGTCGACGAACACGTGGGTGATCTGCAGATCCCCATGGGCGAACACCGGCGTCCAGGGGGATCGAAGCGCGAGCTCGGCGATCTCGCGGTTGCGCGTCACCAGGTCGCGGGGGAGCGCGCCGCTGGTGATGAGCCATTCGCATTCGGCGTCCAGGCGGGCTTCGATCTCGGCGCGGGTTCTCCGCGCGGGCCATGGCGGTAGTGGCGCGTCGTGCAGCGTTCGGATGGCAGCACCTGCCGCGGCCCACGCCTCGGGCGATGCGGTCGACGGTTCGCCGAGAACGCCGAGCGCCGTGCCGGGTACGGCGGCGATCGCGAGTACGGGCGGCTTTCGCCAGAGGATCTCCGGTGTCGGGACCGGCGCGAGGGCAATCGCCTCGACCTCGACGTCGATGTTCGTCTGATTGGAGTCGATCTTCAGGAACACGTCACCGACGCGCAGGGTGACTCGCTCGCTATGGGCAACGACGACCTCGACCTCTTCCACGTCACTCATTGTCGCGGGGATGCCCGCCGGCGTCACCGGAATTAGCCCCAGGTCACCAGCAGTAGACGAGCAACGGCACCGGCGAGCCACCATGCTGACTCTCCAGCGAAGGCGCTTCGACCCAATCCAGCCCGACCATCCGCGGGCAGTCGCAGTCGAGCGGATCGACCCCAAGCCTTGGCTCGCCGTCAGCGACCTCGACGCGGAAGACCGTGGTGAGGCCGGACGGGTAGGGGATGCGTGCGACCTCACGGGCGGCCGTGACTTCGAGCCCGACCTCTTCCAGTACCTCCCGGCGTACGGCGACCGCCGGCTCCTCGTCCGGCTCGATTCCACCGCCGGGCAGAGTCCAGTACTCCGGTCCGTCGTGCCGGCCGGGCTCGGTCTGCACCCGTTCGCGGACCATCAGGACCTGGTTGCCGCGTTGGATCACTGCCGCCACTCTTAGCCGTTCGCTCATGAGCAGCAGCCTTGCAGCACAGCGGGGCACCGCGCTGTAAATGGAAGGCCCGAAGCGCGGCTGCGCCGTAACCTTCGGTGAGTGAATCTCCAGAGTCTGATGGATCGGTTCGATGCCGGCAGCGCTGCGACGATCGAGCTCGGCTTCTCCGATGCGTCTGTCGTGCGGCTGGAGCGTCGAAGCGAGGTCTTGTATTACAAGGCAGGACCGGGAGTCGCGGAGGAAGCCGATCGGCTCAGTTGGCTCGGGACGACGCACATCCCCTGCCCGCGAATCCTGGACCGTGGGGAAGACGAGCAGACCGAGTGGATGCTCACCACCGAGCTAGCTGGTCGCGATGCCTCGCAGCCTTGGGCAGCCGCGGAGCGTCCCGCAGTACTGGCTGCAATCGCCGACGGGATCCGGCAGCTCCATGCGCTGACCGAGTGCCCGTTCGACTCGCCCTACCCGGGAGCCAGGGGAGCCGTGACCCATGGCGACTACTGCGCCCCGAACGTCTTCGTCGACCCCAGCACGCTGCGGTTCAGCGGCTTGCTCGATCTGAGCCGCCTAGGTCTCGGCGACCCGTACATCGACTTCGCGTTGATGCATCGCAGCCTGGCCGGCACGCTCAACCCGCAGTACGGGCGGCTCCCGGCGGCGCGCGAATTCGTCGTACAGGCAGGTGGCGATCCCGACGATCCGCGGATGGTTCACTTCGACGAGCTCGGCACCACGGGCAACTACTGATGACCGGCGCTTTCGTACGCCGGAGATCCTCGAGATCCGGCGAGGCCCACGCTGGCACGCCACCATCGAGACCGAGCTGCCCGGCGTACCGCTCCACACCGTCGCGCCTGAGTTCGGCGAGGCAGGCTGGTCGAGGGCACGCGACTGCATCGTCGACGTACTCGCCGAGTTGTCCACAGTGTCCGCCTCGCCTGAGCTGAAAGATCTAGGCGTCCTCAACGAATCGACACCCTTCAGGCAGCCAGGCCTCACGTGGCAGGATGCTCTCGAAGCCCTGGTACTGCGCCGCGTCGACCGCTTCAAAGACCAGCTACGCCCGGTGATCGACGATTTCGACACCAAGCTGGCAAGACTCCTCAAGCTGCTCCGCTCGACGAAGCAGCCCGACGCACAGCTCGTGCACGGTGACGTCACGGCCGGCAACATCATGGTGGACGAGCAGCTCCGCCCGGTGACCGTGCTCGACTTTGGGCTGCTGACCATGGCCGGCGATCCGGCGTACGACGCGGCGTCTGCCGGGACGATGTTCAGCCTCTGGTCGCCTGATCTCCGCGCGATCGAGGCCGACTTCGATGCGGTCCTGACCGACCGGTTCGGCTACCCGCCCGAGCTGCTGCTGATGTACCGGGCGATCCACCTGCTGCTGATCAGCAACGCGCACGACGACGACCCCTACGATCGTGACGCGGCGGTGCCGCTGGCCGCCGAGTTCTTCAACAGCAACGAGGTGATCCGATGACCCGGCAACGACCACCCGGCGACGCGGGCGAGCGGGAGATGCTGGCTGGCTTGCTCGACTGGCAGCGACAGACAGTACGGCTGAAGTGCCAAGACCTGGACGACGAGCAGGCGCGCCTGGCGCTGCTGCCCGCATCGCCGCGGATGACGATCGCGACGGTCGTCGCACACCTCCGCTGGGTGGAGCTGGCCTGGTTCGAGGTCAGCTTTCTCGGTGCCCGCGACCTCTACACCGAAGACCCGTTGGAGCTCCCAGCTCCTCCGATGGCGCCACTTGCCCACCTGCTCGACGACTACGACGCCCAGTGCGACAGATCCCGCCAGATCGTGGCGGCCCATCAACTGGACGAGCTCGAAGCCTGGGCGCCCGAAGGCCTGGAGTTGGTGTCGCTTCGCTGGATCATCGGACACCTGATCGAGGAGACCGCTCGCCACCTCGGTCACCTCGACGCCCTTCGGGAGCTCACCGACGGCGCGACCTTCTACTGACCGGCCTCAGCTGACACAGAACTCGTTGCCCTCGGGATCCTGGAGCACCACGTAGTACTCCGGGTCCGCCGGATCGTCCTCGCGGACGCGATGCTGCACGGTCGCCCCTAACGCGACCAGCTCGGCGACCTTGGCATCCACCAGCTCGATCCGGCGCTGCTGGGTCAGCGAGTTGTCGCGTGCGGTCGGATACAGGTCGAGATGCAGGCGGTTCTTGCCTGCCTTCCCCTCCGGCACCTGCTGGAACCAGATCGCCGGCCCCAGCCCCGCCGGGTCGAAGAGGCGGTCGGGGAACTCAGTCCGGTCGCCCAGCCGTCCGCGGTAGTGCGCCCACCAGGTCGTCTCCACCCCCGCGGGTGGCGCCGGCTGATAGCCGAGCGCCTGCTGCCAGAAGCTCGCCAGCTTCGGAGGATCGTTCGCATCGATAGTCAACTGCCAGAACACCATCCCCGAACACTAGTAGCTTGGTCAGACCGAGAGCGGAGGAATGATGGCGCGGTTGGTGATCAGGAACTGCTCCGTGCTGGTGGTGCCGGCGCAGGGGGAGTGCAGGGTCGACGAGTACCAGGACATCGTGACCGAGGACGGCGTGATCGACGAGGTGATGCCGACCAGGGCATACCAGGCCGAGCCGGACGTCGAGGAGCTGGACGCGACCGGGCTGATCGCCGTGCCGGGGCTGGTCAACTCGCACACGCACAGCCCGATGGTGATGATGCGCGGGGCGGCCGAGGACCTGTCGATCGACGACTGGTTCAACCGCAAGATCTGGCCGATGGAGACGAACCTGACGCCCGAGCGGGTCCGGGTCGGCGCGCGGCTGGCCTGCGCCGAGATGCTGCTGGCCGGGGTCACCACCTTCGTGGACCACTACTTCCACGCCGACCAGATCGCCGCAGCCGCGCTGGAGACCGGCATCCGCGCTGATCTCGCGCCGACCTTCTTCTCGTCCACCGGCGCCGACGGACGCGAAGCGGCGTACCAGGCAGCGCGAGACATCCGAGCCCTTGACGTACCGCGCATCACCGCCAGCCTCGGCCCGCACGCGCCGTACACGGTCACCGACGAAGACCTGGCCCGTACTGCGGAAGTCGCGCGCGCCGAAGGATTCCGCATCCACCTCCACGCAGCCGAGACCGCCGAGCAGACCCGCTCCTCGCAGGACCGCCACGGTGCGACCCCGATCGAGATCCTCGAGCGCACCGGCGTGCTCGACGCCGGAGCCCTGATCGCCCACGGCTGCGGCCTCACCGACTCCGACTTCCGGATCCTGGCCAACCACGCAGCCCGTACGACGGTCGCCGCCTGCCCGAAGGTCTACTTGAAGCTCGCGATGGGATCCACCACTCCCATCAAGCAGCTCCAACATGCCGGCATCCCAGTAGGCGTAGGCACCGACGGAGCCGCCGTCCACAACACGCTCGACGTCTGGGAATCCCTGCGCCTGCTGGCACTCACCCAGAAGCAGCGCGAACAGAGCGCCGAGTGGATGACAGTCTCGGACACCCTCCGCTTGGCCACCCGAGGAGGCGCCGCAGCCGCAGGCCTTCCCAACGACCTCGGCGCGATCGAGCCCGGCCGCCGCGCGGACCTCGCGCTACTCGACCTGTCAGGACCCCACAACCAGCCCTTGCACGACCCCCGCGCGGCCTTGGTCTACTCCACCCGCGCCTCGGACGTCGTCACGGTAGTTGTCGATGGCAACATAGTGGTCCGTGACCGCGAGCTCGTCACCGCCGACCTCAGCGACATCCTCGCCGAGGCCCGAGCGGTCGCCCACACCCTGGTCGACCTCTCCCGCGGCGGCGCCGTCCAGCACTACGCGCCCTGACCGGGGTTTTGTCGAGACGGCGGCCCGGACTCCGACGTACCAGTCGAAGACGCATCGACGCTTGAGGAGAAACCATGAAATACCTGCTGCTGATCAGGCCGGACGTCGACTACTCGGGTGGGGTGCCCGCGGAGATGATCGCCGCCACCGACGCATGGGTGCGGGAGATGACCGAGCGCGGAGTACGCCGGGAGGGCGCCGCGCTTCGACCGCTCGCGGAGTCGGTCGGGGTGAGTCGGCAGACCGGGAAGCTCGTGACGACGGACGGACCGTTCGCCGAGTCGAAGGAGCAGATGGGCGGCTTCGACCTGATCGACTGCCGCGACCTGGACGAGGCGATCGAGATCGCCGCGCAGCACCCGGTCAGCGCCGTCGGCATGGTCGAGATCCGCGAGTTGGTCGAGGACCTCGACGACCAACTCTAGGCTTGGGGTCCGACTGCTCGAGGAGACCTCACGGATGACTGATTCCGCACCGACGTCCACCCTGTCCGGCTGGGCGAAGGCTCCGTTCTCGGGCGGCGGACTCACCTACGACTGTTACGAGAAGGGCAGCGGACCCGGCGTGGTCCTGATCCCGGAGATCCCCGGAATCACTCCGGCGGTGCTCGGGCTGGCGGATCACCTGGTGGACGAGGGTTTCACCGTGGTGATCCCGTCGCCGTTCGGGACGCCGGGGAAGGACGACACCACCGGCTACACGCTCGGCGTGGTGGCCCGGATGTGCGTGACCGCGGAGTTCCGGGCGTTCGCGCTGGATGCCAACCGGCCGATCACGGCGTACCTGCGTGCGGTGGCCGCCGACCTCGCCACCCGTACGCCGGGCCGCGGGGTCGGCGTCATCGGGATGTGCTTCACCGGCGGGTTCGCGCTCGCCACCGCGGTCGAGCCGAGTGTGGTCGCGCCGGTGATGAGTCAGCCGTCCACCCCGTTCGCGGTCTCCGGGAGCCGGCGGAGTGATCCTGGTCTGTCACAGGACGAGCTGGAGCAGATCGTCGAGCGGACGCGCACCGACGGGTTGTGCGTGCTCGGTCTGCGTTTCAGTGGCGACCGGATGGCGCCTGCCGACCGGTTCGCCACCCTCCGCAAGCATCTCGGCGACGCCTTCGAGGTGATCCAACTCGACTCGGCTCCCGGCAATCCGGGTGGCTTCGGCAAAGCCGCGCACAGTGTTCTCACCCGTGAACTCCGCGATACGCCAGGCAATCCGGCGCTGGCTGCCCGGGCTCGCACGGTGGCCTTCCTGCGCGAGCACCTGCACGCGACGCAGGGGTAACTTCACCCGGAGTACCGGAAGTGTTAAGGGACTGTGTGGAATCCCCTCGCTGTGATTGGTGCTGGGCACCGTGGGGATCGTGGAACCGAAGTCGAGGTTCGAGTGAGCTGGGGGTGGGCATTCCGAAACCCGGAGGGATCGAATCGTTGCTGTCCGCAAGGCGTGTTCAGCCGTGCGTGACGCCCGATGATTTGCTCTGGCCGCACCCCCTACCGGCATGGCACGATCGGCCACCGGGGGAGACACATCATCAGGGGGCGAACGAATGGCGAAGGCCAAGCGGGTCAGTGACCGGAGTGCGAACGAGATGGCGTCCGAAGGATCAGCACGCAACGGCCAGAGCGGCCGGGCACCACTGACCGTTCAGAACGGCCACCCGCCCTACGGCCCCGGATCCAACGGCACCGCACCCAACGGTCAGTACGCCGCGATGCCGCAAGGTCGCCTCGTCCCACCGGACCCGACCACGCCGCAGCAGGCGGGTCCGCCGCAGGCAGCACCGGTCCCCGAGCAAGCTCGGCCGTCAGGCTTCGGCACGCCGGTCAAGGTCGACGAGATCGCGCTCGCCGCGATCGCCCTGTCCGAAGGCCTGATCGCCGCCACCCGCGGTCTCCCGGAGTCGGTCGCGTCCCGCCAGCTCCGCCGCGATCTCGACCAGGCGGCCAACACCTTCCGGGCCGTCGCCGGCGAGCTGGAAACCACCGCGGGCAACCTGATCCGGCTGGCCGCGAGCGAGGGCCAGACCTGTGGCGTCACCTGGGGGATGTGCGAGGACCACGGTCTGACCCTGATGGCTGTCGGCGAGGTCGTCACCTGTCACGTGCTCGGTTGCTACCGCGAGCAGCAGCCCGTCGTCGAGCGCTGCACGCAGCCGGTCGCGTACCGGGTCGTCGACGTGGCCGGCCCTGCCTTGCTCACCTGCGCCGGCCACGCCATCGCTTGCCGCTTGCATCTTGATGGCGCGGTCATCACCCTCGCCACCGACAGCCTGGAACTGCTGTAGCGGTTACTGGATCCGAACGGACGTCAACTGGTCGTTGGCGTTCGGCGACAAGGTGAGGAAGTTCGCCGTGTCGGCCGTCCGGGTCCAGGTCTGGCCGGTGAAGTTGTCCTCGGCGTAGATGGTCACCGACCAGCCGGCCGGGATCTTCACCGACGACGCCCAGTTGTCCTGTACTCCGGCCGCCGCCAGCTGCGCCCGGGTGTAGTTGCCCTTGGCAAGCGCCTGCCCGGCGGCGCCGCCGTAGTCGATGTGCTGGTAGAAGATCACCCCACTCGCGCCCTGGCTCGGCATCGGCTGCGTCGGCCGGGTCGCGGTCAGTGGGAGCTGCCCCTTGAACATCCGGCCACCGTCGTTGGTGAGCCGCAGATAGTAGTCCGACGAGCAGGCGGTGCCGTCCTCGTCGAGGGCGCGAATCCCTGACCCGTTGGGGATCCAGGCCGAGCTCTCGGCCGTCTTGGCGATCTGGTTGCCCTCGTTGTACTCGTCGAACATCGAGATGTACATGCCCTGCACGCCGACCCGGGTGAGGTTGTAGAACTGCCGCCACATCAGGTCGCCGTGCCGGCGGTGCCCGGACTGCAGATCGCCCGGGATCACACACGGTTGATAGTCGATCCCGTGCGCGTTGCAGTCGGCCTGGTCCTGCTGGTTCACGTTGTTGTAGTAGTGATCCGCGCCGGCCACGTCCTGGATCCGGCCGACCATCCACGGCGAGATCATGTTGAACGCGTGGTACACCTCGAGATAGCCCGGCCGCGAGTCCTCGTTGCCCGGCAGCCAGTGCGTCGGCACCCCGCCGATCACGTAGCAGCCCTGGCCCTTGAACCAGTTCACGACATCGAGGCAAACCGCAGCAGGGAAGGCCTTGTTGGGCTCGTTGAAGCCGAAGCCCCAGATGCAGACCACCGGCTTGCCGTTCTGCTTCGCGTACGCCGGTGAGCTGGTGTACGACCGCATCTTGTTGATCCAGTCGGCCTTCATCTCCGACTGCATGTTCGTCCAGTCGGTGGCGTCGTACATGATGTAGAACTTGCGCCCGAACTGCTCGGCGGCCTGCCGGACCTTGACGGCCATCGCGTCCCGGGTCGGCCCTTCGCCGCCGGTCGGGTTGAACCGCTGCAAGGCGGCCGTGTCGCAGCCGTTCTGCTGCATCCACTGGAAGTGCGTGTTGACGGTCTGCTGGTCGTACGACGAGAACAGCTTGGCCGGCTGGCCGTTGCCGAGATTCGAGTACGCCGTCTGGTACGTCGTCGTGTAGTCGCGGACGTCGGGCCAGCTGCCGAGCGCGTTGTTGCCGGGCGACGGCGGCTGACCCCAGTTGTTGCTCCAGTGCCACCAGCCGTTGATCGGAGCGCCGTCGTTGGCGCAGGCGAACCAGCCCTGGTAGCCGACGGTGATCTTGCCGACCACGTCACCAGGTGGGCTGGCGACCGTGGCGGCGGAGGTGGTCAGAGCGGTGCCGACCGTGGTTCCGGCGGCGGCAGTGGCTGCGGAGGCAGCCAGGAATGTACGGCGTGTCAAAGACATGTGCAGGCTCCTGAAGGGGGGGCGGACAGGACTGCGGAGAGTGGCGCGAGCGTACAAACGAGCGCAGCGGTGCGCAAGGCCGAATGAAAAATTTGAAGAATAACTTGCAAATTTCAAACTGAAACCGGCTGATCACGCAGAAGAAACTTCGCCGCAACATCTTGACGGCCAGCTCCGCTGTACTTAGTTTGTTGGCTCAACAGACAAAGTCTGTGAGCGGCGTCACAACAGCCGCTGGTTCTCCTGTCGGGGGAGAAGGGGTGGGGCTCATGACGCTGTCCGAAGGCAGTCGACCAGGAAGCGGAGTGGTCGCCGCCGATCATGTCTCGCTCCGGCGGAACAACCTGTCCGTCGTCCTGCGGCACGTACGCGAAGCGGGCTCCCGCTCCCGCGCCCGGATCGCCGCCGAGACCGGACTCAACAAGGCCACCGTCAGCAGCCTGGTCGCCGAGCTGGTCGACCGCGGTCTGCTCCGTGAAGGTCAGGCCGAGGCCGGTGCGCTCGGTCGCCCCGGACAGTTGGTCGAGCTCGACGGCAGTGGCGTCTGCGGCGTCGGCGCCGAGATCAACGTCGACTACCTCGCGGTCACCGCCCTCGACCTCGGCGGCGAGACCGTCACTGAACGCCGCGTCCCGCTCGACGTCGCCCACCTCGACCCCGGTACGACGCTCGACCAGCTGGCCGAGCTGATCCGCGAATCGGTGGCAGCGGTGCTGGCTCGCGGCGGGCAGATCGCCGGCGTCACCCTGGCCGTCCCCGGTCTGGTCCAGAGCGCGACCGGGCTGCTCAAGCTCGCCCCGAACCTCGGCTGGGCGGAGGTGCCGGTGGTCGACGAGATGCGCGACCGGCTCGGCGATCCGGCGTACCCGGTGCGGGTGGACAACGAGGCGAACCTCGCGGCGCTGGCGGCGTACTCCGAAATGAAGGCGGCCACCGATCCCGAGGTCGAGCGGGTCCAGGACATCGTGCTGCTGACCGGCGCCGTCGGTGTCGGTGGCGGCATGGTCACCGATGGACACCTGCTGCGCGGCGGGCACGGCTTCAGCGGCGAGGTCGGGCACATGCCGGTCGCCCCTGCCGGCGGGATCTGCGGCTGTGGCCGGACCGGTTGTTGGGAGACCGTCGTCGGCCTGACCGCTTTGCTGAACAAGGCAACTGATGCCGACGACCCGGTCCGCGATCCGTCCCTGGACGTCGAGCAGCGGCTGGCCGAGATCACCCGGCGGGCCGAGGCCGGCAGCAGCAGGACGTTGAAGGCACTGGCCGATGTCGGCACCTGGCTGGGGATCGGCGGCGCGGTCCTGGTGAACGTGCTGAACCCCGATGTCCTCGTGCTCGGCGGCTACTTCGCCGTCCTCGGACCGTGGCTGAAAGAACCGCTGGAGAGCGCGATCCGCGAACGCGTGATCGCGCCGGACGGCGGCGGCTGCCGGGTGGTCCAGTCCGAACTCGGGTTCACCGCTGCCGTTCGGGGCGGCGCGCAGATCTCACTCGACCAGGTTTTCCTCGATCCGACGTTGGTCGGTCGCGATGCGGCAGGGGTGGCGCAATGACGGAGTACGAAGTACCGGCCGTGGACGGTGACGACCTGTTCCGGATGACCGGCATCGTCAAGGAGTTCCCCGGGGTCCGGGCCCTCGACGGTGTCGACCTGGACATCCGGCGCGGTGAGGTGCACTGCCTGCTCGGCCAGAACGGCGCCGGCAAGTCGACGCTGATCCGCGTTCTCACCGGGGCGCACAAGCCCGACGCCGGCACCATCCACGTGAACGGCCGGCTCGTCTCGCTGAGCACCCCGGCCGACTCGATGCAGCTCGGGATCGCGGCGATCTACCAGGAGCTGGACCTGGTCCCCGACCTGACTGTTGCCGAGAACATCTTCCTCGGCCACGAGCCGTCGCGGTACGGGCTGACCCGGCGGCACGAGGCGAACACCAAGGCGCGCGAACTGCTCAAGGGCCTCGGCCACGACGAGATCCCGCCCAGTCGTACGGTCGGGCTCTTGTCGGCGGCCGGTCAGCAGGTGGTGAGCATGGCCAGGGCGCTGTCCCGGCAGGCCCGGCTGATCGTGATGGACGAGCCGTCCGCGGTGCTCGACTCCGAGGAGGTCGACAACCTGTTCCGGGTGATCCGCGATCTCACCTCGCAAGGCGTCGCGATCGTCTACATCTCGCACCGGCTCGAGGAGATCCGCGAGATCGGCGACCGGGTCACCGTGCTGAAGGACGGCGCCACCGTCGCGACCGGCCTCGACGCCCGCGACACCCCGACCACCGAGCTGATCCGGCTGATGACCGGCCGCTCGATCGAGTACGTCTTCCCGCCGCGGGTCGAGCTCGCCAGTACCGCGCCGGTGGTGCTCGAGGTCGAGAACCTGTCCCGGCCACGCGAGTTCGCCGAGATCAACTTCACCGTCCGGGCCGGTGAGATCGTCGGACTGGCCGGGCTGGTCGGGTCGGGCCGTTCCGAAGTACTCGAGACCGTGTACGGCGCGCGCAAAGCGGCGACCGGCGTCGTCCGGGTGGACGGCAAGTTTCTCCGGCCCGGTCAGGTGCAGCAGGCCGTCAAGGCCGGTATCGGTCTCGCGCCGGAGGAGCGCAAGAGTCAGGCGCTGCTGCTGGACGAGGCCGTTTACAAGAACATCACCGTGTCGAGCATGGGCCGTTTCGCCAGCGGAGGATTCCTCAACGCCCAGGCCGAGCGGAAAGCCGCGGAGGAGCTGACCAAGGCGCTGGACGTCCGGCCGGCCGGGGTGGACCATCCCGTCCGCAACCTGTCGGGCGGCAACCAGCAGAAGGTCGTGCTGGCCCGCTGGCTGTTGAGGGACTGCCGGGTGCTGCTGCTGGACGAGCCGACCCGGGGTGTGGACGTGGGCGCGCGATCCGAGATCTACGCGCTGGTCCGCAAGCTGGCCGCCAACGGGGTCGCGATCGTGCTGGTCTCCAGCGAGGTCGAGGAGGTGCTCGGTCTGGCCGACCGGGTCGTGGTGATGCGGGAGGGGCGGGCCGTGTTCACGGGACCCGCGCAGGACATCGACGAACACCAGGTGCTGGATCTGGTGATGGAAGGAAGTGCCGTGTGATGAGTGAGGAAGTCGCACGACCGGACAAGACACTGCAGGACGAACCGCAGGGGCAGGCGATGGTCGAGGTCGATCCGACCGCGACGGCGGCCCGGAGCGGACGCGGCGGCAGTACGGCGGCGAGCAGCGTCGTCGGCTCGCTGTTGCGGGGTGGGGCAGGGCGGAACGTGGGACTGGTGATCGCGCTGGTGCTGCTCTGCGTCGTCGGGATCGCCACCGCGGGGGACCGGTTCGCCAGTACCGCCAACCTGCTGACGATCCTGCGGCTGGCCGCGGTGATCGGCGTGGTCAGCATCGGCATGACGTTCGTGATCACCGGCGGCGGCATCGACCTGTCGGTCGGCGCGCTGGTGGCGTTGGCGAGTGTCTGGGCGACCACGCTGGCGACCCAGCAGATGGGCGCCGACTACCACTGGATCTTCATGGTCTCCACCGCCCTCCTGGTCGGGGCGGCGTGTGGCCTGGTCAACGGGTTACTAGTTGCCTACGGCAAGATAGTTCCGTTCATCGCGACCCTGGCGATGCTGGCCGGCGCCCGCGGGCTGGCCGAGATCCTGTCCGACCGCAAGACCCAGATCATCAGCGTGAACCCGTTCCTGGACTTCTTCGGCGGCTCGCTGATCGGGGTCCCGGTGCTGGTCTGGATGTTCGTGCTGGTGGCCGCGGCCGGCTGGGTGCTGCTCAACCGGACCACCTTCGGCCGCCGGACCTTCGCCGTCGGCGGCAACGCGGAGGCGGCCCGGCTGGCCGGTATCAAGGTCCAGCGGCACACCGTCGCGCTCTATGTGCTGGGTGGTCTGTGCTGTGGCATCGCCGCCGTGATGCTGATGGCCCGAACCACGACCGGCAGCTCCACCCACGGTCAGCTCTACGAACTCGACGCGATCGCGGCGGTGGTGATCGGCGGCACCCTGCTGTCCGGCGGCCGCGGCACCATCGTCGGCACCGTGATCGGGGTGCTGATCTTCACCACCCTGAACAACGTCTTCACCCTGAACAACCTGAGCATCTCCGCCCAGTCGGTGGCGAAGGGCCTGATCATCGTGATCGCGGTCCTCCTCCAGCAACGCCTGGCCGCCCGCGCCACCGCGCCCTAGTTGTACTGAGCAGCAGTAACCCCTGTAAGAGCAGCAGCAACATCTTTTGGAGGACAAGATGTCAGTACGTTCCGCCCGATTACTGATGACGGCCGGCTTGGTCGGGCTCAGCTCGATGGCACTGATCGCCTGTACCAGCAACACCCCCGAAGCCGAGAAGACCAAGGACAGCGGCACCGAGCAGGTCGCTGCCAAGGGCAACGACGAGCCGGGCAAGAAGGTCAAGATCGGCTTCTCCGCACCGGCCGCCGACCACGGCTGGATGGGCGCGATCACCAAGGCGACCCAGGCGGAGGCGAAGAAGCACTCCGACGTCGAGCTGATCGTGGCCGAGGGCACCAACGACGTGAACCTGCAGATCAGCCAGGTGGAGACCTTCATCAACGACAAGGTCGACGCGATCGTGCTGCTGCCGTTCGACGGCGCCGCGCTGACCGCGGTGGCGACGAAGGCGATGCAGGCCGGGATCACGGTGGTGAACGTCGACCGTGAGTTCGGCAGCACCTTCGCCGCCCGGACCACGATCCTCGGTGACAACAAGGGCATGGGTGTCTCCGCCGGCACCTACGTCTGCCAGCAGTTGAAGGGCAAGAAGGACGCCGTCGTCGCCGAGATCGCCGGGATCGACTCGCTGCCGCTGACCCAGGCCCGCAGTACGGGGTTCAAGGAGGCGCTGGCCGACTGTGGACTGAAGGTCAACAACCGGGTCGCGGCCGAGTTCACGGTCGAGTCCGGTGAGAAGGCGGCCGCCAACCTGTTGCAGGCGGCGCCGAAGATCGACGCGATCTGGAACCACGACGACGACCAGGGGGTCGGCGTGATGGCGGCGATCAAGAACTCCGGCCGCAAGGAGTTCTTCGTGGTCGGCGGGGCCGGCTCGGCGAACGTGATGCGGGAGATCAAGGCCGACAACACGCTGGTCAAGGCGACCGTCATCTACCCGTCCACCCAGGGCGCCGACGGCATCAAGCTGGCCCGCCTGCTGGTGCAGAAGAAGGCCCTCGGTGACCTGGTGGAGGTCGAGGTCCCGCGGACCGTCCAGCTGTACGCGCCGGTGGTCACCAAGGAGAACGTCGACCAGTACCTGCCGACCGCCTTCGAGAGCTGACACAGCGAGAGCTGACACAGCGAGAGCTGACAGAGGAGCAGAACCAGAATGACGAACCTGGGCATCGGCCTGATCGGGTACGCCTTCATGGGCGCCGCCCACTCACAGGCCTGGCGCAGCGCACCGCGCTTCTTCGACCTGCCGTTGCAGCCGGAGATGACGGTGCTCTGCGGCCGGAACGCGGAGGCTGTCAACGCTGCCGCGGGCAAGCTCGGCTGGAGCGAGACCGAAACCGACTGGCGCAAGCTGCTCACCCGAGACGACGTGCAACTGATCGACGTCTGCACACCGGGGGACAGCCACGCCGAGATCGCGATCGCCGCGTTGCAGGCGGGCAAGCACGTGCTCTGTGAGAAGCCGTTGGCCAACACCGTCGCGGAGGCCGAGCAGATGGCTGCCGCGGCCGCCGCGGCGGCGGCCAACGGGATCAGGTCGATGGTCGGGTTCACCTACCGCCGGGTGCCGGCCATCGGGCTGGCCCGGCAACTGGTTGCCGAGGGCAAGCTGGGGACCATCCGGCACGTCCGGGCGCAGTACCTGCAGGACTGGATCGCCGATCCGGAGGCGCCGCTGTCGTGGCGGCTCGACAAGGAGAAGGCCGGCTCCGGCGCGCTCGGCGACATCGGCGCGCACATCGTCGACCTGACCCAGTACATCACCGGCGACCGGATCACCGAGGTGAGCGGGCAGCTGGAGACGTTCGTCAAGGAGCGTCCGGTCGCCGCGGCGCACAGCGGGCTGAGCGGGGAGGCGGGGACCGAGCGTGGGCCGGTCACCGTCGACGACGCCGCGATCTTCCTGGCCCGGTTCGCCGACGGCGCGCTGGGTGTCTTCGAGGCGACCCGCTTCGCGACCGGCCGGAAGAACGCGATCCGGCTGGAGATCAACGGCTCCAAGGGCAGCCTCGCGTTCGACTTCGAGGACCTCAACGAGCTGCACTTCTACGACGCGACCGAGCCCGCCGAGACGGCCGGCTTCCGCCGGATTCTCGTCACCGAAGCAGTCCACCCGTACGTCGCGGCCTGGTGGCCGCCCGGACACCTGCTCGGCTACGAACACGGTTTCACCCATCAAGTGGTCGACCTGATCACCGCGATCGCCGACGGCACGGACCCCGCGCCGTCGTTCGCGGACGGCCTCCAGGTCCAGCGAGTGCTGGCCGCGGTCGAGGACAGCTCGACCTCCCGACAATGGCAGGAGATCCCCTCATGAACTCGTACACGCCGTCCAAGGACGACAAGTTCTCCTTCGGTCTGTGGACCGTCGGCTGGGAAGGCGTCGACGTCTTCGGTACCGCGGTGCGCGCCCCGCTCGACCCGGTCCTCGCGGTCGAGAAGCTGGCCGAGCTGGGCGCCTCGGCGGTGTCGTTCCACGACGACGACCTGGTGCCCGACGACAGCACCCGCCAGCAGGTGCTCGAGCGGTTCACCAAGGCGCTGTCCGACCACGACATGGTGGTCGAGATGGCCACCACCAACCTGTTCGCCCACCCGGTCTTCAAGGACGGTGGCCTGACCGCCAACGACCGCGACGTCCGCCGGTACGCGCTGGCCAAGATCCTGCGCAACGTCGACCTGGCCGCCGAGCTGGGTGCGAAGACCTACGTGCTGTGGGGTGGCCGCGAAGGCGCCGAGTCCGGTGGTTCGAAGGACGTGCACGCGGCCCTCGACCGGTACAAGGAGTCGATGGACCTGCTGACCACCTACGTGCAGGACCAGGGCTACGACATGCGCTTCGCGCTGGAGCCGAAGCCGAACGAGCCGCGCGGCGACATCCTGCTGCCGACGATCGGGCATGCCCTTGCCTTCATCAACGACCTGGAGCACCCCGACCTGGTCGGCATCAACCCCGAGGTCGGCCACGAGCAGATGGCCGGGCTCAACTACGCGCACGGCATCGCGCAGGCGCTGTGGCACGGCAAGCTCTACCACATCGACCTCAACGGTCAGCACGGTCCGCGGTTCGACCAGGACCTGCGTTTCGGCGCCGGCAACCTGCGCGAGGCGTTCTGGACCGTGGATGTCCTGCAGGGGACGGCCGGCGGACCGGGGTATGACGGCTATGTGCACTTCGACTACAAGCCGCCGCGCACCGAGGACCTGGAGGGCGTCTGGGAGACCGCCCGCGGCTGTATGCGCAACTACCTGATCCTGCGGGAGAAGGTGCAGGCCTTCCGCGCCGACCCCGAGGTCGCCGAGGTGCTGGCCGCCGCGCGGATCACCGAGATCACCCAGCCGACCCTCGGCGCGGGCGAGTCGCTCGACGAGTTGCGCAAGGCAACCTTCGACCCCGACGCGCTGGCGAAGCGGGGGCTCGGCTTCGAGCGGCTCGACCAGCTCGCGATGGACCACCTGCTCGGCGTCCGCTAGTTCTTCTGTAGTTCGCAGTACCAGGGCCGAAAAATCTGGGGACCCGCCCCGGAAACCGATGGAGCGCGCACCTTATCCGACCCATGAGGAGCACACCCATGATCCAGCTACGCAGGCACGGCACGCTTGTCCGCGCGCTCGTGCTCGCCGTGATCGCCGTGCTGGCGATCCCGTTGTCGGCCGTCACCGCCAGTGCCCATCCCGGGCACGGTGACGACACCTTCAACGCGTTGATCTTCAGCAAGACGGCCGGTTTCCGGCACGACTCGATCCCGGCCGGCGTGCAGGCGATCAAGGACCTGGCGACCGCGAACAACTTCACTGTCACCGCGACCGAGGACGCGGCGATGTTCAACGACACCGAGCTGGCGAAGTACGAGGTCGTGATCTGGCTGTCGACGACGGGTGACGTGCTCAACGCGGAGCAGCAGGCCGCGTTCGAGCGCTACATCCGCAACGGCGGTGGGTACGCCGGGGTGCACGCGGCCTCGGACACGGAGTACGACTGGCCCTGGTACGGCAAGCTCGTCGGCAGCTACTTCGACAGCCACCCCGCCGGTACGCCGAACGCGACGGTGAAGGTGGAGGACCACGCGCACCCGTCGACGGCCGACGCTCCGACGGTCTGGCCGCGCACTGACGAGTGGTACAACTACCGCTCGAACCCGCGGGGCGCCGTGCACGTGCTCGCGTCGCTGGACGAGACGACCTACACCGGCGGCAACATGGGCGTCGAGCACCCGATCGCCTGGTGTCAGGACTACGACGGCGGCCGCGCCTGGTACACGGGCATGGGTCACACGATCGAGTCGTTCGCCGACCCGACGTTCCGCAAGCACCTGCTCGGTGGCATCAAGACCGCGGCGGGTGTCGAGGCGGCCGACTGTGGCGCGTCGCTGAGTGAGAGCTACGAGAAGGTCACTCTCGACGACGACACCGCGAACCCGATGGAGCTGTCGATCGCCAAGGACGGCCGGGTCTTCTACATCGACCGCAACGGCGCCGTGAAGATCATCAAGACCGACGGCACCGTGCTGACCGCGGGCACGCTGAGCGTCTACACCGGCCAGGAGTTCGGGCTGCTCGGGCTCGCGCTCGACCCGGCCTTCGACCAGAACGGTTTCCTCTATCTCTACTACTCGCCCGCGGCGAACGAGCCCTACGACAAGGTCTCCCGCTTCAAGGTCACCGGGGACACCCTCGACCTGGCGAGCGAGAAGCAGGTCCTGCGGGTCGACACCCAGCGCAACGAGTGCTGCCACGCCGGCGGCGCGCTGGAGTTCGATGGCGAGGGCAACCTCTACATCGCCACCGGCGACAACAGCAACCCGTTCGACTCCGACGGCTACTCGCCGCTGGACGAGCGGGTCGGCCGCGCGGCCTGGGACTCCCAGCGCAGCGCTGCCAACAGCAACAACCTGAACGGCAAGGTGCTGAAGATCCACCCGGAGGCCGACGGCAGCTACACCGTGCCGGCGGGCAACATGTTCCCGGCCGGTACGGCGAAGACGCGGCCGGAGATCTTCGCGATGGGCTTCCGCAACCCGTTCCGGATCGGCATCGATCCGACCAGCAACCACCTGTTCGTCGCCGACTACGGTCCGGACGCCGGCCAGGTCTCGCCGACCCGTGGACCGGACGGCCGGGTCGAGTGGAACATCCTCGACAAGCCGGGCTTCTACGGCTGGCCGTACTGCGTCGGCAACAACACGCCGTACAACGACTTCGACTTCGCCACCGGCGTCGCGGGCGCGACCTTCAACTGCGCCGCGCCGGTGAACAACTCGCCGAACAACACCGGCATCACCCAGTTGCCGGCGGCAACTCCGGCCACGCTGTGGATGGGCAAGTCGACCACTGGCGTGCCGGAGATCGGTGGCAGTGGCGCGCCGATGACCAGTGGCGCGTACAAGTTCGACCCGGACAGCGACTCGGACCGCAAGTGGCCGAAGTACTTCGACGGTAAGGCCGTGTTCGCCGACTGGAACGACAGCCGGCTGTTCTCGGTCCAGCTGAAGGATGACCGGGCCGGCGTCGCGGACGTCTCGCGGATGCTCGGGAAGCTGAACTTCGTCCGGCCGCACGCGCTGCAGTTCGGGCCGGACGGCGCGCTCTACGTGATCGAGTGGGGGAGCGGATTCGGTGGCAACAATGCCGACTCCGGTATCTACCGGATCGACTACGTGCAGGGCAATCGCGCGCCGCTGGCCCAGTTCAGCACCGACAAGACGTCCGGTCCGCTGCCGCTGACCGTGGCCTTCGACTCGACCGGGTCGCGGGATCCTGATGGTCAGCAGATCACGCTGGCCTGGGACTTCGACGGCAACGGGACGACGGACAGCACCGAGGCGAAGCCTTCGCATACTTATACGACTGCCGGGGTGTTCACGGCCCGATTGACCGTGACCGACAGCGATGGCCGGACCGCGGTCTCCAACAAGACGATCACGGCCGGCAACACCGCGCCGACGATCACGGTGCAGGGCCCGGTCGACGGTGGGTTCTTCGACTTCGGCGACACCATCAAGTACAAGGTGACCGTCACCGACCCCGAGGACGGCACGGTCGACTGCAACGACGTGATCACCCAGCCTGCTCTCGGGCATGACGAGCACGCGCACCCGTACGAGCAGTACCACGGCTGCGAGGGGACCTTCCCGCTGCCGGGTGACGACGGGCATGTCGGGGCGAACATCTTCGGCATCATTACGGTGACCTATACCGACAAGGGCGCTCCGGGATCGGGCAAGATCACCAGCCAGAAGGTGATCCAGCTCCAGCCGAAGACGCGTGAGGCGGAGTACTTCAACGAGACCGGCGGGCCGGGAGCCAGTGGCGGCGTCCAGGTCGAGGACACCGGCGACGTCGCAGGTGGCGGCAAGAACATCGGGTTCATCGAGGACGGGGACTGGTGGGGCTGGAAGCCGACCAACCTGACCGGAATCACCCAGCTCCAACTGCGGGCCGCGTCACCTGAACTGGGTGCGACCGTGCAGGTGCGGCAGGGATCGCCGACCGACGGACCGATCGTTGCCACCATCAACGTCACGCCGACCGGTGCCTGGCAGACCTACGGCAACTTCACGGCGGACGTCTCCGGCGCGTCGCTGACCAGCGGTCCGCTGTACTTCGTCAAGACGACGGGACAGCTGAACGTCAACTGGGTCAAGTTCATCGGCAAGGGCGTGACCGAGAACCAGCGCCCGAACGTCACGGCCAACGCGACTCCGGTGCAGGGCAAGGCGCCGCTGAAGGTCGACTTCACCGCCACGGCGACCGACCCCGAAGGCGACCTGCCGCTGTCCTACGTGTGGAGCTTCGGTGACGGCGCGACCGCCACCGGCGCCACGGTCAGCCACACCTACACGACCGCCGGGACCCACGACGCCACCGTCACGGTGACGGACTCGCGTGGCGCGTCCGGTGTGTCACACGTCCAGGTCAAGGTGGACGCGGCTGCTCCGCCGACCTGCCTGACCGGTCGTTCGGACGGGTTCGAGGGCACCACGCTCGACACCGGCCGCTGGAACTCCATTGTCCGAGGCAACCAGGAACTTGCGGTCAGCAACGGCAACCTGGTGATCCCGTTGACCGCGACCGACATCTACGGAACCGGCAACACCGGTACGCCGAACATCGTGCTCCAGCCGCTGCCGGCCGGGGCGTGGCAGGCCACCGCCAAGCTGACGTTGCCGGCCCGCCTCGCCTACCAGCAGGCCGGGTTGATCGTCTACGGAGACGACGACAACTACGCGAAGATGGTGCTGCAGGGCCGCTCGACCGGCGCTGCTTCGGCGGCTGACCGGATCTTCCAGTTCATCCGGGAAGAGGCCGGCGCACCGAACGAGGTGGCTGCTTCCAACACGGCCAACCTGGGTGCGGCGTACCCGGACACGGTCTGGGTCCGGTTCACCAGTGACGGCCAGAACCTGCGGGCGTCGTACAGCGCTGATGGTGCGACGTTCGTGGAGATGTCGGAGACGAAGCAGCTGGCGGGCATCAGCAACCCGAGGATCGGGTTGTTCGGGCTGGCCAACCGGGCCGAGGCGCTGCCGATCGCGGCGCAGTTCGACTACTTCAGCATCACGCCGGACGACACCGCCGAGGTGCCGACCCCGGACGACGAGTTCGACGGCTCGACGCTGAACGCGTGCCGCTGGTCGGCGAGCGTGCGGCCGGACGCCGCGGCGTACCGGGTGACCGGTGGTGGGCTGGAGATCGACACCGGCAAGGGCGACATCTACGGCGGCACGGCCACCAACCCGAAGAACCTGCTGCTGCAGCCGGCTCCCGACGGTGACTGGACGATCGAGACGAAGGTCGACGGGTCGGCCTTCAACGAGGCCTACCAGCAGGGTGGCCTGCTGGTCTACGGCGACGACGCGAACTACGTGAAGCTGGACTTCCTGGCCACGAACTCGCCTGGTGGGACCGTGACCCGGGGCATCGAGCTGCGCAGCGAGGTCAACAACGTCGTGCTCGACCCGCAGCCGAACGCATCGCCGGTGCCCACGCAGGGTGTCTGGTATCTGCGACTGGCCAAGACCGGTACGACGTACACGGGCTCGTACTCCGCGGACGGGCTGGCCTGGACGGCACTCGCGCCGGTGACCAACGCGGCGCTGAGCTCGGCGAGCTTCGGCGTCTACGCCTTCGGGGTCGACCAGGTCGCTTCGAAGACGGCGAAGTTCGACTACTTCAAGGTGGTCAAGGACACCGTCGCGCCGCAGCTGACCCTGTCGGTCAACCCGTCGACGCCGTCGGGGGACAACGGCTGGTGGAACGACGCGGTGGTCGCGACCGCGATGGCGACGGACAATCAGCCCGGTCAGCTGTACCTCGAGCAGAAGCTCGGGGACGGCGAGTGGTCGGAGTACACGCACGCGGTGAACCTGACCGCGGACGGGACCCACACCCTCCAGGTGCGGGCCAGTGACACCGCGGGCAACGTGTCCGAGGTGAAGTCGGTGACGGTCAAGATCGACAAGACCGCGCCGGCGACCACGGTGACCGGGCTGCCGGCTAATGGTCAGTTGGGTGTGGCGAGTCTCGCCACGGTCGCGGCGACGGCCACGGACGCGCTCTCCGGCTTGGCGGGTCCTGTCGTGCTGACCATCGACGGGAAGCCGTTGACGGGCAAGCTCGACGGCATGCAGCTCGGCCTGGGCGCGCACGAAGTGGTGGCGCGGGTCTCCGACAAGGCCGGCAACGCCTCGGTGACGAAGGTGCCGTTCACCGTCGTCGCGACGTACGCGGAGGCGATCGAGGTGGTCAAGCGGTACCGCGATGTCAGGACGCTGCCGCTGGATCCGACCGTGGTGATGAAGGTGCAGCTCCGCGCGGCCGAGCGGGAGCACGGCAAGGGACGGCTGGCGGCGGCCCGGACCGCCCTGGACGCCTATCTTGCCGAGGCGCAGAAGGTCAGCGACGTACCGGCTCGGACGTTGCTCATTGCTGTGGGCCAGGACCTCAGGCAGAGGATCTGACCCGATGATCGTCGCCGTGCGAGACCGCACCCTGTCCGACGCGGAGAGGCGGACAGGAGCTGTTGCGACCCGGGGTGGTTCGGCCCCGTCCCGGGTTGCGGGAGAGCGGTTTCGCGCGGTCGACGGGGGACCGGTTCGTCCGGTCCTTGTCCCCGGCGCCGCGGCCAGCGCTCCGGCCGCGGCGCCGGGGACACCCCCTACTTCCCTTGCCTAGAAGGAGCTACGCGCGATGGCACGACCGATTACTCTGTTCACCGGCCAGTGGGCCGACCTGCCGTTCGAAGAGGTGGCCCGGCTGGCCTCGGAGTGGGGCTACGACGGGCTGGAGATCGCCTGCTGGGGTGATCACCTCGACGTCCGCAAGGCCGCGGAGGACGAGAGCTACGTCCGCAACCGGCTGGACGTGCTGGAGAAGTACAACCTGAAGGTCTGGACGATCTCCAACCACCTGCTCGGCCAGGCGATCTGCGACGACCCGATCGACCAGCGGCACCAGGCGATCCTGCCGGCGCACATCTGGGGCGACGGGGACGCCGAGGGGGTCCGGCAGCGGGCGGCCGAGGAGATGGCGACGACGGCTCGCGCGGCCCGCGCGCTCGGTGTGGACGTGGTGGTGGGGTTCACCGGATCGTCGATCTGGAAGACCGTCGCGATGTTCCCGCCGGTGCCGCAGTCGATGATCGACGCCGGGTACGCCGACTTCGCGGACCGCTGGAACCCGATCCTGGACGTCTTCGACCAGGTCGGCGTGAAGTTCGCGCACGAGGTGCACCCGTCGGAGATCGCCTACGACTACTGGTCGACGACCGCCACGCTGGAGGCGATCGGGCATCGCGAGGCGTTCGGGCTGAACTGGGATCCGAGCCACTTCGTCTGGCAGGACCTCGACCCGGTCGGCTTCCTGTGGGACTTCAAGGACCGGATCTACCACGTCGACTGCAAGGACGCGAAGCGTCAGGTCGGCAACGGGCGGAACGGCCGGATGGGGTCGCACCTGGCGTGGGGCGATCCGCGGCGGGGCTGGGACTTCGTCTCGACCGGGCACGGGGATGTGCCGTGGGAGGCGTGCTTCCGGATGCTCAACACGATCGGCTACACGGGCCCGATCTCGGTCGAGTGGGAAGACGCGGGGATGGATCGGCTGGTTGGCGCTGCTGAGGCGCTGGAGTTTGTGAAGAGGTTGGCTTTCGACCCGCCGACCGCGTCCTTCGACGCGGCTTTCTCCTCTTAGAACCCTGAAGGCCCTGCGGTACTGGTCCCTTTCCCAAGTTCCAGCACCGCAGGGAGTCTTCGGTTAGAGCGTCGGAACGGTCGGACGGCCGGGGAGACGGTAGTTGTCGCCCAGCACCTGCCCGCGGTTCGGCTTGTAGAGGTCGAACCCCTTGCCGTTGCACTGCAGACCACCGTTGATGCAGTGGCTCACCAGGGCAGCCAGCGTCGGTGCGTCCCAGGCGTTGAAGAAGTCGTAGTGCCAGGTGTAGCCACGACCGCTGGCGAACCTGGTGCCGGCCATGTCACCACTGGCCTCGAACGAGATCTTGAACTCGAGCATCGGTACCGCGACCGGGTGCGAGGCCGGGCAGGCCTCGTTGACCGGGTACTTCATGTGGCTCTTGTGGTCGGGGGAGTCCAGGTTGACGCCGTCCCAGCAACTCGGGGCCTGGTAGCGCACGTTCACCTGGGTACCCGGCGTGCAGTACGACGGGATGTCCCAGCTCTTGGAGATGTTGCCGCACTCGAAGCCTTCGACGGCACCCGGTGAGGTGCGGAACTGCTCCTGGGTCGCGGTCGGGCTGCCCACCACGAACCGGAGACCGGGCGGGAACGGACGGACGTCCTGGTACCGCAGGATGCCCGACTTGTAGTAGATGGTCTGCCGCCAGGTCTGCGGCACCGGGTCGTTGTTGCGGAACATCGTCGGCCACCAGTACGCCGACAGGTCGTCGGGGTTCTGGCAGGTGGTCGCGCCCGGACCGGCCGCGTTGAGGCTGTTCAGGGTGGTGGCGGCGTTCGTCGTGGGGTTGCCGACGAAGCTGTGGTCGTGCGAGGCGCCCGGCATGTTCGGGAACACGATCGGGTCGTTGGGCGCACGGTGGTGCAGATTGCAGTTGACCTGGAACTCGTGGTGGGTGACCAGGTCGTCGGCCTGGGCCGAGGAACCGGTCACTGCGGTCAGGGTCGAGGCGATGATGAAGGCGGCGATGCCGCCGGCGGACAGGGCTTTTTTCCTTCTGGTGAACACGGAACTCCTCCTGGTCGGGGGAATCCGCGGGGGCGGTGGTTCAGGCTACCCGCGGTGGGACGTCGCGGGAGAGCGCTCTCTGAAACAGCCTGTTCCGGGCGGTCCCGGCTGTCAAGTGCTTGTTGGTTCCGGAACCGGACAGGCGTGACGAGCCGTTGACAAGGAGGTAACCCGGAGGCAACCATCAGACCGCGAGAGAGCGCTCTCTGACCCCACCCGCCCCCTCTCGCACTCCAGCGAAGGAGTACCCGATGGACTTCGCGACCCGTCGCGTCCGTCTGCAGCCCGCCCGGCGCAGACGCCGTGGCCGCTCGGCGATCGCCGCCTCCGTCGCAGCAGCCGTGGTGCTGCTCGGCAACGTCGTACTACTGGCTCAACCCGCGCAAGCGGCCACCCTGCTGTCCCAAGGGCGCCCGGTGACGGCCTCGTCATCGGAGGGCGCCAGTACCGCGCCCGCCGGCGCTGTGGACGGCGACCTGAACACCCGCTGGTCCAGCGCCTGGCAGGACAACCAGTGGATCCAGGTCGACCTCGGCGCCACCTCCACGATCGAACAGGTCGTCCTGCGCTGGGAGGCGGCCTACGCCAAGGAGTACCGGATCGAGGTGTCCGGAAACGGCCAGAACTGGACCTCGATCTACAGCACGGTCAACAGCCCTGGCGGCAACGAGACCCTCAACGTGACCGGTAGCGGCCGCTACGTCCGGATGTTCGGCGTCAAGCGGGCCAACGGCTACGGCATGTCCCTGTTCGAGTTCCAGGTCCTCGGCAGCGGTGGCGGCACTGGGCCCGGCCCGGGGACCGGGACCGTCCGGGTCGCCGGCTCGCAAGGCAACTGGCAGCTGCTCGTCAACAACGCGCCTTGGCAGGTCAAGGGTCTGACCTGGGGCCCGCCGGCTTCCGAAGCCGGATCCCGGCTGCCCGGGCTGAAGGCGATCGGCGTCAACACCGTGCGCACATGGGGTACGGACGCCAGCTCCAAGCCACTCTTCGATGCCGCGGCCGCCAACGGCATGCGCGTGATCGCAGGCTACTGGCTCCAACCTGGTGGTGGACCTGGCAGTGGTGGCTGTGCGAACTACGTGACGGACGCGACCTACAAGGCGAACACGCTCGCCGACATCCGCCGCTGGACCACGGAGTACAAGGACAACCAGGGCGTGCTGATGTGGAACGTCGGCAACGAGTCCGTGCTCGGCCTGCAGAACTGCTACTCCGGCACCGAGCTGGAGGCGCAGCGGATCGCGTACGCCAGGTTCGTGAACGAGGCGACGCAGGCGATCCACGCGATCGACAGCAACCACCCGGTCACCTCTACCGACGCGTGGACCGGCGCCTGGCCGTACTACAAGCAGTACACGCCCGACCTGGACCTGCTCGCGGTCAACTCCTACGGCAACGTCTGCCAGGTGAAGCAGGACTGGATCAACGGCGGCTACAACAAGCCGTACATCCTGACCGAGGCCGGCCCCGCCGGTGAGTGGGAGGTGCCGAACGACGTCAACGGCGTACCGACCGAGCCGACTGACATCCAGAAGCGTGACGGCTACCTGCAGGCCTGGAACTGCATCGTCGGGCACACCGGTGTCGCGCTGGGTGCCACCCTCTTCCACTACGGCGTCGAGGACGACTTCGGCGCAGTGTGGTTCAACCTGACCCCGGGTGGCTTGAAGCGGCTCTCGTACTACGCCGTACGCCAGGCCTTCGGTGGTGCTGGGGGCGGCAACACGGCTCCGGTGATCACCAACATGACGCTGAGCCGTACGACGGACGTCCCGGCCGGCGGCACGATCACCGTGAACGTCAACGTGTCCGACCCTGATGGGGACGCGCTGACGCACGAGTTCCGGGTCGGCGGCAAGTACATCGACGGCTCCGGCGCTCTGGTCGGTACGCCGTTCACCGGGACCGGGCCGTTCACCGTGACGGTGCCCGAGCGGCTCGGGGTGTGGAAGCTGTACGACTACGTGCGCGACGGCAAGGGCAACGTCGGGATCGAGACGCGGTCCTTCCGGGTGGTCGCACCGCCGGCCCAGGGAACGAATGTTGCCCGTGGCAAGGCTGTGACGGCCTCGTCGTTCCAGCAGGTCGGCAACGGCGCGCCGTACCCGCCGTCGAACGTGACGGACGGGAACAACGCGACCCGGTGGGCGAGCGACTGGTCGGATCCGCAGTGGATCCAGGTCGACCTCGGCTCGGTGCAGTCCTTCAACCGGATCCAGCTGATCTGGGAGGGGGCGTACGCCAAGTCGTACCGGATCGAGGCCTCCGACGACGGCAACAACTGGCGGCCGGTCTTCAGCACGACCACCGGCAACGGCGACGTCGACAGTGTGGCGTCCGGCGGCACCGGTAGGTACGTCCGGCTGACCGGGACCCAGCGCGGCTCCGGCTACGGGTACTCGCTGTTCGAGTTCGGCATCTACCGCAACTGAGGACGTGGGTACGGCGGCCTGTGGGCAGCGGGCCGCCGTACCTGTGGATGAACAATCGAGGGGGATGCGTTGACGCAGCTACGATCCGATGCCATGAACAGCAATCGGCAGCCGACGTTGGAGGACGTGGCCAAGCTGGCCGGCGTGTCACGCGCGACTGCCTCCCGGGTGATCAACGGCGTGCACACCGTCGACCAGCGGATGGTGCTGAAGGTCGAGGCGGCGGTGCGGACGACGGGGTACATCCCGAACACCGTGGCCCGGTCGCTGGTGACCCGCAGGGCCGGTGCGATCGCGCTGGTGATCTCCGGCTCCGACGGGTCGGCGGAGCAGGTGCTCGGCGACCCGTTCTTCGGCCGGATCACGTCGGGCGCGATGAAGAGCCTGCTCCCGGTGAAGGTTCACCCGACCCTCATGCTGGCCGACTCCGACGCCGCCCGCGCCGAGGCCGTCACCTACGTCCGCCAAGGCAAGGCGGACGGCGCTCTGCTGGTCTCCACCCACTCCGACGACACCCTGCCCGGTCTCTTCGTCGACGCGGGAATCCCGGCCGTCCTCTTCGCCCGCCCCGGCCGTGACGTCCCGATCAGCTACGTCGACCTGGCCCACGCAGCGGGCGCCGCCCTGGCCGCTGACCGCCTGGTCGCCCGCGGCTGCCGCCAGGTCGTCACCATCGCCGGCCCCAGCGACGTACCGGCCGCGCAGGACCGGCTCACCGGCTTCCGGCACGCGATGGCCCGGCACGGCCAGCCCTACATTCCAGTTGCCAAAGGCAACTTCACGCGCGAGAGCGGCGAGCGGGCGATGACCGAACTGCTGGCCGCGCACCCCGGCCTGGACGGTGTCTTCGCGGCCAACGACCTGATGGCGGCCGGCGCTCTGAAGGTCCTTCGCGACCACCAGCGCACCGTCCCCGACGACGTGGCAGTGGTCGGCTTCGACGACAGCGAACCAGCCCATTTCACCCGCCCGCAGCTGACCACGGTCGCTCAGCCGGTCGAAGAGATGGCCGCCGCAATGGCCCGCATCCTCCTCGGCCAGATCGAGACCCCGGCCCACCAGCCCACCTCGGTGATCTTCGACCCCCATCTGGTGGCCCGCGAGTCAGCCTGAGGCGGGGTGCTCAGATCAGCAGGGCGGCGGTTTGGGCTTGCAGGAAAGGGATGTTGGCCTGGTGGGACCAGCGGTTGACCTCGGTGGCGAGGGCGATCGCGGCTGCCGGGTTGCCTTCGTCGCGGGCCAGTACTGCGAGCAGGGTTTGCTGGGCCAGGGCGCCCAGGAGGTGGCCAACCTTTTGCCGGAGTTCGGTGGAGCGCTCCCAGTGGGTGCGGGCCAGGGGGAGGTCGCCGGCGGTATGGGCGTGGTCGCCTAGGTGGCGGAGGGCCAGGGAGATGAGTAGGTCATCGTTGGAGCGCTCGCCTTTGGCCAGGGCGGTTGTGTAGGCGTTGAAGGCGTCGTTGGCCAGGCCTTGGAGGTTGTCGGCGATGACGCCTGCGTAGAAGGTGGCGTGGCCGGAGCGGCTCTCGTCGGGCGCGGTCGCGGCGAGGTGATGGGCTCGTGCGGCCAGGTCGGCGCCGGCTTCGCGTGCGTTGACGAAGAGCGCGGTGGAGTACTCCTTGCGGAGTTGCAGGAAGGCGAGATCCCACTCAGCAAGGGGATCCGGGATTTCAGAGAGCGCTTTAACCAGTACTGCG
Source organism: Kribbella sp. NPDC056861 (assembly GCF_040687575.1). Classification (NCBI taxonomy): domain Bacteria; kingdom Bacillati; phylum Actinomycetota; class Actinomycetes; order Propionibacteriales; family Kribbellaceae; genus Kribbella; species Kribbella sp. NPDC056861. The sequence goes on along the minus strand of NZ_JBFBNQ010000005.1, from coordinate 378,516 downwards.
AGCGCTGGGCCGGCGTGGTCGGTCTGCTGGCTGAAGTCCTGGTCGACGGTCACCTCGGCCAGGGCGACGGCGATTGCCAGCCGGTCGGTGGGCGTTGCCGGGTCGGCGGCCTGCAGGAGGTCGATGGCTGTGGTCCAGCGGCCGGCGCGCATCAGCGCGGTACTGGCGGCGAGCAGTGGCGAGAGCGCTGTCTGAGTCATGGCGTGAGGGTATTTCGACATCGAAAGATTTGACAATTAAGCTTCAGTCGCTGAATCATTTACCCGGTGAAGGACTCGATCGACGCCCACCTGGCCCTGTGGAGCCGTGAGCTACCGGAGATGGACCTGCGGGTCGAGGGGATCGCGACCCGGCTGCAGGCGCTCGGGCGCTATCTCGACCGGGAGCGGGACGCCGTACTGGCCGGCCATGGGTTGCAGTGGTGGGGATTCAAGACGCTGCACATGTTGCGCCGCGGCGGAGCGCCGTACCAGTCGACGCCGGGCGGGTTGGCGAGCCAGCTCGGGATGTCTCCGGCCGCGATGACCAATCGGCTGGACGCTCTCGAGCGCCTCGGGTACGTCGAGCGGCACCACGATCGCGATGACCGGCGCAAGGTGGTCGCGACGCTGACCGCGGCCGGGCTGGAGATCTGGCAGCAGGCGCTCGGTGACATCACCAAGGTCGAGGTCGACCTGGTCAACCAGTTGCCGCCGACCGAGCAGGATCGGCTGACCGATCTGCTCCGCGCCCTGCTCCGGTCGACCGAGCGAAGCTGAAATGTAGAGATCCGCCGATCGGCTCCGACCTCCGCTCTGTAGACACCGAAGCAGAGAGGCAGGAGACGGAGATGGAACCCCTGAGTCTGGTCCTGAGCGTGAAGCTTGTCGCCGACGACATGCGGCGCTCCACCAGCGGGCACGACGAAGTACGGCGTACTGCCGACGAGGCGTTGCTCGTCCAGCGCCGCGAGCACCGACTGTGGAGCGCTCTCCGACGCGTCGTCACCAGGCGCCGGGCGAGCAGTGAAACCGAGATCAAAGAGGTCGTGCATCGCCCCCGGCTCGTGGCAGAGTCGCCGGGTGACTGAAGCGAACAACACTGACCGGGCCGCCGTACTGCTGGCGGCGTACGACGACCAGTTGCGAGGCAACGCCGAGGCGGCCGACGTGCCGACGAGCACCGATGGGCCCCTGATTCGGGTCGAGTACCCGAACCGCGGTTTCGTCAGTTACCGCTCTCTCGAAGGGCTCGACGGCGCTGAGCTGGATGCCCTGATCGCCAGGCAACGCGAGTACTTCGCCGCGAAGGGCGACCCGGTCGAGTGGAAGACGCGTGGGCACGACCTGCCGGCCGATCTGCCCGAGCGGCTGGTCGCGGCCGGGTTCGTGCCGGAGGAGCGGGAGACCGTCGTGATCGGCGAGAGCGCTGACATCGTCGAACGGCTGGCGGGGCGCGAAACCGTCGACGGAGTGACGATCCGGCGTACCGAGGACAAGGCTGATTTCGAGCGGATCGCCGCGATGGAGTCGACGGTCTGGGGCCAGGACTGGTCCTGGTTGACCGACGACCTGGTGAGCCGGCACGCGACCGGCCTGACCGACATCTTCGTGGCGGAGGTGGACGGCGAGGTGGTATCGGCCGCCTGGGCGGTCTACAAGAAGAACACCGATTTCACCGGCCTGTGGGGTGGATCGACACTGGCCGAGTGGCGTGGCAAGGGCATCTACAAGGCGCTCGTCGCCGTCCGCGCGGCCCGGGCGGTGGAGCTCGGCTACCGCTATCTGCAGGTCGATGCCTCGGATGACAGCTCGCCGATCCTGCAGCGGCTCGGATTCCTGCCGGTCACGACGACTACGCCGTACGTGTACACGCCGAGTAACTGATAGACCTGAGGGATGCAGCAACTCCGTGCGCTGGGCATCTCCGCCGAGGCCGAGGCGATCTACCTCGATCTGATGACCCGTGGTGCGTTGGGTGTCGACGAGCTCGGCGCGGTCGGTGACGTGGACGGCCCGCTGGCCGAGCTCGCCGCGATCGGGCTGGTGGAGCGGTCCGGCGGCCGGGTGCTGCCGCAACCGCCGCACCTGGCGATGGAGGCGGTCGCTCAGCGCCGGGACAGAGAGGCCGTTCTCGCCCGGGAGAGCGCGGCGTTGCTCGCTGATCTCTGGACCGCCGGGATCGGACAGCAGACGTACGTCGAGTTGCTGCCCGACGCCGAGACCGCGCGATCGGTGCTGAACCAGGTGCAGGTCGACGTCCAGCAACAGGTCCGGGCGATGACCGTGGGAAACCTGGCGTCGCCGGATCACCAGATCGTCGATGGGCTCTTCGACGCGCTCGGCCGCGGCGTCGCGTACGAGGTGATCTACGGGACGCAGGTGCTGCAGGACTCGGCCGCTCTCCGGATGGTGCAACGCTGCGTCGACGCCGGTGAACAGGCCCGGGTGTTTCCGGAGGTGCCGCTGAACCTGACCATTGTCGATGACCGCTGGGCGCTGCTCTCGGCCCGGACCGCGGTCGGCGAGATCACCAGCACGGCGGCGATGGTGGTGCACCACTCGCCGTTCCTGACCGGGCTGGTCGGGGTGTTCGACGCGTTCTGGCGGATGGCGGTGCCGATCACCAGCGGGACTGACACCAGCGACGCGGTCGGTACTCCGTCGCTGGAGACGAAACGGCTGCTCACCTATCTGAGCGCCGGGCTGACGGACGAGTCGATCGCGCGCGAGTTCGGGGTCAGCGAGCGGACGATCGCGCGCCGGATCAGCCGGCTGCAGGAGACGTTGGGGGCGCAGACCAGGTTTCAGCTCGGCGTCCAGGCGTCGCGGCAGCAGCTGCTCTAGACCGGAACCTGTCGAGAAACCGAAATCGGCTCCGACGTTGCTGCTGAGCGACCCCGGTAGGGGACAGATGAGAAGGAGTGGGATCGATGAAGTACATGCTGCTGATGCACTCGAACAAGCAGGGCTGGGACGACATGCCGACGTCCTGGTCGCAGGACGACCTCAAGGTGATGGTCGAGTACATGCACGAGCTGAACCGGGAGCTGAGCGACGCCGGGGAGCTGGTCGAGGCGCGCGGGCTGGCCGGGCCCGACGCGATGAAGACGTATCAGGCGCAGAGCGACGGCGAGCCGATCATCACCGACGGCCCGTTCAGCGAGACCAAGGAGGTGCTGGCCGGCTACTGGGTGCTCGACGTCGCCTCCGAGGAGCGGGTGCTGGAGATCGCGCACCGCGTCTCGGTCACGCCCGGGGCCGGTGGCAAGCCTGTCTACCAGGCCGTCGAGATCCACCCCGAGGGTGTCGCTCCGGCGTGAAGCCGTGAGCTACGGCGGACGCCGACTTTTAGTAGGCGTCCGCCCGCCTCAACAGGTCAGACTTCGCTGCGTAGTTCTGCCACGATCAGTTCGGCGACGGCGGCCATTCCGGCGGCTGTCGGGTGGTAGGGGATTGCACCGACGAGGCGGAAGCCTGTCGTCCAGGGCTCGGCTGATCCGACCGCGTGATCCAGGCTGGCAGCCGACGCGGTGATCAGACCGGCCCCGGTCTTCTCGGCGGCGGTCGCGAACGCCTTGGCCAGCCCGTCGGCCATCATCACGACGCTCGGCAACTGCTCCTCGTTCAGCGGGACGTCGAGCCGCGCGCGGGTCGCCGGGCCGGCCACGGTCAGGTAGTCGACGAGCAGGATCCGGCTCTGCGGAGCGCGCTCTCTGACCGCCAGCACGATCTCGCTCAGGGACGCGGCGACAGCGTCGTACTCGGACTGCTCCTTGAGATAGCTGACCCGGGCCCGGATCCGGTTGGCGACGCGCTTGCCGAGCAGAGTGGCCGGTTTGGCCAGCGTGTTCATCAGGCTGCCCCGGACGAAGGTGCCGATGTAGTCGATGTCGTTGCCGCCGGCAGTGATCGTGACGAGCGCGGTATCGGGGCCGACGGCATCGAGTTGCGGCGGCGCGTCGTTCTGCCGGTCGCGCAGGATGGTCGCGGTCGTCGCGCCGGAGTACGTGACATCGGTCAGCTCGAGGTCGAGCGCCTCGGCAACCAGATGGGCGTAGTTGCGGCCGGAGCGGCCGGCCGCCTTGTCCACGATCGGTTTGATACCAGGGCCGGAGCCGAACGAACTGCCCAACGCGACGTAACGACTGCCAGGGGTGATCACGCGACGACGATACCTGCCACTCCATCGGCGCTGGCCCGGCGCAGAACGGCCCGCTACTCGGCCGTTGTCCAGCGGCCGCGGTGGATGAGGTCGGTGGCGGGCTTGCGGCGTTTGCTGAGATCGCGAGGCGGCTCGTCGGAGTACCCGATCGAGACCGCGCCGATCGGCATCATCCCCGCCGGTACGCCGAACTGCTCGCGGTACACCGGGATGCGATCCGCCGGCAGCCCGAAGAAACACGCGCCGAGTCCCGCGTCCACCGCGCTCTGCAGGATCAGCATCGCCGACATCCCCGCGTCGACATCCCAGTAGGGGACCGGCCACCAGTCCTCGGCGCGATCGGTGTGGCCCTTGTCGGGTTCGGCGTACCGGTCGAGGTAGGCGTCCTTGTGGGAGTGCACCACGATCAGCAACGGCGCCTGGATCTTGGCCGCCAGCCAGTTGTCCGGACCTTCGTCCGGCGTCGCCGCCGCCCGGAACCGTGCGATGTCCTGCTGGCTGTCGAGCACCAGGAAGCCGAACCCCTGGGCGAACCCGGCGGACGGCGCCCGGAGAGCGTTCTCGAGGATCTGCTCCAGCACCTCCTCGGGCACCGCCCGGTCCACGTCGTACTGCCGGATCATCCGCCGCCGTCGCACCACCTCTTGGAAGTCCATCGGGCCAACCTACCCACCACCACCCGCTGCGGCGACGGGAATGCCGGGCGGCATACTCACCCGGGTGACTGACGAGTTTGGGGTTGGCGGGATTCGGGAGCGAGTGCTGGCTGGGTGGGCGGCGGCGCCGGTTCGGTTCAGGGAGGACGCCAACGCCGAGGAGGATCTCGTACTCGGTGGTTATCTGGATCGAGTGGTGGTCGAGCTCGCTCAGAACGCGGCGGACGCGGCTGCTCGGGCCGGGGTGCCCGGGCGGGTGCAGTTCTCGCTGCGGGCGGGAACGCTGGTCGTCTCCAACACCGGTTCGCCGCTGACGGCCGAGGGCGTCGAGTCCCTTGCGACGCTGCGCGCGTCGGCCAAGCGAGACGACTCGGAGAGCGCTGTCGGGCGGTTCGGGGTCGGGTTCTCGGCCGTGCTCGCAGTGAGCGACGAGCCGGTGATCCTGTCGCGTTCCGGTGGGGTCCGGTTCTCTCGGGTGGACAGCGCGGCGGCCGTCGCCGGATTGCACTCGCCGGGGCTGGAGACCGAGGTTCGTCGGCGCGACGGCCAGGTCCCCGTACTGCGGTTGCCGTTCGAGGCCGAAGGTGAACCGCCGGAAGGTTATGACACCTCGGTCATCCTGCCCCTCCGCGACGAGGCCGCCGCCGAGCTGGTACGCCGGTTGCTGGCCGACGCCGATGACGCGTTGCTGCTCGCACTGCCTGGCCTGGAGCGGATCGAGCTCGACGTCGACGGTTCGGTGCGTGAGCTGGCCGATGCCGAGTCGCGGTGGTTCGTGCAGCGCGCGTCCGGCGTACTCGACGAGAGCGACAGAGAGCGCTTACTCGCCGATCGCCCGACTGAGGAACGCTCCCGGCCCTACTGGTCGATCCTGTGGGCGCTGCCGCGGGAGAGCGCTACCGCGCTGCCCGGAGTGGTTCACGCGCCGACGCCGACCGACGAGCCGTTGTCGTTGCCTGCGTTGCTGTTGGCAACTTTCCCGCTGGACCCGTCGCGACGGCATGTGGCCGCTGGCCCGCTGACCGACCGGCTGGTGCAGGAGGCGGCCACGGCCTATGCGGAGCTGCTTCGTCATCGTGCAGAGGACGGTGCCAAGGTGTTGCCGCTGGTGCCGACCGGCCTTGCGGCAGGCGCCTTGGATCGCGCTCTCCGGGACGCGATCCTCGCCGTCCTGCCGAATACGCCGATCGTGCACGCGGTGGAGGACGGCATCCCGCTGCAACCTCGTGAAGCCGTGGCGGTGGAGGGCTCGGACGCAGCGTTCGACCAGGTGCTCGCGCCGATCGTGCGCGGACTGGTCAGCTCGCCGAGGCAGGACCGGACGCCACTCGATGCCTTGGGCATCCGCCGACTCGACCTCGCCGATCTGGTCGACCAGCTCGGTTCTGCAGGTGAGGCGCAACCGCCGAGTTGGTGGCACGGCATCTATGCCGCAATCTCGGTGATGGTCACCGATCCGCTGCTGCGCGAGTCGCTCGGCACGCTGCCGGTCCCGCTGGCCGATGGGCGGCTGGTCCGCGGAGTACGGGGTCTGCTGCTGCCGGGGAGCGAGTTGCCGGCCGAGGTACTGGCGACCTTCGGTGAGTACGGCGTACGGGTTGTGCATCCGGAGGCTGTTCATCCTTCGCTGGAACGCCTCGGCGCGATTCCCATCTCCGCCCGCGCGTTGCTGGAAGACAGCGCCGTGCGAGCGGCAGTCGAGCACTCTGCCGAGGCTGACGACCCCGAGGTGATCGCCGATGCCGTGCTGACCGTGGTCGCAGCGGACGTCTCGCAGGCGGAAGGCCTGTGGTGGCTCTCCGACCTCGTGCTACGTGACGCCGACGGTGAACTCGTCCCGGCCAACGCGCTCGTGATCGCCGGATCGGACGCGGCCGCCGTGCTCGACGAGGAGGAAGTGGCGCCGATCGACAACGCGATCGTGGAACGCTACGGCCTGCCCGCGGTCGAGGCGGTCGGCGTGCTCAACACCCTGGGCACCGTCTCGGCGTCGGACGTGACCCTGGACGAACTGCCCGAGGCGCTGAGCGATCTCGACGGGATCGAGGACTGGGCCGATGACGTGGCGCCCGACGGCTCGCGCTTCGGGGCGACAGTCGGCGAGCTGATCGGGGTGCGCGATCTGGACTGGATCGTGGACGACGCGTGGCCGCGAGTGCTCGGACTCTTCGGGACCTCGCCCGAGTTGCGGCGCGCGCTGGTCGAGACCGTGCGGGTGGTCGGGCCGGACGATGTGCCGCACGGCGCCCCGTCGTACTCGGCGTGGTGGATCAGAGAGCGCGTTCTGCTGGAAGACGGTGAGCCGTTGGCCGGGCGGGCCGATCCCGAGGCGGATCCGATCCTGGCGAGCTTCCTCGACGCCGCGCCGGAGTGGACCGCAGGGTTGGATCCCGAGGTGCGGACCGCGGTCGGGCTCGTGCGGGTGGTCGGCGATCTGGATGCGGCCGGCGTCGAGTTGTTGCTGGACCGGCTCGCGGATCCTGGGCGTGAAGTCGAAGAGAGCGCGCTCTTGCGGCTGTGGAGTCAGTTGGGGACGCACTCGGCCTATCCGGGCGGTACTCCGGACGACGTACGGGTGCTCGACGGTAGTGGTCAGACCTCGGTGATGAGCGCGGGGGAGTCCGTGGTCGCTGATGCGCCGATGTGGTTGCAGCGCACGGATCTCGGCGGGTTCGTGGTCGCGTCCGGGGCGGCCGCGGACGGGCTGAGTGATCTGCTCGACGTGCCGATGGCCGGAGAAGTTGCTGATGGCAACATTAGTGAAGACGGTGTCGAGGCCGACGTACCGGAGTTGGTGCGGGAGTTGGTGCCCGAGGCGCCGGCGACGTGGTGGGAGCATGAGGAGCTGACCGTCGACGGCTTCGAGGTGTCCTGGTGGGTCGACGAGGAGCGGCAACCGCATGCGGCGACGTTCGACGGTCTCGCCAAGGCGCTGGCGTGGTCGTCGGGGCGGTGGGATCAGCGGCACGTCATCCGCGCTGTACTCAGCGAGCCTGATCGAGCCACCGAGCTGCGGCTGGACGCGACCTTCGATTAGCAGGTCTGAACGAGAGCGGCCAGCGCCGGCGATTAGGAGGTCTGAACGAGAGCGGTCAGCGCTGGGTTGTCGATCCCAGCGCTGAGCAGCCGCGCCGAGGCGGCTGCCGACGAGTCACCGAGTCGTGCCTGGTGCAGCTTGGCCCGGACCATCAGCTCGCGCATGTCGCAGCGGGCTGCCAGCGCGGCCAGTTGCGTCACGAGTGGTCTCGCCCGCTCCTCGTCGTCACGCCCCAGCGCCGCAGTACTGGCGGCGTCGAGGATGTGGGCGTGCACCCACTGGTAGCGATCGGGTTCGCGGCTGGCTCGGCTCGCGGCTTGCGTCAGCCACTCGGAGGCCTCCCCGTGCTCGCCCCGACCCGTGCTGAGCAGGGCCAGGCCGCGGCCCGCCATCCCTTCCCAGCAAGGATCGTTGAGCTGGCAGCCGAGCACCCAGGCCTGCTCGAAACCATCGGCGGCGGCGTCGAGATCACCGGCGTACAGGTCGAGTTCGGCGTTGAGCGCCTGCGGCCAAGGCAGGAAGGCGATCCAGCGTTCCCGCCGGACCAGGTCGAGCGACTCGCGAACGATCGACGCCGCCTGGCTGTACTCCGCCCGGAGCAGATGCGCCCGCCCCATGATCGACAGCGACCACGCCTGTTGCCGCCGATCGCCGCAACGCGCGGCCGACTCGACCGACTCGCCCAAGTGCTCGAACGCCGCCGGATAGTCGCCCTGGTCCGACGAGTTCATTCCCCTTACGCCGAGGATCGCCGCATGCTCCTCGTCGGTTTCGGCCAGCGCCTGCGCCTTGGCCAGCCAGCTGTTCGCCGTCTGCCGTCGCCCGGCCTGTACTTCGACGAAGCCGAGCTCCCGATGCGCCGACACCGCAGTACGCCGATCGCCCGACTGCTCGGCGACCAGGATCGCCTCGTGCAGGACGATCGCGCCCTCCTCGTCGCGGCCGCGAATGGCGTGCACGAGCGCACCGCCCAAGGCCGCGAGAGCGCGACCTCGCAGTTCTGGGTCGTGGCAGTGCTCGGCCTCAGAGACCGCTCTCCGCAGACACTGCAGGCCGGCATCGACCGCCCCGGCGACGATCGCTGCCCGCCCGGCCTCCAGCTGACTTGCGGCTGCTGCCCGGCCACCCAGCGCCGGACCGACAGTCGAGCCGGGGCCGACCTCGGAGGCTTCCCTGAGGGCGGGGGAGGGCTCGATCCCCAGTTCACGCCGCAACAGGTCTTCGCAGACAGCGACCTGCCGGAGCGCGGCTGTCCGGCTCCCCGAGATCGCGAGGCTGCGGACCAGCAGTTCGTGGTTGCCTTGCTCCAATGGGTTCAGCGCGACAGCTTTGGAGGCATAGGCGACTGCCTCGGGTGCCCGGCCTCCCGCCACCAGCGACACCGCGGTTTCGCGCAGCCTGCCCTCGATGGCGGCTGAGAGGCGGTGCCGCTCGACCAGCAACCAGGACTCGAACTCCGGGCAGAACGCTAGCTCCACGCCTTCGAGCAACTCACCACTGAGCTCCAGTAGCGGCTCGGGATCAGCGGAGTCTTCCGTGACGATCAGGACGTCCACCGAGGTGCCCTGGCCGAGCGTGATGGTCAGTGGGTCGCCGGTGATGACGTCCCCGTCCCCCAACGCTCGCCGCAGCTCGGCCAGCGACCAACGCAAGGCACCCAGTGGGTCGTCGGCGTCGGCGAACAGGAGCTCCGCCAACCGCTTGCGGCTCGGCGGGCGGTCCGCGAGCAGGAGGTAGGCCAGCAGCGCCCAGGTCTTGCGTCCCCGCGGCGGCCGGGCCGGCGCACCCGCCTGTTCGATCGACGGCGACCCCAACAGCCTGATCTTGCTCATCTCTGTCCCCCTCCCCAGTCACAGTGTGGCGCACCGGCCGCCCCCGGGCGACTGCCCAGCCGATGCGCCCCACCCACCTACCGCGTAGGCGCCGCGTCGCCGCTACCGCGGTTGTCCTGTCAGCGCCGGATGCCGACTGCTTCCAGGTACTCCGCGTGCGCCGCGACCGTGCCGTCGTCGGCTTGGTTGAAGCCGCGCGGTACCTCGGCCAGGTCGGCCGCGAAGGCAGCCAGGTCCTGGTCGGACAGGGTCCCCGCGAGGCGGGTGATCGGGCCGTAGTACTGGCGGAACCAGTCGGAGAAGTGCTCCGGCGAGTGGTACCTGAACACGTACTCCCGCTTCGTGAGCCCCACCCACTCCACCCGGTCACCGAAGAGGCTCGACAGGTGCTCCTGGTCGCCCCACAGAGTGGCCGGCTTCACCCCGGCCGGCGGCGGCGCCCACTTGCCGACCGTGCGGAACAGGTCGCCGATCATCCCCGTCGGCGTCCAGCTGGCCAGCGCGATCTTGCCACCGGGCTTGGTCACCCGGACCAGCTCGTCCGCGGCGCGCTGGTGATCCGGCGCGAACATCACCCCGACGGTGCTACCGACCAAGTCGAACGCAGCATCCGGCACCGGCAGCTTCTCGGCGTCACCTTCCAGGAAGGTGACATCCAGGTGCTCGGCCGCAGCCCGCTCCCGGCCCTGCTCCAGCAGGTTGACCGCGTAGTCGACACCGGTCGCCGTGGCGAACCGTCGTGCCGCCGCGAGCGCCACATTGCCTTGTCCACAAGCAACATCCAGCACTGCCTGGCCGGCCCGCACATCCGCCGCCTCGACGAGCAGCTCGGCGATGATCTGCAGCGTGTTGCCGACCCGCGGGTAGTCCCCGGTCTCCCACCCCGCCCGCTGCTTGGCCTTGATCGCCTCGAAATCGATCGCCGTACCCGTCAGTTCCGTACTCATACTTTCCCCCTACCAAGACGTGCGCCCCCCAGCGGCGCCACCGCTGTCCGCGGTGCCTGATCATCAGATCGCGCCGCCGTGTGACGGGCCGTGTGACGCTCCAGGTGACCCTGCGGGCAAGGACGATCACAGAATTGTCGGCCGCCCCTGGTACTTCTTTCCTTGCCAGTCCCGCGATGGGAAGGCGGCACAGGGGAGGGAGCTGGGATGAGCGAGACCGGTGGGGGCGCCGCGGTGGTACCGGACGCATGGCTGGAAGCCTTTCAGGCGCATCTGGCGCCCTTGGATCAGGGCGGGCCCGGCGTTGCCCAAGCAGTGCAGAGCTATGTCCTGACCGGCGAGCCGGCGACGGCGGTCACGCTGCTGGAGAAGGCGGCGCAGACAGACGCGCTGCTCGGCCTGTGGAATCCCGGCGGCCCACCCGCGCGGTCCGTCCCGGGCACCCACCATCCGTTGGTTGCCCACGTGCGCGAGCTCCCTGCCGACGTGATGTGCCGGTGGGCGTTCATCGTCGATTTGCTGCGGTACTCGGCTGCGTGGAATCCGATCACCTTCGAGGATGTCGGCCGGGCGAGCATGGCCGAGGCTCTGCTGACTCAGCTGACCAGGCTCGACCGACGCCCGGCGAAGGAGCTGCCGCTCGATCACGAGGTGCTCGAGCGGGTCCTGTGGTGCACCGGGGCGAAGCCCTCTGACCTGCTGGTGGCGGCGTTCCGGCCGATCGAGGCCTACGACCCGGACAGTTGCCGGGCGATGATCCGGGACCTTCCCGGCTACGAGGAGGCGGTGGCCCGGCACACGGCGGTGCTACGGACCGATCTGATCGAGGGGAACGCCGCGCGCCGGCTCGTCGGTCTGGAGATGCTGGCGCACGTCGGCACCGAAGTACTTCGTCCGTTCGCGCCCGAGCTGGTCGTGCTGGCGACGTCGTCGAGCAAGCAGGTCCGGGCCAGGGCCAAGCGTCAATACCTGCGAGTGGTGGAGCTCGAGGAGTTGAAGTCACTTGCGGTCGAGGGGGCTCCCGAGCAGCGGCTGCACGCATTGGAGCTGCTCTGGACGCTGGCCGACGAGGCTGACCAACTGTGGGCTCGTGAGGTGGCAGCCGCTGACCGGTCCGCCAAGGTGCGTGCGCTCGTCGCCGACTGGGACCGCGAAGCCGACCCGGCGCAGAGTGATGCGACAGAGGTCGAACTGCCGGTGATCGACTGGCAGGTGCCGATCACCGATGAGTTGCTGGCGGCCGTGCGCGCGTTCCAGGTCGACGTGAATGCCGCGCTGGAGTTGGCGGAGCGCGAGGACGCCGCCGATGTCGCGCGGGCGCTGGCTGTAGGGCATCCGCGTCTCTACCGGGGCTCGTTCCAGCCCCTGACGTCGGATGATTTGGACGGGCTGGTTGAGGCTCTTGGCGCAGGTCCGCCGCCGGCGGGCTCCGAGGCTGTCTATGGAGGCAAGGCGCTCGTCATCAACAGGCTGCTGAGGTCGGGACCGCTGATGGAGGAGCTGAGCCCTGCGGGGCTCACGATCGTGCTGAATCACTTCGGCCTGCTGATCGACCGCCGCGACGGGCTGCGGTCGGTCGACGTCTATGAGGAGAGTCATCGCCGGACCGGCCGTCCGACCCTGCTGGAGCTGTCGACGATCCTGGACCAGCTGGGCCTGGACGGTCCGGAGCTGGTGTTCGGCCAGTACCGGATCGCCAACGGTTGGGGGAAGCCGCTGGGTGTCTCCTGGCCCGCAGAGGACGTCGAGCCCTTCGTCCGCGCGAACCTTGCCCTAGTCCTGACCGGGGTGCCGATCGTTCACAGCTACCTGGACCGCAACAACCCGCTCCGTGCCTACCAAGCGTTGAGAACGCTGTCGCCGATGCCGGCCGCCGTGGTCGAGAAGCTGTTCGCACTGGCGCTGGGAAGTCGCGCGGTCGACCACCTGCCGGCGCAGGAGACTCTCGCCGAGCTGCCGGGCCTGGTCGGCCGCGTCGCTGCCGCACTGACAGACGGCAAAGGCGACGTCCGTACTACGGCCGCGCAGTGGCTGGGGCGGCTGGGAGATCCAGCGGCGGTGCCGGCGCTGGAGATCGCAGTACTGCGGGAGAGGCAGGACGTCACCAAAGGCGCTTTGTTGGATGCGTTGACCAGCCTCGGGCAGCCGATCGAGAAGTTCCTCGGTCGCGAGGCGATGGTCGAGCAGGCGATGACTGCCGCGGGCAAGGCGCTGCCCAAGAGCATTGACTGGCTGGGGTGGGAGACGGTGCCGTCGGTGCGATGGGCCGACTCCGGTGAGCCGGTGCCGGTCGAGGTGCTGAAATGGCTGGTCGGCCAAGCAGTGAAGGCGAAGACGCCGGAGCCGAACGTGATGGTGCAGAAGTACTGTGCGTTTCTCGACAGGTCGGATCGCGAGGCCTTTGCCCAGCAGTTGCTCGAAGGCTGGCTGGCCGAGGACCTGGTTCCGAACAGCCCTGAAAGAGCACTCGAGCTGGCCGGGGAGGCCGCGGAGTACGAGGCGTCTCATGTGAGTGCGGCGCGGGTCCAGGAGCTGACCGCGGAGTATCTGCCGTATTTCAGCGAGCAGCCTGGTGGCTCAGCGATCGGGTCGAAGGGGCTGTTGGCGATCGTCGCAGCGTGCGGTGGGGCGGGGATCGCAGGGCCGACCGGCGCCTATTTGAAGGAGTGGTACGGGCAGCGAGCCGCGCAGGGCAAGGCGCTGATCGGGATGCTGGGCTGGGTCGAGCACCCGGCCGCGACGCAGTTGATGTTGTCGATCGGTGCGCGGTTCCGGACCAAGAGCTTCCAGGAGGAGGCGACCAAGCAGGCGCTGGCGCTGGCCGAGCGTAAAGGCTGGTCCGTCGAGGAGCTGGCGGACCGGACGATCCCGACCGCCGGCCTCGACGAAGGCGGCGTGCTGGAGTTGAGCTACGGCGAGCGAGACTTCCGCGGCGTACTCCGGCCCGACCTGACGATCGAGGTGAGGTCGCCGGACGGTCAGCGGCTCGCTGGGTTGCCGGCGTGCAGGAAGTCGGACGACGAGGAGGACGTCACGGCGGCCAAGAAGTCGTTGACGTCGGCAAAGAAGGAACTGAAGGCGATCGTCAAGCTGCAGGGCGAGCGGCTGTACGAAGCGCTCTGCACGCAACGGACCTGGCCGGTCGACGACTGGCAGCGCTACCTCAACGGACATCCGGTGGTCCGGCATCTCACCCAGCGACTGGCATGGGTGGCGACGACGGCGGAGAGCGTGACGGTGTTCCGGCCGCTGGACGACGGCACCTTCACCGACGTCGACGACAACGAGGTCGAGCTCGCGGCCGATGCCGTCATCGCTGTCGCGCACGACAGTCTGCTCAACCCGGCGATCGTCGAAGCGTGGCAGGCGCATCTGGACGACTACGAGATCGCTCCGCTGTTCCAGCAGTTCGGGAAGGGCAGCTACCTGCTGCCGGAGGAGTTGTCGGCGGAAACCGAGTTGACGGACTTCCAGGGGCACCTGCTGGAGGCGTTCGCGTTGCGGGGGAGGGCGGGCAAGCTCGGCTACACCCGGAGCCAAGGTGAAGACTCGGCGACGTTCCGGCACTACCTGAAGACCTTCCCGACCTTGGGGCTGACGGCTGTGGTTTCCTTCACCGGCAACCAGTTGCCGGAGCAGAACAGGATCGTTGCGCTGACCACCCTGTCGTTCGAGCGGCGCGAGCCCGATGGCGCGACCTCGAGAGCGCGTCTTGGCGACGTACCGGTGGTGCTGTTGTCGGAGGTCTACGGCGATCTCCGCCTGATGGCTGCTGATGGGACCGGGTTCGACCCGGATTGGAAACGAAAGAGTGAGGTGGCTGGGGAATGGGTGTAATCGGTCGACTGCTGGGGCGCCTGGGGGACAGCGTTGCGGGCGGAGCCGGCGACGGCACTGGCAGCGGTGCTGCTGCCGGGGTCGGCGCTGGCAACGGTGCTGCCGGGGCCGGCTCGGGGGTGTCCGCGGAGTGGCGGAAGGCGCTGCGGGTGGTGCTCAAGCGACTCGACGGTGGGCCGGTGACCATCTCTTCCGCGGTCGAGAGCTACCTGTTGACCGGTGAGCCCGACTCGGCGCTGGCGATGGTGGTCGGCAACACCGATGCGCACGAGGCGTTGCGGCTCTGGGGACACACCGACCGGACGACGCTCGAGGATGCGGACCGGAAGCTCTGGAACGGGCTGAGGACGCTGCCGCCCGCGGTGCTTCTTCGGTTGGCCCGGCTGATCGAGAGCGTGACGCGAGCAGGTTCGCCGAGGTTCTTCAACTTGGATCCGGTCGGCGGGGCGCCGCTGGCGGAGGCTCTGCTGATCTACCTGACCGCGGTCGGTGGTGGGGTGTCGCATGCGGTGCGGCAGGCGTTGCCGTTCGACCACGCGACGATGGAGGCGATGCTGGCCGAGGCGGGTGCCGATCGGTCTGACCTGCTGGTGGCGGCCTTCCGGCCCAGCCAGTCGTGGGGTGCGAGCAACGCCCGGTCCTCGGTGCGTCTGCTGAACGGTTTCGGGCCGGCTGTTGTCCGGCATGCCGAGGTACTGCGGCCGCTGGTCGGCGTTCGCGGGGTCGAGAACCAGTTGCTGGTGCTGGAGTTGCTGCCGCAGCTCACTGCGGAGGAGCTGAGCTTGTTCGCCACCGAGGTTGCCGAGCTGGCCACGTCGACCAGCAGTCAGGTTCGCTCCAAGGCGACTTCACTGGTGGCGAAGATCGATGCGGTCGAGCCGCTGAAGGTCATCGCGAGCGAGGGCAAGCCGGAGGAACGGCTGAACGCCCTGCAACTGCTGTGGTCGGGTGCCGATACCGCAGTACGGGACTGGGCACGTGAGCACGCCGCGGCAGACCGGGCGCCGAAGGTCAGAGCACTGCTGGAGGAGTGGGACAGGTCCGCGGCCGGCCCGGAACAGCCTGCAGTGGTCATCGAGAAGCCGGTGATCGACTGGACCGTGCCGCTGACCGACGAGCTGGTCACCACGGTGCAGACGGGGTGGCAGAGCCTGGCCCAGCAGATCGAGCAGCTGTACAGGAATCGTGGTTTGGTCCAGCTCGAAGGCCCGGTGAAGCTGATCGAGGCGCTGCGCGCGGGCTCGCCGCCGGCGCTGGTCAAGACCGGGTCGAAGGCCGCGCCGTTCATGTTCGGCGACCGGATCACCAGCAGCTTCCCGCTGTCCGAGCTCGGCCTGGCCGGGGCGACGATCCTGCTGAACCAGCTCGGTGTGCTGACCGACCACAGCAACAACCTGAGCGACCCGGCCTGCCTGGTCTACAACACTTTGCGCGCGCAGACGGGCAAGCCGTCCCTGCTGGAGATCTCGACCGCTCTGGACGCGCTCGGCCTCGACGGCCCGACGCTGGTCTTCGATCGGTACTGCCGGGCCTGGGGTGTCGAGCTGGGCCGAAGCTGGCCGGATGAGGACGTCGCTCCGTTCGTCCAGGCCAACCTGCCGATCGTCAGCGAGGCGCTGACGGCGCCGCAACGAGCCTTCTATCACAGTGACGACGCGCCCTATCGGGCATTGGCGACGTTGCCCGGCCTGCCCCCAGCGGTGGTCGACGTACTTGTCGGTGTGGCGCTGGGCAGTCGCAAGGCGACCCGCCGACCGGCGCAGGACGCCCTCACCAAGGTGCCGGGGATCGGTGAGCGCGCGGCTGCTGGCCTCAAGGACGGCAAGGCGGATGTCCGTACGGTGGCGGCGCAGTGGCTGGCGCGATTGGGGGATCCGGCGGCGGTGCCGGCGTTGGAGGCCGCAGTACGGCGGGAGAAGCAGGATGTCCCGCAGGGCGCATTACTGGATGCGTTGGAGACTCTCGGGCAGCCGGTGGAGAAGTATCTCGACCGGGACGGGATGACCACTCAGGCCGCGGCCGCACTGGCCAAGGGGTTGCCGAAGGAGCTCGACTGGTTGCAGTGGGAACTGGTACCGGCCGTGCGCTGGGCCGACTCGGGTGAGCCGGTGCCGGTCAACGTACTGAAGTGGTTTGCCGTGCAGGCGGTGAAGGCCAAGTCGCCCGAGCCGAATGCGATGCTGCGCAAGTACTGCTCGATGCTCGAACCGGTGGACCGGGAAGCGTTCGGTCAGTATCTGCTGGAGGGCTGGCTCGCTGCCGACCTTCGCCCCGTGACGTTGGAAGAGGCTCATGCCAAAGCGCAGCAGGAGGCCTCCCAGAAGCTGCACTACCTGGCGACGTACCCGCAGCACTACGCCAACGATCCGGCGATCGGGAAGAGTCTCGAACAGCTGACGGCCGAGGCGCTGCCGTGGTTCGCGGGTCAGCCGGCCGGTTCCGCGATCGGGTCCAAGGGGCTGCTGGCGCTGGTCGCGAGTTGCGCGCGGGAGGGAGCTGCCGATCCGGTGGCCCGGTATCTGAAGGAGTGGTACGGGCAGCGGGCGCCGCAGGGCAAGGCGCTGATCGGGATGCTGGGGTGGATCGACCACCCGAGCGCGACGCAGCTGATGCTGTCGATCGGTGCGCGGTTCCGGACGAAGAGCTTCCAGGAGGAGGCCACCAAACAAGCCGGCGCGCTGGCCGAGCGGAAGGGCTGGTCGGTCGGCGAGTTGGCGGACCGGACGATCCCGACGGCAGGGTTCGACGAGTCCGGGGTGATCGAGTTGAGCTACGGCGAGCGGGTGTTCACCCCAGTACTGCGGCCGGAGCTGACGATCGAGCTCAGATCGCCCGAGGGCAAGAAGATCGCCTCGCTGCCCGCACCTCGGCAGTCGGAGGACGAAGCGGTCGTGAAGGCGGCCAAGAAGGTGTTGACGACCGCCAAGAAGGAACTGAAGGCGATCGTCCAGCTGCAGACCCAACGGCTGTACGAGGCGCTCTGCACCGAGCGCACCTGGTCGTACGACGACTGGGAGACGTACCTCAACCAGCACCCGGTCGTCCGGCACCTGACCCGGCGGCTCGCCTGGGTGGCGACGACGGCCGACGACACGACCGTGTTCCGGCCGTTGGACGACGGGACGCTGACCGATGTCGACGACAACGAGGTGAAGCTACCTGCGGATGCGGTGATCGCTGTCGCGCACGACAGCTTGCTGGACCAGGAGGTCGTTCAGGCGTGGCAGGAGCACCTGGCCGACTACGAGGTCAACTCGCTGTTCCAGCAGTTCGGCAAGGGCACCTTCGTCCTGCCGGAGAAGTCGTCGGCGGGGTCCGAGTTGCGGGACTTCAACGGCCATCTGCTGGAGGCCTTCGCCTTGCGGGGCAGGGCAGGCAAGCTCGGGTACACGCGCGGCGCGGCTCAGGACGCCGGCTGGTTCTACGAGTACGAGAAGCGGTTCCCGACGTTGGGCCTGACCGCTGTGGTCACGTTCACCGGGAATCCGTTGCCGGAGACCAACCGGACCGTCGCGCTGAACTCGCTGTCGTTCCTGAAGACCTCGCCGGGCGGCCAACCAGCCGGCGTCCAGCTGAGCGACGTACCGAAGGTGTTGCTGTCGGAGGCCTACAACGACCTGCGGCTGATGGCGTCCGACGGCACCGGCTTCGACCCCGACTGGGAACGGAAGAGTGAGTACTGATGGACGCCACCGGCATCCTCCGCGCGCCGGCCGAGCAGGTGTACGCCGATGAGCTCACCCGGCTGATCGCGACCGACCGGCACCCGAAGCCGGCCGGCTGGCAACTGTCGCCACGCGCGGTCCGCACCTTCGTCCTCGGCGACGAGCAACTGGAGGTGCGGAAGAAGTTCTACGGCGACGACGCACTCGTCGACCGCTGTGTCGTCACACTGATGAGCAACCGCGGCCTGCTACTCGTCGGCGAGCCCGGTACTGCGAAGTCGATGCTGTCCGAGTTGCTGGCGGCAGCGATCGGCGGCAGCTCGACCTGCACGGTGCAGGGCACGTCGGGCACGACCGAGGACCAGATCACCTACTCGTGGAACTACGCGCTGCTGCTCGCCGAGGGACCGTCGCAGCGGGCCCTGGTGAAGGGACCGATGTACCAGGCGATCGAGCAGGGTCTGGTCTGCCGGTTCGAGGAGGTCACCCGGGTGCAGCCCGAGATCCAGGACGTGCTGATCGGGTTGCTGTCGGACAAGGTCGTGCACGTGCCGGAGTTGGCCGGGGCGGAGGCGACCGTGTTCGCCAACCATGGGTTCAACGTGCTGGCGACCGCCAACCTGCGCGATCGTGGCGTGCACGAGATGTCCAGCGCGCTGAAGCGCCGGTTCAACTTCGAGACGGTCCGGCCGATCTCGGACCGGCGGCTGGAGGCGCGGCTGATCAGGGAGCAGACGGCCGCGTTGCTGGAGCGGTCCGGGGTGGCGACGCGGATGCAGCAGGATGTCGTCGAGTTGCTGGTCACCGCCTTCCACGATCTGCGCGACGGGGTGACGGCGGAGGGCATGGTGGTCGAGAAGACCAGCGCGGTGATGTCCTCGGCCGAGGCTGTCGCTGTCGGTTACGCGGCCACGCTCGACGCGCACTACTTCGACGGCGGTGATGTCGGGGGCGATCACATCGCGCGCCAGTTGATCGGGACCGTGCTGAAGGACAACCCGGACGACGGGAAGAAGCTGCGGCACTACTTCGATGTCGTGGTCAAGGAGCGCTCCCGGCGCGATCAGCAATGGCGACGGGTCCTGGATGCCCGCCGAGAACTCGATCGCTGAGGTCCCGATGAGCGAGGAGTTGCTGACCACCGCCGCGGTGCGGCGGTTGGCGGGGGAGTTGGTGAGCGACGAGCTGGTCGTGATGCCTGTGCGGCATCACAGTCCGGCGTGCGCGTTGCAGGTGCGGCAGGTGATCGCCGAGCGGCGGCCGAGCGTCGTACTGGTGGAGGGGCCGCGTGGGTTCGATGGGTTGATTCCGCTGCTCACCCATGCCGAGGCACGGATGCCATTGGCCGTCTATACCTACGCTCACCGGGGAGCCGGTGAGGAGCAGGCACGGTGGTCCGCCTACTACCCCTTCTGTGACTACTCACCTGAGCTGGTGGCTCTCAAAGCTGCCGCAGAGCAAGGGATTCCGGCTCGCTTCATCGACTTGGACCTCGCCGAGCAGCAGCCTCAGGACGAGGCCGGTTCGCTGCTGGAAGAGCACCACTTCCGGCACAGCGCATCCCTTCGGTTACTGACCGAGCGATTGGGGTGCCGGGACGTCGAGGATCTGTGGGAGTTGCTCTTCGAGGCAGACGCCGGGAGCGCCAGCACGGACGAGCACGTGGCGCGAGTGGCGGCGTACTGCGCCCTGGCGCGCGCCGACTACTCGGCAGAGGATCTCGCGGCGGACGGTACGGCGGCGCGGGAAGCGGAGATGGTCTGGCATATTCGCGCAGCCCTTGCTGAGCGAGTGCCTGGCGACGGCCCGATTCTCGTTGTCCTGGGTGGATTCCACGCGGTCGCCATTCCAGCCCTGCTCGCCGACCCACCGGCGAGACCGGAACTGCCGACCGACGGCATCACCGGGGACTCAGCCCTGATCAGGTTCTCCTTCGAGCGGCTGGAGCGCCTCAACGGGTACGCCGCGGGCATGACCTCCCCGGCCTGGCACCAGCACCTCTGGGAAGGTCTCGTCGGCGGACCCACCGACGAGGAACCACGAACCGCGGCGCTGCTCACCGCGTTGCTCGACATCTCCCGCGACCTCCGCGTCGACCAGCAACTCCCGCTTTCGGTCGCCTCGGTGGCAGCAGCATTCGAGCAGGCGCTGCAACTGGCCGAGCTTCGCAATCATCCGGCTCCACTGCGCAGCGATCTCCTCGATGCCGTCACCAGTTGTTTCGTCAAAGGCGACATCGACATCGAGGGTCTGCGGATCAGCGCAGCCTGCCGCCGGATTCTCACCGGCGACGCGATCGGCACGGTCCCGCCAGGAACCGGTACGCCGCCACTCGTGCACGACGCCTTCGAGCGGCTGCACCGGCAGCGACTCAAGGTTGATTCGGCTGGTCGGCAGACGACCAGCCTCGACATCTACCGCAGTGCTGCCCATCGCGAGACCAGCCGGCTCCTGCACGGGCTGAGTCTGCTGAGCGTCCCGTTCGCGACGAAGGTGGCGGGGCCTGATTTCGTGCGGGGCTTCGGTCTCGGCCGGCTGCAGGAGCGCTGGGACTATGGCTGGTCTCCGTTGACCGAGGGCGCCTTGGTGGAGGCGTCGGTCTACGGCTCGACGCTGCCGGCCGCGGTGTTGGCCAAGTTCTCGAGGGTACTGGCGGAGCATCGTGACTCGAGTCGGCGGTCGGACGCCATCGCGGCCGTTGCGCTGCTCTCCCAGGCGTGTGTGCTCGGGTTGCAGACGGAGGTTCCGAAGACGCTCGACCTGGTTCGGTCGACGATCGTCGAGGATGCGTCCTTCACCAACGTGGCGACTGCGACGACCCGGCTCGCGCTGCTCTGGGAGGCGCGTGAACCGCTCGAAGCGCGGCTGGTCGACGATCTGCCCGTGCTGCTGCGGGCGGCGTACGGGCGGGGGATTTATCTGGGGCGTGAGCTGCAAGGCGGTCGGGAGGACGAGGCGGCGGAGATCGTCAATGCGCTGGTGCAGTTCCGGGAGTTGATCGCGAGCCAGGCGGGTGCGGAACTCGATGGGGACCTCTATTGGGAGCTGATCGCGCGACTGCACACGGAGTACGACGTACCGCTGGTGCGGGGTGCCGCGACTGGACTGTTGTACTCCGCCGGGCGGATCGGGTCGGGGGAGTTGGTCGAGCGGGTCTCGGGGCACCTGGCCGGGGGAGTGGCGCCGACGGAGGCGGTTGGCTTCCTGACTGGGCTCCTCATCACGGCGCGGGAGACAGCCTGGCAAGAGAACGAGTTGCTGGCCGGGCTGGATCGGCGGCTGGCGGAGTGGAAGGAAGAGACGTTCGTCGCGCATCTGCCGGAGTTGCGGCTCGCCTTCGCGGATCTGACGCCGATGGAGACCGATCGAGTCGCGTCGGCGGTGGCAAAACTGCACGGTCGCAGCGATCTCGGCTCGTTGGTGCAGCGGAACGTGAGTGACTCGGAGGTTCAGCACAACCTTGAGATCTCGGTGCAGGTCGCGGCGCTGCTGGCCCGCGACGGCCTTGCGGCCTGGAGTGAATCATGAGTCAGGTCGAGCGCTGGCGACTGGTGCTTGGCCGGTACGCCGAACAGCAACTGGGGTCGCCGAAGGCCGGGAGCCATCAGGCGCGGATGGACGCGGCGCTGGAGTATCTGTACCGGCGGGAGTACAGCGGGCGCGGTGTACGGCCGGGTGAGGGAGACGGCATTGGGCCGGGAGGAGGAGCGGACGGCCAAGGTCCTGGCGGTCAGGGCGCGGATGGTCAAGGCGGCGGCCGTCAGGGTGGCCTCGGGGATTCCGTTCTGACGTTGGTCGACTGGCTCGGCGAGGTTCGTGAGTTGTTCCCGCGCAGGACCGCCGAGATCGTGGAGAAGCACGCGCTCGACCGCTACGGGCTGACCGAGCTGGTCACCGATCCGCGCGCGCTCGAACGCCTCGAGCCCAACGAGCAACTGCTCAAAACCTTGCTGGCGCTGAAAGGGCGGCTGAGTCCCGAGGTGCTGGTCATCGCCCGCCGGATCATCCAGCAGGTGGTCGACGAGCTGCGCCGCAAGCTCGAAGGGGAGGTTCGGCAGGCATTGTCCGGGCGGTTGAGCAGGCATCGGCACTCGCCGTTGCAGCTCACCGCGAATTTCGATGCCCTCGGCACCATTCGCCGCAACCTCAAGAACTACGACCCGGACAGCGGCAAGCTGATCCTGGAGCGGGTGCTGTTCTTCGAGCGCAACACCCGGCGGCTGCCCTGGGACATCATCGTCTGCGTCGACCAGAGCGGCAGCATGGCTGGTTCGGTGATCCACAGTGCGGTGATGGCGGGCATCCTGTCCGGGCTGCCGGCGTTCCGGGTCCGGCTGGTCTTGTTCGACACCAATGTGGTGGATCTGTCGGACATCACCGACGACCCGGTCGAGGTGCTGCTCAGCGTGCAACTCGGTGGCGGCACGGATATCGCCAAGGCAGTCCAGTACTGCGCTCAACTGGTGGAGAATCCGGCTCGGACGGTCTTCGTGCTCGTAACGGACTTCTTCGAGGGTGGCTCACCTGCCGAGCTGGTCCGGGCGGTCCGCGAACTGGCCGAGGCGCGCGTCACGATGCTCGGCCTGGCGGCGCTCGACGGCGAGGCGTTCCCGTCGTACGACAAGGCGATGGCGGGACGGCTGGCGGAGCACGACATGAAGATCGCTGCGCTCACTCCGGCCGAGCTCGCCAACTGGCTGGTCGAGGTGACGTCATGAGCCTGCGCACGGAACTGGTCGAGCAACTCAGCCGGTACGACGACGATGCCTGGGCGGCGCTGGCGAATCGCGGGCTGCTGCGGCGAGCGCGCAAGGATCTGACGGCTGTGCAGCCTGAGGTGATCGCGGACGAGCCGGCCGGTTTGGAGATCCAGGTCGGGTCGGCGCGGGTGAGGTTCGGCGCCGACGGTCCGGCTCGGGCGGTTTGTGACTGTGCCAGTTCGAGCGTCTGCCAGCACATCATCACCGCCGGCCTTTGGCTGCTGACAAGTCCGGCTGCACCTGAGTCGACACCTCCGGACAGCCCAGTCGCAGACGGACTAACAGCCGAACTCTTGGATTTTGATGTCGATCAGTTGGTGAAGCATGCGGGGCGGGCGGGGTTTCGGTGGGCGTTGCAGTACGTCGATGATCTCGACCTCGGCAGCGATGTGCGGGTGGAGAGCGGCCGCCAGTTCGTCCTCACGTTGACCAGCCCGCGGGTCACCTTCCGGTTCATGGGTGGCGGGTTGGCCGGGCTGGTGCCGGACAGCAAGCTCACGAATCTGGAGAAGTACCAGGTCGCTGCGGTGCTGGCGTTTCAGCGACTGTCCGGCGTCGGTCCACCGCCGGCGGAGCGGGTCGAGAAGCAGACCCCGCGTCAGCTGGCGGACAGCCGGGTGCGACTGCGAGCGGCGGTCAAGCAACTGCTGACCGACACGGTCAGGCTGGGGATCGCCCATGTGTCGGGATCGATCCATCAGCGCTACGAGACGCTGGCTGTCTGGGCGCAGGGCGCGGAGTACCACCGGCTGGCCCGTTCCCTGCGACGTCTGGCCGATCACGTCGAGCTCCTGCTCGACCGCTCCGCCCGTGCGGACGAACACCGACTGCTCGACGAATCAGCTCTCGTCTATGCCTTGGTCTGCGCACTCGATCAGGCGGAGCCGCCGCGGTTGGTGGGTCAGGCGCGCGGCCGGTACGACGTAGTACGCCGGATGGATGTGATCGGGCTCGGGGCTTATCCCTGGCGTGCCGCGTCGGGGTACCACGGGTTGACCGCGTTGTTCTGGTGGCCGGCGGAGAAGCAGTTCGTGGCGTGGACCGATGCGCGTCCGGATTCCATGCCTGCTTTCGATCCACGGGCCAGCTATCGCGGAGTCGCCGGTTGGGAGGGCCTCGCGTCACCGGCCGACGCGACCGGCGCCGACGTACGGCTCAGTGATGCGAAGCTCAGTCCGTCGGGGCGGTTGTCCGGCGCGGAGAGCACTCGTGCCGCCGCGGTAAAGCTCAGCGGAGAAGCGATTGCGGCCGGGCTTCCCGTGGTGACGCACTGGTCGGAGCTGGCTCGCCAACCGCGCAGCCTGCTTGACGAACCAGCGCCCCTCGCCGACTGGTCCGTACTACGCCCTGCCGCGTTCGGGCAGCCCGTATTCCACCCGAACCACCAGTCACTGTCGTGGGAGATTCTCGACCAGGAAGGCGAAACCCTCACCCTCGTCCTCCCGTACTCCGCCGAGAACGCGCACGCGATTCAGCGGATCGAGTCACTCACCGCCGACGACCTCGCACCCGGCACCCTGCTGGTCGCCCAGCTTCGTCCGACCCCCACTGGCCTGTCGGGCGAGCCGATGAGCTTGATCCACCCGGGTTGTCCGGCAGGCGAGGCGGTCGAGCCGCTCCACTTCAGTACCGCAAACCTCAGCCAGAAGAGGAAGTTCGCCTTCGGCAAGGTGAGGCAATCGGCAGGCGACGCACCGACGACAGGGGTGCGCACGGAGGACGATTTAACGGCTGCCTTGTTGCCGCCGGCTCTGGTGGAGCTGCGGGGGTGGCTGGTCAGGCAGGCCGAGCGGGGGGCCGGCGGCGGAGCCCAAGGCACCCTGGTCGCAGAGCTGGAATCCAGACACCAGCTCGTCCGGGCGGTGGGCTTCGGCATCTTCGGCAGCAGCGCAGCCGACAGCGCGCCGGCCGGGATCGACCCGGCGGTGGCGATTCTGCGGTCCTGCTACCTACTCCAGCAGGTTACCCAGGTACTGAGCCAACGTAACGCCTTCGTTGTCAAAGGTTGATATATCCACTGATCAGCGGATTTCGCGCAGATGTTGTCATGCGCACGCAAACTCTTGCCAACGTTGTCATCGCTACTTATAGTCCGAGAAACGTTTCCAACGGTGATCGATGCCCCGAGGCAAGTGAGACGGAGGTGGCTTCCATCACATCGGTCCGGCCAGGAGCCGGGTGAGGAGAGTCCTGTCAGGACTCGGATCGAAAGGGAACCACCTCGTGAACGACGCGCCGCGCCCGCAGTTCGAGAACGTCTCCGCCATCGTCCGTCACCAGTTGAGCCGACGCAGTGTGGTGGGAGGGGGCGCGGCCGCGATGGCCGGCTTCCTGGCCGCCTGCTCCGGCTCCGGGTCGTACTCGGACAAGCCCGCCAACGACAAACCCGTCGCCACCAAGTCGATCCAGATCGGCAAGGCGAACATCCCGGTGCCCCGGGACCAGACGGTGATCATCGGCCAGGTCGAGTACACCGTGTTCGACAGCTTCAACGGGATGATCCCGAACGGCGCGCCGAGCGGTGCCGGGTTCGAGATCTGCCGCGAGGCGATGTTCTACCTGAGCTTCGCCACCGGTGAGCTGAAGCCTTGGCTGGCCACGGCGTACAAGTACAACGACAGCCACACCGAGCTGACGATCAACTTCGATCCGAAGGCGAAGTGGAACGACGGGCAGCCGCTGACCGCGAACGACTTCAAGTTCACCGTGATGCTGCTGAAGGACCGGCCGGACCTGTTCGGCGGCGGTGGCGAGCTGAAGGAGTTCGTCAAGGAGGTGAAGATCCCCGACGAGCACACCGCGGTGATCTCGCTGCTGAAGGCGACGCCGCGGTTCCACTACAACTTCATCGCCGCGATCGCCGGCGGGTTCGACATCCTTCCCGAGCACATCTGGAAGGGCAAGGACCCGACCAAGTACAAGGACAGCACGCCGGTGCGGACCGGGCCGTACAAGCTGAAGCAGGCGATCCGGAACCAGAAGATGTTCGTCTGGGAGAAGAACCCGGACTACTGGAACAAGGACAAGCTCGACGTCGGCCCGCAGTACGTCGTGTTCCAGAGCACCTCGAAGCAGGCCGACCAGGCCGCGCTCGCCTTCGAGCGGGCCGAGTTCGACGTCGGCTCGATCGACGAGCAGCACGCCAAGCAACTGCGCAACGGCGGCTACCCGAACCTGCAGACCACCCAGTTCCACGACCCGAACCCACGGGTGATGTGGCTGAACTGCGACCCCTCCCGCGGCGTGATCGCCGAGGAGAAGATGCGCTGGGCGATCAACTACTGCCTGGACCGGGACAAGATCGGCAAGTCCATCTGGCCGGTCGAGGTGCCCGCCGCGGTCTACCCGTGGGCGGACTACCCGACCAACGACAAGTGGAAGAACGACGAGCTGGCGAACAAGTACAAGTTCGAGTTCAGCCCGGAGAAGGCCACCAAACTGCTGGACGAGATCTGCCCGAAGAACGCGGCCGGCAAGCGGACCTACAAGGGCAAAGAGGTCAACCTCGAGATCATCACCGCGTCGCCGGTCGACGGCGGCGAGTACGCGATCGCCAACGTGCTGAAGACCGACCTGGCCAAGGTCGGCGTACCGGCCACGCTGCGCAGCCTGTCCGGCAGCGTGCACGGTGAGAAGTTCGAGCGCGGCGAGTACGACATCGACTCCAACTGGGCCGGTTTCGCCTTCGACCCCGCGCAGATGTACTCCGACTGGGAGAGCAGCCGGGCGCAGCCGATCGGCAAGAACGCGGCCGGCAAGAACAAGATGCGGTTCAAGGACGCGGCCTTCGACGAGATCTCGCACAAACTGGCCGCGATGGACCCGACCTCGCCGGAGGCGAAGCCGCTGCTGGACCAGGCACTGGAGATCTACTTCCAGAAGCTGCCGCTGCTCTCGGTGATCCAAACCGGCTACCCGTCGTACTTCAACACGGCGTTCTGGACCGGCTGGCCGACCGACGACGACCTGTACGAAGTACCGCTGAACTGGTGGCAGCACTTCGTCTTCGTGCTCGGCCGGGTCAAGCCCACCGGGCAGAAGGGTCCGGCGTGACGGCTGAGGCGCCGCCGGTGGCGGTCGTGGACAAGCCCAAGGAGTCCGCGCCCCGGTCCGGGGTGCGCGCCTGGATGTCCCGGCACCCGCTGCTGGCGTACGCCGTCCGCCGCTTCGGGCTCTACCTGGTGGAGTTGTGGGGCGCGCTCACCATCGCGTTCTTCTTCTTCCGGCTGATGCCCGGTGACCCGATCCAGACCCTGATCCAGAGCCTGCAGCAGAACTACGTCTACAACCAGCAGGCCAGCGAGGAGATCATCGCCCGCTACCAGCACGAGTTCGGGCTGGACGGCAACATCTTCACGCAATACCTGAAGTACATGAACAATCTGGTCCTGCACGGCGACATGGGACCGTCCCTGATCAACTACCCGACGCCCGCGCAGGACGTGATCCTGCGGGCGCTGCCGTGGACGATCGGCCTGCTCGGCATCGCGGCCGTGCTGTCCTGGGTGCTCGGCATCATCGTCGGCGGGATCGCCGGCTGGCGGCGCGGCAAGCTCGGCTCGTCGATCATCACCAACCTGTCGATCGCGCTGGCCCACGTGCCGTTCTTCTTCGTCGCGCTGATCCTGGTCTACGTCTTCGCCTACACCCTCGGCTGGTTGCCGGCGCGATCGGCGTACGACTCGAACATCAATCCTGGGTTCAGCCTGGACTTCATCGGCAGTGTGCTGAAGTACGGCCTGCTGCCCGGGCTGTCGATCGTCGGGATCGGCGCGATGGGCTGGATCCTGTCCACCCGGATGCTGATGGTCCCGGTGCTCGGCGAGGACTACCTGGTGTACGCCGAGGCGAAGGGCCTCAAACCGTGGCGGATCCTGACCCGCTACGCGTTGCGCAACTGCTATCTGCCGCAGGTGACCGCGTTCGGCATCTCGCTCGGGTTCATCTTCAACGGCAACGTCCTGGTGGAGCAGCTGTTCAACTATCCCGGGCTGGGCACGACCCTGGTGACCGCGATCCAGCAACTCGACTTCAACACCATCCTCGGCGTCACCAACATCGCGATCTTCTCGGTGCTGACCGCCGTCCTGCTGCTCGATCTCCTCCTGCCCCTGCTTGACCCCCGCGTCAAGTACTGGAAGTGATGACGATGAGACTCGTGCACGCGGTACTGCGAACCGTCCGGGGCAGCAAGCGCCTCGCGTTCGGGCTGGCGATCCTGGCCGCGATGGTGTTGCTGGCGATCCTGAGCCCGCTGATCGTGAACGGGATCGGCGGCAGCGTCGACCCGATCGAGCTGGCGGCGTACGAGCGCTGGCTGGTGCCGTCGCCGGACCACCTCCTCGGCACCGACCAGTTCGGCCGGGACGTGCTCGCGATGGTGGTGAGCGCGCTGTCGGTGTCCCTGCAGATCGGCGCGATCGCCGGCCTGATCTCGACCGTGGTCGGCGTGATCGTGGCGTTCGTGGCCGGCTACAAGGGTGGCTGGATCGACAACGTTCTCTCCATGTTCACCGGCATCCTGCTGGTGATCCCGACGTTCCCGCTGCTGATCGCGCTCTCGGCGTACGCGAAGAACGTGACGCTGTTCCAGGTCGGGGTGATGATCTCGATCTTCTCCTGGCCGTTCGCGGCCAAGACGATCCGTTCCCAGGTGCTCAGCCTGCGTTCTCGCCCGTACGTCGATCTGGCCCGGGTCAGCAAGGCGCGCGACGTCGAGATCATCGTCACCGAGCTGCTGCCGAACCTGCTCCCGTTCATCGGCGTCGGGTTCGCCTCGTCGGCACTCGGCGCGATCTTCGGGCTGGTCGGCCTGGAGGTGATCGGGCTCGGTCCCGGCGGCGTGATCGATCTCGGCCAGATCATCTTCAACGCGATCAACACCGGCGCGCTGACACTGGGCGCCTGGCCGATGTTCGTGGTGCCGATCGTGTTGCTGACGTTGCTGTTCGCGGCGCTGAACATGATCAACATCGGCCTCGAAGAGGTCTACAACCCGCGGCTGAGAGGAGTGGCCGGTGAGTGAGCAGACCGTACTGGAGGTCTCCGGCCTGGAGGTCGTGTACTCGACCAGCAAGGGCGACGTGCAGGCCGTCCGCGACCTGAACCTGTCCGTCCGGCGCGGCGAGATCCTCGGCATCGCGGGGGAGTCGGGCAGCGGCAAGTCCACGCTCGCGGTGGCGCTGCTGCGGCTGCTCAAGCCGCCGGGGAAGGTGACCGCGGGATCGGCGGTCTTCCACCGCAAGGGTGGTTCGCCGGTCGACCTGATGAAGGTGGAGGGCGAGGAGCTCCGGGTACTGCGCTGGAGCGCGCTCTCCTATCTACCGCAGGGATCGCAGAGTTCGCTCAACCCGGTGATGCGGGTCGAGGACCAGTTCAAGGACGTCATCCTCCAGCACGCGCCGGAACGCAAGGAAGGACTGTCCGACCTGATCCGCCGGCTGCTCGACCAGGTCGGGCTGGAGCCGCGGGTGGCCCGGATGTACCCGCACGAACTGTCCGGCGGGATGAAGCAACGGGTGCTGATGGCGATCTGCGTCGCGCTCGAGCCCGACCTGGTGATCGCCGACGAGCCGACCACCGCGCTGGACGTGACGATCCAGCGGGTGATCCTGCAGAGCCTCGCGGACCTGCGGCAGGACTTCGGGGTGACGCTGATGGTGATCTCGCACGACATGGGCGTGCACGCGCAGCTGGCCGACCGGGTGGCCGTGATGTACGAGGGCCGGCTGGTCGAGGTCGGCGACGTCCATCAAATCTTCAAGGATCCGCAGCACGAGTACACCCGGCAGCTGATCGATTCGATCCCGCGGCTCGGAAGGAGAGCGTCATGACCGCCGAGAAGGTGATCGAGCTGCGCGGAGTCCAGCAGCGCTTCCATGCCAGAGGTACACCCGACGGCTATCTGACCGCGGTCGCCGACGCCACCTTCCGGCTCGACGCGCACCCGCCGCAGGTGGTCAGCCTGGTCGGCCAGAGTGGCAGCGGCAAGTCCACGATCGCCCGCAACGTGCTCGGCCTGCAGAAGCCGACCGCCGGCACCATCACCTACGGCGGCAAGGACATCTTCAAGCTGAACCGCGCCGAGTACGACGAGTACCGGCGCAACGTGCAGCCGGTCTTCCAGGACCCGTACTCGATCTTCAACCCGTTCTACCGGGTCGACCGGGTGCTCTGGAAGGCGGTCAAGAAGTTCGGGCTGGCCGACACCCGCGAGGCCGGCCAGGCGATGATCGAGGAGTCGCTCCAAGCGGTCAGCCTCGACCCGGGCGCCGTCCTGGGCCGCTACCCGCACCAGCTCTCGGGTGGCCAGCGGCAACGCATCATGCTGGCCCGGATCCACATGCTCCGGCCGGCCTTCGTGATCGCCGACGAGCCGGTCTCGATGCTGGACGCCCAGATCCGCAAGATGTTCCTCGACATCCTGCTCGACTTCCAGCGCACCCACGGCATGACCACGCTGTTCATCACCCACGACCTGTCCACCGTCTACTACCTCGGCGGCCAGGTGATGGTGATCAACAAGGGCGAGATCGTCGAACGCGGCCCGGTCACCGAGGTGATGCACACCCCGACCCATCCCTACACCCGGCTGCTGCTCGACTCCATCCCCCAACCGGACCCCGACGCCCGCTGGACCACCCGGATCACCGTCAACGAGTCCGGCGCCACTCCACCCACCGACGCGGCCACGGAGGCCACCCCGATCATCTGACCCGCCCGCTCCAGCACTCAAGCGCTGCACCGATCAGTAACTTCGGTGGAGCGCTTGTTTGATCTCCGGAGGTTGCTGGTATCGATTCCATAACCAAACTCTGCGAGAGGTTGCCGACGGCATCAGGAGAGGTTGCCGGGAGCAAGGGGAGCGGGGCGTCGCGGTGTTTCCTCGGGGTGGTCGGGGGATTGTTTCGGGGGTTTGGAAGGTTTGGAAAAACTTGCAGGTGTGCTCACCTTGACGCGTGTGGTGAGGGCTCGGTTACCGTTTGTCACGTAGCGGTCGAGACGGTGGGACACAGGGCGAACTGGGCGCCGAGGCAGTCTGTGGCCCGACCGGAGCTCCTTGGTGGGCTGTCGGCCGATCGCAGCAGCTGAGCTGATCTCAACCAATCCATCGAACAGGTGCCGGGTGCACCTGTGTCCGAACACGTGCCGGTCCACCCGCCGGCCGGATCCCCCCTGCCCGAAACCGGGGCAGCACAGCGCCCAAGACCGGGCGTGACAACCAGAACCGCGAACGAATGGTGGTGGGTAGTGTGACCTTGACCGAGCCGGCCTCGTCGGATGTCAACGCCAATGGGCAGAAGCCTCAGCTGAGCCTGGGTACCGCGGCAGCCCGCAACCTGGCGACGACGACCAAGTCCGAGCCGCAGATGCAGGGCATCACCTCACGGTGGCTGCTGAAGCTCCTGCCCTGGGTGGAGGCCAAGGGTGGGGCCTACCGGGTGAACCGCCGGCTGAGCTACGCCGTCGGCGACGGCCGGGTCACCTTCACCACGGCCGGCGCCGAGGTCCGGGTGATCCCGCAGGAGCTGTGCGAGCTCGCGCTGCTGCGCAGCTACGACGACGTCGAGGTGCTGTCCGCGCTCGCGGATCGCTTTGTCCAGCAGGAGTTCCAGCCCGGTGACGTGATCGTCGAGCGCGGTACGCCGGCCGACCAGATCTGCCTGATCGCGCACGGCAAGGTGACCAAGATCGGCGTCGGCAAGTACGGCGACGAGTCGGTGCTGGAGACGCTGACCGACGGCGACCACTTCACCTACCGGGCGATCCTGGAGTCCGACGACTTCTGGGAGTACACCGTCAAGGCGGTGACGCCGTGCACGTTGCTCTCGCTGTCGCAGGACTCCTTCGAGGAGTTGATCGGCCGGGCCGACAGCCTGCGCGAGCACATCGAGCAGTTCCGCAACAGCCCGGAACACTCCAAGGACGAGTACGGCGAGGCCTCCATCGACGTGGCCTCCGGTCACGAGGGTGAGTCGGATCTGCCCGGCACCTACGTCGACTACGAGACGACGCCCCGCGAGTACGAGTTGAGCGTCGCCCAGACCGTACTGCGGGTGCACACCCGCGTGGCCGACCTCTACAACCACCCGATGGACCAGACCGAGCAGCAGTTGCGGCTGACCATCGAGGCGCTGCGCGAGCGGCAAGAGCACGAGATGATCAACAACCGCGACTTCGGCCTGCTGCACAACGCGGATCTGAGCATGCGGATCCCGACCCGCAGCGGCCCGCCGACCCCCGGCGACCTGGACGAGCTGCTCAGCCTGGTCTGGAAGGAGCCGGCCTTCTTCCTGGCGCACCCGCGCTCGATCGCCGCCTTCGGCCGGGAGTGCAGCAAGGCCGGGATCTACCCGGACAGCATCGACGTCGGCGGGCACCGGGTGCCGGCCTGGCGCGGAGTACCGATCTTCCCGTCCAACAAGCTCGGGATCAGCGACACCCGGACCAGCTCGATCCTGTTGATGCGCACGGGGGAGGACAGCCAGGGCGTCATCGGTCTGCACCAGACCGGCCTGCCGGACGAGTACGAGCCCGGACTGTCCGTGCGCTTCATGAACATCAGCGAGAAGGCGATCATCAACTACCTGGTCAGCGCCTACTACTCGACGGCCGTCCTGGTCCCCGACGCACTCGGCATCCTCGAAGGCGTCGAAATCGGGCGAGAAGGCTAGACCCGTGCCGCAGCAGCCCTACCAGCTGCCCGACTTCTATGTGCCCCACCCGGCCAGGATCAGCCCGTTCCTGGAAGGAGCCCGGGCGCACAGCAAGGCCTGGGCCTACGAGTTCGACATGATCGACGTTCCCCAAGACGGCAAGGCGATCTGGGACGAGCACGACTTCGACTCCCACGACTACGCCCTGCTCTGCGCCTACACCCATCCGGACGCGACCGGTCCGGCACTGGATCTGGTGACGGACTGGTACGTCTGGGTCTTCTACTTCGACGACCACTTCCTCGAGCTCTACAAGAAGACCCAGGACATGGCCGGCGCGAAGGCCTATCTCGACCGGCTGCCGTTGTTCATGCCGGTCGACGGCCCGATCACCGAAGTACCGCAGAACCCGGTCGAGCGTGGGCTGGTCGACCTGTGGAACCGGACCGTTCCGTCGATGTCTCCGGGCTGGCGGCAACGATTCATCGGTACGACGGAAGCGCTGCTGGCCGAGTCGCTGTGGGAGCTGACCAACATCAGCGCCGGCCGGGTCGCCAACCCGATCGAGTACGTCGAGATGCGGCGCAAGGTCGGCGGTGCTCCGTGGTCGGCCAACCTGGTCGAGTACGCGAGCAACGCCGAGGTACCGGTCGAGATCGCCGGCAGCCGGGCGATGCAGGTGCTCAGCGACACGTTCTCCGATGCGGTACACCTGCGCAACGACCTGTTCTCCTACCAGCGCGAGGTGGAGACCGAGGGTGAGGTCAACAACGGCGTCCTGGTGGTGGAGCGCTTTCTCGGCTGTACTCCGCAGGAGGCCGCGGACACCGTCAACGACATCCTCACCTCGCGGTTGCACCAGTTCGAGAACACGGCGGTCGCCGAGATCCCACCGTTGCTGGCCGAGAACCTGGTCGGCCCGCAGGGGCAGCTCGACGTACTGAACTATGTGAAGGGGCTGCAGGACTGGCAGTCCGGCGGGCACGAGTGGCACCTGCGCTCCAGCCGCTACATGAACAACGGCGGCAAGGCAGCACTCGGCGGCCCGACCGGCCTCGGTACTGCGGCGTCCCGCATCATCTCGTCGCTGGTGGCCACCGCGCCGTTCCGGATCAGGAGCCACAGCTTCGTTCCCCATCAAGCGGTCGGGGAGACTCCTCTGCCGCGCTTCTATATGCCGTACGCCGCGAAGCTCAGCCCACACCTCGACAGCGCGCGAGCACATGTCGTGGAGTGGGCCGGGCGGATGGGCATCCTCAACGAGGTCTGGGATCTGGCCACCATCGAGGCGGCGGATCTGCCGTTGTGCGCGGCCGGAATCCATCCGGACGCGTCGCCCGAGGCCCTGAACCTGTCGTCCGACTGGCTCGCCTGGGGGACCTACGCCGACGACTACTACCCGGTCGTGTTCGGTAAGACCCACGACCTCACCGGGGCGAAGATCGCCACCAAGCGGTTGTCGGAGTTCATGCCGATCGAGGGTCCGGCGACGCAATTGCCGGTGAACGCTCTCGAGCGGAGTCTGGCCGACCTGTGGACCAGGACGGCCGGGCCGATGACCGTGGAGAGCCGCCGTAGCTTCCGGGCCGCTATCGACTCGATGACGGAGAGCTGGCTGTGGGAGCTGGCCAACCAGGCGCAGAACCGGATCCCCGACCCGGTCGACTACATCGAGATGCGCCGGCGCACCTTCGGGTCGGATCTCACCATGAGCCTGTGCCGGATCGGCCACGGCCGCACGGTCCCGGCGCAGATCTACCGGTCGCGCCCGATCCGGGCGATGGAGAACGCGGCGGCCGACTACGCCTGCATGATCAACGACGTCTTCTCGTACCAGAAGGAGATCCAGTTCGAGGGCGAGATCCACAACGCCGTGCTGGTGGTGCAGAACTTCTTCGGTTGTGACCGGGACCGGGCGCTGGCCATGGTGAGCGCGCTGATGACGGCGCGGATGCAGGAGTTCGAGCGGCTGGTGGCGGTCGATCTGCCGACCCTGTTCACCGACTTCGGTCTCGACGACGAGGTACGGCGCACGCTCACCGGCTACGCCGAGGAGCTGCAGAACTGGATGTCCGGGATTCTCGTCTGGCACCAGGGCGTCGACCGGTACAAGGAGCAGTACCTGCTCAAGGGGACCGCGCATCCGCCGGTCCGGGTGCTGGGCGGCGCGACCGGACTCGGTACGTCGGCAGCTCGGCTCAAACCCCGACAACTCGTCGGTGCCCAGAGAATGGACGGTGCATTGTGACGGCGATCGATCAGGACAGGCCGCAGCTGAGCCTCGGCACGGAGGCCGCCAGGCAGCTGTCGAGCACCACCAAGTCGGTGCCGCAGATGCAGGGCATCTCGCCCCGGTGGCTGCTCCGGATGCTGCCCTGGGTGGAGACGCAGGGCGGCGCCTACCGGGTCAACCGGCGGACCAGTTTCGCGGTCGGTGACGGCCGGCTGAGCTTCTCGGCGACCGGCGCCGAGGTCCGGGTGATCCCGGCCGAGCTGACCGAGCTGCCGCCGTTGCGGGACTACGCCGACGAGGACGTGCTGACCGCGCTGGCGGACCGGTTCTACCAGCAGGAGTACCAGCCGGGCGACGTGATCGCCGAGTTCGGCAGCCGGGTCGACGAGGTCGTGCTGATTGCCCACGGCAAGGTCGGCAAGTCCGGGATCGGCCAGTACGGCGACGGCACCGACCTCGGGACAGTTGCCGACGGCGACTATCTCGGGGAGGGGCTGCTGACCGAGCCGCCGGAGAACCTCTGGGAGTACACCGCCAAGGCGCTGACCCAGGTGACGGTGCTGAAGCTGCACCGGACCGACTTCAACAACCTGGTGGAGCACGCCGAATCACTGCGCGGGCATCTCGACGAGGTCCGGCAGCGGCCGCAGCGGGCGCAGAACAAGAACGGCGAGGCGGCGATCGACGTGGCCTCCGGCCATGCCGGCGAGGACGACCTGCCGGGCACGTTCGTGGACTACGACCCGGCGCCCCGCGAGTACGAGCTGAGCGTCGCGCAGACGATCCTGCGGGTGCAGACCAGGGTCGCGGATCTCTACAACCACCCGATGAACCAGACCGAGCAGCAGTTGCGGCTGACCATCGAGGCGTTGCGGGAGCGGCAGGAGTCCGAGCTGATCAACAACCGCGACTTCGGCCTGCTGCACAACGCGGACTTCAAGCAGTGCATCTACACCCGGACCGGGCCGCCGACCCCGGACGACTTCGACGAACTGCTCACCCGGCGCCGCAAGCCGCGGTTGCTGCTGGCCCACCCGAAGGCGATCGCGGCGTTCGGGCGGGAGTGCACGAATCGCGGCGTGCTGCCCGAGACCGTCGAGGTCGAGGGCCAGCGGGTCCGGGCCTGGCGTGGCGTGCCGCTGCTGCCGTCGAACAAGATCCCGATCTCGAAGACCAACACCACTTCGGTACTGGTCCTGCGCACCGGCGCCGACGACGAAGGCGTCATCGGCCTGCGTCAGACCGGCCTGCCGGACGAGGTCGAACCCGGCCTGAACGCCCGCTTCATGGGCATCAGCGAGAAGGCCATCAGCTCCTATCTGGTCAGCACCTACTACTCGGTGGCTGTCCTCGTCCCGGACGCGCTCGGCGTTCTGGAAAACGTCGAACTCGGTGGATGAGGAGTCATGTCATGTCCACTCTCCAAGAGACCAGTCAAACCGCCGGCGCCGGCCGGTCTGCTCAGCAACTCCTGGCCTGGAGTCGCGATCAGGTCGAACCGGCTCTCCGTGCGGCCGTCGCGACGATGCCGCTGGCCACTCAGCGGATCACCAACTACCACTTCGGCTGGGAGGACGAGGAGGGAGCTCCAGCCCACGCCGACGGCGGCAAGGCACTCCGGCCGGCCCTGGTACTGCTGGCTGCTCAAGCCGTTGGCGGTACTGCGGAGGCTGCGGTTCCCGCCGCGGTGGCGGTCGAGCTGGTCCACAACTTCTCCCTCCTGCACGACGACGTCATGGACTGCGACCTGACCCGACGGCACCGGGCCACCGCCTGGTCGGTGTTCGGGCTGGGCGCGGCGATCCTGGCCGGCGACGCGTTGCTGAGCCTGGCGTTCGAAGTACTGGTTGACAGTGGCAACCAACACGCCGACGAGGCGGCCCGGATGCTGGGCTCCGGCGTCCAGGAGCTGGTCGACGGGCAGCTGTCCGACTCGCACTTCGAGACCCGCGACGACGTCGTCCTGGCGGAGTGTGTCCGGATGGCCCAGCTCAAGACCGGTGCGTTGCTGGGCTGCTCCACCGCCCTCGGCGCGCTCTTCGGCGGCGGGCGGCCGGAGCAGGTCGACCACCTCCGGCTGTACGGCGAGGATCTCGGTCTCGCCTACCAGTACGTCGACGACCTGCTGGGGATCTGGGGAGACCCCAAGGTCACCGGCAAGCCGGTGCACTCCGACCTGGTCCGGCGGAAGAAGTCGCTGCCGGTGATCGCGGCGCTGACCTCGGGCACCGAGGAAGGGCGCGAGCTGGCCGCGATGTACCACCGCAAGGCCGAGCTGTCCGCCGCCGAGCTGGCGCACGCGGCGGACCTGATCGAGAGCACGGGGGCCCGGGAGCAGAGCCAACTGCAGGCAGATGCCCTGCTGTCGGCCTCGCTGGGGGAGCTGGCATCGGCGCGGGCGATCGAGCCGGCCGCCGGTGAGCTGGAACAACTGGCCAGGCTGGCCACGCGCCGCGACAGGTAAGGGGGAACCGATGACGACACGCACCATCCTGCTGGCCTCGCCACGCTCGTTCTGCGCGGGTGTGGAGCGGGCGATCGAAGTGGTCGAGCAGTTGCTCGTCCAGCGCAGCCATCCGGTCTACGTGCGCAAGCAGATCGTGCACAACACCCATGTCGTCGCGGAACTGGAGGGCCGGGGAGCCGTCTTCGTCGACGAACTGGACGCCGTTCCGGACGGTGCGACGGTCGTCTTCTCCGCCCACGGAGTGTCCCCGGCGGTCCGCAGTGAGGCGGACCGTCGGGGGCTGGACGTGATCGACGCGACCTGCCCGCTGGTCACCAAGGTGCACGCCGAGGCCCGCCGGTACGCCGGTCGCGGCGACACGGTGATCCTGATCGGCCACGCGGGGCACGAGGAGGTCGAGGGCACGATGGGGGAGGCGCTCGAGCAGACCGTGCTGGTGGAGACGGTCGAGGACGTCGAGCGGCTGGAGGTGGCGGATCCGACCCGGGTCTCGTACCTGACCCAGACCACTTTGGCGGTGGACGAGACGACGGCCATTTTGGATGCCTTGCGCAACAAGTTCCGGGCGCTGAAGGGACCGTCCGAGGCGGACATCTGTTATGCCACCACGAATCGGCAGGAGTCGCTCGCGGCGATCGCCGAGGAGTCGGACCTGGTACTGGTGGTCGGCTCGACCAACTCGTCGAACTCGCGCCGGCTGGTGGAGCTGGCGCTGAAGCACGGGACGCCGGCGCACCTGATCGACGACGCGTCCGGGGTCGACGAGCACTGGCTGGACGGAGTACGGACTGTTGGGTTGACGGCCGGCGCGTCGGCGCCGCCGCGGTTGGTGGAGGGGGTGATCGACTGGTTGCGGGAGTTCGGACCGGTCGACGTGGTGGAGCGGGAGATCACCCGGGAGACGATCCACTTCACGCTGCCGTCGGCGGTGAGGCAGGCATGACCGCTGTCGAGCCGGCGGCCCGGCCGGCCGCCGCGCCGGTGGGGCTCGGCATGCCGGCCCTTCCCGCGTCTGCCCCGCGGCGCGCTTCGCGCGCGCTCGCGGTCGGAAGCGTTCAAGTCGGTGGCGGGGCTCCGGTGTCGATCCAGTCGATGACGACCACCCCGACCGCGGACGTCGACGCGACGCTGCAGCAGATCGCCGAACTGACCGCGGCCGGTTGCCAGATCATCCGGGTCGCGGTGCCGTCGCAGGACGATGCCGACGCGTTGCCGGCGATCGCCTCCAAGTCGGGGATCCCGGTGATCGCCGACATCCACTTCCAGCCGAAGTACGTGTACGCCGCGATCGACGCGGGCTGTGCGGCGGTCCGGGTCAATCCGGGCAACATCCGCAAGTTCGACGACCAGGTCAAGGAGATCGCGCGGACCGCGGCGGACGCGAACGTGCCGATCCGGATCGGGGTGAACGCGGGATCGCTGGACCAGCGGCTGCTGGCGAAGTACGGGAAGGCGACGCCGGCGGCGCTGGTGGAGTCGGCGTTGTGGGAGTGCTCGCTGTTCGAGGACCACGGGTTCACCGATCTCAAGCTGTCGGTGAAACACCATGACCCGTTGGTGATGATGGCCGCCTATCGCGAACTGGCGAAGCGGTGTGACTACCCCTTGCACCTCGGTGTGACCGAGGCGGGCCCGTTGTTCCAGGGAACGATCAAGTCGGCCGTCGCGTTCGGCGTGCTGCTGGCCGAGGGGATCGGGGACACGATCCGGGTCTCGCTGTCGGCGCCTCCGGTCGAGGAGGTCAAGGTCGGGATCGGGATCCTGGAGTCGCTCGGACTCCGGCCGCGCCGGCTGGAGATCGTCTCCTGCCCATCCTGCGGCCGGGCGCAGGTGGATGTCTACAAGCTGGCCGAGCAGGTGACGGCCGCTTTCGAGGGCTTTCCGGTGCCGTTGCGGGTGGCGGTGATGGGGTGCGTGGTGAACGGTCCCGGCGAGGCCCGGGAGGCCGATCTCGGCGTCTCGTCGGGCAACGGCAAGGGCCAGATCTTCGTCAAGGGCGAGATCGTCCGGACCGTCCCGGAGAGTCAGATCGTCGAGGCGCTGCTCGAAGAGGCGATGAGCCACGAGTGGCCGGCAAGTGAGGACGGCGAATGAACCTTTATCTGAGTGGGCTGTTCTGGGTGGTCGGCGTGATGGTGCTGACCGCGATCCTGGCGGTGATCCTGCGCCGGGCCCGGCAGCGGGTCGGCCGGGAGGCCAACAACGAGGTGGCCGGCCAGGTCTTCACCGTGGTCGGCGGGGTGAACGTGGTGATCGCCGCGTTCGTGCTGATCTCGCTGTTCGACCAGATGGACACCGCGCAGGAGACGACGTACGAGGAGGCCAACTCGCTGGTCGCGGTGCAGTGGGCGAGCGAGTCGCTGGCCGAGCCGGAGCGGTCGAAGATCCAGCAGCTGACCCAGTCGTACGCGACCGTGGTGTCCGAGCAGGAGTGGCCGGACATGCAGGCCGGACGGCCGGTCAGCGCCGAGGGCTGGACGCTGCTCAGCAACCTGCAGACCGCGGTCGAGGGGGCGAAGACCACCACCGAGCGGCAGGAAAACAGCCGGGTCGACGCGGCCGCGCAGATCTGGAAGGTCTACCAGTCCCGGCAGGTGCGGCTGAACTCGAGCGGTAGCGGGGTCAGCTCGGTGGTCTGGTTCGCGATCCTGGTCGGCAGCGTGATGTCGGTGGCGCTGATGTTCATGTTCGGCGGACCGGGGGTGTATTCGTACGCGATCATCGTCTCGATGCTGTCCGGCGCGATCGGGCTGCTGCTGTTCGCGATCTACCAACTGCAGAACCCGTTCAGCGGTGGCG
Organism: Kribbella sp. NPDC056861; assembly: GCF_040687575.1. Taxonomy (NCBI): domain Bacteria; kingdom Bacillati; phylum Actinomycetota; class Actinomycetes; order Propionibacteriales; family Kribbellaceae; genus Kribbella; species Kribbella sp. NPDC056861. The sequence continues at coordinate 338,484 of NZ_JBFBNQ010000005.1, read as the reverse complement.
CGAGTGTCGGCCCGGACGCTTTCGTGTCCGCTCTGGCCAGGCTGAGTCACGGCGGTTGACGGTGAACCGCTCGATGGCCGCTGCGCGGGACACGCGGCCGGTACTGCGTACGTCGGCGGGCGTGGCTGCCTTCCTGCTCGCCTGCGTGACGACCGTGATCGTGGCGGGCTCGTCGGATGCGGCGGCCGAGTGCTCGATCCTGCAGTTCCAGACGCGCGGGCACCACTCGCTGTCGCGGCTGGCGCGGATCGAGCTGCCGTCGGGCCGTAGTACCGATCTGGGACGGCTCGACTACCAGATCAACGCGGCCGGGTACGCGAAGGACCAGGACAAGGTCTACGGGATCGCCACCCACGACAGCACCGGCTGGCTTCGCCGCCGGCCGGTGCTGGTGGCCGTCGATCGCCGCGGCGCCGTCACCGACCTGGGCCCGGTGAGGGTTGGTGTCGGTGGGGTCGCCGATCCGACGGCCGGGGCGGTGGCGGGGTCGCGGTTGTACCTGCGGGACGGGCATCGGCTGTACACGATGGACGTCAACCCGCGCAGTACGACGTTCAAGAAGCTACTGAAGGTGGTGCATCTGGTGCCGCTGCTGCCGGCGTTGTCGGTCGACGACTTCGCGATGGATCCGTCGAGTGGGTTGCTCTACGGCATCTCCACGCTGGGTTCGTCGGCGCGGGTGGTCAGCATGGATCCGTTGACCGGCAAGGTAAGGGTCCGCGCGACCGTGCGCGGGCTGCCTGGGCACGACTCGTACAGCTCGGTGGTGATGTCGGGCGGGGCGCTCTTCGCGGTGCGGACCGGCTATGGGTCCCGTAGCCGGCTCTACCGGATCACGCTTGACGGGGCGTCGACAGAGCTGGCCGCGCTTCCGGCTTTGACGTCTTCGGATGCGGCTGGGTGTCTCTACGATCCGCCTCCGCCACCACCTCCGCCGACGCCTACACCTCCGCCGCCTTCGCCGACGCCGACGGTGACCCCAAAGCCCCCGACGCCAAAGCCCACTCCGACGGTGACACCTACCCGGACGCCCACACCGACGCCGACTCCGCGTCCTTCGGTGCGGCCGACTCCTACCCCTACGCCTACGCCTTCGCCAACTCCCACCCCGACTCCCGCGCCAGTCCTGGAGGTCCCACCACCGCCCATTCCGCCACCGCCGACCCCGACTCCGACACCGACCCCGCGTCCTCGCCCGATCCAGCCTTCGCCGACAGAGATCACCATCGCTCCGCAGACAGCGGCCACGCCGGTTCCCGAGGACCGCACTGTCCTGGTGCTGCGCCGCTGGTCGCTGGCCACCTTGCTGATGGTCATGATCGGTGGCGCCACGATGGCGGCCCAACGCCGGATGCACCGATGAGAGGCCTTCCGTGCATCGATGGAGATGCGTTGCCCTGGGAGTGTGGTCACACTGTGGGCGTACGTCTGATCGCTGTGTGTAGTGGTGGTAGGTGAGCTGGTGAAGTTGGTGGGGAGAGATCAGGAGCTGCGAGTACTGCGAACGGCGGTCCGCGCGGTTCCAGGACTGGTACTCGTGGTCGGGGAAGCAGGTGTCGGGAAGAGCCGTCTGGTGGCGGAGGTGCAGGCGTCACAGGGTGGACGCTGGCTGATCGGGCAGTGCCGGCCGGTCGAGGACCAGATTCCGCTGGCTCCGGTGATCGAGGCGCTGGGTGAGCCCGTACTGCGCTCCGGCACGCGTCACGCGGTCTTCAGTTCGGTGCTTGACCAGCTGGCGAGTGCGGGACCGACCGTGTTGCAGATCGAGGACCTTCAGTGGGCTGACCCGGGAACCCTGCAGTTGTTGAGGTTTCTGGCTGGCCGCTTGCCGCGCGACCTGGTGCTGATCGGGACGTATCGGCAGGAGGACACTCAGCATGCCGGTGAGATCACGGCGCTGGCCGGCTGCGTGCCGATCGGGGCGCGGGCGACCGAGATCCGGGTCCGGCCGCTCGACTGGAACGGCGTACAGGATCTGGCAGCGGAGCTGCTCGGAGTGAAATCGTTGCCGCCTGCCCTGACCGAGGAGCTGGTGAAGCGCACCGGCGGTCTGCCGTTCGTGGTCGAGGAACTGCTGCGCGACGAGACGCTCGGCCGCGGAACGATCGACACCGCGGCGGTGATCCGCGCGTTGGCGAACAAGCCGGCGCCGGTGGCGGTACGCGCCTCGCTCACCATCCGGCTGCAGCAGATCCCAGACTTCTGTCGCGAGGTGATCCGGGCTGCCGCGGTGCTTGATGCGCCTGCCTCGCAAGCGGTTCTCGGCGCCGTGGCCGATGTGAACGGGTGCCAGCTGACGACGGCGATGGACACCGGGCTGGCGCGCGGTCTGGTGGGTGAGCCGAAGTCCGGTTTGTACGACCTTCGGCATGCGCTGGCCCGGCGGGCGATCTACGAGACGATCCCGTCCGACGAAGTACGCCGGTTGCATCGCCGGGCCGTGAGCGCGTTGGCAGCTGTCGAGCCGCCGGATCATGCGCAGATCGCGGAACACTCGCGGTCGGGTGGGTCGCTGGATGACTGGATGATCCATGCGGAGCTGGCCGCGGATCACGCACAGGCCCGTGGTGATCATGCGGCGGCCGTCGGGCGATTGTCCGAGATGCTGGAGGTCGAGGCGCTGCCGTGGGCCGATCGGGCGCGGCTGGCCGTCAAGCTCGGTCGCGCTGCTGCGCCGACTGGGCAGTGGGCCTCGGCGGTCGCGACGATGCGGGCGGTGTTGGCTGGGTCGAGTGCGGTCAGCGCGGTTCGTGGTCGGTTGCGGTTGGCGGTCGGGGTGCTGTTGCAGGAGCAGGGCGGTGAGGTTCGCGTTGGACGGCAGGAGCTTGCGGCGGCGGTAGGCGAGTTGGGCGAGGATCCTGAGTCGGCCGCTTGGGCGTTGTCGGCGTTGGCCGTGCCTGGGTTCGGACCTGAGCCGATTGGTGAGCAGCGGGCTTGGCTGGATCGCGCGTTGCAGTTGGTCGGCGACCAATCTGAGGGGGCGGCGCAGCTCGCAGTACGGCGGAATCAGGCGCAGTACCGGTTGGCGCTGGGGGAGGTGGACGAGGCTGACGGGGTCGAGATCGCCGGTGGGTTGGCGTGGCTGGGGCACGACCGACGCAGTACTGCGTTGCTGGATCGGGCGGCCGAGACGGAGGATCCGTTCACCAGAACGGCGATCGCCGCGACCCGGGCCCGGCTGGACTTTGCCGCGGGCAACTGGGTTGGGTTGGCGGAGCGGTTGGCGCATGTCCGGCGCGAGGCTGCTGGATTGCCGTTGGTGCGGGCCGAGCTTGATCTGGTCGACGGGCGGCTGCGGCTGGCCCAGGGTGATGTTGCTGGCGGCAAGGAGCTGCTCGAGTCGGTGCTGATGGCAACGGCGGATGGTCCGTGGCCGCTTAGAGTCGCGGCGGTGGCGGCGCTTGGCCGGAGTGCCGGGGTTGGGGTGGAGGACTGTCTTGCTCTGGTGCGGCGCAAGGACGGGTGGGCCTGGGCGGGGGACCTGGTCGTGTGTGCTGCCAGCGGGCCGGGGGGCTCGCAGGGGTTGGCGGCGGAGTTTGCTGCCGCGGTAGCTGAGCGGGACGCGCCGGCCGCTGCGGCTGCTGTGTTGTTGGTGCGTGCTCTGGTCGAGGAATCGGTTGAGCTCTTCGACGCGGCCGCTGAGCAGTACCGGGTGCTCGGCCGGCGCTACGACGAATGCATCGCGCTGGAAGGCCGCGGGCTGCGGCTGCTCGCGGACGGGCAGCACGAGGAGTTGGTGTCGGTCGCGAACGCCTACGAGGCGATGGGCGCGCGAGGCGATGCTCGGAGGTGTCGCGAAGTACTGCGCGAAGCCGGAGTGGCCGTCTCGCCCAAGCGCGGTCGGCGCGGCTACGGGAACGCGCTCTCTCCGCGGGAGTTGGAGGTCGCCCGGCTGGCTGCCGACGGCCTGAGCAACAGTCGGATCGCGGCCAAGCTGACGCTGTCGGTCAGCACCGTCGAAGACCACCTGTCCCACGCAATGCGCAAGCTGGAGGTCCGGTCCCGCCACGACCTTGCCCCCCGCGTCGCACGCTGACAGCCCGTTCTGCCCTGGGGTTGCCAGGGCAGAACGGCTTGTTGTCAGGCGGTGATGATGGCCGGGTCGGAGACGCCTGCCTGGCCGGTCTCGACGTGACCGGCGAAGCGGCGCAGGAAAGCCGCATCCGCGTCGACGACCACCGACACGTCGTACCACTGCTTGCTGTGGTGCATGTTCAGCTTGTACTGCGTGCTCTTGCCCTTCAGCACCTTGATCCGCTTCGGGCGGCCGTCGTAGGAGTTCGTCAGGGTGAAGATGACGTCCGCGGCGCTGGTGTTGGTCAGCGTGAAGTCGAGGTCGCCGGTGCTGCCGTTGTGCCGCGCGGTGACCTCCACCGCGGAGCCCGGCTTGCTCTTGAAGCTGCGCAGGAAGCCGTTCGGGCCGTGCACGGTCAGGTCGGTCGCGCCGCCGGAGTACTGCGTGTTCCAGGTGTCGGCGATCGTCTTGCCGGCCTCGGTGGTGTAGGTCCACGGGCCGTCGGTGCGGCTCAGCGAGGTGATCAGGAACTGGCCGCCAGCCTCGTTGCCCGAGGCAAACGTCAGCCGGAACTTGCCGCCCTCGGTGGCGCCGTCGACGTACGGTGCGTAGGGCAACGGCCTGGTACGCCGGGAGCCGCGCTCCTGCACCGGCATCGCGCCGACAGCCGGCGGGGTCGGCCGGTAGTCCGGGTGCCGGTCGCCGTCCGGCGGCTGGTACGCCGAGGTGTCGGGCAGCTGGCCGGGCTGCTTCGCGTCCGAGCTGAAGTCGAAGGCCGAGGTCAGGTCGCCGCAGATCGCCCGCCGCCAGGGCGAGATGTTCGGCTCGTGGACGCCGAACCGCTGCTCCATGAACCGGATGATCGAGGTGTGGTCGAGCACCTCCGAGCAGTTGTAGCCGCCGGTGCTCCACGGCGAGACGACGATCATCGGGACCCGCGGGCCGAGGCCGTACGGGCCGGCGACGTACCGGGAGCTGCCGGGGAACAGGTCGGCGCTGACGTCGACGGTGGACAGGCCCTGGTTCGCCGACGCGGGCGGGATCGGCGGCACGACGTGGTCGAAGAAGCCGTCGTTCTCGTCGTAGGTGATGAAGAACGCGGTCTTGCTCCACACGTCCGGGTCGGAGGTGAGTGCGTCGAGGACCTGGGAGATGTACCAGGCGCCGTAGTTCGACGGGAAGTTCGAGTGCTCGGTGAACGCCTCGGGGGCCGCGATCCAGGAGACCTGCGGCAGGTTGCCGTTCTTGACGTCCGCGCGGAGGTGGTCGAACAAGCCGTCGCCGGCCTTCGCGTTCGTGCCGGTGCGGGCCTTGTCGTAGAGCGGGTCACCGGGGGAGGCGTTGCGGTAGTTGTTGAAGTACAGCAGCGAGTTGTCGCCGTAGTTGCCGCGGTACGCGTCGTCGATCCAGCCCCAGCTGCCGTCGGCGTCCAGGCCGTCGCCGATGTCCTGGTAGATCTTCCACGAGACGCCGGCCTGCTCCAGCCGCTCGGGGTACGTCGTCCAGCCGTAGCCGGCCTCGTCGTTGCCGAGCACCGGGCCGCCGCCGGTTCCGTCGTTACCGGTGTAGCCGGTCCACATGTAGTACCGGTTCGGGTCCGTCGCGCCGATGAAGGAGCAGTGGTAGGCGTCGCAGACGGTGAACTTGTCGGCCAGCGCGTAGTGGAACGGGATGTCCTCGCGGGTCAGGTAGGCCATCGTCGGCGCGGTCTTGGCCGGCACCCACTTGTCGAACTTGCCGTTGTTGTAGGCGGCGTGACCGTCCGGCCAGCTGTGCGCGAGACCCTGCAGGAACTGCATGCCGAGATCGTCGGCCTGCGGGTGGAACGGCAGGATGTCCTTCTTGCCGTCCGACTGGTGGAAGACCGACTTGCCGCTCGGCAACGTGACCGGGCGCGGGTCGCCGAAACCGCGGATGCCCTTCAGTGAGCCGAAGTAGTGGTCGAACGAACGGTTCTCCTGCATCAGCACGACGATGTGTTCGACATCCTCGATACTGCCGGTCCGGCGGTTGGCCGGGATCGCGGCGGCCTGCTCGATACTGCCGGCCATCGCGGCGAAGGCGGCGCTGCCGCCCGCGAGCTGCAGGAACCTACGGCGGTTGAGATCTGGCATGGCGGAAATCTCCTCGTCGGGCGGAACGGGAACGGGAACAACAGGTGGCCAGCGAGTGAAGAAAGATGCGCGTTTGGTGGCGGTTTCAAACCGTAACGGACGTGGTTAACGTTTGAGAAGCCTCTGGCGGCACAAAAAACGGTCAGGTCGCGAGAGCGCGACCTGACCGTTCGATGCTGCTCGCGCTAGCGGGCGATCGCCAGGCAGGTGGTGGTGGACTTCTTGGTCGGGTCGGACTCGGAGGTGGCGGTCAGGGTGACCTGGGCGAGCTTGGCGGCCTTGCCGGTGGGCTTGGCCTGGACCGGGATCTTGATCGTCGCGCCGGTCTCGGCGGTGGCGATGGCGTTGGGCAGCGAGACCGACCAGCCCTTGCCGGTGACCTTGGCCGCGACCCGGTAGACGTCGTTGTTCAGGTACTTCGCGACGTCCTCTGGGTGGGTGCCTTGCGGCGGGGCGGTCTTGCCGGTGTTGGTGAGCGGGAAGACGCAGGTGCTCACGCCGTCCCGGCCGGGCAGGCCGACGGTCGGCAGGACCCGTACGCCGCGCTTCTGCGGGCCGGCGCCGTCCAGGGAGCGGATCGCCACTGTGTAGGACAGCTCGCCCTTGGCGTTGCGGTGCAGGTTGGTGACGTAGAAGTGCAGCCGGTTGGCTTGGTCGACGTACTCGTACTCGCTGCCGGAGTTGGTGCCGGCGTGGAACAGCGCGTCGGACAGTTGGCGGTAGTCGCCGACCGTGATCGGGACCTTGGTGCCGTCGGGCAGCACGTAGTCGGTCATGCCGATGTCCTGCGGGTTCGCGTCGACGACCCACTCGAACGGCGCCGCGTCCTGGTTCTTGGTCTTCGCGAGCAGGACGCCGGAGTCGGGGGTGAACGAGTCGGTGCCGACCCGGTCGACCACCTCGAGGGTGTAGTTGTTGTAGCCGCCGCCGTCGCACATCGGGTCGGTGTTGATGTCGCACTTGGCGGAGAGGTCGCCGGTGCCGAGCGCGATGTTGATGCCGGAGAGTGCTTGAGCGCCTGGCTGGATCACGCGAGCGGTGACGTCGGCGACGACCACGCCCGACTGGGCGAGCGCCTCGCGGGACAACCGCAGTACGTTCTGCTCGTCGACCATCTCGAGCTTGATCTTGTTGCGCAGCATGTGTTGCGCGCCCATCGAGGCGCCACCCGTTGCCGGGATCATCCATCGGCTGTGGGGTCCGCCCGGGCCGTTGAAGGTCCCGCGGCTGAGCATCTCCCACGGACCGGAGTAGTCGCGCCGGGCCGGTACGCCGAACGGGTTGTTGTAGTTGTCGCCGATCCCGAGGATGTGGCTCAGCTCGTGCGCGTAGACCGACATGCCGGAGCTCTCGGCCTGCGTGGTCGAACCGCCGCCCGCGTTGGGCCACAGCGTCGAGCCGGCCGCCCACGAGGTCCACGGGACGTACCGGGTCAGCGACCAGTTCGGCAGCGCCGGGTCGGGCGGGCCGAAGTCGTCGGTGACGTCCTCCTTGGTCGGGAACTTCATCGACCCGAACTCCTGCCAGGTGGACGACTCGTCCTGCCCGGCGCTGAGGTAGTAGATGAAGTCGAACCCGGCCGGTACTTCGGCGCCCACATCGGCGACCCACGCGGCGCGGGCATCGGTGCGCAGGTTCTTGTTGCAGCTGTCACCGGCGGGACAGGCGGTGCCGCCCTGGAACTCCATCGCGTACTCGTGCGACTTGCCGGGCATCTGGTAGGCGCCGAAGGAGGTGAGCTCCACGCCGTACCGGCCGCCGGAGTCCTCCATCCAGTACTCGTGGATGGTGTGACCGCGGTTCAGCGCGTTCGGCTTGTTGAGGAAGTCGCGGTAGAAGCCGGCGACCTGGTCGCGCGGAATCCCGTTGGCCTCGACACTCGGGTTGCCGAACGGCGTCGAGCCTTTCGGCTGGGTCACCACGAACGGCTGGTTCGGGTAGTCGACCAGCACCAGCGCGCCCTTGAAGGTTCGAACCGACCCGGACTTGCTGGGATCGGCCCAGTTGGTGCCGGGCGGCTTCTTGTAGTCGGTCCACGTCATGTGGTCCGGGTTGACCCAGTTCTGCGGATCGATGGGCGCGCCGAAGCCAGGCTGCGCGAGCCGCTTCGCCGCCAACCCGGACTCCTGCCAAGGCTGCTGCTGCGGCCAATGGTCGAACTGCCAGGGATTGGCGGGATCAGCCTGTTCTGCGGCCGCGGCGGCCGGCCGATCCGCGCTGCTCGGCGAGGCGCCAGGCGCGGCAAAGGCAAGACCGGGAATCGAAACAGCGGCCACCAACGCAGTCGCACGCAGGGCAAGCCGAAGCTTTCGTTGCTCAGACACGGGCGGAGTCCGATCGACGAAGGAAAGATGCGGAACCTTCATCCTGCCCCATCCGCCACCCGACGGCCCAGCCGGTTTTCCCTTGACTACCGGAGAAAGGCTACTTCGGCCAGAGGATCATTTGGGTGCAGCGGAAGGTGGCGATCTTGCGGCTGGTGGACTCGTTGGTGACGTCGGCGTCCCAGACCTGGGTGGTGCGGCCGAGGTGGATCGGGCGGGCCTCGCACAGGACGACGCCGTCGCGGGCGGTGCCGAGGAAGTTGCTTTTGAGTTCGATCGTGGTGAAGCCGGTGGCGCCTTCGGGGAGGTTGGCCATGGTGCCGTAGCCGCAGAGGGTGTCGGCGATGCTGACGACGGTGCCGGCGTGCAGGTAGCCGTTCGGCGCCAGCAGTTCGGGGCGTACCGGCGTACGGGCTTGCAGGAGGTCTTGCGCGACCGAGGTGAACTCGATGCCGATCAGGCCGGGCAGGGCCCCGACGCCGAACTTGGTGAAGTCTTCCGGCGTGTACTGGGTCATGCCCGGCAGTATGCCAGTCAGCCGATGGCCTCCAGCAGCGCCTTGTTGAAGGCCGGGAGGTCGTCGGGGTTGCGGCTGGTGATCAGGTTGCCGTCGGTGGCGACGGTCTCGTCCACCCAGGTCGCGCCGGCGTTGCGGAGGTCGGTCTGCAGGCTCGGCCAGGACGTCACGGTCTTGCCCCGTACGACGTCCGCCTCGATCAGTGTCCAGGGCGCGTGACAGATGGCGGCGACCGGCTTGCCCGAGGCGACGAAGGCCTTCACGAAGTTCACCGCGTCGTGGTCGGTGCGAAGCGCGTCCGGGTTGGCCACCCCGCCCGGCAGGACGAGGGCGGCGAAGTCGTCGACCGACGCGTCGCTCACCACCTGGTCGACCGGCTGCTTCTCGCTCGCGGTCAGGTGGTCGAAGGTCTGGACCTCGCCGGTCTCCGGACTCAGCAGGACGGGCTGGTGGCCGGCCTCGGCGACGGCCTTCCACGGCTCGGTCAGCTCGACCCGCTCGATGCCCTCGGCGGCGACCAGGAATGCGATCTTCTTGTCAGTCATAACGGGCCGGTACCCGGACTGCGGTGGGTTACACAGTCCTGCTTAGGGTGGCGACCGTGAGCATGGTGAAGGTTTCGCACATCGTCTGGGACTGGAACGGCACGTTGTTGCACGACAACGAGGTGGTGCTTGCCGCAGTCAACGAAGTGTGCGCCGCCTTCGGGCGGGCGCCGCTGGAGTGGGAGGAGTGGCAGCAGTTCTACTCCCGCCCGGTCCGCGCTTGCTACGAGCAGGTGCTCGCCCGCCGGTTGAGCGATGACGACTGGATCCGGGTCGACCGGCTCTTCCATGAGCGGTACGACGCTTTGCTGCACACCAGCGTGCTGGCTCCCGGCGTACCGGAGGAGCTGGTTTGGTGGCTCCGGACGGGACACACGCAGTCGCTGCTCTCGATGTGGTTCCACTCCCAGTTGATCCCGACGGTTGCCGGGCATGGGTTGGCCGAGTTGTTCCAGCGGGTCGATGGGATGCCTGGTCAGGTCGGGGGCGACTCGAAGGCCGATGCGTTGGTCCGCCACCTGCGGGCGCAGAACCTGAATCCGGCGGACGTCGTACTGATCGGTGATGTGGTGGACGACGCTCTCGCTGCGGCGGCGGTCGGCGCGCCTTGCATCCTGGTGGCGACGGGGGCGATGACTCGCGCCGCGCTGGAGGCGACCGGTGTGCCGGTGGCCGACACGATCAGCGAGGCGATGAAGTACGTCGTACCGGCCTGACGAACTTGTTCGTAACGAACATGTTCGTTACTGTGGATTGAGGCAGGCAGACCTGCCTCGATCCACAGGAGGAGTCGCATGAGTACTCATCACCCCATCGCGATCATCGGCGCCGGGCTCGGCGGCCTGACGGCTGCGCGGGTTCTGCACGTGAACGGAATCGAGGCGACGCTGTTCGAGCTGGAGGCGTCGGCGGAGACCCGGGTCCAGGGCGGCATGCTGGACATCCACGAGGAGAACGGGCAGAAGGCGCTGCAGGCCGCGGACCTGTACGACGACTTCCGCAGGATCATCCATCAGGGTGGTCAGGCGATGCGGCTGGTCGGTCCCGACGGCACCGTTCACGTGTCCGAGGAGGACGACGGCGATGGAGGCCGGCCTGAAGTGGATCGCGGGGACCTGCGGAAGCTGCTGCTGAACTCGCTTCCCGACGGCACGATCCGGTGGGGGAAGAAGGTCACCGGCGCGCGGTCACTGGACGACGGGCGGCACGAGGTCACCTTCGCTGACGGATCCGTCATCACTACCGACCTGCTGATCGGCGCCGATGGCGCTTGGTCGCGGGTCCGGCCGCTCGTCTCGGACGCGCTGCCCAGCTATACCGGCATCTCGTTCGTGGAGATCGATCTGCTGGACGCTGATGCTCGCCACCCACGCAGTGCCGAGATCATCGGCGGCGGCATGTTCATCTGCCTGGGTGACGAGCGCGGTTTCCTGGCCCATCGGGAGACCGACGGCAGCCTGCATGTCTACACCGCGCTCAAGGTGGACGAGGGCTGGGCGGACACCATCGACTTCACCGATGCCGCTGTTGCCAAGCAAGCAGTGCTGGCGTACTTCGACGGCTGGGATGAAGGCCTGCGAGGGTTGATCGCCGACGCCGATGGTCCGTTGGTGCCGCGCCGCATTCACGCGCTGCCGGTCGGGCATGACTGGAAGCGGACCCCTGGCGTGACGCTGCTGGGCGATGCCGCGCACCTGATGTCGCCGTTCGCGGGGGAGGGCGCCAACTTGGCGATGTTCGACGGAGCGGAGCTGGGTCTGGCGATCGCTGCGCATCCTGGGGACACGGAGGCCGCGCTGACGGCGTACGAGGATGCGTTGTTCCCGCGCAGCTCGGCGAGTGCCGCTGACTCCGCGGAGAGTCTGGAGAGCATGTTCGGTGCGGACGGCCTGGAGCGGATGATCGGGTTCTTCGGCTCTGTGCAGGAGGATCGGTCATGAGAATCGCAGTGATTCTCGGCAGCACGAGGACCGGCCGCGCGGGTGCCGCTGTCGCCGATTGGGTGCTGGCGCAGGCGCAGGATCGGCCGGGAGCCGACTACACGCTGATCGATCTCGCGGTGGTCGATCTGCCGCAGATCGACGAGCCGATTCCGCCGGCCGCGGGACGCTACAGCGAGCCCCACACGCTGCGTTGGGCATCGACGATCGCTGGTTTTGACGGCTACGTGATCGTCACGCCGGAGTACAACCGGTCCTTCCCGGGCGCCCTCAAGAACGCGCTCGACCGGGTCTACGCGGAGTGGAACAACAAGGCGGCCGGCATCGTCTCGTACGGCGTGGACGGCGGCGTCCGCGCGGCCGAGGCGCTGCGCCCGGTGCTCGGTGCGCTGCAACTCGCGGACATCAACGCGGAGGTGACGCTGAACCTCCGCTCGGACTTCCAGCGTTTCGGCGCCGAGTTCACGCCGGGGGAGCACCAGGTGAAGGCGCTCGCGACCTTCCTCGACCAACTCGAGTCCTGGAGCGGCGCCCTGGCCTCGATCCGTACCGTGCCGGTCGCGTCGGCCGGCTGAAATATGCTGGCCCCATGCCTGCTCTGAGTCGCCGGGAGCGTCCCGCCAAACCCGCCCTCACCCGCGAGGGCATCGTCGACGCGGCCGTCCGCCTGATGGCGAGCGAAGGCCTCCAGCGAGTCACGATGCGCCGCCTCGCATCGGAGCTGGACACCGGTCCTGCGTCGCTCTATGTGTACGTCGCCAACACCTACGAGCTGCACGCGGCGATCCTCGACCGGCTACTGGCTCAGGTCGACCTGGCTGCCGGTTTGGACGATTGGCGCGAAGGCCTGCAGCAGGTCCTCGGCAGCTACACGGACATCCTGCTCGCCCACCCCAGCCTGGCCGTCTCCGCCCTCAACACCCGCCCCAATGGGCCGAACTACCTGGCTCTGCTCGACACCCTGCTCGCATTCCTTGCCGCTGGCAACATTCCGGCCGGTCAGGCGGCTTGGGGCGTCGACTATCTGCTGCAGACAGCCACCGCGACAGCTGCGGAGCATGCTGCCGACAACGCCGCCACCGACGCTCAGTGGCAGCAACTGTCCGACACTCTCGGTGCCGCCTCGCCTGCGGCGTACCCGCACGTTCACGCCCAGGCAGCCGATCTGGTCTCCGGTACGCCTGGTGAGCGCCGCCGCTGGGCGATCGACATGCTGATCAACGGCATCCTCGCCACCGCGCGCCCTGCCTGATCAGAGTGCTACGAGCACACGCGTGCCGGTCAACTGCTCGAAGTACTGCTTGATCTCGGCAGGAGGCCCGAGTACTGCGAAGTGCAGCATGCTCGGGAGTAGTACGGCGCTGAGTCCATCCGTGCCGGCGGCTTCTATCAGCGCCTCGAAGGCGGCCGGCCAGGTCTCCAGTTCCTCGACATAGATCTGCTGGAGACGGAAGCCCCGGACCTGCGCGAAGTGGGCCAGGCGGCCCTCGGCCTCACTCAGCTCGGACTCTGTCATCAGCAGATGCTTGCGGAGGTACCCGAGCGCCCGAGGAAGGTCGGGGCCGGCCTCGGCTGCATTGGTCATGCGGGAACACTAGGTTTGCCAATGGCAGCAACTCGACGAACTTGCGTGAGCTTGCGTACGGCAGAGCGCTCAGAGCTGCAGCTCGTCAAGGGCCGCGACAATGAGGGCCCGTGCAGCGGGGCCGTAGACCGCGAGCTTGGCGAAAGCGGCGAAGGTCTCGGCGTACATGGCGATCTCACGCGGGTGGGTGACAGTCAGGAAGCCGGAGACGAGTTCGACGTTGGCTTGGCTGTTGTCGAAAACGTAGAAGTCCTCGACAGGCCAGCGGCTGGTCCGGTCGACAGTGGTCGGGATGATGCCGAGGCTGACCGCCGGCAAGCTCATCACGTCGAGAAGATGACGGAGCTGCTCAGTCAGCACCTCCGGGCCGCCGACCTGACAGCGGAGTGCCGCGGTTTCAAGGATGAAGGCGAACCTGTGGTCGCCTTCTCTGAGGATGTGCTGGCGTTCCAGCCGCTCGGTGACGGCAGCTGCGACATCGTCGACGGAGATCTGCCGACGGTCCCGGATCGAGCGCAGTACGGCGGTTGTGTACGCCGAGGTTTGCAGCAGTCCGGGGATCATCGTCTGGGTGTACGAGCGGTACTGCTTCGTCCGCTCGTACAGATCGCGCACAGAGACGTTGAGTTGCTTCAGACCATCTCTCTCCGCACGTCGCCAGTCCAGCCACATCGAGTTGACGGCTCGGAGTTCGGCGATGAGCTCGGGGATCAGCTTCGCCGCTGAGCAGACTTCGCACCAGGCTCGAAGGTCGGCATCCGACGGCGCCTGCTTGGCGTGCTCGATTCGCGAGGTCTTCGCCTCGTGCCAGCCGGCTGCGTCAGACAGCCCGCGCGCGCTCAGCCCGGCATCGAGCCGGATCTCCTGCAGCCGGCCGGCAAGAGCCTGGCGTGCACTCTGCGCGCTGGAGAACTGAGAGTGGTTCATCGATTGAATGGTGGGCTTTCGGCTATCGGAGTACGTCGTACTGGTCGTGGTCGATACCGCGCTGCCAGGCGGCTTCGAACGCTGAGATGCACAACTTCAGCACTTCGGAGTCGGTGCTCACCTCATTGCCGACGAAGCGGCCGTCCCCGGCGAAGAGACAGAACTGCAGGACGCTGTCGTCGAAGATCCACACGTCATTGCCGGGCACCGCGAGATCGGACACGCGGTGGCGCGGTACCCAACGGATCTGCTCGCCTGCCGCGCCGTTCACCTGCGCGGTCATGGCGTGCTCGAAGGCGATGTACTCCGAGACCGGTTCGCTGACGATCCTCACGCGCTTCATCTGAATCCCGCGTTCGACCGCGTCGCGGGCGGTCGCGGTCCAACCGGCGTACTCCGTCACCGCCTGGTCAACGTCGCCGGACTGCCAGGCGACGTATCCCGGGTCGCCGGTCATGTACTGGTCACGGAACTCCAGTTTGAGCGCCGACCTCGTGCATCTCGCGAGCAACTCATCGAACGACTCCGGCACGGCACGCCTCCAGAATGATCTCGACCATGCGGGCCGGCAATTTCACGACAGACTCCGAATCCAGCAATGGACTGTCCACGGAGATCCTGGCCAGCATCTCCGCATCGGCGACCGTTTCACCTTGGAAGTAAAAGTCACCCGTCTCCTCGTCCCTGAAGACCGCCGGGCAGTTGTTGCCTGGGTTCTCGGGGTCCTTGCCATGGAATCTCAGCGCCATCGTGACCTCCGGTGTCGGGTTGTGGATGTCTCGGTCACATCGTCGGCTCACACCGGATGTCTAGCCAAGCGCACCCGCAGTACCGTCGCAAGTTCCCGCAAGTTTGTTGTGTGTCTGTCCCGTGGGGCCCGCTGAGTTAGCACTTAGCACCTTCAGCCGCGAGCCTGCCTGCAGGGGCGCGACCTAGCGAACATATTTTGCGTTTTCTCTTTCTTTTGGTGTGTCTGCTTGAACGCGATGTAACTTACGTACTTCTGTTGTTTTGTTTTCTGTTCTTCTGTCCGGCGTCCAGATTTTGGCTTCTATTGCTTTTCTGGTTTTTGGTGTTTTGTGGTTCTGTTTTCAGGGACGACGAAACGGGCCGCGAGCGAACGCTCGCGGCCCGTTTCGTGCTGAGAGGGGTTAGCTGATGTCGTCGTCCTGGCCGTCGAGGGAGTCGAGGCCGTCCTTGGCCTTGTCGGTGCCCTGGTCGATCTTGTCGCCGTACTTGCCGCCGGTCTTCTCGTCGACCGCGTCGCCGGCCTTGTCGAGGCCGTCGCTGATCTTGTCGCCGTGGTTGTCGACCGCGTCGCTGGCCTTGTCCTTCAGGTTGTCGAAGACACCCATGTCGAGATCCTTTCCTCGGAGTCGAGCGCCTGCGGTCTCGCCCCCTCCGCAGGGCGGTCTGCCGCGTCGTGACGCTCCGTACTCCGGCCATGTGCCCCTCCGCGCGGTTGCCAAACGCAACCTCCGGGCCGGTAACTCGGTGACGTATCAACCTTCCACCAGGGTGAAAAGTTACGAAATCTCACCCTGAGTTGTAGCTATCCCACTCTGAGCGAGGTACAAGGGTTGGGCAAGAGGTCGAAACCGCCCCTTAGACCTAGGAGGAACGATGGCTGGATTGCAAGGAGAAGTCTCGTGGTTCTGTTGCGGCAACGCATGGGGACCGTGTGGCTCGGCCGGCGGCGGTGCCTGTGGCACCTGCAAGTCGGGGAACTACCAGCACGCCTGGACCAACACCTCGGACGCCTGCTTCAACATCACCAGGCCCGACCGCTGCGGGATCACCGGGGTCTCCCGGCGGACCTGCGGCTACCGGCACGCCACCACCAACCTGTGCAACGGCAAGCGGGTCGTCACCAGCATCGCCGACTGCGGACCGCAGACCGACCTGTGGTGCGGTGAGCGCGCCTGCTGCGGTGGGACCTGCGCGACCAACCGGGTGCTCGACCTGACTCCGGCCGCGTTCAGCGCGATCGGGAGTCTGAGTGCCGGACTCATTCCGTGCCAGGTAGAAGCGGGCTAGGGGGACTGACTGATGGCAACCACAGTGAACCGCCGCACCCTGCTCAGCAACGCGGTACTGGGCACCACAGCGACCCTCGTCGGCGCCACCGCGATGGGCTCGCTCGCTCCTGAGACCGCGTTCGCCGCCCGCTCGCAGACCGCCGAGCCGGGTGACTTCGACCCGAACTTCGCCGAGGGCCGGGTGACCGCCCGCGACGACAGCATGATCCTGGTCTCCGGCTCCGACGGGCGCTTCCACCGGCTCCGGCTGACCGGCGGGACCAGCGTCTGGAAACTCCGGCCGACCACGCTCGACCAGGTCAAGGTCGGCGACGGCCTGTACGCCCGGGGCGTGCTGATGCCCGACGGCACGCTGGCTGTCGAGTCGGTCTGGGTGAACATCGTCAACCTGATCGTGCACGTCTCCGCGATCGGGATGAACGTCCTGCACCTCGACCACAACGGCTCGCGGGTCGTCGGCCACGTGATCCCGGGCACCAGCGCCGCGGTCTACAACGGCAAGCCCGCGGTCTCCGACTTCTCGATGGTCAAGGTCGGCAAGCACGCCCAGGTGATCGGCGCCTGGCGGCCGGACACCAACGAGATCGACGTCGCGACCATCTACGCGACCACGGCCTAGGGCGGCGGGCCGATGATGGCACAAGTCGCGGCCCTGCAGGCGCTGGTGATCAGCGCGCTGCTGCTCTGGTCGTCGTACGGGAAGCTGGTCGGGCCGCTGGTCGGTCCCAGGGCCCGTAAGACCGCCCTCACGAAGGTCGTCGGCGAGCAGCGCGCCGAACCGGCGTACCGGGTGGTGGGTGGGGTCGAGTTGCTGCTCGGCGCCACGTTGCTGCTGCCGCCGTTGTGGCAGGTGGAGAGGCTGGCCGCGATCGCCTTGTCGGTCGGCTTCCTCGGCTATCTGACCTACTCGCGGCTCGCGTCGCCGGACTCGTCCTGCGGCTGCGCGGGTTCGGCGATGGCGCCCGTCACGTGGCGGTCGTTCGGCAGGGCAGGCCTCCTGCTGATCGCCGCAGGACTGGCGTCGACCGCCGACGCCGGCTGGTGGGCATCGATGCCGGGGGCAACGGCTGTGGCGATCGTGGTGGTCGAGGCGATGCTGTTCGTCGCCTTGTCGGCCGAGCTGGATCGCTATTGGCTGCTGCCGTTGCGCCGGTTCAAGGTGATGGTCACGCACCCGCTGGCCAGCACCGCCTCGTACGACGTACCGCTGGCCAACTCGGAGCATCAGCTCCTCCGCAGCGGCGCCTATCGAGCAGTGAGCGAAGCACTGCGATCCGGCATCCGCGACACCTGGGACGAAGGCGATTGGCGCTTCATCAGCTACACGGCCGCGTACGACGACCGTGCGGCGACGGCCGTCTTCGCAGTACCGCGGCTGCGCTACAACCCCGATGAGATCCAGGTCGCGCTCGTCGACGACGAGAGCGGCGAAACCCTCTACAAGCCCTCACTGCTCCCAGTGCTGGCCTGACGATCACCTGAGGCTGCTGGGCCTGACCAAAGGCCCAGCAGCCTCAGTTGCTGTAGACCCGCGCAGGCACAACCAGTACTGCGGTACGCCGCTCGGCAACCATCACGCGGTCGTACTCATCCCAGTCGTCATGCGTGCCACCCGCGGCGGCGAAGATCTCCCGCAGCAGCAACCGCAGCGCCTCGGCGTCCAGCCACTCCTGCGCGTCATCCGGACCGGCCAGCAAAGCCTGGCCCTCGACGGTCGCCCACTGCCATCCCTTGCGGAACGTTGCCGTCACCTGCGGGCGTGCCCGCAGATTGGTCAGCTTGACCCGGCCGTAGGTGACGAACGCCAGCGTCGGCTCGCCGGTCACCGGGTGGTTGATGACACCCGCGTTGACCAGCGAGGACTGGATGGTGTGATCGGCGCGCAGCGTGGAGACCACCGCGAGGCCCTGATCGTCGCTCGCCAGCGCTGCTGCGTCCGCCAGAGTCGTCATGGCGATCAGACGCTGCGCAGGACGGAGACGACGATGCCGAGGATGACCGCGTTGTCGCCGTCGATCACCTCGTACGCCTCGTTGCGCGGTTCGAGGTACACGTGCCCGTTGCGGCGGCGGTAGACCTTGACGGTCGCCTCCTCGTCGATCATCGCGGCGACGATCTGGCCCGAGTGCGCCTCGGTCTGCTGGCGGATCACCACCATGTCGCCGTCGCAGATCGCGGCGTCGATCATCGAGTCGCCGCGGACCCGGAGCGCGAAGATGGTGCCGCGGCCGGTCAGCTCGCGCGGCAGCGTCAGGGAGTCGTCCAGGTGCTCGATCGCCGAGATCGGCGTACCGGCGGCGATGTCGCCGACCACCGGGACGGAGACCGAGTCGTCGGCCGGCCGCTGCGTCTGGCCGCCGTCCTGGAGGAACATCCGGACGTCGATCGGCCGCGACATCGACTCGCTGCGGCTGAGGAAGCCCTTCTCCTCCAGGCTGGTCAGGTGCTTCGACACCGTCGACGAGGAGCGCAGCCCGACCGCGTCGCCGATCTGCCGGGTGCTCGGCGAGTACCCGTGCTTGCCCACCCAGTCCCGGATGGCCACCAGGATCCGCTGCTGCCGGTCCGGCAGGCCGGCCGCGTTCAGTTGTTCGAAGGGGTCGAGGTCGTCGTAGGTCACCGGCTGGATTCTAGAGTGCGGGTCAGACAGTCTGCGATACAGCCATGCGGTGGCGGCGGCGCGATTCTCGGCGTACCGACAGTGGCAGCTCTCGACACGAAGATCGCGGCCACTCCAGCGGCGGCGAAGGACAGCAGTGCGGTGGCGATCATCGCAGGCCGGTAGCTGGCCGAGATCGTCTCGCTGAGGCTCATCCCGGCACCCCCGGCCAGCGCGGGCAGCAGCGCGATCGCCGCGACGCCACCGATCCTGGCGACCGTGTTGTTGATCGCTGACGCCTCACCGAGATCAGCGTCGTTGACAGCAGCCAGTACTGCGGCCGTCAGCGGCGTGACGGCGATACCGAGCCCGATGCCTTGCAGCAGGTTCCCCGGCAGCAGACCCGTCAGGTACGTCGAATCCGGTCCGAGCGCGGTCAGGTAGAGGAACGCGATGCCGACCAGCGCAGTACCGATCGCCATCGGCCAGCGTGGACCGAAGCGGGCAACCAGCGCGCCGCTCAGCGGGGAGATCAGCAGGAAGACGATCGTGGCCGGGATCAGCGCGGCGCCGGCTGCCGTGGCGCTGTAGCCGAGTTGGAGTTCGAGTTGCAGATAGAGGATGTACCCCGCGCCGCCGAGTGCCGCGTAGAAGAGGAACGTGCTCACGTTGATCGCGTCGAACTGCCGCGACTGGAACAGCCGCAGCCGGATCACCGGGGCGCGGCGGCGGGACTCGAGCGGGAACAGCACGATCACGCTGAGCAGGCCGATCACGCCGGCCAGCACTACCGGAGTACGGGACCAGCCGTTGGCGGAGCCTTCGGTCAACGCGTAGATGATGCCGCCGAAGCCGACCGCGGTCAGGATCGCGCCGACCACGTCGAGGTGTCCGTCGTGTTGCAGGTCGACGCTCTCCGGTACGCGGCGCAGCACGAGCAGGGCGGCGACGATCAGCGGCAGGTTGAGGAGGAAGAGCCACTGCCAGGACGCGTTGTCGACCAGCCAGCCACCGGCGTACGGGCCGATGGCCATGCCGAGGGTCGCGAGACCTGCCCACAGGCCGATGCCGCGTGCTCGGTCCTCCGGGCGAAGGGTGGCGTTCAGCAGCGCCAGGCTGCTCGGCACGGTCAACGCGCCGCCGGCACCTTGCAGGACCCGCGCGGCGATCAGCAGCCCGACCGAGTTGGCGAGCGCGCAGAGTACTGAGGTGACCAGGGTGATCAGCAGCCCGACGACGAGGACCCGGCGGCGGCCGTACCGGTCGGACAGTCCGCCGGCCACCAGCAGCAACGCGGCGACCGTGACCAGATAGCCGGTCACCACCCACTGCAGCTCCGCGACCCCGGCCCGGAAGTCCGAACCGATCGCGGGGATCGCGACGCCGACCACCGACGCGTCCAGGAATCCGATCGTCGACGCCAGGATCGTCGCGGTAAGCACCGCGACTCCCGTCGTACTGCGTAGTTCCGCTCTCGCCATGACAGCACCTCCTGCCCACCACGATCAGGCCCGAGCCCCGCCCTTCACACCAGTGGAACCCACGTGTCACACCCGGGGCCGCTGTCCTGTCCTAGTGGTAGAACCCGGTCGGCAACCGATGCCGACGGCAATGAAGGAGGAGTCCTCGATGAAGATCGTCGTGATCGGCGGCACCGGACTGATCGGATCGAAGGTCGTCGCGAAGCTCGGAGAGCACGGCCACGAGGCCGTCGCGGCGTCTCCCGCGAGCGGGGTGAACACGCTCACCGGCGAGGGGCTCGAGGAGGTCCTCAAGGGTGCCGACGTGGTGGTCGACGTCTCCAACTCGCCGTCGTTCGAGGAGGGCGCGGCGACCGAGTTCTTCCGGGTCGCGAACACCAACCTGCTCGCCGCCGAGGCCGCGGCCGGGGTCGGGCACCACGTCGCGCTGTCGGTGGTCGGCACCGACCGGCTGGCGGCCAACCACGACGACCCGAAGTCGACCGCCGGGTACTTCCGGGCCAAGGCGTTGCAGGAGCGGCTGATCCAGCAGTCCGGGCTGCCGTACTCGATCGTGCACGCCACCCAGTTCTTCGAGTTCGCCGCGTCGATCGCGGACGTCTCCACCGACGGCGACAAGGTCCGGTTGCCGACCGCGCTGATTCAGCCGATGGCCGCCGAGGACGTGGCGAAGGCCGTCGGCCGGACCGCGGTCGGCACACCGACCAACACCGTCACCGAGATCGGCGGCCCGGAGCAGTACGGGCTGGACGAGTTCATCCGGATCGCGCTGACCGCCCGCCAGGACCCGCGCACGGTCGTCGCCGACGACTCCGCGACGTACTACGGCATCCCGATCGAGGAGCGCAGCCTGGTCCCGGCCGGCGACGCGGTGCTCGGCGACATCCACCTCGATGACTGGCTGGCTGCCCAGGCCACGGAAGGGAAGTGACCCGGATGACCGAGACCCAGATCGACGAGGGCGTCATGCAGGACAAGGGAGTACCGGGATCGGGCGCCTGGCAGACCGGTCTCACCATGCTGCAGTCGGCGACGCCGCCGCACATCGCGCAGGACGCCGAGGTGATGACGGCGATCATCGAGTACCCGCCCGGCGACCCCGGTGCCCCGCCGCACCGGCACTCCGGACCGGCCTTCGGCTACATGCTGGAGGGCGAGATGTGGTTCGAGCTGGAAGGCGAAGCCCCGCGGGTGATCAAGGCCGGCGAGCCGTTCTGGGAGCCGGGTGGCGATGTCATCCACTACCGCGACGGCAACAACCGCTCGGACGTGCCGAGCAAGTTCGTGGTCACCATGCTCGGGGTGCCCGGCCGGCCGATGTTCGTGCCGGTCGAGGCGGACGAGCTGGAGCAGCGGAAGGACCGGCGGGTCCCGCCGCCGTCATGAGCAGCCCGGACGAGGAGTTCCTCGGCGGCCTCGAGCTCGAGGTCGACGCGGACCTGTCGATGATCGAGTCGGGCCGTCCGGACGCGGCCGCGGCGGTGGCCGACTGGCGCGACGACCCGGCCGAGATCGAGTACGAAGAGGCCAGTCTGCGCAGTCTGCGGGGTGCGATCGAAGCTCTGGAAGGAAAAGCTGATGGCGCTCACAGCACCGGCTGAACACCAGCTCGCCACCTCGGTCCTGGTGATCGGGACCGGGGGAGCGGGGCTGCGGGCCTCGATCGAGCTGGCCGAGCAGGGCGTCGAAGTACTTGCCGTGGGCAAGCGTCCGCGGGCGGACGCGCACACCTCGCTGGCGGCCGGCGGGATCAACGCGGCGCTGGCCACGATGGATCCCGAGGACAGCTGGCAGCAGCACGCCGCCGACACCCTGAAGGAGAGCTATCTGCTGGCGAACCCGGTCACGGTGCGGATCGTGACCGAGGGCGCGGCCCGCGGGATCGACGACCTGGAGCGGTACGGGATGCCGTTCGCCCGCGAGGGCGACGGCCGGATCTCGCAGCGGTTCTTCGGCGCGCACACCTATCGCCGGACCGCCTTCGCGGGGGACTACACCGGCCTGGAGATCCAGCGCACGCTGATCAACCGGGCCCTGCAGCTGAACGTGCCGATCCTCGACACGGTCTACGTCACCAAGATCCTGGTCCAGGACAACACCGTCTTCGGCGCCTACGGCTTCGACCTGAACGACGGCACGCGGTACGTGATCCATGCCGACGCCGTGATCCTGGCGGCCGGCGGGCACACCCGGATCTGGCGGCGGACCTCGTCGCGGCGCGACGAGAACACCGGCGACTCGTTCCGGCTCGCGGTCGAGGCGGGTGGCAGGATCCGCGATCCCGAGCTGGTCCAGTTCCACCCGTCCGGGCTGATCGAGCCGGAGAACGCGGCCGGCACCTTGGTGTCGGAGGCGGCGCGGGGCGAGGGCGGCCAGTTGCGCAACGACCTGGGTGAGCGGTTCATGGCTCGCTACGACCCGGAGCGGATGGAGTTGTCCACCCGGGACCGGGTCGCGCTGGCGGCGTACACGGAGATCAAAGAAGGTCGCGGTACGCCGAAGGGCGGCGTCTGGCTGGACGTGTCGCACCTGCCCCGCGAGACGATCATGCGCCGGCTGCCACGCGTCTACCAGACGCTGCTGGAGCTGCAGATGCTCGACATCACCCAGCAGCCGATCGAGATCGCGCCGACCGCGCACTACTCGATGGGCGGGGTGTGGGTGCGACCTGATGACCACGGGACCGGGGTCGACGGGCTGTACGCGATCGGCGAGGCGGCGAGCGGCCTGCACGGCGCGAACCGGCTCGGCGGCAACTCCCTGATCGAGCTGCTCGTCTTCGGGCGGATCGTGGGGGAAGAGGCCGCGAAGTACTCCAAGGAGCGTGCGGCGCAGGTGCGATCGGCCGACGTACTGGGTGAGGCTCGAGCTGAGGTCGACGGTTTGCTGGCCAGCGACGGGACGGAGAACGTACGGGCGCTGCAGCGGACTCTGCGCGACACGATGACCAACCACGCCGGCGTCGTTCGCGACGAGGAAGGGCTGCTGACCGGACTGTTCGAGCTGGCTCAGTTGTCCCAACGGATGGAGGAGATCGGGGTCCACCCGGACATCGCGGGCTTCCAGGATCTGGCGCATGCGTTCGATCTGAAGTCGTCGGCACTCGCCGCAAGGGCCACCCTCGACGCAGCGTTGATCCGCCGGGAGACGCGTGGCTGCCACAACCGGTCGGACTACCCCGAGCTGGACGAGTCGCTGCAGGTCAACCTGGTCTGGTCCGGACCCGGGCAGGTCGAGCCGGAGTCGATTCCACCCATCCCGGAGGAGCTCGCCGGTCTGATGCGGGACGTGTCCAGCGCCGGGAAGTTGGTCGAGTAGTGAGCCTGTCGGTGCGTTACCGGGTGCGGATGCGGGCGCGGCTGATCGACGAGCCGCACCGGGCGTCGAGTTCGCTGGAGTTGTTGTTCGACCTCACCTTCGTGGTCGCGATCGCCGCGATCACGCTGGAGCTGGCGCACAACGTGGCGGGCGGGCATGCCGGCGACGCGGTGATCCCGTTCCTGCAGGTGTTCTTCGCGATCTGGTGGGCCTGGATGAACTTCACCTGGTTCGCCTCGTCGTACGACACCGACGACGTCCCGTACCGGCTGGCCACGATGGTGCAGATGGCCGGCGTGCTCGTGCTGGCGGCCGGAGTACCGGCTGCGGCCGAGCACGCCGACTACCGGGCCGTGACGACCGGTTACCTGATCATGCGGCTCGGGCTGACGGCCCAATGGATCCGGGCCGGGATCGAGGATCCGGCCGCTCGCAAGACGGCGTTCCGGTACGCGATCGGGATCATGGTCCTGCAGGTGGGCTGGTTCCTGCGGATCGCCTTCGTCGACGGCATCGGTGTGGTGTCGTTCCTGGTCCTGGTCGTCCTCGAGCTCGCCGTTCCCTGGTGGGCGGAGCGGGGGAGGACCAAGACCAACTGGCATCCGCATCACATCGCCGAGCGCTACGGCCTGCTGGTGATCATCGTGCTCGGCGAGAGCGTGCTGGCCGCCACCCGGGCGGTGCAGCAGGCAGTGGAGACGCAGCACCTCACCGTCTCGCTCGTCACCGTCGCGTTGAGTGGGCTGGTGCTGTTGTTCTCGGTGTGGTGGCTCTACTTCCTGCACCCGGCGGGTGACGGACTGACCGATCGGCGGCATCGCTCGTACCACTGGGGCTACGGCCACTACGGGATCTTCGTCGCGCTCGCCGCGCTCGGCGCGGGCTTGGAGGTCAGCGTCGAGGCGACCTCACATCACATCGAGGCGTCCGCGACCACGGTTGGGTACGCCGTCGCGATCCCGGTCGCCGTCTTCCTGGTGCTGTTGCACGCGGTCCAGACCGCGATCAGCCCGGACCGCATCACCCGGCGTACGGCGGTGACCGCTTGTGTGATCGCCGTGTTGCTGGTCCCGCTCGCGGCACCAGCGCTGACCGTCACCGGCACGATCGCGGTCATCACCGCACTGGTGGTCGCGCTTACCGCGATCACCATCGCGTCACCGGTGACAGCCCGACCGGCCTGACCTCACTCGTTGGGGCGGGAGATGCCCAGTCCACTCCGAGCGTCCCGCCCGTACTTCGCCAGCTCGGCGGCCAGGTCGAGCCGGGAGACGCCGGACTTGCTCTTGTCCTCGTCGGTGAGCGAGCCGGACGGGATGATCCAGACGATCTCGAACTCCAGACCGTCCGGGTCCTTGCCGTACAGCGACTTGGTGGTGCCGTGGTCGGAGGCGCCGACCAGCGCGCCGGCGGCGGTCAGCGCCTTCTCCAGATCGGCCAGGTCGCCGAGCGTGTCGACCTCCCACGCGAGGTGGTAGAGCCCGACGGTGCTCTTGCCCGCGCCGGACGGACCTGCCTCGGCGCCGAGCTGGAACAGCCCGAGGTCGTGGTCGTTGGTCGAGTCGGGGGCCCGCAGGAAGGCCGCGCCCTGGTAGGCGTCGCCGCCCTCGGTGTAACCGAAGCCGAGAACGTCGCGGTAGAAAGCGACGCTCGCGGCCACGTCGCGCACGTACAGGACCGCATGATTCAACCGGAAGATCGCCATCGTCCCAGAATAGTTGAGGACTAAATCGGTGGCGAGACCGGTCGGCGGGCCGTCAGTGCTGCTGGTGCTGCTGCCTCTTGGCCTTGGCTTCCTTCGCGGCCTTCACCCGCTCCTCCTCGGCCACCACGTCGGCCTGGATCTCGCGCTCCCGCTGCAGCCACTCCGGGTTCTCCTCGCGGAGCTCGTCGATCTGCTCGGTGGTCAGCGGCTCGGTCACACCGCCGCGGGCCAGGCCGGAGATCGAGACGGCGAGCCGGGCGGCGACGACCGGGCGGGGGTGCGGGCCGGTCCGGCGCAGCTCGCTCAGCCACTCCGGTGGGTTGGTCTGCAACGCGTGGAGTTCGTCGCGGGACACGACTCCCTCCTGGAACTCGGCCGGGGTGGCTTCGAGGTACACGCCCAGTTTCTTGGCCGCCGTTGCGGGCTTCATGGTCTGGCTGGTTTTCGGCGACGTCATGAGAGCAGGGTATCGAGGGATAGCCTGCTCTCGTGACTGCACCGACATTCAGGCTCGCGTACGTTCCCGGCGTCACGCCGACCAAGTGGGTGCGGATCTGGAACGAGCGGCTGCCCAGGGTGCCGCTCGAACTCATCCCCGTGCCGGCCGCGGAGGCCGCTGATGTCGTCCGCGCGGGCGAGGCGGAGGCCGCGCTGCTGCGGCTGCCGATCGACCGGACCGGACTGCACGCGATCGCGATGTACACCGAGACGACAGTCGTCGTGGTACCGAAGGATCACCTGGTCACGGCGGCCGACGAGGTGACCGCGGCCGACCTCGCCGACGATGTCGTACTGCGCCCGCTGGACGACATGCTGGCCTGGGAACAGTTGCCTGGTCACCCTTTCGCGGAACGCCCGGCGACCACCGCGCTGGCGATCGAGTTGGTCGCGGCCGGGGTCGGGCTGCTCGTCGTACCGCAGTCGCTGGCGCGGTTGCACCACCGCAAGGACCTGACCTACCGGACCATCGTCGACGCGCCCGAGTCGAGTGTGGTGCTGAGCTGGCCGGAGGGCGAGCCGACCGAGTTGATGGAGCAATTCATCGGCATCGTGCGCGGCCGCACCGCCAACAGCTCGCGCCAGACGCCGACGCCGCCGAAGGCCAAGGCGGCGAAGAAGAAGGCCCCGCAGACCGCCAAGAAGCCGCAGCGGCCGCAACCACGAGGTAATCGTCGCCGCTGACCCCCCACCGCCGCGGCGAAGCCGCGTGTCGTTGTCTCTATTCTTGACTGGTTCCAGAAAAGGCGACAGACTGCGGAACGTGACGCCATCGACGGAGTTCGAGGACCGGCTGCGGGGTGCGGCGCTGCGCGTGACGCGGCCGCGGCTGGCCGTGCTCTCCGCGGTGCACGAGCACCCGCACGCCGACACCGACACGATCATCCAGTCGGTCCGCGGCAAGCTCGACGTGTCACACCAGGCCGTCTACGACGTACTGCGTGCGCTCACCACCGCCGGTCTGCTCCGGCGGATCCAGCCCTCGGGGTCGGTCGCCCGGTACGAGGGCCGGGTCGGTGACAACCACCACCACGTCGTCTGCCGGTCCTGCGGAGCCATCGAGGACGTCGACTGCGCCCACGGCTCCGCCCCATGTCTGACGGCAGCGGACGATCACGACTTCGTGATCGACGAGGCCGAGGTCGTCTACTGGGGCCTGTGCCCCAGGTGCTCCACGTCCAGAACTCCTTGATCCCGGAAGGTTTCCCGTGTCTGAAGGACCCAACGCCGAAGTCGGCGAGATGAATGACGAGAGCGGCGCCAAGTGCCCCGTGGACCACGGGCAGCTCAAGCACCCGACCGAGGGTGGCACCAACACCGAGTGGTGGCCCAAGCAGCTCAACCTGAAGATCCTGCGCAAGCACCCGGCCGTCGCGAACCCGATGGGCGAGGAGTTCGACTACGCCGCGGCCTTCGCGACCGTCGATCTCGACGAGCTCGCCGCCGACGTCGACGCGGTGCTGACCACCTCGCAGGACTGGTGGCCGGCCGACTTCGGGCACTACGGCCCGTTCATGATCCGGATGGCCTGGCACAGCGCCGGCACCTACCGGGTCCAGGACGGCCGCGGTGGCGCGGGCGCCGGCATGCAGCGGTTCGCGCCGCTGAACAGCTGGCCCGACAACGGCAACCTGGACAAGGCCCGGCGGCTGCTGTGGCCGGTGAAGAAGAAGTGGGGCGCCTCGGTCTCCTGGGCCGACCTGATGATCTTCACCGGTAACCGCGCGCTGGAGACGATGGGCTTCAAGACCTTCGGCTTCGCCGGCGGCCGCGCCGATGTCTGGGAGCCGGACGAGGACGTCTACTGGGGTCCCGAGGCCACCTGGCTCGGCGACGAGCGCTACACCGGTGACCGCGAGCTGGAGAAGCCGCTGGCCGCAGTACAGATGGGGCTCATCTACGTGAACCCCGAAGGCCCGAACGGCAACCCGGACCCGCTGGGCTCGGCCCGCGACATCCGCGAGACGTTCGGCCGGATGGCGATGAACGACGAGGAGACCGTCGCGCTGATCGCCGGTGGGCACACCTTCGGCAAGACGCACGGTGCGGCCGACCCGGAGAAGTACGTCGGCTCCGAGCCCGAGGGCGCGGGACTGGAGGAGCAGGGCTTCGGCTGGAAGAACAGCTTCGGCAGCGGCAAGGGCCGCGACGCGATCACCTCCGGCCTGGAGGTCACCTGGACCGCCACCCCGACCCGGTGGAGCAACAGCTTCTTCGAGAACCTGTTCGGCTACGAGTGGGAGCTCGACAAGAGCCCGGCCGGTGCCAACCAGTGGAAGCCGAAGGACGGCGCCGGGGCGAACACCGTCCCGGACCCCGAGGACGGCTCGCTGGTCCGTACGCCGACCATGCTGACCACCGACCTCGCGCTGCGCTTCGATCCGATCTACGAGCA
Source organism: Kribbella sp. NPDC056861 (assembly GCF_040687575.1). NCBI lineage: Bacteria > Bacillati > Actinomycetota > Actinomycetes > Propionibacteriales > Kribbellaceae > Kribbella > Kribbella sp. NPDC056861. The sequence continues at coordinate 310,482 of NZ_JBFBNQ010000005.1, read as the reverse complement.
GATCTCGCGCCGGTTCCTGGAGAACCCGGACCAGTTCGCGGACGCCTTCGCTCGCGCCTGGTTCAAGCTGACCCACCGCGACATGGGCCCGATCCAGCGCTACCTCGGCCCGTTGGTGCCGCAGGAGGAGCTGCTCTGGCAGGACCGCGTTCCGGCCGTCGACCACGAACTGGTCGACGCCGACGACATCGCCGGCCTGAAGGAGCAGATCCTCGGCTCCGAGCTGACGGTCTCGCAGCTCGTCTCCACCACCTGGGCGGCGGCCTCGTCGTTCCGGGGCAGTGACAAGCGGGGCGGCGCGAACGGCGCCCGGCTGCGGCTCGAGCCGCAGAACGGCTGGGAGGTCAACGAGCCCGACTCGCTGGCCCAGGTCCTGCGGGTGCTGGAAGGCATCCAGGAGTCCTTCAACGCAGGCGCCAAGAAGGTCTCGCTGGCCGACCTGATCGTGCTGGGCGGTGTCGCGGCGGTCGAGCAGGCAGCCAAGGCCGCCGGGCACGACGTCCAGGTGGCGTTCACGCCGGGTCGCACCGACGCCACCCAGGAGCAGACCGACGCCGAGTCGTTCGCGGCGCTGGAGCCGTCCGCCGACGGTTTCCGCAACTACCTCGGCAAGGGCAACCGACTGCCGGCGGAGTACCTGCTGGTCGACAAGGCCAACCTGCTGACCCTGAGCGCGCCGGAGCTGACCGTCCTGATCGGCGGCCTGCGGGTGCTGGGGGCGAACTTCCAGCAGTCGGCGCACGGTGTCTTCACCGACCGTCCGGGCCAGCTGACCAACGACTTCTTCGCGAACCTGCTCGACCTGGGCACGACGTGGAAGCCGGCCTCGGCCGACGACGGGACCTACGAGGCCCGCGGCGCCGACGGCGAGGTCAAGTGGACCGGTACCCGCGTCGACCTGCTGTTCGGCTCGAACTCCGAGCTGCGGGCGCTGGCCGAGGTCTACGCCAGTGACGACGCGCAGGCCAAGTTCGTGAAGGACTTCGTCGCCGCTTTCGTCAAGGTCACCAACCTGGATCGCTACGACATCAGCTGATTCAGTGTCACAGGACAGCCCGGGCCGTTACGGTCCGGGCTGTACTTGTGAGTTCTGACCCCGACTCGACGGTAGGGGTCGAGGCCTGGGAATGTGTGCGTTGACAGGTTTCCCGACGACAGGAGTACTGCCCGGTGTTCAGCCGTATCGCCATCGTCAACCGGGGAGAAGCCGCCATGCGGCTGATCAACGCGGTCCGCGAGCTCAACGCCGAGACCGGCAGCCAGGTCGAGACGGTGGCGTTGTACACCGACGCCGAGCGCACCGCGACGTTCGTCCGCGAAGCCGACCTGACCTACTCGCTCGGCCCGGCCGCCGACCGCCCGTACCTGGACCACGCCAAGCTGGAGCAGGCGCTGACCGAGACCGGGGCGGACGCCGCCTGGGTCGGCTGGGGCTTCGTCGCCGAGGACCCGGCGTTCGCCGAGCTGTGCGCCCGGATCGGGGTCACCTTCATCGGGCCGAGCGCGGAGGCGATGCGCAAACTCGGGGACAAGATCGGCTCGAAGCTGATCGCCGAGGAGGTCGGCGTACCGGTCGCGCCGTGGAGCCGGGGCGCGGTCGAGTCGCTCGACGCCGCGTTGGCGGCGGCGAACGAGATCGGCTATCCGGTGATGCTGAAGGCAACGGCCGGTGGCGGTGGCCGCGGCATCCGGATGATCCGCGACGAAGCCGACCTGCGCGAGGGCTACCAGCGGACCAGTGACGAGGCCCTGCGCGCGTTCGGCAGCGGCATCGTGTTCCTGGAGAGCCTGGTCACCGGCGCGCGGCACGTCGAGGTACAGGTGATCGCCGACGGGCAGGGGACCGCCTGGGCGCTGGGCGTGCGGGACTGCTCGGTGCAGCGGCGCAACCAGAAGGTGATCGAGGAGTCGGCCTCCCCGGTGATGACGGCCGACCAGAACCTCGAGCTCAAGCAGTCGGCCGAGCGGCTGGCGCTCGCCGTCGGGTACGCCGGCGCCGGCACCGTCGAGTTCCTGTACCAGCCGGCCGACAAGCTGTTCGCCTTCCTCGAGGTCAACACCCGGCTGCAGGTCGAGCACTCGATCACCGAGCTGACCACCGAGGTCGACCTGGTGAAGGCACAGATCCACGTCGCCTCGGGCGGCCGGCTGGAAGGTCTGCAGCCTGCCGAGCACGGGCACGCCATCGAGGCGCGACTGAACGCTGAGGATCCGGACCGTGACTTCGCGCCGTCGCCGGGCCGGATCGCCCGGTTGCGGCTGCCGTCCGGCCCGGGCATCCGGGTCGACACCGGCGTCAGCGAAGGCGACGAGATCCCGGCCGACTTCGACTCGATGATCGCCAAGATCATCGCCTACGGCCGGACCCGCGACGAGGCGCTCGGCCGGCTGCGCCGCGCGATGGCCGACACCACCGTGGTGCTCGAGGGCGGCGCGACGAACAAGAGCTTCGTCCTCGAACTGCTGGACCAGCCCGAGGTGATCGACGGCAGCGCCGACACCGGCTGGATCGACCGGGTCCGCGGCGAGGGGCGTCTGGTTTCGAGCCGGCACTCCGGCGTCGCGCTGATCGTCGCCGCGATCGAGGCGTACGAGGAGGCCGAGCGGGTCGAGCGGACCCGGCTGCTGGAGACCGCTCGCGGTGGCCGTCCGCAGGTCCAGCACGAGGTGGGCCGGGCGGCCGCGCTGAAGCTGCGCGGCGCGGCGTACAAGGTGTCGGTGGCGAGGATCGGCCCGCACCGGTACCGCGCGGGCGTGGGCGCCGGCGACGAGCTGCAGTACCTCGATGTCGAGCTGGACCGCCTGGACGCGTACGACGCCCGCATCACCGTCGCGGGCCGCAAGTTCCGCTTGATCACCGCGACGCACGGTCCGGTGCACCTGGTCGAGGTCGACGGGGTCACCCACCGGGTCAGCCGCGACGAGGGTGGCGTCATGCGCGCCCCCGCTCCCGCGCTGGTGGTCGCGACCCCGGTCGCGGTCGGCGCCGAGGTCGAGGCGGGCGCTCCGGTGCTGGTGCTGGAGAGCATGAAGATGGAGACGGTGCTCTACGCGCCGTTCAAGGCGATCGTCCGCGAGCTGCCGGTGTCGACCGGGATCCAGGTCGAGACGGGCGCGCCGCTGCTCCGGCTGGAGCTGATCGGCGACACCGAGGTCAAGGTCGAGGCCAGTGCGGGCGTCGACCTGGAGCTGCCGGAGCCGCAGGAGCGCGCGACGGCGGCCGAGCGGGCGACCCGTGGCCTGGACGACCTGCGCGGGATGCTGCTCGGCTTCGACATCGACCCGCGGGACGAGGGCCGGACGCTGACGGCGTACCTGGAGGCCCGGGCCGAGCTGCCGCAACCGCCGATCAGCGACGAGATGGAGGTCCTGCGGCTGTTCGCGGACTTCGCCGAGCTGAGCCGCAACCGGCCGGTCGGCGAGGACCTGAACACCGAGCTGCGGGTGCACAGCCCGAAGGAGCACTTCCACACCTACCTGCAGACGCTCGACACCGAGCGGGCCGGGCTGCCGGCCGAGTTCTGCGAGCGGTTGACCCGGGTGCTCAGCCGGTACGGCGTGACGGATCTGGACCGTACCGAGGAACTGACCGACGCGGTGTTCCGGATCTTCCTGGCCCAGCAGCGCACGTCTCCCGACGTCCTGCTGGTGACCGCGCTGCTGCAGCAGTGGCTTGTCGAGCCGTTGCCTGAGGCACCTTTGGACGCCGAGGCGAACGCGCTGCTCGACCACCTGGTGCTCGCCACCCAGCTGCGCTTCCCGGTGATCGGCGACCTGGCGCGCAGCGTGCGGTTCCGCTGGTTCGACCAACCGCTGGTCGACGCGGCCCGGGCCGAGGTGCTGTCGGTGGTCGGCGACGAACTGGCCACCCTCGCCCTCGACCCGAACGCTGCGGACTACGCCGCCCGGATCGAGGCGCTGGCCACGATCCCGGAGCAGATCGTCCGGTTCCTGGCCGAGCGGCTGGCGAATGGTGTCAACGGCAACGAACCGATGCTGGAGGTGCTGGTCCGCCGGCACTACCTCGAGCACGAGCTGCACAACCTGAGCAACGCGAGCGTGAACGGTCGCGCCGTCACCACGGCCGACTACACGCTGGACGAGCGGCCGACGCACCTGGTCAGCACGGTCGGCACGGTGGCCGAGCTCTCCGATCCCGGCAGCGAACTGGTCCACGACCTGACCGCCGAGATCGCCGGGCGTCCGGCCGGGCACGAGGCAGTCGCGGATCTCTACCTGTCCTGGCCGGAGACGCCGGAGAACCAGCAGGAGGCCTCCGACCAGCTGCGCGAGATCGTCGCCGCGCTGCCGTTCCGCTCCCAGGTACGCCGGGTCGCGATCGCCGTCGTGCCGGGCAACGGCCGCGAGGTCTGGTACTTCACCTACCGTCCGTCGTCCGACGGGATCGTCGAGGACGACAACGTCCGCGGCGTGCACCCGATGGTCGGCCGCCGGCTCAACCTGTGGCGGCTGCGCGACTTCCGGATCACCCGGCTGGAAGCGCCCGAGGACGTGCTGCTCTACCACTGTGTTGCCCGCGACAACGAAGCCGACGAGCGCCTGGTCGCGCTCGCCCAGGTTCGCCAGTTCGCCGTGGTCCGGGGCGAGGACGGCAAGGTCACCTCGCTCCCGCACGTCGAGCGGGCGATCGCGAACTGTCTCGAAGGCATCCGCCGAGCCCGTACTGCGCGCGGCGCGGCCGGCGCACGGCTGGAGATGAATCACGTCTGGGTGACCGTCTGGCCGGTGATCGACGGCCAGGTCGCCGAGCTCACCGCCCTGCAGCGCAACATCGCGCCGCTCACCTCGGGCGCGGGGATCGAAGAGGTCGTTGTCACCGGTCGCGTGATCGGCTCGAACGGTCAGCCGTTCCCGGTCGTCGGCCGGTTCTACTACCAGCCCGGCGCGGGTGTCGTGACCGCGGTCGAGCGGCCGGCCACCGAGCCGCTCAAGCCGCTCGACGACTACGCCCAGAAGGTACTGCGGGCCCGTCGCCGCAACACCGTCTACCCGTACGAGGTGGCCGGCATGGTGGTCGGCGCGGGCGGCAGCTTCGTCGAGCACGACCTGGACGACACCGGCGCGCTGGTCCCGGTCCAGCGTCCCCGCGGTCTGAACAAGGCCGGGCTGATCGCCGGTGTGATCAGCACGCCGACCCGTCGGCACCCCGAAGGCGTCACCCGGGTCGTCCTGAGCGGCGACCCGACCAAGGCGCTCGGCGCGGTCGCCGAGGCCGAGTGCGCGCGGATCATCGGCGCGCTCGACCTGGCCGAGCGGCTCGGCGCGCCGGTCGAGTGGTTCGCCGTCTCGGCCGGAGCGCGGATCTCGATGGACTCCGGTACCGAGAACATGGACTGGGTGGCGAAGGCGCTCAAGCGGATCGTCGAGTTCACCCAGGACGGCGGCGAGATCAACATCGTTGTCGCAGGCATCAATGTCGGCGCGCAGCCGTACTGGAACGCCGAAGCGACGATGCTGATGCACACCAAGGGCATCCTGGTGATGACCCCGGACAGCGCGATGGTGCTGACCGGCAAGCAGACGCTGGACTTCGCCGGCGGTGTCTCGGCCGAGGACAACTTCGGCATCGGCGGCTACGACCGGGTGATGGGCCCGAACGGCCAGGCGCAGTACTGGGCGCCCGACCTGGCCGGCGCCCGGGACATCCTGATGGCGCACTACGACCACACGTACGTCGTACCGGGGGAGAGCGGGCCGCGGCGCGCGCCGAGCTCCGACCCGCACGACCGCGACATCACGTCGTTCCCGCACGACCCGGCCGACGGCGGGTTCAGCACGGTCGGCCAGATCTTCGCCGCCGAGACGAACCCGGACCGCAAGAAGGCGTTCGACATCCGCACCCTGATGCGGGCGGTCTCCGACCAGGACCACCCGATGCTGGAGCGCTGGGCGGGGATGGCCGACGCGGAGACCGCGGTGGTCGCGGACACCCGGCTCGGCGGCCTGTCGGTCTGCCTGCTCGGGATCGAGTCCAAGCCGGTGCCGCGGCGCGGTTTCCCGCCTACCGACGGGCCGGACACCTACAACGGCGGCACCTTGTTCCCGCGCTCGTCGAAGAAGGCGGCCCGCGCCATCAACGTTGCCAGCGGCAACCGTCCGCTGGTGGTGCTGGCCAACCTGTCCGGCTTCGACGGCTCACCGGAGTCGATGCGCAACCTGCAGCTGGAGTACGGCGCCGAGATCGGCCGCGCGATCGTGAACTTCCGCGGCCCGATCGTGTTCTGCGTGGTCTCCCGGTACCACGGTGGCGCGTTCGTGGTGTTCTCCAAGACGCTCAACCCGAACATGACGGTGCTCGCCCTGGAGGGTTCGTTCGCCTCCGTGCTGGGTGGCGCGCCGGCGGCCGCGGTGGTGTTCTCCGGCGAGGTGAACAACCGCACCTCGGCCGATCCGCGGGTGACCGAGGTGTCCGGGCGCCTGGTCGAGGCCGAGGGCGCCGAGCGCGCCGCGCTCACCAACGAGCTGGCCGAGGTCCGCTCGTCGGTGCGGGCGGAGAAGCTGAGCGAGGTCGCGGCCGAGTTCGACCGGGTGCACAGCATCCACCGCGCGGTGGCGGTCGGATCGGTCGACGCCGTGATCACGCCGCAGGAGCTGCGCCCGCAGCTGATCGCGGCGCTGGAAGCCAAGCTGCCCTGATTCACCCCGGCTGAGTGGACCGTCCTGGACTGGCGAGAGCGATCGTCAGCTCCAGGACGGTCTGCGGGTCGTCGAGGCGCGGGCCGTAGAGGTCGCGGATCTGGCCCATCCGGTAGCGGACCGTCTGCGGGTGGACGTGCAGCGCCGCGGCGACCTCGTCGCGGCGACCGAGGTGGAGCAGCCACTCGCGCAGCGTCTCCTCCAGCCGCTCTGCCGTGCCGGGCTTCAGGGTTGCGAAGGGCGCGAGCACCTGGCGTCTGAGGTCGTCGAGGGCCGCGGCGTCGGAGGTGATCACGAAGGTGGTCAGGTGGCGCTCGGTGTCGAGCGGGGTATTGGGCTCGGCGGTCAGCCCGAGGTGGCGGGCTCGAAGGGCTCGCTGGTACGACGTGCGGACGCTGGTCCACGGTTGGGGTGGGCCTACCCATGCCTGGTAGCCGCGGAGGCTTCTGAGCAGAGCAGGGCGGGCTGAGCCGTCGGCGTCGGGGACCAGCAGGACTGCTACCTCGGCCGCGTCATCGTCGAGCTGGTTGTCCGGGTCGTCGGGCTCGGCAAGGTCTTCGAGGTCGGCTTCGGGACGCAGCGTTCGGGGGTCCAAAGCGCCCAGCATGCTGCGGACATGCGCGCTCGGCAGGATCACGGCCGTCAGCGTGCGCGGTGGCTCCCAGTCGGCGCGGCTCGCCCGGCTGATCAGTTGTTCGTCAGGATCGCCGTGCAGCAGACCGAGACCCAGCTCCTGGAGATAGCGCTCTCTGACCCGGCCGGTGGTCGCCAACTCGTCGGTGTGGCCGGAGACGCTGGCCGCGGACAGCTCGTCGATGTAGGCGAAGACCAGCTCGGCGAACCTGGCCAAGGTGTCGGCTGAGAGACCCGCTTCCACCGCAGTACGGGAGAGTTCGCGCCAGGACACCCGCGCGCCCACCCGGTACGCCGCGAGCAGGGCGTCCATCGCGCGGCCGCTGCGCGCCTCGCCACGGCCTAGGACGTATGCGCCTTCGAGCGCGGGTGCGAGCGGAGTACCGGGGTCGCCGCTGCTGGCCAGCCGGAGGAAGCCGCCGAGGGCGAGCTGGACGGCGCCGGCGATCTTGGCGCCCATCGGTCCGGCCAGGGCGTTGGTGTAGCCGGGGACCTCGACGATGATCGCGGTCACGGTCAGCTCGGCGATGTCCGCCAGCCGGGAGCGCAACAGCTCGACCGCCTGGTCGCCCAGCTCGAGCTCGGCGGCGCCGCGGGCCGTCCGGCTCGCGTGCTGGACCGGATCTTCGGCCATTCTTTGTTCCCTCCGAACAAGATCGCGGAACAGATTCACCGCTGACGGTCATGAAACTACACCTCGCGTCGAGGATGCTAGAAGACATGACCACGTTTGCGTCAGACGCCGAAGCCCCGGCCAGTCTCCGGGGCAGGCTGCGCGACCGGATCTGGAAGGTGGCCGCGGCCGCCACGCATCCGCTCGATCCTGCCGACTACCTCGACATGTTCCGCCCGCTGCGCGCCGGCGCCGACCTCCGGGCGCGAGTCGTCGAGGTCCGCCCCGAGACCGCCGACGCAGTGACCGTCGTACTCCGTCCCGGCGCCGCCTGGCGCGGCCACCAGCCGGGGCAGTACGTCCGGATCGGCCTCGAGGTTGACGGCATCCGGTTGTGGCGCTCCTACTCGCTGACGTCTGCTCCAGAGAGCGATCTCTTGACCATCACGGCCAAGGCGGTCCCGGACGGCCTGGTCAGCGCGCACCTCGCGCAGGAGCTGCGGCCCGGCCAGTTGGTGCATCTCGACCAGGCGGTCGGCGACTTCGTGCTGCCGCCGCAGGCGCCGCGCAAGGTCCTGTTCGTCACCGGCGGTAGCGGTATCACCCCGGTGATGGGGATGCTGCGCTCCGGGCTCGACCGGCTCGGCGATGTGGTCCTGGTGCACTCCGAGGCGCGTCCCGAGGACGTGATCTTCGGTGCCGAGCTGCGCGAGTTCGCGGAGGACGGCCGGCTCCGGCTGGTCGAACAGCACACTGACACCCACGGGCGGCTCGACGTCGCCGCGTTGGCGGACGTGGTACCGGATCTGGCGGAGCGGGAGACCTGGGCCTGCGGGCCGGCCGGTCTGCTCGACGCACTCGAAGAGCAGTGGGCGGCGCTCGACCTGGCCGGCGACCTGCACACCGAGCGGTTCAGGACCGCGCTGGCCGCGCCCGGCGAGGGTGGCACCGTCACCTTCAGCGGGACGGGCACGGTGGTCGAGCTCGACGGCACCACGCCGATCCTGGACGCGGGGGAGCAGAACGGGGTGCTGATGCCGTCCGGTTGCCGGATGGGGATCTGCTTCTCCTGCGTGCTCCCGCTGAACTCGGGCTCGGTCCGCGACCTGCGCTCCGGCGAGCTCACCACCGCGGCGCCCGGTGACGGCGTGCTCATCCAGACCTGCATCTCGGCCGCGGCCGGCGCGTGCGACATCGACTGTTGAGGAAGAGGATCAGATGACCGTTCTGCAGAAGAAGGCCGACAACCCGATCGCTCACCTCAGCGCCGCGGACATCGAGGAGATCGGAGCGCGCCTGGACGCGATCCGGGCCGAGGTGATCGCCGCCCGGGGCGCCTCCGACGCGGCGTACATCCGCAAGGTGATCAGCGTCCAGCGCAAGCTGGAGCTGGGCAGCCGGGCGGTGCTGCTGGCGTCGATCTTCCCGCCGGCCTGGATCGTCGGCACCGCCGGGCTGTCCGTGGCCAAGATCCTGGAGAACATGGAGATCGGCCACAACATCATGCACGGCCAGTGGGACTGGATGCGCGACCCGAAGATCCACTCGACGCAGTGGGAGTGGGACCACGTCTCGCCGTCGGAGCAGTGGAAGCACTCGCACAACGAGCTGCACCACACCTACACGAACGTGGTCGGCAAGGACAACGACCTCGGCTACGGCATCATGCGGGTGGACGAGGACCAGCGCTGGTACCCGGCGTACCTGGCGCAGCCGCTGTGGAACTTCATCAACGCCTGCTTCTTCGAGTACGGCATCGCGGCCTACGACCTGGAGCTGGGCAAGAACCTGGCCACCAAGGAACGCCGCCAGGACCCCGACTTCAAGGCCCGGACCAAGGAGGTCTTCAAGAAGATCCGCGGCCAGATGAAGAAGGACTACGTCATCCACCCGCTGCTGTCCGGCCCGTCGGCCCTGCACACGCTGGCCGCCAACTTCACCGCCAACATCGTCCGCAACCTGTGGTCCCACTCGGTGATCATGTGCGGTCACTTCCCCGAAGGCGTCGAGACGTTCGAGAAGAAGTCGATCGAGGGCGAGACCCGCGGCGAGTGGTACCTGCGGCAGATGCTCGGCTCGGCCAACATCTCCGGCGGCCGCGCGATGCACGTGATGACCGGCAACCTCTCGTACCAGATCGAGCACCACCTGTTCCCGGACCTGCCGAGCAACCGGTACCAGGAGATCGCGCCGAAGGTGCAGCAGCTGTTCCGCGACTACAACCTGAAGTACACGACCGGCCCGCTGCCCAAGCAGGTCGCGTCGGCGTGGTCGAAGGTGATCCGGCTGTCGCTGCCCAACGACTTCGCGGCCAAGGTCGGCGCTGCCGCCCGGCTCGGCCTGCGCCGAGGCCCGGGGCGTGAGCTGACCGCCTGACGGCGGACAGCTTCGGCACCGGGGCCGGGTTCTCCGGTCAGTGCGCGGCCGCGACCGCCAGCAGGAACCAGCCGGTGTGCGGGATCCACTGCTCCGCCCACCGCCAGGAGTCGCCTTCCGGTGCGTCGGCCGGCAGGAAGGCGACGTCCTGCTCGTCACTCCAGCCTGCCGTCACGCCGTTGACGATCCCGCCCGGCAGGTTGGGGAAGTCCGAGGAGTAGTCGGCGTTGTTGCGGCCACGGCCCTGCAGCATCGAGGAGTCGAACGGGTTCCGGCCGACGATCCAGGCGAGCTGGTCGTCGGCGAACACCCGCAGCCGGGCTCTGGTGTCCTGGTCGATCCCGTCGAGGCGAGCACAGGCGCTGGCGGCGGCTGAGAGCGAGGCGATCGCCGCGTTCTCGCCTTGCCACCAGTAGCCCGTCTCGTTGGCGTGTGGGAAGAAGAACCCCTCGCGAGGCTCCTCTCCGAGTGGCTGCGCGAGGCTCCGCGGGTAGCCGAACGGGTTGGGGACAGCCGCAGTACGGTCCAGCACGTCGACCATCGCCCGTACGGCGGTATCCCGGGCCGACGCATCGCCAAAGACCTCGGCGAACCGCAGCAGCGCGAGAATCGGCAGCCCGGGCTCTGCTGCATGAAAGAACGGCCGACCTGCCTCGTCTGCCCGGAAATAGCTGGATTGATACCGCTCGATCAGAGAGTCGGCTCTTCGCTGGGCCGCCTCGTGGGTGTCCACGCCGGCGGCCATCAGTTCGGTGGCGGCCAGCAGGGCGCAGTAGTCGTCGAGGATCGACTCGGTGCCGTCGAACAGGTACTCGAGGTTGTGCTTCTCGAGGTGGTTGAAGCCTTCGAGGGCAGCTGCGAGATAGGTGGCTCGCGAGAAGTCACCGTCCGCGTCGACGGTGGAGGCCCGGGCGAGCGCGGCGATGGCGAGTCCGCCGCCTTGGCGGTAGCCGGCTTGGTAGCGGGAGGTGCGGACGGAGTTCTGCAGTGGCGCGGTGATGACCCGCTCGGCGAGCTGCTTGGTGAGGGCGTCGAAGATGCCGGTGTAGAAGTAGCCGTCGGGGGAGCGGAAGCGGGTCAGGAAGTCGGCACCCCAGAGTGCCTCGTCGCGCAGCCGGGCGCTCAGCACCGGGACCAGTGCCGGCCGGTGCGCGGCCAGTTCGTCGCGGGCCGCGAGCATCGCCCAGGCGCACAGCGGGATCTGCTGCGGGCTCATGGTGGACGTGTAGGTCAGGTGCGACAGGAACTTGCTGGTGTCGCCGCTGGCGTCCAGCCATCCGCCGCGGGCGTCGACGGTCGCGCCGGATGGGTCGTCCCAGAAGCGCGCCGCGCGGTCCTTGCGGTCGATCTCGCCGCTCGACCGCATCGCCTTGAAGTAGGACAGCACGTCCGACATCGTCTGCCGCTGGATTCGCTCCGGCCCGACGACGAACGGCTCTGAGCACACCTCCTGCCCAGCGCTCACTACCCGCACGCGATAAGTGCCATCAGCAAGTACGTCGGGCAGCGGGATCCGCGCGTAGGGACCACCGGTCCACCCGGGCACTCGCTGCACCGCCCCGGGCCGCAGTACGACGACGCCGTCCGGACCGTGCAGCTCCGCGCTGAGCGGTCCCTCGGGGACGACGGCGATGACGGCCTTCGTCGCCTCGCTCCCGTAGCCGAGATGCGAGACCAGCACCATCGGATTCGATCCGTTTTCAGCATCCACCGAACCATCCAACACGATTCCGCTGCGCTCTGTGAGCAATTCGTGACCCTGCTGACCTACTCGACGCCGTAGCCTGTGCGCTATGCGAAACGGGGCCGCAGGCGGGGCTGCTCAGGCGTTGATCAAGTTCATCGCGGTGAGCGTGCTGGCCGGTGCCCTCGCGGCCGGGCTGGCGATCCCGCTGGCCGGCTTCATCGGGCACAGCAGCGCCGGCGTGGCCAACTCGGTGCAGGAGCTGCCGCAGGCGCTGCAGCCCGAGCCGATGGAAATCCGCAGCCGGATCCTGGCGGCCGACGGCAGCCTGATCGCCACCCTCTACGAGCAGAACCGGATCCCGGTGAAGCTGAGCGACATCAGCCCGATCATGCGCAAGGCGATCGTGGCGATCGAGGACTCCCGGTACTACGACCACGGCGCCCTGGACGCCAAGGGCACCTTCCGCGCGATGGTCCGCAACCAGTCCGCCAGCGAGGTCCAGCAGGGCGGGTCGAGCATCACCCAGCAGTTCGTCAAGCTGACCCTGGTCGAGAAGGCCAAGACCGAGGAGCAGCGGGCCCGGGCGACCGCGGTCACCTACGAGCGCAAGCTGGCCGAGCTGCGCTACGCGATCGGGATCGAGAGCCAGTACTCCAAGGACGAGATCCTGGAGATGTACCTGAACCTGGTCAACTTCGGCGACGGCGCGTACGGCGTACAGACGGCGGCGCAGCACTACTTCCGGGTCTCGGCCAAGGACCTGAACCTGGCCCAGGCCGCGATGCTGGCCGGGCTGGTGAAGAACCCGACCGGTTACGACCCGACCAACGACCTGAAGCGCTCCAAGGACCGCCGCGACGTGGTGCTGCGCCGGATGGCCGAGCTGGGCGTGATCACCACCGCGCAGGCCACCGCCGAGATCAAGAAGCCGATCGACCTGAGCCGGATGCGCAAGGTCAAGAACGGCTGCGCGAACTCGCCGTACCCGTTCTACTGCGAGTACGCCGTCTCCAAGCTGCTGGCGAACCCGGCCCTCGGCGCGACCGTCAAGGAGCGCGACCACTACCTGAAGACCGGCGGGCTGACCGTCCGGACCTCGCTGGACCCGAAGCTGCAGGCCGCCGCGCAGGCCTCGATCAAGCAGCACACCAAGCCCAGTGACACCGCCGTCGCGGCGATCACGGTGGTCGAGCCCGGGACCGGCCTGGTGAAGGCGATGGTGCAGAGCCGGCCGTACGGGAACGGGCGCAACCGGACGGCGTACAACTACAACGTCGAGAAGTCGTACGCCGGTGGCTACGGCGGGTTCCAGAACGGCTCCACGATGAAGGCGTTCACGGTCGCGGCGGCGCTGCAGCAGGGCCTGCCGATGAGCCACCGGATCGACTCGCCGGCCCAGATCGACCTGAGCGGCAAGAAGTTCCGGACCTGCAAGGGCACCACCGAGGACCCGAAGTACACGCCGAAGAACTCGACCAAGAGCGGCTACCTGACCATGGTCGAGGCGGCCCGCGCCTCCACCAACACCTACTTCCTGCAGCTGTCCCAGCAGACCGGGCTGTGCGCGCCGGCCACCATCGCGGCCAAGCTCGGGATGTACAACGCGCAGACGCTCGGCCCGCTCGACCAGGTGGTCTCCTTCACCCTGGGCGTCGGCTACACCACGCCGCTGATGCTCGCCAACGCCTACGCGACCTTCGCGGCCCGCGGCCTGTACTGCGACACGCGGGTGGTCACCGCCGTCTCGAGCATGTCGGGCCGGACGATCAAGACGCCGGGGCGGAACTGCAAGCAGGCCATCGCCAAGGAGGTGGCCGACGGCGTCAACCGGGTGCTGAGCGCGGTGATGGAGCCGGGCGGCACCGGTGGCAAGCTGAACTTCGGCCGCTACGACCTGGCCGGCAAGACCGGCACGATCCAGCTGAACCGCGCCGTCTGGTACGCCGGTTACGCGCCCAACCTGGCCGCGGCCACGGTGGTCGCCGACGCCACGCTGCCCTACACGAACCTGATGTACGGCCACACCCTCGACGGCGTGGACATCTCGGACCCGACCGGCTCCGGTACGGCGGGTCCGCTCTGGAAGACCGCGATGCAGGGCGCGCTGAAGGGGCTGCCGATCCGCCGTTTCGTCGCGCCGAGCGACCGGATGGTCAACGGCACCCCGGCCCAGCAGGCGGCCCAGAAGAAGATCGACGCGCTGCGGCAGCTCGCCGAGAAGAAGAAGCAGGAGGCGAACAAGCCGCCCGCGAAGCCGCCGGCCAAACCGCCGGTGACGCCCCCGGTCAAGCCGCCGGTCAAGCCGCCGACGAAGCCGGTCGTGCCGCCGCCGGCCGTCCCGGCGCGCTGAGCTGCAACGAATCGCACCGCGCGGGCGTCCCCTGCCTGAGGTGATCATCATGCGAGTTGTGACCGCGCTGGCGGCGTCCGTGCTGTTGTTCTCAGCAGCGTGCGGTGTCGCGCCCGAGCCGACCAACCAGGAGCCCATCATGACCACACCACCCTCCGCGGGCACACCGAGCCCCGAGAACACACCGAGCCCCGAGAACACGCCGAGCCCCGAGAACACGCCGAGCCCTGGGAACACGCCGAGCCCCGGGAACACCCCGTCCCCTGGGAACACGCCGGCCTCCGAGCTGGTCACCCAGGCCAAGGCGGACCTGGCGGCGCGGCTCGGGATCGACGTGGCCCAGGTGACGGTGGTGAGCTCTGCCGAGGTGACCTGGCCGGACGGCAGCCTTGGTTGCCCGCAGCCCGGAATGAACTACACCCAGGCGCTGGTCGAGGGGGCCAAGACGGTCCTCGAGGTGAACGGGACCCAGTACGACTACCACTCCGGCGTCGGCCGGCCGCCCTTCCTCTGCACGTCCTGACCTGGGTCCTCGCGCCGACCGGCTACGGTGATGAAGGAGTTCGGATCACCGACCGGAAGGCTTGTGATGTTGGGATTGCCAGGGCAGGTGAAGGTCTGCCTGTTCGATCTCGATGGGGTGCTGACCGACACCGCGGCGGTGCACGCGGCCGCGTGGAAGGAGATGTTCGACGACTTCCTCCGCGCCGAGGCTACGCAGACGGGGGCGGAGTTCGTGCCGTTCGACGCGCACGCGGAGTACGACGCGCACGTCGACGGCAAGCCCCGGGCGGATGGTGTGCGGGACTTCCTCACGTCTCGTGGCATCACACTGCCCGAGGGTGACCCGGACGATCCGCCGGGCACGCGGACGATCAACGGCCTGGGCAACCAGAAGAACGTCGCCGTACTGCGCCGCATCCACGACGACGGCGTCCGGGTGTTCGAGGGCTCCCGGCGCTACCTGGAGGCAGCCAAGGCAGCCGGCCTGCGCCGGGTTGTCGTGTCGTCGAGCGCCAACACCCGCGAGGTGCTGGAGGTGACCGGGCTGGCGCCGCTGGTCGAGCACCGGATCGACGGTGTGACGATCCGGGAGAAGGGTCTGCGTGGCAAGCCGGCGCCGGACACCTTCCTGGCCGGCGCGAAGTGGTGCGGGGTCGAGCCGTCCGAGGCGGTCGTCTTCGAGGACGCGCTGGCCGGAGTGGAAGCCGGCCGGGCGGGTGACTTCGGCTGGGTGGTTGGTGTCGACCGGGTCGGACAGGCCGAGCAACTGAAGGCCCACGGCGCTGACGTGGTGGTCAAGGACCTCGCCGAGCTGCTCGACGACGGAGGGCGGCAGGGATGATCGACCGCGGACCCCACCCGATCGAGCCCTGGCAGCTGCGCGAGACCGAGTTGCCGCTCGACAAGCTAGCCCAGGCCGAGTCCCTGTTCGCGCTCTCCAACGGCCACATCGGCCTGCGCGGCAACCTCGACGAGGGCGAGCCGTACGCGATCCCCGGCACCTACCTGAACTCGTTCTTCGAGCAGCGCCCACTCCCGTACGCCGAAGCGGGCTACGGCTACCCCGAGTCCGGCCAGACCCTGGTCGACGTCACCAACGGCAAGCTGATCAGGCTGCTGGTGGACGACTCACCCCTCGACGTCCGGTACGGCGAGTTGCACTCGCACGAGCGCTGCCTGGACTTCCGCACCGGCATCCTCAAGCGCGAGCTCGACTGGTCCTCACCGGCCGGCAAGCGGATCAAGGTCCGGTCCCGGCGGCTGGTCTCGCTGACCCAGCGCGCGGTCGCCGCGATCGAGTACATCGTGGAGGCGGTCGACCAGCCGGTCCGGCTGGTGCTCCAGTCGGAGCTGGTCGCCAACGAGCCGCAGCCGACCCGACCCGGCGATCCCCGGGTCGCCGCGGTCCTCGAGAACCCGCTGGTGGCGGTGTCGCAGGACAGCGACGACGAAGAGGTCGTGCTGATCCATCGCACCCGTGCCAGCGAGCTGATGATGGCCGCGGGCATGACGCACGAGGTCCAGTGCGACAGCCGGATGGAGGTGGACATCGACGTCCGGGAGGACTGGGCCCGCAACACGGTCATCTGCGAGCTGAAGCCGGGGGAGACCCTGCGGGTGGTGAAGTTCCTCGCCTACGGCTGGTCGAGCCTCCGGTCGGAGACGGCGATCAGCGATCAGGTGTCGGGCGCGCTGGCCGGGGCGAAGTTCTCCGGCTGGGACGGTCTGGTCGAGCAGCAGCGCACCTACCTGGACGACTTCTGGGATGCGGCCGACGTCCAGGTCGACGGCAACCAGGAGCTGCAGCAGGCGGTCCGGTTCGCGCTCTTCCACGTCCTGCAGTCCGGCGCGCGGGCCGAGCGGCGCGCGATCCCCTCCAAGGGTCTGACCGGCGCCGGGTACGACGGGCACACCTTCTGGGACACCGAGGGCTTCGTGCTCCCGGCCCTCACCTTCACGATGCCCGACGCGGCGGCCGATGCGCTCCGCTGGCGGCACAGCACGCTCTGGATGGCGAAGGAGCACGCGGAGGTGCTCGGCCTGCGCGGCGCGGCCTTCCCCTGGCGCACGATCCGCGGCCAGGAGTGTTCGGGGTACTGGCCCGCGGGCACCGCGGCGTTCCACATCAACGCCGACATCGCCGCGGCGATCAGCCGGTATCACATGGCCACCGGCGACGACACCTTCATCCGGGACTACGGCCTGGAGTTGCTGGTCGAGACGGCCCGGCTGTGGATCTCCCTCGGCCACCACGACCGGCACGGCAAGTGGCACCTGCCCGGCGTCACCGGCCCGGACGAGTACAGCGCTGTTGCCGACGACAACGTTTTCACCAACCTGATGGCCGCGCGCAACCTTCGGGTGGCGGCGACCTTCGCCACCCGGTTCCCCGACGACGCCCGGCGGCTGGGGGTCGACCCGGAGGAAGAGGCGGCCTGGCGGGATGCGGCGGCCGCAGTACACATCCCGTACGACGAAGAGCTCGGCGTGCATCCGCAGTCCGAGGGTTTCACCGGCTATGCGGTGTGGGACTTCGAAGCCTGGAAGGACAAGTACCCGCTGCTCCTGCACGCGCCGTACTTCGAGCTGTATCGCAAGCAGGTCGTCAAGCAGGCCGACCTGACACTGGCGATGTACTGGTGCGGCGACGAGTTCACGCCCGAGCAGAAGGCTCGCAACGTCGACTACTACGAGCGGATCACCGTCCGCGACTCGTCGTTGTCGGCCTGCGTGCAGGCGGTGACGGCGGCCGAGGTCGGTCAGCTCGATCTCGCCTACGACTATGCCTACGAGGCGGCGCTGATCGACCTGCTCGATCTGCACCACAACACCGGCGACGGTCTGCACATGGCGTCGCTGGCAGGCGCCTGGACTGCTTTGGTGGCCGGCTTCGGTGGACTCCGGGAGCGCGAGACCGGGCCTTGTTTCAACCCGGCGCTGCCATCCGGCCTGAGCAGGTTGAAGTTCACCGTTCGCTGGCACGGAGTCCGGCTGTGCGTGGAGATCGGCCGCGAACAGGTCACGTACTCCGTGCACGACGGCCCGGATGCCTCCGTCACGCTCTTCCACGCGGGGGAGGAGCTCGAGGTGACCGCCGGCAAGCCGGTCACCTGCGCACTCCTTCCGCGCAAGCCGTTGCTGCCCCGGCCGACGCAGCCGGTCGGCCGCGAGCCGCTCTCGGCGCTCGGCAACACCACGACCACCAGCCACCCGCACAAATGAGAGAGGCCCTCCCGTCGGGGCGGAACGGGAGGGCCACGCTTACCTCAGCTGCGACTACGGCGTGACCGCGGTCTTCCAGAGGGTGTAGGCGATGCCGTCGGCGGCACGGTTGAGCGCCGTCGCGTTGATGTTCGCCGTGGTGTCACACGACCGGTGGTAGCAGGGGTCGTACGACGCGTTGGCCGTCCCGCCCCACTTGGTTGCCTGGGCCGACGTCTTGCGGGCGCTGGCGCCGGTCGCGTAGCCGCTGGTCGGGATCCCGGCCGAGCGGAACGACGCGTCGTCCGAGCGGCCCGCGCCTTCGCGGTTCTCCTCCGGGCTCAGCCCGAGCGAGTCCCAGTACTCCTTCATCGGCGCCGCCACCGCGGTGCTGATGTTGTTCACGAAGTAGCCTCCGTTGGTCGAGCCGATCATGTCGAAGTTGTAGTACCCCTTGATCGCCGATCGATTCGTGGAGCTGAGCGAGTTGACGTAGAACTCGGAGCCGTTCAGGCCCTGCTCCTCGTCGGTCCACCAGGCGAACCGGACGTGCTTGGTCAGGCTCGGCTTGGCCGCGGCGAGAGCGAGCGCGTTCTCCAGCAGGGCGGACGATCCGGACGCGTTGTCGTTGATCCCCGGGCCGGCGCTGACGCCGTCCAGGTGCGCGCCGAACATGACCACCTGGTTGGCCGGACCGCCCGGCCAGTCGGCGATCAGGTTGCTGGTCTGGGTGGTGCTGCAGCCGCTGGTGCAACGCTGCTCGGTCACCGTGAAACCGGCTGCCTGCAGCTTCTGCTTCACGTAGGCGAGCGACGCGTTGTACCCAGCCGATCCGGCCCGGCGGTTACCGCCGTTGTTGGTGGCGATCGTGTTGAACTGCGTGAGGTGCGCGCGCACCTTCTGTACGTCGATGTCGGGGGCCGCTGCCACCAGCGGCTCAGCCGCGCCGCCGCCGGCTGCCGCAGTACAGGTGGGTTCACCAGGCTGGGCGCCCAGGCTGACGGCGGTCCAGGCGGCCTTGACCTTGTTGTACTTCGCGCAGGTCGGGTCGAGGTTCTTGGCCGCGTTCAAGGTGGCGATCCGCCACTTCGGGTAGCTCATCCCGGAGGTCTTGAGCAGCATCGCGTTGTAGAAGATCCGGCCGGCCTCCTTGATCCCGATCCCGGT
The DNA here is from genome assembly GCF_040687575.1 of Kribbella sp. NPDC056861. Taxonomy (NCBI): domain Bacteria; kingdom Bacillati; phylum Actinomycetota; class Actinomycetes; order Propionibacteriales; family Kribbellaceae; genus Kribbella; species Kribbella sp. NPDC056861. Next base: position 291,294 of record NZ_JBFBNQ010000005.1, on the reverse strand, counting down.
CAGCGTGCTGCTGTTGCAGGTCGGACTGACCGGCTGGCCGTTGGTCGGATTGGTGCCCTCGGCAAGCAAGTAGAACCAGTGGTTCATCGGGCCGGCCGCGGCGTGCACCGACGACGGCAGGCTGGTCGAGTAGCAGTTCGGGTGACCGGAGACCTTGGACGGGTTGTACATGTAGCGGATCGGGCCGTTGCCGACCAGGTTGATCAGCTCGCCGACCTCGTAGTCGGGCTTGTCGTTCGGGTTGTTCAGGTAGTTCTCGGTCAGCGCACCCCAGATGTCGGCGACGGACTCCTGGCCGGGGTGGCCGGAGATGCCGCCCGGCGTCTTGGCGTCCAGGCCGTGGCCGTACTCGTGCGCGACCACGTCGGTCCCGCTGATCCAGGCGCTGGCGTTGTTGCGGCCGAAGACGACGCCGTTCGGGTTGCTGGAGTGGTTCCAGTAGGCGTTGGTGTCCGGCAGGCCGACCTCGGCGTCGGCCCAGTTGCCGGAGCCGTCCAGACCGTTGCGGCCGTACCAGTTCTTCAGCAGATCCCACTCGCCGGCGGCGATGTACATCACGTCGACACAGCCGGAGACCTTGTCGGTCTTGCTGCTGCTGCCCCAGACGTTGTCGGCGTCCGTCATGATCGCGTTGGTGCTGTAGTCGATGCACGACAGGCTCGGCCGGGCCGGGTCGGTCATCCGGTAGCTGCCGCCGGACGACGTCGTCCCGAAGGTCAGGCCGGCGCCGTTCCAGATCCCGCGACCGGAGCCGGAGGCGGTCTGCTCGGCGGTGTGGGACACCTTGCCGGTGGTCGCGTCGACGTACACGAGCTCCTGGCTGAGGCCGTCACCGTGGTCGTGGCCGGCGTGTTTTCCCTTGCCGGTCACGGGAACTTCCCAGGCGAGCACGGGCTTGGGTTGACCCACGACCAGTACTACGAGCTTGGGCGCGCCGGTGCCGCTGACGGTGGTGAAGGCCTTGCGGGCCGAGGTAGTCGCCTGCGCGGGCGTGAGCTTCGGTGTCGTGCTGACCGAGATAGTGGCCTGGGAGGCGGCCACCGTGGTCAAGACGTTGCCAGCGGCATCGGTCGACACGACGGCGTCGCCACCGACGACCTCGAGGCCCTGATAGGTCTTGTCGTACGAGACGTAGAAGAGGTCCTGCGTCTCGGCGTCACCGCCCTCGAACACACCGAGGCGGTTGTACTTCTCCTGCGTGCCCTTGCGGAGCGTGCCGAGTCCGGCGTTGACCGCGTGGTCAGCGGCTGCGACAGCGACGGCAGTTGCGTCGGGCGGAGTGGTCGGCACAGAAGGCTGCGCGGCGAAGCTGGTACTGGCCAGGCTGCCGGCGAGCAGAGCCGCGGCCAGTCCGCTGACGGCTGTCAGCTGACCGGCACGACGGCGGCGATGGGCGTGATGGGGTTTCGGAACTCTCACGTTCGGTACTCCTCACGGGGGCGGTGTGAGAAGTACCGTCGCCAATTGGCCGGAACGACGGCAAGTCATAGTCACCCTCGGTTGGCTCCGCTGACGCAGAGCAAGGGCAACCCTTCGGGTGAACACCGCTGCACCCCGCCGCCGACTGTGATGGCAGGGTGAACAGAGGGTGACTAATCGTTGACAATCAGCTCCGGGCTGTGATCCACACCCGCCACCCCGTACTGCGGACGCCCGGCCAGCCAGCCGCTGTAAAGGGGGCTACGGGCAATCGAATCGACGTACGCCAGACCGGCCAGCCGGATCACCTGATCAGCCAGTCCGGCCGCGGGGCCGGACGGATGCCAGCCGATCAGATGACGCCAGGTCAGCGGCACGCCGTCGAGCGGTACGGCGACGACCCCGGGCATCTCGCGAAACGTCGGCTGGCACAGCACCACGGCATCACCGGACTCGACCATGTCGATACAACTCACCACGTCGGTCTCGTACAGCGTGCTCGGGGTGAAGCCTGCCCGGCCGCAAGCAGCAGCGAAACAGTCCGCGAAACAACCGTCGCCTGGCGTCGCGCCCCACTCCTCGGTCGCCAGATCGGACAGTGGGACGGATCGCGCGTCGGCCAGTCGGTGATCGGCCGGCAGTAGGACGAAGACGGGATCGGTGCCCAGCACTCGCCAGGTCAGGCCGGGCTGGACCGGCGGCGGCGCTTCGCCGCAGACCCCGACGATGGTGAAGTCGATCCTGCCGTCGGCGACCATCGCGGCGAGTTCGTCGGCCGACCACGAGACCTGGGTGGTCACTCGCATGCCGGGGTAGTCCGAGGTGAGGTGATGCAGCAGGCGACCCAGCAGATGGCCGGTGGCCGAGCCGATCGTCAGGCTGGCCGGTACGTCGCCGTTGCGGCCGCCGCTGTTGCTGAACCGGGCAGCCTCTGCCTGCAGACCGGAGACAGCGGGGAGTAGGAGTCGGGCCCTGGCCAGGACGAGCTCGCCGAGCGGGGTCGGGCGGATGCCGGTGCGGTCACGCTCGAAGACGACCCCGCCCAGCACGCGCTCGATCCGCTGGAGCTGAGCGGTCAGAGCCGGCTGGGCGAGGCCGAGCGTGTTGGCTGCCTTGGTGATGGAACCCGCGTCGGCCACCGCGCAGACGATCCGGAGATGGCGAAGCTCTAGTTCCATGGGAGCAAGGTAGGCAACCGGGGACCGATCAGGAAGAGCCTGACCGGCCCCCGGCCGATCAGCGCGCCTGCCAGAGCGCGGGGACGACAGGCGGTTCCCAGCCGGTCTGCGCGGTGTGGCCTTGCAGGCACTGGTAGGTCCGGCCGCCGTAGGTGACGGTCGCGCCGGCCGCGTACGCCGTACCGGCTTGCCAGGTGGTTCCGCCCGGAGGAGTCGTCGGGGGAGTGGTGGGCGGAGTGGTCGGCGGGGTGCCGCCGCTGACGGTCAGGGTGAGGCCGTAGGCGCCGAGGATCTCGTTGACGGGCTGGAAGTAGATGACACCGCCGGAGGTGCAGTTGCCGGAGCCGCCCGACGTCACGCCCTGCGCCTGGTCGCCGGTCAGCCAGGAGCCACCGGAGTCACCGGGCTCGGCGCAGGCGTTGGTCCGGGTCAGGCCGGTGATGGTGCCTTCGGGGTAGGTCACCGACGCGTTCTTCTGCTGGATGGTGCCGCAGCGCCAGCCGGTCGTCGAGCCCGATCGGCAGACCGACGAACCCACGGCGGCCTCGGTCGAGCCCGCGACCGGCACCGTGCCGGGGTACCGGTTGACGAGTGCCCGCGGAGTGTTGCCCGCGGCAACTCTCACCCAGGCGTAGTCGTTGCCGGGGAAGCTCGATCCGGCGAAGGTGCCACTCGGCTGGGTGGTGTTGGCGCCGGTCTGGCCACAGTGGCCGGCTGTCACGAAGCCGCCGGTGACCGCGAACCCGACCGAGCACCGGGTGCCGCTGCCGATGTAGTAGGCATTGCCGCCGATCACATCGATCAGCGGACGCGGGCTCTCGGTGGAGATGACGAATCGCGCCGCTGCGGTGTCGACCCCGCTGGCCTTCGCGAAAGCCTTGGCCTGTTGGGTTTTCCCGGCCTTGGTCAGGACGACCAGTTGGTTGCTGGTGACATCGACGTACCAGCCGGGAACTGTCTTGGGAGCTGGTTGGGCGTCCAAGCGGCTCTTGAGTACGTCGAGTTGCGCCAAGCTGCGCGGCACGGTCTTCGGCACGGCACCCGCTGCCCGCACCAGGCCGGCGCGGGCGGGGTCGGTGATGCCGACCGTGAGGGTGCTTCCGGTCGGGTCGAGCCACGCGCCGGCGAACGTAGTACCGAGGCTGGTGCGCAGGAACCCTTCGACCTCGGCGGCTTTGCCCTCCCGTGCCATCCGGGCCCGAGCGTCGGCCGGACTGATTCGCAGATCACGCGCGAGCGCGCTGACCATCGCGTCGTCGGCGGCCGGGGGACCGGCGGACGGGGCCGCGTTGCTGGGGTTGATCGGGCTGAGACTGATGGCGGCTACCAAACCTGCTGCTGACAACGCGGCCGCGAGGGCGGCGATCTTTCGGGACATCTGAACTCCTGCCAGGGGGCGGTGCAGCTACGGATGTTGAACGGACCGTAGCCACCAACCAGACACCCGCGGACATCCCATTTGGGTCATACCGCGTCACAACCCGAGTGGCTGCGCTGTCCTGATAGGTAGGGCAGGTTTCAACCACAGCAGAGGAAAGTGACCATGAGTGAGCAGAAGCCGGTTGTCGTACTGGTGCACGGGGCGTTCGCGGAGTCGGCCAGCTGGAACGGCGTGATCGAGCAGTTGCAGGAGAAGGGACTCGACACCGTGGCCGTCGCCAACCCGCTGCGCAGTGTCGCGGGCGACGCGGCGTACGTGCGCGACGTGATCGCGTCGATCGGGCGGCCGGTCGTCCTGGTCGGGCACTCGTACGGCGGGTTCGTGATCACCGAGGCCGGTGCGGGCAACGAGTCCGTCGCCGCTTTGGTGTACGTCGATGCGTTCGCGCCCGACCACGGGGAGAACGCCTTCGAGTTGTCGGGCAAGTTCCCGGGCAGCACGCTCGGCGACGCGCTCAACGCCTACCCGGTGGCGACCGGCGGGGTCGAGCTGGTGATCAAGTCGGAGCTGTTCCACCACCAATTCTGCGCCGACGTGTCCGCCGAGCAGGCTGCCTTGATGGCCACGACGCAGCGGCCGGTCACCCAGACCGCGTTGACCGACGCGCTGCCGACCGAGAAGCCGGCCTGGAGCACCATCCCGTCCTGGTTCGTGATCAGCGACGAGGATCTCAACATCCCGGTCGCGCTGCACCGGTACTTCGCCGAGCGGGCCGGCGCCCGCACTACGCACGAGGTGGCCGGTGGATCGCACGCGTTGAGCGTCTCGCAGCCCGGTCCCGTCGCCGCGACGATCCTGGAGGCGGTCGAGGCGGTCTCCGGCCAGTAGCCGGATCCTCCACAAAACCTTCACGAGTCGTCCGCTACTTCTGACCAGCTCGGCTCCTACGCTCACAGCATGTCAGTGAGCGCAGTACGGCCGAAGATCCTCGTGGTCGAGGACGAGCCGGTGATCAACCAGGCGGTCACCGACCGGTTGCGCGGTTCGGGGTACGACGTGGTCCAGGCGTGGGACGGGCCCGGCGCGGTCGCGCAGTTCGCGGAGACGGCGCCGGACCTGGTGCTGCTGGACGTGATGCTGCCCGGGTTCGACGGCCACGAGGTGTGCCGCCGGATTCAGGCAGCGCGGCCGGTCCCGGTGCTGATGCTGACCGCGCGCGACGACGAGGCGGACATCCTGGTCGGCCTGGGCGTCGGCGCCGACGACTACCTGACCAAGCCGTTCCGGATGCGCGAACTGGTGGCCCGGGTCGGCGCCCTGCTACGTCGCGTCGACCGGGCCGCCGAGCTGGCCACCCGTACTGCGAACGACCTGGGCGAGCTGCGCGTCGACGCGGCCTCGCGCCGGGTCTGGGTCGCGGACACCGAAGTACACCTGACCCCGACCGAGTTCGACCTGCTGGTCTGCCTGGCCGCCAACCCCGGCGTCGTCCTGACCAGAGAGAACCTGTACGCCGACGTCTGGGGCTGGCCGGGTGCCTCCGGGACCCGCACCGTCGACAGCCATGTGAAGGCGTTGCGCGCCAAGATCGGCGCCGACCGGGTGCGTACTGTGCACGGCGTCGGCTACGCGCTGGAGCCCGGCGGTGCCGCATGAGCGGCCCGATCCTCAACCAGGTCACGTCGGTCAAGGTCAAGCTCGGCCTGCTGGTCGCGGTCAGCGTCACGGTGGCATCGATCCTCGCCGCGACCGGTGCTGTCGGCAGTGTGCCCTTCTGGCTCACGGTCCCCGTGACGGTGGCGCTCGCGCTGGGCGTGACTCAGCTGCTCGCCGTCGGGATGACCTCGCCGTTGCGCGAGATGACCGCGGCGGCTCGGGGCATGGCACGTGGCGACTACTCCGCTCGCGTGACCGCGACGTCGAGTGACGAGGTCGGCGAGCTGGCCAGGGCCTTCAACCGGATGGCCGAGGACCTCGCGGCGGTCGATCGTCAGCGTCGCGAGCTGGTGGCGAACGTGAGCCACGAGTTGCGTACGCCGCTGACCGCGCTGTGCGCAGTACTGGAGAACCTGGTCGACGGCGTCGCCGAGCCGGACCCCGTCACCTTGCGTACTGCGCTCGACCAAGCTGAGCGCCTTGCCGCCCTGGCCTCCGATCTCCTCGATCTGGCGCGCGTGGATGCCGGTGAGGCCAAGCTCTCCGCCACGCAGGTGCCGATCACCGACCTGCTCGAACGCGCCGTCGCCGAGGCAACGGTGACCGGCCGCGAGGTTCGGTACGACGTACAGGTCACGCCGCCGGACCTCACCGTGGCCGCCGACCTCTCGCGGTTGCACCAACTCGTCGCGAATCTGCTCGACAACGCGTCCAGGCACAGCCCGGCCGGGGGAGTCGTGCGGCTGGTCGCGTTGGAGACGCCCGACGGCTGGCGGCTGGAGGTCATCGACCAAGGGCCCGGCATCCCTGCCGCCGATCGCGACCGGGTCTTCGAGCGCTTCGGAACGCTCGCGGAGGCCGATGGCGGTGGCGGCACCGGCCTCGGGCTGGCGATCGCTCGCTGGGTGACCGATCTGCACGGCGGCACTATCCACTTCGTCGAGCCCGAGCCGCGCAGTACCGGCGCTCGAGCCCGCGTCGACCTGCCTCGCGAACCACGTCAGCTGCACAACCATCTGCCCAGCAAGGCCAAGGAGCCCGTGATGACCCAACCGGTCAGTCCCGCACCCCCCGCACCCCCAGCACTGCCTCGCGATCCAGAGTCGCCGATGGACGCGTTGTTCGGGCGGTTCTGGCCCGATGCCCGGATCCCCGGCAACGTCCGCGCGGTGCTCTACAGCCTCGGGGTCGGTCTGCTGGCCGGCATCATCCTGCCGTTCCGCGACATGGGGATCGGCTCCACGATCCTGCTGCTGGCCGCGGGCGGGGTGGTGCTGCGCTTCAGCGCCAACCGCGGCTCTCGTTTCACCCAGGCGTGCGCGGTGCTGTGTGGGCTGCTGGCCCTGACGGCGGTCGTGCGGGACGCGGAGTGGATCGTGATCCTGTGCATCCTCGCCGGTGGGGTGGTCTGCGTGGCCGGGCTCGTCAACGGCCGCAGCATGCCCGCCTTCTTCCTCGCCGGCTTCTCTCTGCCGCTCGCGGGTCTGCGCGGCCTGCCCTGGCTGGGCCGGTCCCTGCAAGCCGTGACCAGCTTCAGGAAGAGCGCCGCGGCAGTGCGTACGGTCGTCTGGTCGGTGCTGGGTGTCCTTGTCTTCGGGCTGCTGTTCGCTTCCGCTGACGCCCTGTTCGCCAAGTGGGTGGGCGCGATCGTCCCTGACCTGCAGCTGGACACCTTCGTACTGCGGGCCTTCCTGACCGTCTTCATCGGAGGCCTGGTCCTCGCGGCGGTGTATCTCGCGCTGAACCCGCCGAACGTCGAGTCCGGCAACGGTCCGGTGCGGCCGGTCGCGCGCCGCTACGAATGGCTCGCGCCGGTCCTGCTGGTGGACGCCGTCTTCCTGGTTTTCCTTGCTGCACAGGCCACCGCGAGCTTCAATGGGCATGCGTACCTCGAACGCGTCACCGGCCTGACCTACGCGGAGTACGTGCACCAGGGCTTCGGCCAGCTGACCGTCGCGACGGCGCTGACCCTGCTCGTCGTCTGGGCAGCAGCCCGCAAAGCACCCCGTACGACGCCCGCCGACCTCGCCTGGCTGCGCGGCTCACTCGGCGTCCTCTGCGCGCTCACGCTGGTCGTCGTTGCCTCGGCGCTCTACCGGATGCACCTCTACCAAGAGGCCTACGGCTTCACCGAACTCCGCCTGCTGGTCGACGTCTTCGAAGGCTGGCTCGGGCTGCTGGTGATCGGCGTGATGATCGCGGGCATCACCCTGAAGGCGACCTGGCTGCCCCGGGCAGCACTCCTCACCGGCGCGGCCTTCCTGCTCGGCCTGGCGGCGATCAACCCCGACGCCTGGATCGCCCGGCACAACATCGACCGCTACACCGCCACCGGCAAGGTCGACTGGCTGTTCCTGCAGAACCTGTCGGACGACGCCGTACCGGTCCTCGACACCCTGCCGAAGGAGGTCGCCGGCTGCGCGCTGAACGGCTACGACCGCAGCGACGACGACTGGCTGGAGTTCAACTTCGGCCGCCACCGCGCCCAGTCGGTGATCACCCGCGACCACCTGCCCTGCCCTACCCCAACCGTTCGCTGACCGCGACGTCGAGTTCCACGTCCTGATTGCTCATTTTCTGCCCAGATTCGAAGGGGTCCGGGCGGTGGATCGCTGACTTAGACTCCGATGCTCCGGACCGACCGCAGGGAAGGGGGCGTCATGCGCTGCATCGAACCGCCAGTCGAGAGCTGATCTGCAGAGTTGAAGTGTGGCGCTGCGCCCGGCGCTCCGGCGCGGGCGCACGTCACCAGCCATCCGGTATCTCCTGGCTACCGGTCGATCCTGCGAGGACCGATGCCCGCCGTACCTGTGACCGTCGACGCCCGGCAACTCGATCGGAACATCCAGCGTTTCCATCAGCAGGTGGCGGCCGCCGGCTGTGTGACCAGAGCGCACCAGAAGGCGCATCGCACCGTCGAACTGGCCTCCCGGCAGGTGCTGGCCGGCGCGGTCGGCATCGCCGTCCACAGCGCGCAGGCGGCGCTGGATCTCGCCGCCGCCGGGGTGACCGATGTCGTGGTCGCGTGGCCATGGCGGGAGCCGTGGCGATGGCCGCTCTACGTCCGCGCCGCCGCTGAGCTCGAACACCTCGCCGTGCACGTCGACGTGGCGGAATCGATCACCGGCCTGGGCCGGGTGGCAGCCGCGGCCGGGACTCAGATCGGTGTCCGGATCGACCTGCGGCACACCCCGCCCGCCGACGTCCTGCCCCTGGCCCGCCTGGCCGACGCCACTGCCGGGGTGCGGCTGGACGGAGTGACCGGCTACCACGGGCCGGAAACCACCGAGGACATCAAGGACTTCGCGCTGCTCGGGCGACGTAACGCCGAACACCTGGTCGGCGTCGCAGCGTCGATTCGGGCCGAGGGGATCGAGTGCCCGGTGGTGAGTGCGGGCGGTACCCCGACAGCTCCGGGAGCCCTTGGCGTCGACGGCATCACCGAGATCGTCGCGGGGGCGTACGCGACGCTGGACGCCGGGCTCGCCGCCGCCGGCGCGGGTGATCTCGCGGACGTCGCGATCAGCGTGTCCGGCGATCATGCCGACCTGCTGGCCGATTGTGCCCAGCCCTGGGACGCCGGATCGGACGCGACGCCCTGGCAGGGCCGGCTGCTGCCTGGTCACATCTGCCCGCTGGCCAGGAACCTGATGCGCGCCAAGGTCGAGATCACCGTGATCGACGCCGGCGTGGTGGTCGATCGGTGGCTGCCACAAGGCAGACCGGATCGCGAGTAAGCCGGTGTCGGTACGGTTCTGGATCTTTCTCAGCGCCCGGACGGTGTCGGTGCTGGGCAGCGCCTTCGGGCCGATCGCCCTCGCGTTCGGCGTGCTCTCGCTGCCAGGCGTCACGCCCGTCACCCTCGGCGTGGTGCTGGCCGCCCAAGGTGTTCCACAGCTCGCTCTGCTTCTCCTCGGTGGGGTGATCGGTGACAGGTTCCCCCGCAACCGGGTGCTGGTGGTCGCCGAATTGGCGTCAGGTCTCGCGTACGCCGGGCTGGCCACGATGCTGCTCACCGGCCGGGCCCCGCTGGCGCTGTTGTGTACGGCCGCCTTCGTCGCGGGCGCGGCCTCGGCGCTGCTGCTGCCGTCTCTCACCGGCACCGTTGCCGACCTGGTGCCGGCCGACTCGCTGCAACGCGCGAACGGTCAGCTCCGGCTGGGCACCAACTCGGCCCGCATCGCCGGCGTGCTGGCCGCGGGAGTGGTCGTCGCCTGGGTCGGACCGGGAGTGGCGCTGGCCGTCGATGCGGCGACCTATTTCGTCGCGGCCGGGCTGCTCAGCGCGGTCCGGCTGGATGGTTCGAAGAGCACCGGTCGCCGTGACCTGCGCACCGATCTGCGCGTCGGCTGGCGCGAGTTCACCAGCAGGCCCTGGTTGTGGTCCACCGTGCTCGCGGCGGCGGTGATCAACGCGGCCCTGTCCGCCGCGTTCGGCGTCCTCGGTCCCGCACTGGCCAAGGATCGCCTCGGCGGCTCCTTGAGTTGGTCGCTGGTACTGGCCGGCTACTCCGTCGGCATGCTGGCCGGAGTGGTGGTGGCGATCAGGTTCAAGCCCCGGCGGCCGCTGCCGACGGCCGTCCTGTTCGCGCCGTTGCTGGCCCTGCCCCTGCTGGCCCTCGGCTTCCGTGCGCCGGTGCCGGTCGTCGTTGCCGCGGCCGTCTGCGCGGGCGTGGCGACGGACATCTTCGGTGTCCTGTGGGACACCACCATGCAGCTCGAGGTGCCGGCTGCCGCACTGTCGCGGGTCAGCTCCTACGAGTACCTGGTTTCGCTGTCCCTGAAGCCCGTCGGCGCAGTGGTCGCGGGACTGGCGGCGGCCGAACTCGGTCCGGCCGCCGGACTGCTGCTGTTCGGCGGTCTGATCGTCCTGGCCGCGGCCGGGGCGCTGTCCCACCCAGCAGTCCGGCACCACCTACCCCGACCACAAGATCTTGGAGTCAGCTCATGAGCGAGGGATACGTCGAAGGATTCGCCCAGGCCTATGACAAGCTCTGGCATCCCTACCCGACCAAGTCCGCGGCGTCGCTGCTGAAGCTGCTGCAGAGCGCCGCGCCCGACGCCCACACCGTGCTGGATATCGGTTGTGGCACCGGCATCCTGGCGCATCACCTGCAACAGGCCGGTTACGCGGTGACCGGGCTGGACAAGTCGCCGGCGATGCTGGCACGGGCCCGGGAGCGTCTCGGTGGGGCCGTGGTGCTGATCGAGGGGGACGCGGCCGACTTCGCCGTCGACGAGCAGTTCCCGGTGGTGGTGTCGACGTACGACATCCCGAACCATCTGCCGGACCTGGAGCGGATCGCCGACTACCTCCGGTGCGTGTACCAGGCGGTCTCGCCAGGCGGTCTGTTCGTGTTCGACATCGCCACCGTGGTGGGGCTGCGGGGCATGAACACGGTCCAGATCCGGGAGACCGATGAGGTGATGCTGCTGTTCCGGGGCGCGCTGAACGAGGCCCTGGGGGTCGGCTTCTACCGGATCTCCGGAGTCGTCCAGGCCGAGGACGGCCGCTACGACAGGTTCGAGACCACGATGACCAACATCGTCGTACCGGTCGATCGGCTCGTGGAGCTGGTGGCCGAGGCCGGTTGGGTCGACAGCTACCTGGCCGCCCAGGACGATCTGCTGACGCCGCTCGACGAGGTGCCCGGTCAGCACTCGCACCTGTTCGTCGTCTCCCGCAAACCCTGAGTCGGCGGCGAACTGTCACAGCCGGTCCGGCTGCACTGTCCTAGACAGTGACACCGGCCGACGACGAGACAGGAGCTTGCCGTGACGGTTGCGGCGATGGTTGCCGAGTTCGACGATGTCGCGGGGTGGACCGCCGACGCGGTCGAGGAACTCGGGATCCGGTACGCGATACCTGCTGCTTGTCGTGGCAGCGCGAGTCCGGCGGCTCTTGCCTGGCTGGCCGAGGCGTGCGAGTTGTCGGCGGGGACCAGGTTGCTGGACGTCGGCGCGGGAGCGGGTGGGCCGGCTGCCTGGGCGGCGGAGCGGTTCGGCGTACGGCCGATCTTGGTGGAACCGATGCAGGCCGCCTGCCGTGCCGCCTCGCGACTCTTCGGGCTGCCGGTGGTTGCTGCCGATGGGGCTCGGATTCCGTTGCTCAGCGGGTCGGTCGACGCGGCTTGGTGTCTGGGTGTGCTGGACACGGTCGAGGACAAGGCTGGTCTGCTGGCCGAGATCCATCGGGTGCTGACGCCCGGCGCCTCGTTCGGGCTGCTGGCTGTTGTCGCTCACAGCAACGAGAGTCTGTGGGCGCCGGACGGCAACCATTTCCCGACCCAGCACGAACTCAGCACGCTGCTCGACCGGTCCGGCTTCACGCTGCTCGAGCAGACCAGCCGCCCGAAGGCAGCGCCGCTGTCGTGGTCGCGGCGGGTCGAGCAGGTCAACGCGGCGATCGCCGCCAGACATCGCTCGGCACATGCCTACGCGCTGGCGGCCCGGCAGGGGGAGCGGCTCAGCCGGCTCTTCGCCAGCGACCAGATCTCGATGCAGCTGATCCACGCGATCAGCCGCCCGACCGCGGAGCAAGGACCCCGATGACCCCGCCAGTCACAATTGGGAGGGCTACTCGGTCTTAGCTGGTGAGAGCGAAGAAACGAGGACATCGTGCGGACCATCTTGGTGGTGGGTGGCGGGTACGCCGGCTTCTACACGGCCTGGCGACTGGAGAAGAAGCTGCGGCGGGACGAGGCGCAGGTGGTGCTGGTCGATCCCCGGCCGTACATGACCTATCAGCCGTTCCTGCCCGAGATCGTGGCCGGGTCGATCGAGGCCCGGCATGCGGCGGTGTCGCTGCGGCGGCACCTGAAGCGGACCAAAATCCTGGCCGGGACGGTGACGGGGGTCTGCCATCGGCACAAGACCGTCACGATCCATCCGTCGCTCGGCCCCGATCTGGAGTTGAGCTACGACATCATCGTGGTCACCGCGGGCGCGGTGACCCGCAAGCTGGCCATCCCGGGCGTCGCCGAGCAGGCGATCGGGATGAAGCACGTCGAGGAAGCGGTGGCGATCCGCGACCGGCTGCTGACCGCCTTCGACCAAGCCTCGATGCTCGAGCCCGGGCCGCTGCGCCGGCGGCTGCTCACGACGACCTTCGTGGGCGGCGGTTTCTCCGGGGTCGAGGGCTTCGGTGAGCTGCTGTCGTTCGCGACTGCTCTGCTCAAGTCCTACCCGCAGCTGGACGCCAGTGAACTGGCCTTCCATCTGGTCGAGGCGCAGGGCCGGATCCTGCCCGAGGTGACCGACAAGCCGGGCGCATGGGTGGTGCGGTCGCTGGAGAAGCGGGGCGCGCACGTCCATCTCAACAGCCAGGTGGTGTCCGCTCGCGACGGCCACGTGGTGTTGTCCACCGGCGAGGAGTTCGACTCCGAGCTGATCGTGTGGACGGCCGGCAACGCCGCGAACCCGATGGTTCGCAGCCACACCGATCTGCCGATCGACCCGCGCGGCCTGCTGAGTGTCCGCGCTGACCTCCGGGTCGGAACCCGGGACGAGATCGTGCCCGACGCCTGGGGTGCCGGCGACGACGCCGCGGTCCCCGACCTCGCCTCCGGGGTGCCGGGTGCGCTGACCGTCCCGAACGCGCAGCACGCAGTACGGCAAGGGAAACTGCTGGCGAAGAACATCGTCGCCGTACTCCGGGGCCGCGAGCCCAAGAACTACGTGCACCACAGCCTCGGCGCGGTCGCCACCTTGGGGCTGGGCCGCGGGATCTTCCAGTACCGCCGGATCGTCATCAAGGGCTTCCTGGCCTGGCTGATGCACCGCGGGTACCACGTGCTGGCGGTGCCGACCTGGGAGCGCAAGATCCGGGTGCTGGCGATCTGGGTGACCGGCGCGCTGTTCGGCCGGGACATCGTCTCGCTGGCCTCGGTCCAGCATCCCCGGGACGCGTTCCTGGCCGAGGACGTGCCGGTCGTGAAGTCTGCTGACCGCTCTCACGCGCAAAGGGCGAGCGCCGCCGGTAATGGATGACTCGAGCCGACCTGCTGCCGAGTCTCTGGTCGAACTGCTCGACGAACGGCAGCACCTGCTCGAGATCGCGCTGTGGATCTTCGACTCGGAGGCAACCGCCGACCGGATCGTGCAGGAGACCTATCGCCGGTGGTACGCGCTCGCTGGGGGCGAGCGCGCCGCCATCGCAGTACCGCGGGCCTGGCTGACCCGAGTCGCGGGCGCCGTCTGCCTGGAGGTGCTCGCGTCCCTCGGCACAACGGAGTGGCCGCCGGACCCGGCGCCGATCGCCCACCTGCCGCACGGTCCGGATCAGCGGCACCTGCAGGTGCTGAGATCCATCCGGACGATGCTCAGACAGCACGACCGGGTGGTCCACCGCTTCGCTTCCGCCTGCGCCGAGCGCGACCTCGCCACGGTGGAAGGCATGCTGACCGCCGACATCACGGTCATCGCCGACGGCGGCGGCAAGGTCCGCGCACCCATCACCCCGATCCACGGCGCCGCCGAGGCCGCCCGCTTCGTCACCGCGCTGCTCGCCGATCAGCAGTCCCTCGCACTCACTCTCGAACCGGTCAACGGCCGGCTCGGCCTGACGCTGCGTCGAGCAGGACGAGCCTGTGCCGTCATCTGTCTGAGCACCGACGGCAGCGAGGTGACCGCCATCTGGATCATCCTCAACCCTGACAAACTTCGCAGGTGGCACCGGAGTACAGGCGGCTGAGGTAACGGCGGCAAGCGTCGTAGTCGAGTTCGTCCATTCGCCAGGCGACGTGGCCGTCCGGCCGGATCACGTAGAGGGCCTCGGAATCCGGCTGGGTCAGCCCGTACCGCTCGAAGACCTCGACTGATTCGACGGACTGGACACGGTCGTCGCGCCGGGCGGCGACGCGGCCGATCAGCTGAGTGGCGATGGTGCCGCCGAGCGCTTCGATCGACCGGAGCTGGGCGGTGTGCGCGGCGATCTCGGCCTCGTCGAGGTTGCGCCGCGAGAAGGCGACCACCTGCAGGCGATAGCCGGTCAGCAGGTCGAACATCTGCCGCCCCGCGCCGAGCTGCGCGTCCGGCGCGCGCTGACCCGCCCGCGGTCCGGCGAGCGAGTACAGCAGTTCGTTGATGTTGTAGTCGCTGGCCGGATAGCTCAGACCGAGCTGCGACAACCGGCGGAAGGACTTGCGATGCGGGATCGGTGCGGCCGACATCCGGCCGACCAGGAACGGGCCGAAGAAGTCGCGCAGCTTGGCCCGCACGCCGTGCAGATCGGCCGCGACCTTGTAGAGCCGGTCGGTGAACCTGAGCAGCTGCACGCCGACGGGTTGCCGCTCGTCGGAGTAGCTGTCGAGCAAGGTGGGCGCTGCGCCGGTTCGGAGTACGGCGGCGAGTTTCCAGGCGAGGTTGGCGGCGTCGTGGAGACCTGTGTTGAGGCCTTGCCCGCCGGCCGGGGAGTGGATGTGCGCGGCGTCGCCGACCAGGAAGCCACGCCCGACCCGGTACTGCTCGACCTTGCGCAGGTGCACCTTGTAGCGGGTCACCCAGACCGGCTGGCTCAAGGTGACCGGGATCTTCATGGCTTCTCGCAGCGCCGCCTGGAGCCGTTCGAGACTGGCCGGCTCGTCGGCGGAGTCGGTGGCCATCACCCGGGACACCTTGGATCCGTCGAGCGGCAGGAACAGCCCGATCCTCTCGCCGTTCATGAAGACCCGGAACCGCGAGTGGTCCAGCGGCCAGTCCACCTTGCAGTCGGCCAGCAGATACTGCTGCGCGTACTGATCGCCCTCGAAGGCCAGCCCGAGCGAGCTCCGCACCGTACTGCGGGAACCGTCCGCGCCGACGACGTACCGGCAGCTGATCGTGGACCCGTCGAGGACCGCCGTGACCTGGTCCTCGGTCTGTTCGAGCGAGACCAGCCGGGTGTCGCGCTCGACGGTCAGGCCGTGCCGGGCCAGGTCCTTCAGCAGCAGTTCCTCCACCTCGGCCTGCGGCGCCATCAAGATGAACTGGTACGGCGTATCGCCGGCCCGCGCCCGGTCGAAGTCGAGCCCGCCGACGTGCCTGCCCTTGATGTGGAACTCGATCCCGGTGGTGACCACGCCCCGGCTCAGCAACTCGTCGGCCAGCCCGAGGCCGCGGAACAACTCGATCGTCCGGGCCTGGATCGCGAAGGCCCGCGACTCGGTGGCCGGCCCGCTGCCCGCGTCGATGATCCGCACCTGCACCCCCTGCCGCACCAGCAACGCCGCGGTCATCAGCCCACTCGGCCCGGCGCCGACCACCAGCACCTCGCAATCGGTGCCGTCGGCAACCAAAGGCGAAACTGCCGGATGGTCGCAACTGCCTGTCGCAACCGGCAACCGTCGTCGCGCCTTACCGAGACTGTCCAGGAAGTGCCGGACCCGTCCGCCTCGACGCTGCCGTGCGGTGACCGTGGGCAACGGATTCCCGCTGACCCGGCCCCAGACCCTTCGCGCCATGATGATCGACAACGCCAGCAGGGCGATGACGAGGAGCCCCATGACGTCACTCCGCCACGGCGATCGCAGCCGGCAGCTCGCTGCACATCCTCAGGAACTGCTGGCGCAGCGGACCCTCGACCAACGACGCGATGGCCTGGACGAACGCCTGCGTCGTCGGCTGGGCGAGGTGCACCTCCAGATCGGCCTTGGACCGGAACATCTCGTAGATGACGAACTGCCGCCGGTCGGCGCGATCGCGATGGACGTGGAACTCGATCGCGCCCGGCTCGGCTCGCAGCGGTTCGGCGAGGGCGACGATGAGTTGCTCGACCTCGTCCTCCCGGCCCGGCCGCGCGGTGGCGAAGCCGAGATGGACGTACGGGCCGGTCTCGTCGGGATCGGGTGCTGGCAGCTGGGGGCGGGTGCTCATGGCTTCTCCGATTTCGCTGGGGTCAGTCGACGGTGAAGGTGGTGCCGATGCCCATGCCGGTGATCCACTCGGGCACGGGTTCATAGCTGGACCAGGCGAGCGGCCGGCCGGCGGCGACCTGGCCGATCAGCCAGCAGCGCACCTCGTGGCCGCCGGTCCCGGCGTACTCCTCGAGCTTTTCGTGGCCGAGGTCCGCGATCGCGGCCGGCTCGTTGTCGGTCAGCCGCTCCAGGAACCACTGGTCCCAGTCGGCGTTGACCGGCGCGGTGGGGTTGCCGCCCATCGCCCGGACCCTCGGTTCGCGCGCGGCCGCGAAGGCCTGCGCATCGGCGCGACCGTGGATCAGAGCGTCTCGCCGGTCACCCGTGACAGCGGGGTCGCGCGGGTCGTTGGACGGCAGCCAGTGGGACAGCCCGCCACTCGCGGCGATCAGCACCCGTCCGGCGTCCGGCGAACTGCGCAGCGCCTGGCCGAGCGCGTGGCCCAAGGTGAAGCAGCGTTGCAGGGAAGGCAGGGGAGGAGCCGCCGTGTTGACGACCAGCGGGACCATCGGCAGGTCGATTCCGCCGGTGATCATCTCGTAGCCCTGCACCACACCATGGTCGACCGTGAGCGAGTAGGACAGCGAGATGTCGAAGCCGGCCGCGGCCAGCCCGTCGTATGCGGACCAGGCGAGCTGGCTGGCGATCGGCAGCGGTCCGGCGGTACTGCCGAAGTCGCCGAACCCGACCGCCTGCTCGACGCCCAGCACGAACGGCGGCATCACGTCGTAGAAGTTCGCATGGAAGTGATCGGGGCCGACGACAACGATCGCGTCGGGCGCCAGCCGCTCGACCGCGCGGCGGACCCGGTCGGCGTCCCGCAGGAACCGGCCGCCGGGCGCGCTGACCTCCTCCGGCGGAAGAAGGGTGGCGAAGGGGCTGTGCGACATCCCGACGAAGCCGACGATCTCAGCCATCGGAGGGGTTCTTCCCGAGCAGCAGCCAGGCCCGATGGGTTTCGAGGTACTCCGGAACCTTCTCCCACTGCGGCCAGTGACCCGCGTCGGTGATCACGTGCAGCCGTGCGTCCGGCAGCCAGCCGAGCAGCAGGTCGGCCTCGTCGAGCCCGCCGGTCGGATCGTGATCGGTCCACAGCAGCAGGGTCGGCGCCTTGACCTGCGACACCCAGCTCGGGTCCCAGGCGAAGTCCTTGCGGACCTCTGGATTTTGGAGCACCAGGGTGTTGGTGATCGCCTGGACGAAACCCGGCCGCGAATAGACCTGGCGGCGCAGGTTCACTAGTTCGTCGGTGACCATCTCCTTGTGGTGGAAGAGAAATTCGACCCGGCGGCGTACCGTCTCGTCGCTCGGATCGGTCACCGCGGCCATCGTGCTCTCCACCAGCCGGCGCATCACCTCGGGCTTGTTGGCGATGTTGCCGGGAGTGTTGAGCACCAGCCGGTCGACCCGGTCGGGGTGGTGCGCGGCCGTCCACGCGACCACCCAGCCGCCGAGCGACTCACCGGACAGATGCGCCTTGGCGATCCCGAGGACGTCGAGCAGCCCGATCAGGTGCTCGGTCAGCACGTCGATCGTGTACGGGTAGTCGGGCAGCTCCGACCAGCCGTGGCCCACCATGTCGTACGCCGTGACGTGGAAGTCCTGCGCCAGCCCGGCCAGGTCCCGCGCGTACGCCTCCAGGTGGCCGCCGGTGCCGTGCAGCAGGACGAGCTCGGGGCCGGCGCCGGCCTGCAGCACCCGGGTCCGGACGTTGCCACCAGCAACCGGTACGTCGACGTGCCGGAGCGTGTGGTCGAGGTCGGCGAGCTCGCCCCACACGCTGACGTGGTCGGGGATCGTCATGTCTCCTCCTGATGGTCGAACCGGGCGCGAGCCTCGGCGAACGTGGCCAGTCCTGCGCTCTCGCGGCGGGCCAGCCCGAACAGGCCGAGCAGCCGGGAGTTCTCGATGGTGAGGAACTCGACCGGCAGCTCCGGTGAGTCGTTGTAGTGCCGGTGCCAGGCCCACGGTGGGGTGTAGACGAACGACCCGGTGCTCCAGCCGACCGTCTCGGTGCCGCCGTCGACCTCGATCTCGCTGTGGCCGTCGCCGGCGATCACGTAGTGCACGGTCTCGTGGTAGTGCCGTTGCATGTCGGAGCTTTCGCCCGCCGGGATGGTCTGCCGGAACAGCTCGAAGGTTGCTGTCGGCAACTTGCCGGCGATCCGCAGGGTGGTCGGGTTGGGCACCGACCCGGCCGGGATCGTGCTCAGCTCGTCGTCCTGGACGACCAGGGGGCGCTGGTCGCCGGGGCGGACGGTGTGGGTGAGACCGGCCAGGAAGTCGGTCATCGTGAAGTCGGGTCCGGAGCTGGCCATGGGTGCAGTCGTCCTCTCAGATGCTTTCGGTCCGGCCGCCGTCGACCGTCAGCACGGTGCCGTTCACGTAACCGGCGCCGAGGGAGGCCAGGAAGGCGATCGCGGCGGCGATCTCACTGGCATCGGCCGGGCGTCCGGCCGGGATGTCGGCCTGGTCGTCGGCGACCGCGGCGGCCAGGTGGATGCCCTCCGCCTGTGCTCGGCTGCGGAGGATGGCCACCCGTCGTGGCGTGAGTGTCGCACCGGGAGCGACGCAGTTCACGGTGACACCACGGGCGGCGTACTGGCGGGAGGCGAGCTTGGCCGCTGCGGTGGCGGCGGAGCGCAGTACGGTCGAGCTGGCCAGCTCTGGTTGAGGTTGGCGGACTGCGGTCGAGGTGACCAGGACCGCGCGGCCGAAGTTGCGCTCGGCCATCGCGGGGAGTGCTGCTCGGAGGAGAGCGAGCGGACCGAGGAGCAGCAGGTCGAGGTCGTGGCGCCACTGCTCGTCGGGGATGTCGAGGACACGGCCGGGTGCTGGACCGCCTGAGTTGGCGACCAGGACGTCGAGAGTGTCGTGCCGGGTCTGGACCTCGGCCACTATGTCGCGTGCCGCGGTGGGGTCGGAGAGATCGCAGACGAGGTAGTCGGTGTCCCCGCCGAGCGCCCCGGCGGTTTCCTTCAATGTGCTGAGGGTGCGTCCGGCCAGCACGACGCGGTGGCCGGACGCGCCGAGGGCAGCCGCGGTGGCAGCGCCGATCCCGCCGGCTCCGCCGCCCACCAGGGCGACACGGCTGGATGTTCGAGGGTGACTGGGCTCCATGATGGCTTTACATTCGACCCATGGCTGAGACGGACCGAGGATGAGTCCCGCTCCCCGGGACTCCGGATCGCCGACCGCCGACTCGGCGATCGGATCACTGGAGCGCGCCGCCGCGCTGCTGGACGCGTTCGACGCGACACATCGCGAGCTGGCGCTGGCCGACCTGGTACGCCGGTCCGGCCTGCCGCGCTCCACCGTGCACCGGACCGCGACCCGGATGATCCAGCTCGGCTGGCTCGACAAACCGCAGGACCGGTACCGGATCGGCAACCGGCTGTTCGAGCTGTCCGGCCTGGCTCCGGTGCGGCACGAGTTGCGCGAGGCCGTGCTGCCGTTCCTGCAGGACCTGTTCGGCGCCGCCCGGACGACCGTGCAGCTCGGCGTGCTGGACGGCGCGCAGATCCTGGTGGTCGACAAGATCACCGGGCACCGGCCGATGCCGATGCTTTCGCAGGTGGGCGGCACGGTTCCGGCGTACTGCTCGGGGCTCGGCCGCGCGATCCTCGCCTGATCGGACGAGTCGACGCTCCAAGGCGTGCTCGCGGCCGGGTTGCCGCGCCGGACCTCGCGGACCATCACGAGCGAGACCGCGCTGCGCCGCGAACTGGCGGCGATCCCGGACCGCGGCTGGGCGCACGAGCGCGAGGAAGGCAACGTCGGGATCAGCTGTGTGGCTGCACCGATCTTCGACTCGGCGGGTGAGGTGGTCGCCGCCCTGTCGGTCACCGGGCCGAGCAGCATCGTGCTGCCCGACCGGATCGGCCCCGCGGTACGGATGGCGGCTGCCGCGGCGAGCCGGGCGTATTCGACCCGTCGGTGGGCGCCACGTGGCCGGCTGGAGCCGGAGTCCCAGCCACCGGGACAGTCGGTTGGCTCCTGATCCAGGGCTCCTCCAGGCTGTGATCCACACCACGCCAGACAGGAGAAGACCATGCGCGTTGCGATCATCGGCGCAGGCGTCGCGGGGCTGACCACGGCCAAGGTGCTGACGCAGGCCGGTCATCAGGTCGAGGTCTTCGACAAGACCCCGGACGTCGGCGGCGTGTGGAGCAGGACCCGCCGGTACCCCGGGCTGACCACGCAGAGCCCCAAGGCGCAGTACTCGTTCTCGGACTTCCCGATGCCCAGGGAACTCCCCGAGTGGCCGACCGGCGCGCAGGTCCAGGAGTACCTGGCGGCGTACGTGCAGGAGTTCAAGCTCGAGCCCGTACTGCGGCTGGAGACCACCGTCGAGTCCGTCGTCCCGGACGGAACCGAATGGGTGGTCACCTCGCGGTCGAAGGAGACCAGCTCGACGGGGGTCTTCGACCGGGTGGTGGTCGCCAACGGCGTCTTCTGCGAACCCGCGCTGCCGTCGTACCCGGGGCTGGCGGAGTTCGAGGCCGCCGGCGGCCGGCTGATCGCAGGCACCGAGCTGCACGACGCCGAAGAGGCCCGTGGCAAGAACGTGCTGGTGGTCGGCTACGGCAAGTCGGCCTGCGACGTCACGGTGCCGATCAGCAAAGTTGCCGCCAGCACCGATGTCGTGGCGAGGCAGCTGCTCTGGAAGGTCCCGCGCAAGATCGCCGGCAAGGTGAACTTCAAGATGCTGCTGCTGACCCGGATGGGGGAGGCGCTGTTCCGCTATCGCTACCTGCGCGGGCTGGAGAAGTTCCTGCACGGTCCGGGCAAGGGCATCCGGCGGTCGATGCTGAACTCGATCGGCTCGGTGTCGGTGAAGCAGTTCGCCCTGGCCGAGCACGACCTGGTGCCCCGCGGCCAGATGGAGGACATCGTCAAGGGCGCGATCGGCCTGGCCACCGAGGGCTTCTTCGAAGGGGTCGCCGACGGCTCGATCAAGGTCCGCCGGGACTCGACCATCGCCCGGCTGCTGGTCACCGACGGCCGCCCGAGCGCCGAGCTGGCCGACGGCACCGTGCTGCCGGCCGACCTGATCGTCTGCGCGACCGGCTTCGTCCAGGGTGTCCCGTTCCTGCCGGAGCCGCTCCAGCACCAGCTTTTCGATGCCCGAGGCAACTTCATGCTCTACCGGCAGATCCAGCCGATCGAGCTGCCGGGGCTGTACTTCAACGGCTACAACTCGTCGTTCTTCAGCCCGCTCAACGCCGAGATGGCGGCGCTGTGGATCGCGGCGGACCTCGTCGGCGCGCTCGCCCTACCCGACGCCGCGGTACGGCGTACCGACGTGGTCGCGCAGCTCGCCTTCATGGACGAGGCGACCGACACCCATCACTGCCGCGGCACCAAGATCATCCCGTACTCGATGCACAACGTCGACGAGGTGCTCGGGGACCTCGGCCTGCAGATCAGCAGGGCCACCCGGGCCTCGCACTGGCTGAACCCGATCGACCCCGCGGCGTACCGCAAACTCACTCCTGCCCTGCTCGCCCGGCTGGACCTCACGAAGGAGACGACCCACGATGGAAACCGACACCAGTACTCCGGCCCAGCAGCAGCACCGAGTCATCCGGTCCGGTGACGGCGTCAATGTCGGGGCGATCGGCCTGGGGATCTTCACCCGACTGACCGGCGCCGACACCCAAGGCGCCTACTCGCTGTTCGAGTACGTGGTACCGCCGGGACTTGGTGGCCCGCCGACCCACATCCACTCGCGCGAGGACGAGCTGTTCATCTGCGTGCAGGGCCAGGTCCGGATCGAGCTCGACGGCCAGGAGCACATCCTCGGCCAGGGCGACTCGCTGCTGATGCCACGCGGGGTGCCGCACATGTTCCACAACCCGTTCGACGAGGAGACCAAGATCGTCGCCGTGGTCTCGCCGCCTGGGCTGGAGAACTACTACCGGGCGCTGAGCGAGCTGCCGCCCGGCCCGCGGGACATGAAGCTGGTCGCCGAGGTCATGACCCGGCACGGACTGTCGCTGAAGAAATGAGCGGCCGCCACGAGATGGTCGACGCGATGTGCGCGGCCGTCGACAAGGGCGACGCGGAGGCGTTCGGGTCGTGGTTCGCCGACGATGCGACGTACCGGTTCGGGAATCAAGAGCCGCTGACCGGCAAGGCCGCCATCATCGACGCGACGGCCGGTGCCGCGGGAGCGTTGCCCTGGGTGCGGCACACGGTCGACCAGGTGGCGGAGCTGGGCGACCAGCTGTTCTGCCGGTTCACCATCGAGACCGCGACGCCCGACGGCGAACACCTGACCCTGCCCTGCGTCACGGTGATGTGGCTCAGGGAGGATCAGGTGGTCGACTACCGCGTCCACATGGACATCAGCCCGGCGTTCTAGCCGAGGTAGTCACGCCAGGGGCCGGTGATGGCGAGCGTGATGCCCGGCGTCTGGATGTTGACGAAGAGCACCTTGCCGTCCTCGGAGAAGGTCGGGCCGGTGAACTCGGAGTCGTTGAGCTGGTTCCGGGCGATCGCGTACGTCGGTCCGCCCGGGACGGTGCTCAGCACGTGGCTGCTGGCCAGGCCGTCCTCGGCCAGGATCAGCGAGCCCCACGGGGTGACCGTGACGTTGTCCGGGGCATCGAAGTTGAAGTCCACGTACTTCGCCGCGGCGCCCTGGTCGGCGGCCGGGTTGGCCGGGAAGTAGGTGACCAGCTGGATGGTCTCCGACTTGTAGTTGTAGAACCAGATCATGCCTTCGTGCGGGACGCCGTCGGCCGGGATGTCGGTGGTACCGATCTTGGCGAACGAGTTGACCACGTAGACCCCGTCGTGGGTGCCGTAGACGCCCTCGAACTTCTTGCCCCGGGTGACCTGGCCGTCGGTGAACTGCTTGCGGGCCGAGACCGAGACGGCGTCCCGGTCGGGGACCGGGATCCACTTGACCCGGAACGGGCGCAGCAGCTGCGCCGAGGTCAGGTAGGCGACGTCCGGGATCGGCTGGCCGTCGTCGTTCAGGATCGCCATCGCCTCGAAGGTGCCGAAGTTGACGTTCTGCAGGTCCTTCCAGCTCTCCTTGCCGAGCCGGTAACCGGCCGGCGCGGTCCACCGGTAGAACGACCCGTTCGGGCCGGAGGCGTCCTCGGACAGGTAGATGTGCTCCTTGTCCCGGTCGATCGCGACCGCCTCGTGGGCGAACCGGCCGAGCGCCTTCAGCGGCACCGGGTGGTTGGTCTTGCCGTCGGTCCAGACCTCGAAGACGTAGCCGTGGTCCTTCAGCCGGGTGGTGCCGTTGGCCTTGCTCTCGGTCTCCTCGCAGGTCAGCCAGGTGCCCCACGGGGTCGGGCCGCCGGCGCAGTTGGTCAGCGTGCCGGAGATGCCGACCCACTCGCCGTAGTTCTTGCCGTCCCGGTCGACGTCGATCACGGTGCAGCCGCCGGCCGCGCCGACGCCGGAGTCGTAGACGGTGCCGGCGATCGGCGGCACGCCCAGCGGGTCGTTGGCGCTGATCTCGTGGTTCTGGATCAGCTTGTAGCGCTTGGTGCCGTTCCCGAAGACCGCCGTTCCGTCGTGCAGCGTCGGGGTCGGCTGACCGGTGGTGAGCTTGGTCTTGCCGGCCTCGGTGACGACGGCGTACTTGAAGCCCGGCGGCAGCGCGAGGATGCCCCTGGGGTCGTCCATCAGCGGCGGGAACGGGCGGTCGGTCGGGAACGGCCGCGGGGCGGGTTCCGGCGTCGCCTGGGCGAGCGAGGGAACGGCGCCGACGGCGGCGAAGCCGACACCCGTGGCGCCGACGGCGGCACCCCGGAGGACGGAACGGCGATCGAGAGACATGAATGGTGCTCCTTGGACATCGGGTGAGCCCCGATCGTGTCCCGCCAAGGCGAACGGAAGCTGAACATTCAGCGAGCAACGAGCCGAACTACTGGATAGATCCGGTCGGACTTGGTCTGATATTTCGCTATCCGTGGTTGGGCGGTCGCGATGAGCTGCCAAGCCTGCTCCCGCTCGGCTCCTTCGAGGCGCTCCGGCGTCACCGGTACCGCGCTGCCGTCGGGCAGCTCGATCGACGCCTGCTCGGGATTCGCCATCAGGTTGGCGAACCAGTCGGGGTGCTGGCTGCCCCCGCCGGAGGCGACGACGATCCGGTTCTGCTCGTCCCCGAACCAGGCCACCGGCGACTCCCGCTCGGCGCCGCTGCGCCGCCCGACGGTGTGCAGGACCAGCACGTCCATCCCCATGAAGGTGCCCTTGCCGCGCCGCACCTTGGTGTTCATCCGGGCGTTCATCCGGTGCTGCATCCAGCGCGAGAACCGCCCCGGCGTACCGCTCTTGTGCTGCTCTTTGTTCTCCATGCCCCTGACGCTAGGGGCCCGGGACACCGGGCTGCTTCTCGATTCGTGATCGATGCACGGGCCGGGCGGGGACCAGGGGGTTGCACTGGTGCGACCAGGGTGCCGGCGCGGCAGATTGGTGCTCAGAAGATCCCACTCAGGAGGAAGCAATGAGCACCGAAACCAGCACCGCGGCAACCACCACCACGACGACCGGTCTGGTCGACCTGAAGCTCGAAGCCGTGGTCATCCCGGTCACGGACGTCGACCGGTCGAAGGCCTTCTACGGCAACCTCGGCTGGCGGCTGGATGCCGACTTCGCCTTCGACAACGGCTTCCGGGTCGTTCAGTACACCTCGCCGGGATCGCCGGCCTCGGTCCAGTTCGGGACCAGGATCACCACCGCGCCGGCCGGCTCGGCCCAGGGGCTCTACCTGATCGTCTCCGACGTCGAGGCTGCCCGGGCCGACCTGATCGCCCGCGGCGCTGACGTGAGCGAGGTGTTCCACCCGGTGCAGCCGGGGGCTCAGTTCCAGGCCGACGGCACCGGCCGGGCCAGTGGCAAGCCCGCCGAAGGCAGCAGCTACGGCTCCTTTGCCACTTTCAACGATCCGGACGGCAACACCTGGCTGCTGCAGGAGGTCACCACCCGGCTCCCCGGCCGCATCGACAGCGGCGTGACGGCGTACGCGTCGGTGAAGGACCTGACGGACGCCCTGGTCCGCGCCGCGACCGCCCACGGTGAGCACGAGAAGGTCACCGGCGAGCACGACGAGCAGTGGCCCGACTGGTACGCCGCCTATCTGGTCGCCGAGCAGACCGGGGCCGACCTTCCCAAGTAGTCCCCACCTGGCATCTGGGCGGCCCGAGACCTTCGGGCCGCCCAGCCTTATGGTGGAAGGAATCCCAGGAAGGTGATCAGAGTGGCCGGTCTGCACATGCCCTCACTCACTCGGGCCACCGGCTGGCTCAACTCCGAGCCGCTGACGTCCGAGTCACTGCGCGGCCAGGTCGTCCTGGTGGACTTCTGGACCCTGACCTGCATCAACTGGCTGCGCACCGAGCCGTACCTCCGGGCCTGGTCGCGGGCCTACCGCGACGACGGGCTGGTGGTCCTCGGAGTCCACACGCCGGAGTTCTCGTTCGAGCACGACACCGACCGGATCCGGCTGGCGATCCAGGACCGGGAGATCGACTACCCGGTCGTCGTCGACAACGACTACGGCGTCTGGACGGCGTTCGCGAACCACTACTGGCCGGCCCTGTACTTCGTGGATCGGGCCGGGGTGATCCAGGACCATCACTACGGCGAAGGGCGCTACGAGCAGTCCGAGCAGGTGATCCAGCGGTTGCTCGGCATCGAGCGTGAGCTGGTCTCGACCTCCGTCGAGGGAGTCGGCGTCGAGGCCGGGGCCGACTGGACTCAGTTGCGCACGCCCGAGACGTACCTCGGCTACGCACGCGGTGAGCAGTCCGATCGGTGGTGGCTGAACGGTGAGTGGAAGACCCGGCAGGAGTACGCCGTACTGCAGCGGGCCGGTGGCGGGATCGAGTTCCGGTTCCACGCCAGGGACGCGCATCTGGTGCTGTCGAGCCGGCACCGCGAGCCGATTCCGTTCCGGGTGTCGCTCGACGGGAAGGCGCCAGGTGACTCGCACGGCGTGGATGTCGATGCCGATGGCAACGGTCTGCTGCGGGAGGGCCGGATGTACCAGCTCGTCCGGCAGCCCGGCCGGGTCCAGGAGCGGACGCTGGAGATCACGTTCCTGGAGCCCGGCGCCGAGGCTTACGCCTTCACCTTCGGCTGATCAGAGGAGCTGCTGGCCGCCGTCGATGTCGTAGGTGGCGCCGGTCAGCGCGGTGTTGGCCATCAGGTGGACGGCGAGGTTCGCGACGTCCTCCGGGCCGACCACCCGGCCGGTCGGCAGCGTCTCGCGGAGTTGCTCGCGGCGCGCCTCCAGCCCGTCGCCGAGCAGCGTGGCCGACAGGGGAGTGTCGACGAAGCCGGCCGCGATCAGGTTGACCCGGATCGGGGCGAGCTCGAGCGCGAGGTTGCGGGTCAGGGCCGGCATCGCGGCCGTCAGCGCGCCGATGATCGACAACCCGGGCGCGGTACGCCGGCCGCCGGTGCCGCCCATGAACAGCAGCGTCCCGCCCGGCCGCACCTTGCCGATCGCGTGCTTGGCGAGCTGGATCGGCAGCAGCAGATGCGACTCGACGTCCGCGCGCACCTTGTCGAGATCGAGTTCGGGGAGCGGTGCGTAGTACGGGCCTGGGCCGGTGACGAGGATGTGGTCGATCGCCGGCAGACCTTCGAAGAACTGTCCGAGCGCCTCGAAATCCGTTGCGTCGAAAGCAGCCGTCTCGGCGCCGATGTCCGCACCTGCCTTCTGCAGCCGCTCGGTGTTGCGCGCGGTGATTGTCACCGTCGCGCCTTCCGCCCGAGCACGTCGGGCGGTCTCCAGCCCGATGCCCAGACTGCCACCGATCACCACGACCGTCTGCCCGGCCAGTTGTGTCATCTCTTCTCCAATATCCAGTGGTTGCCATCGGGGTCGCTGAAGACCGAGGAGTCGCAGCCCTCGCTGCGGGAGACCGGGCCGGGCTTGGCGCCCCGCGCGAGCAGCCAGCTGCGGGCTTCCTCCAGGTCGGTCACGGTCAAGCGGGCGGTCAGGGTGCCTGGTGCGGCGCTGGTGAGGCCGGTGCCGAGGATGATCGAGCACTGCGAGCCTGGTGGGGTGAGCCAGACCAGGCGGGCGTTCGCCGCGCTCTCGTCGGCGGCCAGCTGGAAGCCCAGGGCGCGGTAGAAGTGCCGGCTCCGATCGACATCGGAGACCGGTACGACGATCGCGCCCAGCTGGTAGTCCACGGTCACTCCTTCGTGCTGCCTGTACTGCGATCCTCCCGCTCGGCCGGAGGCGTCGCACCCGTGGAACACACTGGTGCCCGGAAAGTCAGGCAGGGGAGCGGGTCAGCGCGCCGCGGAGCTGGCGGCGGGACGTGATGCCGAGCTTGGCGTAGGCCTTGCGCAGATGCCACTCGACCGTGCGGTGGCTGATGAACAGCTGCGCGGCGATCTCCGGGTTGGTCAGCCCGTCCTGGGCCAGACCGGCGATCTGCGCCTCCTGCGCGGTCAGGTCGTTCGCCGTCTCCGGGGTGCGCTTCCGGACCGTCTCGCCGGTGGCGAGCAGCTCGTGCCGGGCGCGCTCGGCGAAGCCGCCGAGTCCCATCTCGAGCAGCAACTCGTGGGCCGTGCGGAGTTGCTCGCGGGCATCGACGCGACGGCCCTCGCGGCGCAGCCACTCGCCGTACAGGAGGTGGCCGCGGGCGATCTCGACCCGGAGGCTGGTCCTGCTCAGGTGGTCGAGCGATTCGCGGTAGGCGGCCTCGTCGGAGGTGAGCAGGGCCCGGACGCGAGCCAGCAAGCCGAGTCCCCAATCGGTCGGTACGGCGGCAGTGCGCTCGGTCAGCCAGGCCAGCGTCGACTCGACCAGCTTGGTGTCGCCGGTCCTGGAGGCCGCTTCGGCCAGCTCGCCGATCACCAGTACGCCGTACCCGACGATGTCCTGCTCGAACACCCGGTTCGCGGCTTCCAGCGCCACGTCGTACCGGCCGAGGCCGTTGTGCAGGACGGCATTCGCGTACGTCGCGAAGGCCACGATCCGGCCCTGGTTCTGCGTGGTCGCCTCGCGGGTGATCGCGTTGATCAGCTGGGTGGCCGTGGCCTCGTTGCCGCGGAACGCCTCCAGCAGCATGGTGCTGTGCCCGATCCGCGGGTTGCCGGTCGCGGCGGCGATCCGGGCGTCCTCCTCGACCAGGCCTGCCACGGTGGCCAGGTCGCCGGTCTCGCAGAGCAGGTTGGCGCGGAAGTTGAGGGCGAACTGCAACTGCACCAGCGAGCCCGTCTCGCGGGCCAGGCGGGCCTGCCGGACGCCGAGTTCGAGACCGGTGTCGATGTCCCACACCTCGATCGCGACGGCGCCGCCGACGCGGTTCCCGGCCAGCCAGAGCCAGTCGCCGACCTCTGCGGTGGTGATCTCGGTCCGCAGGGCCTCGGCCACCGCCTTGGACAGGTACGGCGCGGCCGCCGCGTAGCCGCGCGTGAACCGCAGCGCCAACGCGTTGAGCAGAAGGTCGGCCGGTCGATCCGACTCGACAGCAGCCGGTACTGCGTTCGCCGTCTCCATCAGGATGCCGGGAGCATCCGGCCCGGTCGACCACATCGCGGCCGACAGCGCTTCGAGGTAGGTCTCCCGAGACTCGACCGGGTCAAGCGGCTCCAACTGCTTGGCCGCACTCAGCAACAGCCTGGCCGCGTCGCCCGCACGTCCCTGGTCGAACGCGATCCTGCCGCGCAGTCGCTCGATCTCCGCCGCCCGCAGCGCATGCGGCGGTCCCGCGGCCGCGCTGCCGAGCAGGGTCAACGCCTCGCGCAGACCACCGGAGCTGCGCCTGGCCGAGGCTGCGGCCAACGCCCGCTCGGCGCGCTGATGCGGATCGGGCGTCAAGGCCGCCGAACGCTCGAAGAAGACAGCAGCGGCAACGAAACCGCCACGCCCCTGGGATCGCCGGGCCGAACTCTCCAGCTCCGCGGCGATCGCCTCGTCCGGCCGATCGGTCGCCTGACCGCGATGCCACGCGCGGCGATCTGGATCGACCTCAGGATCGGTGACGGTCGCGAGGGCCCGGTGCGCGGCCTGCCGCTCCTGCGGCGAAGCCATCCGGTACGCCGCGGAGCGCACCAGCGGATGCCGGAACCGAATGTGCTGACCGAAGCTGATCAGCCCCGACTCGACCGCCGGGGCAGCGGGGTCAGCGCCCAACCCCAGTTCCTCGGCGGCACGCCAGAGCAGGGTCGCGTCGCCGAGTGGCTCAGCGGCCGCGATGAGCAGCAGCAAGCGGGTGTCGGCCGGGAGCGGTTCAAGCCGCCGGACGAAACTCTCCTCGATTCGCCCGGCCAGCGAGCCGGAGCTGACGCCGTCCGCGAGCTCTGCCGTCGTCCAGGCCTGCGGCAGTTCGAGCAGGGCCAGCGGATTGCCGCGCGTCTCGGCCAGGATCCGCTCGCGAACCCGCGGATCGGTCGGGCCGGGGAGCACCGAGTCCAGCAAGGCCCGGGCATCGTCATCGTCCAGGCCGTCGACGGTCAGTTCGGTCAGGCCGGTCAGCTCGTGCCGTTCACCATCGCGAACGGCGAACAGCATCACCACCGACTCGGCCTCCAGCCGGCGGGAGACGAAGGCGAGCACCTGCGCGGACATCCGGTCCAACCACTGCGCGTCGTCGACCACGCACAGCACCGGACGCGACGCGCCGGCCGCCTCCGACAGCAGGCTCAGCACCGCCAGCCCGACCAGGAACCGATCCGGCGCCGGGCCGGAGACCAGGCCGAACGCCGTACCGAGAGCGTCGCGTTGCGGAGCCGGCAGCCGATCGAGCCGGTCGAGGAACGGGTGGATCAACTGCTGGAGTCCGGAGTAGACCAGCTCCATCTCGGACTCGACGCCGGCGGCACGGGCCACCTGACAATGGTTGCTCCGTGCCACCAGCGACTCGAGCAGTGCGGACTTGCCGACGCCGGCCTCGCCGCGGAGTACCAGTACTCCGCTCCGGCCGGCCCGCGCGGCGTCGAGCAGACCGTCGAGTACGGCGAACTCCTGCTGACGGCCCTGCAGTTCCCGCTCTCGCTTTGCCACCCGGCCAGGTTTACACCCGGGCGACCTCGATGCAACGACTACCGGTTGATGCGGGCGAGGATCAGGTTCGGGTCCTGCTGGGTGAGATAGGCGGCGCTGAAGACGTAGGCCGTCGTGCCTCGGATCGCGATCGAGGTCGGGTTCTGCAGGCCGTCGGCCGCGGTCAGCACCGTCTCGCTGGTGCCGTTCGGCTGGACCAGGACGACGGTGTTCGGCCCGTTGAGGGCGGCCAGAAGTTGGTCGCCGCGTCCGGTGAAGGCGAAGTCGTCGATGCCGGTCAGGCCGGTCGCCCGGGTCTGGACCTGCCCGGGACGACCGCGGTGGTCGATCGGGATCCGTAGTACGGTGCCCTGGTCGAGGTTGGTCACCCAGACGGCTCCGCCGCGGAGCTTCAGGCCGTTCACGCCGAGGAAGCCCGTCGAGGCCAGCTCGGGAGCGGTCGACCAGGCCTTGGCAGTGCCGCCGGACTTCGAGACTCGCCAGATCGTGCCGAGCACCGAGTCGGCGACGAAGAGGTCACCGCTGCGCTGGTCGAGCGCGAGGCCGTTCGGTACGCCGGTGGCGGGCAGGGCCGCAATGCGCTCCGGCTTGCCGCCCGGTCGGAGTCGCCAGACGCCGGTCAGGTCCGCAGTACCGGTGGCGTAGAGGAAGTAGAGCGTGCCGTGGCTGTCGCGGACGATGCCGGTGGTGAGCGGGAAGCCGAGCACCGGAGTGTTGCTGCCGCCGTCCGCGGGGGCGGGCAGCGTGGTGAGGATCCGGGTCGTGCCGTCGGGGGAGACGCGGGCGATCTGACGGCCGGCCGCGAAGGTCACGTAGGCGACACCGCCAGGAGCCAGCGCGACGTTCTCGGGCAGTTGGCCGGTCGCGAGGTCGAAGTGGGCCGCGATGTAGGCACGCGAGGAGACGGCAGTGGTGGAGATTGTGGGGGAGGCCGTGGCCGGCTGGAGGCCGATCACCGCGAGGCTCGCGGTGGCCAGCGCGGCGATGGCGAATGACTTGTGCATGGGTTTCCTTCAGTTGTGGGCGTGCTTGTCAGCGGCAACGACCGGTGCGGTCGGGCCGTGGCTGTTGGGTGGTGTCAGACCGGCTGGTGCGCCTTAGCCGGGGTGGTCGCCTGGGCGAGAAGGTTCAGCGCGGTCTGGGACGGCGACCCCGCCGGCGCCGTCGAGACGACGATGAACTGGTCCGGCTGGGAAGGGCTCTGCAGGGTCTGCTGGGTGATGGTCATCGTGCCGACCAGC
Organism: Kribbella sp. NPDC056861; assembly: GCF_040687575.1. Classification (NCBI taxonomy): domain Bacteria; kingdom Bacillati; phylum Actinomycetota; class Actinomycetes; order Propionibacteriales; family Kribbellaceae; genus Kribbella; species Kribbella sp. NPDC056861. Next base: position 259,532 of record NZ_JBFBNQ010000005.1, on the reverse strand, counting down.
GGGTGGCGCAGCTCGTACTCGCTGACGTCGCAGGTCTTGATCCGGTGGTCGGCCCACAGCTTGGCGAACTCGGGACTGTTCACGGTCAGGTCGCCGATCAGCCCGAGCAGCACCGGATCATCGGCGTGCCGGGCCACCGTGATCCGCAGGTTGCCGACCACCGCGCGGGCCTTGGCCAGCCAGCCGGAGTACAGCTCGCGGGTGTGGGCGTCGAGGAAGACCAGCCGGGCCATGTTCGGCCGGGTGGCCGCCTTCTGCGGTGCCTCGAAGTCCAGGTGCCCGGCATAGAGCGCATGCGCCTGCCGATTCCACGCGAGTACTTCGGTACTCCGTCCGAGCACGATCGTCGGCGCATCTCCCAACGCGGCCAGCAGCGCCTTGGTCGCGTCCGTGACCCGCTCGGGTGCCGGCCGCCGCGTCGGCTGCCGGCGCTGCTTCGCGTCGGCCAGTGCTCGCAGGTGGGTCCGCTCGGAGTCGGTCAGACACAGCGCCTGGGCGATCGCGTCGAGGATCTCCGGCGAGGCCCGATGCGACTGCCCCTGCTCCAGCCGGGTGTAGTACGGAACGCTGATCCCGGCCAGCAACGCGACTTCCTCCCGCCGCAGACCGGGCACCCGGCGGCGTTCGTCGTACGTCTTGATCCCGACCTCGCCGGGCCGCAACTGCGCCCGCCGGGCCTTCAAGAAGCCGCCGAGTTCTCCGCTACCGGTCATACGAACGAGTATGCGTGGCTTCGGCGGACCTAGCCTGACCCGCCCAAGGTCAGGGAAACCGGCCATCACCGACATCGGCATCTCGGCGGTGACCCGGGTCTGCCGTGTGACCGGGCTCACGGGTGGAGCTGGATTGCAGTGAGCAACTCAGGCGTTCTGATCAGCATGGCTACTCTCGATCTCCCCCTCACCGCGACCCGGCGGGCACCCCGCACGCTGGGCCGGCGGGCCACCTTCTGGACGGCCGCGGCGGTCGCCGGGCTGAGTCTGTGGACCAGCGCCGCGCCGACCACGACGTACCCGCTCTACGCCCGGACCTGGCACCTGACGCCGGCCGCCACGACCGCGATCTTCGCCGTCTACCCGATCGTGCTGGTGGTCTTCCTGCTGGTCTTCGGTCAGCTCTCCGACTTCATCGGCCGCCGGACCGCGATGCTGTACGGCGTCGGCGCGCTGCTGGCCGGTGTCCTGCTGTTCGCGCTCGCGCCTTCGGTCGGCTGGGTGTACGCCGGTCGCGCGGTGATGGGTGCGGGCGTCGGCCTCGCGCTGACCCCGGCGACGGCGGCAGTGGTCGAGTTCAGCGCCCGCGGCAAGGCAGCCCGGGCCTCCTCCATCACCACCGCGGCGACGGCGGCCGGTCTGGCACTCGCCACCATCGTCGGCGGCGCGCTGATCCAGTACGCGCCGGCGCCTCAGCACCTTGACTTCTGGGTGCTGCTCGGCGTGATCGCGCTGGTCGTCCCGTTCGTCTGGATGATGCCGCGGCACACCAAGGACGAGTCGCAGGCACCGTGGCGGCCGCGCCCGATCCGGGTCCCGAAGAGCATCCGCCTGCTGTACGCCGCGGCCGCGCTCGCCGTCACGACGTCGTTCGCCTTCGGCTCGGTGTTCCTGGCTCTCGGCGCCCAGCTGGGGCGTGACCTGATCGGCTCGACCAACATCTTCGTGATCGGCCTGGTGCTGGCGATCCTGTCCGCGGTCGGCGGCCTGACCGCGATCGCCACCCGGAGCGTCCCGGCCGGTCGTCAGGTCCAGCTCGGCACCGGCACCGTACTGGTAGCGCTGACGCTGCTGCAGCTCTCGGCGTCGGCCCACTCACTGCCGCTGTTCATCCTCACCAGCCTGCTCGGCGGCATCAGCTATGGGCTGCTCTTCTCCGGCGGCCTCGGCCTCATCTCGACCCACGCGCCGGCCCACCACCGCGGCGGAACGGTTGCGGCCGTCTACCTGGTCGCGTACGTCGGCCAAGGCGTGGTCGCGCTATCCCTCGGCCTGATCGCCACCGCGTCGGGCCTGAGCACCGCGTTGCTGATCGGAGTGCTGGCGATCGGCGTACTCGCAGTCTCAACCTTCATCGTCGCGACGCTTAGGGTTGTGCGATGAGCACCACGACCGAACCGCGGCCGACCTGCTCGATCGCCAGGACCCTCGAGGTCATCGGCGATCGCTGGTCGGTCCTGATCCTGCGCGAGGCGCACCGCGGCCGGACCCGGTTCGCCGACTTCCGCGACGTGCTCGGCATCGCGCCGAACATCCTCACGAACCGGCTGGCCGCCTTGGTCGAGGCCGGCGTGCTGGAGAAGCGCGAGTACCGCCCGGAAGGCGAGCGCACCCGCTCGTCGTACCACCTCACCCCGGCCGGTGTGGACCTCAAGCTCGTGCTCGCCGCCCTGCAGCAATGGGGCGACGTGCACGAGCCACGCAAAGAAGGCCCGACCGTACTGCGCCGCAACACCCGCACCGGAGGCCTGGCGACAGTCGGCTTCCTAGACGAGAACGGCAACGCAGTACCGGATCGGGACGTCACCTTCGAGCCGGTCCCCGGTGGTCCCGCGGACCGGCTCATCTGGCGCTGATCGTCAGCGGCCCACTGTCACCGTTTGGCCGAGGTCGTTGGTGCCGGTGGCGGGTTGCCAGGTGCCCTGGTTGGCCAGCTGTACGGAGTACTCGGGGCGGTTGGACAGTTGGGGGTCGGCGATCTTCAGCAGCAGCTTGTACTTGCCTGGGGCAAACGGTGCGCGCACCTTCTGCTGCAGGGTTGTGGTGGTGCCCGGGGCCCAGCGCCTCGGGTCGGCCTGCAGCGGCACGGCGTAGGTGTGCCGGTCGCTCTGGAAGATCAGCTTGACCTTCCGGGGGTTGTACGGCGCGGCCCAGCCGTCGTTGCGCAGATCGAGGCTGATCGACACCTCGCCGTGCGGCCGGGTGGTCTTGCTGAAGGTGCCCTTGACCAGGGTGAAGCGGTAGCCGAGGTTCTTCTTCGTGGTGGTGATACCGGCCTCGCCCCAGGTGCCGAGCACGTCCTGGTTGTAGTCGGTGTTCAGGTACGACCAGTGCTGCTCGGCCATCTCGGCGGATGCCTCGGGCCAGTCCGAGCGGGGTGAGTTGACGGCGCAGGTCTCGCCGCCTTGGGGCAGGTACTTGCTGTCCTGCGCGACGAAGTCCTTGTCGAGCTGAATCGGGTCGCTCAGGTAGGTCCCGTAGTCGTCGGGGCTGGCCAGGAAGCAGTCGTTGTGGTGTCCGATCCGGGCCTGTGCCGAGCCGCTGTAGGCCTGCTGCGCGGTCAGTCCACCCGCGGTACCGGTCGGGACGCCGTAGGTGCGCTGCTTCATGTACGGCGTACGGACCTGGATCATCCGGTCGCGGGGGAGTGCACGGAGCAGCGCGTCGGTGACGGCCTTGCGGTCGGCCCAGTTCTGGTCGGTGACGATGCTCGGGTCGGCCGGGTCGGAGAAGTGGTCGGTGTAGTAGCCCTCGCCCCACAGCCCGACGAAGCCCTGCTGGACCACCTCGATCACATCGGAGTTTTGCCGCAGGATCGGCTTCAGCTGATCGATGTGCTTGAGCACCCGGGCCACCGGTGCGTCGCCGTACGGCGTGGGTGGTGGCCAGCCGGCGCCGGGCTGGGCGTAGGCGAACCGGACGATCGCCTTCACGCCGGACGCGCGGATCGTCTTGAAATCTGCGCGGACCTGGTCCAGGTACGCCTTGTCGAGCTTGTCCTGGCCGGCGAACTTCTCCAGGTAGAAGACGCGCAGGATCTGGGTGATGTTCTCCTGCGTCCGGAAGTTGGTCAGGGTGGTCCGGTCGAGCGGCGTGTAGCCGGTGCCGTCGGCGCGGTAGTGCGTCTCGGTGTGGTGGTAGAAACCGCGCTCGGGGTTGGCGATCACCGCGTCGGAGGCGGTGTACGTGCGGGTGGTCGTCGATCGGTTGCCAGAGGCAACGGCAGTCTGGATCGGCAACGCCAGACCCAACAGTGCGACGGAGGCGAGAAGCCGTTTCACAATGCTCTCCTAGAGAACTAGCTAGCTGACGGTGATGGTGCGCAGGAGCGAGTTCAGGCCGGTCGAGGCTTCCCAGGTGGACTGGTTCGCGAACCGCACGGAGTACTCGGGGCGACTGGACAGCTGCGGGTCGGGCAGGTTGAGCAACAGCGCGTAGGACCCGGTCGGCAGACTCGCGGGGACGGTGACCGTCTGCGAGATCGTGGTGGTGGCGCCGGCCGTCCAGCGGCGCGGGTTGGTGCTCAGGGCAAGCTTCTGGACGGCGCCGGTGGAGGTGTTGCGGAGGACGAGTTCGACCGGATGCGGGTTGTACGGCGTAGCGAATCCGTCGTTGCGCAGATTGATCGTCACCGGCAGGCCGCCGCCTCGGGTGGCGGTGGTCGGCAAGGTGGCGGTCTGCAGGGTGAAGCGGTAGCCGAGACGCTTGGTGACGTCGGCCAGGCAACCGCCGCTGTTCCAGGAGCTGATCACGTTCGGCTCGTAGTCGGTGTTCAGGTAGGACCAGTGGAACTGGCCGAGCTCGCTGAGCGCCGTCGGGCAGCTCGACCGCGGCGGGTTGGACGCGCAGGTCTCGCCGCCCATCGCCAGGTAGGTGGTCTCGGCCTGCAGGTACGGGTACTCGACCGAGGTGTTCTCGTAGGTGCCGAAGTCGTCCGGGCTCGCCAGGAAGCAGTCGTTGTGGTGCCCGAGCCTGGACAGCGTCGAGCCGTTGTAGGCCTGGCCGGAGGTGACGGTGGCGGTCGAGTACGTGGTGCGCTTGATCTTCGGCGTCCGCAGCTGGACCATCCGGTCCGCCGGCAGCACGCTGAGCAGCTTGTCGGTGACGGCCTTGCGGTTGGCCAGGTCGGTCGCGCTGATCACGCCGGCGTTGCCGAAGTTCTGCGTGTAGTACCACTCACCCCAGGCGCCGATGAAGCCTGCCTGCATGACCGCGATGACGTCCTTGTTGCTGCTCAGGTACGGCGCCAGCTGGTCGAGGTGCGACTGCACCCGGGACAGCGGCGCGTCGTCGCCGGCCGTCGAGGTGGTGTACGCGAACCGCAGGATCATCTTGAGCCCGGCCGCGCGGACCGTCGCGGCCTGCTGCTGGAGCTGGTCCAGCGCGGCCTGCCCGATCGCCGAGTTCTTGTACTCCGCGAGGTAGAAGACGCACATCACCAGCGAGATGCCCTGGCTGGTCCGGTACCCCTGCAGGGTCGCCAGCGAGAAGTCGTTCTTGTCGCAGTCCCCGGTGTGGTGGTAGAGCCCGCGCTCCGGGTTGGCGAAGTTGTCGCTCGACGCCGTATAGGTGACGTCGCTGCCACCCCCACCGCCTCCACCACTGTAGGTGTGCGTGTACTTCGCGGACGTCTCCAGCGGACTCTCCACCTGGAAGACCAGATCGGCGTCGTTCGGCGTGGCGGTCTCACCGAGGCTCGACCGGTTCACCGTCCACTGGGCCAGCCCGCCGGTCGCCGAGAAGGTGACCGACCCGACCAGCGTCCAGCTCCAGCCGCCCCCGTTGTGGCTGTACAGACTGCCGTTCTCCAGCAGGTAGTTGGCGCCGATCCCGCTCTGCGCGAAGCCGGTCCCCGCGTTGCGGTCGGTGTCGACGTACACCCGGGCGAACGCCGGAGCGCCGGTGTAGTTGAACTTGTAGGTGACGGTGCTCGCGGTGTTCGTCGCGGACTGGCCGCTGATGGTGGCGTAGGCGGGGGAGACGGCGAGCAGGGCGGCGATCAGCGTGCCGGCGATGACGCCGGCCAGCAGTTTGAAGGGGCGGGCAAATCTCATGGCGGGGTCCTCCTGGGGCGGGTAGGGGTCAGCCTTTGATGCCGGATGTAGCGATTCCTTGGATGAACTGGCGTTGCAGGACGACGAAGATCGCGATGATCGGCAGCGACGCGAGCAGCGAGCCGGCCATCAGTACGGGGTAGTCGGTCTGGAACTGTCCTTGCAGGGAAGCGAGTCCGGCCGACAAAGTCATCTTGTCGGGGTCGGTGTTGACCACCAGCGGCCAGAACAGGTCGTTCCAGGACCAGAGCAGGACGAGCAGGGACAGCGCGACCAGGCCGGGCCGCGCGAGCGGGAGCACGATCGACCAGTAGATCCGCACCGGACCCGCGCCGTCGATCGCCGCGGCCTCCTCGAGCTCCTTGGGCAGGCCGAGGAAGAACTGCCGGAGCAGGAAGACGCCGAACGCGCTGAACAGACCCGGAACCACCAACGCCTGCAGGGAGTTGAGCCAGCCGAGGTCGGACATGATCTGGTACTGCGGAATGATGAACAGCTGCGGCGGAACCATCAGCACCGACAACAGCACCCCGAACAGGACGTTGCGGCCCGGGAACCGCAGCCGGGCGAAGGCGTAGGCGGCCATCGAGCAGAACAGCACCTGGCCGATCGTCCGCAACCCGGCCATCAGCACCGTGTTCAGGAACTGGTGGCCGAACGGGAGGACGTCGAACACCTTGCTGTAGTTCTCCCAGCGTCCTTCCGGCAGCAGCGACGGCGGCACACTCGTTGCGCTGCTCAACGACTTCAGCGAGGTGATCACCTGCCAGACGAACGGCGCCACCATCGCCAGCGCCGAGGCGATCAGGATCGTGTGCACGCCGAGGTTCTTACGCATAGTGCACCCACCTCTTCTGGAACCGGAACTGCACGGCGGTCAGCACCACGATCAGGAGCAGCAGCATCATCACGATGGCCGCGGCGTAGCCCCGGTCGTTGGTGACGAACGCGCGGTCGTAGAACAACTGGACGACGGTCTGCAGTCGCGGGAACGCCGGGTTGGCGCGCGCCGCCGCACCGGATCCCGCCATCACGTAGACCAGGTCGAACAGCTGCAGCGAGCCGATCACCGAGACGACCGAGACGAAGAAGGCGGTCGGCGACAGCAACGGCAGCGTGACGTGGAAGAACTGCCGGGCCGGACCGGCGCCGTCGATCTCGGCCGCCTCGTAGTACTCCTTCGGGATCGCCTGCAGGCCGGCCAGGAAGATGATCAGGTTGTAGCCGACACTGGCCCAGATGCCGACCACGACCAGGGCGTACAGCGCGGTCGCCGGGTCGGCGACCCAGTTCGGGCCCTCGATCCCGACCAGCGACAGCAGGTAGTTGATCAGCCCGTAGTCGCCGTTGTAGAGCCACCGCCAGACCATCGCGATCGCGACCGGCATGGTGATCACCGGCAGGAAGAACAGCGTCCGGTACAGGCCGACGAACCGCATCCCCTTGCGGTTGAGCAGTACGGCGAAGCCGATCGCCAGCGGGATGCTGATCAGTCCGAGCCCGGTGTAGGTCAGGGTGTTGACCAGGGACCGGCCGACCTCGGGATCGCTGACCATCCGCCGGTAGTTGTCCAGCCCGGTCCAGGTGTGCCCGCCGAACGCACCCCACTCGGTGAGCGAGAAGTACGCCGTCTGGAGCACCGGCCAGAGGTAGAAGATCGCGATCCCCAGCCCGGTGGGGGCGATGAACGCGTACCCCCACAGGGCTTCCTTCACTCGTCCGCGCCGAGACACGTCACTCCTTGGCAAGCAGTGCGTCCATGGCCTTGGCCAGGTCCTTGGCGGCCTGGTCGGTCGGTACCTCACCGGTCCACGCCTTGGTGAGGTAGGTGAGCTCGGCCTCGTTCCAGGCCGCGGTGTTCTTCGAGACCGGGAACGGCACGGCGTAGCTGACCGAGTCGAGGAAGGTCTGCAGCTTGAGCTCGGGGTGCGCCTTCACCCAGGTGGTCTGGGTGCCGTTGTACGCCGGGATCGGGCCCTTCTGGCCGAGCAGGTCGGCGGCCTCCTTCGACCCGAGGTACTTGACGAACTCCCAGGCCTGGTCCGGGTGCTGGGTCTTGGTCGAGACGACGTTCGCGACGCCGTGGATGACGGTGGCCTGCTTCTCGCCGCGGGGCAGCGGAGCGACGTCCACCTTGCCCTTGGTGTAGGTGTTCGCGGTGAACTCCGAGACGTTCCAGGAGCCACCCCAGTACATCGCCAGCTTGCCGGCCTCGAACAGCTGCAGCGGGGTGGTGTCGGTCATCGTCTTCAGGTCCGGCGACTGCTTGTTCTTGATCAGGTCGGTCCAGAACGTCAGGCCGGCGATCGTCTTCGGGTCGTCGTACCCGGACTTCTTGCCGTCCGGCGAGATCACGTAGCCGCCGGCCTGGGCGATTGTGTCGTACTGGTACTCCTGGAAGCTGCCCAGCTGGGCGGCGGTGCCGTAGACGCCCTTGGCCGGGTCGGTCAGCTTGGCCGTCGCGTCCTGGAAATCGGCCCAGGTCCAGTCGTCCTTGGGGTACGGCACCTTCTTGGCGTCGAAGAGCGTCTTGTTGTACCAGACGCCGACCGTGTCCATGTCCTTCGGCAACCCGTACGGCTTGCCCTCGAAGGTGTACAGGTCGGTCAGCGGCTTGGGGTAGACCGACAGGTCGGCCTCGCCGGGCATCGGGCCGATCACCTTGTTGGAGGCGTAGAGCTGGAAGTTCGGCCCGTTCATCCAGAACACGTCCGGGGCCGCGCCGCCGGTGGCCGCCGCCTTGAGCTTGGTCCAGTAGTCGGCCCACGGGGTGAGCTGGACCTGAACGGTGATGTTCGGGTGCGTCTTGGTGAACGCGGCGGCCAGCGACTCCATCACCGGCTTCTGGTTGGCGTCCCAGACGCCGTACGACAACGTCACCTTCGCGTTCGGGTCGGCGGCGGACTTGGCGTCCCCGTCACCCCCGGAACAGGCTGAGACGGCGAGCAGCGTTCCGATCAGTACGGCGCTCAGCCTCTTCGACATCCGCATCGTGGGTCCTCCAGACACATCCCGAGTGATTGGGACTAATCATGGAGTCCATTGAAATTATGTCAAGGGGTCAGCGCCCTCGGACATGCTCGTCTCGACCTGTTCGAGCGCCAGCCGGACCGCTCCGAGCACCACTCCTTCGTCGCCGAAGGTCGAGATCCGGATCTCCGGGGTGCGCAGGCACCAGCGGTCCAGCTCGGTCCGCAGCGGCTGCACGAGCACGTCCGCGGAGCGGGAGAAGCCACCGCCGATCACGACCAGCTCCGGATCGAGGGTGAGGACCAGCGCGGAGACGCCGACCGCGATGTCGCGGGTGTACCGGCGGATCGCCTTCACGGCCGTGCGGTCGCCGTCGCGAGCCGCCTGGAAGACGTCCTCGAACTCGTCCTCGAAGTTGTCACGGTCGCCTGACCAGGCGCGCAGGTGGTCCGGCGCCTTGAGCCAGCCGACCGCGGGCAGCGCGCCGATCTCACCGGCGGCGTTGCCGAAACCGCGGTGCAGCTTGCCGTCGATGATCAGGCCGGTGCCGGTCCGCACACCGGCCAGCAGGAAGACCACGTCCTTGGCGTAGCGGGCCACCCCGCGCCACGACTCGGCGAGCGCGGCCAGCTTGCTGTCGTTCTCGACCCGGGTCGGCGCGGGGACGAGCCGGCGCAGGTGCTCCGCGAGGTCGACGCCGGTCCACTCGGTCAGGGAATCCGACAGCATCACCCGGCCGGTCCCGTCGACCAGACCGGTGGTGGCGACGCCGGTCGACCAGATCTGAGCGGGCGTGACGCCGGCGCCACTGAGCGCCGCGGTCACGCACTTGTCCAGCGCGGCGAGGCGCTCCCGGCGGCCGATCTCGGGCGTCACCGGCACGCTGGTCGAGTGCAGCACCTCGCCGTCGAGATCGGTGACCAGGGCGCGGATGGTGTGACCGCCGATGTCGACCCCGAGCACCCGGCCGGCGTCGGCGCGGAAGCGGTAGCGGCGGGCGGGCCGGCCGACGCCGCCCGCGGTCGGCTCGACCTCGGCGACCCAGCCCCGGTCGATCAGCTCCCGGGCGACGTCCTCGGTGGAGGCCCGGGACAGCCCGGTGCGTTTGGCCAGCTCCGTCAGCGTCAGCGGCTTGTCGTCGCGCAGCGCGCGCATCAAGGTCATCGCGTTGAGCTGCCGCAACCGCGACAGGTCGCCGCCACTGGGTTCCTCGGTCATGCGCCGCCCCCTTGAGCTTTGGCAGATTCGATGCCAATAATGATGGACTCCTTAATAAGTATAGGAAAGGAATCCATGACTAGCGTGACTCTAGCCCTGGTCGGCGGGGGACTGCGTGGTCAGCTCTACGCGCGGTCGGCGGTCGGCTCCGGAGCGGCGCGGGTGACCGCGATCGCCGAGCCCGACCCGGTCCGCCGATCCGCCCTCGGCCTCGAGTTCGCCGTACCGGACGACCGCCTGTACTCCGACTGGGCCGAGCTCGCCGATGCGGGCCGGCTGGCCGACGCGGCGATCATCGCCACCCAGGACCAGTTGCACACCGCCCCCGCGGTGCGGCTGGCGGATCTCGGCTACCACCTGCTGCTGGAGAAGCCGATGGCCACCACGGAGGAGGAGGCCGGCGCGATCGCCAGCGCGGCGCAGCGCAACGGGATCATCCTGGCGGTCTGCCACGTGCTCAGGTACACGCCGTACACGCGGATGCTGAAGGAACTGCTCGAGTCCGGCCGGATCGGCCGCCTGGTGAACGTGCAGCACCTCGAACCCGTGGGCTGGTGGCATCACGCGCATTCCTTCGTCCGTGGGCATTGGCGGCGGTCGGACACCTCGGCGCCGATGCTGCTGACGAAGGCGTGTCACGATCTCGACTGGCTGGTGCACCTGTTCGGCGCCGTACCGGCTCGGGTGAGTTCGTTCGGGAGTCTGACGCATTTCAAGGCGAGTGAGCGGCCGGCCGGGGCCGCGCCGCGATGCGTCGAGTGTCCGCTGGAGCAGACCTGCCCGTACTCCGCCAAGCGGCTCTACCTCGACTGCCTGGCCGACCCTGATCGGCACTTCTGGCCATTGGGCGCTGTGACGGACGATCGCACCGAGGCCGGGGTGCTGGAGGCATTGCGGACCGGTCCGTACGGGCGGTGTGTGTATGCCTGTGACAACGATGTGGTCGACCACCAGGTGGTGAACCTGGAGTTCGCCGACGGCGGCACGTGCTCGTTCACGATGAGCGCGTTCACTCCGATGGAGCATCGTCGGACCCGGTTGCTCGGGACCCATGGGTATCTGGACGGCGATGGTCAGACGATCCGGCTGGTGGACTTCCGGACCGGCGACGAGGAGCTTCTCGCCGTACCGGAGGCCGACGGTGACGGGCATGGTGGGGGAGATGAGGAGCTGACGGCAACCTTCCTGCGGGCCGTCGAGACCGGCGATCCGGCCTTGCTGTCCAGCGATGCCGGGACGAGTCTCGCGACCCACCGCGTTGTCTGGGCCGCAGAAGAAGCCCGCACCAGCGGCACGGTGGTCACCCTGGCCTAGGCCTTGCCGAACCCCTTGGTTCAGCGAGTGACGCGGTCGACCCGGCGGCCGGACTCGTCGAAGATGTGCAGCCGGGAGGTGTCGACCGCCAGGTGCACCTTGGTGTTGGTCTGGAGTCCGGCGCCGGCCGGGATCTCGATCACCAGGTCGGCGCGGCGGTGGGTCGGGGTCGCCAGCGGCTCGAGCGCGGCCGGTTTGTCCGGCCGGCCGAGGCGGGATCTGGCCTTGGTCCCGATCGCCGACAGCCGGTTGCTCAGGCCGGACATGTGGGGTGCCACGTGCCGGTTCGGCGAGCCGCCGTTGAGGGCGAGCGGCCGCCTGGTCTTCTTCGGCGCGGTGGCCAGGCCGATCAGGTCGGCGTTGACCATGTCGATGCCGCACTCGATGAAGGCGATCCACTGGTTGCCGTGGAACTCCAGCGTCCGCAGCCGGCCGGTGAGCTGAGCGGGGCTCGCGCCGTCCGCTGCTGGCGTGAACGCGTCGGAGCGGGCGCCGACGATCACCTTTTCGCCGTCGTGGCTGCTCAGGATCAGCGACCGCTTGTCGATCGGCGGCAGCTGGATGGACTGGGAGCCGAAGTCGAGGCTGACCCGGTGGTGCGCGGTGACCCGGACGGTCGCGGACATCAGGTTGATCCGCGGCGTGCCGAGGAAGCCGGCGGCGAAGGCGGTGGCCGGGTCGTTGAAGACCTCGTCGGGGGTGCCGACGTCCTCGATCCGGCCGTCCCGCATCACGGTGATCCGGTCGGCCAGGGTGAGCGCCTCGATCTGGTCGTGGGTGACGTAGACCGTGGTCACCTTGAGATCGCGCGCCATCGCGCCGATCTCCTGCCGCAGCTCGGTCCGCATCGTCGCGTCCAGGTTGGACAGCGGCTCGTCCATCAGGAAGATCTTCGGTTTCCGGACGATCGCCCGGCCGATCGCGACCCGCTGGCGCTGACCGCCGGACAGTGTCCTGGGCAACCGGTCCAGCGCGGCGTCGATACGCAGGATCCGGGCCAGCCCGGCCGCCTTCTCGCTGGCCTCGTGCACGTCCTCGCCGGCCATCCGCAACGGGAACATGATGTTCTCCCGCGCGGTCCGGTTCGGGTAGAGCGCGCCGTTCTGGAACACCAGCGCGACCCCGCGCTCCTTCGGCGACAGCATGGTGGCCTGGGTCCGGCCGAACCACAGCTCGCCGGCGGTGATCTCCTCCAGGCCGGCGATCATCCGCAGCAGCGTGGTCTTGCCGCACCCCGACGGCCCGAGCAGCACCATGAACTCGCCGTCGCCGACGTCCAGTGAGACACCGTCGACGGCGAGATAGTTCCCGTCGTACACCTTCGAGACCGCGTCCAGCCGGATCCCCGCCATCCCCACCTCCTACAAGCTGGTCAGGGCTGAGTACACAGCCAGCCGAATGCGTTGTCCAGGCATCGCGGGTCACGGATAGGTCCGGCGGCAATGTCCGGACGTTGCGGAGCGGACCAGCCCGACCGCAGCGCGTAATGCTGTTGCGGCAGGCAACAATTCTGGCGGCCCGTAGAGTGGCCGGGTGGAGAACGAGGCGAGTTGGCGGGACCGGCGGCGGGATGCCTCCATCGAGCAGGCGGCCGCGCTGACCCGGCGGCGGGCGGCCGAGACCGCGAAGGCCCGCGGCCTGCTGGCGGATTTCCGCGCCGAGCTGACGGCCCGGGGGATCGAGCCCGGCCCGTTGCGGGCGCAGGTGGTGGGGAGCGGAGCGAGCTACCGCACCGGCCTGACGGGGTGGTACCTGAAGCGCAACCGGTCGCTCGGGCTGGATGTCGAGGGCAACTTCTACATCCTCGGCACTCCCGCCAGCCTGAAGGCGCGGTTGTTCGGGGTGAAGCTGCTGCCGTCCGACCCACCGCTGAACGTCGGGCAGGGCGCCCGCGACGGTGAGTCGCTGCCGTTGGCCGAGCTGCTCCAGAACCGGCTCGACGAGGCCCCGGCCGAATAATCGGGTTGCCGGGCCCAGGGCGCGCTGGTAGCGTCGCCGGTCTGTCTTTTCGGGTGGCTTCCGAGCACTACGTGAAGGATCGAATCGAACCGGACTGCTCCGGGGCGGGATCTGTTACCGCCGCCAGTCCCGTCGTTCCGTCACGAACAGAGGCTCCTTCCATGCCAGTACTCCGTCCTGTCGCCGCTCCCGAGCTCGACGCCGAGCGGGCCTTCCTCGCCGAGGCTCGGGCCGCCCTGGCCCGGATGCACCAGGAGGTGGAGGAGCGCGACGTCCCGCTGATCGGCGGCGAGGACAACGACGAGCGCTTCACCAACGAGGCGAACGAGCGGGCCAAGCGGATGCGCACCCAGGCGCTGCTCGATCTGCCGGACGTCCCGCTGTTCTTCGGGCGGCTCGACTACGAGGCCGGCACCATCGAGGGGATCGACCTGATCTACATCGGTCGCCGGCACGTCCACGACGGCAGCGGGACGCCGCTGGTGATCGACTGGCGGGCGCCGGTCTCGGTGCCCTTCTACCGGGCGACCCGCAGCGACAGGCAACACGTTCTGATGCGCCGGAGGTACGGGTTCTCCGACGTCGCCGAGCTGACCGGCTTCGAGGACGAGCCGCTGATCGGGGCCGGCGAGACCGATCAGGCCGACGCCTTCCTGCGCGCCGAGATCGAGCGACCGCGGACCGGGCCGATGCGCGACATCGTGGCCACCATCCAGCCCGAGCAGGACGACCTGGTCCGGGCGCCGCTGCATCCGAGCGTCTGCGTGCAAGGTGCCCCTGGCACCGGCAAGACGGCCGTCGGTCTGCACCGGGTCGCCTATTTGCTCTACACCGAGCGGGAGCGGCTGACGCGAGGTGGCGTCGTGATCGTCGGGCCGAACCGTTCCTTCCTCTCCTACATTCGCAAGGTGCTGCCGGCCCTCGGTGAGGTCGACGTCCGGCAGATCACCATCGACGAACTGATCAACCAGCCCGCGACGGCGACCGACGAGCCCGCGGCCGCGCGACTCAAGAGCGACGTCCGGATGGCCGGCGTGCTGCACCGCGCGCTGTGGTCCTACGTCACCGCTCCGACCGAGGGAATCCTTTACAGCAAGGGCTCCCAGCGCTTCCGGGTGCACGACTACGAGGTGGTCGACATCGTCGCGGCCCTGCGCGAGTCCACCCGGTACGCTCCCGGCCGGGATGCCTTGGCGCAGCGGATCGCGCACGCAGTACTGGTGTTGATGGAGCAGCGGGGTGAGTCGCCGGACGACCGGACCCAGAACGCCGTGGCCCGGTCCAAGCCGGTGAAGGCGATGCTCGACACGGTCTGGCCGCGCGTCGCCCCGGCGCAGGTCCTGCATCGGTTGCTGTCCGACGCCGACTTCCTGGCGCAGTGCGCGGGTGACGAGTTCAGCGCGGACGAGTGCGCGGACCTGCTCTGGCAGAAGCCGGCCCGCTCCTGGAAGTCGGCGAAGTGGTCGGCGGCCGACATCTTGCTGCTCGACGAACTGGAAGACCTGATCGAGCGCCGTTCGGGTTCGCTCGGCCACCTCGTCCTGGACGAGGCGCAGGACCTGTCAGCCATGCAACTGCGCGCGTTGGGACGACGGTGCCGCACTGGCTCCGCGACCGTCCTCGGAGATCTTGCGCAAGCAACCGCCGCAGCGGCGGCCGGGCCTTGGGAGCGAGTCCTCGGTCATCTCGGGAAGTCCGACGCACTGGTGGTCGAGCTCGATCGTGGGTTCCGCGTCCCTGACCAGATCATCAACTTCGCGGCGAAACTGCTGCCGCAGATCGCCCCGACGCTCGGCGTACCGCGTGGGGTGCGTACGGTCGCTGACGCGTTAACCATCGCCCGCACCGGTGAAGACACCTTCGTGCCGGCTCTCGTCGAAGCCTGCCGTACTGCGTTGGCCGGAGACGGATCGGTCGCCCTGATCGCCGCCGACGACCAAGTCGCCGCCCTCCGTGATGCGCTCGTCGAGGCCGGTCTGCAGCCCGCGCTGCTCGGCGCCACCGAGGACGAGATGGACACCTCCCGGCTGGTCTGCGTCCCGGCCACACTCGCGAAGGGACTGGAGTTCGACTCGGTCGTCGTGGCCGAGCCGGCCCAGATCGTGGCGGCCGAACCGCGTGGCCTGCAACGGCTTTACGTCGTCCTGACCCGGGCGGTCAGCAGCCTGCAGATCGTGCACGCGACATCGTTGCCAACGGCATTGATCTGATCCCGGTTGAGCCTTTAGGTGACCCTTACCTAACATAGGTCACTATGCGGTTGTACCTGCTCGCCCTGCCACCGACCGATTCCGTCACGGAAGGATTCCTGCCTGCGGCCCAGCGCCTCGGTCTCGACGTCACCGTGATCACGGATCACGCCGAACCCCACCGGCGCGCCTACGCCGGACTGGCCGTGGTCCCGGAGGTGGTCGAGCTGGACCCGCGGGACTTCCGCGAGGTGATCAGCTTCGTCTCCCGGCATCATCCGCCGGCCGCGATCTTCAGCAACAGCGACCATCTGCAGACCCAGACCGCCCTGGCCGCGCAGTACTTCGGGCTGCCGGCCAAGGACTGGAAGGCGACCTTCCGCGCCAAGAACAAGGCCCAGCTGCGGCGGCACCTGGCGGCCACCGGGCTGGACACCGTCCGGTCCGCGGAAGTGGCTCCTGGCAACGATCCCGCTGAGCTGGCCGAGCTGGACATCCCGTTCCCCTGCATCGTCAAGCCGCGGGAGGGAGTCGCCAGCGAGGACGTGGCGCTGGCCGAGAACCTCGACCAGTTGCTGGCCGCCGCGCGGGGGATCCGCGAGCGCCGCCCGACCGGTGGGCTGGTGATCGAGGAGTACCTCGAAGGTCAGCTCTGCACGCTGGAGACGCTCGGCGACGCCACCACGCGTCACGTGGTCGGCGGGTTCCGGACCGAGGTGCTGCTGCCCACCTTCATCGAGAAGCTGCTGGAGTTCGTCCCCCAGCACCCGCAGCCGGTGGTCGACCAGATCCTCGCGCAGCTCGACGAGGTCGGGGTGGGGCTCGGCGCCTGCCACACCGAGTTCGTCATCCAGGCCGATGGCCGGGCGCGGATCATCGAGGTGAACTACCGCGCGATCGGCGACCGTCTCGATCTGCTGCTGCCCAGGTTGCTCGGCATCCCGTACTTCGAACTGGTACTCCGCGTCCACCTCGGCGAGGCGCTGCCGGCCGACCTCGGCATCCGCAGCGGCCTGCTGACCCACAGCTTCTACCTCTGCGCCGACCAGGCCGGCACGCTGACCACGGCCCCGGAGGCAACCGACCAGGTGATCGACGGCGTCGAGCTCTCGTACCGTCCGCTGCGGGCGATCGGCGAGACTCATCCGCTGCACGGCACCAACCGGGACTACCTCGGCGTGATCGAGACGATCGGACCCGACCTGGACGAAGTACGGCGGGTCGCCGCCGAGTTCCTCGAGGCTCACCGCTGGGAGATCACCCCGTGAGCGCTGAAGACCGGCTCACCCTACGGGTGCTGTCCGCGCTCCTTCGCGAGGGCGTGCTCGAGGTCGGCACGCTGGACGAGCGGGCCGACGGTTTGTGGTTGCGCGGCGAGGACTTGGCGCTGCCGGTCGTCAAGGAAGGCTTCCAGTGCGAGTACGCCGCTCGCCTGCCACTCCTGGAGCTCAACGGCCAGCCAGTCACCGGCCTCGACCACCTCATCGCAGTACTGCGTGAGCGCGCCGACCCGCAGGACCAGGGCGGCTACGACGCCTTCGCCGAGGAATGCCGGCAGACACTCGCCACTATGGACCTGCACGACCAGGTGCAGCCAAGCGTGGTAGCCGCGCTGGGTGCTCGGTACGGCAGCGACCCGGCACAGTGGACAGGCCTGGGCGACTCGCTCGCTCAGGACACGCTGGCCGCCTTCGTGGACCACCCTGTCTACCCGACCGCGCGGGGGCGGTCGGGGCTCACCGAAGACCAGTTGGAGCGCTATGCGCCCGAGTTCCATCCTTCGTTCAAGCTGCGCTGGATCGCAGTGCCGAGTGACGGAGTTGCCTTCCAGGGCAAGGAGTTGCCGCCGTGGTGGCCGACCCCGGCGCAGATCGGGCTGCCCGAGCTAGGCGGATATCTGACACTGCCGGTGCATCCCTTGACGCTGCAGGCAGTCAACGGAGTCAAGGGACCTGAGCCGTACCTGGACGTGGTGCCGACGCTGTCCATGCGGAGTGTGGCCGTCGTCCAGGATCCCCGGCATCACCTCAAGCTGCCGCTGGCGACCGCGACCCTCGGCGTACGCAATCGCCGGACCATCAAGGCGGGTGTCCTGCCGGATGGAGCGGCGGGGGAGCGGCTGATGCTCAGTGTCATCAAGCAGGAGCCGCGGTTCGCCACCACGATTCTCAACGCCGACGAGCAGACCTATTGGGAGAGCGGCGACGAGCTGCTGGCCGTCCTGCTGCGCCGCTATCCGACCGACCTTGATGATGCGGTGATCGTGCCGTTGGCCGCCTTGCCCGCCACCGCGCCGAGCGGCCGACTCGTCATCGAGCAGCTCGCGGACACCTTCTACGGCAGCGACCTCCTCGCCCTGTACGACGCCTTCCTGGTCCTGCTGTTCGACTGGCAGACCACCCTCTTCCGCTACGGCATCGCGCTGGAGTCGCACCAGCAGAACACCTCGCTCGTCCTCGACCGGGTCGACGGCGTGACCCGGATCCGACTGCTCTACAAGGACAACGACGGGCTGCGGATCAATCCGGCCCGGTTGGCCGCGAGCCTGCCGGTCGAGGTGTTCGACGATGCCCGAGTCTTCACCGACGGGGATCGCCCGCTGACCGACCTGTTCACCACCATCACGGTCCATCTCTGCGCGGCTTCTCTCGCCTTCGCGCTGGCCGACCGGATCCCGGTGGAGCGCTCCCTCGGCGTACTGCGGCAGCGGCTGACCGAGGCCGTCGACGCCCTCGGAACCGACGGCGCCGCGTTGCGCGCCGACCTGCTCGATGCCGATCGGCTGCCGATCAAGGCGATGGTGACGGCCGGAACGCTGCTCAGCAAGGCGCGCTCAGGCGCCGCCGACATCAACAAGCACTACACCACCGGCCCGAACTACCTCCGTGGCGCGGCGGACGCGCGATGACCACCGCGTCCCCGCCACGGATCCCTTCGGACCGGCAGTATTTAGGGATGGCCTTTCTCTCGCTGCCCGCTGCCGGTCACCGCGCTGTGCGCGCCCTTCGTCGTTTTCGCCCCTCGTCCTCTCCTGGAGCCATATATGCCTGCGTCCGCACAGTCGATCACCTCAACCGGCACCAAGCTGCCCAGCGCTGACCACGTCGTCGCGCACACCCTGCTGAACTGCGTCCTCCGCGAGGTCTCCAGCCCTGAGCACCAGGGCACCGTGATCGACGGCCACCTGCTGATCCGCCTTCCGCGGTGCGGCGCTCTGCTCCGCGTCGCGCTCCGGCGTACCTCGCTGATCGGCGCCCACCGGTTCACCGGCCCGGTCGCCACCGAGGGCCCGCTCGGCTGGACCGAGCTCAGCTGGCAGCAGCTCGCCGAGTACGTCGGTCAGGAGCTGGCGCTGCGCAGCGGCTTCGGCAACGAGGAGTTCCTCGAGCAGGTCGCCTTGAGCCACGAGGGCGTCACGAACGCGCTGGAGAGCCGCGGCGAGGCCGGCCCGGACCGCTACCTGGAGTCCGAGCAGGCGCTGGTCTTCGGCCACCGCTTCCACCCCGCGCCCAAGTCCCGGTCGGAAGGTGCGGACTCGTGGACCAACTACGCGCCGGAGGCTCGCGCGTCCTTCCCTTTGCGCTACCTCGCGGTCCGCGAAGAGCTGCTCGCCGAGGAGAGCCTCACCGACCAGGCGACCGCACTGCTCGACAACCTGTACGACGTACCCGCCGGGTACCGCGTGCTGCCGGCGCACCCGTGGCAGTACGAGTTGCTGCAGGACAACCAGGCCTTGCGCGGTGCCCTCGCGCGCGGCGACGTACTCGATCTCGGGACTGGTGGCGGCCACTTCACCCCGACGGCCTCGGTGCGCACGCTGCACGGCGCGGAGGCGTTCCTGAAGTTCAGCCTGAATGTCCGGATCACCAACTGCCTGCGCAAGAACGCCGCGTACGAGCTGACTGGCGCCGTCGCGATCACCAGACTGCTGGCACCGGCCCTCGACGACCTGGCCGCTCGATTCCCCGACGCTGCGATGCTGCGCGAGCCCGCGTTCCGCACGCTGGGCCTGCCGGGCCCGGACGGTACGCCGGACGTCTCGCTGTTCGAGGGTTTCGGGTTGATCGTCCGCGACAGCCTGGACAGCGTCGTACGCCCCGGCCTGACCCCGCTGCTCGCGGCCGCGGTCGCCGACGAGTACCCGACCAGCTCGGCGCAGATCTCGCGGCTGCTCGACGGCGCCGGCCCCGAGGAAGCGTTGACCTGGTGGACGACGTACCTGCGGCTGCTGCTTCCGCCCGTCCTCGCCGCGTACTTCGACCACGGCGTCGTGCTGGAGCCGCACCTGCAGAACGTGATGGTCTGCGTGGACGACAGCAATCACCCGGCCCAGATCCTCTTCCGCGACATGGAGGGGACCAAGCTGGTGCCCGACCAGAACGCGGCGCTGCTGGCCCAGCTGCCGCTCGATGTCGCCCAGCCGATGACGTACGACGCACAGCGCGGCTGGGACCGGGTCGTCTACTGCCTGCTGGTCAACAACGTCTCCGAGGTGCTCGCCGCGATCGCAGACCAGTACCCGGAGCTGGAAGGCGAGTTGTGGGAGACCGTGCGAGCCACCCTGCAGTCGTACGCCGATGAGCACGGCAGCCGGCCGAGGCTGAGCGCGCTGCTCGCCGGTGTTCCGCTGCCTGCCAAGGCCAACATGCTGATCCGCTGGGCCCGCAAGGCCGACCGCGAGGCGGAGTACGTGCTGCTGCCGTCGCCGATCGCCGAGTCGGTGCTGGCAGCGGCAGCTCGGCCGGCCGCTTGGAACCGGCGATGACGGCTGCGGTCCGTGATTTCGTCGCGGCGCTGGAACCGGAGGCGTTCCCGGCGTACGTGTACGACCTGGCCGCCCTGCGAACTCATGTGACTCGGGTCCGCGCCGCGCTGCCGGACCGGGTCGAGCTGTACTACGCGGCGAAGGCCAACCCCGAGACGGCCGTCCTGACCACGTTGCACGGGATCGTGGACGGCTTCGAGGTGTCCAGCGGGGGAGAGTTGGCGCACGTTCACCAGGCTGAGCCTGCCGCGCGGTTGGCTTTCGGGGGACCGGGCAAGACGATGACCGAGATCGCGGCGGCGCTCCAGGTTGGCGTGCACCGGTGGCATGTGGAGAGCGTGCAGGAGATCCATCAGTTGGCCGCCGCGCTGGCTGGGATGCCCGAGGTCACGCTCGACATCCTGCTCCGGGTGAATCTGCCGGTGGTGGCCGGTTCGCTGGACAAGGTCTCGCTCGCGATGGGCGGGCGGCCGAGTCCGTTCGGGCTGGATCCTCTGGGCGCGGACGAGTGCATGCAACTGCTGGCAGGACCGCTCGGCGAGCAGTTGCGGCTGCAGGGCATCAACGCTCACCTGGCCAGCGGGCTGGCCGCCAGTGAGCAACTGTTGCTGGCCGAGCAGATCGTGGAGTGGTCGAAGCTGTTCGCCGAGCGCTACGGCCACACCTTCAGCGAGGTCAACATCGGTGGTGGCATGGCTGTCGACTACGCCGATTCCACGGCGCTCTTCGACTGGGTCGCCTTCGGAGCGGGCCTGAAGAAGCTGCTCGACTGGCATCCCGGGCTGACGCTGCGACTCGAGCCCGGACGCGCGCTCACGGCGTACTGCGGCTGGTATGTGACCGAGGTACTGGATGTGAAGCGCAGCCACGGCGAGGACTTCGCGGTGGTCAAGGGCGGCACGCATCACCTGCGTACGCCGGCCACGAAGGGCCACGACCAGCCGTTCATGGTGCTCAACGTGAATCGCTGGCCGCACTCGTGGCCACGGCCCGTCGCGAGAGGACTGGTCACCCTCACCGGTCAGCTCTGTACGCCGAAGGACGTGCTGGCTTCCCGGGTCCCGGTCGGCGTCATTCGCGCCGCCGACCGGGTCCTGTTCGGGTTAGCGGGTGCCTACGCGTGGAACATCTCGCACCACGAGTTCCTGATGCACCCGCATCCGACGTTTCACTTCATTGACTAGGCCAAGGTGGCCAGGGCGTCGTTCCAGGTCTTCGACGGGCGCATGATCGCGGCCGCCTTGGCCGGGTCGGGCTGGTAGTAGCCGCCCAGGTCGACCGGGCTGCCCTGCACGGCCTGCAGCTCGCCGATGATGGTCTGCTCGTTGCTGGTCAGCGTCTCGGCCACCTCGGTGAACGACTTCGCCAGCTCGGCGTCGTCGGTCTGCTTGGCCAGCTCCTGGGCCCAGTACAGGGACAGGAAGAAGTGGCTGCCGCGGTTGTCGATGCCACCGACGCGACGGGTCGGCGACTTGTCCTCGTTCAGGAAGGTCGCCGTCGCCCGGTCCAGGGTGTCCGCGAGGACCTGGGCCCGGGCGTTGCCGGTGGTCTGGGCCAGGTGCTCGAAGCTCGCGGCCAGCGCGAAGAACTCACCCAGGCTGTCCCAGCGCAGGTAGTTCTCCTTCACCAGCTGCTGCACGTGCTTCGGCGCCGAGCCACCCGCGCCGGTCTCGAACAGACCGCCGCCGGCCATCAGCGGGACGACCGACAGCATCTTCGCGCTGGTGCCCAGCTCGAGGATCGGGAACAGGTCGGTCAGGTAGTCACGCAGCACGTTGCCGGTCACCGAGATGGTGTCCTCGCCGCGCCGGATCCGGTCCAGCGAGAACTTGATCGCCTCCACCGGCGCCAGGATCTTCAGGTCCAGGCCCTCGGTGTCGTACTCGGTCAGGTACTCGGTGACCTTGGTGATCAGCAGCGCGTCGTGGGCGCGGGTCTCGTCCAGCCAGAACACCGCCGGGCTACCGGTGGCGCGGGCCCGGGTGACGGCCAGCTTGACCCAGTCCCGGATCGGCGCGTCCTTGGTCTGGCAGGCGCGGAAGATGTCGCCGGCGGCGACCTCCTGCTCCAGTACTACGTTGCCTTCGGCATCGACCAGCCGGACGGTGCCGGCCGCGGCCAGCTCGAAGGTCTTGTCGTGACTGCCGTACTCCTCGGCCTTCTGCGCCATCAGGCCGACGTTCGGGACCGAGCCCATCGTCGCCGGGTCGAACGCGCCGTTCTCGCGGCAGTCGTCCAGGACGACCTGGTAGATGCCGGCGTAGCTGCTGTCCGGCAGCACCGCGAGGGTGTCCTGCTCGTCGCCGGCCGGGCCCCACATGTGGCCGGAGGTGCGGATCATGGCCGGCATCGAGGCGTCGACGATCACGTCGGACGGCACGTGCAGGTTGGAGATGCCCTTGTCGGAGTCGACCATCGCCAGCTCCGGGCCGTCGGCCAGCTCGGCGTCGAACGAGGCCTTGATCGCGTCGCCGTCGGGCAGCGCGGCCAGGCCGTGATAGATCCCGCCGAGACCGTCGTTGGGGGACAGGCCGGCCGGGGCCAGCGTCGCGCCGTACTGCTCGAAGGTCTTCGGGAAGAACCGGCGGACCACGTGGCCGAACACGATCGGGTCGGAGACCTTCATCATGGTGGCCTTCAGGTGCACCGAGAACAGCACGCCGTCGGCCTTGGCCCGGGCGATCTGGGCGGTCAGGAACTCGTCCAGCGCGGCGACGTGCATCACCGAGGAGTCGACGACCTCGCCGGCGAGCACGGGGATCGACTCCCGCAGTACGGTCGTGGCGCCGTCGGCCCCGACGAACTCGATCCGCAGCGTGTCGTCGGCCGCCAGCACCAGCGACTTCTCGGTCGAGCGGAAGTCGCCGCCGGCCATCGTCGCGACGTTGGTCTTGGAGTCGGCGGTCCAGGCACCCATCCGGTGCGGGTGGGTCTTGGCGTAGTTCTTCACCGAGGCGGGCGCGCGGCGGTCCGAGTTGCCCTCGCGCAGGACCGGGTTCACGGCCGAGCCCTTGGTGCTGTCGTAGCGGGTGCGGATCTCCCGCTCCTCGTCGGTCTTCGGCTCGTCCGGGTACTCCGGCAGCGCGTAGCCCTGGCTCTGCAGCTCGGCGATCGCGGCCTTCAGCTGCGGGGCCGAGGCGGAGACGTTCGGCAGCTTGATGATGTTCGCGCCCGGCGTCTTGGTCAGCGCGCCGAGCTCGGCGAGCGCGTCCGGGATCCGCTGGTCCTCGGTCAGGTGGTCGCCGAAGACGGCGATGATCCGCCCGGCCAGCGAGATGTCCCGGGTCTCCACGCCTACCCCGGCCTGCGCGGCGTACGCCTGGATCACCGGCAGGAACGAGTACGTCGCCAGGGCCGGGGCCTCGTCCGTATGGGTGTAGATGATGGTCGACTCAGTCACTCGCGTCTGTCCTCTGCTCCGTCGATGTCACTCCCGGGCCACCCCGTGAGGCAGTTCCCACCTTAGTAGGCCGACCGGCCGGGACGGACCGGGAGTGGCGATGGTCACCGACCGTCGCATACCACTGTCACCGCTGGGCCCCGGCGGTGAGCGAGATGTCCTGGGCCTTGGGCGACAGCGCGGGCAGCGGCGTCCGCCGCAGGTACCGGTCGAACCAGTCGACGGCCTGCTTCATCGCGGCGCCCAGCCCGGGCTCGGAGTACAGGCCCATGGCGTCGAAGGGCAGGATCTCGAGGTGTTTGGGCTGGCCGGCCTTCGCGAACGAGGTCTGCACCTCGGACAGCTCGTGGTACGGGTCCGGACCGCCGTTGGTGACGATCAGCAACGGGGTGGGCGCCAGCCGGTCGATCAGGTACTCCGGCGCCCAGGTGAGGAAGTGCTCGTGCGATTCGAGCAGGATCTCGTTGCGGAAGCTCGGGTAGCTGTCGGCCAGGTCGACGTAGCTCTGGCTGACCTCGTCACCAGCCTTACCGAACTGCAACCAGGGCACGGCCTGACCGTCGTGACTGCCGGCCCGCTGCTCGAAGTCGGCCTGTAGGGAGTCGCGCAGCTTGCCGAACGCGGGACTGCCGGCGATCTTGAGAGTGGCCGACCACCCGTTCAGCATCGACGGGCTCTGCG
The DNA here is from genome assembly GCF_040687575.1 of Kribbella sp. NPDC056861. Taxonomy (NCBI): domain Bacteria; kingdom Bacillati; phylum Actinomycetota; class Actinomycetes; order Propionibacteriales; family Kribbellaceae; genus Kribbella; species Kribbella sp. NPDC056861. The sequence continues at coordinate 235,269 of NZ_JBFBNQ010000005.1, read as the reverse complement.
CCACCACGCAGCCGATCCGCCGGTCGAGGACCGCGGTCTGGATCACCACCGATCCCGCGACGCTGTTGCCCCAGATCCCGATCCGGTCGGCGTCGACCTCGTCGCGGCCCTGCAGGTACGAGATCGCGTTGCGGAAGTCGGTCACCTGCTGCTCGGGGAAGAGTTGACCGCGCGGCTCTCCCTCACTGCCACCGGTACTGCGGTAGTCGATCGCCAGCACGGCGAACCCGGCCTCCACCAGGTACTTCGCCGGCGCGGCGATCATCTCCTTGACCTTCACCCCGCTCTCCCCGCAGACCACGCCGGGGACCGGTCCGGGAGTGTCGGGCAGGTAGAGATCCGCGGCGCAGGTCAGGCCGGCGCTGGTGTAGTTGACGGTTTCGACTCGCATGATGCTCTTCCTCTCACTGGTTGTGCTTCAGTCCGTGCAGGCCTTTCTCCGCGAGCTGGGCGATCTCCGCGCCGCTCCCGGTCAGGCCGGGGCCGATCAGGGCGAGCAGTGCCGCGCTGATCCGCTGCCGGCCGGCTTCGGTGTCGTCCAGTTCGAGCGAGCGGACCAGGTGCTGGTGCAGGATCGTGAGACCGAGCTTCATCGCGGTGAGTACGGCGGCCAGCGTGCGGGCCGGTACGGCGTCGTCCCCGGTCGCGCGCTGGTCGCCCGGGCCGAGGTGCTCGACCGCGATGGCCACCATCTCGTCGAACATCGCCGCCGCGCCGGGGGAGTCGTCGACCAGGGCCCGGGACAGGTAGGCCATCACGGGCGGCGCGCCGCGGTACTCCGCGGACAGGAACTCGGGGTCCTCGAGTCGCCGCTCGACGATCCCGGCCTGCGTCTCCCGCCGGATGAACTCCACCGTGTAGCTGTCACAGGCCTCGATCAGCTTCGCCTTGGTGCCGAAGTGATGCTGCACCAGGCCGACGGAGACCCCGGCCGCCGCGGCCACCGAGCGCAGCGAAGTACCGGCGAAGCCGCCGGTGGCGAACTGCCGCAGCGCGGCGTTCCTGACCTTCGCCCGGCCGGTCAGATCGGCGTCGTCGGTCTCCGATAGGTTCATATCCCTGACAATACGAGCGTATTGCCGACAGGTCAAACGTACTGGCGGCTTCCGCGCTCTTCCGCGCGGGCGGAAAGAGGTCTACATTCACCGGAACGTGAGAGCGCTCTCACTCTCATCCTCCTGCATTCCGCCCCCGGAGGTGGTTCCCGTGACCCCTGACCCCCAAAGAACCCGTCGACGTCGCCCGCGCTGGCGCGCCGCGATCGTCGCGCTCGTGCTGGCTGTCTGCTCGACCCTCCTGGTGGGTGGCGTGGCGACAGCGGCCGACGACTACACGCAGTCCGCCACCTCGCTGAACGCGACCCAGGCCCAGATCTCGTTCACTCCGACCACCGCGGCGGTCTACGTCGACGTGCACTACGTCGTCGCGGGGCAGGGCCAGCAGAACTTCCGGATGGACCTGTCCGGCGGCACCTGGCGCAAGACCGTCAGCGGGCTGTCCACGGGCAGCACCATCGACTACTGGTTCACCTACGAGAAGAGCGGGCCGCAGTACGACACGCCGCACTTCAGCTACACCCACGGCGGCGGTACGACGACGGTCGCGACGCCGACCTTCTCGCCGGCCGCCGGGACCTACCCGACCGCGCAGTCGGTGACGATCTCGACCGCCACCTCGGGCGCCACCATTCGCTACACGCTGGACGGCTCCACGCCGACCGCGTCGTCGACGCTCTACAGCGGCGCGATCTCGATCACCAGCAACAAGACGGTGAAGGCGATCGGCCTCAAGTCCGGCTCGGCCAACTCGGCGGTCGCGACCGCGGGCTATGTCATCGGCACCCCGGTGGCGACGCCGACCTTCTCCCCGGCGGGCGGCAGCTACACGTCGGCCCAGACGGTGACCATCTCCACCGCCACCTCCGGCTCGACCATCCGCTACACGGTCGACGGCTCCACCCCGACCGCGTCCTCCACCCTGTACACCGGGCCGATCAGCGTGCCGTCGACGCGGACGGTGAACGCGATCGGGATCAAGTCCGGTCTGGCCAACTCCGCCGTCGCGAGCGCGACGTACACGATCGGCACCACGCAGGTCAGCTGCACCACCCAGCCCGACGTGCCGAACTTCGGCCCGAACACCCGGATCTTCGACCCGAGCATGCCGGCCGCGACCATCCAGGCGCAGCTGGACGCCGACTTCAACGCGCAGAAGGACACCCTGGCGCACCAGATGGGCAACGGGCGGATCGCGCACCTGTTCAAGCCCGGCGCGTACAGCGTGCACGACGACGTCGGCTACTACACCTCGGTCGCGGGCCTCGGCCAGAACCCCGGTGACGTGGTCATCAACGGCGCCATCACGGTGGACGCCTTCAACGAGTCCGACCAGGGCGTCGCGCTGCAGAACTTCTGGCGGTCCGCGGAGAACATGGCAGTGAACCCGATCGGCGGCTCCAACCGCTGGGCGGTCGCGCAGGCGGCGCCGTTCCGCCGGATGGACATCCGCGGCAACCTGCAGCTCTACCCGGCCAGCTACGGCTTCGCCAGCGGCGGCTACATCGCCGACACCAAGGTGTCGGGCCAGACGGCCTCCATCTCGCAGCAGCAGTGGTACACCCGGGACAGCAACCTCGGCAGCTGGGCCGGTGGCGTCTGGAACATGGTCTTCTCCGGTACGCCGGGAGCTCCGCCGACCACCTTCCCGAACCCGCCCGAGACCACCCTGGCCACCACGCCGGTCTCCCGCGACGTGCCGTACCTCTACCTTGACAGCGCCGGAAAGTACCGCGTGTTCACGCCGTCGCTGCGCACCAACGCGTCCGGCGCGAGCTGGGCGAACGGCTCCACCCCGGGCACCTCGATCCCGATGAGCCAGTTCTACGTGGTGAAGGCGGGCGACACCGCGTCGACCATCAACGCCGCGCTGGCCTCGGGCTGCAACCTGTTCTTCACCCCGGGCATCTACCACCTCAACCAGACCCTGAACGTGACCCGGGCCAACACCGTCGTGCTCGGCATCGGCTACCCGACGCTGATCCCGGACAACGGGGTCAACGCCATGCAGGTCGCCGACGTCGACGGCGTCAAGATCAAGGGCATCCTGTTCGACGCCGGTACGACGAACTCCGCGGCGCTGCTGACCGTCGGCCCGTCGGGCTCCTCGGCCAGTCACGCCTCGAACCCGACCACCCTGCAGGACGTCTTCTTCCGGATCGGCGGCTCGATCGCCGGGCACGCCACCACCAGCCTGATCGTGAACAGCCACAACACGATCATCGACCACATCTGGGCCTGGCGCGCCGACCACGGCAACGCGGGCACCTGGGGGTGGACGCAGGCCACCGGGGACACCGGATTGATTGTCAACGGCAACAATGTGCTGGCCACCGGGCTGTTCGTCGAGCACTACCAGAAGACCCAGGTGATCTGGAACGGCCAGGGCGGCAAGACGATCTTCTTCCAGAACGAGATGCCGTACGACGTGCCGAACCAGGCCAGCTGGAACCGGCCGAGCGGGAAGAACGGCTACGCGGCGTACAAGGTCGGCGACAACGTCACCTCACACGAGGCCTGGGGGCTCGGCAGCTACAACTTCTTCAACGTCAACCCGTCGGTGAGCGCGTACAACGCGTTCGAGGCGCCGAACAACGGAGGAGTCCGGTTCCACAGCCTGTGCACGGTCTCGCTGAACTACCAGGGCACGATCACCCACGTCATCAACGACACGGGTGGTGTCACACCGCCGGGGACCGTCCCGGTGAACGTCGTCAGCTACCCGTGATCTGACCTCGGACCTGTCCGGCCGCATGGCCGGGCAGGTCTGTGGGCACGGGGGAGGATGACTGTTTACGGATTCCATGCTTCTCACGAACAGATCCCGCCCGCAGATCTGTTGGCCGCGGTGGTGCGGGCCGAGCAGGTGGGGTTCACCGCGGCGATGTGTTCCGACCACTTCAGCCCGTGGAGCGCCCGGCAGGGGGAGTCCGGCTTCGCCTGGTCGTGGCTGGGCGCCGCGTTGCAGGCGACCGACCTGTCGTTCGGGGTGGTGAACGCCCCCGGACAGCGCTACCACCCGGCGATCATCGCGCAGGCGATCGGGACGCTCGGGTCGATGTTCCCCGGCCGGTTCTGGGCCGCGCTCGGCACCGGTGAGGCGAGCAACGAGCACATCACCGGTGGCGGCTGGCCGCGCAAGGAGGTGCGGCAGCAGCGGCTGGAGGAGTCCGTCGACGTGATCCGGAAGCTGTTGCAGGGTGAGGAAGTCAGCCACGACGGGCTGGTGACCGTCGATCGGGCCCGTGTCTGGACCCGTCCGGAGGAGCCGCCCGCGCTGCTGGCCGCGGCGGTCTCCACGGCGACTGCCGAGCGCAGTGCTGCCTGGGCGGACGGGCTGATCACCATCCCGTCCGGCGACGACGACCACCTGCGCCGGATGATCGCGGCGTACAAGGACAACGGCGGGCGCGGCAAGGTGTGCCTGCAGGTGCACGTGAGCTATCACCAGGACGAGGTCGAGGCGGTCCGGATCGCGCACGAGCAGTGGCGGTCCAACGTGTTCGCTCCGCCGTTCTGCTGGGACACCGACACCGCGGAGGCGTTCGACCTGGCGGCCGAGCACGTCAGCCCGGAGGCTATGCACGACGCGGTACGGATCTCGGCCGATCCGGGCCGGCACGCCGAGTGGCTGCAGGCGTACGCCGATCTGGGGTTCGACGCGATCTACCTGCATCACGTCGGGCAGGAGCAGTCGGAGTTCCTGGACGCCTTCGGCGCGAAGGTGCTGCCGCAACTGGAGGTGACCCGCCCGTGAGGCTGACCGAGACCGCTGACGTCTGGTGGAAGAACGCCGTCGTCTACTGCCTGGACATCGAGACCTACTTCGACACCGACGGCGACGGCCGCGGCGACATCCGCGGGCTGTCGCAGCGGATCGACCATCTGGCCGATCTCGGCGTCACGTGTCTGTGGCTGATGCCGTTCTACCCGACGCCCGATCGCGACGACGGCTACGACATCACCGACTTCTACGGCGTCGACCCGAACCTGGGCACCCACGGTGACCTGGTCGAGCTGATCACGCTCGCGCAGGACCGCGGCATCCGGGTGATCGCCGACCTGGTCGTGAACCACACCTCCGACCAGCACCCGTGGTTCCAGAGCGCGCGGAAGTCGCGCGATTCGAAGTACCGGGACTGGTACGTCTGGCAAGACCAGCCGCCGGCGAACGAGCACGAGGGGATCGTCTTCCCCGACCAGGAGGACAGCCTCTGGGAGTACGACGAGGAGGCCGGGCAGTACTACCTGCACCAGTTCTACAAGCACCAGCCTGACCTGGACATCGCGAACCCCGAGGTGCGCGCCGAGATCCTGAAGATCATCGGCTTCTGGCTGCAGCTCGGCCTGTCCGGTTTCCGGGTCGATGCGGTGCCGTTCCTGCTGGACACGGCCGGCTCGACCGACGCGGCGAATCTGGCCGACCCGCACGACTACCTGCGCGATCTGCGGGCCTTCCTGACCCGGCGGAACGGTCAGGCGGTGCTGCTCGGCGAGGTGAACCTGTCGTACAAGGACACTCGGACGTTCTTCGGTGACGAGGACGGCGACGAGCTAAATATGGTGTTCGACTTCATCGGGATGCAGAAGCTGTACCTGTCACTCGCGCGGTCGGAGCCGGCTGAGCTGGTCAAGGCGCTGCGGGAGCGGCCGGCGCCGCCGGAGGAGGCTCAGTGGGGCACCTTCGTACGGAACCACGACGAGCTGACGCTGGACAAGCTGTCGAAGGCCGAGCGGCAGGAGGTCTTCGACGCCTTCGGGCCGGACAAGGAGATGCAGCTGTACGGCCGCGGGCTGCGGCGCCGGTTGCCCGGGATGCTCGACAACAACCTGGACCGGATCAAGATGGTCTACAGCCTGCTGTTCTCGCTACCCGGTACGCCGGTGCTGTTCTACGGCGAGGAGATCGGGATGGGGGAGAACCTCGCCGCGGAGGGGCGGAGCGCAGTACGGACTCCGATGCAGTGGACGAAGGACGTCAACGGTGGCTTCTCGACCGCCGACCCCGACGACCTGGCCGGTCCGGTGGTGGAGGGTGAGCTCTCGCCCGAGCACGTCAATGTCGCCGATCAGCGGCAGGACCCGGACTCGCTGCTGAACTGGATCAAGCTGCTGGTCCGGCGCTACCGGGAGGCCCCCGAGCTGTCCTGGGGCGAGTGCACGATCCTCGATGTCGACTCCGCGTCGGTCTTCGCTCATCGTTCGGAGTACGAGGACGGGGTGGTGATCGCGGTCCACAACTTCGCCGGTACGCCGGCCGACGTCGTCCTGCCGGTCGCCGGAGCCGGTGTCGGCCTCCGGGTCACCGACCTGCTGACCGGCGAAACCACGCCGGTCGAGGCCGACGGCAGCCTGCCGCACCGGATCGACGGTTACGGCTCGTGCTGGCTGCGGGTCGTGCGGCCGGGGGACCGGTATCTCCTCTGATTGATGTCCGGACCGTGGGGTACTAGCGAAACGCCGGAGAGGAGACGAAGATGCCAGCAGGATCGAGCAAGAAGCGCGAACGGCAGTACGAGCACATCAAGGCCGGGCTGAAGAAGAGTGGCCGCAGCGAGGACACCGCTGAGGAGATCGCCGCTCGCACGGTCAACAAGGAGCGTGCCCGCTCCGGCGAGGCGAAGCAGAAGAGCCGAAGCTCCACCCACGACATCTCGTCCAGCCGGCGGGGCGGTCTGCGGTCCCACAGCGGGGCCCAGGGCCGGACCAAGGAACAGCTCTACAACGAGGCCAGGCAGAAGAACGTCAAGGGCCGATCCAAGATGAGCAAGGCCGAGCTGGAGAAGGCTGTCGGCCGCTAAGGGAGCACCACAGTGCAACTGATCGACGCCACCCCGCTGCGCGACGAGGAGTTGCAAGCCCTCGACGCCTACTGGCGGGCGGCCAACTACTTGTCCGTCGGCCAGATCTACCTGCTGGACAACCCGTTGCTGACCGAGCCGCTGCGGCCTGAGCACATCAAGCCGCGGCTGCTCGGGCACTGGGGGACGACCCCAGGGCTGAACCTGCTCTACACCCACCTCAACCGGGTGATCCGGCAGCGTGAGCGCGAGATGATGTACGTGATCGGGCCGGGGCACGGCGGCCCGGCGATCGTGGCGAACAGCTGGCTCGAGGGCAGTTGGTCGGCGACGTACCCGAGCACCGGGCAGGATCTGGCCGGGATGACGAAACTGTTCAAGCAGTTCTCGTTCCCCGGTGGCATCCCGAGTCACGTGGCGCCCGAAGTACCGGGGTCGATCCACGAGGGTGGCGAGCTGGGGTACTCGCTCAGCCACGCGTACGGCGCCGCCTTCGACAACCCGGATCTCGTGGTCGCCTGTGTGGTCGGCGACGGCGAGGCGGAAACGGGGCCGTTGGCAACGTCCTGGCACTCGAACAAGTTCGTCGACCCGCGCCGCGACGGGGCGGTGCTGCCGATCCTGCACCTGAACGGGTACAAGATCGCCAATCCGGCGATCCTGGCCCGGATCGGCGACGAGGAGCTGACCGCGCTGCTGCAGGGCTACGGTCACGACCCCTATCTGGTCGAGGGCTCCGATCCTGCGTCGGTGCATCAGGCCCTGGCTGCCACGATGGACCGCTGCCTGGACCGGATCGACGAGATCCAACTGGAAGCCCGTACTGCGACCGACGGCGTGCCGCCGCGATCGGCGTGGCCGATGATCGTGTTGCGGACGCCGAAGGGCTGGACCGGGCCGCACACGGTGGACGGCGTACCGGTCGAGGACACGTGGCGGGCGCATCAGGTGCCGCTGTCCGGCGTACGGACGAATGAGGAGCACCTTCGGCAGCTGGAGGACTGGCTGCGGAGTTACCGGCCGGACGAGTTGTTCGAGGCCGGCGGTCGGCCGGTGGCCGGAGTGCTGGAGTTGGCGCCGTCGGCGAAGCTGCGGATGGGGTCGAGTCCGCACGCCAACGGTGGGTCGATCACGCGCGAGCTGGAGTTGCCGGCGATCGCGGAGTACGCGGTACCGGTGAAGGCGCCGGGGGCCGAGGACGGTGAGCCGACCAAGGTGCTGGGGGCGTTCCTGCGGGACGTCTTCACCGCCAACGCGGAGCACCGGAACTTCCGGATGGTCGGGCCGGACGAGACCGAGTCGAACCGGTTGTCGGCGGTCTACGACGTCACTGGCAAGGCCTGGAACGCGGGCCGGCGGGACACCGACGAGCATCTCGCGGTCGACGGGCGGGTGCTGGAGATGCTCAGCGAGCACACCTGCCAGGGCTGGCTGGAGGGCTATCTGCTGACCGGGCGGCACGGGCTGTTCTCGTCGTACGAGGCGTTCGTGCACATCGTCGACTCGATGGTGAACCAGCACGCGAAGTGGCTGAAGACGGTGAACCGGCTGGACTGGCGCCGGCCGATCCCGTCGCTGAACTACCTGCTCACCTCGCACGTCTGGCGCCAGGACCACAACGGCTTCTCGCACCAGGATCCCGGCTTCATCGATCACGTGGTGAACAAGAAGGCGGAGGTGGTGCGGGTCTATCTGCCGCCGGACACCAACACCCTGCTCTCCACGATGGACCATTGCCTGCGGACCCGTAACTACGTCAATGTCGTTGTCGCAGGCAAGCAACCGCAGCCGAGCTGGCTGGACTGGGACACGGCGGCGCTGCACTGCGCCCGCGGGATCGGCGTCTGGGACTTCGCCAGCAACGACGACGGCGAGCCGGACGTGGTGATGGCCTGCGCCGGTGACGTGCCGACGCTGGAGACGCTCGCCGCGGTCGACCTGCTGCGCGAACACCTGCCGGAGCTGAAGATCCGGGTGGTGAACGTGGTCGACCTGATGCGGCTGCAGGACGCGACCGAGCACCCGCACGGGCTGACCGATCGGGACTTCGACGCGCTGTTCCCGCCGGAGACGCCGGTGATCTTCGCGTACCACGGGTATCCGTGGCTGATCCACCGGTTGACCTACCGGCGGCACAACCACGCGAACCTGCACGTTCGCGGTTATATCGAGGAGGGGACCACGACCACGCCGTTCGACATGGTCGTGCTCAACAACCTCGACCGGTTCCACCTGGCGATGGACGTGATCGACCGGGTGCCTTCGCTGGGCAGTCACGCGGTGTCGGAGCGGCAGTGGTTCGCCGACCAGCGGACCCGGCACCGCGCCCACGTCACGACGTACGGCGAAGATCTGTCGGAGGTTCGCGACTGGCGCTGGAGCCGGTAGAGCTGGCGGTCAGCTGGCCGTGCGGCTCAACGCCGTGCGGTCGGCTTCCCAGCGGCCCAGGAGTTGCTGGGCGAACAGGTTGTCCAGGCCGAGGGAGCAGGCCGCGCCGAAGAGGATGTCGGCCACTGCTTCGGGGTGGTCGTTCGCGTAGCTGTCGCACAGGTCATGAGCCGCGATCTGCTCGTGCACGGCGTCGGCCTCGACGTGCTCGGTGAAGTAGCGAGCAGCCGCCGGGGTGGCGCCGAGTCGCTCCGCGCCACCGGCGTACCGGCGGTTGGGGAGGGTGGAGGTCATTTCGAGCGCGGCGAGGTGGCCGATCAGGGCGCCGACCCAGCGGCGGTGCAGGGCGAACAGCGACATCGCGTTCGAGATCGCCAGGGTGACGGCCGGGACATCCGGCACGTAGCGGCCGTAGGTGAGGTCCAGGCCGAGCCAGCTCATCGTCGAACGGAAGAGCTCCGCGTGCATCCGCTCGGGCCGGCCGCCGCCGTACTCGTCGGACTGGATCTCGACCAGTGCGGTCTTGGCCGCGCCGTCCAGGCGCGGGATGCCGAAGCTGTGCGGATCGGCTTCCTTGAGCTGGTAGACCGACCGGTTGAGGATGAACTCGCGGAACTCCGCGGTGTCGGCATGGCGCTGCAGGTACGCCGCCAGCGACGGGCCGTCATCGCTGTCGATCAGCTCCTTGAGCAGCTGCGAAGGCTTGCCATCGGCAACAGTCGGGTGGAACTCGCCGGTCAGCCACTCGACCCAGGGCTTCTCCAGCTCGGCGCGGAAGGCCAGCACCTCGAGGTCCCACTCGGCTGCGTCGTCGATGCCGTCGAATCCGCGGTAGTGCAGCTCGTAGCAGCACCACAACGCCAGCTGCAGATCGTCGTCGGCCCACGGCTCGCCGCTGGTGACGACGGGAGGCGGTGAGCCGGCCGAGCGACCGGTGAGGTGGCCGAACAGCCACTGGGTGAGGGGCCCGCGCGATGGGGGTAATTGCATGGTGTCTCTCCTTCGGACCAGGCACCGGTACCCGGCGAATTGATGCCCTAAGCACTTTTCGCCGGTGGGTACCGGTACTCCATGACTGACGCACCAGAACCCGGCGCTGCCACCATTCGCGCCTATCCGGACGGTCCGCTGATCGTCCGTGGCGACTTCGAGCTACGCGACGAACACGGAACGCTGATCACGCCGGCCCGCTCCACCATCGCGCTGTGCCGCTGCGGTCACTCGGCCCTCAAACCGCTGTGTGACGGCACTCACTCCGTTCTCAAGAAGCGTCGCTGACTAGCTGCCCGAGCGGCGCAGCTCGGGCAGCACCTCGTCGCGGTAGAGCTTCATCATGTCGATCGAGTGGGGTCCCATGTTGGCGACGTAGATCTCGTCGAAACCGGCGTCGACGTACGGCTTGAAGGCTTCGAGGTGATCCTCGGCCTTGGGGCCGGCGGCAAGCGATCCGGCGGTCTGCTCCCGGGTGACGAGCTCGCTGGCCTGCTCGAAGTGGCGGGGGGAGGGGAGGACCTGGGCCAGCTCGCCGGGCAGGCCGGCGTTGCGCCAGATCCGGTGCGCCTGGTCGACGCCTTCGTCGGCGGTGGGCGCGTAGCTGACCTTGAAGCCCGCCTGGGTCGGCTTGTCGGAGCCGCCGTTCTTGCGGAAGCGTTCGAGCAGCTCGTGGTCCGGCGTGGTGGTGATGAAGCCGTCGGCGATCCGGGCCGCGACATCGGTCGCCTGCGGGCCGAAGCCGGACATGTAGATCGGCAGCGGGGCGTCCGGGCGGGTGTAGATCCGGGCGGTGTCGACCGTGTAGTGCTTGCCGCGGTGGGACACGAAACCGTCCTCGGTCCACAGCCTGCGCATGATCTCGACGGACTCCTCGAGCATCTCCAGCCGGACGTCGACCGTCGGCCACGCATCGCCGAGGATGTGTTCGTTGAGCGCCTCACCACTGCCGATCCCGAGCCGGAACCGCCCGTTCAGCAGTACCGCGCTGGTCGCCGCCGCCTGCGCGATGACGACCGGGTGGATCCGCACGGTCGGGCAGGTGACCGCGGTCGTCACCGGCAGCTCGCACACCTGCGAGATCGCCCCGATCGTCGACCACACGAACGCGCTCTGGCCCTGCTCGTCGTTCCAGGGGTGGAAGTGGTCGCTGATCCACAACCCGTCGAAGCCGGATTCCTCGGCCAGCCGGGCCTGCTCGATCAGTTGCGCCGGGGAGTACTCCTCGCTGGACAGGAAATAGCCGATCTTCACTGCGCCTCCAAAGCTCGTGTTTGCGGCCCGGTGCCCTGCCGACCCCGGTACTACGCATGACGTCCGGAAGCCGGGGTACTGGATCCGCGTCCATCTACCAGGAGGTACTGCGATGACCACCATTCCCCCGATCGTCCCGACCGGGCCCGGCAGTGACCCGAACGAGAACCCGGATCTGGTCGACCCGGGCCTGGGAAACCCGGACATCGGTGACCGGCCGGGCGACGACAGCCCGCTGTCGATCCCGGAGCCCAGCCCGGACGACGAGGACCCCAACGAGCAGCTCCCGCGCGACTGACTCGGCGAACCCGCACCACGTCGAGTCGCGAGCGCTCAGCCGGATCAGTTGCCGACAGCATGTTGATTTGGTTGCAGCCTCGTCTCGACGCGGGAAGTTTCGTTGCTTGATCGCGCTATCGGGTACCTGGCGACTCACTGAGTCGTCAGGAGGTGGCGATGCGCATCGCGGACCGGTACGAACTCGAGACCGTCATCGGGCACGGCGGGATGGGCGAGGTCTGGCGCGCCACCGACGAGGTGCTGACCCGGCCGGTGGCGGTCAAGCTGCTCAAGCAGGGCACGACGGACGACGAGTCGGCCGAGCGGTTCCACCGCGAGGCGCAGGCTGCGGCGGTGGTGAACAACCCGCACGTGGTCGGCGTCCACGACTTCGGCCCGTACGACGAGAGTTTCTACCTCGTGATGGAGCTGGTGGTCGGGAAGACGCTCGCGGTCGCGCTGCGGCAGGGCGGTCCGTTCAGCCCGCCGCTGGCCGCCAGGATCATCGCTCAGGCGGCGGAAGGGCTGGCGGCCGCGCATCAGCAGGGCGTGGTGCACCGCGACATCAAGCCGAGCAACCTGTTGATGACCGCCGACGGGACGATCAAGGTCGCCGACTTCGGGATCGCCTGCTTCCTCAGCGACGGGCCCGAGGAGCCGGCCAAGAACGGCGGAATCCTCGGCACCAGCTACTACGTCGCGCCGGAGCGGGCGGCTGCTGGTCCGGTCGGCCCAGCAGCCGACATCTACTCGCTCGGCTGCGTGCTCTACCAACTGCTCACCGGTGACCCGCCTTTCGTCGCCGATACCCCCACCGGCGTACTACGGCAGCATCTGGTCGGCGTCCCGGTCCGTCCTGCCCGGCTGGAGCGAGGCTTCCGGCACTACCTGATGCGCATGCTCGCGAAGAGTCCGGCCGACCGGCCCGATGCCGAGGACGTGGCCGCCTGGTGCTGGCAGACCTACCTGGAGGCGCCCACGGACTCCATGCCCCAGCAGCTCCCACCTCATCACGCAGCCGCTCCTGCCCTCACCGAAACCATCGCCGGCTAGCTCAGGTCGAGGCGCATCAGGATCCTGGGATGCCCGGCCAGGACCGACGTGGTGTCGGCGGCCTTGCTGAACCCGGCCCGTTCGAAGTTCTTGCGCAGACCGGCGTAGGCCATCGTCAGGTCGACCTTGGCGTCGCCGTTGTCGAGCGGATAGGCCTCCACCATCGGGGCGCCGTTCTCGCGGGCGAACTCGACCGCGCCGGTGATCAGGCTGTGCGAGATGCCTTGTTTGCGGTGCCCGGGCCGGACCCGGACGCACCACAGCGACCAGACCGGCAGGTCGTCGACGTGCGGGATCTTGCGGTTGGTCGCGAACGACGTGTCCGCCCGCGGCGCGACCGCTGCCCAGCCGACCGGAGTGTCGCCGTCGTAGGCGAGCACCCCCGGTGCCGGATCGGCCTTGCACAGCTCGGCGACGTACTCGCCGCGCTCGGGACCGCGCAGTTCGTTGTTGAGCTTGGACGGAATCCGGTAGCTCAGGCACCAGCAGACATTGGACTTCGGGGCCTTCGGACCCAGGACCGCCCGCACGTCCTCGAAATCCGCCGCCGGTCGCACCTCGATGCTCATCCGCCTACGGTAATGGGATCAACGGACAGTTTCGAAGAACTCCCGGACGACGGCAGGGTCATCGATCCCGTGCGGGTGATGATCGCCGCCCGGCCGGACGACGGCGCGCGCCGGACCGCCGAGTTCGGCGTACCGGGTCAGCAGTACCTCGGAGTTTTCGTGAGCCGGCACTGATCGATCGGCATCTCCGTAGCCGACCAGCAGTGGGATCCCGGCCGTGGCGAGCGGCGCGAGCTTGCTGATCGGGCTCGCGGCAACCACGGCATCCAGGTCATCCGGGGCGAATCCATAGACGCTCAACAGGCGCTGCCACTCGGCCGGAGCACCTGGCGCGTCGCCGAGCCCACCCGGCCAGCTGCGCAGGTCGCAGACCGCGTTGTCGAGATAGATCCCGCTCACGCACTCAGGATGCTGGGCGGCCCAGGAAACCGCATACAGCCCGCCGCGGCTCAGCGCGATCACGCCTGGCCGCGGATCGAAGCCCAACTCGTCGATCACCAGCCGGTACGCCGCCCACCACGCCGCCATTGCCACCGGGTCGCCGAACCGATCCGGTACGCCGACGTAGACCAGATGCCACCCGGCATCCAGCATCGCCCGGTCCGCGTCGTCGAAGGCGCCCAGGAACTCCGCGCGCCAGATCCACGGCACTCCCGCTGCCGCCTCGACTCCGGTGGGCGGAGCGATCACCTGGACCAGGTGGTCGCCGACCTCGCGCGTGTAGCGGGGGTAGCGCTCCTGGTAGGTCCCGTCAGGTGTCAGCGACTCAAGCAGCATGAGGTCACCCTACGAGGCAGCGCTGGCCGCATTCGGTCAAAGGCTTTGGCGGGGTGCGGGCGGCGGTGTGAGGTGGTGGGCATGCCGCTGAAGCCCCGCTCCCTGCCCCGCCTGTTCGGAGGTCTCGTCGTGGCGATCGTGACGAGTGGCCTGCTGTCGACCGCCGTTCCCTCGCCGCAATCTGCCGCTGCGGCGACGGCTGCCGCGCGGCCGAGCGTGCGATACGGCTCGTTGGACGTGGCCGGCTGGGACGACGGGTTGGTCGGTGAGGCGCGGCCACGGTTCTCCTGGGTGATGGAGAACTCCGGCCGCGGCGAGTTCCAGACGGCGTACCGGATCGAGGTGCAGGACGCGCGGAGCGAGGTGGTCTGGGACTCGGGCGAGGTCGCCAGTCGCGAGACCACCCTTCGTCCGTACGGCGGAACCGCCCTGGCCGCCGGCACGGACTACACCTGGCGCGTGCGGGTGCGGAACAAGGACGGCAACCGATCGGGCTGGTCGGAGCCGTCCAAGCTGAGCACCGGGTTGTTCGACCTCAGCGACTGGCACGCGTCGTGGCTGGCGGTGCCTGACCGGCAGCGGGCTCGCACCGAGTTCCCGCTGGCCGGCCCAGTACGGAAGGCGGTCCTCTACCTGGCGGCACAGGGCAGCGTCGTTGCGCGGATCAACGGCAAGCCGGTCTCCGACGAGGTGCTCGGCAGCACCTGGACCGATTGGGGCCAACGCACCCTGTACCGCGGGGTCGACGTCACCAAGCTGGTCAAGACCGGCGCCAACGCTCTCGGCCTGACCGTTACCGCGGGCCACACTCAGGAGGGTGCGCCGACGATCAACGCGATGGCGCAGCTCGACGTGGTCGACAACCGCGGCGTACGACGCACGCTGGTCAGCACCGGCGCAGGTTGGCGTACTGCGCCGAGCCCGCTCACCAGGGTCGATCCGTACCGCGGTGAGAGTGTCGACGCCCGCCTGGAAACCAAGGGCTGGGACAAGCCGGGCTTCAACGATGCCAGCTGGACGGCCGCCAAGGTGACCGCTCCCGTGGTCGGCGCTCCACTGCTGTCGACCGCCTCCAGAGTGGTTGCCAGCGCCAAGGACGACGTCGCCTGCTGCGGCTGGTCGGCCAGCGCGCTGAACGACGGAGTCCTCAGCTCGCAGACCGCCCGGGATCACCCGCAGGGCTACCACTCGACCCTGAGCAGCACGCCGGACGAGCAGAAGTGGGCTCAGCTGGATCTCGGCGCGGAGCACCGGATCGGCTCGGTCGAGCTGTACCCGGCCAGCCCTACCAACGACCCCGAAGGCAGCTTCCCTGGCGCAGGCTTCCCGGTGCGCTATCGGGTCGAGGGCAGCAACGACCCGACCTTCGCGACCTCCGAAGTACTCGTGGACCGGACGGCCGAGGACCAGCCCAACCCCGGTACGTCGCCAGTGGTCCTGCCGGTTCAGGCAACGGCTCGCCACCGCTACGTGCGGGTGATCGCGACCAAGCTCCGCCAGACCAAGAGCAGCTTCGACTTCCGCCTGGCCGAGCTGCTGGTCCGCGGCCGCGCCGACGAACCAGGCTGGGCGCTGACGAAGCTCGAAGCCGACCCCACCCCGCCGATGCGAGTGGTGCAGACGGTGAGCCCGGTGAGCAGCAAGACAGTTGCCCCCGGCGTACAACTCTTCGACTTCGGCCAGAACTACGCCGGTTGGGTGCAGCTCACCGCGTCCGCGCCGACCGGGACCCAGGCCCGCGTGTACGCCGGTGAGGTGCTCGACGCCGCCGGCCGGGTGACGACGGCCAACCTCGACTTCGCGCCGGGGGAGGAACCGCGCCAGGACTACCGGTACACATTCAGCGGAACCGGGACGGAGACCTGGGAACCGCAGTTCGTCTACGCCGGTTTCCGGTACGCCGAGGTCTCCGGCCTGCCTGCGGGTACCGAGCTGACGGTTCGGGCGCGGGTGGTGCACACCGATCTGCAGGGCAAGGCGGAGCTGGACCTCGGCGATCCGGTGCTGCAACGAATCAGCGCCGCGATCCAGCGCACCCAGCTCAACGCGATGCACGGACTGCCCGAGGACACCCCGACGCGGGAGAAGAAGGGCTGGACCGGGGACGCGCTCTCCGGGGTCAGCTCGATCATGACGACTTTTGACGCGGACACCCTGTACCGCAAGTACCTGGGGGACATCCAGACCAGTCTGTCGCCGGCCGGCGGGGTGTCGTCGGTGGTGCCGAGCCGGGGATTCGGGGCGACGTACAAGGTCGATCCGGCCTGGGGTTCGGCTTATCCGGTGATCGTGTGGACGCACTATCTGCAGCAGGGTGATCCGGCCGTGCTGAGGCAGCACTACGACGACCTCGCGCGCTGGGTCGGGTACCTGGCGACCGTTGCCGACGGCGACCACATCGTCGTTCGGCCGGAGACGAGCTGGGGCAACGACTGGCTGTCCATCCAGTCGACGCCGCCGGAGCTGTTCCACACCGGCTACTACCTGCGCAGCGTGCGGATCCTGGCCGACATCTCACGGGCGCTTGATCGAACTGCCGACGCGGCGCGGTACGACGTACTGGCTGCGGCGATCGGGGACGGGTTGAATCGGCGGTTCCTGTCGCGGGACACCGCGTCGTACGCCAACGGGAGTCAGTTCGCGAACGCGTTCCCGTTGCTGCTGGGCGTGGTACCTGCCGAGCTGAAGGACCGGGTGCTGCAGAACCTGATCGGGGATATCCGTGCCAAGGGCAACCACTTGACGTCCGGGTTCGTCGGCACCCAGCCGATCATCCAGACCCTGCACGCCTATGGTCGCGACGACGTCGTCCTCGACCTGGCCGAGCGCGAGGACTACCCGAGCCTCGGCTACATGGTTGCCAACGGCCCGGGCACTATCTGGGAGCGCTGGGACAAGACCCAGGCACCCGAGGGCACCTCGTCGAAGGACCATCCCGCCCTGGGCGGCGGAATGGAGGAGTGGTTCTACCAAGGCCTCGCGGGCATCCAGCCGCTCGAGCCCGGCTACCGCAAGGTCTCCCTCGCGGTGCCGGACCTGCCGGACCACGACCACGCCGCCGCCTCGGTGGAGACCCCACTGGGCACCGTGACCTCCGACTGGACCCGAACCGAATCCAGCCTCACCCACCGCGTCGAGATCCCGGTCGGCGCCACCGCCGAAGTCCGGCTCCCCACCACGAACCCCGCCGCGATCTCGGAGCGCGGACACCCCTTGGACCGGACCGACGGAGTCCAGCAAGTGGTCACCAAGGACGGCCACGTGGTCGTGACGGTCGGCTCGGGAACCTACGACTTCACCGTCACCCGATGACGTGCTGCCAACTCTTGTAGACGAACTCCAGGCTGTAGCCGTCCGGGTCGAGGACGTTGGCGGCGTAGTACCGAGGGTCGTAGTGGAGGCGGGCGCCGGGCGGCCCGTTGTCGATGGCACCCGCGGCGAGCGCCGCGGCGTAGGCGGCTTGCACAGCCGCTTCGCTGTCGGCGACGAAGCCGACATGCGTCGCGCGACTGTCCGCCTCGCCGGGACGCAGCCAGAAGAAGATCTTGCCGTTGGCACCGAAACCCTTGAGGTCCGGGTGACCGGGCGGGCCGTCGGCTCCGTCGTAGTCGACCCGGGTGGTGATACCGAGTGGGGTGAGTGCCGCTGTGTAGAAGGCGATCGAGCGGTCCAGGTCGGGGACCGAGATGAAGACGTGGTCGAGCATGGGGTGCCTTCCGTCAGATGTTGAAGCCGCCGGAGATCTCGATGTTCTGGGCGTTGACCCATTGGGTCTCGAGGGAGAGCAGGGTGGCGATCACCGTAGCGACCTCCTCTGGTTCGCCGACTCGGCCGAGGGCTGTCTGGCCGGCCAGCAGGGTCTCGAACTCGTCGTTGAGTCCGCCGCCCAGCTCGGTGCGAATGGCGCCGGGGGCCACTGAGTTGACCCTGATCCGGCGTTCGCCGAACTCCTGGGCCATGTAGCGGGTGAGGACCTCGAGACCGCCCTTGAAGCTGGCGTACGGAGCGACGCCGAGGGTCGCCACCCGGGTGGTGGCGCTGGTCAGGTTGACGATCTGGCCGCCGTCCGCGAGCAGTGGCAGCAGCGCCTGGGTGAGGAAGAACGGTCCCTTGAGGTGCACGGCGAAGAGGCCGTCGAACTCGGCCTCGGTGACGGTGGCGATCGACTTGAAGAGGCCGTAGCCGGCGTTGTTGACCAACTGGTCGAAGTCGTCGCGGCCCCAGGTCTCGCGCAACGTCGTCCGGACGGTGTCGGCGAAGGCGGGGAAGGTGGAGCTGTCCGCGACGTCCAGCTTCAGCGCGACCGCCTGGCCGCCGTCCGCGGTGATGGTCTTGACGATCGCCTCGGCCGCGGCCGGGTTGTTGTTGTAGGTGAGGATGACGCCGGTACCGCGCTGGGCGCAGGCGAGTGCGGTGGCCGCGCCGATACCGCGGCTGCCGCCGGTGATGATCACGATGCTCATGACTCGAGTCAACGCGGAGCCGGCCAACGGCGGAAGGGTGAGTCTTCCTGGGTGCCGCGCACCCAGCCAGTAGGGTCGTGGGGTGGGCAAGGGTTGGTGGTGGCTCGCGGCCGGCGCCGTCGTGGTCGGTGCGTGGGCGGCGCGCGGAGGCGACTCCGGGCAGAGTGCCGCGCCGGAGAAGAGCGCCTCACCTCGGGTCACGGTGTCGGAGGAGGCGCCGAAACCGACTCCGACTCCGAAGGCCACGCCGAGTGCGGAGGTGTGGTTCGAGGACTACGACCCGGCGCACTTCGCGGTACAGGTGAAAAGGTCGGCGCGGAAGGCGGGGATCAGCCCGCAACTGCTGATGGCGATCCTCTACAACGAGGACTACAAGCCGCACAAGCCCGACTTGGAGCGCTCCTGGCAGCGGTTCAAGCCCGACGCCTCCTTCGGGATCGCCAACATGCATCGCGCGGCCTTCGACCAGACCAAGCGCGGCCGGTTCGCCCGCCGGAGTTGGGAAGAGTTGCCGGACCACCCCGACCTCGCGATCGAGGCGGCGGCCTGGCATCTCCACGACCTCGCGGCCAGGCTGCCCAGCCGCCGGCGCGGCACCTTCACCAAGGACGAACTGCTTGCCCTCGGCTACAACACCGGCGCCGGCAACATGCGCGCCTTCGCCACCGGCGCGAAGCCCGGTCGGCAGGCGCAGTCCTATCTCGATCGGCTGCACGACAACTGGGACAAGTCAGCGACCGCCGTCAAGTAGCCCCGGCTAGCAGTTCAGCGTGCCGGAACGAAGTGCGTGCTTGCTCGTGTTGCCGTCGTCGGCCCACAGCACCGTCCTGCGGCCGCCCGAGCACGTCGACGCAGGCGCGATCGCGAAACCCTCGTTGTTGAGGTTCGCCATCCCGGACGGCCTGCTGTACGTCGCGGTGACCGCGAACTTGCCCTGAGCGTTGAGATCCAGCGTTGTCGACTGGCCGCTGCAACTGTTGTCACACACGGCCCAGAGGTGCCCGGTCCCGGGATCGAACTCGAGATCCATCACCGTCGAGAAGCCGCTCGTGAAGCTCGCCACCCGGGTGTAGCTGTTGCTCGTCTGGTTAAAGGCGTAGGCGTAGACCGTGCCGTTGTCCTCCAGGCCCACGAAGTACAGGCCGGTGCCGTGGCCGGGGTAGCTGCCGGCGGAGTACGCCGCACCGGTCCGCTCGTCCCGGAAACCGTGGGAGGTGAGGAAGCTGTCGGGGATCCAGGAGATGGCTTCCAGACCGTCGTTCGACCCGACGTCGGGCAGGTCGGAGGTGAGGTCCCACTCGCGGGTCGCGGTCAGCGTGGAGGCCGTCGAGGTGGGGTCGAAGCGCAGCACCTTGAGCAGGCTGGTGTCGCCGTCATCGTCGTCGCGCTCTGTGGAGACGACCAGGCCGTCGGGGCTGACGACGATGCCCTCGGCGTCCGGCACGCCCTGGCCGTTGCCGTAGCGCAGCGTCTTGCCGCCACTCGGGTCCGGCTTCCAGAGCGAACCGTTCGGCACCAGCCGGTAGACCTTGCTGGGACCGTTCTGGACCGCCCAGACCACGCTCGCGCTCTGGTACGACAGTCCGCTCAGGTTGGTGCCGAACACGTTGCTGCCATCGGCGGTCGCGACAGCTGATCCGCCTGGCCAACTGGTCGCCGCCGGAGCGCTCCAGCTGGACGGCGTACCGGCCACTGCGAGTCCTGCGACGGCCAGAGCGGTGACGGCGGAGCGTGCTTTGCCAAGCCAGTTCATACGAGTCCTCTTCTCGAAGGCGGTGCCAGTGAGCCTGGCACCTACCGGCGGCCACCGATTGAACACGCGAAGTACATGACACGATGCCTGGGTGCGTTTCTATTCAGGTGCGGCGGCTGACGGGGCGATGGAGCTCGCGCTCGCCCATGCGCTGGTAGGGCGGGCGTCCAGCGGTGAGCTCACCGAGGCGGTGCGGATCTATCGGCCGTCGGCGCCGGTGGTGGTGTTCGGGCGGCGGGACACGCGGTTGCCGGGATTCGAGGCTACCGTGCGGGCGGCTCGGTCGGCAGGGTTCGAAGCAGCTGTGCGGGCCGTCGGCGGCCGGCCGGTTGCCTACACCTCGCAAGCGTTGGTGATCGATCACGTCAAGCACGAGCCGCTGGCGCCGGAGGGGCTGGAGAGCCGGTTCCAGTACTTCGGTGAGCTGTACGCCGGCATCCTGCGGGAATCAGGCGTCGACGCGCGGGTCGGAGCAGTGCCGGGTGAGTACTGCCCGGGCGCGCACAGCGTCAACGCGCGGGGTGTCGTCAAGCTGGTCGGCACCGGACAGCGGGTGGTCCGGAACGCGTGGTTGTTCAGCGCGCTGGTGGTGACCGGCGGCGACGACGTACTCCGCCCGCTGCTGGCCGAGGTCTACGGGCTGCTCGACCTCCCCTTCGACCCGGCGTCGGTCGGGTCACTGGCGACCGAGGTGCCCGGCTTCGACCTGGATGCGTTCGAGGAGCGGGTGGTCGCGGCGTACGGCGTACTGGGGCCGCTCGAGCGATCCGACCTGGAGGACGCGACCACCGAGCTGGCGGCCTCGATCGTGGCCGACCACCAAGCCTGACAGCTCAGGCCTGAGCCGGTACGTCGGGGACAATGTGCAGCAACCGGTGCAGCATGGTCAGCTTGATCGACGTCTCGATCTGCGGGCGGAGGCGAGCCAGGCTCAGCCGCCCGCCCGCTTTCTCGGTCAGTTTGTGCAGCCGCACCAGCGCCCCGAGGCCGGACGAGTCGCAGAACACCAGCTCGGCCAGATCCAGGATCAGCGTGCGCCCGGCCTCGGCCGGCGGCGCCACCGCCTGCTGGAAGGCGGCCGTGGTGCCGAAGTCCAGCTCGCCCGCCACGGTGATCACCACGTCCGCTCCGCGATCCAGCACACCGACCGAGAGCAGCTCGTCAGACACTGCTGGTCCCGCGCAGCCTCCGGGTGCCGACCAGCTCCTGCGCGACGTCGCGGAGCTTGATGTTGTTCTGCTGGGAGTAGCGCTTGAGGATCTCGAACGCGCCGTCGTCGTCCACCGCGAAGCGTTCCATCAGGATGCCCATCGCCTGGCCGACCAGTTTGCGGGCGTCCACCGCGGCCAGCATGGTCTCGCCGGCCCGCGCCGAGGCGACCGCGATCGAGGCGTGCCGGGCCAGGATGTGCGCGATCGCCTCGTCGTCCTGGCTGAACCCGTTCGGCTCGAGGTTGAACAGCGACAGCACGCCGATCAGCTGCTCGCTGACCCACATCGGCACATGCAGCGACGACTGCACCCGGTACTGCGTCAGGTGCGCGGCCCAGCGCGGCCAGCGGGTCTCGGTGGTGACATCGGAGACGAGGACCGTCACCCCTTCGCTGAGTGCGGTCAGCAGCGGGCCCTCACCCAGGTCGGCCTGCAACTGGTAGATCTCGGTGACCAACTCGTCGGTCACCGCGGCGATCTCCCGGCTGCCGCGCACCGTCAGCGTGACACCGGCATACGCGCAGGCCTCGGCCTGCAGGGCGAACTGGACGACCGCCTCGACCGTCTCGTCGATGCCGCCCGCCCGGTGCAGCTCTACCGCGAGGCGCGCGAAGGTAGCTGCTCCTGGCGCCTCTTGGGGATCCACCAGCGTCGAGACGGCCGGCTGGTCCACACTTCGAACGCCGGGGAGTCGAGCTGCGTGTTCCATGCGCCCCATGATGCCCCTCTTTCGGCCGGTGTTCCGGCCGCGGCGCGTAAATAGGTCATAGACCGTTGCCCGGGCGACTTGGCGCTCCGAGGGCGAGCAGGGCGGTGTCGTCGGTGAGGCGAGACCCGAACCCGGCCAAGATGTCGGAGAGTGCCTCGACGAGTGCGGCTGGTGACGTCCCGGCGTAGTGGATGGCAAGCGTTTGCAGGGCTTCTGAGCCGTAGAAGTCGTGCTTGCCGTCGACCCGGGCCTCGGTCAGTCCGTCGGTGTAGAGCAGCAACTGGTCGCCGGGTTCGAGAGTGATGTCGGTGTGCGGGAACCGTGAGTCCGGCAGGATGCCGATCAGCGTGCCGTCGAGGCTGTGCAGGTAGTCGGACCGCCCGTCGGCGCGGATCAGCAGCGGCGGCGGATGACCGCCCGACGCGAACCGTACGGCGATCTGCCCGGTGGCGGGATCGGCGCGCAGGGTCCCGAAGACGGCCGTGCAGTAGCGCGGGTCGCCACCGACGTACCGCTCGTGGAGTACCGCGTTGAGGGTGTTCAGCGCGGTCGCCGGATCGTGCATCGCGGCGGCCCGCAGGGTGTAGCGGGCCACCGACGTGACGGCGGCCGCGGCGGGGCCTTTGCCGCACACGTCGCCGAGGAAGAACGCCCAGCGCTCGTCGTCGATCGCGAAGATGTCGTAGAAGTCGCCGCCGAGCTGATCGGGCGAAGCGGTGTGGTAGTACGCCGCGGTCCGAACGCCCGGCACCTCCGGCATAGTTGCCGGTAGCAAAGATTCCTGGAGGACGGCCAACGCGTCCTGCAGCCGGGCCCGGTCCTGCTCGGCCTGCCGGCGAGCCTGGTCGGCGGCCTGGCGCTCCCTCAGCAGCTCTTCTTCGTACGCGCGCCGGATCTGCGCGTCGAAGACGGTGGTCCGGATCAGCAGCGGCCGGCCGGCGTCGTCGTACTTGATCGCCGAGGAGACCAGGACCGGCATCCGTACGCCGTCGCGCAGCTTGAGCTCGAGGGCGACTCCGCTGACCTCACCTTGCAGCTGGAGCAGGGGAGCGAGATGCGTCTCGTGGTAGAGCTTGCCGCCGATCGTCAGCAGGTCGGTGAACCGCAGTTGGCCGACCACTGCCTCCCGGGTCTGGCCGAGCCAGCCGAGCAGGGTGGCGTTGGCCTTGACGATCGTGCCGTCCAGTGAGGTGGAGAGATGGCCGCAGGCAGCGGTCTCGTAGGCCTCTTCGGCGCTGTCCTCGACAGACATCACAGCTTCGCGAGGAAGCTGGTGATCGCCGCGTTGGTCGCGTCGGGTGCCGACAGATGAGGGCAGTGGCCGGTGGCGTCCAACGTGACGAGGGTCGAGCCCTGGATGGCTGCCTGGACGTAGGCGCCGACCTGGGGCGGCGCGATCACGTCCTGGGTCGACTCGAGGATCAAGGTCGGCACCCGGACCGTGGCCAGGTCCGCGCGCGAGTCGGACAGGAACGTGGTGCGGGCGAAGACGCGAGCCATCGTGGGATCGGTGGCACAGAAGCTGTTGGTCAGCTCCTCGCCGAGCTGCGGGCGGTCCGGCGTACCCATGATCGCGGGGGCGATCGCGGCGGACCAGCCGAGGTAGTTCGACTCCAGGGAGCTGAGCAGCTCGTCGATGTCCTCGGTGCTGAAACCGCCGTGGTAGTCGCCGTCGTTGACGTAACAGGGGGAGGGAGCGACCATCACGAGGGCGCTAATGCGCTCCGGCGCCTTCCGGGCGGCCAGCACGGCGATCATCGCGCTGACCGAGTGCCCGACCAGGACGGCGTCGGTCAGGTCGAGTGCCGCGCAGACCTCGACCACGTCGTCGGCGTACCCGTCGAGGGTGGAGTAGCGCGACTCGTCGAAGGCCGCCAGTTCGGAGCGGCCGGAGCCGACGTAGTCGAACAGGACGACCCGGTGGTCCGCGGTCAGCGCGGGGACGTTCAGCCGCCACATGTTCTGGTCACAGCCGAACCCGTGCGCCAGAACGACCGTGCGCCCGTCCGGATTACCGGTCACGACGACGTTGTTCCTCCGTACGATGTCCACGACACCATCTTCGCAGCCCGCGGCGCCGACACAGGGGAGCGGTGTGCCTGTGCTGCCGCGACCTGGCATGGTGGGTCATGCTGTCGAGTGAGGCGGGACCGATACACGGGGAGGACCCGAGTGAGCGAGACCGAGACCGGGACGGCGGAGCCGCCCGGCGAGATCGTGCTGTCGACGGCCGGTGAGACCGTCACCGTGACGGTGGCGGGCACGATCGACGTCCGGCTGGCCGTGGCCCTGCGCAAGGTTCTGCAGGAGGTCGCGAACCGGCGGCCCAGGACACTGCGCCTGCATCTCCAGGTCTCCGTCGACGGCGCCGAACTGGTGGCCCGGATCGTTCGCGAGACCCAGGCCCGCTACCACTCGGCCCGGCTCCGCTTCCTGGTCGCCACCCCGGATCCCGCGGTACTCCGGCTACTGGCCGGCGCCCGGATCTCGGCCGAGCTGCAGCCGATGCCGTCCGTCGGCTGACGCGCTTGATCCGAGCAAGTTAGGTCAGGCTAGCCTTAGCCGCATGAGATTTCTGCGGACTACGGGTCTGGTCGGTTCGGCGGTCCTGCTGGTGGCGGTGGCGGGATGTGGCGCCGATGGCGGGAAGGACGACGCGGCCGGCGGTACGTTCGCCAAGGTGTCGACCAAGTTCGGGGAGATCTCGATCCCGGCCGAGCCCAAGCGGGTGGTGGCGTTGGGGTGGGGCGACGCGGAGACCGCGCTCGCGCTGGGGGTCGAACCGGTCGGAGTCAGTGACTGGCTGGCGTTCGGCGGCGACGGGCTGGGTCCGTGGGCGACCACGCGGTACCAGCAGGCGCCGGAGAAGATCGGCACGCTGGAGCCCGAGTTCGAGAAGATCGCGGCGCTGAAGCCGGACCTGATCCTGGACACCAAGTCGAGCGGCGACCAGACCCGGTACGACACCCTCAAGGGGATCGCGCCGACGATCGGCGTACCGGCCGGCGGTGACGCGTACAAGGTGTCGTGGGAGAAGCAGACCGAGTTGGTCGCCGCGGCGCTCGGGCGGGTGGACCAGGGCAAGCAGTTGATCGCGGCCACTAAGGACAAGTTCGCCAAGACGATCGCGGCGCATCCGGAGTTCGCCGGCAAAACGGTCACGCTCGGCTCCCGGACCAGCGATGGGTACGGCGCCTACGTCGGTGGCACCGGCCGGGTCGACTTCGTCCAGCGGCTCGGCTTCACCAACAACCCGAGGGTTGAGGCGAAGGCGACCGACGGCTTCTCGATCAAGATCTCGCAGGAGCAGCTCGACCTGCTGGACGCCGATCTGACCGTGATGGCGCCGATCGGGGTGGACGCCTCGACGATCAGCGACGACCCGCTGTTCAAGGCGGTGCCGTCGGTCAAGGCCGGTCGCGTGGTGGTCTTCACCGACAAGACGCTGAGCAGCGCCTTCGCCACGGATTCGATCCTGTCCATCGGCTACGCCCTGGACAAGGTGGTCCCGCTGTTCGCCGCGGCGCTGCGCTGACGAGTTTATTACCGGAGGAAAGTTAATCCTCGCGCACTCTTGACATAACCTCCGGCGGCCTTCAGGGTTCCTATATCGTATCCGATTTGCCCGGTGACCCACCCGGGGGTCGGACGCTGCACCACGTAGAGAGGTCGCCGCTCATGACCAGATCCCTTCGAACCAGGACAGCGCTGCGGGGTGTGATCGCGGCTGTCGTCGTCGCCGCGCTCGGCACCGTCGGTCTGTCCTCCTCATCCTCGGCCGCGCCGGCCCCGGCGCCGGGCACGGCTGAGGCCGCCGCCGGCGTCGCCCCCGGCACCACCGCGGCCGGCACCACCGCGGCCGGCACGGCCGCCCCCGGCACGACCGCGGCGGACGTCGCCGCGGCGCCGGACCCGCTCGCACCCGCGGGCGAGGCCGCGCTCAAGCCTTATATGGGCTGGAGCAGTTACAGCATGCAGGTGTACGCGCCGACCCCCGGCGGCTGGATCACCGCGGCACAGCTGAAGGCCCAGTCGGACGCGATGCACCGCACGCTCCAGCCGTTCGGGTACAAGTACATCAACATCGACGCCGGCTGGAACGGCGGTCTGGACGCCTACGGCCGGCCGGTGCCCAGCAAGACGCTGTACCCGCAGGGCCTGCAGGACGTGATCGACCACATCCACGCGAACGGCCAGAAGGTCGGCCTCTACGGCATCCCCGGCATCTCGGACGCCACCCTGGCCGCCAACTACCCGGTCTTCGGCCACCCCGAGTGCAGCACCGGCGATCTGGCCGTGAAGCCCCACCAGCCTGGTGACTACTGGGGCTTCGGGCACCGGATCGACATGACGAACCCGTGTTCGCAGAAGTACATCGACTCGATCGCGGACCTGTACGCCGCCTGGGGTGTCGACTTCCTGAAGTACGACAGCGTCACCCCGGGCTCGGGCAAGAGCGACCTGTCGATGGACGCCCGGGACGAGGTCAAGGGCTGGTCGCAGGCACTGGCCAGGCACAAGATCTGGTTCGAGCTGTCCTGGGCGCTCGACATCAAGTACGCCGACTACTGGAAGCAGTGGGCGAACGGCTGGCGGGTCGACTGGGACGTCGAGTGCTACTGCCCGAACGAGGCCCTGACGAACTGGCCGAGCATCTCGCGCCTGGTTCCCAGGTCGGCGGACTGGTGGCGCCACGGCGGACCGGGCGGCTGGAACGACCTCGACTCGCTGAATGTCGGCAACGGCACGATGGACGGGCTGACCAAGGACGAGCGCCGGTTCGCGGCCACCCTCTGGGCCGTCTCCGCCGCGCCGTTCTACATCGGCAACGACATGACCAAGCTCGACCCGTACGGCATCGAACTGCTCACCAACCCCGAGGTGATCGCGGTGAACCAGGCCGGCCGGCCCGCGCAGCCGGTCTCGACCAAGACGAACAAGCAGGTCTGGTACTCGCTGAACGCGGACAGCACCTACACCGTCGCCCTGTTCAACCTCGGCAGCACCGAGGCGGACATGACCGTGAACTGGGCGGATCTCGGCCTGACCGGCGCCGCGAACGTGCGGGACCTGTGGGCGAAGAAGAACCTGGGCGAGTTCGGCGCGGGGTACACCGCGGCCACCGTGCCGCCGCACGGCACCCGGCTGTTCAAGGTCTCGCCGGAGCGCAAGGCGCAGGTCCGGGTCAACGACGACGACCTGCGGGTCTCCTACACCGGCGACTGGCAGCGCAACGGCAACCGCGAGGTCGCCGCTGTCTCCGAGCCGCTGAAAGTCACCGTGACGGACTCGGGCGCGGCCGGGAAGAAGGCGGCCGAGAAGGCCACCAACGCCGGCGTCCGGACGCTGGAGCTGAACAACGACGACTCGCAGATCACCTACACCGGATCGTGGAGCCGCAGTACCGGTCGTGGGCTCGGCGACTACCAGGACGACGTCCAGTACTCCGAGAAGAACGATGACGCGTTCTCGCTCACGTTCGTCGGCACCGGTGTCGACTACGTGACCGAGAAGCACCAGTCCCAAGGCGATGTGGACATCTACATCGACGGCGAGCTGAAGCAGACGGTCAGCACCCATCAGGCCGAGGGGCGAAGCGCGCAGCAGGTCGTCTACAGCATCTCGGACCTGCCGAACGGAACGCACACGATCCGCGGCGTGAAGAAGTCCGGCGAGTACATGCTGGTCGACAAGCTCAACGTCCGGCAGATCAGCCTGCTGAACCCCGACACCGCGGGCTTCGACAAATTCCCGTCCGCACAGGCCGATGTCAGCACCGAGATCGCCCGCGAGCCGGGTGAGCTGGCCGGCATCTCGAACGCCGGCAAGGCGCTGGTCAACGGCACCGACTACACGGTGGCCGGCAAGGTCGTGACGATCAAGAAGCAGTACCTCGCGACGCAGCCGGTCGGCACCGTCGCGCTGGACATCAGCTTCCGGGGCGACTACCACGACGACCTCCACGCGACCACCGTCAACGGCGCCGCGATCGACTTCAGCTTCAAGGGCACGGCGGTCGAGTGGCTGACCGCGCTGGGTCCTGACCAGGGCGAAGCCGAGGTCTACCTCGACGGCAAGCTGGTCCGCCGGGTGAACCTGCACAGCGACGCCCGGGTCACCGCCCGGTCGGCGTACGCGGTGAGCGGGCTGAAGGACAACCCGCACACGCTGCGGATCGTGAAGGTCTCCGGCGAGATCCTTCGCCACGACACCATCCGCTACACGATCAGGTAGTAGCAGCAGCAAAGCGGGGCGGCCGATCTGTGGATCGGCCGCCCCGCCGCCGTCCGGTGGTCAGCCGACCGACGGCCCGAGCCCGAGGGACTGCGGCGTACTGGAGTCCGGCGAGGGTTGGTGCAGTCCCTCGTCCAGGGGTCCGAACTCGGTCATCAGTGCGGCGCTGCCACCCCAGGAGGTCTGCTCCTCGGCGATCATCGCGTTGGTGGTGAGCAACAGGCCGGCCACCGACGCGCCGTTCTGCAGCGCCGACCTGGCCACCCGGAGCGGGTCGACGATGCCCATCTCGAGCATGTTGCCGTACCGGCCGTCGAGCGCGTCGAAGCCGTCGTCCGGGCCGAGCTGGCTGACCCGCTCCAGCACCTCCTGGCCGTTGTAGCCGGCGTTCGTCGCGATCAGGTACGCCGGTTCGCGCAGCGCCCGCCGGACGATCTCCACCCCGGTCGCGTAGTCGTCCTTCACCTCGAGGTCGTCCAGCGCCGACGCGGCGTGCAGGATCGCCACCCCGCCACCGGCCACGATCCCTTCGGCCATCGCCGCCCGGGTCGCGGACAGCGCGTCCTCCACCCGGTGCTGGAGCTCCTTCAGCTCGGCGGGTGTCGGCGCGCCGACCGAGATCACCGCGACCTTGCCGGACAGCGCGCCGATCCGCTCGGTCAGCACGTCCTCGTCGACCCCGAAGGTGGCCCGCTGCAGCTCGGCCCGCAGCTGCGCGAGCCGGAACTCGACGTCCTTCTCGTGGCCGGGGGAGGCCACGATCGCGGTCCGGTCGGCGGTCACCCGGACCTGGTCGCAGCGGCCGAGCTTGTCGATACTCATCGTCTCCAGCGTGAAGCCCGAGTGCCGGCTGAGCACCTGGCCGCCGGTGATCGCGGCGACGTCCTCCAGCTTGTGCAGCCGCCGGTCGCCGAACCCGGGCGCCCGGACGCCGACGCATTGGAAGTGCCCGTTGATGTGGTTGTGCACCAGCATGCTGAGCGCGGTGCCCTCGAGGTTCTCGGCGATGATCACCAGCGGTTTCGGATCCCGCATCACCTTCTCCAGCAGCGGCATCAGCTCCTGCACCTTGGTGATCTTCTCGCTGCAGAGCAGGATGTACGGGTCGTCGACGACCGCCTGCAGACTGCCCGGATCGGTCACCATGTACGGCGACAGGTAGCCGTTGTCGAACTCGAAGCCCTCGACGAAGTCGACCCGGATGCCGTGCTCGACCGACTCCTCGACGGTCACGATGCCGCCGTCGCCGACCGAGTGCAGCGCTTTGGCGATCACGGCCCCGACCGTGTCGTCGTCGTTGGCCGAGATCGCCGCCACCCGGGCGAAGTCCAGCTCGGTGGCGACCGGGTAGGCCACCTGCCGCAGCCGCTCGACCAGCTTGGCGACCGCGAGGTCGATGCCGCGTTTGATCAGCACCGGGTTGCCGCCGGAGCCGATCGCCGCCATCCCCTCCCGGACGATCGCGTGCGCCAGCACGGTCGCGGTGGTGGTGCCGTCGCCGACGATGTCGTTGGTCTTGATCGCGGCTTCCTTGACCAGCTGGGCGCCCATGTTCTCGAACTGGTCCTTGAGATGGATCTCCCGGGCGATGGTGACCCCGTCGTTGGTGACCACCGGCGAGCCGGTGATCTTCTCCAGTACGACGTTGCGCCCCTTCGGGCCGAGCGTCGAGCTGACCGCCTCCGACAGCTGCTCCACCCCCGCCAGCATCAGTTCCCGCGCCTGTGCACCGAATCGCAGTTCCTTGGCCATCGTTCCCTCCTCCTTGAGTGCCCGGTCAGGGCGAACGGTGTGTCACGGGTGCGCTAGGGAACCAGGATCGCGCGGCCCCGCACCCGGCCGGCATCGAGATCCGCGACCGCCTCGGCGGCGGCCTCCAACGGGTAGGCCCTGGTGTGCAGGGTGACCTTCCCGGCCTGCGCGAGCGCCATCAGCTCGGCCAGGTCGTTGTACGTGCCGACGATGTTGCCGATCACGTTCCGCTCGGTGGAGATGATGTCCAGGGTGGGGATCCGCAGCTCGCCGCCGTACCCGATCACGAAGTACGAGCCGTTCGCGCGGGTCATCGCGAAGCCGTCCTGTTCGGCGCCCTGCTCGGCCACGAAGTCCAGTACGACGTGCGCGCCGGCGCCGCCGGTCAGCTCCTGGACCGCCTGGATCTGGTTGCCATCAGCAACGACCGTGTGGTCGGCGCCGAGCTGCTCGGCGAGTTTGAGCGCGTCCGGGTTGCGGTCGACCACGATGATGTTGGTGGCGGTCAGCGCGGACAGGCACTGGATGCCGATGTGGCCGAGCCCGCCGGCCCCGATCAGCACGGCGGTCGTCCCCGGATACAACTGGGGGAGGGCTTTGCGCACTGCGTGGTACGCCGTGATGCCCGCGTCGGCGAGCGCCGCGACGTCCTTGGGCTGGGTCGACGGATCGAGCTTCACGCAGGCCCGGGCGGAGGTGAGCAGGTACTCCGCCATCCCGCCGTCGCTGTCCAGGCCGGGGAAGCTGCTGTTCTCGCAGTGCATGTCGTCGCCGGCCCGGCAGGCGTGACAGAGCCCGCAGGTCGGCGTCGGGTGCAGGATCACCGTGTCGCCGACCGCGACGTTGGTGACCGCGGAGCCGATCTCGTGCACCCAGCCGGCGTTCTCGTGCCCGATCGTGTAAGGGAGTGTGGGCTGCATCGCGTCGGCCCACTGTCCTTCGATGATGTGCAGGTCGGTCCGGCACACCCCGGCGCCGCCGATCTTGATGATCACGTCCAGCGGGCCGCTGATCTTCGGCTCGGGGACCTCCTCGACCACTGGTTGCTGGTGGTAGCCGTGCAGCCGGACAGCCTTCATCGTGCCTCCTCCTCACCGGCCCCGGCACCGTCGTACCGGTGCCG
The DNA here is from genome assembly GCF_040687575.1 of Kribbella sp. NPDC056861. Classification (NCBI taxonomy): domain Bacteria; kingdom Bacillati; phylum Actinomycetota; class Actinomycetes; order Propionibacteriales; family Kribbellaceae; genus Kribbella; species Kribbella sp. NPDC056861. The sequence continues at coordinate 203,858 of NZ_JBFBNQ010000005.1, read as the reverse complement.
CAGCATTCCCCTACAGATCCCGGTGTTGGCCTCGATCCCGGTCTGGGTGAGCCGGGCCAGGCCCAGGTACTTCGGTGCGCCGGCCGCCTCGACCGGCGCACCGGTGCCGGGGTCGACCAGCAGCGGCGCCGCGTCGTCGGAGCGCAGCCCGAGCTCGGCCCGCCGGCGCCGGAGCCGGTCGAGATCGGCAGACGGCGGCACGTCGCCCAGCGTCAGCCGGGTCAGCTCCACCGGATCGGTGCCTGCGGCAACCAATGGCCGGCAGACCTGGTGGGTGCCGGCCAGCATCGCCTTGGAGACGAAGGTGCGGCGCAGGGTGTCCAGCTCGTCGGCCGCCTCGCCGTCGAAGGCGGCGACGAACCCGGCCCGCGCGGCCACCCCGGCGTTGATCTGCGCGGCCGCGAAGTGGTCCTCGAGCGTCACGTCGACACTGCGCACCTCGGGCAGCGCCGCCAGTACGTCGTACGCGTCGGCGACCATCAGGAAGGCGAAGTTGGGCGCGCAGAAGTAGGTCGGCAGCCGGAGCCTGACGACGACGTCCCCGGCTGCCGAGACATGACAGGACGCGACGAAGCCGAGGGTGGTGATCGGCTCGTCCAGCTCCGGATCGCGGACAAGGTCCAGGGCGCTCAGCACCCTGGACCTTTCAGCCACTGCCGTCATTACTGGGAGACCAGCTTCGCGTCGTCCTGCGCGGCCGGCTCCGCTGCCTTGAGCTGCAACTCGTCCGGCACCTTGATGTCGTAGAGCTTGGCGGCGTTCAGGCCGAGGATCTTCTTCTTCCCTTCGACCCCGAGCCGTGGATAGTCGGCGAACTCGGGCAGGTCCGGGAAGTCCCAGTCGACGAAGCCCTCGATCTGCCACTTCGGCTCCCAGATGCCGTAGTCGCTGCCGAACGTCATCTTGTCCTCGCCGACCCAGAACAGCAGCTCGCCCATCACCTTGTTGAAGAAGTGCGGCCGGGCCGCCATCAGACCGCCGATCACCACCGACAGCCCGGCGTACACGTTGGGCTCCTGGGTCGCCATGAAGCAGAAGTCCTCGATCCGCGGCAGCCCGACGTGCTCGACGATGAAGTTGAGCTCGGGGAAGTCGGTCGCGGCGTGGTCGATGTCCGACACGTCGAACGCGTCCTTGTCCAGCGGCCAGATGGTGGGGCCCTTGTGGACGTGCACGTTCCTGATGCCGTACTCCTGCGCCTTCTCCAGGTACCGGTACGCCGCCGGGTCGGTCAGCTTGTAGCCGCGCGAGCCGTTGTTCCACTCGGCGGTGTAGAGCTTGACCCCGATCGACCCGTACCGCTCGATGTTCGCCTTCAGCTCCACCAGGCCGGCGTCGCCGTCGCGGGGGTCGAACCGGGTGTTGAGGACGAACATGCCGGGATGCTTCTCACCGAGGTTCGCGTTCTGCTCGGTGGTGTTGAACCCGGCCGTGTACCACTCCTTCAGGTACGTCGGCTGGAACACCGCGACGTCCACGTAGCCGTCCTCGAAGACGTCCTTCATCAGGTCGTCCTCGGTGTAGCTCATGAACTTCTCGATCGGCCAGTGGGTCTCCTGCGGGGCCAGGCTCTGGTAGGCGTGGAAACACTCGATCCACCCCTTGGCGTACTGCTCGGCCCCCGGCACCCAGTTGTCCGGCCCGGCGTTCCAGTAGTGCATGTGGCTGTCGACCACGAAGTACTTCTCGCCGTTCTTCTCGTACACGGTCGCCTCCTGAGCTGGTCAGCGCGTGGTCAGGTCGAAGCCGATGTACTCGGCGGCGTCCTCGGGATTGGCGAACATGATGGTCCGGTCGTCGAGGTGCACCATCCGGCCGTAGTGGGTGGACATGTTCTCCTCGAACTCGGCCTGGTCGAAGTACCCCGGCTCCTGGCCGAGCGCCTCGGAGATGTCGTCGTAGACGAAGTCCATCCGGCCGACCGCGTCCACCCGGATCATCGACGGCAGGTGCGTCACGGTGACGTTGTCCAGGCCGCTCATCACCTCGGCGACCACCGCGCCGACCTGGTTGTTCATCAAGGTGACGCCGGCCTTGTTCGACGCCGAGCTGTCCGACTTGAACGGACTCTCGGTGGTCGCCTTGAGGGTGCTCACTGGGCCAACTCCTTCGGTTCCTCGAGGCCCAGCGACGCCAGAACTCCGCTGAACCGGCTCTTCACCCGGTCGAGGCCGTCCTCGAACCGTGGCGGTTTGGCATCGGGCTGCGACCACAGCGGCTGCAACGCCCGGGCCGCCGCGATCGCCTGCTGGGTCCAGTCCGCCAGCCAGCCCTGCAGGATCGCCTTGTTGTGGCCGGCGAACTCCTTGTCCGCGGTCAGCAGTTCGAACATCGCCGTGGTGTAGCGCAGGTCGCGTTCGGCGAAGTCGAACTCCGCGGCGCCGATCACGGTCGGGGTGACGAAGTCGCCGTTGCGCGGCGCGGCCTGCTGTACCAGCTGGCTGCGGAACAGCTCGCCGACCAGCGGTTCGAAGACGATGTTCGCGGCGAAGATCGCCTCGGCCCAGTCGTCGATCCCGGTCAGCCGCTCGGCCAGCTCGTGCACGCCCTGCCAGGCGGGGTCGGAGTTCCAGGTCTCCAGGTGCGCGGTGCCGTCGAAGCCGTCGATCTCCTCGGTCAGCGTCAGGTTGTACAGCGCCAGGTCCTGGGCGGCGCGGATCCGGTGCATGCTGTTCACCGAGATCGCGTTGTTGTGCATGTTGGTGGGCGCCCGCCGGTTCGCGTTCGCGTACAGGTACAGGCCCAGCCCGTGGTCGACGTGCATCCAGGCGCCGACGTGGGACTCGACGAAGCGGACCCAGTTCGGGTTCCACTGCTCGAACGCCTTGGCCTGGCGGGCCGAGTCGATGTTCTGGGTGACCTGGCGGACCATGTTGGAGTTGTTCCGGTAGAACGTGAGCTCCCACTCCTCGTTCGGGTCGCGGAACTCGTGCCAGCCGGTGGCCGGCCACTCCTTCACGAACAGCCCGCCGCTGCCCGGTCCGCGCTGTGGTGACGGCTCGTCCGAGCCCCACGCCTTCAGCGCGGTCCAGTCCAGCGGGTAGCCGCCGCGGCCGTCGGCGAAGCCGTACAGCCAGCCCTGGCTCAGGTAGTGCCGTGGGTCCGGCTGGACGTCGACGGTGACGTCCTCGTAGTGGCTCTGCTTGCGCTTCTGTGGCTTGTAGTAGTTGTAGTGCCGCAAGGTCGAGTCCGGGAACTCCCGGGCGCCGGCCTCGGCGTCGGTGAAGACCGGCTTCGGCACACTGCGTTCCGCTCTGGCCTCACTCGCTTCTGTGGTGGTCATCGGCTCTCTGCCTCCAGCACCTTCGAGTCACCGGCGTCGCCGGTCGTGGTGAACTTGTCGTAGTAGATGTGCTTCGTGACTACGCCCAGCCGTTCGAGCATCGGGAGCGCCGCCTCGACCATCGGGGGTGGCCCACAGACGTACGCGTCGGCCCCTTTGAGATTCGGTTCGTGTTTGCGGACCACGTCGGTGATCAGCCCGTTCTCGCCGTCCCACTCGTCCTCGGACAACGCCGGCACGTACCGGAAGCCGGGCAGTGTCTGCTCCAGCGTGCGCAGTTCGTCGACGAAGCAGAGGTCGTGGCGGGTCCGGGCGCCGTAGTAGAAGGTGACCTGGCGCTCGATCCCACGCTCGGCCATCGTCCGCAGCAGCGACAGGATCGGCGCCATCCCGGCGCCGCCGCCGACGAACACGATCCGGGCGCCCGGGTTGTCGCGCAGGGTGAAGACCCCGAACGGCCCGGTCAGCTCCAGTTGGTCCCCGACCTTCAGCCGCTGGTCGAGGAACTCGGAGAACAGCCCGCCGGGGTAGACCCGGATGACGAACTCCAGTTGCCCGCTCTCCCGGCTGGACGTGTTGGCCATCGAGAACGACCGGCTGGCGTCCGTCCCGGGCACCCGGAGGTCGACGTACTGGCCGGGGAAGAACTTCAGCTCGCCGTCGTCCCCGGTCAGCCGCAGCACCAGGTGCCGCAGGTCGTGGGTGACCGGGGTGATCGCGACCACCTCGGCGACCCGCTCCTGGATCGGCAGTCCGGAGCGGATCATCTCCTCGTCGTAGTTGAGGAGCTCGATGGTGAGGTCCTCGTAGGCGTGCGCCCGGCACAACAGCGTGTAGCCCTCGGCCAGTTCGTAGTCCGGCAGCGCGAAGGTCGAGTACCGATCGTGCTCGAGGTCGTCCCCGTCGAGAACGAAGGACTTGCAGGAGGCGCACTGGCCCTCCTTGCAGCCGTGCATGAGCATCACGCCCTGCTCGGCCGCGGCGCGGAGGATCGTCTGATCCTCCGCCACCTCGATCTCGATGCCGACGGGTTCGAACCGTACGACGTGTTTGCCGGTCATGGGCTCGGCCAGGCCTCAGCTGTCGTCCCGTGCGGGCCGTCCGCCCGGACCACCCTTCACGTACCGGGCCGCGAACGCGGTGCGCTCGGCGTCGGACATCTCGTTCAGCAGCACGTTCGGGCTGGCTAGCGGTGGGCACTTGCGCAGGTGGTCCAGCGTCCACATCTTGTCCGGGTTCAGATCGAGATGCGGCTGCGCGACCATCGTCTTGCCGTCGTCGCGGACGAAGCCCATGTCGGAGACCACGTCGGCCCAGTTCCAGCCGTGGTACAGCGTCTCCCACTCGCGGTGGCCGATCAGCTTGCCCATGTTGGGCGTGTTCCGGCCCTGGAAGGTCGGCCGGAACGCGGTCTCGTCGGTCCACTTGCACATCTCGTGGCAATACGTGCGCCACTGGCCGTCGACCTTGCCCATCACCATGTCCTCACGGACCAGGCACGGCACCATGCAGGTCCAGCACCGGTGCGGGTACTCGTAGTCGACGTCCTCGAAGACGATCGGCTTGTGCCCGTTCGGGGTGGCCAGCCGGTTGTAGTTCTCCCACCAGGCGCCGTACTTGTCGTACCAGCCGGGGTACTTGTACTCGAACCACTCGAAGTCCTTGTCGGTCATCGGGTCGATCCGCCAGTAGTTGGCCAGCCAGCCGGTGGCGAAGAACTGGGCCACCTCGTGCACGTAGCCCTTGTTCCAGATCTGGTTCCAGGACTCCTCGATCAGGTCGTGCGGGATCTCCAGCCCGTACTTCTCCAGCGGCACCAGGTAGCTACGGTAGTAGTCGTCGTAGATCCACCGGCGCCACATCTCCGCGTAGCTCTCGCGGTCCTTGCGACGGTCCTTCGTGCCGTACTCGATGAAGGTGCCGATCGCGGCGTCGACGACGCGGTGGTTGTTCCACCACGCGTAGCGCAGGTCGCGGGCCAGCAGCTGGTGGTTGCTCTCGTCGGACAGCGCCATCAGCAAGGTGGCGTAGCCGTTGCTGATGTGCCGCGACTCGTCGGACTGGACCGAGTGGAACACCGTCGGCAGCAGGTAGTCGCCGTTGGCGGCGGCCTCGGCCGGCATCGCGACGAACAACGTGTTGGTGAAGGCGGTCTCGGCCACGATCGTGAGGTAGATACTGGCCGCGGTGATCGCGTCACCGGTGATGAAGCCTTCCGCGAACTGCCGGCCGATGGTGCCGCAGTAGTCGCTCTGGAAGTTGCGCAGGCTGGAGTTGAAGCCCGCCGGGTCGATGTAGTTGTTCATGTACAGGCGCTTGAGGTTCTGCTGGATCGTCGAGTGCCGCACCTCGTCGATCATCTGGATCGCCTGGCCGTTGTGCAGCTCCGGGTTCGGCACGGTGCGGAACAGCAGCGGCATCGCCCGGGCGGCCGAGATCTCCGGCAGCGGGATGATGCTCAGGAACAGCTTCTGCCACTCCAGCCAGCGCTCCTGCACCTGGCGGAACATGTTGCCGCGGATCGCGCCGTCGGAGGCGCCGTAGACGCGGTGGTCCTTTTCCTCCTGCATCGGGAAGTAGGACCGCAGTACCTGCTTGAGCGGGTCCTTCTTCTGCGCCTTCTGGAACGTGTAGTCGGTTCCGTACTGCGAGACTGGCTCGTGGTACGCGGGCTCCCAGGACAGCTCCTGGATCTTCTGGTGGGCCTTCGCCACACTTTGGCGACTCATGGCACTCCTCTGGCTCGCTGTGGCCTCTGGCCGGGCCCCACCCACGGGGCCGTACGACGTGGGCGACCCCACGTCCTGCTTGCCTTTGCAGTACAACGCAGACCGTCAGCGACGGGAGGTCTCAAATTGAGACCCGGCTTGCCGGCCCCTGGATCACCGCTTCTGCTTTGCTTCGTTTCCTTGCTTTTCAGCGGTCTCCGAAGACGGCTTCGCGCAGTACGGCGAGCTCGTCGGCGGCGTCCTGCAGACTGCGTGCGTCACCTGGCACAGCAGGGCGGATACCGAGCGTCTCGAGCAGCGCGGCGGCCGCGGCGCCCGGATCGCCGGCCGAGCCGAGGACCGGATGCAGTCCGGCGTCGGCGAGCTGATGGAAGACCGCGTTCACGATCGTCCACGGGTTGTAGGTCTCTTCGGTGGGAATCTGGTCGTCCATCCGGTGCCCCTCTCCGCTCCTCCCATCAGACGCCCCGGCGGCCGATCCGGCTGTCTCAAATTGAGACAACTTGCTGGGTGCTGGTGGCTACGCTGAAGGGAGCGATGCCACCCTGGACAGGAGGCCTCGTCGTGGAGGAGCTGGAATCCGTGTCGGGCAACAGCCACCGGACCGCCGAGGCCCGGGTCAGTTTCCTGACCTACGACGCATTCCCGGTCGGCGACGTCCGCCGTCCGGTCCTCGCGTCATGGGTGCGGTCGCGCCGGCGCAACCTGCCCGCCGACCGGATCGAGCTGCCGTACGTCGCGGACCCCGATCTCGGCCAGCCACTGGCCCGCAGCGCCGATCCGGTGCTGCTCCGGCTGCACGAGCACCTCGCCGGCCAGCCGATCAGCGTCATCCTGACCGAACGCAACGGCCTGGTACTGCGAAGGCTCACCGCCGACACCCAGCTGGCCGGACACCTGGACCGGGTCCATCTCGCGCCGGGCTTCAGCTACTCCGAGAAGTTCGCCGGCACCAACGGCATCGGTACGGCGCTGGAGCGGGGCGGACCGATGCACGTCTTCGGGCACGAGCACTACGCGGAGGATCTCGAGGACCTGGCCTGTGCCGGGGTGCCGATCAAACACCCGATCAGCGGCAAGATCGTGGGCGCCATCGACCTCACCTGCTGGCGCCGGGACGCCGGGTCGCTGCTGATCGCGCTGGCCAAGACCACTGCCGACCAGATCCGGGCCGCGCTGCTGCGGGACTGCTCGGCGCGGCAGCAGGAGCTCGTCGAGGAGTACCTGCAGGCCGGCCGCCGCAATGCGGACATGGTGCTCGCGTTCGACGGCGACCTGCTGGTGATGAACGCCAACGCGCGGCGCAACCTGGTGGACAGTGACCAGTCGGCCGTTCTCGCCCAGGGTGCGGAGATGCTGGCCGAGGGGCGGTCGGTCGTTGCGCTGGAGTTGCCGAGCGGCAGCCGGGTCCGGATCTCCTGTCGGCCAGTACCAGAAGGCGTTCGGACGACTGCCGCAGTACTGCAGGTCACGCCGCGCACGCCTGGCCTCGGGGTAATGACGGTCAGTGCCAACCGACCGCCACCGAGACCGGAGCTACCAGGCATGGTGGGTCGCAGTGGCCCGTGGCTCGCGTGCTGCCGGGACGTCGACAACGCCTACCGGGCAGGCCAATGGATCGTGCTCAGCGGCGAGGCGGGCAGCGGCAAGATGGCACTTGCCCGAGCCGCTCATCAGCAGAACAACCCGGTCGGCGCGCTCGACCTGCTGGACGCCGGCACCGCTACCGGCGACCTCGCGGCCGATGTCGAGGCCGAGGTGGCCGACGTCAATGTGCAGGCCCTGGTGATCCGGCACGCCGAACGGCTCAGCCCAACTCAGCTCGACGACCTGGCCGGCGCGTTGGACAGCGGACTCGAGCGCCGCCGATCGGATCCACCCTGGGTCGCGTTGACGGTGACCACCGCAGGCTCGACCGAGCCGGATCTGGGGGAGTTGCTGCCGTTGTTCGCCCTCACCGTCGCCGTGCCGCCGTTGCGTCATCACGCCGACGACATTCACGAGCTGGTCCCGTTCTTCCTCGGCCAGCTGAGCCGAGGGGAGTTGCGCTGTTCGCCCGAGGTGTTGCACCAGCTGCTGCGATCGGTCTGGCCGGGCAACACTGCTGAGCTGCACCGGGTGCTGAAGCAGATCGTCCAGCACCGCCGCCGTACCGGGGTGATCGTGCTGGCCGACCTCCCGGCCAACCTGCAGGCGCTCAGTCGCCGCAACCTCAGTCAGCTGGAGGCCCTGGAACGCGACGCCATCATCCGCAGCCTCCTCGACAACAACGGCAACCGCCGGGAGGCCGCCCGGGCGCTGGGGATGTCGCGGGCCACCATCTACCGCAAGATCCACGACTACGGCATCCGCTGACCCTTCGACCGCCTGGTGAGATGCCCCCGTAGGTACTCGCTTATGTCTATAGATTTACTGGACATGAGCGACTACACCGCCGAGCCTGCCCGCTACGAGACGCTGGGCTACCGGCGTACGGGGGCCTCCGGGCTCAAGTTGCCGGCCATCTCCTTAGGGCTGTGGCAGAAGTTCGGCGACGACTACAGCTACGCCACCCAGCGCGAGATCGTGTTGCACGCCTTCGATCTGGGGATCGCGCACTTCGACAACGCCGATCGCTACGGCCCGCCGCATCGCGCCGCGCAGCAGACGTTCGGGCGGATCCTGGCCAAGGACCTCGCGCCGTACCGGGACGAGCTGATCCTGTCGACCAAGGCCGGCAACCCGATCGGCGCGAGCCCGTACCTGCGAGGCGGGTCGCGGAAGTCGCTGCTCACGTCGCTCGACAACAGCCTGCGCGATCTGGGCACCGACTACGTCGACATCTTCTACCACCACCGCCCCGACCCGGAGACGCCGCTCGAGGAGAGCGTCGGCGCCCTGGTGAGCGCGGTCGAGCAGGGCAAGGCGCTCTACGTCGGGATCAGCAACTACCTGCCCGAGCGAGCCGAGGCCGCGGCCAGGTTGCTGCGCGCGGCCGGCGTACCGCTGCTCATCGACCAGACCCGCTACTCGATCTACGACCGCAGCCCCGAGACGAACGGCCTGCTCGACACCGCGGACCGCAACAGCTTCGGCGTGATCGTCTACAGCCCGCTGGCGCAGGGCCTGCTGACCGACAAGTACCTCGAAACCATCCCGGACGGCGCCCGCGCGCAGAACAGCAGCTTCCTCTCGCCCGACGTCATCGACGAGACCTACCGTCGCCGTACCTCGGAGCTGAACAAGCTGGCCGAGTCGCGCGGCCAGTCGCTGGCGCAGCTCGCGTTGCAGTGGGTGCTCCGCAGGCCCGAGGTCACCTCGGCGTTGATCGGCGCCAGCTCGACGACCCAGCTGGACCACAACCTCAAGGCCCTCGACTTCCCGCTGCTGACCCCCGAGGAGCTCACCGTCATCGACAAACACGGCATCCACGGCACCGGCTTGAAGCTCTGATGAGCCGGATCGTGGTCGTCACGTTGGGGGTCGGGCCGCCGGCGGCGATGGAGGCGGTGTCGCTGGCGAAGTCCGTCGAGGCGGTCGCTGCGGCAGAGGCTGCCGGGGTGACGTTCATCCGCCTTCAGGTCGATGGCGGGGTCATTCTCGCGCCCGAGGTTGTGGGGTCGTTCCTCGCCGATCAGTTCCCGTCGGCGTGCTTCTTGGTCGAGCCCGCCGAGGAACTGGATGCGCCGACGGGTGACCTTGTAGCGGTGAGTGAAGCGGCGTCCGTCGGCGCCGATGCTCGGCTGCGCACAGCGCTCGACCGGGTCGGCCGACGCCGCGAGGAGGTAGCGCTGCTGGGCCGGGTCGAGGTGTCAGCTGGCGACGCGACCCGCAAAACCGCACACCGGCTGAACGAGTGGGCCGACCGGGAGAACCTGGACGGCTTCGAGCTGGTCCCCGCCAGAGGCCTGGCCGGATGGAACGCCGTGGTCTGGCAGCTCGTCCCGCTGCTCGACCCCACCGGCTCGCGCTGCGTCCTGACCCCCTGATCAGCGGTTGAGGTACCAAATGGAGGCGTTCAACGCGGTGGCGAAGGTCACCCAGGCCCAATAGGGCAGCAGTAGTGCCGCAGCCACTGGACGGATCCGCCGGAACTCCCAGACCGTCCAGGCGATCGCCAGCCAGAGCACGACGATGTCGATCAGGGCGAGACCACGGAGGCCGGAGCCGAAGAAGAGCGGGGTCCACACCGCGTTCAGCAGCAGCTGTACGCCGTACGGGATGAGCTCGCGGGACCAGCCGACCCGTCGCCAGACCAGCCACCCGCTCACCCCGATCATCACGTAGAGCACTGTCCACACTGGCCCGAACAACCAACTCGGCGGCGCCCACCCAGGCTGCTCCAACTGCTTGTAGGTGTCGGTCGTCCCCTGCACCCCGACCGCACCCACCACCGCGGCCACCGCGACGGCCGCCAAGAACCCGGCCAGTACGACGTATGCCCGACCTGCCCGCGTCTCTGTCGCTGCTCCCGTGCTGTGCATGCCGTGCCGGTACCCCGGCTCATTCATCTCGGCAGGAAGCGGACAGCCGGGTGGGAGGGCAGGCGAAGGAGTGGACCATCGGAGGACTCTGGGAGGGGGCTCATGGTCGCTGTGCGCTGGATGGCTGGGTTGGCCGGTGTGGTGATGATCTGCACGGCGTGCTCTCCGAGTGAAACCCCAGGGGCGCCGCGGCCCACGCCAACGACCGTCAGTCCGGTGACCAGCAGCCCCACTCCGGCTGCCACCACGCCCGGGCCGCTCAGCGTTGCGGAGTACCAGCAAGTGCTCGGGCGGGTCGAGGCGACCGTACGGCGGCAGGTGGCCGGCTTGATGGCGGCTCAGACGGTGACCGCCGCCAACGCGGGCCGGACCAAGGTCGGGCTGGTTCTCGCGCAGCAGAAGACGGTACTCGAGGCCGTGCAGCCGCCACCGCGGCTGGCCGCCGTGCACGCGGATGCGCTGCGCACCCTGTCGGGCTTCATCGGCGGGACGCTGGAGAATGCGGTCGCCACCGGCTGCACCGTCCTCGATCCGCCGGCCAAGTTCCTGTACTCGATCAAGCTCGACGTCTACCAGGCGATCTCGCTGGGCGACGACACGATCGGCAAACGGACCGCCTTCGGCCGGAAGCTGCTGCCCGCGCCGCCCGTGCCGCCACCGGACCGGCGCGGCGTCAACGGGACTGTGGTCCAGCGCCTCGTCCGGGGCGGCTCAGGCGGAGTACGGGTCACCAACGTCGGGGCGACCGATGCGCTCGTCGTGGTGCTCAGCGGGAAGAAGGTGCAGGGGTCCGTCTACGTGCGGGCCAGGTCGAAGGCGAGTCTGCTCGGGCTCCGCGGCGCGATCCTGATCTCGATCCGGACCGGCCGGGACTGGGACGCGGCCGGGCGCGGATTCACCGCGGACTGCGAGGAGACGGCGTTCACCGAACCGCTGGCGAGCGGGTATGTCTGGTCGTTCAAGGTGGGCGAGGACGGGTAGACATAGGGTTCCCCCTATGGGAAGCAGCGTGTACGTCGCATCGGTGGAGGGTTACACCGGGAAGTCGACCGTGGCTCTGGGGGTGCTGCAGCAGTTGTCCAAGCGGGTCGAGCGGGTGTCGGTGTTCCGCCCGATCGTCCGGCCGGACACCGAGCTGTACGGCGGGCGTGACTACGTGCTCGACCTGCTGATCTCGCACGACGCGGTCTCGCTCTCGTACGACGAGTGCGTCGGGGTGACCTACGACGAGGTGCACGCCGACCCCGACGCGGCGCTGGACCGGATCGTGCAGCGGTACCGCGACGTGGCCGAGCTCGGCGATCCCGTGCTGATCGTCGGGAGTGACTACACCGACGTCGGTACGCCGACCGAGTTCTCCTACAACGCGCGGATCGCGGCCAACCTCGGCGTACCGGTGTTGCTGGTGCTGAACGGGGCCGGGCGGAGCGCCGAGGAGCTGGGCACGCTCTCCGAGATCGCCAGTGCCGAGCTGACCGCCAATCACGGGTCGCTGTTCGCGGTGATCGCCAACCGGGTCGCCGCGGAGCGGCTGGAGTCGACGGTGGCCGCGTTGGCGCGGGCCGACGTACCGGCGTACGCGATTCCGGAGGAACCGTTGCTCAGCGCACCGGTTGTCGCCGACCTGATGATAGCGGTCGACGGGAAGGTGCTCAGCGGCGATGTGCGGCTGCTGACCCGGGAGGTCACCGGGCTGGTGGTGGCCGGGATGACGATGCCGAACGTGCTCGACCGGCTGTTCGACGGCGCCGCGGTGATCACGGCGGCGGACCGGCCGGAGGTGGTGGTCGGCGTGCTGATGGCCAACGCCTCGCAGAACTTCCCGCAGATCTCGGCGATCTTCCTGAACGGCGGGTTCGCGCTGCCGGACCAGATTCTGCGGCTGATCGAGGGCGTCGGCAGCACGATGCCGATCATCGAGACGGGTCTGGGCACGCACGCGACCTCCACCGCGCTGACCGCCGTCCGGGGCCGGGTCACCAAGGACTCTCCGCGCAAGGTCGACCTGGCGCTCGCGCTGTTCGACCAGCACGTCGACGGCGCCGCGTTGCTGGACCGGCTCGCGGTGGCGCGCAGCGGCGCGGTCACGCCGCTGATGTTCGAGCACCAGCTGATCGACGAGGCGGTTGCCCACCGCAAGCACATCGTGCTGCCCGAGGGCGAGGAGGAGCGGATCCTGCGGGCCGCCGACGTCGTACTGCGCCGCGGCGTCGCCCAACTCACCCTGCTCGGCGACCCGGTGGTGATCAGCGCGAAGGCAGCGGCCCTGGGCGTCGACATCTCGGCCGCCACGGTCCTCAGCCCGGACGACAAGGAGCTGGGGGAGCGGTTCGCCCAGGAGTACCACCGGCTACGGCAGCACCGCGGTGTCGACCTGGACAAGGCCCGCGAACAGGTCAGGGACGTCTCGTACTTCGGCACCATGATGGTCCAGCTCGGCCTGGCCGACGGCATGGTCTCGGGTGCCGTCCACACCACCGCGCACACGATCCGCCCGGCCCTGGAGGTCGTCAAGACGCTCCCCGGCGTCTCGGTCGTCTCGTCGGTCTTCTTCATGTGCCTGGAGCACCAGGTCCTGGTGTACGGCGACTGCGCGGTCAACCCAGACCCGACCGCCGAGCAGCTGGCCGACATCGCGATCTCCTCGGCCGCGACGGCTGCGGCGTTCGGGATCGAGCCGCGAGTCGCCATGCTGTCGTACTCGACCGGCTCGTCCGGCACCGGCACGGATGTCGAGAAGGTGTCGAAGGCAACCGAACTGGTCCGGCAACGCGCGCCCGAACTGCTGGTCGAAGGCCCGATCCAGTACGACGCCGCCATCGACAGCGCAGTGGCCAGGACCAAGCTGCCCGACTCGGAGGTGGCAGGCCGCGCGACGGTCTTCATCTTCCCCGACCTCAACACGGGCAACAACACCTACAAGGCCGTGCAGCGCTCGGCCAACGCGGTCGCGGTCGGCCCGGTGCTGCAGGGGCTCAAGAAGCCGGTCAACGACCTGTCCCGGGGAGCGACGGTCCGAGACATCATCAACACCGTCGCGATCACCACTGTCCAAGCGCAGCAGGGTGCAGAGCGGAGCGATCGATGAGCGACTACGTCCTGGTCATCAACGCGGGCTCGTCGTCGCTGAAGTACAGCCTGGTCGACGCCGCGACCGGCGAAGCGCCCGCGGTTGGGCTGATCGAGCAGATCGGTGAGGCGAAGGGTCATCACAGCCACAAAGGCCCCGACGGTGAGCTGAGCACCGACCTGAAGGTCGCCAACCACGAGGACGCCTTGCGAGCGGCGCTGGACGCCTTCGCCTCGCACGGGCCCTCCCTGGACGACATCGAGATCGCCGCGATCGGTCACCGGGTCGTGCACGGCGGTTCGCAGTTCGGCGATCCGGCCCTGATCGACGACGACCTGGTTGCCGCGGTCACCGATCTCGTTCCGCTCGCGCCGCTGCACAACCCGGCCAACCTCGAAGGCATCAAGGTCGCCCGGCGGCTCTTCCCCGACCTGCAGCAGGTCGCCGTGTTCGACACGGCCTTCCACCAAACCCTGCCCCCCGCGGCCTACACCTACGCTCTGCCGCTGGACCTGCGCGACGACCACGGCATCCGGCGCTACGGCTTCCACGGTACGTCGTACGCGTTGGTCTCGGCCGAGGCGGCGCGGCTGCTCGGGCGCGACCTGGCCGACGTGAACCTGATCGTGCTGCACCTCGGCAACGGCTGCTCCGCGGCAGCGATCCGGGGCGGCGCATCGGTCGACACCTCGATGGGCATGACGCCGCTGGAGGGGCTCGTGATGGGCACCCGGTCCGGCGATGTCGACCCGGCGATCCATGCTCATCTGGTCCGGGAGCTGGGCCGGAGCGTCGAGGAGATCGACCATCTGCTCAACAAGGAGTCCGGTCTCAAAGGTCTTGCCGGTGGCAACGACTTCCGGGAGCTGTCCAGTCGTCGCGAGGCCGGTGATCCGCAGGCGGAGTTGGCGTTCGACGTCTACTGCCACCGGATCAAGAAGTACATCGGCGCGTACTACGCGGTGCTCGGAACCGTCGACGCGATCGTCTTCACCGCCGGGGTCGGTCAGCACTCCGCACCGGCCCGCGCCGCGTCGCTCACCGGACTCGAAGGCCTGGGAATCCAGCTGGACGCCGATCGCAACACGGCGTCCTCGAACGACGCCCGAGCGATCTCGACCGACGACAGCCGGGTCGCCGTGCTGGTGATCCCCACCAACGAGGAGTGGCAGATCGCCCGCGAGACGATCGACCTGATTGGTTAGGGAGCGCCCAGCTGCATCGTGGTCTTCTCGACCACGATGCTGGTCGCGAACCTCGGCGTACCGGCCGGCTCGACATCCGACCACTCACCGACGTACTTCTCCGCGATCGCACGCTCCAGCGCGAACTCCGGATCCGGCACCAGTTCGCTGACCGTGCCGCGCAGTTCGAGGTAGTGCGTCGGACTGGCCGGATCGACCACGACCAGCGCGATCCGCGAGTCCCGCCGCAGGTTGCGCAGCTTCTGGCGCCCCTCGACCAGGCTGATCCGCACCACCTCGCCGTCCCACAGGAACCACAACGGCGTCACCTGCGGTTCGCCGCGCTTGCCCAACGTCGACACGAAGGCCACCGCCGTCGACGCGAGCAGGTCATGAAAGGCCGCGGGAATCTCCATGCCTCGAAGAGTACGACCCCGACGAGCCACCCGGCTTACGTTTAGAAGACAACGTGTGAGACCCCGGCGGGGCCTGCAACCGCTCACCGTCGGGGAGGTGGATCTCTGCCAAGCATCCAGGCGGCACCTCGACGGTCAGCCGGAACTCGTCGTCGACGAGCCGCCAACTGATCTGGATCGGCCCCTGCGGAGTTTCGTGCTGAGCACTCGCCCAGGTGAGGCCGCCGCCAGGCTGCGGCTTGACGGTGAAGCGGCGATAACCACCCTCGTCCAGCCCTGGCTCCTCGGGCAGCCGGAGGCCAACGACGTGGGTGTAGAGGAACGAGACGACCGCGCCTTTGCTGTAGTGATTCAAAGAGCCATCACTGCCGTCCCAGCGCTCCCAGACGGTTGTCGCACCACGATCGAGCATCTCCAGCCAGGAGGGCACGCCGGTGGAGAGCAGCACCCGATAAGCAGCATCGAGATGCCCGTTGTCAGCCAGCGTCGGCAGTAGAAGGCCAGTGCTCAGGAACCCGGTGCCGACGTGGTGATCCGCCTCGGCGACCAGACCAGCCAGCCGGTCGGCCACCGCCGTACGAAGATCCTCCGGGACGAGCCGGAAGGCCAATGCCCGCACATAGTTGGCCTGCGTCGCCACGGCGATCACACCGTCGGCAGTCAGGTATTCGCTCTGCCAAGCGCCCCTCACGGCCGCAGCCAGTACCTCGTACCGATCGGCGTCCTCGCGACGCCCGAGCAGGTCAGCGACCCGGCTCAACAGGTGAGCCGAGCGGGCCAGGTACGCCGTCGCGACGATCCCGTGGTCAGCCGCCGGATCAGGATTCGGGATCTCGCCCGGTTCGAGCCACTCGCCGAAATGCCCGCCGGTGTCCCACACGAACCGCTCGTACGGCGCCGGCTCGGGCCGGCGGGACACCCGGTCCGGATGACGCCGTACGGCGGCACAGTTGGCGGCGTAGTCGACCCAGCGGACCATCGAGTCGTACTGCCGCTCAAGAACGGCGGGGTCGCCGTACGCCCGCCAAAGCTCCCACGGCACGAAGACCGCCGCGTCGCCCCAGCCGGCGGAGCCTTCCATCGCGTCGAGGAACGGGCTGCCGGAGGGTCCTGCCCCGGCCGGGTTCGGGGTGACGGTCGGCACGCGCCCGTCCGGCCACTGGTCCGCGGCCAGGTCACGCAGCCACTTGCCGGAGAACTCCGAGACGTCGTGGGTGAGCGCCGCAGTGGCGACGTACACTTGCCAGTCGCCGGTGAAGCCGGAGCGCTCGCGCTGCGGACAGTCGGTGGGGATGTCGCAGGCGTTGCCGAGCAGGCTCTGGATCGCCACCTCGTGCAGCGCGTCGAGCCGATGGTCGCTGCACTGGAACGAGCCGGTCGCTTGCAGTTCGGTGTGGACGACCACGGCGGTGATCTCCGGCTGGGTGACCAAGCCCTCGACCTGGACGTAACGGAACCCATGCGTGGTGTGCCGGGGCTCGAAGGCAGCCTGGCCGTCTGAGATGACGACATCTACCTGGCCGGCCGGTAGTGGGCGCTTGGTCGCGAAGTCGAAGGCGCGCAGGTGATCGGTGGTGACGAGACCGGCGGCATCGAGTTGCTCGCCGTGCACCAGAGTCAGTTGGGTCCCGGCCGGGCCGAGGCCGGTCAGTCGCACCCAGCCGTTGAGGTTCTGCCCGAAGTCGGCCACCGTGATGCCGTTGGCCGGGTGGGTGACGGCGACCGGGGTGAGTTCGCGGATTCGGCGTACGGGCGGAGCTGTGGGTAGGACGAGGCGTTGGCGGTCGGCGTACAGGGCGTTGGTGGGGGTGTGTACGGGACGCCAGCCGGGTGCATCGAGCGGGATGGTGCCTGGTGCGGGGAGTCGGAGGTCGACCTGCTGACCGTCCATCAGATCCGCGGCCGTGATCCGGCTCGGCCGCGACCGCCATTCGGGGCCGGTGGCAACCAATAAGCCATCGACGTCACAAGCGAGCAGCGCGGCCACCCGGTCGCCGAAGCCGTCCGCCTTGCGCAGGAAGCCGTGCCGGCCGCGGAACCAGCCGTCGGAGAGCAGGATCTCGAGCGAGTTGGTGCCCGGCCGCAGCATCGCCGTGACGTCGTACGAGTGCACCTGGAGCCGTCGACGGTAGGCGGTGAAACCAGGTGTCAGCTCCTGGTCTCCGACGCGGGTCCCGTTGACGAACAACTCGTAGATGCCGTGCGCGGTGGCCCACACAGTCGCAACGGCGGGAGCCGTGGACAGCGAGAACTCACGCCGCAGCTGGTACGCCGGACGCTCACCGGGCGGCGCGATGACAGGCTCGTCCGGCTCGATCCAGCTCGCCGCGGCCAACCGCGCCTGTGGGTCCATCAATCGCCGGTCCGGGTGAAGGTGGTCCGGAACTCGCCGATGCCCTCGATCCGGCTGACCAGTACGTCGTCGGGGCCGAGGTACCGCGGTGGTGTCATCCGGTTGCCGACGCCGGCCGGGGTGCCGGTGAAGATCAGGTCACCGGGCAGGAGCGGGCAGATCGCGGAGATCCGGGCGATCAACTCGGGCACGCTGAAGATCATCTCCTTGGTCCGGTCCTGCTGCACGACGGTACCGTTCAGCAGCCCGGTCAGCTCCAGATCATCGGGATCGCCGAACTCGTCCAGAGTGACCAGCTCCGGCCCGGTCGGCCCGAACCCCGGGAACGACTTGCCCAGCGAGAACTGCGGCGGCGTACCGAGCAGTTGCACCCGTCGCTCGGACAGGTCCTGGCCGATGGTCAACCCGGCGACGTGGGTCCAGGCGAGGTCGGCCGGAATGCGGTGGCCGCCGAAGCCGATCACCACGACGAGCTCGACCTCCCAGTCGACCCGATCGCCCGGCAGCTCGACCACCGCGGACGGGCCGGTGATGCAGGAGGGGAACTTGGTGAACACCAGCGGATCGGTCGGCGGCTGGTAGCCGGCCTCGGCGGCGTGCGGCGGATAGTTCAGGGCCACCGCGAAGACCTGCGCAGGTCGCGGCACCGGCGGCCCGAAGGCAACCGGCGCCGCGACCCTCGCAGTGGAGAGGTCTGCGCTGTCGGCCCAGTGCACGAAATCTGCCCAGTGGCCGAGCACGTCCAGCGGGTCGGGCCCGAACCGCTCGTTGCTGGCGGCAGCTATGTCGATGATGCCGTCGGCAACAACCAGAACGGCCCGGTCGGCGACGGTGGCCAGACGCATCCGCTCAGACCCACTGGTCGGCGGCCGGCGGTTCGGTGCCGTAGGCCTCGCGCCAGGACACCACCCGGTTCCGGAGTACGCCGAGCTTCTCGATCTCCGCCTCGACCACGTCGCCGGTCTTGAGGTAGTTGGCGAACGGGTCGGCCGTGCTCGCCGCGACCCCGGCCACCGTGCCGGTGGTGATCAGGTCGCCGGCGCTGTAGAGCTGGGGCGAGTGGTAGGCGACCAGTTGGGGGATCGAGACGGCCATCCGGCTGGTGTTCGACTTCTGCCGGACCTGGCCGTTGACCCGCAGCTCCATCGCCAGGTCGTGCGGGTCGCCCACCTCGTCGGCGGTGACGATGTACGGCCCGATCGGGCAGAAGGTGTCGATCGCCTTGGAGAACGAGAAGACGCCCGACTCCATCTCCTTGCGCTGGATGTCGCGCGCGGTGATGTCGTTGAAGACCAGGTAGCCGGCGATGTGCTCGGCGGCCTGGTCGGCGGAGAAGAACTTGCCCGGCTTGCCGATCACCACCGCCAGCTCGAGCTCGTAGTCCAGCTCCTTGGTCAGCTGGCCGGGATAGACGATGTCGTCGTCGGGGCCGATGATCGCGTCCACGTTCTGGAAGAAGACGATGCCCTTGTTCACCGGGTGCGACCAGTTCACCCGGACCAGGTCCTCGTGGTGCTCGCGGAAGTTGCCGGCGGTGTGGAAGAACTTCTTCGGCACGATCGGCGCCCGCAGCCGGACGTCGGCGAGCGGGAAGACCCGGCCGGTCTCGGGCACGTTCTGCTCGCGCTCGAAGTACTCCCGGGTCGAGGCGGTGTCGAGCTCGACCACCTGGTCGTCGGCGATCCGGCCGACCTGGAAGTCATCGAAGGTGACCAGTTTCATCGCTGTCCAGTCTGTCGAGGAGTGAGGACGCGGAAGACCCGCAACTGCAGGGCGAGCGTCGAGTAGTAGCCCACCAGTGCGGTCAGTTCGAAGACCATCCGATTGCCAATGATTGAAACGGCCCGGTCGTACGTCGAGTCTGCGGCGTCGCCGTCACGGACCAGTTCGAGGACCAGCTCGACCGCTGCCCGCTCGCCCTCGTCGGCCAGCCGCGGCACCCGCAGTTCCCGAAGCTCGGCGAGCTCGGAGTCGAGGATCCCCGCGGCGCGTGCGATCGGCTCGTGCGCGTACTGCTCGAAGGCGCAGTCCCACCCCGCGGCGACGACCAGGATCGCCAGCTCCCTGATCCGGTCGGGGAGGCTGGTCCGGTAGCGGATCACCGAGCCGAGCTGCTGGATCGCCTCGCCGACCGGGGGAGCGGTCAGCAGGGCGTTGAAGGGTCCGTTGAGACGGCCCTGGTCGTCGGTGAGCGCGAAGTACTGGGGTCCGGAGGCCCGCGGCCCGTCGGTGATCCGGTCGTAGAGGTCGCGCTGGCCGGGGTCGAGGTCGGCCGGATCGAAGTGCGGAAGCCTGCTCATGGCGTCAGCCCAGCAGGCGATGCCGAGAGCGGGGGCAGGGTTGCCAACCAATGGCACGGCTGCTGTGCCGGTGAGCCGTGCCGCCTACGTTGCGAGAGCCGGGAAACCCCGGACCGCCGAGGCGGCGGCTTCGGACGGTCCGGGCGCGGCCCGGGCAGGCGAGCGGAGGAGACCGACGGTGGATTGGCTGGGGTTGGCCGGACAGAGAGCGCTCGTCGCGGGGGCCGGTGGCATCGGCGCCGAGGCTGCTCTGGGGCTCGCCGCCGCCGGCGCCACGGTCGTTGCTGCTGACATCGATCAGACGGCCCTCCGCGACCTTGAGCAGCGGGCGAACGCCGCTGGTACCGGTCTCAAGACCGTGCTGGCCGATCTGAGCACGGCCGCAGGTTGCCGGGACGCCGTCGAGCGGGCCGACGCGTTGCTCAACGGCCTGGACATCTTCGTTCACGCCGTCGGAGTCAACGACCGGCGACCGATCCTCGACACCCCGGACGAGCTGTGGGAACGGATCCTCGCGATCAACCTGGACAGCGCGTTCTGGACCGGCAAGGCGGCCGGCGCCTTGATGCGCTCAGCAGGCCGCGGCCGGATCGTCTACCTGTCATCGGTGGCAGGCCTGCTCGGGCACGCCGACCACGGTCCGTACGCCGCCAGCAAAGGCGGGATCAACCAGCTCTGCCGCGTGATGGCCCGCGAGTGGGCCCCGCACGGCATCACGGTCAACGCGGTCGCGCCCGGCTACACCGAGACCGACCTGACCCGGCAGTACCTGGACAAGCCCGGCGTCCGGGCCGGACTCACCGCACTTGTCCCCACCGGCCGCCTCGGCACCGTCGCCGACCTGGCCGGCCCGATCCTGTTCCTCTGCTCAGCCCAGTCGACGTTCGTGACAGGCCAGATCCTGTACGTCGACGGCGGCCGCACCCTCGTCTAAGGAGTCCCCGTGACCCATCCGCAGCGATTCACCGGCAAGACAGTCCTGGTCACCGGAGCGGGCACCGGATTCGGCGCGGAGATCGCCGTCCGCGCGGCGCAGGAAGGCGCCGACGTCGCCGTGCACTACCGCAGCTCCCGAGCCGGCGCCGAGCGGACCGCCGAGCGGATCGAGGAGCTCGGCCGCAAGGCGTTCCTGGTGCAGGCCGATATCGCCGAGCGGGCCGAGATCGTCCGGATGGCCGACGAGGTGTGGAGCCACTTCGGCACGGTCGATGCCGTGGTCAACAATGTCGGCGACGTCGCCCGGGAGCAGATGTCGTGGCGCGACATCACCGAGGAGTCGATCGACCACGTGCTCGCGGTGGACATCAAGGGCACCTTGCTGTGCACCCACGAGTTCGGCAGCCGGCTGCTCGACCAGGGCGGCGGCGCGGTCGTGAACATCGGCTCCACCGTGGTGGTCCGCGGCAGCGCCCGCGCCCCGCAGTACGCGGCGGCGAAGTACGGGATCATCGGGCTGACCAAGTCGTACGCGCACGCCTTCGCGCCGACCGTCCGGGTGAACGTCTTCGCGCCGGGCTTCATCGAGACCGAGGCCACGCTGGGCCGGCAGGACTGGCAGTCGGGGCGGGGCGAGCAGCTACGGAGCAACACACCGCTGGGCCGGATCCCGCGGCCGGAGGAGCTGGCCGGCGCGGCACTGTTCCTGGCCACCGAGGACGCGAACCACGTCACCGGCGGCTTTCTGGTCGCGGACGGCGGTTACAACATGGTCGGCGCCTGACCGTTGGGCACACTGGGGTCAGGCTTGGCAGAGACGGGAAGAGCCATGAGTGAAAACGCAGTCAACCGCCGGGTGATCTTCACCGGCGGCCAGATGTTCGACGGCAGCGGGACGCCGAGCGTGCCCGCCGACGTGGTGATCCGGGCGAACCGGATCGAGACCGTGCTGGTCGGCGGCGGGATCGAGCCCGAGCCGGGCGACCAGGTGATCGACTGCCGCGGTACGACGGTGATGCCGGGCCTGGTCGAGTCGCACGCCCATCTCACCTTCCCGTCCGCGGTCGGCCATATCGACCCGTCCTTCAACCCACCGCTCGACGTCTCGTTCTTCCACCACCTGCCGACCCCGGACGAGCACCTGGAGCTGGCCAAACGGAACGCCAAGATCCTGCTCGACCACGGCTTCACCAGCGCGTACTCCGCTGGCTCGCTCACCCCGGTGCCGACCGAGGTCCGCCTCCGCGACGAAATCGCCGCGGGCACCACCCCCGGACCACGGATGCGCGCCGCCTCCTTCGAGCGCGACAACAACCCGGTCCAGATGGGGCCGAACGGTCCGACGCCGAAGGCCACCGGACCGGCTGCCGTCCGCGAGTTCATCGCCGCCCAGGCAGCGCTCGGCTTCGACAGCGTCAAACTGCTGATGAGCAACGACGACGTCTTCTTCGAGGGCGGCTCGATGGTCACGCAGTACAGCCAGGAAGAGGCGGCCGCCGCGGGGGAGCAGGCCCGCGAATCCGGCGTCTGGCTGAACTGCCACGCGCAGAACCCGGAATCGATCAAGCTTGCCGTCCGCAACGGCTTTCGCTCGGTCTACCACTGCTCGTACGCCGACGCGGAGGCGATCGACCTGCTGGAGGAGCACAAGGACGACGTGTTCCTGTCCCCGGCGGTCGGGATCATGTGGGCCAACATCCACGAGGGCGCGGAGTTCGGCATCGACACCGCGGTGGCCGAGAAGATCGGGTCGGTGAAGTCGCTGGACGCCATGTGCGCGCTCTACCCGGAGCTGCGCAAGCGCGGGCTGCGGGTGCTCCCCGGCGGCGACTACGGCTTCCCCAACAACCCGATCGGCCGCAACGCGCGCGACCTCGAACTCTTCGTCCGGCTCTTCGGCTACTCGCCGGCCGAGGCACTCAAAGCGACCACGTACTACGGGGGCCAGGTCCTCGACCTGCCCGTCGGCCTGCTCGCCCCCGGCTATCTCGCCGATCTGCTGGTCGTCCAGGGTGAGCCGACCGAGGACGTCACCGTGCTGCAGGACCCGGCGAACCTGCTGGCGATCATGCAGGACGGCCGGTTCCTCAAGTTGACCGAGCGACTGGCGTCGTGACTCCCGAGACCGTCGTCTACAGCGAGCCGGTTGGCGGCGGCCGGCTGGAGCTCGATCTCTGGTTGCCGACCGGAAATGGGCCCTGGGCAACGATCATCTACCTGCACGGCGGTGGATGGCGCCGGGGATCGCGCCGGGACGTCCTGCCGGTCTTCAGCGAGTCGCCGCTCTACCCGCGACTCGTCGGCGAGGGCTTCGCAGTGGCGGCGGTCGACTATCGGTTGAGTGGCGAAGCGCGGTACCCGGCGCCGCTGGACGACGTACGGGCCGCAGTGCAGTGGGTGCGTGAGCATGATGCTCTCGACGCGGACCGGATCGTGCTGTGGGGTGAGTCGGCCGGGGCGCATCTGGCCCTGCTCGCCGCGCTGGACGGCGGCGACGTGGCGGGTGTGGTCGCCTGGTTCCCGCCGACGGATCTGCTCGGGCTACCCGCTGACCTGGTGGCTGCCGGCGGTGAGGCGGACTTGAGCCCGGACAGCCGGGAGGCGCAGCTCCTCGGCGTTCCCGCGCAGGACGACCCGGAGTTGGCGCGGGCGGCCAGTCCGGTGACCTTCGCTCACCGAGGCGCGCCGCCGGTGCTCCTGCTGCACGGCAGCGCCGACGATCTGGTGCCCCCGGCCCAGAGCATCCGCCTGGCCGAGGCCCTTCGCGGGGCCGGCGGCCAGGTGGAGCTCGAACTCGTCGAAGGTGCGAAACACCTGTGGGTCGGTGCGCCGGATCCGGCTGCCCTGGTGGACCGTTCGCTGGCCTTCGTCCGGACGCTCGTCAGCTGCGAACCGTCTCGCTGATCAGGTCCAGCGCGCGGTTCACCGGTTCGACGGCCGCGGGCAGGTTGAGGAATCCGTGCAGCATCGACGCGATCCCGACATGCCGTACGTCGACGCCCGCGACCGCGAGCTGGGCGGCGAACTCCCGGCCGGACGGTGCGAGATCGTCGTACTCCGCCGTCATGATCAGCGTGCGGGTCAACCCTTCGAGAGCAGCCAGGGCCGGCATCGCATAGCCGTCGGCACGGCTGAGCGGACCGCCCAGGTAGTTCTCGGTGATCTCGAGCATCTCTTCCACGGGGTACTTGAGGATCGGGGGTAGCTCCTCCATCCGCCGGCTGTCCGTCGCCGAGAGCGGCGGCACCTGCGGATGCAGCACGGGGTAGGCGAGCACGACGTTGGCGGGCTGCCAGCCGTCGTCGTCGCGGAGCCGGAGCGTCGCACCGGTGGCGAGCGTGCCGCCGGCGCTGGCTCCGCCGATCGAGATGCGATCCCGGTCGACGCCCAGCTCGTCGGCGTTGTCCCGGGTCCACCGTGCCGCGGCCACGACATCGTCGTGCGGCACCGGGTAGCTCACCCCGCCCACGCAGAGCCGGTAGTCGACGCTCACCACGACCAGGCCGGCCCGGGCCACCAGGTCACGGGCCACCCAGTCGGCCTCCGGCATATCGAGGTCGCCCATCCGGAACGCTCCGCCGTGCATCCAGATCAGACAGTTCCGCCGATCCGCGACGTCGGCGGGGAAGTAGATCCGGATCGGCACCGGGCCGTGCGGGCCGGGGACCGTCTGCTCCCGGGTCTCGGCCAGTGGCGGCGGTCCGCCGACGGTCGGCCGGAAGAACCGGGCGGCTCGCTCGCCGTTCGCCGGGTCGGTGAGCAGCGCTGTGAACGAGTCGATGCCGTCGAGCAACGGGAACTTCGACGCCATCTCAGGATGGATCGGCAACAGGGTCACCCTTCAGGGAAGCAGTCCAGTGATCGGTCTCGAGGTTGTGGCCGAGCGGGAAGACCGGATCCGGCGTACCGCCCGGCAGGTCCTCCGGGTGCGCCTCCACCGCCGCCATCGAGCGGGGAAGCTCGAACGGGAGCCGTCCGCGCGGACGGGCCCGCCCGAACACCACATCCAGTACCGCGCCGTCGGTCGCGCCGAAATCCGCCAGCAATGCGCCGGCTCGCTCGGCCAACTCGGGTATGACGGCGGGCCGGTCGAGGAAGATCTCGATGACGGTCGGCACGGTCGCGCAGAGGTTCAGCAGCTTGTCCCGCTGATCGGCCGGCAGGTCCAGGCGGCCCTGGTGGAAGAAGGCCTCCGGCAACCGATGGGCCGGCTCATAGGGCGCGCCGATCCGGACCAGCGCCACGTCCGCGTCGCCTGGGTGGTCCACCATCTCGGCGTACCGGGCGGCGACGGCAGGATCGATGCCTTCGGTGTAGAGCCGGATTCCGCCGGACAGCGGCAGCAGGTCCGAGGGGTTGCTGAGGGCAACCATTGAGCTGCGCTGGGCGGCAGCGCCGGCCGCGACGAAGTCTGGTCGGCCGACGATGGTGACGGCGGCTTGCTCGTCGACGTACGGGTTCTCGAAGAGGCCGAGCTCGAAGAGCAGACGGAGGACCCGGCCGGCGGACTCGTCGATCCGTTGCTGACTGACCAGGCCGTCGGCGACCAAGCCGGTGATCACCTCCGGGCACCATTCGCCGCCGAACTGGTCGACGCCCGCGTCAAGCAGCAACAGGGCCCGCTCGCTCCGGTCGAGATGCTCGACACCCCAGGCGCGCGCGGGCCAGACGGTGCCGTCGGCAAGCAAGGTGTCGGTGAGCAGGCCGAAGTCGGTGCAGACGAGACCGTCGTACCCCTCGTAGCGGCGGAGCTGCCCGGCCACCACCTCGCGGTCGAAGGCGAAGCCCACCTCCGCGAGACCGGGGACGCCGAGTGGGCGACCGTAGTACGGCATGACTGCGGCGACGCCGGCATCCAGCGACGGCCGGAACTGGCTCCGGTGCAACTCGTACAGGCCGGCCGGGTAGGTCTGGTCCTTGCCCTGGGCAAAGTGTGCGTCCAGGCCACCGGTCTGCGGACCGGCGCCCGGCCAGTGCTTGACCATGCTCGCCACGGAGGTGCTGCTCAGCTTGGGTCCCTGCAGCCCTTCGACGTACGCTCCGGCCAGCCTGCCGACCAGCTCCGGGTCAGCGCCGAAGGTCCCGATCGTGCGGCCCCAGCGGGGTTCGCTGGCCAGGTCTGCCATCGGGTGCAGCGCCATCCTGATCCCGACCGCGGCGTACTCCGCGCTGACGACACGGGCGAAGTCGCGGACGGTTGCTTCATCGCCGAGAGCCCCTAAGCCAAGGGGTTCCGGCCATTGCGAGCAACCGCCGGAAGCAACCGAGGTCAGCGGATTGTGGTTGGCCGAGTGGCGCGGATCGGACGAGACCAGGATCGGGATGCCGAGCCGGGTCTGCGCTGCCAGCTCCTGCAGGCGGTTGTGCCAGCTGGCCAGTGGGCAGGCGGCAACCGGTGCCATCAGGCTCACGCAGCGCAGGTTCAGGTCGCGTATCGCCGCGGTGGTCGGTGCTGTCGGCAACGGTCCGGAGGACTGCTCGGCGAATTCGCCGTTGGGTCCGACGCCGACCGGAGCGTGGAAGAGCAGCCCGGCCTTCTCGGCTGCGGTCATCCGGCCGAGCAGATCCGCGACTCGTTCCGGCACGGGGAGCTGCGGATCCTGGTAGGGCCTCATGGTTCAACAGCTTGTCGGCAGGACCACCGTGCTGACTGGGGTTGTGCCAATCAATGGCAGGGCTGGTTGTCTACGAGCTGGACCGGGCGCCGAGTTCACGGGAGATGCTGCGGGCGGCGGTCTGGACGGCGAGGCCGAGGTGGCGGGGCTGAGCGACCCGCTTGGGGACCAGCACGCCGAGCACGCCCAGCGCGGTGTTGTCCGCGCCGAAGACCGGTGCGGCGACGGAGACGATGGTCTCGGTCTCGTCCTCGCGGCGGAAGATCGCCAGCCGCTCCCGGCGGACCTCGGCGAGCGTGCGGCGCAGTACGTCGGGCTTGATCAGCTTGTTGTCCGGCTCGCTGTAGACGGGCTTCGCGAGCAGTTCTTCCTGAATCTCCTGCGGAGCGAACGCGAGCAGCACCAGGCCGACGCCGGTCGAGTGGAGGGGGAGGCGGCCGCCGATCCGGTACTCCACCGGGGCGGCGTGATGGGAGGACAACCGCTCGATCAGCATCGCCTGCATGCCGTCCCGGACCGCGAGCTGGACGTGCTGCTTGGTGACCTCGGACAGGTCGTGCATGAACGGCAGCGCGGTCTGCCGGAGGCCATGACCACGCGGGGCGAGGGTGGCGACCTCGAGGAGGCGTAGGCCTACGCAGTACCGGCCGGAGTCGTCGCGTTCCAAGGCGCCCCAGCTGACCAGCCGCGTGGCCAGCCGCAGGGTGGAGCTGGTCGGGATCTCGGAGCGGCGGCTGAGCTCGGCCAAGGTCAGCACCCGGTGGTCGGCGTCGAACGCCGCCAGCAAGGAGAAAGCGCGGTCGACGACCGGCTCGCCGTGCAGCGGCCGGCGGCCGCGTTGCCGGACCGGCTCAGCGCTCATGACCGGAACCTTCCATTGATTGGCATTGTCGCCGACCATACCGCGCGCCGCTGTCATTCTTCCCGGCAACGCGAAAGGAGCCCGTCCATGAGTACTTCTTTCTTACCGGATGCCGGCCAGCCCGAGCCGGTGGTGCCGCCGCCGGCCGGTGATGGCGCCCCACCAGGTGGCTGGCCGAACCCCGGCACCGCCTTCCGGCTGCTGCTCGGCCTGGCCGGGATCGGCGCCGCGATGGCGAACCTCGTTCCCGCGGTGCTCACCCTGTCGATCAAGGCCTCGGCGATCGACGAGCCGCGGGCGACCACGATCGTGTCCCTGGTGGTGAGTATCAGCGCGCTCTGCTCGATGATCGCCTTCCCGGCTTTCGGGCGGCTGAGCGACCGGACCACCTCCCGGTGGGGTCGCAGGCGGCCGTTCCTGCTGCTCAGCGCGCTGCTGTTCGCGATCGGCGGCGTCGGTACCGCGGCGGCAACCGGGACCCTTGCTCTGGTGCTGGCAGCCATCGCCACCGCCGTCGGCTTCAGTGCGGCGACGGTTGCGCTGAACGCCTTGGTGGCCGACCAGTTCGAGCCGCTGCGGCGCGGTACGGTGTCGGCCGTTCTCGGTCTGAGTCTTCCGGTCGGAGTCGTGATCGGGCTGTTCCTGGCCCAGCTCGTCTCGCCACATCTCAACGCGATGATCCTGCTGCCGGCCGGCATCGGGGTGATCGGGTGCGTGCTGTTCGCCGTGCTGGTCAAGGACCAGCAGGTGACCGTCGTGGACCGTACGCCGTTCGGCCTGAGCCAGCTGGTCAGCACCTACTGGGTCAGCCCGCTGCGCAGCCCGGACTTCGCCTGGGCCTGGTTCAGCCGCTTCCTGATCTTCTTCGGCGTCGCCGCGATCCAGGCCTATCAGGCGTTCTACCTGATGCGGGTCTTCCACTACACGCCCGACAAGATCGCGGGGGTGGTGTTCCTGTCGACCCTGGTGCTGACCGGCGGCGCGCTGATCTTCGCGCCGATCGCGGGCAAGCTGTCCGACCGGACCGGCCGCCGCAAGCCGTTCGTGATCGCGGCCGCGCTGATCTTCGGCACCGGCCTGCTGCTCGCGGCGATCGCCGACTCGTTCAGCTTCTTCCTGGTGGCAGTAGCTGTGGTCGGCATCGGACAGGGCGTGTACTTCGCGGTCGACATCGCCCTGGTCACCCAGCTGCTGCCCGATCCGGCCAACCCGGCCAAGGACCTCGGCATCATGAACCTGGCCAACAACCTGCCGTCGTCGGTCGTCCCCGCCCTGGCGCCCGCGATCCTGGCGATCGGCGCCAGTGCCGCGTCCCCGCAGAACTTCCCGCTGCTGTTCGTCTGCGGCGCGGTGGCCGGTCTGCTTGGCGCCGCGCTGATCATCCCGATCGCCAAGGTCCGGTGATCCGGTCGAACTCTCCGTGATCGATCAGTGGCACAAAGTTTTCTTGGTGACGGATGTATCAGGGCTGACGTTGGTGGCTCCGACCTGTCGAGGGCCGATGCGGCGGGGGGCCGACACAAGCCCGGGGGGAGGGGCCTGACGCGGTACGTGGCGGAAGAGGGGGAACCACGTACCGCGTCGGCAGCCCGATCAGCTCAAGGCATCCGTCGGCCGGAGCACCGCGCCGACCCCGGGGATCGCCTGGGTGAGGCTGTAGCTCAGCAGCGAGTCGGCGGCCTGCCGGGCGCTCTGGCCGGTGACGGACATCCTGGCCGCGATCAGACCGGCCACCAGCGGCGTCGCGAACGACGTACCGCTCCAGCGAGCCATCCCCTGGAAGGTGCGGATTGTGCCCGTGTTCGGGCGCTCGGTGCACTTGTACTTGCCGTTGAGGTAGGCGTTGACGAGATCCTCGCCGGGCGCGTACACGTCGACCCAGGTGCCGAAGTTGCTGAACGACGCCCGGCTGTTGCCGTCGGCAGCCAATGCTCCCACCGAGACCGCCTCCGGGAACGCCGCGGGCCAGAAGTACTCACGATCGCCGTCGTTCCCGGCCGCGGCGACCAGCACCAGGCCGTTGACCCGGTTCAGCTGGGTCCGGATGAAGACGTCGAGACTGACCGCCGGCAGGTCGAACCGGGTCTTGGTGCCGGCCGACAGGCTGATGATGTCCGGGGACAGGTCCAGTACCTCGGTCAGCTTCTCGGCCAGGTCGACCTCCCACATCGCGCCGGCCCGGTCGAAGTAGGCCTTCACGACCACCTCGGTCTCGGGCGCGATCATTCGCAGTACGCCGGCGATGAAGGTGCCGTGACCGGCGTACGGCTCGATCAGCTGGGTCTGCGGGTCGTACACCTGCTCGGCATCGCCGGTGACACCGTTCAGCCACGGTGCCTGCGGCGCGTCCGTCCAGCCGACGTCCAGCACGACCACCTTGACCCCGCGGCCGGTCGCGTTGCCGTCGCCCTTCGGTGTCGGCTCGGCGTCGGCAGGGACCTCTTCCGGCTCGGTCGCCGGACACGGGCTGACGCTGGGGGAGACGAAGAACAGATGCTCCGGCGTGACGACGCCGACCCCGAGCCGGCGGTCGGCGTACCGGAGGAAGCGCTGGGTGTCGGTGTTGGCCCGCGGAGCCTGGTCGGGCACCTTGCGGGGCAGGTCCAGCCGGGTCACCCCGCCGATTCCGCCGTCGTGCGGGGTGCCGCCGCCGAACAGTTCCAGGACCCGTGGCAGATCCTCGTCCCGGACCACCACCGAGCCGGCCCGGTACAGATAATCCACCCCCGCCGTGCGCCACTCCGGCGGCTGGATCTCCAGCTCCTCGCCGAACGCCTTGACCAGCAGGTCGACCTGGTCGATGAACTTGTCCCGCGGATCCTTCGGATTGCCGTTTTCGTCGGGAACCTTGTCGTCTGACACTAATTTCCTCCCCTGAAGACCACTGGAACCCCGGATGGGCCAGTTAGCCTGTCACTCTGCCGACAACCGGGGATGGTGTCGAGGTGACGATGGCGCCGGACGAGTTGCTGACGCTGGCTTTGTCGCGCCCGCACGACGCGATCACGGGAGCCCAGCGACTGCTCGCGACCGAACCGTCACCGTGGGCTGCGTCGATCGCCCACCAGGCCTATGGGATCGGTCTGCGCCAGTTGGGTGACATCGATGCCGCAATCCGCGAACTTCGGCTCGCCGTCCGGCTGGGAGAGCAGTCCGGCGACCAGCAGCGTGAGCTCGACGCGTCGGCCACGCTCGGCGCGACTCTGGGCCGCGCGGGCCAGGGCAAGCAGGGACTCGCTTTCCTCGACCGCGCAGTCGCGGGCAGCACCGGGGCCTTCGCCGGCCGGGTGCTGATCCGGCGGGCCGACATCCTGCTGGTGCTCGGCCGGCATGAGGAAGCGCTGGAGGATCTTCGCAACGCCGTCAGCCGGCTCCGGAACGCCAACGATCTGGTGTGGGAGGCCCGCTCACGGAACTACCGCGGTTTCGTCTACCTGACGCTGGGCCGGACGCGGCAGGCCGACGCGGACTTCGTCGTGGCCGAGCGGCTGTACGCCGAGGCCGGGCAGGCGTTCGAGTTCGCCGAGGTCCGGCAGAACAGAGGGCTGGTCGCCTTCGCCCAAGGGAATCTGCCGCTCGCGCTGGAGTATCTCGGCGGGGCGGGAGACCGCTTCGAGGCGCTGGGCGTGGCCTGGCCCGATCTGGCGATCGACCGCTGCGGCGTGCTGCTGGCGGCCGGGCTGATCAGTGAGGCGCAGGAGGAGGCTGCCCGGGCGGTCGCCCAGATGGAGAAGGACGGCGGGCAGCCGACGAAGAAGGCCGAGCTGTTGTTCGCGGCGGCCAAGGTCGCGCTGGTCGCAGCTGATCCGGTGACCGCGCGGGAGCGAGCGGAGGAGGCGCGTCGGCTCTTCTCCGCGCAGCGTCGGCCGTGGTGGTCCGCGAGGGCGACGATGGTCCAGCTAGAGGCTCGCTACCAGGCCGGCGAGGGTGGTCCGCAGTTGCTGCGCCGGGTGACCGAGACAGCGACCCGGCTGGATCAGCTCGGCGCCGCGGAGGCGCCCGCTGCTCATCTGCTGGCAGGACGGCTTGCGCTCGCCGAAGGACGCGGGGTGACGGCCGATCGCCAGCTGGAACAAGCGGCTAAGTCGAATCGTGGTGCGCCGCCGCTGGCTCGTGCGCTTTCCCTGCTGGGCAAGGCATTGCGGTCCGAGGCTCGGGGCGACATCAGTGGGATGCTCGCAGCCTGCAGTCGTGGACTCGACGTGCTGGACGAGCATCGGCTGATGATGGGCGCCACCGAGTTACGGGCCAGAGCAACGGCTCATGGTGCCGAGTTGGCGAGACTCGCGCTGCGCGACGCAGTACGGCGTACTGATCCGGAGCGGTTGCTGATCTGCAGCGAGCGCTGGCGTGCCACTGCGTTCGCGGCCGAGGCGACCGGCGCTCCAGGCGACACCCAGCTCGATGCCGACCTGGCGGCCTTGCGGGAAATCGTCCGGCGGGCGGAGCGGCTGTCGCTCGACTCCCCGGCCACTGTTGCGCTCGAGCGCGACCGGCGACGCCTGGAGCAGGCCATCCGGTCACGCACGTTGGAGGCTCGGGGTGCTGGACCGGCCACCCGGACGGAGTTCAACCTCGACCAACTGGTGACGGAGCTCGGCGACACCACGTTGGTCGAGCTGGTCGAGGTCGACGACGTCCTGTCCGCGATCGTCGTGCGCGACGGCCGGATCAGGCTGCACGAGGTTGGGCCGTTGTCGGACGCGTCGTTCGAGGTCGAGCGGGCACGGTTCCGCCTGCGGTGGCTGGCGCGTGGTCGTCCGCTGACTGGGCCAGGGCTGGACGTGATCGGCGAGCGACTCTCCGCGGCGGTGCTCGGCGACGCGGCGGCAGACCTCGGTGACGGGCCGGTGGTCGTCGTACCGCCGGGTCGGTTGCAGGCGTTGCCGTGGCAGCTGCTTCCGCCGCTGGCTGATCGGGCGGTCAGCATCGCGCCGTCGTCGGCGATGTGGATGCGGGCTCGCAGACTGCAGCCGCCGGCAGAGCGGAAGGTCGCGTTGGTGCTCGGACCTGGCCTGACCGCCGGGTATTCCGAGATCCCGCTGCTGGCCGAGCGATATCCGGCCGCCACCGTGCTGAGCGGGGGAGCAGCCACCGCCGACGCCGTACTGCGTGCGCTGGACGGCGCGTGGCTCGCGCACATCGCGGCGCACGGGACGTTCCGGTCGGACAGCCCGCTGTTCTCGTCGCTGCAGCTGGATGACGG
Source organism: Kribbella sp. NPDC056861 (assembly GCF_040687575.1). NCBI lineage: Bacteria > Bacillati > Actinomycetota > Actinomycetes > Propionibacteriales > Kribbellaceae > Kribbella > Kribbella sp. NPDC056861. The sequence continues at coordinate 171,441 of NZ_JBFBNQ010000005.1, read as the reverse complement.
TCCGCTCACCGTGTACGACCTCGAGCGGCTGCAGCGGGCGCCGTACCGGATGGTGTTGTCCAGTTGCGATTCCGGGCTGGCGAAGCCGGTCGGCGCCGACGAGTTGCTCGGACTCACCAGCAGCCTGCTGCCGCTGGGGGCCGCCGGGATCCTGGCGAGTGTGGTGCCGGTGAGCGATCAGGCTGCGGTGCCGCTGATGACCGCAGTCCACGACAGGCTGGCGAAGGGCCAGTCGCTGGCCGAGGCGTTGGCCGGTGCGCGGGCCGAAGGCGGCGATGATCCGCTGGCCGTGGCGACCGCTGCATCCTTCGTGGTGCTGGGAGTATGAGGCCGGATGTATCACCAGGCTGATTGCGGGCTCCGTTGTGGTAGGACGTTCCCGCTATCGACGAAGGAGACACGGTATGCGCGATGACCCGACCGTGATCCGGATGGTCGAGGGGGCTCGCGACGGTGACAAGGGAGCTTGGGACGAACTGGTCGAGCGGTACGCGCCGCTGGTCTGGTCCGTGGCCAGGCGGTTCCGGTTGCCGGCCGCGGACGTCGACGACGTCGGCCAGACGGTGTGGTTGCTGCTGATCGAGCGACTGCCCGAGCTGCGGGAGCCGGCCGCGTTGCCGGGCTGGATCGTGACGACCACCCAGCGGGAGTGTCTGCGCCTGATGCGCTTCGGACGGCGTACCGAACCTACGGATCCAGCGGACGTGCCGCCGGATCCGTCGGACGGTGTGCGTCCGGTCGACGAGGAACTGCTCGCCCACGAACGCCATGAGGCGGTCCGGGGCGGGTTCGCGCAACTGACGCCGCGGTGTCAGTCGCTGTTGTCGATGCTGGTGGACGATCCACCGGCGTCGTACACGGAGATCAGTCAGAAACTCAACATGCCGGTCGGAAGTATCGGGCCCAACCGGGCCCGCTGCCTGGGGCGACTGCGACAGACACCGGCGCTCGCCGAGCTGATCGGAACCCAGCAAGACCAGACCGCACAGCCGGAAGGAGGTGGGCAGCGTGGACGTCCAGTGGTGGATCGATGACGATGAACTGCTCGAAGTACTAGACGAGGCAATGAGAACGACCAGGGAGATGCCGGCCGCCTTCGTCGCCGCCGGCAAGGCGGCGTACGCGTGGCGGACGATCGATGCCGAGCTGGCCGCGCTCACCTTCGACTCCAAGTGGGAGGAGCTCGCGCTGACCCGGACCGAGAGTGCGGAGCTGCGCACCCTCACGTTCGCGACCGACGGGCTGACGATCGAGCTGGAGCTGACGCCGCACGAAGTGCTCGGCCAGCTCAGCCCGCCGCAGGCCGGCACCGTCCGGCTGGCGTCCGACGGTGACGCGGTCGGCACCCTGCCGATCGACGACCTCGGCTTCTTCATCGTCCGGCCGGTTCCGCGGCATCCGTTCCGGGTGGTCTGCGAGACGGCTTCGGGCGTCACCGTGCTGACGGGGTGGATCTCGCCCTAGCCGGTGTCACAGATCGCGGCAGCGTCCGGTCTTGTCTGTAGTGGACACACCGAATCTGCCGCGAGGTGACTGATGACAAGTACTGGTCCGCGGGCGACCATCGCGTTCCTCAACATCGCCATGCACGGCCGGGTGAACCCGACCCTGCCGATCGTCGCCGAACTCGTTCGGCGCGGCCACGCCGTCAGCTACCACACCTCGCCGGCGTTCCGGGCCGAGGTGGAGGCCGCCGGGGCGACGGCCCACCTGTACGGCGGTGGCGAGCAGTCGCTGCCCGATCCGCCGACGCCGGTGTCGTTGCTGGAAGGGCTCGCGCGCACCGCAGTACGGGTGATGCCGTCGCTGCTCGAGGATCTGCGCGAGGTCCGGCCGGATCTGATCGTCCACGACTCCGCTTGTCTGTGGGGCCCTGTTGCCGCCCGGGAGCTCGGAGTCCCGGCGGCGTCGTCGTTCACCACCTTCGCCTTCAACGACCTGGCGCCGAGTCCGACCGGGTTGTCCAAGGAGCTGGTGCTCGCCGCGGCGGCACATCCCGCCAACGTCAAGGGCTATGTCCAGGCCCGTTGGGAGCTGCATCGCGGGTACGACGCGCGGCACGTCCCGGTAGTTGACCTAGGCAACATTCGCCAGCCGCTCAACCTGGTCTACACCTCACCGGAGTTCCAGCCCGGCGCGGCGGAGTTCGACGGTTCCTACCGTTTCGTCGGCCCGAGCATCGGCGCCCGGCCGGCCGATCCGGCGTTCCCGCTCAACCGCCTGCGGGACCCGGTGCTGTACGTCAGCGAGGCTGACCATGTCGCTAGTCATCGTGCTGGTGCTGATCGCCGGCCTGTCGGAGGCTGCCGGTCGCGTGCTGCCGCTGGTCTCTCGCCGACCTGGGATGTCGCGACCCGTCGTGGTGGGGCTGTTGCTGACCGGCATGCTGGTCGAGAGTGCCGTCATCGCATCGTGGCCGTGGATCGCCTGGCGACTTGCCGATCTGGTCCCGTCGACTCCTGTCTCCGGCAGCGGCGACTTGGTGTGGACGCCGGCTCTGGTTGCCCCGCTCGTGTTGGCCGGCGTACTCGCGTTTCCGTGGCTCGGGCCGTTGCTGCACTTCCTGCTCCTCGCCGCGGTCGGCGCCGGTCTCGCGGGTCACCTCGCGACGGTTGGCGGATTGGGGTGGTGGATCGCGGTGGCGTACGTCGCTGTCGCGGGTTTCGGTCTCGCGTTCGCTGTTGACGTCGTACGACGCGTGGTGGCGCGGACGCTCTCCATCGGAGTACTGGAGCCGGTCCGATGAACGGCATCCTGGTGTGGTTCGGCGGTCTCGGATTGGTGCTGATCGTGGAGGGTCTGCTGGCCCGGTACGAGCTTCTCGCCTACAGCGTCGGCTGGCGATCCCCGACGACCGACCTGCCTGACGGCCTGCCGTACGCGCGGGGCGCGGCGCCTGATCGACCGCCGGCCGCGTATCTGGTCTACCTGGACGGCATCGGCAAACGCCAGTTCCGCGACACCCGGGACGGCGGCCAGCTGGTGCGGGCCGTGATTGCCGGTGCACCGGAGTTGCGGGTTCTGGGCAGGTGCAGCCGTACTCGCCGCTCGTCGATCCGTTGGCAACCCGGCCGGTCTGGGCGTGGTTGCGGCGGCGAGCCGGGTTGCTGCTGTTCCTGCACAACGTGATGCAGACCTTCGTGGCGGCCGATCGGCGCTACCGGCCGCTCTACAACCGGGCCGTCGGCAACCAGATCGTCGTCCAGCTGCGCTTGGCCGGCTATCAGGCGGACAGCCGGATCCCGGTCGTGCTGCTCAGCTACAGCGGCGGCGCGCAGGTCGCCACCGGGGCTGTCGAAGAGCTTCATCGTCAACTGCGAGCCCCGGTCCTGGTGCTCATGCTCGGCGGATTTCACAACGGCGCCAATGACCTGACCCATGCCGAGCACGTCTACCAGCTCACCAGCGCGAGCGACCGGATCGAGCGGGTCGGTCGATGGATCTTCCCGCAGCGATGGAGATTGCTCTGGCGCAGTGGCTGGAACCGCGCAGTACGGGCCGGCAAGGTCAGCGCGCATCCACTCGACCCGTCGACGCACGTCGGACCGCGAAGCTACATCAGCCCGACCGCGCTGCTACTCGACGGCCGGAGTCACCTCGACCGAACCACCGAGACAGTGATCGAGATCGTCCGCGAGTACCGCGTGGTCACGGCCAGCACGTGGGATACCCAGCCGTAGCGCACGCATTCCTCACGGATCGGTCGTGACGCCAGGCACTACGCCACGCGCCCGAACGGCCACACCATGTGACGACGGACAAATCATGGTGGGAGGCGAGATGGAACAGTACGAGCTCTACTGCCTGGCTGATCGGCTGTTCTACGACACCCCGGCCAACCGCGGCGCGGAGGTGCCGGACTTCGCGGCCTGCGCCCGGGCCGTCCCCAGCGGCTGGGAGCACGTGGCCGGCGAGGTCTGGATGAACTACGCGCCGGCCGGGCTGCGGCTTCCGCAGCAGGGCTGGAAGATCCACGTGTCGGCCGGTCTCGACGATGCCGAGCAGGCGATCGCGGCGATCTGGGAGTACTGCGTACCGCGTGGTCTGGCCTTCAAGTTCCTGCGCAGCAAGCCGGTCGCGGTGATGCTCAACTCGAAGTCCGCCGCCCGCGGCTCCAGCGGCAAGCTGGTCACCATCTACCCGACCGACGAGGCCCAGTTCGAGCTGGTGCTGAAGGAGCTCGACACCCTGCTCGCGGGGATCCGGGGTCCGTACATCCTCAGCGATCTGCGGTACGCCGACGGCCCGCTCTTCGTCCGGTACGGCGCGTTCGTCACCCGCTACTGCCTCTCGGACAGCGGCGAGCGGGTCTACGCCCTCGCCGACGCCGAAGGCCGGCTGGTGCCCGACGTCCGCGGCCCGACGTTCTCGATTCCGTCCTGGGTGACACTGCCGCCCTTCCTGGAACCACACCTGACGGCCCGGAACGCGGTGACCACCAATGAGCTGGCGTACCTGATCGAGAGCGTGATCCAGTTCTCCAACGGCGGTGGCGTGTACCTCGGGCGCCGTCGCGACAGCGAGACCAAGGTCGTCCTGAAGGAAGGACGCCCGCTGGCCGGACTCGACGTCATCGGACGGGATGCGGTGACGAGGGTCGGCCACGAGCGGGACATCCTGCAGCGGCTGGCCGGGCTGGACGTCGTACCGGCGGTGCACGACTACTTCGTGCTCGGCGACCATCACTTCCTGGTCGAGGAGTTCGTCGACTCCAATCCGCTGCAGCGGTTGATCGGCCGGCAGTACCCGCTGACCAGACCGGACTCGACCACCGGCGAGCGAGCGGAGTACGCCGAATGGGCGCTCACGATGCTCGCCGAGGTCGAGCGAGCGGTCGCGGCGCTGCACGAGCGCGGCGTGGTGTTCAACGACATCCACCCCGGCAACGTCCTGGTCGACGGGGACGGCCGGCTGGTCCTGATCGACTTCGAGGTGGCGACGCTGGCCACCGAGCAGGCGCGTTCGGCGCTGGCCCACCCCGGCTACGCGGCCCCAGGTGATCGCCAGGGGGTCGACGTGGACCGCTACGCGCTGGCCTGCCTGGCGCTCGGCCTGTTCGCGCCGCAGTCCACCATGTTGCTGCACTTCCACCCACAGAAGGCGTACCAGCTGGCCGATCTGGTCAGCTCCACCTTCTCGGTGCCGAGGGCAACCTTCGACGCGGCGGTCAGCACGATCGTCGGCGACCGGCTGGTCCAGCAGGACGATCCGCCGATGCCCGGCAGAGCGTCGTGGCCGTTGGTGCGGGAGGCGATCACCACCGCGATCGTGGCCAGCGCTACGCCGGAGCGGAACGATCGGCTGTTCCCGGGAGACATTGCCCAGTTCGAGCCCGGTGGTGGCGTCAATCTCGCCCACGGGGCGGCCGGGGTTCTCTACGCGTTGGCGCGATCGGGGGCCGGCCGCTTCCCGGAGTACGAGGACTGGCTGCGCAAGCACGCGCAGGATCCGGCGATCGGCCCGGGGCTCTACAGCGGACTGCACGGCATCGCCTTGGTGCTGACCGAGCTCGGCTGTCACCAGGACGCCCTCGACATCATCGACCGTTCCCTACAGCAACCTGTAGACGTACAAGAGCTCGGCCTGTACTCCGGCCTGGCCGGGATCGGCCTCAACCTCCTCGAGTACGCCGCCGAGCCGGCCGTCCTGGCGGCCGCGACGCGGGTCATCGACCAGGTCGCGGATCGCCTCGGTGGACCGGACGACGTCGCGGAGCTCAGCGGCGAAGGACGCCCGCGAGCCGGCCTGATGTACGGGTCCTCCGGTCCCGCGCTGCTGTTCCTCCAGGCCTACGAGCGTTCCGGCGACACCGGCCTGCTCGACCTCGCGCGGATCGCTCTCCAGCAGGACCTGCGCCGCTGCTCGACCGACGACCACGGCATGCTGCAGGTCAACCAGGGCTGGCGCACCTTGCCCTATCTCGAAGAGGGATCGGTCGGCATCGCGCTGGTGCTCGACCGTTACCTGCGGCACCGCCCGGACGACGAACTGGCGCCCGCCCTCGAAGCCCTCCGCAGGGTCACCCACTGCGGGTACTTCGTCCAGCCCGGCCTGTTCATGGGACGAGCCGGCCTCCTGCTCGCCGCGACCCAGCTCGACCCGGACGTCAACGATCAGCTGATCGCTGGTCTCGCCTGGCACGCCCTCCCGTACGCCGATGGCCTGGCGTTCCCCGGCAACCAACTGCTTCGCCTGTCGATGGATCTCGCGACCGGCTCGGCCGGCATCCTGCTGGCCCTCGGGGCCGCGCTGCACGAGCAGCCGGTGGCCCTCCCGTTCTTCGGACGCATCCCGTCGTCCGGACCCTTCGAGCCACGGAAGGAGGTGTAGAAAAATGGCACTTCTCGACCTGCAGGGTCTCGACGCCCCGACTGGCGGCGGCGGACACGGCGGTGGCGGCAGCACGCTGACCGTCCTGGGCTGCGCGTCCCAGACTCCGAGCAACATCAGCCTGGTGCTCTGCCACTAGGCCCCTGAGGTCCCGGGCGGGGCGATATCCCGCCCGGGACCGGTCTATGGAAGGGGAGTCCCGTGCCGGGAACGGACCTGAGGTACCCCGACGCCGAGCGGTCGGCCGGCGTCGAGCTGCTGCACGGCCACCAGGTGGCCGATCCGTACCGGTGGCTCGAGGACTCCACTGACCAGCGAACCCAATCATGGCAGACCGCCCAGGACGAGCTGTGGCTCGTGCACGCCGCCGGACTGCCCGGCCGCTACCGCTTCCGCGCTCGGGTGGCCGCCTTGAGCGACGTCGAAACCATCGGTACGCCGACCTGGCGCGGTGACCGGCAGTTCTTCCTGCGGCGGAGTACGGGCCAGGAGCACCCGGTCCTGTGTGTCTCCGAGCAGGTGCTGGTTGACCCGATGCAGCTCGATCCGTCGGGGCTGACCACGCTAGATCGCTGGCAGCCGTCTCCGGACGGGCAACTGGTGGCCTTCCAGGTATCGCAAGGCGCGGAGGATTCCGTTCTCTGGGTGATGGACGTCAGGACGGGCGAGATCGTCGATGGGCCGATCGACCGATGCCGCTACTCGCCGGTGGCTTGGCGGGCGGACAGTCGGACGTTCTACTTCGTCCGCGCGCGCCGTTTGTTCCTGCATCGGCTCGGCGAGACCGAGGACGAGCAGCTGCTGGCCGGCGAGGCGTCGTACGGGTTGGAGATCAGTGGCGACTGGCTGACGATTGCCGATGGCAACGATCATTGGGTGGTCGAGGTGAGCGGTCCGGACTTCGTGCCGGTGCTCGCGCATCGGGGGAGAGCCGCTGCGTTGGCCGTCGGGCCTGATGGGCGGTTGTATCTCGCCACGGCAGGTCGGATCTGTGTTGCCGATCCGCGTAAGCCGGAGTACTGGCAGGAGTTGGTCGGTGAGGATCCGGGTGCGCCGCTCAGCCAGCTCGCAGTACTCGATGGAGTGCTGCTGGTGGGCCGGACCAGGCAGGCGATCAGCGAGCTCACGGCCTACGACTCGCGGACCGGAGAACGCCTCCACGAGGTACTGCTTCCGGGGCCGGGCACTATTGCGGACCTCACCGCTCGCCCCGAAGGCGGGCATGAGGCGTGGTTCAGCTACACCGACAGCGTCACGCCGCCCACCGTCCACCGGTACGACGCACGCACGCGCCAAGTCGCGCCGTGGTCAGCTGCCACAGCAGCCTCGGCGGAGGTCGAGACGCGGCAGCTCACCTACCCCTCCCGAGACGGTACGCCGATCCGCATGGCCGTCCTCGCTCGCGGGAGCAAGCGCGGACCCCGGCCCACGATTCTCTACGGCTACGGCGGATTCGGCCTGTCGCTCACCCCGACCTACTCGTCGTTCGCGCTCGCGTGGGTGGAGGCCGGCGGAGTGTTCGTCACCGCGAACCTGCGCGGCGGCGGCGAACAAGGTGGCGAGTGGCACCAGGCCGGCACTCGCGCGTCGAAGCAGAACGCCATCGACGACTACCTCGCCGCTGCCGAGACGCTGATCGCGGATGGCTGGACGACCCCGGGACAGCTCGCGATGTGTGGCGAGTCGAACGGCGGGCTGCTGGTCGGGGCGGCGCTGACGCAGCGCCCTGAGTTGTTCGCCGCCGCGGTCTGCTCCGCGCCGCTGCTGGACATGGTCCGCTATCAGCACTCCGGGCTCGGCGCTTCCTGGGTGGGGGAGTACGGCTCGGCCGATGATCCGGAGCAGCTCGCCGCGTTGCTCGCGTATTCGCCGTACCACCGGGTGACTGAGGTCGCCTATCCGGCGGTGCTGTTCACCGTCTTCGGCGCTGACTCGCGGGTCGATCCACTGCATGCGCGCAAGATGTGTGCCGCGCTGCAGCACTCGACGACTGGGTCGGGCCCGATCCTGTTGCGGTACGAGAGCGACGCCGGGCACCTGCCGGCGGCGGTGAGCCGGGGCGTCGGGCTGGCTGCGGACATGCTCGCCTTCCTGGCCTTCCACACCGGCCTGACCCCATGACCACCTTCCGCGGAGTACTGCGCCGCGGCCGCGGCTGGCTCCCGCTGATCGGCGCCGCCGCTCTGCTCGGCAGCCTGACGGTCCTCGCGCTGCCGACAGTCCTCGGACGGGCAGTCGACGCAGCATCAGGTGACCCGGGCAAGTGGGTGCTGATCGCCTGCGGATTGATTGCCCTCGGCATCATCTGCGACGTGGTCGAGGTGATCGCCGGTACGGCGTGCGTCGCCGGCACCACCGCCTGGCTGCGGCATCGCCTGGTCGGCCAGGTTCTCGCCTCCGGACCGACCGGAGCACGTCAGTTCGCCACCGGCGACCTCGTCAGCCGGGTGTCGAGCAATGCCACCGACGCCGCCCGCGCCGGGCCCGCGACACTCACCGCGGTGACCGCCACGATTCCCCCGATCGGGAGTCTGGTCCTGCTGACCCTGATCAACCCGTGGCTGGCGGCGGCCTTCCTGGGCAGCGTGCTGCTCGTCATCGTCGTGCTGTTCTTCTTCGCCCGCCGGACCGCCGAGATCAGCCTCGCGTACCAGGAGACCCAAGGCCGGATCGCGGCTGCGCTCACCGAGGCGCTGGCCGGTCTCCGGACGATCACCGCCGCGGGGACGGCCGACCGCGAGCAGCAGCGAGTGCTGCGCCTGCTGCCGCAACTCCACGCCCACGGGATGCGGACCTGGCAGGTGCTGGCTCGCTCGGGAGCGCAAGCCGCCATCGTCGGCCCGCTCGTGCTGATCGCCGTGCTGGCAGTCGGCGGCATCCAGTTGGTCAACCGCCGGATCACACCCGGCGAGTACTTCGCGGCCGCGCAGTACGCCGTGATCGGTGCCGGGCTGGGCAGCCTCACCGCCGTGCTCGGGCAACTTGCCAGAGCACGAGCCGGGATCGCCCGGATCGCTGAAGTCACCGCAGTTCGAGCCGTCCCGTACGGCGCTCTTTCGCTACCGAATGGTCCTGGCCGGCTGATCTTCGACGACGTGACCGTCCGAGCAGGCGACGAGCTACTGCTGGATCACGTCAAGCTGGATCTGCCTGGCGGTGTAGCGATCGCAGTAGTCGGGCCGAGTGGCGCAGGGAAGTCGGTACTGGCGGCTGTTGCTGGTCGGCTGCGCGATCCCGACTCGGGGCAGGTGCGGCTGGACGGAGTACCGCTGACCGGACTGAGCCATGCCGCACTGCGTACTGCGGTCAACTGCGCCTTCGAGCGTCCGGCTCTAGTTGGAATCACCGTGGGCGAGGCGATCGGTGTCGGCTCGGCGCAACCTGCGCAGCTGCTGGCCTCGGCTCGCGCGACGCATGTCCACGAGTTCGTCAGCCGGATGCCCGACGGCTACAGCACGCCGCTGGCCGAGGCGCCGTTGTCGGGTGGTGAGGCGCAGCGGCTCGGCCTGGCCAGAGCGTGGGCCGCGGAGCGGTTGCTGATCCTCGACGACGCCACCTCGAGCCTCGATACCGCGACCGAGCTGCAGATCAGCGAGACGTTGATGGGCGACCAGCAGCGACGTACGCGGTTGATCGTCACCCACCGCGCGGCCACGGCGGCCCGGGCCGACCTGGTCGTCTGGCTCGACCGCGGCCGGGTGCGAGCCGTTGGTTGTCACGACGAGCTGTGGCTCGATGCTCGCTATCGCGAGGCATTCGGATGAGACGCGAGTTGCGGTACGGGCTCGCCGCCGTACGCCGTCGCCCTGCTGCGAAGCTGGCTGCTTGGTCGCTGCCGGAGATCCTGCCGAGTGCTTTCTACGGGTTGGCCGTCGCGCACGCCACCGACGCATTCCTTGGTGGCAGGCGTGACGCCGGGCTGGCCTGGCTGGCGGGATTGATCGCGGCGGCCGTGCTTGGCGCGGTGGGCGCTCGTCAGGTCTATCGGCGGCTCGGTGAGCTGGTCGAGCCGGTGCGCGACGACCTGGTCCGCAAGGTGGTGTCAGGAGCACTGGGGAACGCTCGTGCCGATGGTGCCGTCGCGCGTCTCAACCGGCAGGTGGAGATCGTGCGCGACACGTTCGCCGGGTTGGTACTGGTGATCCGGAGCTTCCTGGTGACAGCTATCGGTGTGGTCACCGGGTTGCTGTCGCTCTCGCCTCTGGTGGCGGCTTTGGTGGTGCCGCTGTTCCTGCTCGGTTTCCTGCTTTCCTTCAGCATTCTCGGGCTGGCCGCTGCCAGGGTTCGTGCCTCGCTCCGAGCTGACGAAGAGTTGGCGACCTCGGCGGGAATGGTCTTCTCGGCGGTCCGCGATGTGACGGCGTCAGGGGCGGAAAGGTTCGCGGGTGAGTTGGTCGGCGTACCGGTCGAGGCTCATGCGGCGGCGGAGCGGTCACTGGCGAAGGTGGCCGCGCTGCGGACGTTGTGCTTCGCCGTCGGCGGGTGGCTGCCGTTGGTGGTGTTGCTTGCCGCGGCACCGTGGCTGGCGACGCGAGGAGTTACGACGGGGACTTTGCTGGGTGGGCTGACCTACGTGCTGCTGGGGCTGCAGCCTGCGCTCAATACGGTGATGTCGGCGCTGGGGGACAGCGGGCTGCGGTATGTCGTGACGTTGGGGCGCATCCTCGATCAGAGCGAGTTACCGGTCTGTCCGGTTGGCGTCTTGAGGCCGGTTGGTCATCAGGTGCGGCTTCGGGAGGTCTCGTTTGCTTATGGGCCGGCGGCGGAGCCGGTGATCCGAGGTCTCGACCTGGGGATCGCGGAAGGCGAGCATCTCGCGGTGGTCGGGCCCAGTGGGATCGGCAAGTCGACGCTGGCGCGGCTCATCTGCGGGTTGCTGCCACCGACCGAGGGCGAGGTCTTGCTGGGTGGCATCTCGCCTTCGGGGCTCCAACCCGCAGAGCTGGCCGCGACCCGGGTGGTTCTTCCTCAAGAGGCTTATGTCTTCAGCGGGAGTGTCCTGGAGAACGTGACCTATCTGCGGCGGGATGCTTCCGCAGTACAGGTGTGCGCGGCGATCGACGCGGTCGGCGCGTACTCGCTGGTCCGGCGGCTCGGGGGGCTCGCGGCCGAGCTCAGGCCGGGTGAGTTGTCGGCGGGGGAGCGGCAGCTGATCGCTTTGGCCCGGGCCTATCTGTCGCCTGCGCCGCTGGCTGTGCTGGACGAGGCGACCTGCTACTTGGATCCGCAGGCCGAGCGGATCGCGGAAGAGGCGTTCGCCGCCCGCCCGGGGAGCCTGATCGTGATCGCGCATCGAGTCAGCTCCGCGCTGCGGGCGGAGCGGATCCTGGTGCTGGACGGGAGTGATGCGGACATCGGTGACCATCAGAGCTTGCTGCGACGCAGTGGCCTGTACGCCGAATTGGTCGGGCACTGGGGACGGGTCGAACCAGAGCAACTGGAGGTGCCGGCGGATCGCAGTACAGCGCGGGCTCTTCTGCCCGGTGATCAGAACCAGCCGGCCTCCTGAGCCTTGCGGATCGCCTCGATCCGGCTTCTGGCCCGGGTCTTCGACAGGATCCGGGACAGGTAGTTCCGGATCGTTCCGGCGCTGAGGCTAAGACTGCGGGCGACCTCCTGCACGGTGGCGCCGGTGTCGATCAGCCGCAAAACCTCGCGTTCGCGTTGGGTCAGCGGACTGCCGCCGGCCCGAAGCGCCGCCAGCGCCAGCTCGACATCGAAGACCGGGCGCCCCTCGGCCACCCCGCGAACGGCCTCGACCAAGTCAGCCGGTGAAACGTCGGTGGCGATTACTCCAACCAAGTGTGACTGCTTGGCTACCGAAAGTGCCAACGGTACGGACGGCGCGTCGTCGCGGTCGATCAGCATCAGCACCGGATGCCCGGAGAGCTGACCGCACAACTCCAGCATGTCGATGTCGCCGGGCAGCAACGGATCGAGGACCACCACCAGCCCCGGGTCCCGGGCGCAGACCGTCAGCACCTCGTCGGCGCGCTCGAACTCCGCGACCACGGCCAGATCAGGTTCCCTGCTGAGCACCGCGGCGAGCGCACCCCGTACCAATTTGCCGCGGTGCCCGATGACGAGCCGGATCACCACTACGCCCCCCTGGCGGTCAATCGTCGGTGTCGAAGGAGTCCCTCGGTGACAGAATGCATCGAGGTCCTGCGGATTCGGTCACCGTTAGTCTCCACGCCCGACAGCGGTCTGTCACCTGCGCGGACTACAACCGCGCGCCGCTTGCGGCAACGATGCCAACCGACCACTCAACTGTGCCTCCCGGTCTCTTGACAATGCCCGGAAGGCCCTTTTCCAGCAGGCGTTTGAAGCGTCGGCATCATCCGCGCCGAAACGGTTGCCTGTGGCAATCAAAACATCAGCGGGAGAGGGTTGCCGGGCCGTCGGCGGAGTTACTGCCGTCACGGAAGGTAGCCGCCGCCTCGGTGGGTCAGGAAATTCGCACCGGCCTCGGCGAGCGCTTATTGGGGCAGGGGCGCATACTGGACAGTGATGGAGCCTTCCCGCGCGACGACGCGTCGTCACCTGTCCACGAGTCCCTTCAAGCCCCGGGTGCCCGCCCCGATCAAGACGTTCGAGGAGGGGGACCGGGTGTCCCACGACAAAGAGGGCATGGGGCGGATCCACGCCGTCGAGGGCCCTCATGCTGTGATCGTCGACCTGGGTGGCGGCAAGCTGCTGCGCGTCCTGTCGCCGTTCGACAAGCTGCACCAGCTCTAACCGCTCGATCACACGGCAGCGCGCGCCGGGCAGCAGAAGCCCGGCCGCGCCGGCCAGAGCGTTGCTCCGCCAGCTGGAACCCGCACGTGGTGCGCGGTACGCCGCTGATGACTCCGTAATTTCCGCTGTCCTCTTGTGTCCGGGGACGGCTGCGCCCTACTCTCCGCATTAAGCTACAACCTGTAGCGTAATGAGGCGGGGTGGGTCGGATGACAACACAGACGCAGGTCGCAAGGACAGCTCCGCCGGCAACCGGGCAGCGACGCCTGATCGGCGCGCTGGTCGGCACGAACGCGGCCGCTTACATCAGCACGGCGGTGCCGCTCAACCTGCTGCTGGTCACCCATCTGACCGGCATCGCAGGGCCGGGCGCGACCTCCGCGTTCAGCCTGGTGACCGGAATCGGCGGGCTGGCCGGCCTGGTCGCGAACCCGCTCGGCGGCCGGATCAGCGACCGTACGGCGGCCCGCTTCGGCCGGCGCCGGACCTGGATCTTCACCGCCGGTCTCGGCGCGGCGATCCTGCTGATGGTGATGGGCTGGACCACCGCGGTGTGGCAGGTGGCGCTGGGGTGGGCCTTGATCACGGCCCTGGTCGGGTTCCAGCTCGCCGCGAGCTCGGCGCTGGCCGCCGACCAGGTGGCTCCCGAGCGGCGGGGGACCGCGTCAGGAGTGGTGGCCTTCGTCGCCCTGGCCGGTCCTGTCGTGGGATTCGCGGTGGTGAGCGCCGTACCGGCTGTCTCGTGGTTGCAGTGGCTCGTGGTCGGCGTGTTGAGCGCGGCCGGCGTACTGATGACCTGTGTGCTGGTCCGGGATCCGCAGCACCGGACTCCGGTGGACGAACCGCGTCTCAGCCTGGCGATCATCCTGCGCTCGTACTGGGTCAGCCCCCGCAAGTATCCCGCCTTCGGGTGGGCCTGGGCGGTGCGCTTCCTGATCACCGCCGCGTGGGCCTCGAACAGCTATCTGGCGTTCGTCTTCACGCAACGCTTCGCCGTACCGACCGCCGACGTACCGGGGAAGATCTTCCTGCTGACGCTGATCGCGATCGCCTGCGTCGCCGTCACTGCCTGGCTGACCGGCTGGCTGTCCGACAAGCTCCGGCGGCAGAAGCCGTTCGTCCTGGCCGGCGGGCTGGTGCTCGCCGCCGGTCTGGTCGTGGTGGCGCTCTCGCCCAGCATCCCGGTCGTGTACGCCGGCGCGGCGATCATGTCGCTCGGCTACGGCACCTTCCTGGCCACCGACTTCGCCTTGTGCCTGCGGATGCTGCCCGATCCCGAATCGGCCGGCAAGGACTTCGCCGTCCTCAACATCGCCGCCATCCTCCCGGTCGCGGCCGTCCCGTTCGTGGCGCCGGCGCTGCTCGCGGTCGGCGGCTTCGCCACCCTGTTCGGCGGCCTCGCGGTACTCGGCGTGGCCGGTGCCCTGTCGGTCGCGCGCCTTCCTGACATCGGCCAGGAAGGCGACCCGCGCTTCGCCGCGATGAACCGCTCCGAGTGAGCTTGCGGCTCGTCGCAGGCACCGCGCTCTAGACTGCCGTCGCGTGGACCATCAGTTCTTGCTAGTGGCCGGTGCCGGGCTCGCGATCATGATCGCCGCGTCGGTGTTCGCGCGGCGTACCGGGGTGGCGGCGCCGTTGCTCCTGGTGGGGCTCGGGATCGGGGCCAGCTATCTGCCGGGCACGCCGACCATCGAGCTCGAGCCGGAGTTGGTGCTGGCGGGGGTGCTGCCACCGTTGCTGTACGCGTCGGCCGTCCAGCTGCCGGTGCTCGACGTCCGGCGTAACCTCGCGCTGATCGCCTGGCAGTCGGTGGTGATGGTGATCGTCTCGGCGCTGGCCATCGGGGCCTTGGTACATGCGCTGTTCCCGGCGATCTCCTTCGCGCTGGCCACCGCGCTCGGTGCGGTGGTGAGCCCGACCGACGCGGTCGCCGCGACGGCGATCGGGCGCCGGATCGGGTTGCCACCCCGGCTGATGACGGTGCTGGAAGGCGAGAGCCTGGTCAACGACGCCTCCGCTCTCGTCGTCCTGCGAACGGCAATCGCCGCGATCGCCGCGTCCTCGGGCTTCAGCCTCGGCGACACGGTCCTCGAGTTCGGCTGGGCGGTGGCCGGGGGAGTCCTGATCGGCGGGCTGGTCGGCTGGCTGACCGTGTTGCTGCGCCGGCGCCTCGACGATCCGGTGCTCAACACAACGATCTCCTTCGCCGTTCCTTTCCTCGCCTACTTCCCGGCCGAGGAGCTGCACGCGTCCGGCGTACTTGCCGTGGTGATCGCGGGGTTGCTGACCGGAGCCCTGGGCAGCAAGCAGTTCAGCGCTCGCGACCGGCAGACCCAGGCCACCACCTGGACGACGATCAGCTTCATCCTGGAGAGCGCCGTCTTTCTTGCCATGGGCTACCAACTCCCCGAGATCGTGGACGCCGCCCGGGCCGAGACCACGGTCGGCGAGCTGACCGGCCTGGTGCTGCTCGTCGTCGGCCTGCTGGTCGTACTGCGGTTCGCCGGGCTGCTCTGGCCGGCCTTGCGCGAGCGATTCGGCCAGCGGGATCGCCACGAGCAGACCCGGGTCAAGCTCGGTCAGTTCGAGGAGAAGCTGGACTCGATGACCCCGGCGGATCAGCGCGAGGAGAACCGGGTCGCCTGGGCACGTCGCCGGCTGGCTCGCGGACATGCGGATGTGGAGTTCGAGGAGCGCGAACCGATCACCGGCCGCGGGTACGTCGTGGTGGGCTGGGCCGGGATGCGGGGCGTCGTCACCGTCGCCGCCGTCCAGACGATCCCGGCCGGTACTCCGCACGTCGACACCGTCGTACTGGCAGCGTTCCTGGTCGCCCTCATCACGCTGGTGCTCTTCGGTCTGACCCTGCCGTTGGTGATCGCCAAGCTGAAGCTCCGCTCCGAGAGCGCGGAGGACAAGCGCGACTCCGTCCAGGCCCTGCTCCGGCGGGTCGGCGAGGACGCGATCGACACCCTCGGCCCGCTGGAGGAGCAGACCGTCGGCGGTGAGCCGCTCGACCCGGAGCTGGTCAGCACGATGAAGGACCGGATCGTGCCCCGGATCGTCGCCGCCAGCGGACAGTTCCGGGACACCAAACCCGACAGCCACGAACAGATCCTGATCGTCCAGCGCCGCTACCTCGACGCGATGCGCGAAGCCCTGGGGACCGAGCGCAGCATCGGCGCCTACAGCTCGGCGACGTACCGCCAGGTCGAAGCGTTGCTCGACACCATCGAACAACGCTTCGTCGCCAACTGAAAACATCTGGGTTGTGATCAGGCGCCCACGCCGCCGTCGACCGGGATGATCGCGCCGATCACCATCGCGGCCCGGTCGCTGAGCAACCAAGCAGCGACCTCGGCGACCTCGCGTGGCTCCGCCATCCGGCCGAGCGGACTCCGCGCGTTGAACGTCTCGATGACTCCCGGCGTCGCGGCCTCCCACTCGTCGATCATCGCGGTCGCCGTACCGCCCGGGGTGATGCCGTTCACCCGGATGCCCTCACCGGCCCAGGTCACCGCCGCCGACTCGGTGATGCTGTTGAGCGCACGCTTCATCGCGCCGTACGCCGGCAGTACCGGGTTGGCGCGCCGGCTGCCGATACTCGACGTGTTGACGATCGCCCCGCCGCCGCCCTGCCGCATCAGCGCGGCCTCGGCCGTCATCGCGGTCCAGTGCGACCGGAAGTTGACCGCGAACTGCTCGTCGATGTCCTCGTCACTCGTACTGTCGAGCGGCCCCGGCTGCTGGATCGCGGCGCCGTTGTTGAAGGCCCCGTCGAGCCGTCCGTGCAGCTCGCCGACCCGCTCCACGGCGGCCCGGATGCTCGCGCGGTCAGCGAGATCCATCGCAACAGCGTCAGCGACTCCTCCGTCGGCGCGAACCTCGGCGACGATCCGATCAAGTGCGTCAGTACTCCGAGCCGCGAGGACGACGGCAGCGCCTTCGCGAGCGAACAGCTTGGCCGCGGCCTCCCCGATTCCCCGGCTGGCACCGGTGATGAACACGACCTTGCCGGTCAGCAGGCCGATGGGTGTGATGTCTGTAGTGGTCATGCCTCCACCCTGGAACGATCTCGACCCGCGGAGGCAGGCACAGCCTGTACCAGGATCCGCCGCCGTCCAGCGTGCACACTGGACGTATGGACAAGCAGGAGCTCGGGGCATTTCTCCGCAGCCGCCGCGAGCGGCTCCGGCCGGAGGACGTCGGTCTCCCGTCCGGCCCGCGCCGCCGGACCCCCGGCCTCCGCCGCGAGGAGGTGGCCGTCCTCGCGCACATCTCCACGGAGTACTACGTACGCCTCGAACAGAGCCGTGCGCCGCGCCCGTCAGGCGAAGTCCTCGCGGGCATCGCAGGCGCGCTGCGGCTCACCGACACCGAGTCGGATCACCTCCATGTCCTCGCGGGCACCGCGCCGACCCGCACCGGACTGCACCGGCGCGACGTCCGACCAAGCATCCTCGCCCTGCTCGAGCGGCTGCCGCAGACGGCCGGCTTCGTCACCTCGGCGGTGTACGAAGTACTCGCCTGGAACGACCTGGCGGCCGCCTTGATGGAGAACTTCGCCGAGTTGACCCCGGAAGACCGCAATCTCGCACGGCGGGCATTCCTCAGCTCACCCGACAAGTCGCTGTACGGGATCTCGGACGCCGCAGAGTTCAAGGACCACGTGGTGATGGGACTTCGCGCCGCTATGACCCGCTACCCGACCGACCCCGCGGTGACCTCGCTCGTCGAGGACCTGCGCGAAGGCAGCGCCGAATTCACGCGGCGCTGGGAGCGGCACGACGTACAGGCTTCGCCGATGCTGACCAAGACCTTCCAGCACCCGGTGGTCGGCGAGATCACCGTCGACTGCGACGCGCTCACCCTCACCGACCGCGACCAGCACCTCGTGCTCTACACCGCACCGGCAGGATCTCCCAGCGCCGAGGCCCTGGCACTCCTCAACGTCCTGGGAGTCGAGACGTTCAAGGCGCTCTGAGGTCCCATCCGTGCGACGGTGTAGCGGGGACTGCGGTCAGCTGGCAGGCACCGTGCGGGTGACGACCCAGCGGTGCGGGGAGATCGGGCGGGTGCGGGTGAAGCCGTGGTTCTCGAAGGCGGACATCGGGCCGGTGTGCAGGAACGAGCCGGAGACCTTGCGGTCGTCCGTCTCCTCGGGGTAGCCCTCGACGGTGCCGCCGCCCAGCCGGGCGATCTCCTCCAGCGCGCCGCCGAGCGCCGCGTTGGCCACCCCGCGGCCGCGCAGGCCCTTGCCGGTGAAGAAGCAGGTGATCCGCCAGTCGGGCAGCGCCACCAGACCCTTGTCGTACAGGCGGCGGCTCTTGATCTCCGGTAGTTCGTCGGCGCTGCCGAACTGGCACCAGCCCAGGCACTCGTCGCCGGCGAAGACCAGTGCGTTGTGCGTGCGGCCCTCGTGGACGCGTTGCTCCTTCTCCGCGCGGTTCTCGGCAGCGGTGCGCCCCTTGCCGAGCTTGACGTGGAAGCCGACGCACCAGCAGCCGCCCCAGACGCCGTTGTTCGCCTCGACCAGCCGCGCGAACGCGGGCCAGGTCTCGTCGGTCAGCGCCCGGACCGAGAGCGCGCCGGTCTCTTTCGTCTTCGTCGAATCGCCCATGGACAGCATCACAACACACGGCACCGACAGTCCGGCGGATTGTCGGAGGGCGCGGGTAAAGTCCTGAGCCGTGGACGTTGGGGAGCGTATTCAGGAACTTGCCGATCAGATCGTCGTACTGCGCGACGCCTACTACCGTGGCTCGCCGTCGGTGGCCGACGCGGAGTACGACGCGATCGAGGACGAGCTGCGGACGCTCATCGGGGCCAATCCAGAGCTGACGCCGGACCCGAACCCGCTGGACCAGGTCGGCGCGCCCGCGGTGCTGCACGCGCCGATCCGGCACTCGCGGCCGATGCTGTCGCTGGAGAAGGCGACCCGGCCGGAGCAGGTCGAGGCGTTCTTCGGGCGGTTCCCCGGTCAGTCGGTCGTGGTGATGCCGAAGCTGGACGGGCTGTCGCTGGCGCTGGTCTACGAGAACGGACGGCTGAGCAAGGCGATCACCCGTGGCGACGGGACGACCGGCGACGACGTCACGCCGCTGGTGCGGGCCCTCGCCGACGGCGTACCGGACCGGCTCGACGTGCAGGGCCGGATCGAGGTTCGCGGTGAGGCGGTGATGTTGCGCTCCACCTTCGCCGCCTACAACGCGAATCATCCGGACAAGCCGCTGATCAACCCGCGGAACGCAGCGGCCGGCACCTTGCGGGCCAAGGACGCGGCCACTGTCGCCGAGCGGCGGCTGCAGTTCCTGGCCTTCGACCTGCTGAGCGACGCCGGCGACACCGATGCCGATCTCGAGCGCGCGCTGCAGACGATGGGCTTCACCGCCGCCGACATGCGGCACTGTGACGACGCGGCCGCGGCGCAGGCGGTGATCAGCACGATCGAGCAGCAGCGCAACGAGCTCGACTACGACCTGGACGGCGCCGTACTGCGGCTGGCCGATCGCGATGCCTTCGCGGCCGCGGGCACCCGGTCCAGCTCGCCGCGGGGTGCGCTGGCGTTCAAGTTCGCCGCGGAGGAGAAGACCACGCTGCTGCTCGACGTGATCTGGGACGTCGGCAAGATCGGCAAGGTCGCGCCGGTCGCGTGGCTGGAGCCCGTCTTCGTCGGCGGTACGACGGTCACCCGCGCCACGTTGGCGAACCAGGAAGTGATCCGCGCCCGTGACATCAAGATCGGCGACACGGTTCTGGTCCGCCGGGCCGGTGACGTGATCCCGTTCGTGGCCGGCGTACTCGACGCCGCCAAGCGCACCGGCGAGGAGCGGGACATCGTGCCGCCGACCGTGTGCCCGTCGTGCGAGCAACCCCTCACCGAGCAGGGCAACAGCCGCGAGCTGTACTGCACCAACGTCTCTTGCCCCGCGCAGACCGTCCGGCGGTTGATCCACTGGGCGTCACGGGCAGCTGCCGACATCGACGCTATTGGTGGAGTCTGGATCGAGCGGCTGGCCGAGGCCGGCATCCTTGAGCACCCCTCGGACTTCTATCGGCTGACGGCCGAGGGACTGCTGGAGTTCGACCGGATCGGCGAGGTCTCGGCCGCGCGGATGATCGAGTCGATCGACGCCAGCCGCCAGGTAGGCCTCCGCCGGGCGCTGATCGGCCTGGCGATCCCGATGGCCTCCGAAGGCACCGCCACCAGAGTCTGCCGGGCCGGCTTCGGCTCCCTGGAAGAGGTCGCAGACGCCGGAGTGGACGGCCTGGTCGCCGTCGAGGACATCGGCCCGAAGGTCGCCGCCTCACTGATCGAACACCTCACCCGCCTACGGCCGGAGCTGGAGCGCCTCCGCGCGGCCGGGGTTTCCCTGGACGTCCGCGAGGAAGACCTACCGCCGGTCGTCGCAGCAGGCGCCCCACTGGCAGGCAAGACAGTGGTCGTCACCGGCGCGATCAGCGACCCCCGCACAGGAGAGAAGGTCGCCCGCCCAGCCTTCCAACGCCTCTGCGAAAAGGCCGGCGCCACCATCGCCTCCTCGGTCTCGGCCAGCACCGACTTCCTGATCACCGGCGCCGACGTCGGCGCCGCCAAACTCACCAAAGCCGAGAAGCTCGGCGTCACCGTCGTCGACCAGTCCGAGATCTGGCAACAACTCCAAGCCGCCGACCTCCTCAACCACTGAACCGGGTGGCAACCGGTTCCAGCTATTGGCGGCGCTTGGTACTGCGGCACGCCGCTTAGCGGATGGGCGCGTGCGCGCGCTGATTGCTCCGGCGACCTCGGGCTGTCCGTCAGGTCCCAGTGCCGAATTCGGCCGACCTGAGGAGCAAGCATGGCCTGTACCTGTCAGTGCGCGTGGTGCAAGGAAGCCCGCGTCAACCAGTTCTCCGACCACCGCTGCTCGCAGCTCCCCAAGTGCCCGGAGACCAAGTGACGGGGCCGCCAACCCGGGGAGTACTTCGTGGTGGTGGATGTCCACCGAGCTCTGACTGCGGACGCAGGAGGTCTCGCCCCGGGAGCGAGCCGAGGCGGGACCTCCTGTCTGTCAGGCGGTTGGCGAGCCGAAGAGCCAGAGTTCGTGGAGGGAGTAGCCGTAGGTGGTGGCGCGTTTGGTGCCTTGCATGCGGACGTAGCGGACGGGGTCGGGGGAGTTCAGGGTGACCTGGTCGTCCTTGCAGGTTGAGGTGGTGACGGTGGCTGCGTCGCGCCAGGTGGTGCCGTCGGGGGAGACCTGGATCCGGTACGCCGTGGCGCAGGCTGCTTCCCAGAAGAGGCGTGCTGACGAGACCCGGGCTGGTTTGGCGAGGGTGAGTTGCAGCCATTCGCCGTCGGTGTAGGCGGAGGCCCAGCGGGTGGTCAGGTCGCCGTCGTTGACGTTGCGGGCGGCCAGACGGTCGAGATCAGCCTCGACCGACGACGCCGAAGCGACGGCGGTGAACGAGAGATGCTGCGATCCCGGGGGAGCGGCAGGCACGGTGCGTACTGCGACCTGGGTCCGCGAGTTGATCACGACGCCTCGGTGCGACGCCGACACCTCCACCGTGGCAGGCGTCGTACCGGCAGCTGCTGAGCCGGCCGCGGTCAGGCGCCAGCTCCAGACGGTTGAGTTGCCTGGGGCAAGGACTGTGGCGCCGCGAGTAGTGACGGTGCTGGTGACCCCGGGAGCTGTCAGGGACAACTTCGGCGCCACGCTGGTCAGCTTGGTCGCGCCGCGGTTCGTCACCGTCGCGCTGACGACGACGGACTCACCCGCGGGGAGCGGCCCGAGGCGATTAACCGAAAGCCCGATCCGCGGATCACCGGCGGTCGGCAGCGTGCTGGTGATCAGCTCGTTCCCAGGACCGTTGCCCAGAGCCCCTACTCGGCCCATGAACGCGTCGTAGTCGAGCCCGGTCTCCGCGCCGCGCCACATCTTCTGCGCCAGTACGCCGAACGCCGGCTCGATCAGACGATGGACGTCCAGCGCGCCGTAGTCCGCGTGCACCAGGTCGTTCCAGACCGCGGACATCGCGCCGCGCAGCAACGGCTCACCAGGGCTCACGCTTTCCTGCCCAGGAAAGACGTTCGGCTGCCAGTTGTCGAACAGCCACCGGCCGTCGAGCCCGCTGCCGTGGTAGTAGTTCGCGAACGGTACGACGTACAGCAGTGCGTCGTTGGTGTTGATCACCGGATACCCGTCGGCGATCGCCTGCTTCGGCCCGTACCAGCCGTTGTTCCACGAGTTGATCGTCACGTCGCGGTCGTAGCCGGTGGCGCCACCCGACATCACCGTGAGGCTGCCCCACGCCGACGGGCTCTTGCCCAGCTTGCGGACCTCGGCGGTGATGTCGTTGAAGTACTGCCGGTACTGCGCCGCGTACTCGCGCGGGTACTCGTCGGCCCCGACGTGCACGGCCGGCCCGCGGAACCACGGCGTGAATTCGGCGAAGACCTCCTTCATGAACTCGGTGGTCGCGGGCTTGGTCAGATCCAGGTGGTCGGAGTTGCCGCCGTTCAGGCCGAGCCGGGGATCGAACTTGATGAACGCCCGAGCATGCGCCGGCGCGTCGATCTCCGGCACGATAGTGACGTGGTGGTCGGCGGCCACGGTCTCCAGCCGATCCCAGTCGGCGCGGGTGAAGGCCCCGTCTTTCGCGGCCAGCCCGGCGAACCGCGGGTTGTCCGACGCGAGCCGGAAGGCGGACTGCGCCTTCGACCAGTCGCCGCCCGGCGCGCTGATCTCGTTGTCGTTCAGGTGCAACTGGAACGTGTTGAGCTTGAACCAGCTCATGTATCGCAGCGTGTCCCGCAGGTACTTCTGGTCGAACCAGCGCCGCCCGACATCGAGCATGAAGCCGCGGACGGCGTAGTTCGGCCAGTCCACCGCACTACCGACCGGCAGTGTTGCCTCGCCAGGACTCTCCCGGACCAGCATCTGCAGCAGACTGCGAGTGGCCCAGAAAGCGCCGGTGGGGGTGCGGCTCACGATGTCGACACCCTCGGCGACGTCGAGCCGGTACCCCTCCTTGGCGGCGACCGCGGTGTCCGGACCGACCTGCGCGGCCGGGTCGATCCGCAGTACGACGTCGCTGGCCCGCGGGATCGCCACGACCACAATCGGGACCTTCCAGCCGACGATCTCGCCGAGGTCGCTGCCGAACTGATCCGCGACGCTCTTCAGTGCGGCATCACCCGGCGCAACGGCGACCCTGGTGCCGGGGCGCACGCTCAGGCGACCGTTGCCACCGGTCCATTGTTGGAGCGACGGGACCACCGCGGGCGCGGGGTTGACCGTGTCGACGGGCTCGGCCGTGGCAGCCGGCAGGCCGGTCGCGGTCACCGCCAACACCGCCCCGAGCACCAGGAAACACCTTCGGAAACGACGCATCGCTCACTCCTTCAACCGGGCGGACTGATTGTTGGTGCGCAAAACTGCTCATTGGCAGCAAGTTGACGCATACTATCTAAGACCGTTTAACTAATGTCCAGAGCAGAACTCTTGCGAGGAGATCGGATCTTGGTGTTCCAGCAGGTGGCGTCACCGCGGCGAAGGGTGCCCGAGCGGACCAAGGCGCGCACGCAGGACAACCGCGTCCACAACCGGTCGCTGGTGCTCGCGACGCTGTACCACCAGGGGGCGATGACCAGGTCCGAGCTCACTCGCACGTCCGGGCTGACCGCGCCGACCGTCTCCGCGCTGGTCGGCGAACTCGTCGCCGACGGTCTGGTCGCGGAGTCGGGTCCACGCGAGGGGCCGAGGCTGGGGAAGCCGGCCAACCTGCTGCGCATCGACGACGGCGGCGTCAGCCTGGTGGTGCTCGATCTCTCGCACAGCGACCGGTTCCTCGGTGCTGTGCTCGATCTGCGCGGCAAGGTCGTGCATCGTGCCGAGATCTCTCTCGGTACGGCGCTGGGCAGCGAGGCCTTCGAGCTAGTATTCAGCCTCGCCGACGAGCTGATGGCCGCGGCGCCGCGCAGAGTGCTCGGCATCGGAGTCGGCACCCCGGGCATCGTGGACGACCTGGGAACGATCCGGCAGGCGGCTCATCTGCGCTGGATCGACCTACCCCTCGCTGAACAGCTCGGCAACCGGTACGCCGTCCCCGCGTACGTCGGCAACGACATCAACCTGGCGGCGCTCGGGGTGCTCAGGTTTCGGCAGACCGAGGCGCGCAACCTGATGGTCGTCTCGATCGAGCACGGCGTCGGCGCCGGGCTGGTGGTCGGCGGCGAACTGGTCGAGGGGGAGCAGTTCGCCGCGGGCGAGATCGGGCACGTCACCGTCGACGACGAGGGAGAACTCTGCGTCTGCGGCCGCCGAGGCTGCCTCGACCTACACATCGCAGCCGGACCGCTGCGCCAGCGCCTAGAAAGCACCACCGAGGGCAGTCAGGAAGTTCTTGCGGCGGCTGGGCGCTCGCTAGGGCTGGTACTCGCGCCGATCATCAGCGTTCTCAACCTCGACGAAGTGGTACTCACCGGACCTGCCGACCTGATCGACGGACCCTTCCTGGAGACAGCGATCACCACCGCGCGAGCCCGCACGCTCTCACCGATCAGCTCGTCGATTCAGCTCAGATCCCTGGCCGGCGACGACGACCTGATCCTGCTCGGCGGCGCCTGCCTGGTGCTGTCCCGGCAACTCGGCATCTGGTGAAGCCCCGACCCAGACTGCGGACCTCCAACAGATCACTCGCCGGTCAGCCGCTGGCGGAGACCGGTGGCTCGCAGCGCTCGGCGGCCGAGGGCTGAGCGGATGTCGGCTTCGGTGCCGATCACCCGGACGCGTTCCTGGGCTCGGGTGACGGCGGTGTAGAAGAGTTCGCGGGTGAGCAGGCGGGACTCCTCGCCCGGCATCAGCACGGTGACCTCGGTGGCCTGGCTGCCTTGGGCTTTGTGGATCGTCATGGCGTGCAGGGTCTCGATGTTGCCGAGACGCGTCGGGGCGAAGTCGAGGCGGCCGCGGGAGTTGTCGATGCAGACGCGGAGTGAGCCATCCGGGCGTCGGATCGTCACGCCCACGTCGCCGTTGTAGATGCCGAGCGCATAGTCGTTGGCCGTGACCAGCACCGGGCGGCCGACGTACCAGGTGTCCCAGAGCGGGTCGTCGGTTGCTTCGGTGATCCAGCGTTCGACGGTTCTGTTCCAGTGGCTGACGCCCCACGGGCCCTCGCGGTGGGCGCAAAGGAGGCGGTGGCGGTCGAGCGCGGCCAAGGCGGCATCGGTGTCGCCGGCCTCGGCTGCTTCGCGGATCGCGAGTGCGTCGGGGAGCAGCGCGGAGCGCAGGGTCTCGCGGGAGTCGTCGTCCTCGAGGAACTGCACGCGGTCGCCGCCGCGTCGCAGTACGGCGAGGACGTCTTCCGGCCGGTCGTCGCGGACAGCCAGCGCCAGGTCGCCGATCTCGGTGCCGAACCGGTGCGAGGTGCGCAGCTCGGCGGCGGCGATGTGTCCACCGGCGACCAGACCTTCCACCAGATCAGCCAGTACTGCGCCCGCCTCGATCGACGCCAGCTGATCGGGGTCGCCGACCAAGATCAGCCGAGCCTCCGGCCGGACGGCCTCCAGCAGCCGCGCCATCATCGTCAGCGACACCATCGAGGTCTCGTCGACGACGATGATGTCGTGCGGCAGCCGGTTGGTCCGGTCGTGGCGGAAGCGGGTTGACGAGTCCGGCCGCCCACCCAGCAACATGTGCAGCGTCCGGGCATGGAAGTCGCCCAGTCGCTCGGTGTCCTCCGCGTTGAGGCGCTCGTTCATCTCGCGCCGCACTGCTTCTTCGAGGCGTCCTGCGGCCTTGCCGGTCGGCGCGGTCAGCGCGATCCAGGGCCGACGATCGCCAGCGAGCTCCGCCTGTTCCGCAAGCAGGGCGAGCAAGCCGGCGACGGTCGTGGTCTTGCCGGTGCCCGGCCCACCCGTCAGTACGGTCGTCCACTGCCGGGCCGCGGTCTCCGCCGCGGTCCGCTGCTCGGTGTACGAATCACCGGGAAAGAGCCGGGTCAAGCCCGCCCGCAGGGCCTTCTCGTTGGCGATCTCCGGGTCTTTCCGGTCGGCCCGAAGCCGAAGATCCTGCTCGACCTGTGCCTCTTCCCGCCAGTAGCGATCGAAGTACAGGCGGGTGTCCTCGAGCCGGAGCGGATGCGGGTCGGCGAGCAGGGGACTGGCCTCCACCGCCGCGAGCCAGCCGTGCAGCTCGGGCCAAGGCAACTCGGCGCCGTCCTCGCCGACCTCGTCGCGCACCTCGGTGAGATCGAGGCAGATGGATCCGGCACGCACCGCGCGCGCCACCAGAGCGCAGGCCAGCGTCACCGATTCGTTGCCCTCAGCAAGTAGCCTGCTGAGCCGGGTGGCGACGTGCACGTCGGCGGCCAGGATTACACCGGCCTGGTTGAAGTCGCGCAGGATCCCGGTGGCGCCGAGCGCGAGGGTCGAGTCGAACTCGTCGATCGTCGCGGTCATGACGCCCTTCCGTCGAGCAGTTCGGACAGCGCCAGCACGAGCGACGTCGGCATCGGCCAGCTGAACACCCCGGCTGGGTGCCCGTCCACGAGCGGCGTCTCCGGCCCGCACATACCTCGCAGATAGAGATAAACGACTCCGCCGAGATGGACCGCGGGATCGTACGACGGCAGCCGCCACCGCAGATACCGATGCAGCACCACCGAGTAGAGCATCGCCTGCAACGGGTAGTCGGAGTGCAGCATCGCCGCCCCCAACTGCTCCGGCCCGTACTCCGCCGACGTGGCAGGTTGTTCCGGGTCGCCGAGCCGGTTGGTCTTGTAGTCGACCACCACGAACCGATGGGTCTCGCCGTGCGGGACCCGCAGTACGACGTCGATCGAGCCGGACAGGTAGCCCCGCAGACTCTGGCGCCCGAGCAGCGGCTGCTCGAGCCGATCGGCGTACGCCAGCAGCGGGTCGTCGGCCGGCAGATGCTTGCGCAGCAGCGGCGCCACCTGGTCGAGCCGTACGTCGGTCGCCGCCGCGTGATCGCCACCGGCCAACGGGATCTCGAAGTCGAGTTCGCGCAACCGGTCGGCCCGACCGAGATCGCGCAGGGTCAGCCCGGGAACGAGTGGGCCGAGCGGCGTGCTGTGCATCGGCAGCATCGCCGTCGCCAGCGCATCAGCCGTCACGTCCACTCGCCAGAAGCGCAGCTGCTCGCGAACGTGCGCGGTCAGTTCGGCGTGCAGATCAGGCGCGAGCGGATCTGCCTCTTCGAGCACGGCATGCACCAACGACCCGAACGTGGCCCCGGCCGGCAGCCCGTCCATCGGCGACGGCAACGCATCAGCCGGCGCCGCCTCGAGCGTCGGTACCGAGTCCACGGACTCGTCCTCGAGCTGACTCTCCTCGTGCTCGCTGACCACACCACTCACTTGCTGGTCGGCGGCCCGGATCAACCCCGAGTACGACGTACGCCGCCACGCCAGGTCGACCTCGCGATCGAACGTCCCGACCGATAACCCACCGGGCAACTCCTCACCGGGTGGCTCGACATGCTCGGCGATCAGCGACTCCTCGATCACCGGCCCGCCGGCCTGCTGCCAACGCCGCAACCAGATCAGCACCTCGTCGTCGGACGAGGATCGATCCAGGGTGTCAGGCACGAACGGCTCGCCTTGCTTACGGCCGCGCAGCAGCCGGGAGATGCCGCCGTTGACCTCGTCCCAGGACGGCGCCCACCAAGCCACCACCTGAGACTGGGCACGGGTCAGTGCGACGTAGGTGAGCCGGATGTCGTCGCCTGCCTCCTCGGCCCGCCACTGCTTCTGGTTGGCCCGGTGGCCGCGGTGGTTCTTGCCGCCGAGGTCGAGACATCGGTCGCCGATGTGGTGGAAGAGGATCAGCTCGGTGTCCTCGACGACGTGCCGGTTGAACGCGAACGGCAGATACACCACGGGGTACTGCAGGCCCTTGCTGACCCAGACGGTCATGATCTGGACAGCCGCGGCGTCGCTGTCGAGCCGCCGGGTCCGTTCCGTCGTGCGTCCCCGGCCGGCGCACTCCGCGCGCAACCAGTCGAGCAGGGCGGGCAAGCCGAACCCTTCCCGGTGCGCGGTCTCGTGCAGCAACTCGGCCAGGTGCGCGAGGTCGGTCATGTCGCGCTCGCCGCCGCGCCAGGCCAGCACGCGCTCGGTCATGCCGTTGACCTGCGCGGCCTCGAAGACCGCGGCCACTCCATTGGTCCGCAGCCGGTCCGCCCAGAACCGCAGGGTCAGGCCGGTCCGGTCGGTGAGCTCCTCGCCACCGGCATGCAGAGTCGCCGCGGTCTCACCGAAGAACATCGTGGTCGCCGCCGCTCGCACCAGACCGGAGCGATGCGGCTGCTCGAAAGCCTCCAGCAAGCGCAGCCAGTCGTTGGCGGCCTGCGAGGCGAAGATGTCGAGGTCGCCGGAGTAGACGGCAGGGATACCGGCCTTGGCCAGCTCCTCGCGGCAGACGCGAGCGTCCTTGTGCGTCTCGACGATCACCGCCACGTCACCCGCGCGCACCGGCCGACCGGCGTACGTCGCGTCGGAGGCAAGCAGCCGGCCGATGTCGACGGCTAGGTCGCGAGCGATGTGGTCGCGGAGATCCTCCATCGGGATGCTCTTGCGGCTGGGTGAGCCGAACTGCTCCCGGCGCGCGACCCGCAGCCGGAACGGCGCATCCGAGGGTGCGCCGACGAGCCGACTTCCCTGGTGATGACCGTCGACCGGGTGAACCACGATGTTCTCGTGGCCGAGCCGGGCGCCGCCGAGCACGACCTGGAGACAATCGACCAGCGGCTGGTCACTACGCCAGTTCTTCCCGAGCGTGCGCCGCTGACCAGCGGTCTGCGCGGCGGTCAGGTACGTCGCGATGTCGCCGCCGCGGAACGCATAGATGGCTTGCTTGGGATCGCCGATCAGCACCAGGGTGCTGTTCCCGTTGAACGCCTTGTCGATCACCTGCCACTGGACCGGATCGGTGTCCTGGAACTCGTCGACCATCACCACCGACCAGCGTCGCTGCATCCGCCGCCGAGCCGGGGCATCCGGCTCCTTCAGCGCGATCGCCAGCCGGGTCAGCAGATCGTCGTAGCCGAGAATGCCGAGTCGCCGTTTGCGGCGCTCCAGCTCAGCCAGCACGGCCTTGGCGAACTCGACCCGGACGCCTTCGAGAGATCCCTCGGCGTACTGCTCGGGCACCAGCCGGGTGTGCGGATTGGCGACCGCCTTGAGGGCGATCTCCAGCGCAGTACCGCGGGTGATCGGCGGCTTGTCCGCTGAGCTGCCGAAGAGCTTGAGATAGAGGTCGTCGACCACCTCGGTGACCAGCTCGCGCAGGTCGTCGACCAGCGTGACGCCGGCGTCGGTGTCACCGGCGACGCCGAGCGAACGCAGTACGAGCTGGCAGAACTGGTGGGTGGTGGCGATGGTGGCGGCGTCGAAGTTGGCGAGCGCGTCTCGCAGCCGCGAGTGCCGTACTGCGATCTCGAGCTCGCTGCCCCGGACCAGATGCCCCAGCAGACCCTCGTCGGCACGCCACTCGTCAGGATCGGCTAGGGCCAGCTCGGCTTCGAGCAGTTGGGAGCGCACACGTTCCCGCAGTTCCTGGCTGGCCGCGCGGCCGAAGGTGATCAGCAGCATCTGGTCGAGCGTGGCCCGGCCCTCGGCCACGAACCGGGTGACCAGCCCGGCCAGAGCATAGGTCTTGCCCGTCCCCGCGCTGGCCTCCAGCACGGTGGTCCCGGTCGGCAGTTCGCCGAGAAGATCGAACGGCTCCATCACGTCGCCCCCTGCTCGAAGCGAAGCATCGGATCCCAGACTCTCGCGGCGTACGCGCCGAGGCGGGTCGGCTCGCCGGGGCGTTCCTCACCGGGCAGCGCCGGGTCCAGCAGGACGTCGAGCCGGGTGTGCGGACCCCAGACCCGGACGTGCGCCTGGTCGGCGTTCTCGCCGTCGAAGTTGGCCGGTCGCCAGCGTCGGCCGGCGGCGATCATCGGCTCGTCCGCGGTACGCCGTGCCTGGCACCAGGCGAACGAGGTCTTGAGCGGCAGCGGCAGCGGCTCGCGCCGGCCGGCGTCGTAGATCGCGGCCAGATCGGCGAGCAGATCGCGGGCTTCGGGCCCGACCGGCCCGAACCGCCGGGTCGCCGGGCTGTTGCGTCCGCGGCCGATCGCCAGTGCGGTCCAGATGTGGTCGTCGTCATGAGCGGACAGGGCCAGCAACTGGATCCAGGCCTCCAGCAACTGCTTGGCGTCGAGCCGGGAGAAGCTGACCGAGACCAGCCGGAAGCCGTACACGCTTGGCACGGTCCCGGTGAGCCGCCGGCCACCCCCGAGATCGACATCGATATCGAACGCCCGCGAAGCCACCTGCCGGTGCGGATGCGCCGCGATCGCGAGCTGCTTGGCCTCATCCCGTACGCCGGTGGCGGTCCGCCAGCCCAGCCGGCCGGGTGGCAGCGTGCCACGACGCCACTCGGCCTGGACGGCATCGGCCGGATTCACCCCCGACAGCATGTCGCGGAGCATCCGGTCGCCGACCGACCACTTCTCCAGGTTGTCGATCTCCACCGGCATCACGTCCGACACGCCGTCGACCTCCCACGGCAGGGTCAGGTCGAGCGCCCGGAAGTAGCCCTTCACCGGATGGCGGAAGAACGCCAGCAGATCGGCCAGCGCGAGGTCCTCGGTCCCGGTCGCCGCCAGCTGCCCGGCCAGGAACTCGGGTCGCGAAGGCCTGAATCCGGCAGCAGCTCGCGCCGCGACCAGAGCTGTGGGGTCGAAGGTGAACGGTTCCGGAGCGCCGAGCCGGCCGGCTTCCAGGTTCTTCCGGTCGAAGGGCTGGAGGGGGTGCCGGATCAAGACGGTGTCCCGGACCTCGGCCTCGGTGGTGCGATCGAGCACGTCCAACAGCTCACCCAGCGGTACTGCGGGAGGCCGCGGCTGCCCGGAGTACTCGTTGGCGCCGGTGTAGGTGATCACCAGCCGCTCGGTGGTGGCGAGAATCGCGTCGAGCAGGAGCTGGCGATCCTCACTGCGGACATCGCGCTCACCGGTGATCGGCGTCCTGGCCAGTACGTCGTCCCCGTCGGCCAGACCGAACCGCGGGAAGATGCCGTCGTCGAGTCCCAGCAGGCAGACCACCCGGTGGGGAACCGACCGCATCGGCACCATCGTGCAGACGGTCAGCGTGCCGGTCCGGAAGCTGGCACGGCTGGGCCGCCCGGCCAGATGGCTGGACAGCAGCGCCCGGACGTCGGGCAGTCGCAGCGCGGTCCCGGCCAGCGGGCCTGCGTCTGCAGCGACCTCGGCGAACTCGCGGTGCACCTGACCGATCTGCCAGTTGTCGTCGGGGACAACCTTGGTCAGCTGGTCGATCCCGGTCCGCAACGCGTCCAGCCAGTCCGCCAGCGGGCGGGTGCCGTCCAGCCGATCAGTTGCCATGAGCAACCGATCGGCGAACTCGGCGAACCGGCCGGCCAGCTCGATCCGGGTGCTGCCGACGTCGTCGAGCGGCAGCGTGGTGGTGATCCAGGCGTGCGAGTCGGCCGACATCGTGACACCGGCCAGGATCCGGTCGAGACCGAAGCGCCAGGTGTTCTGCGGATACTCGGCCAGGCCGAACGTCTCGCGGTGTTCCTGGTCGAAACCCCACCGGACGCCCGACTCGCGGACCCAGGCCGTGATGGTGTCCAGGTCGTCGTCGGTGAACCGGAACCGGCGCCGGACCGGGTCGGTCTGGGCCAGGTCGAGGATCTGGCTCGCGGTGGCCCGGCTGCCGGCGATGTCGAGCAGGCGGGAGGCGACCCCGAGCAGCGGGTTGGTCTGGGTGAGTGACCGGTCGGCCAGTTGCACGCGCAGTTGATGCGCCGGGTGGCCGTCGTTGGTGACCTCGCCGAGGCCGAAGCGGGCGCTGATCAGCGGCGCATATGTCTCGATGTCGGGACACATGACGAGGATGTCGCGTGGCTCCAGAGTGGGGTCGGCCTGGAGCAGGCCCAGCAGGACCTCACGCAGTACGTCGACCTGGCGGGCGGTGCCGTGACAGGCGTGCACCTGGACGCTGCGGTCGTCGGCAGCCAGGTGCCGGCCCATAGATGCAAGGGCGTTGCCGCGCAGGTCTTGCTGCAGCCAGCCGAGAAGCGACTCGGGTGCCGTCGGGGGAGCTAGATGCTCATCGATGATCGGCGCGGTGGCCAGGGCGAGTTGCAGCTCGCGACTGTCCCGGCCGAGGGTGGCCAGCAGCGGGTGGTCGGCTGCTTGGTGGCTGGTGTCGGCGGCGCGGTCGCCGGTCGTAGTACCGAGTGTGTTGAGGCGCTCCCACAGTGCGTTGCTGGGGTGGGGGAGCCACAGGTGTACATCGCGATGCTCGGCCAGCGCGGACAGCAACTCGACCTCGGTGGTCGGCAGCCGGGTGTGGCCGAACAGGGAGAGCCGGTTCGGCAGGTCGAGGGATTCGGGCTGGTCGCGAAGCTGGGCGAGCGTGTCCGTGTGGCGGGTGTGCGGGGGCGGGGCGTCGATCCGGTCGGCCAGTCGGCGCCAGAGCTCGGGCTGCCAGGCCAGGTCGCCGTCGATCGGCTCGCCGCGACCGTCGGTGGTGCGGCCATCGCTCCAGTCCGCGAGGACGGCGGGACGCTGGACGGCGTACGAGGCGAAGAGCCGGGCCAGTCGCTCCGCGACGGCGTACCGGCGGCCTTGGCGCAGCTCGGCCTCGGCGCCGGTGTCGAAATGACCGAGGTGGCGGGCGACCGGCTCGCACCAGGTCTCGTCGAGGGAGCTGTCCAGTACGGCGAGCAGCGGCCAGGCCATCGCGTCCGCGGCCCACGGGTCGCTCTCGGTGATGCCCAGAACAGTGGACACCAGTGAGCGCGGTGTCGTGAAACGCACCCCGGCGCACACACCGTCGCCACGTCCCGAGGCTGCACCCAGCCGGTGCGCGAGGCGCTGTGACAGCCAGCGCTCGACACCCTTCGCGGGCACCACGACCAGCTCCTCCGCGAACGGGTCGGCCATCGGCGCCGCGAGCAGGTCACCCAGCCCGTCGGCGAGCACGTCTGTGCGTTCGGCGCGGTGCAGGTGCAGGCTCACCGGAGCAGCATGCCATGGGCCGCCGACAAGCCTGGAAGGGCACCGCAGGGTGTAGCCGGCCGGTCCGCACTCAGACCAGGGGATGACACCGTCTCCCGTCCCGAGGGTGATTGCCGCAGGCATGGAATTCCCTAGGTTTTGAAGCATGTTGACACCAGAACGCGGCCGGATCGCCTGGGCGGATGTTGCCAAGGGCATCTGTATTCTGCTGGTCGTGCTCTGGCACGTGCTGATGAAGCACTATCTGCAGATCGACTGGCACATCGGCGGGCGGGCGCGCGGTCTGTGGGGGACCCTCGGCGAGCAGTTGCTGCCGCTGCGGATGCCGTTGTTCTTCGCCGTGTCAGGGTTTTTCGCCGTCCGCGCGGTGCAGCGGCCGTGGCCCGTGCTGCTCCGCACCAAGGTGGCGAAGTTCTACTACCTCTATGCCCTCTGGCTGGTGGTGCACACCGTCGTGCTGTCCTTCGTGCCGGACTTCGGCACCGAACGCGCGAACAGTCCGCTGAAGTTCCTGGCCCAGCTGACGATCACGCCGTCGAACCTGTGGTACCTGGCCGCTCTCGCGCTCTACTTCGTGATCGCGAAAGCGGCCGACCGGGTGCCGACGGCGATCGTCCTCGGCCTGGCCTTCCTGCTCTCGGCCACCGCCTCGGCCGGGCTTCTCGACGTACCGGGCAACCGGGCCGGGGTCTACCAGAACCTGGTCTTCTTCCTCGTCGGTCTGCACGGAAAGCGCTTGATCGAAGATCTGGCCGCCCGGGCGAGCTGGCGGCGACTGCTCCTGATGGGAATCCCGTACGCCGTACTGCTGGCTGTGATTCACGTGTTCGACGCGAAGACGTGGTTCGGCCTCTGGCCGGTGGTGAGTGGGGTGGCAATCGTCCTGGGCGTGACGGCGGCCGGGTTGGTGACGCGGTGGCATCGGCTTTCCGACGCGCTGGCGAGTGTTGGCCGCCGCACGCTGCCGATCTATGTGCTGCACATGCCGTTGCTGGCGCTGACTCACGCAGTACTGATCGGGCCGTTGTCATCAGCCAGTCCGACGGCTCAGTGGATCGTGGCGATCGCTGAGCCTGTCGTCCTGACCGCGTTCGTGGTGACGCTGTGCCTGCTTCTGTACCGCTTCCTGCCCAAGGCGCTCTTCGACCTGCCCTGGGAAGTCAGCGGCAGGGCAGTGTCCCGGCGCGGAGCGCGTGACCGCCGTTGTTACCGTCGTCGGCCCAGATGACCTGCTTGCGCCCGGCCGCGCAGGCGGACTGTGGGGTGATCGCGAAGCCCTCGTTGTTGTAGTCGGGGAGTCCGGTGGGCCGGTCGTAGGTGGCGGCGACGGTGAACTTGCCGGCCACGATCGACAGCGTCGTACTGCGGTTCTGGCAGGTGTCGTCGCAGGTCGACCACAGCAGGCCGGTCTCCGGCTCGAACTCGAGGTCCATGATCGACGCCTGGCCACCGGCGAAGGCGGCGACGCGGGTGAAGGTTCCGCCGGACTGGTTCAGCGCGTAGGCGTAGACCATGCCGTTGGCCTCGAGCCCGACGAAGTACAGGCCGGTGCCGTGGTTGGCGTACGACGCCGGGTTGTAGGCGGCGTTGGTGCGGTCGTCGCGGAGACCCTTCGCGGTCAGGAAGGAGTCCGGGATCCAGGAGATGGCTTCGGGGCCGCTGTTGTTGTCCACCGACGGCAGGTCGCTGGTGAGGTTCCACTCGGCGGTCGCGTTCTGGGTCTTCGCCGTGGACTTCGGGTCGTAGCGCAGCACCTTGGTCAGGCTGATGCCACTGTTGTCGCCGTCGCGCTCGGTTGCCACCAGCAGGCCGTCCGGGGTGTGCACGACAGCTTCGGCGTCGGGGTCACCGCTGCCGTTCTTGTAGTTCAATGTCCGCGCGCCGATGGGGTCCGGCTTCCAGAGCGCTCCGTCGCGCACGAGCCGGTACAGCGTGCTGGGTCCGTTTCGCACCGCCCACAAGGTGTCGGCGTTCTCGAACGAGAGCCCGCTGAGGTTGTCGCCGAACACATTGCTGCCGTCGGCAACAGTCACCGCGGCGCCACCGGGCCAGGTGACCGGGGTGGTTGGCGTCTGCGGATCGCCGCCGCCGGAGCCGTAGGCCTGCAGCTCCCAGAACGAGTAGCCGTAGCTAGTGGCGCGGGTGACGCCGACGAACCGGAGGTACCGACCGCTGGCAGTGAAGCCGGTCAGGTCGTCGGTCTTGCCGTCGCCGTTGTTCACCGCGACGACAGTGCTGTAGGCGATCCCGTCGTCCGAGATCTCCAGCCTGTACTTCGTCGCGTACGCGGCTTCCCACTCCAGCTTGATCCGGCGCACCGTGGTCACGCTGCCGAGGTCGACCCGAAGCCACTGCTGGTCGGATCCCTCCGCGCTGGCCCACCGGGTCGTGCCGGAGCCGTCGACGGCCTTGGCGCCGCTGAACGAACTGCTCTCTGAGCTGGAGGTCGTGACCGGTTTTCCCTGCGACAGCAGGATATCCGCGGCTGTGGCCGGAGCGAGTAGCACGGCAGAGGAGACAACCGCCAGCACGACGGCGGACAGGGTGGTTCGGCGGAGCAGGGACACGGGGCGATCCTTCCGGCCTGAACTAATAGGAAACTTTCCTAACAGAATCAGACTGTAGCGATCGGGCCCTGGACAGGCAACCGCTGAAGGTCAGTCCTGACGCGGGAGCAGCTGGGCCTTGAGCGAGACTCGGGCCCGGCTGATCCGCGACTTGACGGTGCCGACCGGGATGCCGACCTGGTCGGCGATCTCGTCGTAGCTGAGCTCGTAGACGTCGCGCAGTACCACTGGGGTGACCGTCTCGGGCAGGTCGAGCTCCAGTTGCTCCAGCGCGTCCAGCAGATCGAGTCGGGTGCCGGCCACAACGCTGGTGGTGCGCGGATCGGGCCGGTCGTACCGCGCGGGCCGATCGTCGTCCTGCCAGGCGTCGGGGTTCTCGACGGCGCGGCGCTTCAGCCGGCGGTAGGTCTCGCGAGCGGCGTTCGACGCGACCACGTGCACCCAGGTGGTGAACCGGCTCCGGCCGGAGAAGGTGCCGACCTTGGTGGCGATCGCCAGCAGCGCGTCCTGGCAGGCGTCCTCGGCGTCGGCGCGATGTGGCAGCACCCGCTGGCAGATCCGCAACACCTGCGGCTGGACCTGCCGGATCAGCTCGTCCAGCGCGGTCGGGTCCTGGGGCGCGCGCCGCGCCAGTTCGTCGAGCGCGTCCGCGTCGTTCGTCATCCAGGCACCATGGGACCGAGCATAATGACGGCATGGTTCAGCCCTCGCACTTCGGCCGCTACGTCGTGATCCGGAGGCTGGGCAGTGGTGGTTTCGCCGCCGTCTGGCTGGTCCGGGACGAGGAGCTGGACGCCGAGGTGGCGGTCAAGGTGCTGGCCGAGCACTGGGTCGACGATCTCGATGTCCGGCGCCGGTTCGTCGAGGAAGGGCGCTTCCTGCGCAAGGTCGAGTCGCCGTACGTGGTCGGCGTGCACGACATCGGCACCACGGACGACGACCGGCCGTTCCTGGTGCTCACGTACGCCGACCGCGGCACGCTGGCCGACCGGATCGAGGCAGGCCCGCTGTCGCTGGCCGACACGGTGGACGTGATCGAGAACGTCAGCGCCGGCCTGCAGGAGCTGCATGACCGCGGCGTGCTGCACCGTGACGTCAAGCCGGAGAACGTGCTCTTCCGCAGTACGCCGACCGGAGAGCGGGCGATGCTCGGCGACCTGGGGCTGGGCAAGTCGCTCGAGGCGGTGTCACGCGTCACGATGCCGGGCGGTACTCCGGCCTACGTCGCGCCCGAGCAGGTGCGCGGCGACGTACTCGATCCGCGCGCCGATCTCTACGCGCTGGCCGCGGTCACCTATGCCGCACTGGCCGGGCGGCCGCCGTACGGCGCGAAGACACTGGCCGCGGTGCTGGCCGTGGACGGTCCGCCGGCCTCTTTGCGGACAGTCCGCGACGACCTGCCCGCCGAGGTGGAGACGGTCATCCTGCGCGGGCTGAGCCAGGATCGTGAACAGCGCTGGCCCGATGCCCGCTCGTACGCCGAAGCGCTGCGGGCCGCCTCGCAGGCGAGCATCCCAGAAGCCGCCACCGGTCGGTCCTCCGCCAGGCCGTGGATCGCAGCGACGATCGTGGCCGCGCTGCTCGGGAGCACCGCCGGTTATCTGGGCTGGCAGTACGGCGTCAACCGCCAGTGGGTGCGGGTCGTTGACCAGCAGCAGGTCCTGTCGGTCGAGCTTCCTCGCGACTGGACGCAGAACCGGGCCGGTAGTGGCTGGCAGCCGCAGGGGGCCACCGCCTCGCTGCCCGGACTGCTGGTGAGCGACAACAACAACGACTGGGCCAAGGCCGGGTCGACGGTGTCCGGTGTGTTCGCGGGTGTGC
This sequence comes from Kribbella sp. NPDC056861, assembly GCF_040687575.1. NCBI lineage: Bacteria > Bacillati > Actinomycetota > Actinomycetes > Propionibacteriales > Kribbellaceae > Kribbella > Kribbella sp. NPDC056861. The sequence goes on along the minus strand of NZ_JBFBNQ010000005.1, from coordinate 133,943 downwards.
TGCCGCCGGGACAGTTGCCGGATGCCAACAATCTTCCTGGACCTTCGGGGTGCACGGTGTCGCCCGAGGCGATCACCAAGGACTCCACGGCAACAGTGAGATACCTCGGCTGCCCGGCCGGCATGACGACGTACGAGCGGGTGAAGCAGTTCCAGGGGCAGTTGGTCCGGATCCAGGTGCGGGCCAAGGACGCCGCGCAGGCCGAGAAGGTGCTCGACTCGGTGGACTACAAGCCCAAGTAGACAAGGCGATGCGGCCCCTCGATCAGAGGAGCCGCATCGCCAGCTCGGTCAGTGGCCGAGCTGGTACGGCCGGTTGTTCTCGTCGCCGGTGCCGTTCTTCAACGGTGCGGCCAGCTCGCAGTTGCCGGTCCTGGGGGCGCACCGGGCGAGGGCGGTCTTACCGCCTTGCTCGGCGAGCACCAGGATGTGGTCGGCGTCCTCCAGCGTGGTGGAGATGATCGCGACCGCGGAACCTCCCGACCACTCGCGGACGGCCTTGCCGGTCTTCACGTCGAGAGCGGCGAACAGTCCGTCGCCGTAGCCGTCCCGGTAGGCCGGCCCGCCGAGCGCGAAGTCGCCCTTGGCGCGCAGTTCGTCGACCGCGTAGGTGCAGGTCTGCCAGCGCTTCTTGGCCGAGGCCAGCTCGATCAGGGCGGTGCAGCTGCCGTCGTCGGCCACCGAGACGATCGACGCGGCCAACTTGAGGTCGGAAGACACCGCGGACGGGGACGGCACGGCGTTGATCGGCGTCGGTGCCGCATCACCGGCAGTCCAGCGGTAGAGGGTCTGCTTCGAGGTCTTGGACAACGCGCTGAAGTAGACCTCACTGCCCTGGACCGCGTGGATGATCGGCCCGTGCTCACCCGCGCGTTGCAGCGAGTACTTCTCGCCGCTGGGATCGCGCCAGGTCAGCGTGAAGCGCGGCAGTTCGGTGCCCTCGGCATTGGTCGGCTGGACGGCGTACGCGCTGGTGGTGCGGTCGGCCGAGGCGAGCACCGACGACACATCGTTGACGGTCTCACCGCGCGAGCCCCCGCTCCAGGTGGTGAGTACGGCGCGGCCGTCGTCCTTCGGGCTGTGCAGCACGAGTGCGCTGTCAGCACCCGACCGGACCACATCCCAGACCGGGCCATCGGCGGCCGGCAGGGTGAAGTTGGTCTTGCCGAGGTGGACGGTCCGGCCGTCGACGTACGCCGTGGCCGGTGCCGCGCCCTGCCTCAGCTTGGTGAGGTCGAGCTTCAGCTTGACCGGTCCGCTCGGCGCGCTCGGTGTGGTCGAGGCGGTCGGGGTGGTCCCGGGCGGCCGGCTCGGCGTCGTGGACGGTGTGGTGCCGGCCGGCTTGCTGACGCTGTCCATCGGCCGGACGCCGTCACCGGATGCCGAGGCGAGCGTCGGGGTCTGCTGCGCGGCGACCAGTGCGCCCGCCACCACCGCGGCGAGCGAGACGCCCGCCACCAGACCGGCCAGTTTGATGTTCCGCTTCATGATGCCCTCCGGAATGAGTCCTCAGTGTGTCGTACCGAAGGGCTTTGATGGTCAGCCGACACGTTCGGTTCACGAGGCCGCGAAACTGGCCGGCCTTCGGTCCGGGAGGACTCGATTCAGGGGCGGTACGACGAGCCCGCGGCGGTCAGTCGCAGGTGTCGCAGACGCCGTTGGCCGGGGTCTGCAGGTTGCACTTGGGGCACTTGTTGATCGGGCGCTCGGCGATCGCGGCCTTGCGGGCCCGGGCGCGGGCGGCGCCGAGCTTCGGCGGGATCATCGGGCTGCCACCGCCGGCCGGCAGGCCGACGGCCTCGAACTGGCGGTAGATCGCGAGCCGCTCGTGCGAGGCGTGCACGTCGGCGTCCGGGGGAGTGGTGCCGGTGGCGGCGCCGACGATGGCGGCGTAGCCCTCGAAGACGCTCTCGTCGGGGTTCACGCACAGGGCCGACAGCATCGGCTCGCCGCGGCGCAGGCTCTCGGCGGAGACCTCGGCGAGCACGCCGCCGATCCACTGCCGGGTCGGCTGCTTGGTGCGCAGTCCGGTCAGCTCCTGGACGCCGGCGGCGATGTCCTTGTGCTGGACCAGCGACTGGTACTTCTTGGCGGCGGTGACGAGCATCTCCCGCGCGGCCCCCGCCCACTCGATCCGGGCGGCGGCGACGCCGACGTCGGACACCTCACGCCAAGCGCGTTCCTCACCCTCCGCGGCTACGTCCGGCAGTTCGTGGTCTGATGCGGCGACATCGAAAATGGGCACACCAAGACCCTAACCGGGGCACGTCCATTCAGCGAAAACGCCGCCTCACGACGGGTCGGTCCCAGGCGCCGGAGCGGGGTCGGCCGGCTGGTGCGGATCGAAGGTGACCTCGATCGTCTCGGCCGCCTTGTGGCGCTGCGCCTGGGCGTACATCGCGTAGGCCCGGTGGTCGGCCGGGGTCAGGTCGGTGGCCGAGTCGGTGAACAGGGCCAGCAGCGAGCGGGGGTACAGCCGGTGCGCGATCACCGAGTTCAGCTCGGCGCCGATCACGGCGATCACCGACGCGGCGTAGATCAGCCCGATCAGGCCCAGGGTCAGCGCGAAGACGCCGTTCACCTCGCTGGCCTTGGCGAGGACGTCGTTGACGTAGATCCCGCCCAGCCGTTCGAGCAGGTGCCAGCCGATCGCGGTGAAGAGCGCCCCCGGGACGATCTTGCGGAAGGCCGGCCGGGGCTTCACGCCCGGGCGCAGGCACAGGGTCAGCATGGCGGTCAGCACCAGCACCGAGCCGACCGAGAAGAGCCAGCCCAGCTTGTCGGAGACCAGACCGGACAGCCACGCCTGGCTGCCGACCAGAACGGTCAGGGTGGCGAAGCTGAGCACGGTCAGACCGGCCAGTGACAGCAGCGCGCCGGACCGCAGCCGGCCCTTGAACGGGTTGGGCCGCCGGTTGCGGGGAACGCCCCAGGTCACGTTGACGGCGTTCTGGACCGCTTGGCCGAGCCCGATCAGGCCGTACACCGCGGCGAGCGTTCCGACGATCACCGCCGCCGTGCTGCCCTGTAGCCCCTGCGGTGTGGCCAGCTGGGTGCCGACGATCGGGAACTCCTTGAGCGCCGACTCCAGCACCGCCTTCTGCAACCCCTCGTTGCCCTGCAGCACGAAGCCGAGCACGGACGAGGAGATCAGCAGCATCGGGAAGATCGCCGCGAAGGCGTAGTACGTGACGATCACGGCGAGGTAGCTGCCCTGGTCGTCGAAGAACTTGTAGACCACGGCGAGCGGGAACCCGAGCCGCCGGCGCCGCCGTTGCGCAGCGTCCAGCCGCCCCAAGGTGCTCACGCCCCCACCGTACGATCACCGTCCCCGGATCCCGGCAGCGCCGCCCCGAGCGCGGCGCCGCCGATCGGACCCGGCGGCGGTCGGAGCTTCCGGTCTCAGAGCTCCACGGTCTCGTTGGTGGACGGGAACTTGTCGGGATCGCCGGTCGCCGCGGCCCGCGCCGCGCCGATCAGCCGGACGACCTTGCTGCTCGGCGCCTCCCAGTACTCCGCGGTGTCGGCGTGCACCTTGATCAGCACCAGCCCCGGGGTGTCGACACCGTCGGGGAACCAGACCTTCAGCGGCGCCGACCACAGCTCCTCGGCCTTGGCCCGGTCGTGCACCAGCTCCGCGGTGCCGGAGATCGAGGTCCACTCGCTGCTCTTCTCGTTCGAGAAGCTCACGTTGACCTGCGGGTTCGCCTGGATCTCCCGCGCCTTGGCGGAGTCGTCGGAGGCGAAGAACCACAGGTCGCCGTCGAATTCGACCTCCTGCAGTCCCATCGGCCGGGAGACGTGCTTGCCCTCGGCCGTCATCGTCGTCAGCATGCTGATCCGCGCGCGCTCGACCAGCTGGGCGACGTGGCTGGTCGGGGTGTCCGTGTCCGGCATTTCTGTACTCCTCAGATTGGTGATCGAACCGCCCGGTACCCGGCCACGGAGCCCTGACGCGGCAAAACTTATGCAAGGGCGGCCGGATGCATAAGTTCCTGCACACTGTTGAAGTCTGGACAAAGGCGCTTGGGGCAGTGGTGCGACCGGGGGGATTCCTGTGGAGGTACGTGTGGATCCGGTGGTGACCGCTGGGCTGTTCGCCCAGCTGGCCAGGGACCTTCATCAGCAAGAGGGCGGCAAGATCGCCGAGCGGGTGCAGCAGTTCGCGCTGGACCTCTTCGGCTGCAGCCAGGTGAACCTGTTCGAGATCACCGCCGCACGCGGACTCGCTTCGGAGCCGGCTCAGGCCGCCCTGGCGAGCCGGGACGTCGTCGTCGTACCGGACACGCTGACCGAGGACCGCTGGCCCGTCTGGGCCGAGGCGACAGCGAAGGCCGGTCTGCGGAGTGCGCTGATCCTGCCCTTGTTCGGCGACCGGTCCGAGCTCGGGATCCTGGAGCTGTCCAGCGTCCATCCGTACCAGTTCGAGGCGGCCGATGTGCTGACCGCTCTCGCTCTGGCCGGGCATGCATCCCTCGCGATGCAGGCGTCGCGGCTGGAGGCGACGCTGCACCAGGCGATCGCGTCGCACCAGCTGTCGGGGCAGGCCACGGGCATGCTGATGGAGCGCTACGGCATCGACGCCGGCCAGGCGTTCGCCGTACTGCGGCGCTACTCGCAGGACAACAACATCAAGCTGCGGGACGTCTCCCGTCAGCTGCTCGACACCGGTCAGCTGCCGGGTGGGAAGAACACCAGCGTGGCCTGATCGGCGGGAACCGGAGTGCAGAGGTTGGCGTCTGACCGGACGCCGTTGTCCGGTAGGTCACAGGGCGATGGCGATCTATTCAGGACAGCTGTCAATGGAACCTCTGCATGGGAGTCTTTCCGCCATGAATTCGGAGATGGTCGCGGCCGAAGCCGGTCGCCACATGCTCAGTACGTACAGGCACGGTTGGGACGGGCAGGGCCAGGCAGTCCGCGGCGCGGTCGGCTTTCTCGAGCAGGCTGCCAACTCGCGCGAGTCGCTCCAGGAAGTCGACGACGCCCGCTCTGTCACCTTGACGGGTAACGAAGTACTGGTCGCTGCCGGGTTGCTGCGGGAGTTCTCCGCGCGGCTGCGGCACGAGTCCGCCCACGGCCTGATCAGCCCGGATGCCGAGCAGCTCGCTGCCGTGTCCGACGAGCTGGTCGAGCGTCTCTACACCGCCGCCGGCCTGCGCGGCTGACCGAGAACCACCGGAGGAATCCACAGCCATGTCCAATCCCTTCGAGGGACTTCCGAACACCGGTCGCCCGTTGCGGGTCCTCGCTCTCGCCGACAAGTGGTACGGCGGTGGGCCGTTCGCGGTGAACCGCGAGGTCGCCCAGTCGCTGGCCAAGATGGGGCACGAGGTCACGGCCCGGGTCACCACGCCGACCGAGCCGCATCCGCTGGTCGACATCCAGGTGCTGAAGCCCGTGCCGGGCATCTCCGACACCCGCGCGCAGTTGCTGCGGGCAGACGGTCTACCGCCTGACGTCGATGTGATCCTCGGCCACGGCCGGTTCTCCGGCGGCGCAGCGGGCTACCTGCGGGACAACTTCTACCCGAACGCCAAAGTTGTCCACTTCATGCACGTGACGGCCGACGAGATGGACCGCGGCCGCGGCAACCCGCAACAGTCCAACGAGCACACCATCACCGAGCGGGCCATTGTCGAGCGGGCCGACCTGGTGGTCGGCGTCGGGCCGCTGCTGACCGAGGAAGGCCGCCGGCTGGCCCGGATGTGCGAGAAGCCTCCGCCGGTCGTCGAGCTGAAGCCCGGCATGGTGATGGAGTCCCCGGCGGTGCACGACCCGAACCAGCGGATGAAGAACCTGCTGGTCTTCACCCGCACCGACGACCCGCTCAAGGGCGCGGACATCGCGGCCCGGGCAGCGGCCGAGCTGCGGGCGCGCGGCCACCAGGTGCAGTTGACGATGCTCGGCGCGCGGTCGGCCGAAGTACCGGAGCAGGAGCGGGCGCTGTCCGACATCGCCGGCTTCCCGGTCCGGGTTCGCGGCTACACCAAGGACCTCAGTGTGATGGCGGCCGAGATCCGCGGCGCCGACCTGGCGATGCACACGGCTCGCTGGGGTGACTACGAGCTGGCGCCGCTGGAGGTGGCCGGCTATCGGGTGCCGGTCATCGTCGGCAACCACACCGGCGTCGGGATGGACCTCAGCGATCCGAACAGCGTGCCGCAGGGCATCGGGGACGCCGCGGTGGTGAACACGACCGGGCTGTCGCAGGACCAGTACCACCTGGCGTTCGCGGACAAGGCGGAGTGGCACCTGAACAACCCGGAGGAGTCCAAGGCGTCGGCGAACCGGCTCGGCGACTACTTCGAGCAGAACCGGAGCTGGGATCACGGCACGGCCGGCCTGGTGAAGGAGATGGCGAGTCACGGGCTGCTGCCGGAGCCGGAACCGGGTCAGCCGATCAAGGGGCCGGAAGACCTCAGTCGCTTCCTGACCACTGGCGGCGCGGTCGACCCGTCGCGCGGTACCGGCGCCCGGGCGAACCCGGCCAGCGTGACGCCGATCAGCCGGCCGAAGCTGGAGCGTTGATGGCGGGCAGGCCGTGGGTGCTGGTCGACATCGACGGAGTACTGAATCCGGAGCAGAACCAGGCCGCGCGTGGCTTCACGCCGTACCGGTTGAAGGGTGAGGACTACCTGGTCTGGCTGCATCGCGACCATGGCCGGATGCTCAACGACCTGGACCGGGAAGGTCTGGTCGAGCTGCGTTGGGGCACCACCTGGAACGACGCGGCCAACCGGATGGTCGGTCCGGCGATCGGCCTCGACCGGCGATGGGACGTCGTCACCATCGACCGGGCCGCGGCCGGGCCGGTCCGCTTCGGCCACAACTGGAAGGCGGTCAGCGTCCAGGAAGGCGCCGGGGATCAGGCGTTCGCGTGGCTCGACGACGCGATCACCGAGCCGGATCGGCTGTGGGCGGAGGACCGGGTGCTCGATCAGGGCATCCCTACTCTGCTGATGCCGATCGACCGGAATGTCGGTCTGCAGCCCGAGCACCTCGCCGAGGTTCGGTACTGGGCGCAGAGCATCACCAAGCCGTCGCCGATCAGCGCCGACCAGCTGCTTCGCCGTACGCCGGACCTCGCGTCCGACCCGCACGCGGTGGCCCGCGCGGAGTGGCTGTCCCGCACTGTCGCGGCCCTGCCGGACACGGTTGCCCGCAGCAACGGAACGCCGCTGAGCCGGTCCGAGCTGGCTTTGTCGGTCTGGGATCGCACGGCGCACGCCGTCACCGCGGAGTACGCGGCGGGGGAGAGCGCGCAGAAGCCGGTCGACGACTTCGTCCGCCAATCCGTACGCCGGTACGTCCGCGGCCAAGGTGATGCCGCCATGGCCTGGGCCGACCGCGCCGCCCTGCGGGCATCGACCCCGCATCTCGGTCACGTCCGGCCCACCGGTCCGCACGAGCACCGTCTGGTGTTGCCTGCCAACCCGAGCCGCGAGCACGGCTACCAGGTGCAGGCGCTGATCGACTCGGCCGCTGCCTCGATCGGCACGAACCCTGACTGGCAGCGGGTGCAGAAGTCCGTCCAGGTCGGCACGGACGGACCGACGATGCTGGTCAATCTCCGGGCCGACCGCAAGACCACCTCGACCGGGCTGACACTTGCCTTCGGCAACGCTGGTGCCGTCGAGCGGCCGTACGAGGATCTGCTGCGCGGCGGCCCGGACGCGACGTTGCAGGCGGTGCTGACGGCAACGGACTATGAGATCGAACCAGCCCAGTTCGAGCCCGCCGAGCTTGAGCCGGCCGGCCAGCAGCAGGCTGCGGCGCAGGAGATGCGGCTGTCGCCGTTGACGGATCCGGCGCTGCTGCCGCCTGGCGCAGCCCGGCCGGGCGGCGTGACGGCTACGGTGCCTCCAGGGCAGGGCGGGCGAGCTGAAACCAGTCGCTGGGCGGGGAGCGTCGGCCAGCAGAACACGACGAGGACGATGGAATGACTTTCGACCAGCCTGAGCGCAAGAGCCTGGCGCAGCAGTCGGTGGACGACTGGGAAGCGCTGCGTGGTGTGGGGGAGCTGTTCCCGGGGACTGCGCTGGGAGACAGTGCCGAGCAGTTGCCGGCCTGGCCGGAGAACCTGCAGGGCACGCCGGTGGTACTCGCCGCGGACGCCGCTGACGTCGTACTGCGGATTGCGGCGGCCACCGCGAAGGACCTTGCGCTGGTTATCACGGACGATGTGGCGGCTGCACGCGCAGTACTGGATGAGCGGGGTCGGCAGGATGTGCAGGTTGCCGCCGATGCTGCGGAGCTTCTTGTAGGTATGGAAGGTCCGGTGCGCTGGATCGGTGCGACTGCTGACACTCGGGCTCTGGTGTCGCTGCTTGACACAGAGATCGCTGGGCGGCTGCGGGCTACTCAACTGCAGGTCGACGGGGGAGCGGCGCCGCTGGTGCAGGCTGCCGCTGCCGGGCGCTTGAAGCTCGATCTGGTCAGCCCTAACCCAGAGGACGGCGAGCTTGGCCCGGGTGTTGTCGTCGCGGCCGCGCTGGCGCTGCCGTTCGTCGACTTCCGGCAGGTCCCAGTAGGTGCGGACGGCCTCGGCCGGTTCCAGCCGCAGCAGGGCGGTGTCGTCCTGTGGTGGGGCGTGAGCACCGAGGCTGGGGCGTTGCAGGCTTGGCTGAACCGCGTCGACGGTGGCAGGTGACAGGTGGCCATCGAACAAGAGCTTCCGCCGCTGGCGACGATCTGCGACGCGTACGGGCTGAAGGACAAGGCCGATCGGGACGCGGTCGAGCGGATCTACCACGCCTTCCGTGCGCACCACGCGCGGTTCGTCACCTCGATCGCGCGGGACATGCTGCGCGATCTGCGGCAGGAGGTCGCAGCCAATCCACACACGCGGGTGGTGTTTCTCGGCCGCGACGGCTACAGCCTGGCGGTGGCGGCCCGGACCCTCGATCCGGAGTTCTTCGCCGCGCACTGCCATGACGCCGTACTGTCGCGGGCGGTGGCCGAGGCCGCAGTACAGGATCTCGAGCAGAACGGTGGGAAGTCGTTCCCGCAGATCTCGGGGTACCGCGAGAACACGGCGAGCGTGTCGGCCGAGGACGTGGCCGGGTCGTACCAGCAGTTGACTCGCTATCTGCGTGGCGCCGGAGTACCGGTGGGGACGCCGAACAGCCGGGTCGTGTTGATGGACAGTTGCCTGAAGGGGACCGTGCAGGAGTTGCTGTCGGCGGCCTATCCGGAGACGTCCTTCGAGGGTCGCTACATGTTCTACGACGGCATCGCGTCGGACCCGCACCCAGGGACGAAGCGGGGTTATGTGCTGCATCGTGACGACGGTGTCGGGGGCGGCATGAAGGAGTTGCCACGCGATCCGTCGCTGACCTTCGCCAGTCTGGCTGCGATCCGGACGATCGAGAACTCGTTGCAAGGGCCGTTGAGCAGCCCGAAGGCGCTCGACGAGTCGGGTCCGGTGCAGCGCCGTCTCACCGAGGAGCCGGATCGGACCTTCGGGTGCAATCCGGTGCTGGTGGATCCGCCTTACCTGAACCCCGTCGTTCGGGAGGCGTGCAAGGTGGCCGGTCTGCGAGCGGTGATGGATGCAGCGTCCGACGTACGGGATGGGGCTGTCCTGGACACCGCGGCCGTGCAGCAGCAGTTCACCAACGATGTCCGGGCCTGGCTGACCCATGCGCCGGGACAGGATCCGGAGCTGAAGGTGCTGCTGGACAGCTTCGTGCACCGTGACGACCACCGGATGGTTCGCGAGGTCGACAAGATGCTGCACGCGAGCACGCTGTCCCCGGAGGTCCACCAGCAGGTGTGGCAGAGCTTCGACGTCGCCAAGTCGCTGCCGGAGAAGCAAGCCGTGCTGGTGAGTGTCCAGGCGATGGCTCAGCAGAGCAGACCGGCCCAGCCCGGTACCGGTGTGACGACCACGGCCGCCGCGCCACAACGGGGGCTCGGGGCAACGGGTTTGCGGCGGACCGGGGAGGGCTCCGAGGTCGGCTGAGCGCGTCGAAACTGTGCGGAACTTATGCATGAGGGATGCTGGAGAGGTCCGAACCGAGGAGATGTGTGTCCATGGGCCTGACCAGCAGCAGTGTGATCGAAGCATCCCGCGACGAGGTGTTCTCCTGGTTCCAGCGGCCGGGGGCGATCGTGCGGCTCACCCCGCCCTGGATGCCGGTCCACATCAAGCGTGAGGCGACCGATCTCGCGGGCGGTACCGCCGTCCTGGGTTTCCCGCTCGGCCTGAACTGGGTGGCCCGGCACAGTGGCGCGGTGGTGCCCGAGCAGTTCGTCGACGAGCTGGACTCCGCGCCGCTGAAGTGGCTGATCCACTGGCGGCACACGCACGACTTCGAAGTGGTCCCGCCGAACCACACCCGGGTGATCGACAAGATCGACAGCAACGTGCCCGCTGTCATGCTGCGCTCGATGCTGGCCTACCGGCATCGGCAGCTGGCCGACGATCTTGCCGCCCGCGAGCGGGCGCTCGAAGGCGGGATGACTCCGCTCACGGTCGCGATGACCGGCAGCCATGGTCTGATCGGTACTGCGCTCGCGGCCTTGCTGACGACCAACGGCCACCGGGTGATCCGCCTGGTGCGTGGTCAGGCTGACGGCCCGGACGAGCGTCATTGGGATGTCGCCGCTCCTGACGAGGAGCTCCTGCAAGGCGTCGACGCAGTGATTCACCTCGCCGGCGCGTCCATCGTCGGCCGGTTCACTCCCGAGCACCGCAAGGCGGTCCGCGAGTCGCGGATCGGCCCGACCAGGCAATTGGCGGAGCTCGCGGCGAAGACAGCTGACGGCCCCAAGGTCTTCGTCTCCGCGTCGGCGATCGGCTTCTACGGCCCGGACCGCGGCGACGAACCGCTGGCCGAGGGAAGCGACCGAGGCGACGGCTTCCTGGCCTCCCTGGTCGAGAACTGGGAGAACGCGGCCGAGCCAGCAGCAGAGGCCGGCCTCCGGGTCGTCAACGTCCGCACCGGCCTGGTGCAGACGCCGGCCGGCGGCATCCTGCAACTGCAGTACCCGCTCTTCGCCGCCGGACTGGGTGGCCCGCTCGGCGACGGCCGCCAATGGCAGTCCTGGATCGGAATCGACGACCTGGCCGACATCTACCACCGCTGCCTGTACGACGCCGAGCTCACCGGCCCGATCAACGCGGTCGCGCCGACACCGGTCCGGAACGACGATTACTCGACGACGCTCGCCCGGGTGCTGCATCGCCCGGCGCTGCTCCGGGTCCCCTCGCTCGGACCGCGGCTGATCCTTGGCAAGCAAGCCACCGAGGAGTTCGCGCTGGCGTCCCAGCGAGTGCTTCCGCAGCGACTGACCGAGCTGGGTCACACCTTCCGGCACCCGGACCTCGAGCCCGCCCTCCGCCACCTTCTCGGCCGCACTGAGACTCAGGGGTAGAGGCCTGCCCGGAAGGTGAAGGAGACGAGCTGAGCCCGGTCGCGGGCGCCGACCTTGGTCATGGCTCGTACTGCGTGGGTTTTCACGGTGAGCGGCGAGACGAACAGCTGAGCCGCGATCTCGTCGTTGGCGAGACCGCTGGCGACCAGGATGACGATGTCCTTCTCGCGTGGGGTCAGGGCGCGGAAGCGCTGGAGCAGTTCCTGGTCGACGATCGGCGGCGGTTTGTCGGTCATGTGACCGATCAGGGCGGCGGTGGCAGCCGCGGACAGCGTTCCGCCGCCGGCGACCACCTCGGCGATGCCCGCGACGAGTTCGTCCGGGCTGACGGTCTTGCTCAGGAAGCCGTTGGCGCCGGCCCGCAGCGCGGCGAGGACGATCTCGTCCTGGTCGAAGGTGGTCAGCACGATCACCCGGACCTGCTCGGCCGGGTGCTCGGCCCGGATCCGGCGGGTCGCCTCGACGCCGTCGATCCCGGGCATCCGGATGTCCATCAGGATCAGGTCGACCGGGTGCTCGCGCAGGAACGGGACGACCTGCAGTCCGTCCGAGAGGTCGGCCACCACGACCAGGCTGGGGTCGAGCCCGAGCATCGCCCGGATACCGGCCCGCATGTCGTCCTGGTCGTCGACGATCAGCACGCGGGTCATCGGACCTCGGCTCCCTGCGGGCTGAACTCCGCGCTGACACGGAAGCTCCCGTCGCTGTGGTCGATCGTCAGCCGGCCACCGGAGGACTCGACCCGCTCACGCATCCCGATCAGTCCGAGCCGGGTCCCCGCGTCGCGGGTCGACGGACGGATGCGGTTCTGCACGATGAGGAAGACCCTGCCGTCGCGCTCGTGGATCTCCACGGTGGCCGTTCCTTCGCCGTACCGGTGGGCGTTTGTGAGTGCCTCCTGGACGACGCGGTAGACCGTCACGCCGACGCTCGGCTCGACGGAGTTCGCGGCGACGTCGATCGAGGCCTGTACGTCGAGTCCGATGCTCTCGAATGAGGCGATCAACCCCTCCAAGCCGCTGAGCGCAGGCGTTGGCCGAAGTGCTTCCCCCTCGGAACTGACATCGCCGCGGCGCAGGAGGGCGAGGATGCGCTGCGTTTCGACGATCACTGTCCGGGCGCTGGACCTGGCCGAGACGAGAGCCTCCCGCGCCGACTCGGCGCCTTGGGGCAGCCCGATCTCCGCGACGCCGAGGTGCACGCTGAGCATCGCGACCTGGTGTCCCATCACGTCGTGCAGGTCGCGGGCGATCCGGAGCCGCTCCTCGGTCACCCGCCGGGTGGCTTCGATCTCGCGGGTGGCGATGGCGCTCTCGGCACGTTCCTCCAGGGTCAGCCAGTGCTCCCGGTAGATCCGCAGTGCGGCTCCGGTCGCACCTCCGGCGATGGCCGAGAAGAGCGCGGCGACTCCCACCACTCCGCCGCCGCGAAATCCGCCGACCGTCATGTAGGCGCCCAGGAAGGACGCGGCCACGATCCCGGTCGCGACCAGCGGCTGCTTTCCGCGGAAGGTGACCGAGACCAGCACCAGGATCCCGATCATCCACAGCGACAGCGGGTCGTGGCCCACCGCCGTGACGGCGAAGGACGCTGCGCTGGTCACGACCAGACCCGCCCACGGCTGCCACCAGGACAGGACCACACCAGCACCAGCGAGCAGTACTGCGAAAGCCGTCGGCCAGCCGGACTCGCGGAGTACCACTGCCAGGAGCTGGCCGATAAAGACGAGCGCGGCCACCGCGTAGGCGACCAGATGCACCAGTTCGGGGCGACGGATCCAGAGAGGTGCCATGACTTGATTGTCGTGCACAGTTGGCGTGCCGAAGTACTTCGTTCGTAGTACGCGGGGTGTCCGTCGAGCGTCAAGACTCGGGGACATGACGCAAAAGACGCTCTACCTGATCCGCGCCGCCTTCTCGCTCGTCTGGGTGGCCCTAATCTCCGTGACCTCCAACTCGCTCGTTGCCACCGACAACCTGACGGTGATCGCGGCGGTTCTGCTCGTCATCTACCCGCTGTGGGACGTCGCCGCGACGCTGCTCGAGCGGCGGCAGGACAGTACCGGCACCATCAATGTTGCCTTGGGCATCGTCGCGACCGTCGGGATGCTCGCCGCGGCCTTCTCCACCGTCGGCAAGGCGCTGCTCGTCTTCGGTGTCTGGGCCTCGCTGTCGGGTGCGATCCAGCTCGTGGTGGCGATCCGCCGCCGGCGTACGGTCGGCGCTCAGTGGCCGATGATCATCAGCGGTGGATTGTCGGTCCTTGCCGGCGGCACCTTCGTCTCGATGTCCAGCTCCGCGACAGCCGGCCTGTCCACGCTCGCGGGCTATTCGGCCTTCGGTGCTTTCTGGTTCCTGGTCGCGGCCGTCGCCCTCACCCTCCGGGGACGGCGTGTGACCGTGTCATAGCATCGGGTCATGGTCATCACCGACATCTCCCAGCTCGTCTCCGACCTCCGCGTGACCTTCGACTCCCGCGTCACCCGGCCGGTGGAGTGGCGTCGGCAGCAGTTGATCGCACTGAAGACCATGCTGCTGGAGCAGGACAAGGACTTCGTCGACGCCCTGTACGCCGACCTCGGCAAACCCGCCGAGGAGGCGCGCGGCACCGAACTGCTGTTCGTCGTCAACGAGATCGACCACACCCTCGAGCACCTGGACGCCTGGCTGGCGCCCGAGCCCGCGCCGCTGCCGGACAAGCTGCTGCCGGGCACCGCGCAGGTGATCCGCGAGCCACTCGGGGTCGCGCTGGTGATCGGGCCGTGGAACTACCCGCTGCACCTCGCGCTCGCCCCGCTGGTCGGGATCCTTGCCGCGGGCAACGTCGGGGTGGTGAAGCCGAGCGAGTTGTCGCCGACCGTCTCCGCGGCGATCGCCCGGCACGTTCCGGCGTACCTGGACCCGTCGGCGGTGGCCGTGGTCGAGGGTGGCATCCCGGAGACCACCGAACTGCTGGCGCAGCGCTTCGACCACATCTTCTACACCGGCAACGGCCAGGTCGGGCGGATCGTGATGACGGCCGCCGCGAAGAACCTGACCCCGGTGGCGCTCGAGCTGGGCGGCAAGAGCCCGGTGATCGTGGACACGGACGTCGATCCGGTGCTGGTCGCCGAGCGGCTGGTCCGGGCCAAGTTCCTGAACGCCGGCCAGACCTGCGTCGCGCCCGACTACGTTCTCGCGATCGGCTACTCCGGTCCGCTGGAGACGGCGTTGGCCGACGAGGTACGGCGGAAGTTCGGCGACGACCCGGCGGCGAGTGAGGACTACGGCCGGATCGTCAACGAGCGGCACTTCGACCGGTTGTCCGGGCTGCTCGCCAGCGGCCGGGTGGTGGTTGGCGGCGAGACCGACAAGGGATCGAAGTACATCGCCCCGACGGTCCTCACCGACGTCGCACCGGACTCGCCGGTGATGGGGGAGGAGATCTTCGGCCCGATCCTGCCGATCCTGACGGTGCCGTCGCTCGACGCGGCGCTCGCGTTCGTCCGCGACCGGGACAAGCCGCTCGCGCTGTACGCCTTCACCGACTCCGACGAGGTGAAGCACCGGATCCTCACCGAGACCTCGTCGGGCGCGGTCGGTTTCGGTCACCCGGTGGTGCACCTGACCGCGACCGATCTCCCGTTCGGCGGCGTCGGCGAGAGCGGGATGGGCCGGTACCACGGCAAGTACTCGATCGACACCTTCAGTCACCTGAAGGCGGTTCTCGATCGTCCGCTCGGCTGACCTCAGTCGGGCCAGGGCGGGGTCTCGGCCGAGTAGGTGAGCACCAGCAGTACGTCGTGCAGGTGACCGGTCGCGATCGCGTCCTCCAGCGCTTGGGCGTCGGCCGCGGCCGGAGTCCGGAGGTTGACCGTCCAGTCCCCGTACGGCGTGGGCGGGTGGCCGCCGGCGGCCATGGCGGTGAGCGGGAGCCACGGAGCGCCGTTGCCGCGACGGGTGCTGATGGTGCCGTCGATGGCCCGGGTCGCGCCACCCGTGGCCGTCGTACCGTCTGGTGAGGTGCGGGTCAGGGACGGCACGGCGAGGTTCTTCAGGACGGGAGCGTCGCCGGCCAACTGCAGGCTGACCTGGTCGAGCCGGACGGAGTCCAGGTTGGCCGGCAGGTCGTCGCGGGAGACGGACAGGTGCAGCAGACCGCGGTCCGGTTCGGCGAGCAGGTCGGGGTTGAAGAGGTCGTACCAGGCGTCCGGGAAGTCGTTGCGGAGGCTGAAGGCGATCTCCGAACGCACCCGCGGCGACAGCGACTGGATCACCGCGCGGCCGTAGTCGTAGTTGTGCAGCGCGGTGTAGTCGATGGTCACCAGGACGTCGGACAGCCGGCCGAAGTCGAACCGGTTCGATGCCCTGGGCAACCGTAGCTCCCAGGTCGCGTCCACGCCGTTGCCCTCGAACGGCAGGTACATCGTCTCGGCGGTCTGCTCGCCCTCGAACACCCCGGTGCCGCCGATCGGGATGCTGAGGGCGACGGTCTCCGGGTCGCGCCGGATCGTCACCGGCTGGAACGGCTCCGGCCCGACCACGACCCGGGAGATCCCGGTGCTGGACAGCGTCGCCTTGATCCCGTCGACCGGCGGCACCAGCGCGATCACCGAGGTCCGGACCCGGCGGATCAGCCGCAGGTACTGCCCGGGGAAGTCGCGGTCGAAGAGCTCGGTCGGGGTCGAAAACACCAGCACTCCGGTCTCCCGGAAGTTCTGGAAGTCCGCCGGGGCGAGTTGGGCCAGCGACAGCGTCTTGGAGACCGCGAGCTTGCGCCGGTCGGTGTCGAACGCGTACTGGTCGAGCTGGTAGAGATCGGCCAGCAGGCGGGCCGAGCCGGTCAGACCACGCCGGTCATCGGTGTCCGAGCTGACCGAGGACGACGACGGCACGGTCCAGTAGTCCGAGCGGATCGTCACCGGCGGCTGTTCCTGCCGCTCGAAGGCGAGCTGGGCACGGGCGACGTTGAGCATCGCCGCGGCCTGCTGCAGCAGCGACCGGTAGACGTCGCCGAGGACGCCACTCATCCAGTCCCACAGCTCGAACCCGGTGAAGCGGTTGGCCAGGTACTCCAAGGTGTCGCGGGCCTGGCTGTCCTGGGTGGCCGCGATTGTCTGCTCCTGCTCGACGATCACCACCCGGTCCTGCGCGAGACTCTGCTCGGCAGCGCCGATCTGCAGATCCTGGGCGCTCAGCGCGGCCTGCAGCCGCCACTCGTCCATCCGGCGCTCCTGGCTGGCCAGCAGGCTGTTCTTCGCGATACTGGCCTGGATCCCGGCATTGAGTACGCCGGCCGTGGCGCCTGCCGTGGCGAACAGGCCGACCGCGACGGCTCCGGCGGCAGCCGCTGCCGCGCCGAACTGAGCCGTGGCCGCAGTGGTGATCGCCTGAGCCGTTTGGGCGCTCGCACTCGCGATGGCTTCGACGCGCTGCGCGTTGGCGGCGTCGTCGTACAGGTCCATCATTGCTTGCTCGTAGTCGTTCTGGCCGTTGGCGATCCAGGCCTGGTAGGTCTGTTGCTGCACGAGGGTCCGCTGGATCTGCAGGTCGGCCAGCTTGACGCCGTCGTTGGCCTCGGCGACCCGCAGGCTCTGCAGCCGCACCTGCGCTGTTGCGAGGGTGAGTTCCTGCCTTGCCTTCAGCAGGGTGTAGCCGGCCTCGTCGCGCCGCTCCGTCGCGTTGAGGTACTGCACCTCGATCTGAGCGGCCTGCTGGACAAGCTCCTTCGCCCGCGCGATCAGTACGGCGTACCGGTACGCCGTCGGCGGTACTGCGCGGGCAGTGGGCACAGTGAGCTGCCCATTGGTGGCCACCGGCATGCCTGTCGTGGTGTCGGTCGCAGCCGCGTAGGCGGGCACCTCGCGCAGGATGCCGGCCAGGTTGCGTCCAGCTCGCAGCTTGCGCAGCCCGAGCTCCGCATGGGCCCGCAGTGTCCCGACAGCCGGGTTCGGCGGGATGCAGAACTGCAGCGGCGGCATCACAGCGCACCAACCTTGACGACAGCGCCGAGCGAGCCGGCCAGCCGGACCGCCTTCTCCACGGCTGGGTCAGTCAGCAGCGCCGTGTACGCCGTTGCTCGGCGCGCCGCCGATTCCAGTACTACGCCACCCGCTGTCGGAGGTGGCGCTGCCGAGTTGAGGACTTTCTCCTTGTACTGCAGCAGTTCCGGCATGACAGTGGCCCATTCCATCGTGCCCGCCTTCGCGAGTTCGAGCAGCTTGAGGAGCTTCTGGGGATCGAGATACGTGCCAGGGGCCGGGAAGGCTGCCCCTTGGCTGAGCTCTTCGGCGATCGAGCCGAGAGCCGCTGCGACCTCGGGCGGCACCGACTCGCCGGGCGTGATCTGCAGGACCCCGATCAACGCATCGCAGGTCGGCAGCTCCTGACGGAACTCCGGTACGTCGCACAGCCCGAGGGCGCTGTCGTAGAGCAGTCTGGCGCGCACCAAGGACTCGCTGGTGTCAGTGCCGAACTCGCTGTCCGCATAGGCGTTGAGGCAGCCGATGATGGCCGCGATCGCGTACCGCGCTGTTGCGGCTCGGCGGGATCGTGCGACGGCGTGCGGGTTGAGGGGATCGAGCAACCAGCCTTCGGGCTGGCGTAGTACCGAGGTTGCGGGCAGGGCGGCGTCCAGCGCCAGGCCGTGGTCGATGTAGCGATCGGGGAGCGGGGTCCGGTAGTCGTAGACCGTGGCGAACAGGTCGAGCGCCGCGACGTACTCGCCTGTTGCCTGCAAGCCGAGAGCGAGCTGCTGCGGCACCAGGCGGTAGGCCTCTCGCAGGTAGCACAGGAGACTCTCCGAGGCGGCCGCGTTGTTCTGGTAGACGCCACGGATGGCTGCCCGCCGCGCTTGCAGCTCGAACACGGTCTGCTTGGTCCGGATCGAGGTGACTGATCCCAGCACCGGTACGACGTCGTACTTCTGGTTGCCGATCAGCCGGTCGCCTTGTAGTCGGCACAGATGGGCGTACCAGTGGCCGCCGTCGCCAGGAGTGACGAAGAAGGACAGAGCGGCCGCACCGGAGTGCCTGGCCAGTCCCGGAACTCCTGGTGCGAGGTAAACGACTCCCGGGGTCACCGACCCGCTGTAGGTGTAGCTGCGGTACATCGTGCTGCCGTCCTGTTCGGTGAACACGACGACCGAGGACGAGCCGGCCGGAATGGCGCCGATGACCCGGTCGGGCAGTTCTCCGACCGAGGCCGCGTAGCCGCCCGCGCGCTGTGGGTAGATCCGGATCGAGTTGGCATGGGCATAGACCAGCCAGTTGTTGCCGCCGGTCCGTAGCGCCGCATAGAGCGAGGTGATCGTCTCGTTGTTGGCGATACCGCCGTTGCCCATCACGCGGGGGACGACCTCGCAGGCGGCCCAGTCGCCGGCCACCTGGGCAAAGCCGTCGGTCCCGGTGTTCAGTGCTCGCAGGTAAGCCTGGCCGGACGACATGACCCGGAGGGCAAGACGTGGCGCCTCGTCGGTCCGGTCGGACTGGACAGGGACTACGGTCATCCGGTCGATGCCTTCGGCAACGCCACCGGCACCTGGCGGCAGCCCACCCACCTTGACGGTGCCGGACTCGCAGAAGTCGTCGCGCCCGTACCGATCGAGGTCGAACCGAGCCCGGACCAGCGATGGCACTCCCGCGACCGACGCGACCAGGAACAGATTGAGGTGGTGCTGGTCGAGGGTCGGATTCACCCAGGGCAGCGCGCCGACAATGCTGGTGACCTTCGGCGCCGCGCTGCTGGTCTCCTTGGAAGCAAGCGGTACTTCGGTCCAGAACGACTGGGCATAGCCACCCGCGCCGGTCTCCAACTGGTCGAAGCTGCACCAGTACACCCGCCCGGACGGTGCCCGGCCGAACAGGAACTCCAGCGCCCGCTGAATCGGTACTCCGCTAGGCCCCATCACCCGCGCCGCGACCCGGCAGCTGGCTTCGATCCTCAGCCCCGACACATCGGCGAGGTAGTTGCCGTAGTCAACGGCCAACGCCTCGGCCTGCTCCGGGGTGATCCGCCGCGTCGGCCGGGTCTGGGCAACGAGCTCCGCGAAAGCCGGGGTCTGCCGCGGCGCGAGTGACGGCAGCAGCAGGTTGTCCGGGTAGAGCCGGACGAACACCGCAGAGCGCCAGGTCGCATACGAGCCGATCCACTGCCACTCGGCGTCGAACTGCATTGCGTCCAGCTCGAGCCGCTCGCTCGGGAGCTTGACCCAGGGGGTCCAGGCGCCCGCCGCGAACTGCCGGGACCAGAGAGCTGCACCGAACCGATCCCGCCGTACGCCGTAGACGTCGATGACCCCCGGCGCTGGGCTACAGGCCATCGGCGCACCCTCCAACTGCGGATCAGTGGCGGCCAGGCCGGCATCCACGTCTTCCCACGGCAGCCAAGCGCCGTCGCGGACCAGGCGCTGCAGCCGGCCGCCCAGGTTCTGGAAGGCTTCCAGTCGATCGGTCGCGATCAGTGCTGGGTCGCTGCTGAGGATGCCGGTCAGGTTCTCGCTCTGCCAGGCGGCACCGTCCCACCAGCGGTGCAACGGCTTGAACAGGTCGGCGCCGGATCGGGCGAGCACCAGGTCGACTGTCTCTGGCGTGAGGGAGGCAGCGGCAGGGACCCGCTGCGAGGTGACCCCGACGTCTTCCGGGGCCGACCAGGTGGTCCCGTCCCAGCTGCGCCGCAGTACTTGCAGGTCGCCGATCCGGAGTACGTAGGCATCGAGAGCGTCCGGGCCTCTAGCGGTCAGGCCTGGGCCGCCGGTGAGCTGCGGTCCGCCGGTGACTTGCTGCCAGGGCTCCCAGCCGGACTCGTAGCGGCGTACCCAGAGGGTGCGGTCGCCACCGACCACTGCGACGTCCAGGCCGTCACCTCGAAGAGCAACGGCCAGGCCGGACGGCGGGAGGAACCCAGCCCCCGGCAGTGCGCCGCTGTTGTGCCAGCTGCGCCAGATGCCGTCCCACACCCGGTGCCAGAGGATGCCGTCGTCGTCGAGTGCCAGTAGATGGGTGCGGCCGTCCGGTGTCGCCACTGCTCGGACAGATGACCTATTGGTCAAAGCTCCAGGGTCATCCAGCGGCAATTGCCCGGTGCGTAGCCGGAACAGCAACTCCTGCAGGGTTTCGATGGCTTGCGCGACTCTGGTGGTCCGGTGCGTGCCGGCCGTCCGCAGGTCCAGCAGCAGTCGTCGGGTGAGCCAGTCTGCGCGCTCGGCCAGTGACTCGCCCTCAGCGTCGGATGCCTCCACCAGGTGGTCACGCAGCAGCGGCAGAGTGCTCTCCTCGGCGCTGTTGCGGCTTGCGTTCACCCCAGCCGTGACAGCGGCTTCCTGATCAAGCCGAGCCTCCAGTACTTCGGACCACGCGCGACGGGCATCCCGCGTGGACAACCACGGCGCGATGGTGAGACTCACAGCCGTCACAGGCACAGCACTGTCGTCCGCGACCAGCCGGAAGTAGTCCGGGGAGAGCGTGATGCCCGCAGCCTGCTCGGTTGCTCTCCACTCGGCGAAGTCGCGCTGCTTGCCTGCCACCAGCACCGTGTCGATCACCGCGTCCCACTCCGGCACCAGGATCGGCTGCCCGGCCAGCGCGAGTCGCACGATCGGGATCAGGAAGCCGAAGGCCGCCGAGGTCAGCCCGAGCGGAGCAAGCCGCGGGCCGATCCTTTCGCCGAGTCGCTGCGCGTCGTCCAACGCCCCGAGCCGGGCCACGTCAACCGCGTCTCCTGGACGACTCAACGCCAGCGCGATCACGTCGGCGAGCCCTGCCGCCGGGTCGGCTGCCGCATCCTTCGCAGCCACCAGTGCGGCCCGCTTGGCCACAAGGTCGTTGTAGCGCGTCAGCCAGAGGTCATAGGCGGCATTGCCAGGCCTGGTACTGCGCAGGTCGGCCATGCCGATCGTCTGCGGATCAATCAGCGGAACGCCGTCTACTGCAGGGGTTGGCCAGTCCTGAGCCAGCCAGCCGCTCCGGAGCCGGCTGAGTCGCCAGCACTGCAGCAGCGGCGCCAGCGCCAGCGAGATGTCTGCGGCGTCGGTGGTGTAGGCGAGCTCCACCGAGCCCACCAGCCCGCTGCCTTCGCGGGGAGTCAATCGGACCGGTCCGCTGGGCGTAGTGCGCTTGCCTTGGGCAACTAGCGTCGTACGGGCTTCGTCGGTGTAGGCGGAGACGACGTGCTCCGGTCCGTCCTGAGCCACCGACAGGTAGATCAGTCCGTCCACGGCGGTGTTGCGGCCCGGATCGGCCCCGGTGAGGCGCCAGCCCGTCAACTGCCCTGCGGCGTCACCTGTTTTGAGCCCGGCCAGCAGCGGGGGAGCAGTGGTGCCGGCCAACCCGAAGGTGCGCTCCAGGAACTCTTCCGTCAGCACATCAGGGTCGCTGAACAGCAGGTCCAGCGACGTCTCGGGGACGGCAAGCCGCTCGGCCAGCGCGAGGCGATCCTCTGGAGTCCCGTTGCGGATCAGCCGGACCTCCTCGTACGACGTACCGGCACCCGCCAGCAGCGCCGTGTACACCGCCAACCGGTAGTCGGCCTCGCCGGCTACCAAGCCACTCTCTCGGCCGGCGCCGAGCAGCGGCCGGACGCCGACGTACGCGCGGAGTACCTCGACAGCGAGCCGCACCTGCGGCACGGTGGCCTCGGCGGCGTCGCAGTCCAGCGGGAGCCCAGCGAAGGGCTGGTGGAAGCGCTCGGTGAAGTAGTCGAGGTCCAGCGGCTCGTCGCCGTTCTGGACGTGCTTGAGCGCGTAGTCGAGCAGGCTGGCCAGGTAGGCGCCGGGGCTGACCGCGGATTCGCAGTCGCCGCATCCACAACTCATGAGCTGAATCCGTTCGCGAGGTCAGCGGCCTGGCCGGCCAGCAGGAGGTCGAGCATGCCGACTTGGGCCTGCGCGCTGGTGCGCAGCAAGACGGCTCGTTCGGTGGGCAACTGATCGGCTGTGTGGGCGAGGAAGCGGCCCCAGGGCGTCGCCGCGATCGCTCCGACGCTGTCGTAGTCCAGTGCGAGCAGGGTGCTCGCCTCGGTCGGGTCAGTGGTCAGCAGATCCAGTTCGGTCAGCGCGTTGAGCTTGCGGGCGTCGTCAGGATCGAGGTCATTGGCCAGGTCCGTGACGCCGCCGCGGCGGCGGATGTCGGCGTACCCCGCGACTCCTGCCGCCGTGAGGATGTCCAGCGTGCCTGGCGCCAATTGGAGGTGCCCGGCGGTCACCAGAGCTTGGAGGTCGGGTGGTGCGGGCATTGGTACCCGGACCTCGGTCTCGGGTGGCATCGCATCGGTGACGACCTCGATCTCATCCTCAGAGACCAGCAGCCGCAGTGTTGTCGGCGCAGCTGGGTCGGGGGAGAAGTAGCTGACCACTACTGCGCCGAGTGAGTCGGTGACATCAGCACCGAGGTCCCGGCTGCCCTGGTAGGTGTGAACGCTGTAGCCGGCCAGCGGCTCCCCCTCCACTTCCGACAGCAGTAGTAGTCGGACGGAGATCTTGGCCAGCGCCCGTGCCTGGACAGTGTGTGCCAGCGCATCGGCCCGCTCGCCGATCGCGGCCGGGATGATCCGGGCTTCCGCAGCCCGTCGTAGCGCGTCGGCAAGCCGCTCGGTATCTGTAGCGGTCAACTCGTCCAGCAAGCGGGCCAGGTAGTCGTCGCGGCGCTGCTCGTCCTCGAAGGACGGCAGCTCACTCCAGAGGTCGGGGACAGCGAGCCGGGCCCAGCCGTAGAAGGCCGCGGCCACCAGGTTCGTAGTACGGGAGAGGAGGTGGGCTGCGCGGAGGTAGGCCAAGCGCAGCAATTCATCTGCTCCCTGGCCGAGGTCCCTGGCGAGGAAGCTCAGATCCTCCTCGGTCAGGTCGCCGGGGGACAACTCGCCCAGTTCGGGCGCGATTGCTGCCAGCAAACTCTCGTACTCCGATTCGACCGCGGCCGCGCCGACCGTCAGCTCGACCCGGAGCGGCCCGACGGCGTTGAAGAGGATGTCGTCGCCGCGGCCCTGATGGTTGCCTGCGACAACCTCCAACAGCTCCAGCGGCCGGTCGTCGGGTCCGGCCACGGTGAAGGTCAGGTCCGGCCGGGTGGCGGGGAAGCCGAGCTCGAACGAGCCTTCGCCGTCCGTGGTCGCGCGGCCGAGCACGACCGGCCCCAGCTGCCGTTCCCGGCTGGGCAGGCCGCGCTCCTCGGCGACGACCAGCAGACCGGCGGGGTCGCCGTCGCGGTGGCGCACGACTCCTGAGATCACGAACAGCTCGGGCATCTCGGCTCCCTCGTCATTTTCTGAAGCCCGGCTGGCCGCGCAGGACCTCACCGGCCTTCGGGTTCAGGTGCGTCCAGTAGTGCCGGAACATCCCGTTCAGGGCGTTCAGGATCGACTGGCACCGCCAGCAGCCGGGCAGGCTGGTGGCCATCTGGCCGCCGTGCACCTCGACCAGCTGGAACGACTTGACCAGCAGTTCCTCGGCGTGCAGGTTCTGGAAGCCCCAGTAGCTGCGGAGGAAGTTGTAGCGCTTGTACGGCGCGATCCCGAGCACCTCGTGCTCGGCCAGGTTGACCGTCTTGTTGACGATCAGGTTGTAGGCGGCGCGGTTGTTCACCGTGACGACGGTCAGTCCCTCGCCCTCGCCGACCGCGACAGCGATCTTCTGCGCTGCCCGCGGACTGAAGTGCTTGGCCAGCATCGCGTGGATCTCGGCCGCCCGGGTGACGAGCGCGGGTGCGGCCTGCGGCGCCTCGGTCACGACGGCCTTCTCCACCGCCGCCTCGGCCGCCTTCTCGGTGACCGCCTTCGCCGCGACGTTCGCGCCGCTGACCGCGATGTTGACGCCGAGCAGCCCGACGTCACCGGCCGCCGAGGCTGCCATCACGCCCTTCTCGGCGATCTGCATACCGACCTCGCCGCCCGCGGTCGCGATGTCGTCCTGCCCGCCCGGGGCACTCAGTTGGCTCATCCCGGGTGGCATGCCCTGCAGCCGCGGCGCCGGGGACATCATCGACTTCGCCGGTGGCAGCAGCGCGCGGAGCACACTCTTGAAGCCCTGGGCGATCCCGCCCTGGTCTGCCTTCGACTTCTCGAACGCGGCCTTCTGCTGCGCCGCGTACTTCTCGGCCTCTGTCATCGGCGGCGCGTCCGGCAGCGACTTCACATCGACCGAGGGAGGCTCGGCGGGCGGTGGGGCGGGTGTGGCCTCGACCGTCCCGCCACTCGAGCCGGTGCCGGACTCCTCGACATTGGTAGCGGTCGCTGTGCCCTGGCAGCCCGACGAGTCACAGCTCTGCAGCCCTGACGGGTCTCCCATCCGCATCGGGCTACTGGCCGCGAACCGGTACAGGTGGAGACCATCGGCCGGCCCGGACGGGTCCGGACTCACCCAGCGCCCGAGCCACGGCGCGTAGTACCGGGCACCGTGGTAGTTGAGGCCGCTCTCCTCGTCACGCTCCTTGCCGCCGTAGCGATAGCGCTTGAAGGCCTGGCCGCCGAATGAGGTCTGCCCGTACGGCGTGTACTCCTCCCGGCTGATCTCTCCACCAGCAGCGTCCAGTACTACGGAGTTGCTGCCCAGGTGGTCGCTCAGCAGGTACTGCACCGGGGGAGTGGCATCCCCTGGGAAGGCCTGCCCGGTCCTGACCGTCGCTATCCGGTTCCGGCCGTCCTGCACGGTCACTGTGTCGTTGGTGAGGTCGCCGCCGACCCCACTGCGCCTGCAGCGCTCGAACCCGTTCCCGACGTACAGGGTGACCGTGGTGCGGCCGCCTGACTGCACCAGCTTCTTCACCCGCGCCCCACCGCTGTCGTACAAGTACTGCGCGGTGACGGACGCCGGACCGGCACCTGCTTGAGTGCGGTAGCCGCGGAGGCGGTCGGCGTGGTCCCACTCGAAGAACCGGGACTCGCCCTCGGACAGGACGTTGCCGTTGGCGTCGTAGGTGTAGGGGACGCTGCTGCCGCCGCCTGTGGTTGTCATGGCCAGCCGGTTGGCAGCGTCGATTGCGGTGAAGTTGCGGGTGCTGCCGGAGCCGCCGGCAAGATGCTTGAGCTCGGTCAGCCCGCCCAGCAGGTCGTACTCGTAAGTCTCCTGGTAAGCCCGGGTCTGCGTCACGTCCGTGCACCGCGGTACGACGTCGTGGTCGGTAGCAGCCGGTACTGCGCACTCGCGCCCGGTGGCAGACCGCAGGCGGTAGAGCGGGTCGTACTCGAAGACCCGGTCCAACGCGTCGGGGCCCAGCGGCGTACCGGGGATGCCGCAGCCCGGGGTGCGATCACTGATCCGCAGCACGTTGCCGGACACGTCGTACTGGTGGGCCAGGTCTTGCAGGGCCGGCCCGGTCGGCCGATACACCAGCTCACCCGGTACTGCGACCCGCTGCGTGCGCAGCCTGGCCAGGTGCCGGGTCTGCGGGTCGTAGGAGTAGCGGGTGATCGTTTGGTTGCCATGGACAATCAACAGGCGTTGGCCCTTGGCGTCGTACGCGATCCGCTCGACATAGGTCTGGTCCGGCCCGGCCACCGCAGTGAGCAGGCCGGCCGGGGAGTAGCTGAGGTACAAGGCTTGCCGGTCGCCAGTGACGTCCTGCGGCAAGGTCATGCGAGTGGTGCGACCGAGAGCGTCGTACTGGAGGTCTGTCGCGAAACCGGTGGCCTCCAGCACAGCGTCGGCGGCTGCGGTCCAGTCGGCGCGGAACGGCGCCGGAGCGAGTAGTGCGGCGTCGGAGACCATCCGGCGGGCCTTGGCCGTCACCCGACCCGCGTAGTCGTAGCGCTCGATCGTGACCAGCCCAGCGCCGTCCCATTGCCGGTAAGGCCGTCCGAGCCTGTAGGCGGCCCGCTGCGCCGCACGCTCACCAGGAGGCTGGTCCGGGCGTCCACCGTCGCCGTACTCGGTCCGCTCGACCAGAGTCACTTCCTGGTCCGCCCGCTCGCGCGCCCAGGTGCGGATGGCCCGGCCGAGTCCGTCGTAGCCCTGCAGCGTCAGGGCTCCCCGCGCATCGCGGTGCTCAACGGGTGAGCCACCGGCGTCGTGCACGGTGACGCGAGTACCCGAGTCCAGCTCCCTCACCCTAAGGGCTCGCCCGGCCAGGTCGTAGACACTGGTCACCGCAGAGCGGCCCAGGGGGTCCGTGACCTCTAGTACCTGGCCCTTGCTGTCGTACCGGGTCTTCGTGACCTGCTCCTGGATCGGATCGCCGGGAGTGTCCCTGGTCCGCGCGACCATCTCGATGCCGCGACCGAGCGCATCGACCAGCACGCTGCCAGGGGTGCCGTGATGGTGCCGGTAGCTCTGGGAGGTCACCGGATGAGTGCGGCCTGCGTTGTCGTTCGCGTCGTAGGTGTAGGCGACCCAGGGCGTCGGCTCGTACTGCAGTGGATCCGCCAGCTCGGGTACTCCGGGAACTGTCCGCTCCTGCGAGCCGTCGGCCAGTTCGGTGCAGGTGACCCGGCCCAG
This sequence comes from Kribbella sp. NPDC056861, assembly GCF_040687575.1. Lineage (NCBI taxonomy): Bacteria > Bacillati > Actinomycetota > Actinomycetes > Propionibacteriales > Kribbellaceae > Kribbella > Kribbella sp. NPDC056861. Next base: position 107,163 of record NZ_JBFBNQ010000005.1, on the reverse strand, counting down.
CGGATCGTAGGTGGTCGTCACCTTCTCACCGGAGGCCGACGGCGGGCTGTACTCCCAGCCAGTGCTGAAGAAGGGCTCGTAGACCTCTACTGCGCGGCCCTTGTTGTCGTAGACCGTCAGACCGTTGACGACGACGTTCGCATTCGCCCGGTGGCCCACCAGGTCGCCGCCGACCTCGTCGAACCGTACGTCGTCGCCCTGGGTGCGGGTCTGGAGCAGCCGGCCGAAGCCGTCGGAGTACTCGACCGTGGTGATGGTCGCGTCCCGTTGGTCGGTGGGGATCTCCACTGCGGTGTCGTGGTGGATCCGGCGTACGGTGCGCACGCTGATCGGAGGTGTGAAGTCGTAGGTCATCACCAGCGTGGGAGCCGCCGCATCGCCCTCGGTCGGGCTCTGGCCGCTGACCGAGCTGGTGGTGAGGAAGCCCAGCGGACTGAAGGTGAAACGGCTCTCGGTGCCGTTGGGGTCCAGCACTGTGCGGGGTAGGAAGACCCGGTAGTCGGGCTCGACGACTGTGGTCAGGCCGGCGGCGTCGGTGTTGCGTAGTACGAGCAGGCCGTACTCGTCGTACTCGCTGGTGGCTCGATGGGCCTGCGGGTCGGCCGCATGCCACAGGGGCTGGCGGCTCTCCACGATCAGGCCGCGCTCGTCGTACCGCTGGCTGGTGATGGTGTACCAACCATCGGGCTCGCGGTGGTAGCCCGCGTTCGGCGACAGCAGCGTGCGGAACTCGGCCGGGTAGTCATCGGTCCAGACGCCCGTGAGACAGGGCGGTGCGCCGCCGTAGGCCTCGGTGATGATCTCGTCGGTCAGTGCGAGCGCCTTGGTCCGCATCGGGAGGCCGTGCTCGCCCACTTGCCCCTGCGGCAACCCCTCGAACGCCTCGCCGTCGTAGTAGGTAACGGTGTGACTGTCGACCTTCAGCTGCGGTCCACCGGCCAGCACCTCGGCCACAGTCAGGCCCGCAGTACCGCTCATGCTGTACGCCGTACTGGCGCTCACCCGGTCATGCAGATAACCACCAGCCGGTACTGCGTACTCGGTGCGGCTGCGGTTGACCAGGTACTCCGCTTCCGGCCGGTCGGTCATCGTGCGCCACCCGCGCGGACAGGCGATCGCAGTACTGGCGTGTGGGCGGCCGAAGGGGTCGAAGTTGCCGTCGTCGGCCAGGAAGGAGCTGACCGAGAAGTTGGTCATCGGGTCGTCGCCGCGCTCCCAGTTGGTACTGCGCTGCGCGACGCTGTGCGGATAGAACACCCGGTCGGTCAGTTGCTCAACGGCGTAACGGGTTTCGGAGACTGTGTAGGGCCGGTCGGCTCGTGGGCTGCTGTCCTCGGCGTAGACCTCAGTACGCAGTACTCGGCCGCGGAGCGCGCGGAGGGCGTCGCGGCGGATCCGCCGACCGGCAGGGTCACGCACCTGCGGCGGCAGCACGGTCGGCTCGAGCAGGGACGGGTCGCCGGGCCAGTAGGTGTCCGCGAAGTCAGGAGCATCCCAGCCGCCGAACTCGTCACCGACAGGTCCCGGGTGAAACCAGGTGCGGGTCAGCGTCGGGGGAGAGGCGGTGCCGTTCAGCGCCTCCGCGTCACGCTGTTCGACCATCGCGAAGCCGCGGAACTCCCGCTCGGCGCCGTCCCAGTGTCCGTGCCGATACCGGTACGACGTGTGCACGCTCCCGCCCGAGAACTCGTCCCGCACGACCGATCCGGCCACCACCAGTACCGGGAACGGCAACGCGGTTCGCCAGCGAGTCAGGTGGTGCTGGTCGTCCTCGACGAAGTACCGGGTGGAGGGCGCGTACTCGATCGTGGTGACGCTGCCGGCGGAGTTGTCGACCTGCTCCAGCAGGTACGGCTTGGCGCCACCGGTCAGGTCCAGGAAGTACATGTTCGCCGTACGACCGCTACGGCTCCACAGGACTCCGCTGGTGCCGCTGCCGAGCAGATCGACCAGCCGGAGATCGCCGCCCGCCAGCGGGGGAGTGCCGCGGTAGCTGCGGTCCGGAGTACCGGCCCGTGCCCGGACGGTGATCGGATCGCTCCAGGCGTTGCCGCTCTGGTTGATCCACAGCGTGACGGTGTCGTCGTCCACGTAGACGAGGTCGGCCAGGCCGTCACCGTCGACGTCACCGACGAGCACTCGCGCCGGGTCGTAGCCGGACGGGAGCCTGGGCGCGTTGCGCATGGAGACCGGCGGACCCCAGTCGCCCAGCCCGACGTTGGGCCAGTACTCCAGGTTGCCGTCGTGGACCAGCGCGACGTCCTGCAGGCCGTCACCGGTGAGATCGGCCCAGTGCACCCGCGGGTCGGCGAACGAGAAGGTCGGCCCCGACCTGACCGAGCGGGTCTTGTTCCAGCCCTCAACCGGGTCGTTGAAGAAGCACTCGAGCCGCGCGCCCGAGCGGATCGCGTCGGTCACGCCGTCGCCGTCGAGATCGACCAGCCGGACCTCGGGGTCGGCCAGGTCGAAGCTCGGCGCCTGCCGGAACTTGCGGAAGGACCGCTCGTCCCAGCCGATCCCCGGCCGGATGGGGAAGTAGCCGGACAGTGCGCCCGAGGTGACCATCAGGTCAGGCCGCCCATCGCCGGTGGCGTCCACGAAGTCGACCTGCGGGTCGGCGAGCCGGAGCCCGGCAGGTGCCTCCGGCAGCGACTTCGGTACGTCGAACCGGCCGTCGCCGAGGTTGCGCCAGTGCCGGGCGACGCCGTCGAGCTGGACGAGATCCGGCAGGCCGTTCCCGGCCAGATCGACCAGGGTGAGCGACGGGTCGGCCAGCGACACAGGTGGCAGGTCCGGACCGGTGACCGGGGTGAACGCCCGCTCGTCCGGCCGGAAGGTCGTGTAGCCGAACTTCAGTGGAGGCATCGACTCCTGGTTGCCGCTGTCGTCGTACCCGGTGATCAGTACTTCGGTGAGCTGGGAGACGCCGTTCGCGGACTGCTGGTCGTACTGCAGTTCGTAGCTCCGGGTGAGCCGGCCCAGCGTGCTGACCGCGATGCGAGTGCAGCGCAGCCGGGTGCGTACCTCGAACCCGGCCCGGCGATCGGAGAAGGGGTCCGGACGTTCCTCGTACTCGAACCCCACACTGACCAGGTACTCCGGGCCGTAGTCGACGTACCGGATGCGCTGGGGGTAGAGCTGGTCCCAGGTGTGCGGTCCGTCGACGCCCGTGTCGCGCAGGTAGTCGTAGGCGATGTGGCTGCCGAAGGTGTCCGCAGTACGGGTGAGTTGCCAGCCCAGCACCCGGGTACGGTCCAACGGGTCGGCCAGGACAGCAGGGTCGGCGCCGAAGGAGCTAGGCGACCCGTAGGTGCTGACCAGACCGTCCCTGCTCGCCACCTGCCAGTAGTCGTCCGTGCCGTCCCGTCGCCGGGTGATCCGCGCGTAGAGACCCTCCGTGCGCGGCCGGTACTGCGTGGTCGGCCCGTCGCTCTCGACCGCGACCAGCTCCTCACCACCGGAGAGCAGGTAGACGTCGCGCTCCTCGTCGTACCGGGGCACGCCCTTGCCGGTCCGGCGGCTGACACCTGGCAACGACAAGCCCCACCCGAGCCCGAACGGCCCGTTCCCGCTCCCGGTGCTGTACCCGAGCTGCAACTGGGGCTGCAGGCCACTGCGGCCCGGCGGCAGTGCGATCGGCACGGTGAAGTTGCCCGTCCCCGTGTGCGGGTCAGGCCCGAATGTCTCGCCAATCCCCGCCAGTGCGCCACCGCCACTGGGCAGCACGATGGCGTCCGTGCTCCCGCCCACCCCGGACCTCCCCCTGAACAGCCGAGCGAGATCCCCCAAGCGCGGCCTGTCCTACTAGCGACAGAAGGTACAACCGAACCCGGTCCAACGGAAGGCGGACACGAGATTGGGTCTCGGTTGCTCAGGTGCTGCGGCGCCTGGCCGGCCCATTTGGCCTAGACCAATTTCGACAGTACGCCGCGGCCGCCGCTGAGGTTTCCACGACGACGGGTTCGTGAGTGGCCGGTACTCAAATCGGCTGCTCCGGCAGGGAAAAGCCGGACCTGGTCTTGTTCGGTCCCGAGGCCCGCCCCGAAGGTTCTCGGGAGACAGATCAGTGAGGCGGCGGACCGGTTCCGGTCCGCCCTCGAGATGAGGAGATCCCTTGAGGAGAAAGAGTTTCCGGCGCGACGTACTGGCCGGAGGACTGCTCGGCGTGGTCGCGCTGGCAGGCGTCGGGGTGAGTGTTCCGGCCCAGGCCGTGGGGACCGGTGTGCAGCGGGAGAGCGCGCCGAGGTCCGCGGTCGGCGCGATCCAGCAGGAGATCGCCCGCGAGTTGGCGATGTCGCTCAACGACGGCAGCTGGCGGGCCCAGCTCCGTACTGCGGTCGTCGGGGGCGAGGGTGACCTGCAGGCGCTCGCGTCCCGGTCGTCCGCGACGGGTGGCCGGCGACTGGCGGCCGAGGTGGTGGATGCCGACCGCAAGCTGCGGGAGGCGAAGGGCCTGCCCGGTGACGCCGGCTCGCTGCTCAGGCTGCGGCTCGGTACCCCGGAGATGGCCCGGCAGCTGGACGGGGCGACGATGCCCTGGATCGCGGTTGCCTCCGGCAATGAGAAGGCCGGCTCGGTGGTTGCCTTCGACAATCGTGGTGTCGCGCACCCGCTGGACCCGATGGTGGCGCCGCGGCATCCGGTGTACGTCGTCGACGTCGATGTCGCCAAGGCTCAGCAGGTGGGGCTGCGGGTGGTCGAGCAGGAGCTGGCCGCGAAGGGGGTGACCGCTCCGAAGAAGGCCCAGCAGGCGCAGCTGGGAGGCGGTTTCTGGACCTCCAAGATCACCGCGGTCCGGGTCTCCGACGACGAGGAGCCATGGACCAAGGGCGACGCGGAGATGTTCACCCTGGTGACCGGCTTCGGCCTGGACGGCAAGCCGGTGGTGAACACGGTGACGATGCCGTACCTGGACACCGACGGCAAGATCTACCGGCCCAACCAGATCTTGGTGAACTGGTCGACGTACAAGTACAACCTGGCCGACGCGGTGATGATGGAGGACGACGGCGACACCAACTACCGGGCGCTCGCCCAGGCGCTCACCACCGCGCTGCTGACGATCACCGACCAGGGCGCCTACAAGCCGCTGGTGGACGCGGTGATCGCCGCGATCCCGGACAGCTGGTGGACCGACGACCCGGACTTCGTGGACGCCTGGTACACGCTGGCGAAGAACGACAACGGGGTACGCCAGGGATCACGGCGCAACGGCTGGATGGGCCTCACGCCGTACTACGTCCCCGCGTTCTGATCAGCGGTCTCTGACCCAACAGACCGGCAGGCACATCGGGCGGCCCCTCACCCCCGATGTGCCTGCTGTTCGTTCCCCGTCCGACCAGAGGAAAGACTTCATGACCGAAAGACCTGTCGCGGTCCGCAGTTCGATCCAAGCCCGCCACCCCGCGCTCGGGAAGGTAGCCGAGGGCAACAGACTGACCAGCTCAGCCGACCGCCGGTAAGCGCCCGGGCGGCTTCCGCGGCTGGGTCTCCCAGCGCTCGGACGTGAAGGGACAGGAGGTGGACCAAGCGTGGCACCAACGCCTACGTCTACCGGGTGAACACCCACATGGCCGCGCACTGGGCGTTCATCGCGCTGGAGGTCGCGCGGCAGACCCCGGACCCGCAGTGGCGGGCGAAGGCGCTCGAGATCAAGGGCAACATCGACAACAGCATGCCCACGCGAACGGCGTGATCAGCTACGTCGCGGCGGCGGCCGAGGACAGGCAGGGCTGGACCGAGGCCGAGATGCAGCACTTCGGCTCGGCGATGGTGTCCGGGTCCAGATGCTCGAGGTGTGGCGGTGAACGCCAAGCTCCTCCGAGTCAGCTGAGCCAACCGATGCCAACGGGCGCCTGCCACAGCAGGCGCCCGGTGTTTGCTGCTCAGATCCTTGCCGCCGACAACGGCCTGCTCTGCACCCGGTACGCCGTCGACGAGTTCACGCTCCAGCGGTACCCGGCGAACAACCCGCTGCTCCGCGCACCGTAGAACACCATGTGCCCGTACCCGACGCCCGTCCCGTTCTGCACCTGGACGACGTTGCCGTCGGCATCCCGAGTCGGCTGGAACCGGCTGTCCGGGTAGGCCTCGTAGTTCGCCAGATTCCCGCCGTTCGGGTCGCCGTGCGGGGCACTCGTGCAGTCGATGATCTCGAACAGATACGGATCGACCGGCTGACCGAGCGTGCTGTCGGCCGCATGAGCGAACAACCCCTTGGCCTGGCGGATCATCACCACGTGACCGGTGTTTCCACCGGACGAGGTGCCGTAGTCGATCGCGACCAAGTCACCCGGCTTCAGATTGACCGGCTTGGTGACCTGCGTCAGATGCTGGAACTGCGCTGCCCGCAGGAAGCCACGCTGGAACTCCTCCGCGGTCGGCGCCCACTTGCCGGAGCCGGCCGGTTCGGTCGGAAAGAAGTTCTGCCGGAAGTACTCCGGCGTCGCCCACCCGTACGCCGTACCGGCACCGTAGCCGCGCAGCAGCGTGCTGGTGACGAAGCTGCCGCACTGCGCCAGCGCCCGGTACGACGCCGGTTGACCCGGTGTGCCCCAGGTCAACACTGTCTGCCGGGAGTCGGCAGGGACTTTGTACTGGTTGCGGGAGAGGTCAAGTGGGTCGGCCATCCGGAGGTAGTCGACCAACTGCTCGGCCTCGACGAGATGCGGAAGGGATCGCGAGTACGGCGCCGCCGGGGGAGCGGTGGCTGCCGAAGCGGTCGCGTGCGTGGTCGTGCTCACCGCCACGGCAGCGCCGGCAGCGAGCAGGCCTCTTCTGCTGAGAGTCGTCATGAGTCACCGACACCTCTCGGAGCCGGAGTCGAGCGTCTCACCGGCGGTGTTCAGGAACTTCCACGAGTAGTTGTCCGAGGCAAGCTCCAGCCGCAGTACGCCGTACTGCTGGGCGATCCGCACCTCGCTGTTCTTCACCTTCGGGTTGAACGGGCGCAGACCGCTGCCGCCGGTGCCGACGACGAACTGCCGCGGCCCCGAGGCCGTCGCGACACCGTCCGGGGTCTGCGGGGCGAACCGCTCGTAGTCGTGGTCGTGCCCGTTCAGGATCAGGTCGGCGCGGGCGGCGTACAGGGTGTCCCAGAAGGGCTTCATGTTGGGGAAGTTGCCGTGCCCGGAGCCGGAGCTGAACTTGGGCCGGTGCCAGTAGGCCAGCACGCAGCGCTTGCTGTTGGCCGCGAGGTCGTTCTTCAGCCACTGCAACTGGCTGCTGTTGGCCTGGCGCTGGTCCTCGGAGTTGAGCGAGACGATGTGCCAGTCGCCGAGGTCGAAGCTGTACCAGCTGGTGCCGTTCGGCTTGGCGGCGTTGCCGAAGTACCGGAAGTAGCCGGCCGCGGCAGAGTCGTCGTACTCGTGGTTGCCCGGGGTCGGCTTGATCTTGTCCTTCATCGCTCCCCACGACGGCGCGAAGTAGCTGGTGAACTGCGAATAGGCGCCGTTGGCCTGGTCGCCGAGGGTGAGGATGCTGTCGGGAGCGATCGCCTTGACCCGGGCGGCGGTCTTCGCCTGCGGGCAGGAGCTGCCGCTGCAGGAGTTCGCGATGTCACCGACCGCCGCAACCACCTTGGTCTGACCGGTCGGCGGCGGTTCGGTGCCGTCCGTTGTCAGCGCCCGCGCCTCGGAGATGCTGCCCCACAGACCCTGGGCGCTCTGCCAGAACGAGATCCGGACGTAGCGGGCGGACACCGCTGCCTCGAACGGGTAGGACTCGTAGTCCGCGGTGCCGCCGGAGCTGCGGCCCGCCCAGACCTTCGTGTACGTCGTACCGTCGGTGGAGGTGTAGATGGTGTGGTCGTTCCAACGCTGATCGCCCTTGTACCAAGCGACTTTCACGCCACACAGGGACTGCGCGGCACCCAGGTCGAGGGTCAGCGCGGCACCCTCGCCGTACCCGGACCAGCGGGTCGACAGGTTGTTGTCGACGGCATTGGTCGCGGGATTGACGTCCTCTGCTGTGCTGGCCGTGGCATTGGCGATAGGCGGAGCAGTGGTGCAGCCGGGGATCGAGGGGACGACGTCCGACGGCACCGCTGCATCCGCCGTCGTCGTGACGAGACACGTGCCGACGGCCGCGATGACCGTGGCGATCCACAGTGTTCTGCGCATAGGGGATCTCCTGTTCTGAGGGGCTCCTCAGAGCATGGGTTCGGACCGGCCGCTTCCGCGTGAGCAGCCGATGCCCAATCCCCGTGAATCAGCTGTGCGGGAGGCGCAGCCCGAGTGCGCCGGCCAGCTCCAGGCGGCCGCGGATCCGCAGCTTCTCGTACGCCCGGTGCAAATGGTTGTCGACGGTACGGACCGACACTGCGAGCCTCTCGGCCACCACGGTGTTCTCCAGCCCACTGGCAGCCAGCTCGCAGACTTCCCGCTCACGCCACGTCAACAGGTCCACGGCAGGCGGCAGGACGGCCCACAAAGGCGGTGCGCCGGTCGTGGAATCGAGAAGGCGCTGTGCCGCGGCCTGATACCGGCTGCCCGTGCGCAGCTTCGTCACCACCACGGCCGCTTCCCGGGCCATGCCGATGAATCCACGGGCCTCGAACTCCGCCATCACCGACGCGAGTACTTCGGCGTTCTGCCGGGCCAGCCCCGAGGCATGGGCCGCCAGCAACGGGAACAGCTCGCCGTCGCCCCCTTGGATCGCTGCCGCCAATTGGTCAGCGGTCGCGGCGGACGGCTTCAATCGGGCCAGGTAGTACAAGCACTCCACAGCATTGGTACGCCGCCCGGTGGCGAGGTAGCGCTCGACCAGCGGCGGGATCAGCGCGGCAGCGGTGGCCACCTTGCCGCTGCAAGCCAGTTTGCGGACCTTCGCCATCGCCAGGTGGTCCTGCAGACCGGCGCCGGCCGGCAGCCGCAGTACGGCCTCGGCCAGCCCCGCCTCAGCCTTCGCGAAGTCGCCGATCGCAGCAGCGGCGGCCGCGAACTCCGCGAAGATGTAGGCCTGGATCGGGAAGGGCAGCCGGTCGTCGGCGAGAGCGCGGGCCTCACCGAGCCGGGTCATCGCCTGCTGCCGATCGCCGGCCCAGGCGGCGGTGACGCCCAGCTCGAGACACACGGTGGCGACGTCGGAGCGATCACCCCGCTCGATGGCGGCGAGGTAGTAGTCCTCACCAAGCACCAGGGCGCTCTTCAGGTCGCCGGACAGCATCAGCGCGTGCAGGTGGCAGGCGGCCATCGCGCCGTGCATGGTCGGCCACAAGCCAGGCATCCTGACCTGGCCGCGCTGGAACCCGTCGGCAACCTGTTGTGGATATCCGGCGAAGGTGAGTGCGTAGGCATGCAGAGTCCCCTCGACGCCGGTGAGCACCGGGCAGGGCGGGGACACCCCGGTAAGCAGGTCGGTGTCGAGCTCCGGGTCGGGGCCGAAGACGGCGAGCGCCAGCCGTGCGATCCGCAACTCCGGGGAGTTCGAGCCGTCGGGATGCTCCCTGGCGGCCAGCAGCGCGCGCGCATCCTCGGGACGACGCAGGCCCCAGAAGAGGTTGAGTACTCGCAGGGCCGCTCGCCAGTCGCCCAGACCGGGATCGACACTGGCACCGGCCTGCTCGGCTCGCAGCAGCGCGGCCTCGACCTCTTCCACCTTGTTCTGCGCGACCAGGGCCTGGCAGAGCACGGTCAGTGGCTCGTCCGGTGCTGCCGCCCGGGCCAGATGCTCGGCCAGTACCGGGTCCGACCGGTCCAGCGCCTCGATTCCGGCTCGCTCCAGGTCGTCCCGCGTGACCTGCAGGCCCGACCGAAGCCGCCAGGTGGTGACCCGCAGCATCTGTTCCGAGTCGTTCTCCTGACCGGCCGCGTCAGCGAGATCCCGGAGCAGTCGCCGGGACCTGAGCGCTCCACTCGCGGCTCGCGCGACCTCGCCGTACAGGGGGTGGCCGAGGCGGACCGTGCCACGACTGTCGACGGTGATGAGCAGCCGGAGCTGGAGCGAGTCGATGGTCGAGCGGTCGACCAGCCGGGACAGCAGCGAGACGCTGACGACCTCGCCGTGTGCGACGTACCCGAGAGCGCAGCGCTCGGCCGGCTCCAGTACGCCGATCACGTCGCTGACCAGGTCGCGGAGCGCGGCAGGCGCGGTCGGGGGATCGCGCCAGGTCCAGATCCCGGTGCTGTCGTCCAGTACGCCGGACTGCAGCCCGAGCTCGACCAGATGGCGCACGAACAGCGGATTGCCGTTGCTGAGCCGCCAGAGCTGATCCGCGCTCATCCCGTCCAGCGGTCCGCCCAGCACGCTCGCGGCCAGGTCGGCCGTCATCGAGCGAGTCAGGGCGGCCACCGGTTGGACCCGCAGTCCTCGGCGACGGGTGATCCGCTCGGTCAGCGCGGCGGGAGCCGTCTCCGCACGAGTGGTGAGCAGGATCCGGGTTCGCGGTACGGAGGCGAGCAGAGCCAGCAACTCGGTCGAGGCCTGGTCGATGTGGTCCACGTCGTCGATGCAGATCAGGGTCGGCCGCAGGGCGGCCTGGGCAGTCAGGTGCTCACGCAGCGCAGCGAAGCCGCCGCCTGGCCCGGACGGCAGCGAGTCAGGGAGGAAGTCGGCGATCGCGGCCAGCGGCAGAGCCACGTTTCCGGGCAGGCCGACCGCGTGCAGTCGGGCCATCCCGGCCGCCTCGCAGTCCTCGGCCACCGCGCGCAGCAGGGAGGTCTTGCCGATCCCCGCCTCGCCGACCAGCAGGACGGCCGGGGCATCGGCCGGGCGGAGGATCGACCGGATCGTGGCGAGGTCGCAGTCGCGGCCGACCAGGCGGCCGGAACCGCTTCGCGTCACGGTTTCGAGGTCGAGCATCAAGTCTCCCAGCTACGCCGCGGCCCGGCTCACGGACCGCCCGGTGGCAGCGTGCCACGCGCCGGGATGCTTGTCATGAGCAACCGTTACTCATCGGCGGCCGGTTCTGTCCCGAGTGACTCAAGAGCAGGCGGACCAGCAACCAGGCGTCTTACCATGCCAAGAACCGGTCGAGAGGGGGCCAGCGGGTGGAGGCGAGTGACGCGCTGAGGCGGCGGCTGACGGCACGGTGGCCGCTGATCGGCCGGACGGACCAGCGGCAGCTCGCGGGGGAGCTGCTGCGGAGTACGGCCGGTGGGGTGCTGATGACCGGCGCGGCCGGGGTCGGGAAGTCGGCTCTGGCCGAGGCCGTCCTGGAGGACTGCGCCGCCGCCGGGTGGCACGTGGTCAGGACCCAGGTCCGAGAGGAACAGCGCCACGTCCCGTACTCCGTCATCGCGCAGCTCCTCGTGCACCGGCCACCGCAGCGTCAGCCGGCCGGCGTGATCGGGGCCGTCATCCGGCAACTGCGCGCCGCCGCGGGCGGACGAGCGATCGTGATCGGGATCGACGACGTACACCAGCTGGACGACGCGTCGGTCGGGTTGGTCCAGCACCTGACCGCGACAGTCGGGGCGAAGGTGCTGCTGACCGCACGGTCCGAGGCCAGCGACGCGGAGCCGGTGAAGGCCTTCCAGCGGCGCGGGCTGGTGCATCGCCTGGAACTGCCCAGCCTGGACCGGACCGAGTTCACCGGACTGGTCACCGAGGTGCTCGCCGGCGTGATGGACGGGGTGAGTGCCGAGCAGCTGTGGCAGCTCACCCAGGGAAACCCGCTGCACCTGCGCCACCTGCTGCAGATCAGCGCCCGGTCCGGCGCGCTGCAGCGGGAGGACGAGCTGTGGCGCTGGTCCTCCTCACCTGACGACCAGCTGCTGCTCAGGCAGGCGGTGCAGCAGGCCTTCGCTGAGCTTCCGGACGATCAGGCGTTCGCGATGACCGTGGTCGCTCTCGCCGAGCCGCTGGTCCTCGACCTGGCTGAGCAGGTGGCCGACCTGAACGCGCTCGAGGCCCTCGAAGAACGCCGGCTGATCAGCGTCCAGCCCGCCGGAGCCACGTTGGCGGCCAGCACCGCACACCCCCTGTACGGCGAACTGGCGCGGGCGGCGGTCTCGATCGAGGAGCGGGCCCAGATCCTCGGCCGGCTCGCCAAGGAAGCCAGTGGCCGCCGGGTCAACGGTGTCGACTTCGCGGACGGCTTGCTGATCGCGCAGTGGCGGCTGGCGACAGGAGAAGAGCTGACGACCGAGGAGATCCTCGACGCCGCCCGGCTTGCCCTGGCCCGCAGCGATGCCGCGGTCGCTGAGGATCTGGTCCGGAAGCTCTGGCCGCGGTACGGCGTGGCCGAGCTGATCCGTGCGTTGGTTGCCCAGGGCAAGGCGGCGGAAGCGGAAGAGCTGCTGGCTGGGCTCACCGACGATACGTTGAGCCGGGAGCTGGCGCCTCTTCGGGCCCTGAACCTGCTGTGGGGGCTGGGTGAGCCGGCGGCCGCGCAGGCTGTGGTCGACACCAGTGCTGACCTGTCTGAGCAGGCCGTTGCCCAGCTCGGCATCCTGTTGTTCAGCAAGGCTGAGGAAGGACATCGGCCCGACCAGCGGCAACTGGCCGAGCTGCTGCGGATGGCGCCGGAGAACCTGACGTCCGACCCCGTCATCGCCTGCTGTGCCCTGGTACTACGGGCCTACCTGCTGACTTTCACCGGCCGACCCGTGCAGCTGGTCGAAGAGGTTGCCGATGGCAAGATCAGTCCGCCGGACGGCTGGGCCACGATCCGGGGCGCCACCGAGATCTGCCACGTGCATGCGCTCGGACTGGCGGGGCGGTTGGCAGATGCGCGGTCGACGGCGCGGCGGTACTACGACGAGGCGATCCGGCGCGGGGACTCGGCTCAGATCGGCGTGCTGGCGTTCGAGGCGGCGGTGGTGGAGATGTGGGCCGGCAATCATCGGGAGGCCTGGCCGCATCTGGTGGAGTCGCGAGGGCATCTCGGTGCCCGGACGCCGTTCCCGATGCAGGCGTATCTGGCGAGCGAGCAGGCCGCTTGCCTGGCTGCGACCGGGCGGATCGAGGAGGGGCGGTCGGTGCTGGTCGAGGCTCGGGCGGCGTTCCCGGCTGACTCCGGGCTGCGGGATCATCTGGCCTGGGGTGAGGTGCGCGTGGCGGCGTACGCGGGGGCTGAGGATCTGACCGAGTTGCTGCAGCGGTTGCTGAGTCGGCAGGTTGCGGATCACCGGTTCTCCAATGCTGTCGAGACCGCGTACCTGTGGGCGCGGATCGAGCCGGATCGGGACAGCGCAGTACGGGTTCGTGAGCTGGCTGCGCGGTGTGACAGTGAGCTGTTCCGGATCTATGCCGCGCACGTGGTGGCGTTGGCTGAGCGGGATCCGAACGAATTGCTGGAGGTTGCGACCACGCTGGAGTCGCTCGGTTACCACGGGTTGGCGCTTGAAGCGGCTGCTGCCGGTCATGAGCTGGCGGCTGCGGCCGATCAGCGGCGGTTGGCTACCGAGTTGGCTCATCGTGCGGCTCGGCTTGCTGAGCGGTGCCGTGGTCTGAGTACGCCGTGGCTGCGGCCGTTCGCTCAGCCTGGGCAGCTGAGTGCGCGGGAGCTGGAGATCTGCCGGCACGCGGCGGCGGGGCTGGACAATGCCGCGATCGCGGCGGTCCTCGGGCTCAGTACCCGGACGGTGTCGAATCATCTGCAGCGGTCTTACGACAAGCTCGGCGTCCAGGGCCGGCGGGAGCTGGCCGCAGCCCTGCCTGACCCGGAGCTCCCGGTCTAGGCAGGTGCGCTGGGCATGGTTTACTCATGCGGCTTGGCGGGTGGCTCTGCACAGTGAAGTGATCGATGGTTCGGCCCGATCACGAGAGGAACTCCCGCCCATGTCCAGAGCCCTCACCCTGAGGCGCAGTATCGTCCTCGCCACCCTGACCAGCTTGTTGCTCGGCGCCACCGCCGTGACCGGCCTGGTGACCCGGTCCAGCTCGGCCGCTGCCGCCGCCTGCAACGGCACCAAGGTCAGGCCGCAAGGCGCCGTCGCCAGTACCGAGGAAGCGATCAACCCGGCCGCGCACGCGGTCGACAACTCGCTCGGGACCCGCTGGTCGGGGCTGGGCAGTGGGGCGCACCTGACGCTCGAGCTGGCGCGGAGTCACCAGGTCTGTCAGGTCGGCATCGCCTGGCATCGCGGCGACCTGCGCTGGAACGACTTCAGCATCTCGCTGTCGACCGACAACGTCACCTACCGCAAGGCCTGGGAGGGCCGCAGCTCGGGCCGGACCGCGGAGATCGAGTTCTTCCCGCTGACCACGCCGGCCGCGGCGAAGTACATCCGGATCACCTTCAAGCAGAACCCGGAGAACACCTGGGCGAGCATCAGCGAGGCGCTCGCCATGATCGGCGGGACGGACCCCGAACCGGTACCGGACATCAAGCCGGTGAAGTACTGGATCGATCGCTACGACCAGGCCGCCGCCGGCGAGGACGCGAAGTACCAGTCGCTGACCAGGTCCGCCGACTCGTGGAACCACTACGACGGCGCCTACGGCATCGAGGCAGCGGTGGCCGCCTTCGCCGCGACCGGCCGGAGCACGGATCTCAACCGGTTCCTGAACTACTCGGAGAACCTGGTCAGGTCGTCGAGCGTTCGCAGTGACGGCAAACGCGGCTGGGTCTCGCAGCGCTCCGACGTCCGCGGCCAGGAGGTGCCGCTGTTCGAGAGCTACGCCTGGCGGTACGTCGCGCACGGGCTGGACGTGCTGAAGAACAGTTCCGCCTACACCAACCCGACCACCCGCAAACGGTACGACGACCTGCTGGCCTTCCTCGAGGTCAACATCTTCGACAAGTGGGTCGGCCGGAACGTGAACTCCTACGTGTACCGGGTGAACACCCACATGGCGGCGCACTGGGGTTTCATCGCGATGGAGGTGTCCCGGCTGACCGCCAACGCGGCCCGGCGGGACAAGGCGATCAAGGTCCGGGACGACGTCAACGACCACATGCCCAACAACAAGGGTCTCGGCATCCGCGACCAGCTCCGGCTCGGCGTGGTGGACTCCGACTCCTACTTCTTCGACATGAACTTCGGCAGCACCACCAGGCCGGGATCGGACGTTGCCCATGGCAATGGAGTGGTCAGCTACCTGGCCGAGGCGGCGACGCTCGGCGGACAGGGCTGGAGTCGTGCGGAGCTGGACGGCTTCGGGCATCTGCTCACCGACCTGGTGATCCCGCGCGGCGCGGCGTACGTCGACGGCACTGGTGCGGGCACCGGCTGGCTGGCCGACGGGTTCGTCAAGCTCGGCCGGTTCGACGTCCGGGTGCAGAAGGCGCTGGAGACCCACAAGGTCCAGGGGCAGCAGCTGTACATGGCGCAGATGGCCTACAACGCGAAGGTCCTGCTGGGTGCGGGGCAACCGGCCGCGAAAGCTGCCCCGGCCGCCGCCGCGCAGCTGGACGGCAACGATCCGGTCGACGGGGTCGCGATGATGTACCCGAGCAAGCCGGGCGGGCAGTCCTGGCACCTGACCGCCAACCCGGGGCAGGACAGCCGACTCGACGGTCCCGCGCTCACGAAGAACCCGGACGGGACGTTCAAGGTCCGTGATCCCCAGACCAGGCTGAGCATCTCGACCACCACCTTCGATCAGCGGCGGGACGAGCCGAACCTGGAGTGGCGGCAGCCGACGCTGCGGCAGCGTGGGTTCATGCACGACGCCAACGACTGGCGCAACGTGGAGATCACCGGCTACGTCCGGTACAACGCGGGATCTGACGACACGGACGCCTTCACCTGGTACGCGCGGGGTTCACGGCACACCGGTTCGGGGGCCGCGCCGGAGGCCTGCTGGGGCACCGCGTACAAAGGGAATCTCCGCTTCGGAGACGGCGCGGCGCGGTTCGAGAAGGAGATCTTCCACGACGGCGGCGCCGGCTATGTGGCGGACAAGTACGCCAATGGAGGCGCGACGCTCAAGAAGAAGCTGGTCGGGTTCAAGACGGTGATGTACAACATCCCGGGCGGTGTCCGGATGGAGATGTACCTGGACCGGACCAACTCGAACAACTGGACGAAGGTGGCCGCCCGGGACGACGTCGGCAGCTGGAAGGTGGCCAGCGCGAACAGGTGTCAGGGCAGCCAGAGCGAGGTGATCAGCTGGGGCGGTCCGAAGGCCGTGTTCCGCTGGGACGCCGCCACTGATGTCGACGTCACCAAGCTCAGTGTCCGCGAGATCGCTCCGGGTGGTGTCCAGCCGCCGGCGTGCTCGGCGACGGCAGCGGCCGCCTCGGCGACGGCCTCGACCTGGGAAGCGGTGAACCCACCGGCCCAGGCGATCGACGGCAACCTGACCACCCGGTGGTCGGGGCAGGGCTCCGGCGCCGCGCTGATCCTCGATCTGGGCTCGGTGCAGGCGCTCTGCGGGACGAAGGTCGCCTGGCACAAGGGCAGCACCCGATGGAACGACTACACCGTCTACACCTCCACCGACGGTACGACGTACTCGAAGGCGTGGGAGGGACGCAGTACTGGGACCACCAATGCACTGGAGACTCGGCTGTTCCCGGTACCGCGGGAGGGCCGGTTCGTGAAGATCTCGTTCTGGGGCAACCCGGAGAACGACTGGGCCAGCGTCACCGAAGCAGCGGTCCTGCGGAGCTGACCGGCTCCGGGGCCGGGCCCAGTACGTCGCGCAACTGGTCCCGGCCCCGGACTCCGAGCTTCTTGTAGGCACGGTGCAGATGGTTCGCGATCGTCTTGCGGGTCAGGCCGAGCCGCTCGGCGATCAGGTCGTTGTCGATGCCCTGGGCGGCCAGCTCGCAGACCTCGCGTTCGCGGATCGACAGCGGCACCGACGAGCTGTCCTCGTGCAGCCGCCAGCGCGTCCGCGGCTCGTCGCACAGGTGCCGAAGGCGGGCGGCATGGACGCGGAACCGGGTCGCGTCCCGCTCCTCACCGGCGGTCGCTGCGAGCCGAGCAGCCTGGACAGTCGCCGCCAGCGCCATCCCGTAGTACCCGAGGCGTTCGAAGGCGGCGGCGACGGTGAAGACCTCGCCGTACCGGCTGGTTGCCGCGGCCTCCGCGTGATCGGCCATCAGCCGGAAGAGGTCGCTGTCGCAGCGATCCACGCAGGCTCGCAAGGCCGTTGCCACCCGCGACGTCGGGCGCAGCAGGGCGGCGTAGTAGAACGCCTCGACGGCATTCGCGTAGCGGCCGGCCGACTGGTACCGCGTGGCCAGCGCCTCGATCCGGGCGGCCGTCTGCTCGACATCGGCGGTCTGCGCGTCCAGTCTGATCGCGGTGAACTCCAGATGCGGCTGCAGTGCGAGCCCGGCGGGGAGCAGTTCGGTCAGCTCGTCGAGGACGGCTCGTGCCTCGGCCGGCAGACCGAGCGAGGACAGGCAGCCGGCCAGTTCGGTGCCGAGGTAGAGCCGGATCGGGAACGGCACGTGCTCGTCCACCAATGCTCTGGCCTCGCGGAAATGCGGCAGGGCACGGCCCAGCCGACCCGACCAGGCTTCGCAGGTGCCGCGCTCGAACGCGAGCAAAGCGGCTTCGGTCGGTACGTCGCAGTCGGCCGGAGCACTGTCCCGGGAGGCGACCAGCTCGGTGGCCTCGTGGAGGCGGCCCGACGTCACCAGTCCCTGGATCCGGCAAGCCGCGAGCGCGGCGCTCATCGAGGCCCAACTGCGCGAAGCGCTGAAGCGACCATCGGCAATGGCGTCGGCCACCAGCTTCGGCCGGCCTTGGAACAACGCCAGGTAGGCGCGTAGCGGGTCCGCCGCTCCGGCGATGACGACGTCCTGGATCCGCTCCGGCGATTGCGGCGCGATGAGGTCATGCCAGGACACGTCCGGCGTACCGAAGGTCCGCACCGCGGTCGCTGCGAGCTGCAGCGCCGGTGTATCCGTACTACTTCGGGCCCGTGCGATGACCGCCGCGGCGTCCTGTGGGCGGCGCAGATTCCAGAACAGGTTGAGTGCGCGCAACGCGGCCGTGTCCTGACTGGCGTCGCTCATGCTGCTCAGCAGCGACTCTGCCTCGACCGCCTTGTCCTGCGCGACCAGAGCACGAGCTAGGACCAAGCGGACGGTTGGATCCGTGGGAAGGTGTCGAGCGAGCTGCTCGGCCAGCGGGGCTTCGCAGCGATCGAGTGCCTCATTGGCCGCGCTGACGATCTCAGCGGACGCGACGCGGTCACCGGCAGCCAGTCGCCACCGAACCGTCTGTAGGTGGGTGGCCGAGGTGGTGGCCAGGACCAGCCTGCGGTAGATCGAGGCGCGGTCAGTCGGCTGAGTTGCGGCTCGCACGACTTCGCCGTACAGGGGATGGCTGATGGAGGCGGTCAGTCGGCCGTCCAGGCGCTCGATGTGGACGAGACGTTCCTGTTCGAGGAACTCCAGGTCCGCGAGGTCGGCGACCGCCTCGAGGGTGTCGAGTGCCACCGGCTCGGCGTGGGCGACGTACGCGAGGGCCAGATGCTGGCCCGGCGTCAACGTGGCCAGCCTGCGGGTGACCAGGTTGCCGACCCCGCTCTGTCCCGGCATCACCGGTCCACGCCAGCGCCAGATGCCGTCGACCCGATCGACATTGGTGCCGGCCTCGACCAGCTGCCGGAGGAACAGCGGATTGCCACGGGTCAGCCGGCACAGCCGGTCGACCGACAACCCATCCACCGGACCACCCAGTACTGCGCTGAGTAACTCGGCCACCGCGGAACGGTCGAGCCCGTCGAGGCGCCTCGCCTCCACCAGCCGCTGCCGGTAGAAGCCGACGACGACGGGGGACGCGACGGCATCACTGCGGCAGGTGGCCAGGATGCGAATCCGGGTGGTGGCGCAGAGGCGGTGCAGTAACGCCGTCGCGGCAGGGTCGAGCTGATCCAGGTCGTCGACGACCAGAACGGAGTCCCGGCTCATGTCGTCCTGCGGGTCCTGCGTCAACTCGACGGGGTTCATCCCCTCGGCACGGCAGAGCAGGACGAGCGAATCGAGCAGCCTGGTCTTGCCGACTCCGGACTCGCCGACCAGCAGGACCCCTGGCTCGTCGCTGCGCGCGAGTCTGGAGATGATCTGCCGCTGGTCGTCGGAGCGGCCGACCAACGGCCAGTTCCGCTCGTCGGCCGAGCGCTCCACCAGGTACGACGCTGTCATCTCGTCTCCGTCCGGCCGGTCGCTGTGGCGGCCAGCCTGGCCCTGGTGCGAACGCTTGACATGAGTGATGAGTGCTCAATTCCGCGCCGGTCAGGTCACGGTTGTGATAGCGCCACCCGGTGGTGCCGGCGGCAGGCTCGGCGAGGCCTTGCCAGCCGGTGGGTCAGCGATGATGCTGTCGCCCCGGAACGATGTTGTTGCCCAAGGCATCAGGTGGTCGGAATGAACCCAGCGGAACCGGTCGCGCGACCGGTCGAACCAGGTCGGTGGCCGCTGATCGGCCGTGCGGACGAGCTCGAGCGCGCCGAACAGGTGCTGGCGAGCCGAGAGCCAACCGCGGTACTGATCAGTGGTGAACCAGGAGTCGGCAAATCGCGGCTGGCCGCCGCATTGGGCGACCGGAGTACGGCCGCCGGCCGGTATGTCGTGGCCGGACGGGCGAGTCGCGCCACTCAGCACCTGCCGGGGATTGGGATCTCCCGGTTGCTCGGCTCGCGTGTCCCGGCGACGGTGAGTGTTCGGGCGGTCGCGGATCGGCTGCGGGAATGCGCCGGGGGACGCGCGATTGTCCTGGTGGTCGACGAGGTCGATCATCTGGATGAGACCTCGGCCAGGATTCTGCGTGAGTTGCCGGGATTGGTGGAGTTGCGGCTTGTGCTCACGGGCCAGGAGGGCGAGTTGGCTGATGGGCTGGGCCCGGTCGAGCGACTTCGGCTGACCGGCTTGGAGAGGGTGGCGGTCCGTGAGTTGCTGACCACGGTGTTGGGGCAGCCGATCGATGAGCTCAGTGCCCGGCGGATCTGGAGTGCGACGGCCGGAAACCCTTTCCAGGTTGGGCGGCTGGTGACCTTCGGGCTGGAGCAGCAGCGGCTGGTGGAGCGCCGCGGAGTGTGGGGGTGGGACGGTGAGCTTGTTGCTGAGAGCAGCTTTCTTCGGGATCTGTTCGCGGTCGAGTTCGGCCGGCTCGATCCGGTGGAGCTGCAGGTGCTGGCCTGGTTGGCGCTGACCGACGAGCTGCCGGTGCAGGTGCTGGAGAAACTCGTCGGGCCGTTGGTTCTCGCTGGTTTGGTGGAGCGTGGTCTGGTGACTGTCGTCGGGGATCAGGTGAGGGCGACTCGGCCGATTCAGCAGGCGGCCCTTGCGGCGAGCCTGGGTGCGCTGCGGCGACGCCGGCTGTTTCGGGACCTGGTGGCGGCGTCGGCGGCTGTCGGCGTACCGGGTCGGGGTGGTCCGCAGTACGGGTGGTGGGAGTACGAAGCGGATCTTGCGGCTGATCCGGAGCGGGTGGTGGAGCTGGCTGGGGCGGCTTTGGATGAAGGTCTGCCGAGGTTGGCCGAGCGGTTGGCTAGTCATCGTGGTGACGAGGCGGCGGTGGTCAGGGCGCAGGCGCAGATCGCGCTCGGTCGACCTGGTGCTGCGGAGCAGACGCTGGCAGCCGTGAGTGTTGTGGACCAGACGGTTGAGTCCGTCGGGCTGCGTGCGCTCAACTTGGCATGGGGGTTTGGCCGGACCGTTGAGGCAACGGCTGAGTTGCTGCGGGGGAGGGCAACCTTCGGGCCGGGTCGGGCTGCGCTTGCTGTTGCCGAGCACGGTGTCGAGCTCCGTTTGCAGGTTGCGCTGCCGCAGAGTCCGGGCGGGCTGTTCGGTGAGGCGGCGGAATTCATCGCAGTACAAGGCGATTTACTGTCGGGTCGACCGTTGCGGGTCAGGTCGCGTCTCGGGGGAAAGGAAGGGCCTGCGCTTTGGCCGGCGGTGCGCTTTGCCCTGCAGGCGTTTGAGGTCCGCGCTCTGATTCAGACGGGTGACTTGCTGGCGGCAGAGCCGTTGAGCAGCCAGTACTACGCTGCTGCGCTGTCCGCCGACGATCAGGCCGGCGTCGCAGTACTCGGTCATGCGGTGGCTGCCTGCGCGAGCTGGGCCGGTGATCATCAGCGGGCCTGGCCGATCTTGCAGGAGGCACGGGCGTTGCTGGACGACGCTGTCCCGTTCCCGCTGCGGGTGGAGATCCGCGCCGACTACGCGGCAGCGGCTGCCGCGGTCGGCCGATTGGATCTGGCGGTGGCGGAGTTCGACGAGCTGGAGCGGCTGGGGGTGGCCGGTCCGTTGCGTGACCGGATCGACTTCGCCCGGATCAGGATGCTCTGTCATTCGGGTCGTCGCGCGTACGCCGCGGATCTGGCTGACCAGATGGCCGATCGTTGCATGAGCGCGGGCCGCTGGGGGTCTGCGGTCGAGGCGGGCTACTACCAGGTGAGGCTGAACCCGAGTCTGCATGGCGCCCGCAGATTGCTGCGAGCGGTGGGCGAGACAGACAGTGAGCTGTTCGGGAGGTTTGCCGAGCACGCTGGTGCCTTGGCCACGAGGAACGGCCGGACGCTGCTGCGGTTGGCCGATGAGTTCGGGAACCGCGGGTACTTCGGTCTGGCGCTGGTGGCGGGTGAGTCGGCGCTACAGGCACCGGCCACGTACACGGTCCGCACAGCGCGGAAGCGGGAGGTTGCCGAATCGCGGGCGCGGTGGGGTGGCGGTGCGCAGTACTCGGCGATCGGAGGGCCGGTGAGCGGTGATGAGCCGCTGACCAGTCGTGAACGCGAGGCTTGCGAGCTGGCGGCCTCCGGGCTGCGCAACGAGGCGATCGCACTCAGCCTGGGAATCTCGGTGCGGACCGTGACGAACCTGCTGGCCAGGGGGTACCAGAAGCTCGGCGTCTCCAGCCGTCGACAACTCCAGTCCGCGATGTCGCTGTCGGCGATGCCGGACGGACGCTGATCGAGCACCACCAGCCGGGCTGCGTTCTCGTCGTGATCGGCAGGGTCGTGGCACGGGTACGCCATTGGGCATCTGCTGCTCATGCGCGCGGTACCCGGTCCGCAGGATCCTCCAGGGGTCAGAGTCCCTTGCAGAGAGGAGAAAACCATGCCGCGTCGCTCGCGATGGACAGCGGCCACCGCCGCCCTGTTCGTTGCCGCCGCCACCGTTGTCGTCACCCCCATGGTGGTGACGGCCGATCCGGGTGGAGTCATCCGGGTGCTGGATTGGGAGAACGCGGCGGATCGAACGCTGCCCGCGGCTCCACCCGGGCTGATCCGGCAGGGGAGTGCGGGGCACTCCAGCAGTATCGTCAGCGGGCCGGTCCGCAGTGGCTCGAGTGCAGCGAAGTTCGAGCTGCGCAAGAGCGATCCGATGGCCAACAACGGCAAGCGGGCCGAGCTCAGTCAGCCGGACAACAACCCGGCCTCCGCCGAGCGCTGGTACGGGTTCAGCATCAACCTGCCGGCCTCCTACGCGTACGACGTCTCGCCGGAGATCCTGTCGCAGTGGCACGACTGCGACACGTCCGACTGTGACGGAGGGTCGCCGCCGCTGGCGAT
The DNA here is from genome assembly GCF_040687575.1 of Kribbella sp. NPDC056861. NCBI lineage: Bacteria > Bacillati > Actinomycetota > Actinomycetes > Propionibacteriales > Kribbellaceae > Kribbella > Kribbella sp. NPDC056861. The sequence goes on along the minus strand of NZ_JBFBNQ010000005.1, from coordinate 84,798 downwards.
CCTGACCAAGAAGGGGCAGTGGCAGGTCGAGTTCCTCGGGGTCGCCAAGGACCTCGGCGCCTACCGGACCGGCGAGTGGGCGGACTGGGTGGTGCACGTGAAGTGGACGACCGGCTCCGGCGGTCTCGTCCAGGTCTGGAAGAACGGGGTGCTGGTCCTGGACCAGGCCGGGAAGACCTTCACGAAGGGACCGCGGTCGCCGTACTTCAAGTTCGGCATCTACAAGTGGGACTGGAACAACGGCTCGGGCAAGCCGTCCAACACCACCGAGCGGACGATCTACTACGACTCGCTCCGGCTGGGCAACGAGAAGGCGTCGTACGCGGACGTCGATCCGGCCGCAGGGCCGGTGGAGCCGCCGCCGACCACACCGCCGCCGACCACACCGCCCCCGACGACCCCGCCGCCGAATCCATGTGACACGGCGACCAAGGCGACCGTGAAGATCGCCTCCGCGTCGACCTCCGAGCCGGTCAACCCACCGGCGAACGCGATCGACGGCAACAACGCCACCCGCTGGTCCGGTCAAGGCTCCGGTGCCTCACTGTTCCTCGACCTGGGCACCATCCAGCGAGTCTGCGGAACCCAGGTCGCCTGGCATCTGGGCGACACCCGCTGGAACGACTTCACGGTCTACACCTCGGTCGACGGACTGACCTATATCAAAGCATGGGAGGGCCGCAGCAGCGGCGCCACGACAGGCGCCGAGTCGCAGAAGTTCACGGCCAGGGACGCCCGGCACGTGAAGATCTCGTTCTGGGGCAACCCGGCGAACGACTGGGCCAGCATCACCGAGGCCGCGGTGGTGAGCAAGCCGTACGGCTGCGCACTCACCGGCGCGGTCAAGGCGGTCAGCGCGTCCACCTCGGAACCGGTCAACCCGCCGGCGAACGCAGTGGACGGCAACCTCACCACCCGCTGGTCAGGCCAGGGCTACGGCGCTTCGCTGGTCCTTGACCTGGGCACCCCGCAACTCCTGTGCGGAACCAAGGTGGCGTGGCACCAGGGCAACACCCGCTGGAACGACTTCACTGTCTACACCTCGCTCGACGGTACGTCGTACCTGAAAGCCTGGGAGGGCCGCAGCAGCGGCACCACCACCGCCCCCGAGGTCCAGGCCTTCCCCGGAGCCCCCCGCAGTGGCCGCTTCGTGAAGATCACGTTCTGGACCAACCCACTCAACAACTGGGCCAGCATCACCGAAGCAACGGTCCGAACCTCCACCTGATCCATCCGTCCCACCCTGGCCGCCGGCCCCCACCCACACTCCGGGTGGGGGCCGGTACCCGCGGGCGCGGCCGGATGCGGTCAGGAACGGTGTTCGCCGGGTGGGCTGAGGCAGAATGAGGGGATCTTCGGGCGCTCTTCGTACGAGAGGCGCACAGTGTTGCTCAACGGGGAATCGAAGACCTTTCGGCAGCGGCCGGTAGCGGGAGTCGTGGCGGCTCTGCGGCCGTCGGCCGTGCGGATACTGCGGGCGATCGCTGTGCTTGGCGACGACGCGGTGAGCTGGGTGGTTGCCGAGCAGGCAGGTCTGACGGTTGCGGAGTTGCTGACCGGGGTCGATGAGCTCGTTGCGCTCAAGCTGGTTGCCGGCGGAGTTCCTCTGACATTGACCGATCCTGAGCTGGGGCGGGTGTTGTTGGCTGGGATGGGTGCGGGGGAGCGGAGGCAGGCTCAGCTGGCTGCGGCTCAGTGCTTGTTCGACGCGGGTGCTTCGGCGGGCAAGGTGGCGGAGCAGCTTTCCGCGGCCGGGCCGGCCGGGGTGCCTTGGGCGGCGGACGTACTGCGGTCAGCGGCGCGGGAGGCCGACAACGCTGAGTCAGCTGAGCGGTATCTCCGCCAAGCCTTGACGGAGCGGTTGTGCAGTGGTGAACGCGCGTCGATCACGGTGGAGTTGGCGATCCGTGCGCCATTTGACCCAGGTGAAGCGATCGAGCTGTTGATGACCGAGTTGAGGCGGAGTCCGCAGGATGACGAGGTACGGATTCTGGTGCCGGAGTTGCAGCGCTTGCTGATGGCGCACGGCAGGTACGCCGAGATTCCGGCGATGCTGGAGCTTGCCTCTGCTGATGGACGGGCGGTGGCGGAGGTGCAGCTGGCTCGGACTGCGATGCTGGCCAGGTCGCTGTCGAGCTTGTGGATAACGACCGAGTCGGACAGCAGGGCGATACGAGCCACTCAGGCAACGCTGGCCGGGCGCGGCGCCGGAGAGGCGCTGCGCGATGCGGACGCAGTACTGGCTGATGCCGATGCGCGTCGAGACTTCGATCTGTGCTGGCATGCCCTGTTCACGCTGTCGGTGGTTGCTGAGCCGACCAGGGCGGAAGTGGCTGCAACAAGAGCCAAGCACGAGTTCGCGGGGAGGCTCGACGACTGGGATCTGATCGAGCTGGAGTTGTGCCGGGTCAGGGCCCTGCGGCGGAAGGGTGATCTGAAGGCGACGATCGCCCTGCTGCGGGAACTGCTGCCGAAGGCGCTGCTGCTGCAGACCCCGCCACTGTCGATGAGAGTCGTTTGGGGCCTCGCTGAGGCGACTCGATCAGCGGGCGCCGCGAGGCCTGCCCGGCGGGTGATGACGGGACAAGGTGCGGCGCAGGTTACGGCGTACGAATTGATGGCTTGTGGGGATTCGCGGGCTGCGGCGGGGCAGATCGGCTCGGCCATCCAGAGCTATCTGGCCTGTGGTGAGTTGCTGGCCGACAACAAGGTGGGCAACCCGGAGCTCCTTCGCTGGCGGCCGGCTGCAGTCCAGGCTCTGCTGCGGGTGGGGCGGTCAGAGGAGGCCGGTCGGCTCGCGGAGGAGAACCTCGAGCGGGCGAAGGCCTTCGGGACCAACGGTGCGATCGGCTTCGCGCAGTACGTGCTGGCGCTGACGCGGCCGAGCGAAGCACGGCGAGACCTGCTGCTCGAGGCGATCAGCAGGTTGCAGTCGGCGGGTCAGCTCCTGGACGAGGCTTCAGCTCACTACGAGCTTGGAAGAGCGGTCGGCGAGGACTGCGCCGCCAGTCATCACCTGCTGCGCGCGGTCGAGCTCGCCGATGACTGCGGTGCCCGGCCGCTGGCGGAGCGGGCCCGGGCACTCGCAGGACCGACGGTGTCGCTGGGGCGCCGCCATGGCCTGACGGCGCAGGAGTGGAAGGTCGCGCAGTTGGTGGCGGCCGGTCGGTCGAATCCCGAGATCGCGAAGGAACTGTTCCTGGCGCGCCGGACGGTGGAGTTCCACCTGTCCGGCGTCTATCGCAAGCTCGAGATCACCGGCCGCCACGACCTCGTCCAACTGCTCGGCGAGGGCTGAGCGGTCAGGACATGCTGACGCCGAAGTCCCGGTTGGCGGTGGTGAAGTCCTGGAAGCCGATCCGGCTGCCGGCCGCGCGGGTGGTGGTCCCGTTGGCGATCAGGCCCGCCGTACCCCGGGAGTAGACCGGGCCGCCGGAGTCGCCGCCGCGGGCGCCGATCTGGCCGTCCATCTGCTCACCTTCGACCAGGTCCTCGCGGTCGTTGTAGTAGAAGAGGATCTTGATGTTGCAGACCGGTCCGCCGGTGACCGACGCGCTGGTGATGCCGCTCTGGCAGAGGAACTGGCCGACGTAGGTGTGACCCCAGTAGGGGACTCCCTCGACCAGCGCGCTGTTGCCGTCGCCGACGTACAGCTGCGCTTCGACGTTGTTGGTGGGGATCAACGCGATGTCGTGATCGGCGTGCTTCGCGCCCATGTTGCCGATGTACTCACCGGTGCCGTCGGCGAACTGCTGACCCGGCTGGCCGCAGTGCCCGGCGGTCAGGATGTACGGACGCCCTTGCCCGTCCCGTACGCCGAACCCAGTGGTGCAGACAGCGCCGGCCGACTGGTTCCACAGTCGAGCGCCACCGATCCACGGCGACCAGTCGTCCGGCCGTGACACCGGCTTCAACGCCTCCTCCGCAACAACCTTCACCGGTACGCCGGTCTGCTGCTGCAGCGTCTGCCCGAGCGCACCCGTCGCCCGGTACGACGGACTGACGCCCAACACCAGGCCACTTCCGTCACCAGGGTTCTTCACCGCGTCGATCGCGGCATCCGGGTGTTGCTTCTGCCAACTCTCGATGGACCGGGCGGCTTGGTCGAGTTCAGCCTTGGAGTGGACGGCGCTGCCGATCCGCACCGGCGCGAGCTGCCCGGCGGAGGTGACAGCCTGCCGAACCTGCGCGGGCGGCGCACCCTTCCACCACAGCACGACGGCGTCCTCGGCCAGCACGATGCCGGCGAATCCCTTCAGGCCGGGCGCTTCCGCCGCGACCCTCAGCCGGTCGGCGGCCTCGACGAGTGGCCGCTGAGCCAGCATCTGCCGATCCGCGGCAGTGAGCTCCTTGGCAGCGACCCTCGGCTGCGCCGGGGTGACCTCCGAGGCCTGGGACGGGGTGGTGACGAAGGCGGCCAGCAGCGCGACAGCGGCGATTCCGATACCGGCCGCGCGAGCACGATCAGTTGATGTACGCATCAGCAGTTCCTCACAAAGGGGGGCGGTGTACACCCACCGTGAGGATCCTGACACCGTCGGTCAATACTCGGCCGCAAAACCTACGGTGGTATCGCTCCGGGGTCGCCCCAAACCGCAGGTTTTCGGCCGCGAGGTCAGGCGGTGCCGCGGCGGCTGCTCGGCGCCGCGGGGGATGACAACGTGGTCGTGAAAAGCCGGTCGTCCAGCTCGTTCAGGGCGAGCCGGATCGCGCCGAGGGCGACCGAGTCGGCGCCGAGCGTGGAGGCGCGGACCTCCGGCGTACGGAGGCAGAGGCGTTGCAGCTCGGCGGTCAGCGGGGCGAGCACCAGATCGGCCGAGCGGGAGAAGCCGCCACCGTAGATGACGACCTGAGGGTCCAGGGCGAGCACCAGAGCCGCGGCCCCGACGGCGAGATCCTTGACGTAGCGGGCGACGGCCGTCTTCGCAGCACGGTCGCCGCGACGGGCGGCGTCGAACACCCAGGCAGCCGCGTCATCAGGGCTGACACTCGCCGGTACTCCGGGGCAGTTCTCCAGATGCGAAGGCGCCGCGAGCCAGCGAACCTGCTTGAGTGCCCCGATCTCCCCGGCGGCGCCGCCGTAGCCTCGGCGCAGTACGCCGTCGAGGATCAGCCCGGCGCCGATCCGCATGCCGGCCAGCAGGTAGATGACGTCAGCCGCGTCGCTGGCGGCGCCCTTCCACCGCTCGGCGAGGGCAGCCAGTTTGCAGTCGTTCTCGACGATGATCGGGCAGGAGAAGCGTCCGGCCAGGTGGGCCGGCAGATCGACCTGCTCCCAGCCGGGGATGGGCGTGAAGAGGGTGGTCCGCCCGCTGGCATCGACCGGCCCGCTGACGCCGATCGTCACCGCCCACAAGTCTTTCGCCTTCTTCTTCGCCGCGGCGAGACACTTCTGGATCGCTTCGTCCAGGGCCGCGAGCCGTGCCTCGGGGTCGGCGTCCGCGGCGACTGCCACCCGGTGACTTTGCAGCACCTCGCCGTTCAGGTCGGCCACCAGCGCCAGCACCTTGTGCACCCCGACGTCGACGCCCAGGACATAACCCGCAGTACTGCGGAACTGGTATCGACGGGCCGGTCGTCCGACCGCGCTGCTGGAGCCCGCCTCGATCACGGTGGCCCAGCCGTCAGCCACCAGGTTCTGGGCGATCAGGTCGACCGCCGGACGGGACAGGCCGGTGCGTTGCGACAACTCGGTCACCGTCGAGGGCGGGTGATCACGCAACGCCCGGACGATCGTCAGCGAGTTGAGCTCACGAAGCCGGGGCAGGTCCACGCCGGTGACGGCGCCCTCGGTCACAGCCTCTTGCTCCCTCGTCGCACCCGGGAACACTATCAACTGATCGGATAGGAACCGCCGATCGGCGGCTCCACCGCGGCAGCGAAGTCGACGTCCCGGCCGTCGATCCGATACCTGTACCGGCCGGCCCGCTCGACCACCGGAGCAGCGCCCAGATAGTCCGTCATCGCCTGCAGTTCGTCGGGGCGAAGCCAGGACGGTGGATCGGAGACCGCCCGGAAGTCGCAGATGGCGGCGAGGTCGCGCAGCCAGCTCTGTTGCTGCTCGGTGAGCAGGTTCAGCCGGCTGCGGAAATAGATCACGTCGGGATCCACCTCCGCGACCGGTGCGTGCCATAGCCGGTGCAGGGTATTGACGACCGCGTTGCGGGCCATCGCGTCGGACGGGTCGTCACTGGCGTAGTTCTGCCACATCGGCGCGACGTCGGGTCCACTGCGCAACCCGTCGAGAATCCCGAGGGACGGCAGCAGCAGCGCGCCGCTGCCCAGCAGATACACGTCGTCGCCCGCCGCCCGTCGGATCACCGCGAGTGCCTCGCGATAGGCCTCTTCGCGACCCATCCCATTCGCCCGTACGCCGGGAACCGCGGCCGCGTTGATGAAGTCGAGCTTGAGATATCGGAAACCCCACTCGTGCACGATCCGCTGGGTCAGCTCGGTGAGATGGTCCTGCGTCGCCGGGAGGGTGACGTCGAGCGCGTAGTACCCGGTGCCCCAGTTGTAGCCCGCGACCACCGGTACTCCGTGCTCGTCGCGCAGCAACAACTCGGGACGCTCGACGGCAAGCCGCGAATCAGGCAGCGCGATGAACGGCGCCACCCACAACCCCGGGCTCATCCCGGCATCGGTGATCCGCTCCGCCAAGGCGCTCATCCCGGCCGGGAACTTGCCGTTGGCCTGCCAGTCGCCGACCTTCTCCTCCCAGCCGTCGTCGACCTGCACCACGTCGAAGGGCAGACCCTGCAAGGCGTCGATGTCCTTGTTCAGCTGCTGTTCGGTGATCTCCTCGTAGTACGCGTACCAGGAGCACCAGACGTTGCCGGCCCGGTTGCGACCCTGCCCGAGGTGCTGAGCGAGCTGGTGGGTGTAGGCAGCGAAGACGATCTCCTCCGGCCCGTACGCCGCGAACCACGGCGCGCCGCCCGACTCGTACCAACCGGCGAGCGTGTCGCGGTCGGCGGTCAACCGCGGCACGCCCAGACCCAATGCGCCCAGCAGCAACACGTCGCCGTCGTCGCCCTGGATCGCGGCGACGGCCGACGAGTGGTGCCGACACGGGTCGTCCCAGGTGTCGTCGTCGGCGGTGACCCGGCGTACCGGATCGGCGATCCGCAGCGGCAGCTCGGAGAACCGCCGCCAGCCGCAAGGGCTCCACGAGTTCTGCCCGTGCCGGTAGAACAGGCTGTCGCCGAGGCCGTGCAGGAGTGCGACCCGCCCCGCCGGGAGGATCACCCCTCCGTCGGCGGTGCGGGGTTCGCCTGGTCCGTCGTGGCGCAGCGCGAGGGTGTGTCCGCCCAGCTCGATCAGCAGTGCCATCTCTCTCCTTCTACTTGAACAGGGCATTGACCTGGTCGTTGGCCTTCTTCAAAGCGGTCGCCGAGTCGGACTGGCCGAGTACTGCGGACTGGATGCCGTCCTGGACGAGCTGCGAGATCTCGTTCCCGTGCTCGCTGATCGGCAGGAAGAAGGTCCCGTCGGCGGCCTTGGCCTGGTCGACGAACACCTGGACCTCCTGGCCTTTGGTCTTGTGGGCGGCCAGCGCCTTCTCGCCGGCGGCGGTGATGGCCGGGAAGACGACACCGCTGGCGCCGACCAGGTTCTGGCAGTCGGCCGAGCCGAGGAACTTGACCCACTTCCAGGCCTCCTCCTGGTGCTCGGTCCCCGCATTGATGGCATCCGACAGGCCGTTGATAGCCGTCTTCCGCCCCTCCGGTCCAGCCGGCAGCGGCGCGAAGGCGAACTTCACCTTGGACTCCGGCGCGAGGTAGCTGTTGATCATCCAGGAGCCGGCGAAGGTGATAGCGCCCTTGCCCGCGTTGAGCAGAGCGTCCCGGGACAGCGTCGAGGCCTTGTCGAGCGGCGGCGCGTACCCCTTGGCGATCAGCGACTTGAACCAGTCGATGGTCGCCGCCAGCTTCGGGTCGTCGTACTTGTACTGCGTACCCCACGGGTTCTTGTCGAGATAGCCGAAACCGTTGCTGACGGCAAGGTTTCCCCAGCCGTTCTGCCCCTGCGAACCGTCGGCCCACTCGGGTAGGAAGCCATAGGTCTTGATCTTCGTCTTGTCGAACGCGGGATCCAGCCCGTTGCGGCCCTTCTCGTCGACGGTCGCCTTGGCGATCAACTGCTCGAAGGTCCCGCCGTCGCTGGGATTCCAGGTGAGATCGGCCAACGAGGCCGGCTCGATGCCCTGGGCCTTGAGCTGCGCGGTGTTGTAGACCAGCGCCATCGTGTCCCAGTCCTTCGGCAGGCCGTACCGCTTGCCGTCCTTGGCGTACAGGTCCGCCAGCCCCGCCTGGTACTGGGTCAAGTCGACCTTGTCCCGGTCGACGAACGGCTGGATGTCGAGGATCTGGTTGCTGGTCACGAACTGCGGGTAGTACGAGGCCTGGTCGGTCCACACATCCGGCGCGTCACCAGCGGCCAGCTGAGTGGTCAGGTTCTGCCAGTACTGCGCCCAGGCGGTCTGGGTGATCTTGACGGTGATGTCCGGGTTCGCGGCGTGGAAGGCATCGGCGCAAGCCTGGTACGGCGCCTTCTGGTTGTCGTCCCAGAGCCAGTAGTCCAGCGTGACCGCGCCGCCGGCGCCGGAGTCGTCGCTTGAGGAGCAGCCGGTCAGTGCGGCCAGCGACAAGGCCAGTAGCGCCGCGCCGGTCTTCAGGATGCGTGTCATGGTTCCCCTCCCAGGGAGTAGTGGTGTTACTTGCCGCCCGTGAAGCTCAGTGACTGCACGAGTCGCTTCCCCAGCACGACGAGCAGCAGCAGAACGGGCAGCACGGACAAGGTGGAGGCGGCCATCAGGCCGGTCCAGTCGGGTTGGGTGTTGGGCGACTGCTGCAGGAACACGCCCAGGGCAACGGTCACCAGACGGTGCTCCTCGCCGCGGCCAACCAGCAGCGGCCAGAGGAAGTCCTTCCAGGCCCAGACGGTGGTGGTCAGCCCGATCGTGATCAGCGGTCCACGGCTCATCGGCATCGCGACCCGCCAGAACATTCCCCACGGCCCGACGCCGTCCAGGGTGGCGGCCTCCTCGACCTCGCGCGGCAGGGACAGGAAGAACTGGCGCAGGAAGAAGACCGCGAACGGGGTCATCAGGATGGTCGGCGCGACCATGCCGGCCATCGTGTTGATCCAGCCGAGCTGCTTGACCAGGACGAAGTTCGGCAGCAGCGTGAAGATCGGCGGCACCATCAGCGCGGAGACCAGCAGGGTGAAGGTGAGATCGCGGCCCGGGAACCGCAGCCTGGCGAACGCGTAGCCCGCCATCGAGCACAACAGGGTCTGGACGCCCGCGATAAGTCCGCAGTAGATCACCGAGTTCAGCAGGTAGCGGCTGAAGTCCAGGCGTGCTCCGGAGCCGCCTGCTGCTCTGGCCTCTGCCTCGGTGGTGAGACCGAGCACCCGGGCGAAGTTGATCAAGGTCGGTTGGTCGGGGAGTAGCGAACTGCTGTCGTTGTAGAGGTCCGCGGCCGGGGTGATCGCGGTCCGGACCATCCAGTAGAACGGGAAGATCGTCACGAGGAGGAAGATGATCAGGAAGCCCCAGGCGAGGATCCGTCCTGGATTCGACTTCATGCCAGGTCCTTTCATTCCGGGCCCTCTCATGCCAGGTCCGAACTTGATGCCTTCAGCAAGCGCAGCTGGACGAAGGTGAACACGCCGAGCACCAGGGCCAGGAAGACGGCGGCCGCGGCGGCGTAGCCCATGTGGAAGTAGCTGAAGGCCTGCTGGTAGATGAAGTAGTAGATGACCCGGGTCGCGGAGACCGGTCCGCCCTTGGTGGTGACGGCGATCGTGTCGAAGATCTGGAACGAGCCGATCAGCGTCACGACCAGCACCAGGGCGAGCACCGGTCGCAATAGCGGCAGGGTGAGCTTGGTGAAGAGCCGCAGCTCGCCGGCGCCGTCGATCGCCGCACTCTCGTAGAGGTGCTGCGGGATCTGCAGCATTCCGGCGTACAGCAGGAGCGCGGTGTAGCCGGTGTAGGCCCAGGTGTTGATCCCGGCAACGGCCGGCATCGCCCAGGAGGCGTCGGTGAAGAAGCCGATCGTGTCGAGCTCGACCGAGCGCAGCAGGTGGTTGACGAGTCCGAGGTTGGTATCGAGCAGCCACATCCAGAGCAGGCCGATCGTCACGTTCGGGACCAGCCAGGGGACCAGCAGCGTCGCCCGGAGTACCACTGAGCCGGTGAGGCGGTGCATGAGCGCTGCCACCACCAGGGCGAGCACGGTCTGCGATCCGACGTTCAGCACGACGTAGTACGCGGTGACGAGCATCGAGCTCCAGAACTGCCGGTCGGCCAGCAGGTTCGCGTAGTTCTCCGTGCCGACGAAGTCCGGGGTGCCGAGCATCGTGTAGTCGGTCAGCGAGTACCAGATGCCCCGGGCGGCCGGATAGGCATAGAAAACAGCGAATCCCACCAGCACCGGTGCGACGAACCACCAAGCGACCCGCCGGTCGTCCCGTTGTCTGCCCATAGCTGTCCTTCGATCGGCTCCGGCGAGCTCTTGTCAGCAAGCCCACTCGGGATTAATGATGTAGTTATTCGGAAGTTTGTCAACACTTCTTCATATTCGCCCCGAGGAGAAGCCATGCACCTTCGTACCCGCGGCCGCCGCCTGCTGGCCGCGTTCACCGCCGTCGCAGCGGCGCTCAGCCTGACCGTGGCGGCGGTGACCCCGGTCGGCGCTGTTCCGGCTGGTCCGCCGTCCCGGCCCGCACCGCCGGCCAACCCTGATCCGGCCTTGCAGGCGCACACGCTGCAGGCCGCCGACGGTCCGCTGGACAACCCGCTGAAGGGATTCGCGCGGTTCTACTCGCCCGGCGCGAACCAGAACACCGGCTACCCACATTCCCTGACCTGGGGGTACTTCGGCCTGTCCGAGGTGATGACGAACGCCGGCAACTGCGGCAGCTACGACTGGACCATCCTCGACAACATGCTGAACGAGACCGCCAGTCAGGGGAACCAGGCCGCGATCCGGTTCTATATGGTCTACCCCGGCGGCACCGGCACCCATCCCGGCAATGCGATCCCGTCGTGCTTCAACGGCAACGTGAACAACCGGTCCGACACCTACTGGAACGTCACGCAGCCCGACTACGACAGCCCGTACCTGGTGAACGCGCTGAAGAACTTCATCGCTGCCTTCGGCGCCCGGTACGACGGTGACCCGCGGATCGGCTTCATCCACCTCGGCCTGGTCGGCCTCTGGGGCGAGTGGCACACCTGGCCGTACGACACCGACACTGCCGACGGCTACCCCAACTACATGCCCACCGACGCGAACGGCGCGCAGCTGATCACCGCGTACGACAACGCCTTCAACACCACCAAGCTGGAGATCCGCTATCCCGAGGCGGCCGGGGGAGCGGCCAACAGCAAGGACATCGGCTATCACGACGACTCGTTCTGCTACCGCGAAGGCTCGCCCCTGGCTGGCGTCACGCTGCCGCAGTCCATGGGCGGAGCGTCGTACTCGCAGCTGCAGCGCAATCTCAACACCGGTACCGAGAACAAGTGGATCACCACGTCGATGGGTGGCGAGGTCCGGCCGGAGATCCAGGGCTCGGCGTTCGACAGCTGGCCGGGCGGGTCCGGATCGGTCGACAACATGAAGGCGTGTATCGAGCTCGAGCACACCACCTGGAAGATCAACGAGCAGTCGGCCAACTACTCCGCGGGCAACGCGAATGTCGGCGCCGCGACCCGGCTGATGGGCTACAACCTCACTGTGAACAAGGCGTACTTCAAGAACACGGCCGCCGGTACCACGAATCTCGGTGTGGAGATCAGCAACACCGGGGTCGCGCCGTTCTACTACCCGTGGAAGATGACCGTCGGCCTGAAGAACAGCGCCGGGACGGTGGTGAAGAGCTGGGACACCTCCTGGGACCTGCGCACGATCAAGCCGCTGATGCTCCGGGCCTTCCCCGACTGGAACGTCGGCAGCGACCCGACCTATCGCGACTTCGGCTATCCGCAGTACTTCCAGACGCCGGTCAACCTCGGTGATGTGGCCCAGGGCAACTATCAGTGGGTGCTCCGGGTGAAGAACCCCCTCGAAGCGACCTCGGCCACCGCCAAGAAGCTCCGGTTCGCCAACGCGACCCAGAACGCCGACGGCTGGGTCGGCCTGGGTGCGGTCACGGTCGGAACCGGCAGCAGCTCCGCGACGTACGAAGCCGAAGCCTCAGGCAACAGTCTCGCGGGCGGGGCCTTGGTCGCCTCCTGTTCCAGCTGCTCGGGTGGAGCCAAGGTCGGCTACATCGGCAACAACTCCGGCACGCTGGCGATCCAGGGCGTCAACGGCGGATCGGGTGGCTCGAAGTCGGTCACGATCTACTACTCGTCCGCGGTCGCCAGGACGGCGGTCGTCAACGGGCAGTCGGTCAGCTTCCCGGCGACCGCCGACTGGAACACAGTCGGGTCGCTCACTGTCACCCGCACCCTCCAGTCCGGCTCCGCCAACAGCATCACCTTCGCCAACCCCAGCGGCTGGGCCCCGGACATCGACCGGGTCACCGTCAGCTGATCTCACCAACGGCAACCAGGCAAGGTCCTTGGCTGGACCTCGCCTGGTTGCCGCCTACCTCAGATGTCCAGCGGGCGGAGTACCAGGAAGATGCCGTGCCCGATCTGCCGGTTGCCACGGTTGATGTCCAGCGCCCAGGGGTTGAGCCACGGGTCGGCGTCGGTGCGATCGGCATCGATCAATCGGATGAGCCGGTACCGCTTGCTGAGCACATCGACCGTCAAACTCGCGCCCGGCAACGCGGTCGCCAGCTTGGCGCCGTCGGACTTGAGCGCGGTCTTGCTGGTGATCGTCGCGCCGGGAACCACGTGGTAGAGCAGCACGGCTTCGATCGTGTCGATCCCGAGCAGCGTCGCCAAGGCGGTGAACAACTCCTGCTCGGACCGATACCACTTGCCGGTCAGGTCGGCGGCCAGCGAACGGAAGGCCCGGTCGCTCGGCAGGAACGCCGTCAGCGCGACCTTGCCATCGGCAAGCACACCGACCGAGCTGTTCGGCTTGGCCGCGAGGACCGCACCGACCGCCTGGGCGAGAATGTCGTAGTCGTTCCAGTTCCGGTCGAACTTGTCACCGTCCGCAGCCAGCACAGCCGCCAGACTCCTGGTGCCGAGCTTGCCCGTCGCGTTGGCCGGCACGGCGGCCCCGAGAGTGGCCGCAATCGTCAAGGTCAAGGCGGCCGCTGCCGTCGCGAGCCGGCGAGAACCAGTGCGCATGAGTCTTTCCTTCCGTAGCTACGTCGCGGCTCGAAGCCGCCTACGCAGCTACTTCCGTCCCCAGACCCCCGCCGGATGCACTTCCACCGAAACTGTCCGGGTGGCTGGCTAGGATGCTGGGCTGTGACGGGAGAGTTCGAGGGTTGGCCGGAGTCGGCCTTCGACGTGCTGCTGCAGCTCGAGGGGGAGCCTTCGGCGGAGGTCAGGCGGCAGTGCCGGAAGGATCGTGAGCAGCTGGTTCGGCGGCCGATGGTCGAGTTGCTCGATGCGGTGGCGGCCGCGGACGAGGAGTACGAGGACTTCTCGGTCTGGGGCTATGGCGAGGTGCTGCTGCGGGCTTGGCAGCGGCAGAGCGCGATCGTTCGGTTGGCGCCCAATGTCGAGCTGGGGGTCGGGTTCGATCTCGACGGGCTGGGGGTCAGCCTGGCGTGGTGGTACGCGCCGTCGGTGCAGATCGAGCGGTACCGGACCGCGGTGGCCAACCCGGGGTCCGGGGAGCAGTTGGCCGGCATCCTCCGGAAGCTGCAAGGAGACGGGTACGAGCTCTCGGGCGACCTGCTGAAGCGGTCGTTGAGAGGGTTTCCGGCGGACCATCCACGGGCGGAGCTGCTGCGGCACAAGTCTCTGATCGTGGGCCGGCCGCTCGGCTGCGACGACTGGATCCACACCGCCGCGGCGGTCGATCGGGTGCTCGCCGTCTTCGTTCAGTTGCGCCCGCTGGCGCACTGGCTGGTCAGGAACGTAGCGAGGTAGCAGGCTCGGAGAGGGTGGCGCGGTGGGCGCGGTTCATGCCGATCAGGCCGTCGAGGGCGTCCCGGGTCTGGACCAGGTCGTTGATGTGATCGGTGATACGGTCCCGCTCCAGCACCAGCCGCTCGAGGGCGGCGTCGGAGTTCTCCTCGCTCGGCGCGTCGGTGCAGGGGAGTACTTCGATGATGGTGCGGCTGGACAGGCCGGCGGCGTACATCCGCTGGATGAAGATGACCCGCTCGACCTCGATCTCGGTGTAGTGCCGCTGCCCGGACGGGCTGCGGGTGCTGGTCAGCAGACCCTGCTCCTCGTAGTACCGCAGGGAGCGGACGCTGACCCCGGCCCGGTCGGCCAGTTCTCCGATCCGCATCGTGATCCACCTCTCATGACTTGCCTCTGACGTCAGTGTCAGGTTTTAGCGTAGTCGACATGACCAACGAACTCACCCTCTTCGACCGCTCGCCGCTGGGCGACCTCTCCTTGCCGAACCGCGTCGTGATGGCGCCGATGACCCGGGTCCGCGCCGCGGCGGGAGGGCTGGCGACCGCCTCGATGGCGACGTACTACGCGCAGCGCGCCAGCGCCGGCCTGATCGTCAGCGAAGGCGTGCAACCGAGTCTGCTCGGCCAGTCCAATCCCGGTACGCCGGGCCTGCACACTGCCGAGCAGGTCGCGTCGTGGCTGCCGGTGACGCAGGCCGTCCACGCCAACGGCGGCCGGATCTTCGCCCAACTCATGCACGGTGGACGGGTTTCGCACGTCGAGACGACGGGGTTCCAGCCCGCCGGGCCGTCCGCAGTACCGGCTACTGGGGAGGTGTTCACGCCGTCCGGGCCGAAGCCTGCGCCGATGCCTCGCGCGTTGACGACCGACGAGGTGCCGGAGCAGGCAGCCTCGTACGCCGTCGCCGCGTCGAACGCGATCGCGGCCGGCTTCGATGGCGTCGAGCTGCACGGCGCGAACGGGTATCTGATCACCCAGTTCCTCTCCTCGTCGGCCAACCTCCGCACCGACCGGTACGGCGGCTCGATCAGCAACCGGATCCGCTTCGCGGTCGAGGCAGCCGCAGGCGTGGCCGACGCGATCGGCGGTAGCCGGACCGGCATCAGGCTCTCGCCCGGATCAGGCATCTGGGGCGCCGACGAGACCGACGTACCGGAGATGTACACCGCGCTGCTGGGTGAGCTCGCCAAGCTCGACCTCGCCTACGTGCACCTGGAAGCGACCATCGGCGAGGAGGTGCTGCTCGACCTGCGCCGCGCCTGGCCGGGCACCCTGATCGTCAACCCGGCCTTCCCGATGGGCCCGGTCGCCACCGATCGCGCGATGGCCGACCGCTGGCTGGGTCTGGGCGCGGAGCTGATCAGCTTCGGCCGGGCCTTCATCGCCAACCCCGACCTGGTCGAGCGGTTGCGGCTCGGCCTGCCGATCGCGGACCACGACCAGGACACCTGGTACGCCGGCGGCGACGCGGGCTACCTCACCTATCCGACGTACCGGCACGCGGCCTGACAGGCGGCTGAAGTCCCGATACAGCAGAATTCCACCTTCGGGACCATCCGGCTCGAATTCCGCCCCACAGGGAGTCCTCGATCATGAAACGCATCGCCTGGCTGGTGACAGCCCTTCTGGGGGCCTCCGTTGTCTTCGTACCCGCAACGTCGGCCTCCGCTGCTCCGGTGGCCCAGGCTGAGCAGCACCGGCCGACCTGTTCCGTGGTCTGGTTCGACCTCGGCAACACGCTGGTCGACACCTCGGTGCCCGGCAAGACGACCTGGATGCCCGGAGCGTTGCGGCATCTGCGGCTGCTCCGGGCCGTCGGAGCGCCGATCGGCGTGATCACCAACGTGCCGCCGGAGTGGGGTGCCACCGACGCGGAGCGCGCCACCGCGACCAAGGCCTTCATCAACTCGACCTGGGCGGAGGCGCAGCCGTTCCCGTGGGATTGGTTCGGCGACCGGTTCCTGACCCCGCGCACGAAGGCCGAGTCCAAGCCCGCCACCGCCCTGTTCGAGCGGGCCCGGGACACGGCGGCCCCGTGCCGCTCGTTCTACGAAGGGGAGACCCCCGGTGAGATCACCGTGGCGGAGCAGACGGGGCTGACCGGCTACCTGATCGGCCAGCCGAACCGCCCCGCCTACCTGCCGGTGTGGCGAGTCCTGGTTCCGTTCAGCTAGCCAGGGAGAGCAGCCTCCAGGCCGTCGAGGATGGCGCGGCAGTCGCGAGCCAGTGTCGCGGCGTCCACGGCGGTCAGGAGGAACACTCCCAGCCAGTTGCGCGAGCCACCGGACGGGTCGAACTCGGGGACCCGGGTGCCGGCCGGGAGCATGAAGGCAGGCACCGGTTCGATGGTGCTCCCGGGCGACAGCAAGCCGGCCCAGTCCACCTCTTCGGGATTCCAGAGTGGCTGGGTCTGCCACGGCGTACCAGCAGCATTGGCCGGTACTACGGCCACCGACGCGGCAGCACGACCGCCCTCGACCAGCATGGCCGGCGGATAGTCGACCTGCTCGCCGAGCTGCTCGCGGATCAGCATCCCGATCGGGTCCAGGTCGAAGACGATCTCGGCCTGCCGGGTTGTCAGCAGTCCGCCGAAGCGGGCGCCGACCTCGATCACCACCAGTTCGCCGTCCGCTCGCAGCTTGAGCTCGGTGTGGGTGCCGCAGGTGTCCAGGCCGAGCGCGTCGACCGCACGGCGCGACACCTCCTCGATCCGCCGCTGCAGCTCGACCGGCAGCACGCAGGGCGAAGTACTGGCGACCTCGATGTACGGCGGCACGGTCGGCAGCTTGGCGGTGATCGCCAACGCGTGGTACTTGCCCTTGGCAACGATACCCTCGACGCTCAGGTAGTCGCCGTAGCCGGGCTCGGGGTACCAGCCCTCGGTGGTGCCGTCCATGATCTCTTCGACCAGCCGGTCGGCGTCGGTGTTCTGCTCGTACAGCTCGTTCATGCCGACCTGGCCGCCCAGCTCCAGCGCCTGCTCGATCTCCGCCCACGCGCCGTCGACCTGGTCCTGCGAGGTCAGCACCAGCTGGGCCACGGAGCCCGCGCCCCAGGCCGGCTTCAGCAGCAGCGGCGGAGTCAGCGCAGCCAACGCACCGTGGAGATCGGCAGCGGAGTCCACCCGACGGAAGCGGGGGATCGGTACGCCGGCAGCCTGCCACGCCTGGCGCATCAGCCGCTTGTCACGCGCGACCCGGATGCCCGGCCCGGCGCCGGCCAGCCCGAGCCGGTCCGCGGCGTTGGCCACAGCCAGTACTGCGAACTCCGACAAGGTGAAGAGCGCATCAGCGCCCAGCTCACGGGCATGCGCGACGATCGCCTCGACGACCGGCTCGCCCGGTGTCAGCTGAGTTCCGTCCAGCACGGTGACCGACGTACAGACCGGCTCCCAGATCTCCTTGCCCGCCTCGGGCAGCGGTGACAGTGCCAGTACGTGCAGCTCGCCGCAGGCGGCGATCCTGGGGAACGCGGTCTCCAGCGGAGCGCCGCCCTTGACGTAGACGTACAGGATCTTCTTCACGCGACGCTCTCCTTGGTGGCCGCGCGGTCGCGGCTTCGGTTGACGAGTACGGCGAGGACGACCATCGCCACGGTGACGGCTGCCGCGAGTGCGACCAGGAAGCCCGACATCGCGCCGCGGGGCAGGAACAGGCCCAGGACGAAGACGACCAGGGCACAGACGGCCCGGTCGGCGAGCGATTCGATCGACAGCAGCGTGGCGCGCCGCGAAGGTTCGGTGATGGCTGAGTTCACCAGCTTGCGCTGGACCGGGAACGCGAGCCCTGAGGCGAGGGAGAAGACCGCGAGGCAGGCCAGCGTGCCGGCCAGGCCGAGCGGGATGACCGAGGCGAGGGCGACCGCCATCAGCACGGTCAGCACCAGCACGACCCGGATCTGCCCGAAGCGCGCGAGCACCTTGGACCGCGCGGCGCCAGCCACCTCGAACACGGTCGTCGCGGCCATGAGTACGCCGAACCAGTGCAGCGGCAGGTCCTTGGATTCGAGGATCGGCTGGAACAGGTTGGCCTGCCCGATCCGGACCAGGGTGAAGATCGCGATGCCCTGCGCCATCAGCAGCATCAGGCGCTTGGAGTTCGCCAGTGACCGGAGGGCACCGGCCAGCGCCGGCCAGACCGGCTCGATGACGTCTGAATCGTCGGAATCGGTCTTGGGCAGAGCAGGGAAGCCCAGCGCGATCACGGCCGCGATGCCGCAGGTCACTGCCGACAACACGTACGGGGACGGACCCCACCAGGTGGTGAGGAAGCCTGCCGCGGGCAGACACACGATCCGCCCGATCAGCGTCCACGCCCGGGCAGAACCTTCCGCGCCTTGGTAAGCACCCTCGTTGCCGGTGCGCTGCAGGTACTCGTACAGATAGGCACTGCCCGCGCCGGAGAACAGTGAGTGGGCCAACGCGATCAGCAGGAACTGGATCAGGAAGCCCGCGAAGCTGGGCGACCAGACCGGGATCACGTTCGCGACCACCAGGATGACCGAGCCGCCCTGCAGGCAACGCCGGTAGTCGAAGCGGTCGGCGATCATGCCGGTCGGGATGTCGAACAGACAGAACGCCAGGTAGAAGATGCTCTGGATCGAGAAGATCTCCGGGTCGGACAGGCCGGCCGTCTTCTGGAACACGTAGAAGACCGGCAACCACCAGAGGAGACCGGCGAACAACTGGAACGCGTTGTAGCGGCGAATCACCCGCACCGCATCGGGACCGGCCGCGCTCACGCGCCGAGCTGGTACGGACGGCACTGCAGCAGCACGATCCGGTCGCCGTCGACGAGCCACTCGACGTCCACCGGTGCGTCGACGTTGCCGTCGGCCCCCGCGAAGTGGGCCTGGAGCAACCGTCCGATCAGGGCCAGCCGGCCGAGGGTCGCCTTGGCCTGGTCGTCCACGTCGCCCGGTTCGGCGCCCAGGGCAACGGTCCGGCTGCCGCCCTCCATCGTGTTGTAGAGGTGCTGCAGGGGATCGCGGGCACCGGAGACGACGTCGTCGACCGAGTTGCGGGCGAGGTTGAGCAGGACGGAGCGGAAGTCGTTGCGATCCAGCGGGTTGGTGGTGACCATCACGCCGCCGAGCGCGCCGTCGAGCTGCTGCTGGATGACGACACCCATGAAACAGTCCGACAGCCCGATCCCGGCCTCGTCGCGGAGCAGGACGCCGCGGGTGGTGACCAGGGAGGCCCAGACCCGTTGGATCGCGTCGATCACGTCCTCGACGGACTCGGCCTCGGGGACCGACTCGTAGATGCCGGCGGCGGAGAAGCCGATCAGGTCCTCGGCGTTCGACGAGCTGCGGACGACGACCCGGCCGGCGCCGGTGAGGTGCCGCAGTACGGCGTCCTCGATCAGGGTGCGCAGCTCGGTGGGCAGGGGAGTGTCGCGGATCAGGGCGCCCAGCTCGGCGCACAGTCCGTCGATCTCGCCACCGAGGGCGAGCGCCATCTTGAGCTTGCCGATGGTCTGCTGGATGGCCGGCGACGACTCCAGGAACTGCTGCTGCAGCGCGAACGGCAACGCGATCCCCCGCGGTACGACGGCGTGCTCGGTGAGCATCCGATGCGCGGCCTGGTCCAGCGTGGTGCTGTCGGTGCTCGACGTGGCGAGATGCCGCGCGAGGTACTCGAGCAGGTGCGGCCGCGGTGGCCGGGGTGCCTGGTAGAAGCCAAGCCAGTAAGGCGATCCGTCCCGCAGTACTGCGGTGAGCTCGCCGAGGTTCGCCGCCTTGGTGCCGAAGCGGTGCGCGTCGGTGGAGCGCAGGTCCTCTAGCGGAAGGATCTGCGCCGCGGCCAGATCGGGCTTGCCGATGTCGACCTGCGTGGCTGCCCAGGCCGGCCCGGCATCGACGGAGTCCGGCCTGGTGATCGCGCGGACCGTCAACTCCGGGGCGGCCGGGTCCACGATCAGCTCGACCCAGCTGCCGTCGAGCTCGGCCAGCCGCTGCAGGGCGCCCTGCTGGATGGCGTTCGGGATACCCCAGCCGGCCGCGAGCACGTTGGTGTGCGACAGCGGCGTGGTGTGCCGGGCGTTGATCAGGCCGGCCACCCGGGGGATGTCGTCGGGCATCCGGGCCATCACGAGGATGTCGTGCCAGCGGACCGGGTCGGTGGTGGTCCGGTAGGCGGTTTCGTCGCTGAAGATCCGGAGCCGGCCGATCGTCGTACCGGGGTTGAGTGGCACGTACGGCGCGGTCGAGTAGAGCTCGTGGGCAAGGATCAGCGGGAGCTGCTCGGACGGCTGCTGCAGGAAGCTTTCCTGCAGATGGTTGGCGGGCTTCAGCAACACCGGTACGGCGTCGTCGACGAGAGTGCGGACCGTACCGTAGAAGGAGCGCAGCAGGTCAGGACCCATCGTGTCGACCTCGACGGTCTCCAGCGAGAAGAACTGCCCACCGTGCTCGGGCCGGTCGTGCAGCGCGAGGGTGCCGAGCAGGAAGCGGCGGTCGGCGGCGCGGTAGACGGAGTCGTTGAAGGCATCCAGGTTGCGGGCCAGTTCGGCGCGGGTCATCCCGAGGATCCGTTCACCGACGTACTGGACGTGCAGCATCCGGTCGGCGCCGTCGATCAGGTGGACGGTCGACGTCTCCTGGTCGAGCACGAGCTTCACGTAGGGGTAGCCGGCGACGGTGGTCGCGAGCCCGGCGAAGTCGGCCAGTGTGAGGCGATCTCCGGGCAGAGCGGGAACGATGGCGGTCAGGTCAGAGGGGGCGGGGGCGGTAGGCACGGGAGATCACAATAAGGTGAAGGCTGCCACTCACGGTAGTTGGCGTAACCGTCTGTGAGCACTATCACTCACGCGGAAGTTATTGCCCTAGGCAACTAATGGGACGGTTCAATCGAGCGTTGGCTTGACTGGGCGAGGCCTGGATAACCCTTGAAACAGCCGGGAAAACCCGCGCAGTAAGGCATTCCGGTGGCTCCGGTCGCGACGGTACTGTCGCCCGATGACCGAGACGACGGCACCACGCAGCCCGATCGACGTGCTCTCCGAACGCTTTCTCGAGGCTCATGCCGAGCTGTCGCCGGCCGCGGCGACGATCATGGGAATGCAGGGCAACGAGGACCAGTTGCCGGATCGGTCGCCGGCCGGGTTCGAGGCGTTGACCGAGCTGCACCGGGTCACCATCGCCGAGGCGAAAGCCGTCGAGGTCTCGTCCTTCCGGGAGGAGACGGCCAGGGATGCGTTGCTGGAGCGGATCGAGCTGGAGGCGGAGCGTTACGCGGCCGCGATTCCGCAGTACGAGTTGAACGGGATCTCGTGTGTCCCGGTGGAGTTGCGCGCGGTCTTCGACCTGATGCCGACCGCCACCGATGACGACTGGGACAACCTCGGTAGTCGGCTGGATCAGGTCGGTAAGACGCTCGACGGGTACCGCGAAACCCTTCTGCAGCAGGCCGCTGAGGGTCGGGTCTCGTCGGCTCGGCAGGTCGGTGTGCTGGCCCAGCGGAGTGCCGAGTGGAGTGGCTCGGAGGGCAACGACTACTTCATCGGGCTGACCACGGAGGCGCCTGATCACGTCAAGACCAAGGTGGAGGCGGCCGCGATCGCGGCCAGCAAGGCGTTCGGTGAGTTCGGCCAGTGGCTGACCACCGAGCTGCTGCCGAAGGCCCCGAGTCGGGACGCGGTCGGCCGGGAGGCGTACCAGCTCGCTTCTCGCTTTCACATCGGCGCGACTCTCGATCTGGAGGAGGCGTACGCCTGGGGCTGGCAGGAGCTGGCCCGGATCGAGCAGGAGATGCAGACCATCGCGGCCTCGCTGAACGACGGCGACCGCAGCATCCCGGCGGCGGCCGCGGTGCTGGACGCCGACCCGGCTCGCAAGATCCACGGCAAGGAAGCGTTCCGGGACTGGATGCAGGAGCTCGCCGACGGCGCCGTACAGGAGCTGGGCGGCAAGCACTTCGACATCCCGGCCGAGATCGGGCGGATCGAGTGCATGATCGCGCCGACCTCGGAGGGCATCATCTACTACACGCCGCCGAGTGAGGATCTGACCACGCGGCCGGGCCGGATGTGGTGGGCCGTGCCGGCCGGGATCGAGGACTTCGCGACCTGGCGAGAGGTCACCACCGTCTACCACGAAGGTGTTCCCGGGCATCACCTCCAGGTCGGCCAGACGATGCTGCGGGCCGATCTGCTGAACCGCTGGCAACGAGTCGGCTGCTGGGTCTCCGGCCACGGCGAAGGCTGGGGCCTGTACGCCGAACGCCTGATGGAGGAGCTCGGCTACCTCGACGAGCCGGGAGCCCGCTTCGGCATGCTCGACGCGCAGGGCTTCCGCTCGGCCCGGGTGATCGTCGACATCGGGATGCACCTGGAGCTGGAGATCCCGCGCGACAACCCGTTCGGCTTCCACCCGGGCGAGACCTGGAACGCGGATCTCGGCCTGGAATTCCTCCGCGGCCACTCGCGGATGGAGAGCGCGTTCCTGAAGGCCGAGGTGAACCGGTACCTCGGCTGGCCGGGGCAGGCGCCGTCGTACAAGCTCGGTGAGCGGATCTGGCTGCAGGCGCGGGAAGAGGCCAAGCAGCGCAAGGGCGCCGACTTCGATCTGCGCACGTTCCACCGGGACGCGCTCAACCTCGGCTCGCTCGGCCTCGACCCGCTGCGGCGCGCTTTGGGTCGACTCTGAGGGTTTGTTATCTGGCCGTTATCTACTAATGTTCGTCGCTGGCCTGGGGATGAGCTGAAGTAGGAGACGAAATGCGGCTGCCAAACATGGGCCGATCCAGGGCAGTGGTCGCGATCGCCGCGACCGGTGCGATCGCCGCCACCGTCGGAGTGACGGTGGCGCTGGCGAGAGGTGATGACCCAGCAGCGTCCGCCGGTACGACGCCGGTGCTGACCAAGGCGGACGGGCCGGAGGGCTCGATCCCCACCTCGACCGAAGCCAGCACGAAGCCGCCGGTCAGCACGCCGTCGGCCCCGGCGGTGCGCAAGCCGACCAGCCGGTCAACGGCGAAGGCCTCGGTCAAACCGACCACGAAGCCCACCAGGAAACCCACCGCGAAGCCCACCACCAAGCCGTCGACGACGCCGACCTCGGCCCCGGTTCCGCAGCAGGGCAATCCGCTCTCGCAGACCAACGGCCTGTACGTCGATCCGCAGTCCGAGCCGGTCTACTGGGTCGGCGAGCACGCCGGCGACTCGCGGCGGGCGATCATCAAGGCCGGGATCGCCGACCGCCCGATCGCGCGCTGGTTCAACGGTGACGGCGCGGACGCCTCCGACGCGCGGACCTACGTGTCGGCTGCGTCGAAAGCCGGCAAGCTGCCGGTGCTCGTCTTCTACAACCACCCGGCCCGGGACTGCGGCGAGAGTGGGGGAGCCGCGAGCCCTGCGGCGTACCGGGCGTGGATCAATTCGCTGGCCGCATCGATCGGCAAGCACCCGGCCATCGTGGTCCTGGAGCCAGATGCGCTGCCGGGCCTTGACTGCCTGAGCTCCTCGGCGCAGACGAGCCGGCTGTCGCTGCTCAGCTACGCGGTCGACCACCTGCGATCCGCCGCGCCCAACACCTGGACGTATCTGGACGCCGGTCACGACGACTGGAACCCGGCCGCCACGACGGCCAAGTGGCTGAAGTCCGCCGGTGTCGCGCGGGCCCGCGGGTTCTCGCTGAACGTGTCGAACTACCAGTCGACCGCCCGCAACGTCACCTATGCCCAGGCCGTCAACGCCGCCCTCGGCTCGGCCAAACGCTTCGTCATCGACACCAGCCGCAACGGCAACCCGCTGAACGGCGACGACTGGTGCAACCCCGCCGGTCAACGCGTCGGCGCGCCACCCCGGGCCGGCGGCGCGACCGGCCTCGACCTGCAGCTCTGGGTCAAGCCACCCGGCGAATCGGACGGTGACTGCGGCATCGACTCCGGCTCGGAGGCCGGCGACTTCAGCCCGGTCATCGCGATGAAACTCCTGGGTCACTAGTCCCGGTCAGGAATGAGATGGCCCGCCTGCCACCGCGGCATTGTCAAGTAATCTGGTTGACATAAACGGCCAGCGCGGTAGATCCGGAAGGAGTCCGATGGCGGCAGGCGGACAACTCAAGTTCCATTGGTTCCTCCCCACCAACGGCGGTGATGGCCGGCAGGTCGTCGGCGGCGGGCATGGGGTCACGGCTGGTTCGTCCGGCCGGCCCGCGTCGGTTCCGTACCTCGGGCAGATCGCGCGCAGTGCCGAGCAGCTCGGCTTCGAGGCGGCGCTGACCCCGGCGGGAGCCTGGTGTGAGGACGCCTGGATCAGTACTGCGATGCTCACCGCGGTCACTGACCGGCTGCAGTTCCTGGTCGCGTTCCGCCCTGGTCTGACCTCGCCGCTGCTGGCGGCCCAGATGGCAGGCACCTTTCAGAACCTGTCCGGTGGACGCCTGCTGCTCAACGTGGTCACCGGCGGCGAGAGTCACGAGCAGCGGATGTTCGGCGATTTCCTCGACAAAGAAGAGCGCTACGAGCGGTGCGGCGAGTTCCTGGACATCGTCACCCGACTCTGGGCAGGGGAGACTGTCACGTACCGCGGACGGCACCTGCAGGTCGAGGAGTCCACTCTCGGGCAACGCCCGGATCCGATTCCGGAGATCTACTTCGGTGGTTCGTCCGCTCCGGCGCTGCAGGTGGCTGCGCGGCACGCGGATGTCTATCTGACCTGGGGAGAGCCGCCGGCAGCCGTGGCGGAGAAGGTCGATCGAGTACGCCGTTTGGCAGCGGCCGAGGGCCGTGAGATCCGGTTCGGCATCCGGTTGCACTCCATCGCCCGCGACACGGCCGCCGCTGCGTGGGCCGAAGCGGACAGGTTGCTCGACGGCATCCCGGAGGAGCAGATCGCGCGAGTCCAGGCGGGCCTGAAGCGCAGCGAGGCCGAAGGGCAGCGCCGGATGCTCGAGCTCAACCAGGGCACGAAGGAGAACCTGGAGATCTACCCGAACCTGTGGGCCGGCGTCGGCCTGGTGCGCGGGGGAGCGGGTACTGCGCTGGTCGGCTCTTACGCCGAGATCGCTGATCTCATTGAGCAGTACGCCGCCGTCGGCATCGAGGAGTTCATCCTCTCCGGCTACCCGCATCTGGAGGAGGCGTACTGGTTCGGCGAGGGCGTCCTGCCTGAGCTCGCCCGTCGCGGCCGCTGGCAACACCCCGCCCCGACCGTTACGCGCGCCTCGGTACCGTTCGGGGCGCCGGCGCTGTCCATCAGGTGAGACTGGCGCCTAAATGTCTACTGGATGAGTACAGTTTGGGGTGCAGCTCCGGGATCGCTCTCCTGCCGTAGTTCTGAGTGCGGTTGCCATCCGGCCATGACGGTGTGGGCTTGCGGGACGCCGCTCGCCCCATCCACGGTCAGGAGGGCGATTCTGTGAGCTCGGTGGTCAGCTGGACGCCGGGTGCCAGGCGGTACGGGTTGGTGGTGACCAGCGCGCCGATCGCGCGGCGGAGGCGGGAGACCTCGGCTCGAGCGGTGACCAGGTGGTCCGCGTCGCCGTACAGCTCGGTGCTCAGCGTTCGGGCGGTCAGGCCTTCGGCACCAGCTCGTGCCAGCAGTACGAGGATTTGCGCGTGCCGCCGGGTCAGCGAGGTGCGCCAGGGGCCGGTATCGGATGCGACGTCGAGGGTTGGCGTCTGGCCCAGCGTCAGCCGGAGCTCGATGAGCCGTTCCGTGCCGGTCGGGCGGAGCAGCCAGCCGTCGGCGAGGCGCTCGGGGATTCCGAGGCCGAGACCCGGTACGGCGATGGCGTGGTTGGCGCGCGGAGCCTCGATCCGGTCGCGGGTCGAGACGCCGCGGTGGTGTGCGACCCAGCCGTGATCGTCCACCACCAGCAGCGGTCCCGTCGTACCGGCGATCAGGTGTTCGGCCGTGTGGCGGAGGCGGTCCAGGTGGTTCTGGTGGAGTTGCCAGAGCCGGGTCTCGGCGAGCCGAACCGCGCTGGCGACCAGGGCCCCGATCGCGGGGTGCAGGGTGAGTGCCGGGCCGCTGACGTCGACGACGCCGAGCAGTTCGCCGGTTCGTGGATCGTGGATCGGCACGGCGGTGCAGTACCAGGGATGCTGCTTCTGCTCGAAATGCTCCGCCGAGAACAGCTGCACCGGAGCGGCCTCGGCCAGCGCCGTACCGATCGCGTTGGTGCCGACCACCTGCTCGGTCCAGCGCGAGCCTTCGGTGAAGCCGAGCCGGTCGGCGGTCATCCGGACCCGGGCCGCGCCTTCGCGCCAGAGGATGATCCCGTCGGCGTCGCAGACCACCATCAGGTACTGCGAAGCGTCGGCGATGCTGGTCAGGACAGCGCGCAGCTCGTCGATCACCAGCGCCAACGGGGACGCGGTTCGCAGCCGGGTCACTTCGTCCCAGGGGAGTGGATCGCGGGCGTTGTCGGCGTCGGGGTCGAGCCCGAGCTGCAGCACCCGGGACCAGGACCTGGCCACCACCGCGCGCGGCCGTTGCGGCGGCCGGACACCACCGAGTACGGCGTGATGGATCCGGCGCAGCTCGCGGGCCCGCACGGACAGGTCGATCCCCGGCGGGATGGCACCGAAGGCAGCCGGGACCATGCGTCACCTCCGTGCGCCGAGGGTCTGAGCCGAGAATAGGTCGGCTGGGGACGGCACACCACAGCCCGAATGCAATCGGCTGCAACGGTGTCGATGGCGGGCTTCGCGCGGGAAGGTGAGTGCTACGCGAGGACCGACCCTAGGAGTGCCATGACCCAAACTCTCGAACCGGAGGCCGGCACGTCGCCGGCCGAGATCGCTGACGGTTGGCTGGCCGACTTCGGCGCGGCCTTGCGCGACCGCGACGTACGCCGGGCCGCGGAGCTGTTCGCCGGCACGAGTTTCTGGCGCGACCTGATCGCGTTCTCGTGGAACCTGACCACTGTCGAGAACCCTGCCGGTGTCACCGACCTGCTCACCGAGACCCTCGAGCGGACCGACCCGGCGGAGTTCGCGACGTCGGAGCCGCCGGACACGACCGACGGGGTGACGACGGCGTGGTTCACCTTCGAGACCGCTGTCGGCCGGGGGCGCGGGCTGCTTCGGCTGGTCGAGGAGGACGGCGGGTGGAAGGCGTGGACACTGCTGACCACGCTGTACGAGCTGAAGGGATTCGAGGAGCCGCGCAACGAACTGAGGGCGATGGGAGCCCAGCATGGCGCGACCAAGAGTCGGCAGACGTGGCAGGAGCGGCGGCAGGCCGAGGCCGAGAGTCTCGGCAGCACCGAGCAGCCGTACGTGCTGGTGGTCGGCGGCGGTCAGGGTGGCATCGCGCTCGGCGCGCGGTTGCGGCAGCTCGGCGTACCGAGTCTGGTGATCGACAAGCATCCGCGTCCCGGTGACCAGTGGCGGAACCGGTACAAGTCGCTGTGCCTGCACGACCCGGTCTGGTACGACCATCTGCCGTATCTGAAGTTCCCCGACAACTGGCCGGTGTTCGCGCCGAAGGACAAGATCGCCGACTGGCTGGAGTCGTACACCAAGGTGATGGAGGTGCCGTACTGGCCGAGCACGACCGCCACCAGTGCGTCGTACTCCGAGGACACCGGCGAGTGGACGGTCGAGGTCGAGCGGGAGGGGCAGCCGTTGACGTTGCGGCCGACCCAACTGGTGTTTGCGACCGGGATGTCGGGCAAGGCGAACGTGCCGACGTTCCCCGGCCAGGAGGTCTTCCGGGGAGACCAGCACCACTCGTCGGCGCATCCCGGTCCGGACGCGTACGCGGGCAAGCGATGTGTCGTTGTCGGGAGCAACAACAGTGCCTTCGACATCTGCGGCGCGCTGTGGGAGAACGGCGCCGACGTGACGATGGTGCAGCGCAGCTCGACGCACATCGTGAAGTCCGAGACGCTGATGGACCTCGGCCTCGGTGATCTGTACTCCGAACGCGCGCTGGCCGCCGGAGTGACCACCGACAAGGCCGACCTGATCTTCGCCTCGCTGCCGTACCGGATCCTGCACGAGTTCCAGATCCCGGCGTACCAGGCGATGGCCGAGCGGGACAAGGACTTCTACGCCCGGCTGGAGGCGGCCGGCTTCGACCACGACTGGGGTGAGGACGGGTCGGGGCTGTTCCTCAAGTACCTCCGGCGCGGGTCGGGGTATTACATCGATGTCGGCGCCGCGGACCTGGTGGCCAACGGCGACGTCAAGCTGGCACACGGACAGGTCGACCATCTCACCGAGGACTCGGTGGTCCTTGCCGACGGCACCGAACTGCCGGCCGACCTGGTCGTCTATGCCACCGGCTACGGCTCGATGAACGGCTGGGTCGCCGACCTGATCGACACCGAGACCGCCGACCGGGTCGGCAAGGTGTGGGGGCTCGGCTCCGACACCACGAAGGACCCCGGTCCGTGGGAGGGCGAGCAGCGCAACATGTGGAAGCCGACCCAGGTCCCGCAGCTGTGGATGCACGGCGGCAATCTGCATCAGTCGCGGCACTACTCGCTCTACCTGGCGCTCCAGTTGAAGGCCCGGTACGAAGGTCTGGACACTCCTGTCTACCGGTTGCAGGAGGTGCACCACACCGGCTGACGTAGGTCGACGGCGAGGTCGTGATCAGCCTCGCCGTCGAGCTTGCCGAGTGAACGCGGCGGGAGCGGGTACCGTCCGGCCGGTGAACCGCCGCTTCCTCGCAGTTGTGCTCCTCGTCCCCGCCGTACTGACTGGCTGCAACTTCCCGCTCGCCGGGGCCGATCCAGGCCCGAGCGCCTCACCCAGCCGCCCCTCGAAGCCGAAACCTGCGCCGTCTTCCGCTCCGCCGAGTTCGTCCGCCAGCCCCGGTACGGCGAAAGCGATCAAGGCCGAGTTGGCTCGTGCAAGAGTCCTGGCGACCCGTCCTGACGTACCCGGCTATCAGCGTGACCTCTTCGGCCAGGCTTGGTCGGACGACCACACAGGTGTCGGCGGCCACAACGGCTGCGACACCCGCAACGACGTCCTCACCGCGCAACTGCAGGCGCGGAAGTATCGCGGCAAGTCCCAGTGCGTGGTGATCGTCGGCACGCTGGTCTCCGAGCCGTACACCGGCAAGCGCGTCGAGTTCCGCAAGGAGAGCGCGTCGCTGGTCCAGATCGACCACATCTATCCGCTCTCGCGCGCCTGGGACATGGGCGCCGCCAAATGGCCGAAGCAACGCCGCATCGACTTCGCCAACGACCAAGCCATGAACCTGATCGCCGTCGGCGGCTCGGCCAACGCCTCGAAGAGCGACAACGGCCCGGGAGAGTGGATGCCGATCAACCGCGCCTACCGCTGCACCTTCGTCCTGCGCTACCTCCAGGTCGCCCGCAAGTGGTCACTCCCCATCACCGCGGCCGACCGCGACTCCGCGAAAGCAATCACCAACATCTGCCCGTAGCCGACTCGCAGGTGTGGTTGAGGATGTCGACCAGCGTGGCGCGAAGGGTGGGTGTGGGCTCGAGACCGAAGTCGTCACGCAGAGCCTGGCTGGTCCGGCGGTAGATGTTCAGCGCCTCGGTCTGATGTCCTGCGTGGTAGTGCGCCAACATGAGCTGGCGAGCGAGCCCTTCGTCCAACGGGTCTCGTTCGAGCAGGCTGGTGAGGTCGGCGATCGGCTGCTCGTACTGACCGAGTCCGAGCAGCACACCGGCTTGCTCCGCGATCAACGCCCGCCGCAACTCCTCGAACCGCCGCCGGTTCGCCGCCACCCAATGCCCCGGCAGCCCGGCCATCGGCTGCCCGTCGAAGTACGAGATCGCATCGGAGAACCGGCACACAGCGGCCCGGTGATCACCACCAGCCAGCGATGCCCGAGCCAACTCGACCGTCTCCGTCACCTGCGTCACGTCCAGGTTGGACCGCTCCAGCTGCAACGCATACCCGCGACGCCCGCGCCGAACCAGACTCGGGCAAGGCAACAACTTCCTGATCCGATAGATGTACGGGGCAACCACCCTGACCCCCGACGACGGAGCATCCGGCCCCCACGCCGCCTCCAGCAACTCGTCCGGCGTCAACTCCTGCCCCGGGTGAAAGGCGAGTACCGCAACCAGAGCCTGCTGCCGAGCCGGCCCCAGCCCGACCTCGCGCCCGCCGTACACAGCCCGCAACGGCCGCAACAACTCGACCCGAAGTTCAGCCATCTTCCCTCCTCGACCCCGCTGAGCAGTTGAGTACTCCCCACACGCAGAAACCACCCGACCGGATCAACCACACCTCGACCTGTCCAGATAACGGATGGCGGCTGAGGAGGCGATGTCACAGATCGGGGGGCTGGTTGGTCTTAGTGGTAGCCGTGGTTTGCGGTGGGAGTGACCGAGAGGACGAGCCGATGAATCGCTCGTTGCGGGTACTGCGGGGGCGGGTGTTCCCCGATCACTGGTCGTTGATGTTCGGGCAGATCGCGTTCTACAGCTTCGTGGTGGTGCTGGTCAGTGGGCTGGTGCTGATGGTGCCGTACGAGCCGTCGCTGGCTCAGGTGGTCTACGACGGGGCGTATGCGCCGTTGCGTGGGGTCGAGATGTCGCGGGCGTTGGAATCGACGTTGGCGATCAGCTTCGAGGTGCGTGGCGGGTTGCTGGTGCGGCAGATTCATCACTGGGCGGCGTTGCTGATGGTGGCGGCGATCATGCTGCAGTTGCTGCGGTTGTTCTTCACCGGTGGGTTCCGGCGGCCGCGGCGGTTGAGCTGGCTGGTGGTCTTCGGGCTGTTGATCGTCACGCTCGGGGCGGCGCAGACCGGTACTTCACTGCCGGACGACATGTTGTCGGGGTCGAGTCTGGCGGTCATCGACGGGGTGGTGAAGGCGATTCCGTTCGTCGGCGCGGAGCTCTCGGCGCTGCTGTTCGGTGGGCAGTTCCCGGGGGATGTGCTCGCGTTGTTCTATCCGCTGCATGTCTACGTGTTGCCCGCGGCGCTGGTCGGGCTTTTCGTCGTCGCCGCGGTGCTGGCGATCAAGCACGGGCCCGCGCAGTACCCCGGGCCGGGCAGGACCAACGACAACGTCGTGGGGCATTCGGCCAAGGTCGCCCTGGTCAAAGGCCTCGGTCTGTTCTGCTTCGTGATCGGAGTCTCGTTGCTGATGGGCGCCACCGCGACCATCAACCCGATCTGGATGTACGGCCCGGCGGACCCGGCGAACGCCTCCGCGGGGATCGGGCCGGCGTGGTACCTCGCGTTCCTGGACGGCGGGCTTCGGTTGACCCCGGGGTGGGAGGTCGACGTCTGGGGCCGGACCCTCACGCTCGCGATCCTGGTGCCGGTCACGGTCTGCTCGCTGTTCTTCGTCCTGCTCGCCGTCTACCCGTACGTCGAAGGCTGGATCGTCGGCGACCGGGGAGATCAGAACCTGCTCGAACGACCACGCGACAACCCACTCCGCACCGGCATCGGCGTTGCCGGGATCGTCTTCTACGGCGTCCTCTGGGCCGCGGCCAGCGCCGACACGATGGCCGTCCTCTTCCACCTCTCGGTCAACTCGCTGATCCACCTCTTCCAGGTGCTCCTGATCATCGGTCCGCCGATCGCGCTGGCCGTCACCCGGCGCCTCTGCATCGGCCTGCAGGAACACGATCTGCAGCTCGCTGTCGAGGGATTCGAGACCGGCCGGGTGGTCCGGCTACCAGCAGGCGGGTACGTCGAGGAGCATCGCCCGGTCGGCGCGTATCGCCGCTGGAGCCTGGCCGGCTTCGACCGCGTCCCGCCCGTGCTCCTCGACAAGGAAGACCACCGAATCACCCCGGTACGCCGCCTGCGCGTCCGGCTGGCGAACCTCTTCGACCAGGATCGCCTGACTCCCTCGACAGGCGCAGGCAAGCCGGCGATCGGCTCACCCAGCAAATCCGACGCCGACCAGCAGCACTGAGAAGGCGCGGCAGTACTGCGCAAGTTTAGGCAGGCGTGATGAGAGTCGCGAGCAGGTCGGCGAGCCCGCCGCGCGCTCTGCCGGTGGTGCGGGGACTGGTCAGCACGTCGAGGTCACGAGGCTGCACCATCGCATGGCCGGCCGCCTGCAACCGGAACCAGAGATCACGGTCCTCGCCGGTGTCGAGCTCGCGATACCCACCGACCTCGGCGTACGCGGACGCCCGTACGCCGAAACTCGCGCCGTGGATGTGCCCGTGATCACCCGGCCGGATGTGCTCGGCAACCAGCGCCCGGTACGCCGATCGCAGCTCGGCCGTCAGGTGGTGTTCGGGCTGCAGGTCCACCAATCCCGTGACCGCGTCGGCTCCAGCGTCCGCGTGCGCCAGTTGCCGCTCGATCCAGTCGGGTCGCACACAGGTGTCCGCGTCGGTGCCGAGCAGCCAGACCCGAGCGGGTTCGTACCGGCCCAGAGCCTCCATCACGAACCGCATCCCGAGGTCTCGCACCCGACCCAGCGGCCGCCGTACGCCGGTCCGCAGTACTGCGGCGTCGGGCAGCACGGTCGCCACGATCTGGATGGTTGCATCGGTACAGCGATCGGCGACCACGCACACCTGCACGGGAACCTGGACCGACTCGATCGAGTCGCGCAGA
Source organism: Kribbella sp. NPDC056861 (assembly GCF_040687575.1). Lineage (NCBI taxonomy): Bacteria > Bacillati > Actinomycetota > Actinomycetes > Propionibacteriales > Kribbellaceae > Kribbella > Kribbella sp. NPDC056861. The sequence continues at coordinate 52,306 of NZ_JBFBNQ010000005.1, read as the reverse complement.
GCCACCAGACACGCTTCGATCAGGCGTTCTTCGTTGTGGGCGGGTACGACGATGCCGGCGGCTTCGATCATCTGCGGACAAAGACGTGCACGAGAAACTCCTCGTCGACGTGTTCGAGCAGTTGCTCCAGCTCAGGCCGGTCGCGCAGCGCCTGATGGGCAGCCGCCGCGTCGCGCGGGCCTTCCGGTGCCCAGGGTCGCCAGTGCGCGGCGAGCAGGTGGCCGCCGGGCTCCAGTAACTGGAGGAGGTGATCCAGGCTGGCCTGCAGATCGTCGTCGCTCAGGTAATAAAGGATCTCCGACAGCACGATGAGATCGACCGGCTGCTGCGTGGCAGTGGACGGCAGAGCGGCGACAGTCACGTCCGCGGTCGGCGCGGCGGCTCTGGCGCGGAGTACGGCCGCTTCGACCGGGTCGAAGGCGATCACGTGATCGCCGCGAGTCGTCAGGTGCTTGGTCAGTACGCCGATACCGCAGGCCGGCTCGAGGATGCGGTGATAGCGCTCAGCGGGCAGGCAGGCGAGGATCAGGGCCCGCTTGCGCCGCTCGTACCAGCTGTGCGTGGTGTGCCAGGGATCCTGCTGAGCGGCGTAGAGGGTCGCGAACCGCTCGATCGGCGCGGAGGCGGTGGCCGGCTCGCGGAACAGTACTTCGAACGGCCGATCGAAATGGGTCAGCATCGAGCGGTCCACGATCGGGTCCTCGCCCAGCGGCCCGGTGGCGAGCTGGGATTCGAAGGTGTGGATGGCGTCCTGCTTGCGGATGCGCTGGTCCTCGTCGAGTGGGCAGATCACCGCGTTTCGCCACGGAATGGCTGCGTCGCCGGTCCCCATCCAGTGCCACGCCCAGATCGGGTAGGACCAGCGATGGGCGTGGACGGGAGCCGCGGCCAGCCCCGCGCGACCAACGGCGGCGTGATCGGGATGCGGGTCGCCGGGCCAGGGCACGATGACGCAGTCGGCATCGCGCAACAACTCTTCGAGTTGCTTCGTCAGGTCCGCTTCGTGTTCGGCGATGGCGGAGTCGGGCAGCCCGAGCAGTTGCACGGCGTCGGGATCGAGGCCGAGGGCAACTATCGCGGCGGTCAGCTCCTGCCGGCGGGTGGCGGCCAGCTCGGTGCGACCGGCCGGGTCGAGTGCTGGGAAGGCGGCTTCACCATCGCTCACCACGATCAGCGAGACTGCTGCGCCGTGGGCGTGGAGCACCTGAACCAAACCGCCGGCGCCCAAGGTCTCGTCGTCGGGATGCGCGGCCAGGACGACGACCCGGCGCAGACCGCTGAAGTCGAAGGTCGGCAGGTCACGCTCACCCAGGAACGTCAGCCAGTCGCGCTCGTCGGTCACCGGGGCGGCCATGTGACGTCCTTTCCCTCACTGATCAGCCGGCCGAGAGCGGCCAGGTCGCGCTCGGCGTGATGCTGGCGGACGTACACCTGGAGATCCGCCAGCGCCTGGGCGAAGTCCCGGTCGCGAGACAGCGGGGTCGGGCCGGTGATCCGCGGGACCTGGTCGACCGTCGCGCGGACGACCCGCTCGACAGCAGCCCGGAGTACCCAGATCTCTTGCATGACGTTGGTGCTGGGGGAGTCGTCGATCAGCCGAGCGGTTGCCTGAAGCAACGAGGCCGTGGCTGCCAGAGTTGCTTCGAGATCGCCGAGGTGTGCCAGTTGGTGCTCGTCAGGGCCTTTGCCCGATCGCAGGTACTCCGTCGTACGGTCGACCAAGCCGCGAGCGCCGCCGTACCAGACCGCGGCGACGCCGCCACCGCCCCACCAGAAGCCTGGTCGGTCGAGATAGAAGCCAGGATCCCCGACCCTGTCCTCGTCGGTGACCGGAAGGTCGGCGAAGACGACGTCCGGGCTGTCCGAGGCATCCATGCCGACTGCCTGCCAGGTGCCGGTCTGTCGCAGGATTCGCGGGTCAAGCAGGTCCACGTCGAGGAGCACTGACTCCCCGGCTGGAGTCAAAGCGGCGACCAGAGCTCGATCCAAACCATGAGCTCCGGAGCAGAACCGCACCGTGCCGGAAAGCTTGTTGTCGTTGAGAACTGCGCCGGTGCCGCCTGACCGCGCGGCCCAGACGCCGTACAGGGCATTCGGTACTTCGGTCCGGCCCGCCTGGTGCAGAATCGACACCGCATCCAGGTGGCCCTCTCCGAGCCGGGCCAGCGTCAGATCCCGGCAGCCGAGCAGCGCCAGGGCCGCCCATCGCTCGAGGGTTCGCCCCGAACCAGGGTCCGGAATGTCGAGGGATCCGTCCACCACCAGTTGCCTCAGTTCAGCCGCGACGGACCGGGCATCTCGTGGGGGAGTCATGCGCTGTCGGTACCCGAGATGAAACAGCGGACGACCGCCGGGCCTGCCCGGGGGAATCCGGACAGGCCCGCCGGGGTCAGGAGCCGGCAGCGACGTCGCCGCGCCAGCTCCCGGTCTCGGAGCCACGGGACTCGATGAACTTCTTGAAGTTGGCCATGTCGGCCTTCACCCGGTGCGAGACGAGACCGGCCTTGTCGGCCACCGTCTCGGCGACGCCGTCGGGCTCGAAGTCCATCTGCGCGGTGACCCGGGTCTCGTTGTCGCCGAGCCGGTGGAACGTGATCACGCCGGCGTGGCTGCTGCCGTCGGTGGACTTCCACGCGACCCGCTCGTCCGGGTGCTGCTCGGTGATGGTGGCGTCGAACTCCCGGCTGACGCCGCCGATGCTGGTCTTCCAGTGGGTGTGCGTCTCGTCCAGCTGGCGGATCTCGTCGACGCCGTCCATGAAGTGCGGGAACGACTCGAACTGGGTCCACTGGTTGTAGGCGGTGGTGACGTCGACATCGACGTCGACCGACTCGGTGGTGTTGCTCATTGTCAACTCCTGAAGGCTGGCCGTGCTGTGCGAGGTTCGCTCCTGACCAGTACCCAGGGACCTGGAAGCTAGGCGAAACTTATGCAGCTCGTCAGCAGTCGGCTTCTCGACCGTGTCGGCGAAGTAGAACCGCGACAACGCGGCCCGGGTCCGGTCGCGACGTCGTCCGGGAGCCGGTACGCCGTTGTCGTCGGTGTCCGCCGGCAGCTCGTACGGCACCCGTCGCTCGTGCGCGGTCAGCGTGTATGCCTCGTACAGCGAGATGGCGGTGTGCTTCTCGACGTACTCGCCACTCGGCCGGCGCTGGATCACGCCGCTCTCCAGGCCGTGCAGCAGCCGGTCGCGATCCGCGCGCTGCAACGAGAGCGCGATCCGGCGGGTGATCCAGAACGCGATCACCGGGCCGAGGAAAACCAGCACGCGGCAGACCCAGGTGATCGTGTTGATCGACAGATGGAAATGAGTGGCCACCAGGTCGTTGCCGCTGTTCAGCCAGAGCACGCCGTAGAAGGTGATGATCGCGACGCCGATCCCGGTCCGGGTCGGCACGTTGCGCGGCCGGTCCAGCAGATGGTGCTCGCGTTTGTCCCCGGTGACGAAGGCCTCGAGGAACGGATACAGGGCAACGAATCCGATGAACAACGGCGGCATCAGCAACGCCGGTACGACGACGTTCCAGCTGAGCGTGATGCCCCAGAACTGTGACTCGGCACCGGGCATCAGGCGGACCGCGCCGTCCAGCCAGGCCATGTACCAGTCGGGCTGCGAGCCCGCGGTCACCTCGGCCGGGTTGTACGGCCCGTACAGCCACACCGGGTTGATCTGCAGCAATGCGCCCATCACGGCCAGCACCCCGAAGACGACGAAGAAGAACCCGCCGGCCTTGGCCATGTAGACCGGCATCAACGGGTAGCCGACGACGTTCTTCTCGGTCCGGCCGGGACCGGCGAACTGGGTGTGCTTGTGGTAGACGACCAGGAACAGGTGCACTGTGATCAGCCCGAGCAGCAGGCCTGGAATCAGCAGCACGTGCACGGTGTAGAAGCGGGAGACGAAGTCGTCGCCCGGGAACTCGCCGCCGAAGATGAAGAACGACAGGTAGGTGCCGATCACGGGGGAGGCCAGTACGAGGCCTTCGGTGATTCGCAGTCCGGTGCCGGAGAGCAGGTCGTCCGGCAAGCCGTACCCGATGAAGCCCTCGGCGATCGCGAGGAACAGCATCACCACGCCGATCAGCCAGTTCAGTTCGCGCGGCTTGCGGAACGCGCCGGTGAAGAAGATCCGGAGCAGGTGGACGCTGATCGACGCGACGAACAGGACCGCGGCCCAGTGGTGGATCTGCCGCATCAACAGGCCGCCGCGGATGTCGAAGGAGATCCGCAGGGTCGACTCGTAGGCCTCGGACATCGGCAGGCCCTTGAGCAGGCTGTACGACCCCTGGTACTCGACCTCGGCCATCGACGGCCGGAACCACAGGGTGAGGAAGACGCCGGTGAGGATCAGAATGATGAAGCTGTACAGCGCGATCTCGCCGAGCATGAAGGACCAGTGGTCCGGGAAGACCTTGCGCAGGTTCTTCCGGCCGACCTTGGCGATGCCCACCCGGTCGTCGATCCAACGGACCGGGGCGGGTAACTCCTGTTGTGCCATCCGGCACCTCCTGAACTTATGCACAATTGATGCACGGAGCTCAGGGGCTGGCAAGCCGCACGCCTGCGGTGCATAAGTTCTGGGCGGTTCGGCGCCGATCAGGACCGGCGATCGGTCAACGTGTCAGCTGCCTGATCGAGGTCGGACAAAGTCCGCGTCGACCGCGGCCAGCCGGGTCCGGCCGTGTGCACGAGATGACCGCGAGCGGACAGTTGGGACCGCAGCCGGGCTTGGCCGGGCTGCCGGCGTACCGACCAGAGGACGACCACTCGCGGCGCCACCCTGTCGGCTGCGATGACCACTGCGGAGTCGTCGGCATCCGGTCCGAGGACCACCACCGGTTGAGATCTCTCCAGCAGAACTGCCTGTAGTGCAGCCAACGGCATGGTGTGCCGCTCCTGGGGGCAGGCCACCAGCAGGACCGGGGCGCGACCATCCGTCCGCAGGTCGCGGCTGCTCAGGTAGCGTTCGATGGCGCCTTCGATCGCTTGCGCCAGGACGAGTTCGATGTCAGTGCAGTCGCCGAGCCGGACATACCGCTGCTCGAGGTTCCGGAAGGCGGGCACCACCAGATCCGACCACGTCGGACTCATGCCGAAACGTGCGAGTGAGCCGTCCAGGAGCCGATCCAGTGCCGCGACGTGCAGTGCCTCCGCCTCACGCAGTACGGCGGTCAGCTGTAACGAGCCGCCGTCCTGATGATCCTGGCCCAGTTGGCTCAGCCGAGCGGCATCTCTGGGCGACATGCCTTGCTGGATCATCGCCTGCATCCGGCGCAGCCGGTTCACGTCGGCCTGTGAATACCGCCGGTGCCGGCCCGTCGTACGCAGGGAAGGACCGATCCCGTAGCGGCGCTCCCAACTGCGCAGCGTCAACGCCGAGACCCCGAGGGACGCCGACACCTGGCCCACCGGCCACACGGCGTTCGGCAACTCGAGGGATTGCTCACTCATCTCAGAACAATGACAGATCTGGGCCGCAACAGCTTCACTTGCAGAAGTTTGGCTATTGCTTTTGGTGGCTTCGGTAGCGCGCCAGGATGACGCCGCCGACGATCACCAGCACGGCGAGCAGGGCGAGGAAGACCAGCGGAGTGCCGGTCCAGTCGTTCGCGTCGCCGTCGACATCGCCGCCGGGAAGCGGACTCGGGCTGGCGGCGGCCACCGGGGGAGCCGGTGAGTCGACGGTGACGGCGACCGCATCGCCGTTGCCGCTGGCAAGCGTGGCGGTCGCCGCCGCGAGCGAGCTGCCGGCGATCGCCAGCACGATCACGGCGGCCGTCAAGGCCAGCCAATCGCGCAGCGGCAGCCGCGCGCGAAGAGATTCGACGAGGCCTGCTGAGTCGTTGGGCATGCCGTCGCGGTATCCATTCCGGACCAGGCTGAAACCTGCTGACTCCGTAGCTACTGGCGGGCCGGGCCGGTGCTGTCGCGGATGACGAGCGAGGTGCGCAGGAGTTGCGCCGAGTTCACTGGCGGGGCTCCCTCGACGATCGCTCGGAGGAGAAGGGAGGTGGCCTGCTGGGCCATCTCCCGGGCGGGGATCGCGACCGCGGTGAGCGCCGGATGGGTCAGGGCCACCGGCGCGGTGTCGTCGAATCCGATCACCGAGACATCGCCCGGTACCGAGCGGCCTGATTCTTTGACCGCCTCGAGCACTCCCAGCGCGAGCAGGTCATGGGAGGCGAAGATCGCGGTCAGCAACGGATCGGCGGCGAGCGCTGCCCGCGCCGCGGCGAATCCACCGGCGGGAGTGGCCTCGGTCGGCGCGAACACCATGTCGTCGCCGATCCGCAGCCGGTGGCGCGCGAACGCCGCCCGCAGACCGGTGAGTCGACGTTCGTGGGTCGGCAGCTCGACCACTGCGGCCACTCGTTTGTGGCCGAGACTGCGCAGATGCTTGCCGGCCAGGAAACCGGCGTGCTCGTAGTCGATGGTGACGACCGGGAGCGAGTCGGGGATCTGCGTCTCCCAGGCACACAGGGCGATCGGGAACCGCGGGTCCGGCAGCAACGCGAGTGGATCGGTGAGATCTCGGTCGCCGGCGATCAGCAGGGCGTCGACCAGCCGGCTGGACAGGCCGGCCAACTGCCGTTTGGCGCGGTCGCCGTCGGCGCGCGTAGTACAGAGGACCAGGTGGTAGCCGTGCTGGTCGAGCACGTTCTCGACCTCTTCGACGATCTCGGAGTAGAACGGGCTGGCGACGGTCGGCACGATCAGCCCCATCGTCATCGTCGTACCGGTCGCCAGCGAGCGGGCCACCAGGTTCGGTTTGTAGCCCAGGTCGGCGATCGCGGCCCGGACCCGGGCGGCCGTGTCCGGGCGAACCGCGACCCGGCCGGTGACCACGTTCGAGACGGTCTGCTTGGTCACGCCCGCTCGGACGGCCACGTCCTGCATCGTCACCACGGGTGGACCTCATCTGTTGGACCGGTCAACTGACTCTCCGCAGTATCGACCGGCGTCGAGGTCAGCGTCAACGTCGAGGGCGTTCAGGTACAGGAACTTTCTCGCGGCGCAGGTCTTGTTTACCGGTCAAATGAATCTTACTGTTCCGCGTACCGGACCTGAGGAGTTCCCATGTCACGTTCTCGCAAGACCGCGGTGGTGGCCCTGCTAAGCCTGGGCCTGGTCGTCGGCGGTATCAGCTCAGCAGCGACGGCCGCGCCGCCGGCAGGCGCGTCGTACACCATCACCGTCGGCGCCAAGGGCAGTTGGACCACGCCCACCGACACCCCGGCCGGCACGTACATCGACAAGGACGGAACGTTCTACTTCCAGCAGTCCGCCGCCCTGTACGGCGCCACGGACCCGCGTAAGTGGGACTTCTACACCGGCACGAACCTCGATACCGCGACCAAGTCGACCGCGCTCAGCAACGCCGTCAACCCGGCCAACGCGAGCGACAAGAACAACGACACCACCTGGCGGTGCAACAACAGCCCGACCGGGCTGGAGTCGACGTTCGCCCCGAGTGGCTCGGGCTACGCGCAGAAGAACTACTGCGACCTGGCCGGCGTCTGGGTCGATCCGGACACCGGCGACTGGTACGGCCTGGTGCACAACGAGTTCACGCCGCAACCGTTCGGTGACGGGCTGCACTACGACGCGATCGACTACGCGGTCTCCACCAACCAGGGCAGGACCTGGACGATCAAGAGCCACGTCATCACCTCGCCGTACAGCACGAAGCGCAACGACACCGCGGCGTTCCCGAACCAGACCTATTCGTACGGCGACGGCGACCAGCGGCTGTTCGTCGACACCGCCTCGGGCTACTTCTACGTGTACTACGGCTCGCGGATCATCGACAAGTCAGGGAGCTGGAAGAACTTCCGGCAGCACGTCGCGCGGGCCAAGATGTCGGCGAAGATGGCCCCCAACTCTTGGCAGAAGTGGTACGACGGCGCGTGGTCGCAGCCCGGTGTCGGCGGCCGTGAGAGCAACCTGGTGCCGGTCGATACGAGCAACCCCAACGGCTACACGCCGCTCGCCAAGGAGTACAACCCCGCCACGACCGGCACGGTCGACCAACAGGTTGCCGCAGGCACCTTGTCCCCGACGTCCCCGCTGTTCGTGATGGACATCGCCTACAACGCCTACCTCGGGCTGTACGTGGGTGAGCCGCAGGCCGTCCGGCAGGACGGCAAGGAGCCGCAGCACTTCTACGTCACCGACGACCTGACCAGCCAGAAGTGGTACTCGATCGGCGACACCGGCAGCTACACCACGGCCTCGTGGTACCGGTGGTTCCTCGACAGCGCGAACAAGACCAACTCCACCATCATCGGCAAGAACTTCCGCTCGTACTGCTCCTTCGGGTGCTCCGGCGGCGCTTCCGGTGAGTACGTCAATCTGACCATCAACTCGACCTCCCCGGCCGCCGCGCCGCTCGACCTCACCAAGACCTACCGGATCGCCAACGCCGGTGGCCGGGTGCTCGCCCAGCAATCGGGGAGCACGGCAACTACTTCCGTCGGGACGGCATCGGGCTCGACTCTGGAAGGCTGGTACTTCGTTGCCCTCGGCGACGGTTCCTACCAGATCCTCAACGCTTCGACCGGCAACGCCCTCGGCGTCGACTCCGGTACGACGACCAGCCGCGCCTGGGGTTCCAAGCCGACCGTCACGGCGATCAGTTCGGCCGTCGGCCAGCAATGGTGGTTGATCAAGAACACTGGCGGGACGTTCCGTTTCGTGAACCGGCACAGCGGTCTGGTTCTCGGGCTGTCCGCCGACTCCGGCCGGCTCGCGGAGACCACGCCGACCCGGGACTGGACCAACGCGACCGGCAACTCCGTCGGCGGCACCCGGACCGGGGGAGAGCAGACTCTCAGCGTCACCCAGGTCGGGACCGCGCCGCAGAACCTCAACGGCGTACACACCGTGTCGACCGGCGGGAAAGCGCTGGACGATCCCGATCGCAGTACGGCACCCGGGACCCAGTTGATCACCTGGGCGACCAACGGCGAGACCAACCAGAAGTGGACCTTCACCCAGCAGGCCGACGGCGCCTACACGCTGAAGAACGGCTCATCCGGTCTCTGCGCCGATGTCAACGGCGGCGCGACCACCGCCGGTACCGCGATCATCCAGTGGACCTGCACCAACGGACCCAACCAGCGCTGGACCGCCACCAAACTCGCCAACGGGAACTACACGTTGACCTCGGTCGCCAGCGGTCTGCTGCTCACCACCGCCTCGACCGCGGACGGCGCCAAGGCGACTCAGCAGCCCAACACCAACTCCACGCTCCAGCAGTGGACGATCAGCTGGTGATGCTCAGACGTCCTGGAAGTAGAAGTGAATGGTGAGCTGCAGCGGGTTGTCCTCGCCCTGCAGGTGCTTCCAGGAAATGTCCTGCAGCAGGACGTCGTGCGCCCCCAGCCATTCCTGAGCCTGCGCGAACACCTCTGCGTTGGTCCGCCCGATGAAGAACAGCCTGGCCACCGGGTGGACCTGCGCCTCGGCGTCGGAGTCGTCGAAGTCCTTGGGCAGTTTGATGCAGAGGTCGGGATCCATGCCTCCGACTCTTTCACAGGGCCCGGCGAGTTCGACGTACCGCGGTCACGGCTGTCAGGCTGCGCTCATGGCCAAGGAACCTGAGCGCACGCCTGACGGCCGCTACATCGTGATCGGCGGCCGCCGCTGGCGGGCCACCGACCCGGCGATCCCGGCGGAGGTGCAGAGTCAGCTGCGCTCGCTGCTGATGAGGGCACGTCGTGCGGTCAAACAAGCGCTGCACGACGAGGATCCTGCAGCCGAGAAGCGGGCCCGGGCCCAGGTCCAGACCGCCAAGGTCGCCCTCGGCGAACGAGGAGACCCGTGGTGGGACCAGACCGACCAGGAACGCGAACGCCGCTGGACCGACGGAGTACAGCAACTCACCGAAACCGAGTGAGCCAGACCGTAGGAAGTGACATGCCGCTTGGGCGAGGCGCCGGCGGGGTGGGCCGCCGGCGCTCGGGCCATGACTAGCAGGTTTGGACGCCGGCCGGGACGTTGATGCCGGCGAAGGCGCGCTGGATGCCGAGGCACTGGGCGGAGCCCGCGCCGTACAGTTCCTTGGCGCTGAGGATCGCGCCGTTGCGGGCGGCGAGGTAGTTGCTGGACGAGGTCAGCTTGGTGGTCAGGGTGCGGTACCAGACCTTCGCGACGATTTCGCGGCCGATGCCGCGGAACGTGGTGGCGTTGCAGGAGGTGCTGTTGTAGGCGACGCCGTTGATCGTCTTCGCGCCGGTGCCTTCGGCGGCCAGGTAGAACCAGTGGTTCAGCGGGCCGGACGAGTAGTGCGGGTCGAGGCCGCCGACGGCGGCGGTCCAGCAGTCGACGCTGGAGCCGTCGGAGGACGGCTTGTCCATCCGGCGCAGCGGGGCGCCGGTGCCGAAGATGTCGACCTTCTCGCCGATCAGGTAGTCGCCGACGTCGGTGGCGTTGTTGGCGTACCACTCCACCATCGTGCCGAAGATGTCCGAGGTCGACTCGTTCAGGCCGCCGGCCTCGTTGGAGTAGTTCAGGTTCGCGGTCGCCTGGGTGACGCCGTGGCTCATCTCGTGACCGGCCACGTCGAGCGCGGTCAGCGGGTGCACGTTGCCGGCGCCGTCGCCGTACGTCATCTGGGTGCCGTCCCAGAAGGCGTTCACGTAGTTGGTGCCGTAGTGCACCCGGGATTTGGAGCCGACACCGTTGTTGAAGATGCCGAGCCTGCTGTGCACGAACTTGTAGTAGTCCCAGGTCACCTGGGCGCCGAAGTGCGCGTCGACCGCGGCCGTCTGCGGGTTGGTCGGCAGGTGGTTGCCCCAGCTGTCGTCGGGGTCGGTGAAGATCGCATTGGTGGTCGCGTCGACGGTGTAGCTGTTGCCGCGGCTCGGGTCGCGCAGCAGATAGTTCGGGGCGACGTACGACGTACCGATCGACACGATGCCGGAGTACATCGCCTTGCCCTCGCCGGCCTTGATCTCGTCGTCGGCGCCCAGCACCGCGCCGGTGTTCGCGTCGGTGTAGGTGTGCAGCACCGACGGCGTCTGGTCCGGTTTCACGCTGCGGGTGACCACGTCGTACGCGAGCACAGGTTTGGTCGCGGTCACGTAGACGATCAGCTCACCGGTCGCCGACTTGAGCTTCGGCCGGGTCGACTGCACCGCGATCGAGGTCATCCCGTTGTTGTACGTGGTCTGCTCGGTCTTTCCCTTGCCCCGTTGGACGATCAGGTCGCCACCGACGACCCGCAGTCCGTCGTACGTGCGCTCGTACCGGACGAACTCGGTGCCATCGGGATCGCGAACCACTTCGCGGACCTGACGGACCTCACGCGCCGCGGCCACTCCGGACGCCGGCACCACAGCCAGCCCCGACACCAACAGCCCCCCGACCGCACCCACAGCCACTAGACGTCTTCTCACGGCAAAACTCCTCACGATTGGACGGAATCGTGAGCAGCACTGTGACCTCTGGATCAGCCATCTGACAAGGGCTCAGTCACACACAGCCAGGTTCTGGCTACCGTTTGAAGTCACCGTTTGCCCGCGGGCTGCCGGGCCAGTCCGTTGACGGCCTCCGCGGCTCGGCGTTCGAAGCCGAACCTCTCGGCTTGCTCCAAGGCCGTCTCGTACTCGGCGGCCGCGGCCTGGGGCTGATCCAGGGCACTCAGGACCGAGCCGAGGATCAGGTGCGCCCGGCTCGACTCGAAGGGATCGTGCATCTGTTCGGTCAGCCGGACGCCCTCTCTGGCCTGCAGCAAGGCCTCGTCCAGTAGGCCGAGGTCGGCGTCCACCAACGCTGCTGCAGTAGCGATCCAGGCCTTCTGGTGCGGCGGACCGTCGGGGCGGAGCAGAGCGCGAGCCGCGGCGAGGTCGAGCTGGGCTGCGGTGAGGTCGCCCAGCTGCCGATGGGCCTCGATCCGGTTCACCCGGTGCGCGAGCTCGTGAGTCGGCAGGATCGCCTCCGGCCGGAGCGCTTCGTTCGCGTAGCCGAGTGCGGCCTCGGGCAGACCTTGCTGGTTGGAGATCTCGGAGAGGTTGAGCAGCGCCGCGCTCCGCACGAAGGGCACGTCGAGGTCGGCGGTCATCGCGAGGCACTCGGTCAGCAGGTCGACCGCGATGGACAGCCGGCCGGAGGAGAGCTCGACCATGCTGACGCCGACCAGGATCTTTGCCGCGCCGGCCTTCGAGGAGGATCGCCGGGCGAGCTCGAGTGCCTTGTCCGCATGGTGTTTGCGGCCCTGCGGATCGCCCGCGTAGTACCGGCCGTAGCCGAGTGCGATCCGGGTGAGTGCCTCCGCGATCGGGTCGTTCAACGCCTGGGCTGAGGCCAGCGCGGCCTCGGACGTCCGGCGCAGTTCGGGGAGCAGCAGCAGTTCCTTCTGGTAGCCGCGAATTGTCTCCGCCAACTGGCAGGCCTGCTCGTGCAGGCCCTGCTCGGTCGCGTGTTCCACCAGCGCCACCAGGTTCGCCCGCTCGGCGTCCAGCCAGGTCCGGCCGGCGCCCGGATCGTCGAACCGGATCTCCGCACCGGGCGGCAACTCGGTCGACAGCGTTCGCGGGTGATCGAGGCTCGTGGCTGCGTCAGCCGCTCGCACGGTCCAGGCGAACAATCGCAGTACGGCGGAATCCCGATCGCTGTCGGCAGTTGCCAGCTCGGCCGAGTACAACCGGAGCAGGTCGTGGAACTGATAACGGCAGGACACCCGCCGCTGCAGGAGTCCGCTCGCAGCGATCTCCTCCATCAACACCTCCGCCTGGCCGCGATCGATGCCCAGCAGAGCTGCTGCCGTGTCAGCGGTGAAGTCGATCCCAGGCACGCTGCCCAGCAGCCGGAAACATCGCCGCCCGTCCGGCCGCAACAACTCGTAGGACAACGCAAAAGCAGCCCGTACTGCGTTCTGCGGCTCGGCCGGAATGGCCAGCTTGTCGAGTCGCGAGCCTTTCCGCAGCTCGGCGACGTACTGCCCGGCATCGGACTCCGGCCGGGTCGCGAGATTCGCGGCGGCGATCCGCAGCGCGAGCGGCAGGCCGCCACACAGTTCGACCAGCTCGCGAACAGCGGTCAGCTCGGCATCGACAGCAGGCTTGCCCAGTACATTCGCCAGCAGGGCCAGCGATTCCGTCTGCTCGAGCATGTCGATCGGCAACGTCCGGGCGCCGAAGCGCGCGCCGAGTCCGGTCAGCTGACTGCGGCTGGTGACCAGTACGGCGCTTCCCGCGCAACCGGGTAGCAGGGGCGTCACCTGGGCCGTGCTGTGCGCGTCGTCGAGCACGATCAGCACCTGTCGCCCGGCGAGCCGCGATCGCAGAGCCGCGGCCCGCCGATCCGTCTCGTCAGGCAGTCGTCGTGGATCCGCGCCCGAGGCTCGCAGCAACTCGGCCAGTACGTCGCTGGGATCGCGGCGAGGACCCAGTTCGACGTACCACTGGCCGTCCGGGAAGTGCCCGGCCAATCGATGCCCGACCCGTACTGCGAGAGCCGTCTTGCCGGCCCCCGGTAGTCCGCTGAGAACCGCGACCGGAACCCCGGCAGGTGCGAGCAGCGTCTGCTCCACTCGACTGATCAACCCCGTACGACCTGCGAAGCCGGGCTGGTCGGGAGGCAGCTGACAGAGTCGCACCCACTCCTCGTCCACCGAGCTGGGCGCCTGGTACTCCAAAGCCGGATCCGAGGTCAGCACAGCCTGATGAACGCGGCGCAACTCAGGCCCTGGATCCAGGCCGAGCCTGGCGGCGAGTTCTTTCGCAGCATCGGCGTACGTCGTCAAGGCGTCCCCGCGACGAGAGCTGCCGTACTGCGCGATCATCAACTGGGCCCAGAACCGTTCACGCAGCGGATGCCGCGAGGTGAGGGTCTGGAGCTCCGGCACCAGCAGGGCGTGCTCGCCGAGCCTGAGCCGCGCCTCGTTCAACTGCTCGAGGGCGTCCAGCCGTTCATCCAGCAAAGCCCCGGCCTGTACTGCGTACCCGCGGCCGCCGCCGTCCGATTCCGGGTCGCCTCGCCACAGTGCCAGCGCGGTGGTCAGCAGCCGGGCGGCCTCGCGGGCATCCTGGGTCGTTGCTGCCTCGGCGACCGCCTGCCGAAACCGCAGCAGATCGACGTTCTTGGCATCGACACTGATCGAGTAGCCGGTCGGGGTGGTCCGGATCAGGCCCCGCTGATCGCCCAGCGCATTGCGCAGCCGGGAGACATAAGTCTGCACAGTGGATCGCGGGTCCTCGGGTGCGTCCTCCCACAACAGCTCGGTCAGCTCGGACCGGCTGACGCTGCGGTTGGCATGCACCAGCAGCACGATAAGCAACGCCCGGACCCGGCCGGACGGAACCGCTACCAGCTGATCGCCTGCGGAGGCTTCGAACGGACCGAGCAGGCGGAACTCCATCCCTTCATGGTCAGTCACGAAGGGTTCAGCGGCTGCAGTCAGGTTGTGATCGGCAGGGTTGGGCACTGGTCCGGTCATGAGCGACAACACTGCGATCACTGTCAGCCGCACGATCAACGCGTCGACGAAGGACCTGTTCAACGTTCTCTCCAACCCCGAGCGGCATGCTGAGCTGGACGGCTCCGGGTTCGTGATCAGCGACGAGAAGTCGGACCGGATCACCGCCAGTGGGCAGGTCTTCCGGATGAACATGACCGGTGATCACATGGGCGGCGAGTACCAGACGGACAACACCGTCGTCGGGTACGACCCGAACCACCTGCTCGCCTGGCAGACGGCGCCCGCTGGGACCGAGCCGCCCGGGTGGCAGTGGGTCTGGGAGCTCAAGGCTCTCGACGCCGGCGACACCGAGGTCACCCTGACCTACGACTGGTCCAAGGTGACCGACCGGGAGATCCTCCAGAAGGTGACCTTCCCTCTGGTGCAGCAGAGCCAGCTCGAGGATTCCCTCGGCAAGCTGGCCGCTGCCGTCGTCAAGAACTGAAGCAGAACTCAACCAGAGCCGCCGCACCGCCCTCGGGTCTCCCGAGGTCGGTCGGCGGCTGCTGACCGTCACTCGTGGCAGAGTTGCCCGACAATGACGATCTTCACGTTCCACCTCGCGGAGCTCCGCCCGGCGACGACGGCGAAAGCGCTGTGGAAGGCGCCTTCGGCACCCGGGGTGCGGTACGCCGAGTGCCTGACGCTGATGCGTCTCGGCGCCCCGACCATCTCACCGGCCCGGATGCAGTTGGGCCGGTTGGCGATGTTCGCGCGGTGGGAAGACGAGACAGCGGTCGACGAGTTCCTGGCGAAGGATTTGCTGGGGAGGCAGCTCGCGACAGGCTGGCACGTGCGGATGGAGTTCCTGCGCCGCTGGTCGCGGCTTGCGGCTCTCCCCGATCTGCCGGCGAGAGCGGGGGAGTGGGATCAGGCAGAGCCCGTCGTAGCGGTCACTCTGGCCCGGATGCGCCTGCTGGAGGTCCCCAGATTCCTCAAGTGGGGCAAGCCGGTGGAGCGCCTGGTCCGCGATCATCCGGGAGCGACGCTCGCGCTGGCCGCGATGCGTCCGCCCCGCACCATCTCCACCTTCTCGGTCTGGCGGTCCGTGCGGGAGATGGAAGAGATGGTGCACGGCCACAGCTCGGTCCCGGCGCCTGATCGTCATGCCGCGGCAATGACCGAGCGCCGGCGCCGGGACTTCCACCACGAGTTCGCCACCCTGCGCTTCCGCCCGCTGTCGGAGCACGGCTCCTGGCAGGGGCGGAGCGGAATCGTCCCTCGGCAAGACCCGAGTGGCGACCCTTCGTCAGCTGTCGGCTGAACCGTCCTTGGCCCAGGCCCGCGCCTCGGCGCCGCTGGTCCCCATCTCAGGCTCGTCGCCGGCGACCCGCCCGACGAACTCACCACTTTCACCGGTGCCCGTGGTCGCCGGAGTGTCGCCGTCGGGGTCGCCACCCTCGGCTCGGGTCATCGCCGTCGTCGGGTCAGCGGGCGCATCTGACTCATTGAGGGCGTGCGACAGTCGCCAGCGCTTGAATCGGTCCAGGACAGACATGACGGGCTACTCCGCTCATCGGCGCACACTTGACTCGCCCCCGGTTCCCAGCGAGACGACTCGGCAACCATCGAGCTGCTGTCAGTTGCGGTCCAGCGGCATCGGGCAGGCCGGTTCGGTGCCGACGTCATCGAGGTCATAGGCAACCAAAGGGCAGCGCAGGCAGTACAGCAGCCCGTCGTCGGGATCGCTGACCAGATCGTGGTCGTGTGGCTCCTCGATGGCCGGACAGGCGAAGTACTCGATCTGGAGCCGTTCGGTGAAGCGCGTTCCGCAGCCCAGACAGGCCGACTCGTGGACCAGCTGTCCCTGATCGGTCAGCCGTGGCAGGTCCACGACCCGGTGACCGTTGATGTCAGCGAAGCTCAAGGGCCACTGCTTCGAACGGGTTGTCACTCATCGCCTCTCTTTTGAGCAGAAGCGCAGTACCCGTTCGCGCCGGCCGGAAACGGGCCGGGTCAGCTCAGAGTGACCTGATTCTCACCGGCTGCTCGAGGGCGAGCCGGATCAGGTCGAGGGCCCGGCTCAGTTCCTCGTCGAACCCTGGGTCGTTCGGGTGGTCGGTGTCCAACCGCACGGTGAGTCTCGACGCGCCGTCGGCGAGGAGGTCGACGACCAGCTCACCGTGGTACCCCCGTGATCCCCAGCGCAGGGTGCGGTTCTCCTCGA
Source organism: Kribbella sp. NPDC056861 (assembly GCF_040687575.1). Classification (NCBI taxonomy): domain Bacteria; kingdom Bacillati; phylum Actinomycetota; class Actinomycetes; order Propionibacteriales; family Kribbellaceae; genus Kribbella; species Kribbella sp. NPDC056861. The sequence goes on along the minus strand of NZ_JBFBNQ010000005.1, from coordinate 35,678 downwards.
TCAACTGCAGCTCGCCCAGCTCCGGCATTTCCGGCAGCTTGGCGAGGTAGTCGAAGAGAATGGCCGGCGCGACGTCGACGACGGTCGAGGCGTCATGGTGTGCCATCAGAATCCTCCTTCGCTCCGGCGGCGCCGCTCCTGTTCCCTGCGGTCAAACCGGCTGGTCAGCCCTCCGCCGGATCGACGGTGGCGTTGACCTCCTCGGCGAGCTTGCGAAGCTTGATGTTGCGTTGCTGGGACAACCGGGCGAGAAAGGCGAAGGCGCGCTGGTCGTCGAGCTTGTAGCGCTCCATCAGGATGCCGATCGCCTGGCCGATCATGGCCCGGGTGTCGATCGACTCGCGGAGCGTCTGGATCTCGTTCGAGTAGCTGATCACGCCGCCGGCCTGGTGGGCGAAGAGCTTGCTCAGGATCTCCAGGTCGTCGAAGGCGCCGACGTTGGGGGAGTACAGGTTGAGCGCGCCCCGGGCCTTGCCGGTGTCGAACAACCTGACGCCGGCCTGTGCCTTGATCCCGGCCGCGACGGCGATGGCGCCGTAGTCGGGGAAGCGCGGGTCAGCCGCGAGGTTCGCCGAGGCCACGTGGATCGAGTCGGTGGCCGCCTCGTAGCAGGGCCCCTGACGCAGCCGGTACTGCGCGGCGTCCAGGACCAGGATCAGTGATTCGGTCGGGGCGACCGTGTCGAGGGTGCCGTCCGCGCGCAGCATGGTGATGCTGGCATAGGTGACGCCTGGCAGCACCTCGACCGCCGCGGCCGTGATCTGGCCCAGCGTGTGATCCAGGTCGCCGGGAGTCAGCGAGAGAGAAAGCCGTCGTGCTGTGTCGATCAACTGTTCGTCGCTCATCGTTGCCCAGTACCCACTCACCTCGGCGGTAATGCTTTCCGGGGTGCATGATGAAGACGGCCGCACGCGCTGATATTCGCAACGCGTGCGGCCTCGCAATCACTTCGCCCGCGGGCTAGGAGAATGCGTGGGCGTCCGGTACCCCGGTCGACTCCTCCCAAGCACCTGGGTTCAGTACCAGACAGCCCGGCTGCGCAGCTTCGGCGCGAGTAGGCTCTGCCGGCCGCGTGGCGCCGTGATTCGGGCCGGATTGCCGGCGGAGACGTACTTCTGGTCCGGCCGGGCAGCCAGCTGGTCGAGCCAGTAGCCGAGTTCGAGCTCGCCGCGGCCGCTGTCGTGGGAGCTGCAGCGGATCCGGGGGATCGCCATCGGGTCGAAATCGCGATGGTACGGCGAGTGGCTCGGGTTGGCGCCGACGAGCACGACACCCAGATTCCGGTACGCCGTACCGCCGCGCCCGCCGGCTGCCAGCACGGTGGAATCCCGCGGATGGACGCCGAGCGGGAGCGCCAGTGTGCCGCACGGCGCTGTCGGGGTCGCCTGGCTGACCATGGCCGCGAGTTTGCCGATCTCGGCCTCCGCCTCGACTCGGCTCAGGGCGTGCAGGTTCGGGTGGCTCCAGGTGTGGTTGCCGACCTCGCACCCCAGAGCGTTGAGGCGCACGAGCGCCCGCGGGACCGCGGACCCGGTCAGACCGAAAGGGTGCTTGTTGAGATAGAACGTGGCGACCGCGGGAAACTCGGGATGACGGGCGTGGAAGCTCTGCAGGATTCCGAGCGCACAGTCGCCGGCGACGCGGCCGGTGGAGTTGAAGGCGACCTGGCCGGGCGTGCTGTCGTCGAAGGTGAGGACGACCGGAGTCTTGCCGGCCGGGACCGATGACAAGTCGCGTCGGGCCAGGTCGAGGGCGCGGATCGGGTGGTAGTTCTCGCGGTACAGGCGTTCCAGCTCCTGCCGGAAGAAGGCCGGAGTCATGTCGTACGAACCGGCAGCCGAGGTGACGAGCCGGTGATGCATGAGGACAGGGATCAGGCCGAGTTCGTTGGCGTGCACGGCCGCGGGTGACGGCGGCGCCGAGCGCCTCCGCGTACTGCGAGTGGCGCCGGCCGGTGTTGGTGAGTTGTGGACCACCGGGCTGGTGTCGGCCGCGGTGTCGGTACAGGCCGTGGCCAAGGCGGTGGTGGCGGCCAACGCGAGGAAACGGCGCCTGGTCACCTCGGTCACTCGTAGATCACCAGGTCAGGGCGCGGCCGGACGGCGAGCACCTGCGGTGGCGTCATCAAAGGTCCGTGCCGCGTGTCTTCCTGGTAGAAGAGCTTGAACCCGCTGCGGACGCCCTTGGGCAGGGCTTTCGTCAGCCCGTTGTAGGTGGCGATCTTCTGGCTGCTGGTGCCGATCCCGTCGACGGACTTCACGGTCGCGACCCCGCGATGGGTGCGCAAAGCGGCTTCGTCGCGGACGATCGGCTGCGAGAGCTGGTGATAGACGAAGAGCTTCTCGGGAAGCTTGTGCTGGGCAACAAGCGTGGACAGGTAGCCGCCGATCGCGCTGAGCTCGGCGCCGGAGGTCCGGCCGAAGACGCGGCCGGGCACCTGGCCGGGACCGACCTGCCACTCCGGGTCGACCGCGAGGCCGACATCGGGCTGCTTGAGCCAGGGTTCGAGCCGGCGGACCTCGTCGAGCGGCTTCGCCTGACCGGGCTGTACATCGAGCATCAGCAGCGTCTTGTACCTGCGAGCGACCGCGAGGTACTTGTCGATCTGGTCGGGGTCGATCCGGGAGCGGTACTTGCCGTCGCGGCCGGGTGCCCCCTGGGCGGTGACGACGATCAATTCCATCACCGGCAGCAGGGTCCGGCCGGCCCGGTAGGAGGCGCCGAGCCGCTCCAGGCGGCGTACCCGCTCGTCCAGGTCGCGGTCGAGCGGACCGAGGGCAGGCGAGCCCGGAGCGCCGACGAAGGCCACCAGTTGGTGAGCCGGGAAGATCTGACGTCCACCGCGAGGCAGCTGCGGCAGCATCGGCGGACGGGCTGTGACCGGCTTCGACGCGGGAGGAGCTGCAGGAGCGATGGGGGTGGCGATCTGCTCGGTCGCCGGCAGAGCCGCCGGTACGTCGCTGCAGGCGGTCAGCGCGGCGAGGATCAGAAGGGTGACACCTGGGAAGCCGGGTTTCGGCATACCGGACCTTGCTTTCACGAGGGGAGACGTTTGTTGAGGTAACGTCTCTGTACCCAAGCAAACACTCACAGTGATCGGCCGCTTCGGAGGGTTGCATAAGTTTGGGGAAACCTATGCATCGAGATCGGCGATGCTGGGTAACAGGCTGGAGTTCGCATCCGACCGTGGTCCAGCAGCTGGCCACGACCGTGACAACTGTCGCGAGGTCGAATCATGGTTACGAGCCTGAGCAGCACCGAAACAGTCCCGACGCAGTGCAACACCCCTCATCAGCGCGCGCAGCGTGAAGCAGCTACTCAGGTGCTGCTCGAGCACCGGGCCGCGGCCACCGATCCGGCGGAGCGGCAGCGGTTGCTCGAGGAGATCGTGGAGCTGAACATCGAGATCGCGCGCGGGATCGCCCGCCGCTATCGCGACCGCGGCGCGGAGGCCGACGACCTGGAGCAGGTCGCCTGCCTGGCGCTGACCAAGGCAGCGAGCGGCTTCCGGCCGGAATCCGGGACGCCGTTCATCGGCTACGCCATCCCGACCATCCGCGGAGAACTCAAGCGCTACTTCCGCGATGCCGCCTGGACGGTACGGATCCCGCGCCGGCTGCAGGAGCTTCAGGGCGCCATCACCACCAAGGTGCCGCTGCTGGAGCAGGAGCTTCACCGGCCGCCGACGACCGAGGAGATCGCCGAGTACCTCGGGGCCACGGTCGGTGAGATCACCGAGGCCCGGGCGGCGAGGGGCTGTTTCAAGGTTCTTTCGCTGGACCGGCCGGGTGGCGACGGCGACGACGGGCTGGATCTGGCCGGGTCGATCCCCGCCGCGCCGGACGAGAGCGTGGCCCGCTTCGAGACGCTGGATCAGCTGGCGCCGCTGCTGGAGGGGCTCGACGACCGGGCTCGCCGCATCCTGCATCTGCGCTTCGTCGAGACCAAGAGCCAGACGCAGATCGGCGAGGCGATCGGCTGCAGCCAGATGCAGGTGTCACGCCTGCTGAAGGCGACTCTCGAGCGGCTCCGGATCCAGCTCGGGGTTGGAGTGGTAGCAGCCTGATCCGCTCAGGCGGCGGTGTCCTGGAGGGTCCAGCGGCCGACCAGAGCGGTGACCAGGGCGCCGAGGAGGACGAAGACCCCGGCGACCAGGAACCCGGCGCCCGGGGGCAGCGCGGCGGAGATCGACGAACCTAGGATCATCGCCATCGCGGCCAGTGGCCAGAGTGCGCTCAGCCAGAGCTTGTGCCGGCGGGGCCAGCTCGGGGTGCTCCAGAACAGGATCGTGGCGAAGATGCCGGCCAGCAGGCTCAAGGCGATGCCGAACAGGATCAGCGCGGGGTGGACGTTCCAGTCGGCGTCCTCGTCGAAGCGGGCGGTGAAGGACATCGCCGCACCCAGCGCGAGGAACCCGTCGATGGCGAACAGTGCGGCCAGTGCTCCGACCCAGAGCGTCCAGCGGTCGGCAAGCGAGGTCCGCCGCGGCACCGCGGCCGAGTCGGGTGCCGATCCCCGGCTCTCGGCAAACCTGTTGCCCCCGGCACCCATCGGTGAGCGGGCCTCCGTCGAAGAGCTGGCCGCCATCGGGAGGTCGACTTCGGCTCGGGCGGCCGCTGCGACGGTTTCCGGGGAGCCCAGCCGGGTCAGCGCGGTGTGGATCGCTCGCTCGTCGCCCTCGCCGGCGACCTGTTGCAGGTGCTCGCTGATTCCGCCGACCACGTCGTCGCGGACGTCGGCGGGCAGGTCGGCGAGCAGCAGCCGGAGCTGCTCGAGGTACCCCTGCATCTCGACGGTCGAGCTGTTGGTCATGACGTGGCTCCAATCACGGAATCGACCGAGTCGCGGAACAGGATCCACTCGGCGCGGAAGTTGGTCAATGCCTGTCGGCCCGACGGGGTGAGGGCGTAGTACCGCCGCGGCGGACCGCTGGGCGACTCGGCCCAGGTGGTGGTCACCAACTCCCGCTTCCGCAGCCGGGAGAGCACCGGATACAAAGTGCCTTCGCTCTCCAGCAGTCCGGCGTCGTGCAGGGTGCGGGCGATGTCGAGCCCGTACTTCGGTTCGCCGGCCACGAGGGCGAGCACGCCGTGCTCGATCACGCCACGCCGCAGCTGCGTCAGGATGGATGCCTCACCAGGTTCCATGCACCGCAACATACCACGCGACGCCAGCTACCGTGCAACGCTTGATACCGGAAGGTCCGATCCGCTGACCGGAGCGTCAGCCGGGCTGGACCGTCCGGCGCATGACGGTGTTCTTCATCCCCTTGGAGCGGACGAACTCGAAGCCGGCCTGCTCGTACATCGTCCGGGTGCCGTTGTAGACGAACGAGTTGCTCATCCGCTTCTCGCCGATCTCGTGCGGATAGCCCTCGACCACACCGCCACCCTGCGCCGCGATCAGCTCGAGCGCGCCGGCCAGCGCGACCTTGGCATAGCCGTGCTTGCGATGACGCTTGTCCACGAAGATGCAGGTGATCCGGTAGTCGGGAAGCACGTCGGCCTCGGCCAGGTACTGCTTGCTGTGATGGATGTTCGGCAGCTCGTCCGGCGTGCCGTACTCCGCCCACGCGATCGCCTCGTCGCCGATCATCACCAGCGCCGCATGCGCCTGCCCGGCGTCGACCAGTTGCTTCTTGAGCACCCGGTTGCCCTCGTAGCCCTGGCCTCGCTCGGCGCAGTCGGGGTGGAAGTAGATGCACCAGCACCCACCGAAGATCCCGTTGTGCCGCTTCACCAGGCCGGCGAACGCGTCCCACGTGGTCGCGCTCAACGGCTGAACCGAGTAGCCAGTTGTCACCATGGCGCTGATCGTAATCAGTCATCCGGACGATTTGCGTCCTGATCGGGTGACCCATCGCGGATTTACGGTGCCTGCACGGCGGCATCGACCCGCGGTGCCGCCTGGCGAAGGGGTGGGAGAGATGGAGCTGGACAGGAGACGGCTGCTCGCGCTTGGTGCCGGAGCGGCAGTGGCGGCCGGTGTCACCGGGTCGGCGACAACGGCGGAGGCGACGGGTGGCGGCGTACCGTCGGATGCCGCGCTGGCCCGCACACTGGGTTTGCGCAGCAAGTACGCGAAGGGTCAGCACTACGTCATCGGTGGTCGTGGTGAGCCGCTGGTTCTGCTGCCTGGGTGGCCGCAGACCTGGTGGTCGTTCCACAAGATCCTGCCGGCGTTGGCGAAGCGCTACACCGTGATCGCCCCCGACCTGCGCGGAATGGGCGGATCTGCCAAGCCTGCGGGCGGTTACGACAAGAAGACAATGGCTGCCGACGTTCACGCCCTGATCCGGCACCTCGGCTACACGTCGGTCAACATCGCCGGCCACGACATCGGCGCGATGGTCGCGCACAGCTTCGCGGTCAACCACCGCGCCGCGACCCGCAAGCTGGTCCTGATGGATGTCGGTCACCCCGACCCGTCTCTGTACGACCTTCCCTTGCTGGTCCGCCCCGGCCAGGGCTTCAGCCTCTGGTGGTTCGCGTTCAACCAGGTCCAGAGCCTGCCCGAGAAGCTGATCACCGGCCGCTCGCGGTACATCGTCGACTACTTCATGGACGCCTTCCCGCCCGACCCGGCCGCGATCGACGAGCTGTCCCGCCGCGTCTACGCCCGCGCGTACGCCGGTCCGGACGCGATCCGGGCCGGCAACGCGTGGTACCAGGCGTTCCACCAGGACGTCGTCGACTTCGCCACCTACGGCAAGATCACGGCTCCGTTCCTCGGCCTGACCTCGGAGTACAGCTTCGAGTCCAACCAGGCCGCCTGGTTGACCCAAGGCACCGACGTCCGGGTGCACAAGGTCCCGGGCACCGGTCACTTCCTCGCCGAGGAGAACCCGCAGGCGGTGATCAGCGAACTGACCGGCTTCCTCGGCTAGCCGGCGGTCAACTCTCGCCATTTCGGTCGCGAGGTGTTAGAAGGTGAACACATTTCGTGAGGGAGGTGGGCGTGATGGCGGCTCAGGCCACTGATGCCCGGGTTCGGCACGAGCTGGAGCTGGCGCTGCGGAACGGGCCCTTCCCGGCGGCGCTGCACCTGGCGATCGAGGTCAGCGGGCTGACGCTGGAGGAGATCCGGGACTGGCTGGGCGAGCACGGCGCCCAGCTGAGTATCGCCACCTTGAGCTACTGGCGGCGTGGCCGGAGCCGCCCGGAGCGAGCCGCATCGCTGCTGGCGGTGCGGCTGCTCGAGGAGTTGCTGGAGTTGCCTCCGAACGCGTTGATGGCGCTGCTCGGGCCGCGTCGGCTGCGAGGGCGGTGGATCGGTCACGTGCCAGGCAGCCTGTCTCCGGACCTGCTGTTCGCCGATCCACGCCCAGAGGAGTTGCTGCGAACCGTCGGCGCGACTCGGCAGAATCGCCTCCGGCGGGTCAGCGTGCACGTCACCGTCGAGATCGACGCGGAGCGGATGGTCCAGCGGATTCTGGTCCGTGAGCTCGTCCGCGCCGCCGCCGATCGGGTCTCCCGGCTGGCAGTGCTGTACTTCGCCGAAGAGCGACCCGATCAGCCTCCCGAGCTCACCGGGGTGACGAACGCCCGGATCGGGCAGATCGAGACCGACCGGTCCGTCGGCCTGGTGGCGGCCGAGCTGATCCTCGACCGGGTCCTCGATGTCGGACAGCCCGCGCTGGTCGAGTACGAGTGGCAGTTCACCCCGGGCACGCTGATGGTCAACTACGAGCACCGCTTCGTCGAGCCGGTCCGCGAGTACGTGCTGCAGACCCGGTTCGCGCCAGGCGTCGTACCGGCGCACTGTCACCGCTACGACCGGCGTACGGTCGCGGCCCCCGAGGGCAATCACACCGAGCTGTGGATCGGTGGCGCGGACTCGGCCCTGCTGGCCGAGACCGACGTGCCGTCCGGGATCGTCGGCATGCGCTGGAGCTGGTCTCAACAGAATTGCGGCCGGGTGTGAAAGGCGAGTTTTAACAGAGGTGTCCGCGGCTCCGGCCCGCTACCTACCTTCGGTGCGTCCCCATTCGCACAGGAGGAAGCATGAGCAGAGCGATTCGACGCGTGGCCGCCTCGGTGGTCGCGATCACGGCCGGTCTCGCCGTGATCTCGACCACCCCCGCCGCGTCGGCGCAGGATCCGTCGCCGCCCCGGACGGTCGTCAACCACGCGAGCCACCCCGTCCCCGGGTCCTATCTCGTCACCCTCGCCCCACAGCAGAGCGTGAGCGCAGTGGCCAGTACCGCCGCCTCGTTGGCGGACCGGTACGGCGGTGACGTGAAGAGCGTGCTGACGGCAACCATGCAGGGTTACGTCGTCAAGAACCTCTCGGCCGGCCAGGCCAGGAAGCTCGCCAACGACCCGGCCGTGGCCGAGGTCCGGCAGAGTGGCCGGGCCTCGATCGGTGGTCCCGGAGGCGTCCAGAACGGCCCGGTGAACTGGGGCCTGGACCGGATCGACCAACGGGATCGGCCGCTCGACCGCAAGTACACCTACCCGAACGACGGCGCCGGTGTGAACATCTACATCGTCGACACCGGCATCCGCTACACCCACCAGGAGTTCGAGGGCCGGGCGAAGTTCGGCGCCGACTTCCACGCGACGCCCAACCAGGGCAGCGACTGCAACAACCACGGCTCGCACGTGTCCGGCATCGCCGCCGGCAAGACCCGAGGCGTCGCGAAGAAGGCCAACCTGGTCTCGGTCCGGATCCTCGGCTGCGACGGGTTCGGCGAGGACGCGGACCTGATCACCGCCGCCGAGTGGGTGACCCAGAACGCGGTCAAGCCCGCCGTGGTCAACCTGAGCGTCTACACCGACGACAAGGACATCGCGGTCAACGCGATCAAGGCGTCGATCAACTCCGGTGTGCAGTGGTCGCTGATCACCGGCAACAACGGCGGCAACGCCTGCAGCTACGGCCCCGGTGGTCAGACCCCGACCGCGCTGCAGGTGGCGAACGCGACCAGCAGTGACACCCGGGCCGGCGACTCGAATGCCGGCAGCTGCATGGACCTGTTCGCGCCGGGCTCTGGGATCGACTCCGCGTTCAAGGGCAGCGATACGGCATACGGGCAACTGAGCGGTACGTCGATGGCCGCGCCGCACGTGGCCGGCGCCATGGCACTGCGGTTGTCCGAGGCACCGGACAGCACTCCGGCGCAGCTCGAGAAGTGGGTGCTGGACAACGCGAGCACCGGCAAGATGTCCGGCTTGTCCTCGGACACGCCCAACAAGCTGCTCTACATCCCGAACGGGCCGACGACGCCGCCGCCATCGGGATGCGAGGGCAACACCGCGCACCCCAACGTGATCGGCGGTACGCCGACAACCGTCTGCAAGTACCCGTTCATCATCTCGCAGCACCGGGTCGGGGGAGCCCGGCCGACCGAGCAGTCCTGCACCGGGACCGTGGTCGCGAAGCGGCTCGTGCTGATCGCGGCGCACTGCAAGTTCGCGCAGGGCGACAAGTACCTGGTCTACGGGCGTGACGACCTGAGCGACACCAGCAAGGGCACCCGGATCGAGATCCAGGAGTACCGGTCGCACCCGAACTACAACGCCAACGACGGCTGGCGGACCGGCTGGGACGTCGCCGTCATCGTCACCAAGACGGACATCCCGACACCCGCCGGGATGGCGTACCCGTCGATCGCCAAGTCGTCCGACTCGCTGCCGCTCGGAACCCGCGGGACGGCGATCGGCTACGGCAAGACCGATGCCAATGACAACCAACGCAACACGAAGCTGTACGAGGCAGTGCTGCCGACGGTCGACAAGCAGAACTGCGTCGGCATCAACCAGCAGTACGACGACCGCTACATGATGTGCAGCGGGTTCGGCAACGGCAGCCTCGGCCTGTGCCAGGGCGACAGCGGCGGCCCGTACTACTACCAGGGCAAGGTGTACGGCGTCTTCTCCTGGCTCCGGACCGACTGCGCGTCGTACAACGCCCACGGCAAGCTGTGGGGCGTGATGGGTGACTGGGCCAACGAGCAGCTCGGCACCACCGAACCGCCGCCCGGTGGTGGCTCGGCGCCGACGGCCCGGCTGACCGTGAACTGCATGAGCAGCCTGACCTGCGCGGTGGACGGCTCGACGTCGACCGACTCGGACGGCTCGATCACGTCGTACGCCTGGAACTTCGGCGACGGCACGACCGGGAACGGCGCGCGGACCACGCACGCCTTCCCGAGCAGGAACGGGACCTACTCGGTCAAGCTCACCGTGACCGACAACTCCGGCAAGACCGGCAGCGCGGAGAAGCAGGTGCAGTGCTTCTCCTTCGGTAGCGGCCAGGGCTTCTGCTTCTAGCCCGGCTCAGTCAGCTCCCCGATGCGCAGCGCGTCGGGGAGCTGACCCGTGGAGCGGCTCCGGCGGTTAAATCCGGTGGCCCGGTCTCATGGATCGCCCTACCCTGAAAGCGAACTGAGTGCCGCCGCGATCGCGACGGCGCCTTGACGAGTGAGGGGAGCCCGGCCATGCGTCACCGCATCGCTCCGAGCGCTCCCCGGTCCCGGTACGACGTGATCCTGGTGTCTTCGGGTGCCGAGAGCCGACTGCGCGGTCGGCTCTTGTTCGTGACGAACTGATCCTGCCTGTCCCGCAGGCAGTGTTCGTCCGCGCATCGCGCTGTCCCGATCCGGATCATCCGAAAGGCCATCGGCCATGCGTACCAGCAACCTGCACCAGAACCGCCTGCTCTCCGGTCTGCGCAACGTCGGCATCCTCGCCCACGTCGACGCGGGCAAGACGACCGTCACCGAACGGATCCTGTACCTGACCGGTACCACGCACAAGCGCGGTGAGGTGCACGACGGCACGACCGTCACCGACTTCGACTCGCAGGAACGCGATCGTGGCATCACGATCTTCGCCGCGGCCGTGAGCTGCGACTGGGACGGGCATCCGATCAACCTGATCGACACCCCGGGCCACGTCGACTTCTCCGACGAGGTGGAACGCTCGCTGCGGGTGCTCGACGGCGCCGTCGCGCTGTTCGACGCCGTCGCGGGAGTCGAGCCGCAGAGCGAGTCGGTCTGGCGGCAGGCCGACCGGCACGGCGTACCGCGGATCGCGTTCGTCAACAAGATGGATCGTCCCGGCGCCGACCTCGACGCAGCGGTGGCGTCGATCCGCGAGCGGTTGCACGTGACTCCGCTGGTGGTCCAGTTGCCGATCGGGAGCGAGGCCGGGTTCAGCGGTGTGATCGACCTGATCACGCTGCGGGCCTACGTCTGGAGCGACGACACGTTCGTGGTCGGCCTGGTGCCGGACGACCTGCTGGAACAGGCGAAGCAACGACGTCGGCTGCTCGAGGAGAGCGTGGCCGAGCTGCATCCGGTTGCGTTGGACGAGTTCTATGCGCGGTCGACGGTCTCGGCGAAGACGCTGGTTGCCGCGCTGCGAGACCTGACCCGGGCTGGTACCGGTGTGGTGGTGCTGTGCGGTTCGGCGTACCGGAACCGTGGGATCGAGCCGCTGCTGGATGCCGTCGTCGCGTATCTGCCTTCACCACAAGAGGTGCCGGCCGTGCTCGGAATGGCGAACGGTGTCGTGCAGGAGCGAGCGGCCGATCCGCTGGCGCCGTTCGCGGCGCTGGTGTTCAAGGTCAACTCGACCGCCACCGGGCGGCTGACGTACCTGCGGGTGTATTCGGGAACGATGCGGAAGGGAGACACGGTGATGGACGCGGGCACGGGGCGCACCGAGCGGATCAGCCGGATCCTGCGGGTGCAGGCCGACGAGCACGCCGAGGTCCAGCAGGCGGTCGCCGGCGACATCGTCGCGGTCGTCGGGCCGAAGCACGCGCGCAGCGGCGCCACCTTGTGCGCGCCGACGGCACCGCTGGTGCTCGAGCCGCCGACCGTCGCTGATCCCGTCGTGTCAGTGGCAGTCGAGGCTCGCAGGAGCACCGACAGCGACCGGCTCACGTCGGCGCTGACCCGGCTGGTCGAGGAGGACCCGTCGCTGACGGTCCGGACCGATTCCGAGACCGGCCAGACGCTGTTGTCGGGCTTGGGCGAGTTGCATCTCGAGGTCGCGGTGGAGAAGGTACGCCGTACGCACGGGCTGGAGGTCGTCGTCGGCAGACCGCAGGTGACCTATCGGGAGACGGTCGGGCGCGGGGTGTCCGGGATGGTCTACCGGCACGTCAAGCAGGACGGTGGCGCCGGTCAGTTCGCCCAGATCACCCTCGATGTCGAACCACTGGAGGAGGAGTTCGAGTTCCGGTCGGTCGTCATCGGTGGACGGGTGCCGCAGGAGTACGTCCGCGCAGTCGAGGCAGGCTGCCGGGATGCTCTGGCCGAGGGGCCTCTGGGCGGGCACCCGGTGACGGGCGTCCGGGTCACGCTGACGGATGGCGCCACGCATCCGAAGGACTCGTCGGAGATGGCGTTCCGTACGGCGGGCCGGCTGGGCCTCCGCGCAGCGCTGAGGGCCAGTGCGATGGTGCTGCTGGAACCGGTCACCGAGGTCACGGCGACCGTGCCTGAGGACGCCATGGGCGGTGTGCTCGGCGACCTGGCGGCTCGGCGTGGCCGGATCTCGGGGACGACTGCGCGGCCGGGCACGATGGTGATTGTGGCCACCGTTCCGCTGGCCGAGCTGTTCGGCTACGCGACCCGGTTGCGCAGCCGCACTCAGGGTCGGGGCACCTTCACCAGCCGAACCACCGGTTACGTCCCGGCGCCGGCCAAGTAGCGGCGCCACACAGGTCCCGCCCGCAAGGGCGGGACCTGTGCGGGCGAGGGGAGGTCAGCGCCCGGTGAGGTGATGGGCGTTGCGGAGGGCAACGGCAATGAGGGTGAGCGTCGGGTTCGCACCGCCCGAGGTGGCGAAGACCGAGCCGTCGGCCACCTGGACGTTGTCGGTGCCGTGGACGCGACCCCAGGCGTCGGTGACCGAGGTGGCCGGGTGCAGGCCGGTCTGCATGCCGCCGAGGACGTGTTTGGTGTCCGGTACGGCGCCGCTGACCGTGACGGGTACGGCGGCGGCGACCGAGGCACCGGCCGTTTGCAGCAGCAGGGTCAGCAGCGGGATCGCGAAGAGTTGCGCGACCTCCTCGTGCCGTCCTGGCTGCCAGGTGATCCGGGGGACCGGTACGCCGTGCACGTCCGTCACCGACGGATCCAGATCGACCTGGTTGGTCAGGTAGGGCAGATCCTGGCCGACCTGGGTGACGCCGAGCAGCCGATCGCGAAGCAGGGAAGCGCGCATCAGCTGCTTGAACGCAGTACCGAAGGGCTTCTGAGGTTGGAGGGCGCCCAGCAGGGACTGGTAGGTGAGCGCCTCCGAGATCGGGCCTTGTCCGCCGCCGAGCTCGCAGAGACCGCCGCGGATCCACGGCAGCCCGTTGAGCTTGGCGAACGCCCGGGCGCCGGGAAAGTCGGGGTCGTTGAAGTCCTCCAGGCACTGCGTCTCCGAGCCGCGGTTGCGGTAGGCATGCAGCCGCTCGGTCAGGAAGATGCCGAAGCCGCTGGTGAAGGAGTGGAACATCAGCCGTTTGCCGATCCGCCCACTCTGGTTCGGCAGTCCGGACAGCAGGGCCAGCCGGGCGGTCTCGACGGCCGATGCGGCGAGTACGACGACGTCGGCGCGCTCGACTCCGGTCCGCCCGGCGGAGTTGATCCAGCGCACACCGGTGGCCCGCGATCCACGCAGCTCGATCTTCGTCACCTGGGTCTCGGCGCGCAGCTCGGCCCGGCCGGTCAGCAAGGCTCGCCGCAACGGGTCGAGCGCGCTGCCGCGGGCACCGGTGACGCAGCCTTGGGCGTTGCAGAAGCCGCAGTTGTTGCAGGCAGGACGGCCGTTGTAGGGCCGGGAGTTGATGCCTTGGGGAAAGGGATAGGGATGCCAGCCCAGGGTCTTCGCGGCCCGGGCGCAGAGGATGGACGATCGTTGCTGTGGGCCCGGTGGCATCGGGAACGGTTTGCTGCGCGGCGCGTGCCGAGCGGTCGGTCCGGTGATCTGGGCTCGGTCGCCCTGGACGCCGATCAGCGCCTCGGCCTCGTCGTAGTACGGCGCGAGCTCGGCGTACCCGAACGGCCAGTCGACGACGTCCGCGCCGGGTTGTGGTCCGAGCATGCTCAGCTGGGCGAAGTCGAGGTCCCAGAAGCGTGGTGTCGCTCCGCCGTAGTGGGCCATCCCGCCGCCGACCGTGACGGGGAGTTCGTTCACCGGTCCGATGGTGGCCTGGTCGGCGGCCGACGCGCGGAACGTGCGTGGATAGGCGAGCGGGTCGGGATCCTCGAAGTGCCGCAGGTTCTTGAGTTCGTCGTTGGAGAACGAGGTTGCCGGCGGCCAGGTGGTCGCGATGTCGCCGAAGTAGTTCGGCCCCTTCTCCAGTACGACGACATGCCAGCCCGCCTCGGCGAGCACCATCGCCGTCGAGGCACCACCCGCGCCGCTTCCGATCACCACCGCCTTACGCATCGCCGGTCACCACGGTCCGGGCAGCGGCATCCGATCCGCCCAGTAGGGCCAGCAGCGCGGCGACGACGCCGGTCGGGTCGACCAGTGACAGCTCCTGCCGGGCCAGTTGCTCGGCCGTGTAGCCAACCGGCTGGCTGTCGCCCGGGAACTTGATGTCGAGCCAGCCGACGCCGCCACGATTCCCGCCGTACTCCGGGTTCGAGTACATCGCCTCGATCGTGTGCTGGAACAACACCGCGGTGAACTCCGACACCGCAGGTAACGCCAGTACGACGTCCTGCCGGAGCTTGCCGAGCTTGGTGAAGTCGCCACCCGCCTGCTGATCGAGCAACGCGATCCCCGCGACGTACCGGGTCTGCAGTTCGGCGATCCGCTCTCGCCAGGCAGTCGCGTGGATCGCGTCTGGACGGGTGAACCTGGCCAGGTGGTTCGGCCCGCCAGCCGGTCGGTCACTCCAGGGTCCGCCGGTGAACAACCGAGGCGGGTCGAAGCTGAACAGTCCCAGCAGGGTGTCCAGATAGCCGACGACACCGGCCTCGGCCGCACCGGGATGACCGAGTTCGAGCAGGTCGTCCTGTGGTCCGGGCACCAGCCGCCGGGTGGCCGCGTCCAGCACGGCGGCTTGGTGCGCGGAGAGGAACCTCAGCGTCGTACTGGCGGCGGCCTCCGCGGCCAACCCCGGCAGCAGTGTTGCCAACGGCAACAAGCTGACGGTGCCCAGGACTCCGCGGCGGCTGATGGCCGGCTGATCGGACATGGCGCCCCCTTGGTCGTGCTGGGGAACCTACTACCAAGGTGCCTCAGCCGTCGATAGTGATGGCCGAGGCCGGGCAGACCGCGGCGGCGTGCTGTACGTCGGCCTTCCGGTCGGCCGCTGGAGCGCTGTCCAGCAGGACGACGATCCCGTCTTCGTCGCGTTGGTCGAAGACGTCGTCGGCGGCAAGCACGCACTGCCCGGCTCCGACACAGGTGTCCTGGTCGACTGTCACCTTCACGATCTGCTCCGTTCTCGATGCGGGTGGTTGGTCACCAGGTGACCGGCAGGGCAGTGACCCCGCCGGTGAGGGTGGTGCGGACTTCCAGTTCGTCGACCGGCTTGCCGAGCCGGAGGCCGGGGAGCCGGCGGGCCAAGGTGGCGAAGACGACCCGCAGCTCGGTCCGGGCGAGGCTGGCGCCGATGCAGAAGTGCGCGCCGTGCCCGAAGCCGAGGTGGGTCCGCTCCGGCCGGTCGGGATCGAAGGTCTCGGCATCGGAGTACACCGAGGTGTCGCGGTTGGCCGCGTTGACCGAGAGGATCACCGCGTCGCCGCGCTGGATGGTGACCTCGGCGGCCTCGATGTCGGTGTGCGCATAACGCAGCAGACCGAGATCGCCGGGCGCGCCCAGCCGCATGATCTCCTCGACGGCAGCGTCGACCCGGGCGTCCGGCGCGGCGCAGAGAGTTGCCCACTGGTCTTCGCGGGTGAGCAGGAACAGAGTGCCCAGCCCGATCCGGTTGACCGTGGTCTCGTGTCCGGCGAACAGCAGCCCGACGCAGAGCCGGATCATCTCGTCGTAGTCGAAGGTCTCGTCCGCGCTCTGCGCGCGGACCAGATCGGAGATCACGTCCTCGCCGAGCTGCGGCCGCTTGGCCTCGATCAGCCCTGCCATATAGCGGTTGAACTCGTCCCGGGCGCGGTGAGCCTCCGCCCCGATGGTGAGGTCGGCCATCCGCTCCGACAGTGAATGGAACAGCTCCTGGTCGTCTTCCGGCACCCCGAGCAGGCGGCAGATGACCGCCACCGGGAGCGGGTACGCCAACCCGGCGTGCAAGTCCACCACTCCGTCAGGAGCCGTCTCGTGCTCGGCGATGAGCCGATCGAGGTACCCGTCGACCAGTTCTTGCATGTAGTCGGACAGCATCCGCATCCGCTTGGCGGAGAACGCGGGCGTCAGCAGCCTGCGCATCCGGGTGTGGTCGGCTTCCTCGGTGGCGTAGTTGCCGGTGGGACCGTCCAGGATCGCGGCCGTCGTGACGCGGGACGCCTGCTCGGGCTCGGGGTGCGAGCGGCCGAGCCGTTTGTCGCCGAGCAGGTCGCGGACCTCGGCGAACCGGGTCACCAGCCAGGCAGGATCGCCGGCCGGCGTGGTGACCGGGGTGATCGGCGCCTCCCGGCGCAGTACTTCGTACAGCGGGGCGAGGTCGAGCACGCTCGGCCTCGGCAAGGGCAGTTGCAGGCGTTCGGCGGCAACGCTCATGGCTCTCCTTGGGTGATCGGACGACAACTCACCGTAACATTATTGGCAGTAGCTGCCAATAAAACCGGTGAGTCGCCGGCGTGCTTGAATCACCGCGTGGACGAGGTCGAGTCAGGCAGTGAGGCGGGCCGCCGAGGCCGGCCGCCGGTGAGCGATGAGCAGCGTCAGCGGCAGCGCCTCGAGATCTCGCGGCACGCGGTGCGCCTGTTCGCCGACCAGGGCGTGAGCGCTACCTCCGGCGAGCAGATCGCCCGGGCGGCGGGAGTCTCCGAACGCACGCTGTGGCGGCACTTCGCCACCAAGGAGAGCTGTGTCGAGCCGTTGCTCGCCAAGATGGTGGACGCCTTCCAGGCGGTACTGCGCGCCTGGCCGGCCGAGCTGGACCTGGCCGAACACCTCCGCGCTGCCTACACGCCTCTGCTCGACTCGTCGTCCGGAGCCGAGCTCAAGGCGCTCCTGGCGGTGGTCCGGATGACGCACGACGAGCAGGCTCTGCGAGCGGCGTACCTGATGCTCCAGGAGCGCTCGGAGTTGACCTTCGCCGAGGTTCTCGCGGAGCGCACGAGTCTGCCGGCCGACTCGTTCGAGCTCCGCGTCCGCGCCGCCGCGATCAACGCGGCGCTGAAGGTGGCGACCGACCACCTGGTCCATGCCGACACCGCCGATGCCTCGGTCGAGCACCGCAACCTGGTGGCCGACGCGATCAGCCTGGTCACCTGAGCCGACGGGGTACGCAACTCGGCATCCCGGGGATGCAACCACTTTCGTCCTCGCAGGCGTGTCTAACCCGCAATCAAGGACGGGAGAGCAGATGAGTGACCGGGATGCCGCGTTCGAGGCGTACTTCGCGGCGCGTGCCGACGCCATGCGCGGTACGGCGTACCTGCTGTGCGGCGACTGGCACCGGGCCGAGGATCTGGTGCAGCAGACGTTCACGAAGATCTACCTGGCGTGGCGCCGGATCCAGCGGCACGAGGTGATGGACAGCTACACCAGGCAGACCCTGGTGCGAACGTTCCTGTCGGAGCGGCGCCGCGGCTGGTTCCGGAACGAGTCGGTGGGCTCCTCGTTGCGCGACCAAGCGGCGCCGTCGGCCGATCTGGCCGAGGACCGGCTCGTGTTGCTGGAGGCGCTGGTGAAGGTGCCGCCGAGGCAACGCGCCGTACTGGTGCTGCGGTACTGGGAGGACCAGTCCGTCGAGCAGACCGCCGCGTTGCTCGACTGCTCGGCCGGAACTGTCAAAAGCCAGGCCGCCCGCGGGTTGGCGACCCTGCGTGGTCTGCTGGAAGAGGAGAAGGTTCGATGAACGAAGAGGATCTCAACGAGGCACTGCACGACGTGATCGTGCGCAGTACTCCACCGGCGTCGATGGATCCCGCGCGGGCTCTCGAGCAGGCTCGCAAGGTGGCCAAGCGGCGCAGGGCGACGTGGGCCGGTGCCGCCGTCGCAACAACGTTGGTGGTCGGCATCGGGGCCGGCCCGGTGCTCGTCGCGGCCTACAACGACCACCGGTCGTCGGGGCAGCCGGCGGTGAGCGGGGCCAGCGCGACGCCGTCGCTTCCGACACCGGAACAGGTCGAGTCCGCGGCCCCGACAGCGACACCGACAGTGAAACCAACGACGACGCCAGCCGCGACGCGGAAGACGGGTGACCCGTGGCCGGAGGGTCAGGTCGACCGTACTGCGACCGCCGGTCCGCGCGCGGTCCGGTCCGTGACGCTGATGAACGACCTGAGCTCCGCAGTACCGCCAGGGTTCAGCACGCCGGACCTGAGGTACCCGGACGGTCGCCACATGAGGTGGCCGCAGAGCCAGTACGCGTCCAATGACGGGGAGCAGGACTACTGGGAGTACCAGGCTGTCATCCCGGTGCAGAAGGACAATCGGGTCGGTCAGTTGCTGGTGCAGTCGATCACGCCCAGCGGGAAGCCGGCGGGAGATGTGTGCAAGCTGGCACAGAAGTTCTGGGGCGGCACCGGTACCTGCGCCATCGCGGATGTCGGCGGCAAGAAGATTGGCGTGGTGACCGCCAAGGGGCGCGACAGCTACGACCAGTGGGCCGCCTACCGGCACGACGACGGCACCGTCGTGTATCTCGCGCAGGCAAAGAAGAGCGATCACCCGAGCCGAACGCCGCTGACCCAACCGGTGTTCACCACTCAGCAGTTGGCCGAGCAGGTGACGTCGGCCAAGTTCAAGATCAGCAGCTAATACGGTAAACGCATGTAAAGTGATCCGCATGGCTGCTGCGAAGGAACGGGTGCGCAACAAGCGCGGCGAGGGCGCCCAGCTGCGCGACGACATCATCGGCGGTGCGACCCGGCTGCTGGAGGCAGGCACGGAGCAGAGCGTCACACTGCGGGCGGTGGCGCGGGAGGTGGGGATCTCGGCGCCGGCGATCTACCAGCACTTCGCCGACCGGGACGCGATCCTGTTCGCGGTCACCGAGATCGCCTTCGCCGAGCTGGAGCAGGCGCTGAGCGACACAGGCGACCACGCCGATCCAGCTGATCGGCTGCGAGCCGTCTGTGTCGCCTACCTGGCCTTCGCCGAACGCTGGCCCGGTCGTTACCGGATCATGTTCGGCGCAGTCTGGGACGCGAGCAAGTCGCTACAGCGGGCTCCGGACATGGCCAGTGACCTGGCCGAACTGGGGCTCGGCGCCTTCCGCGTCATCAGCCAGGCGGTCGCGGACTGCATCGAGGCCGGCCGCTCCACCGGCTCCGATCCCCACGCCGATGCGACCGCACTCTGGGTCGGACTGCACGGCTTGGCGCAACTGCGGGTGGCAACCCCGTTGTTTCCTTGGCCTCCGCATCTGCAGGACAGCGTGATCGCCCGCCTGGCACTACTCCGCGACTGACCGGCGCCGAGGAGCGGGGTTTGTTCGGCTACATCGGGGATCGCTTCGGTCAGAGGTGGAGCAGCCGGATGGCGTTGTCCTTGAAGATGAGCGGCTTGGCGTCGTCGGTGATGTCGAGCTGGGCGAAGCTGTCCAGCCAGCGGTCCGGGTGGATGAGGGGGAAGTCGGTGCCGAAGAGGGCCTTGGTGCGCAGGGACCGGCTCAGCTGGTGGGTCAGTTGGGGAGGGAAATAGCGGGGGAGCCAGCCCGACAGGTCGACGTACACGTTGGCCTTGTGGGTCGCGATCGAGATGGCGCTGTCTGCCCAGGGCACCGCCGGGTGGGCCAGCACGATGGACAGGTCCGGGAAGTCGGCGGCCACGTCGTCGACCAGCATCGGGTCGGAGTACCGGAGTTTGATGCCGCGGCCGCCGGGGAGACCGGCGCCGATCCCGGTCTGGCCGGTGTGGAAGAGGGCGACGACGCCCAGCTCCTGGATCGCCCGGTACAACGGGTAGAACGCCTCGTTGTTCGGCGCGAAGGCCTGCAGACTGGGATGGAACTTGAACCCTCGTACTCCGTACTCCTCGACCAGCCGGCGGGCAGCCGTCACCGCGCGTGGTCCCTGCCGCGGATCGACCGAACCGAACGGGATCAGTACGTCGTTGTTACGCGCGGCACCCTCCGCGATCTCCTCACTGGACAAGGCGGGCCGTCCGGTCGCGGTGGTGCTGTCGACGGTGAAGACGACCGCTGCCATCGACCGCTCCCGATAGTGCACGGCGATGTCGTCCAGGCTCGGAGCGCGGTTCTCGCCGGACCTGAAGTAGGCAGCCGATGCCGCCAGCAACTCGTCGTCGAGCGAATGGTTGCCATGGGCATCCAGCTCCACATGGGTGTGGACGTCGATCGCCCGGACGGCGTCCAGGTCGATGGCCGGTTCGTAGCGCGCCAAGCGTCTTGCCTCTCTGTGGGATCAGGGCAGGTCGGGGTGGAGAGCCTTCGCGGCCAGCAGCTCGACCAGCAGCGTGTCCCGGTCGGCGACGAGTTGCTCGGTGGAGAGACCGGCCAGTTCGTCGCCGACTCCGGAGACGAGCAGGTCGGCCAGCTCAGGGGTCAGCTGGGGTGCTCCGAGATCGTCCATCCAGCGCTGGGCCGGCGGGCCGAGATGCTTCAGCACGTGGGCGAGCCCACCGGCACCGCCGGACAGGTGCTGGGTGGCGAGCGGACCGAGCAGCGCCCAACGCAGCCCGGGGCCGTGGGCAATCGCTGTGTCGATGTCGGCCACCTCGGCGACGCCGCGTTCGACCAGCGAATACGCCTCGCGCCACAAGGCCGCCTGCAGCCGGTTGGCGATGTGACCGGGCAGCTCTTGGCGGACCAGGATCGGCTTCTTGCCGACTGCCGTGTAGAACGCCATCGCGACATTCGCGGCAGGCGGCGCACCCACGACCTCGACCAAGGGGATCAGATAGACCGGGTTGAAGGGATGCCCGACGATCACACGCTCCGGGTGGGCGGTGCAGTTGGCGGCCAACTCGGAGGGCGCCAGCCCCGAGGAGCTGCTGGCGATCACGACAGCCGGGTCAGTCAGCTGGTCGATCTCTCGCAGCAGAGTCTGTTTGAGGTCGATCCGCTCAGGTCCGTTCTCCTGCACGAATCCGGCGCCGTCGACCGCCTCGGCGACCGACGAGCAGAAGGTGAGGCGATCGGTCCAGCCAGCCAAGCTGTGGCCGAGCCGCTCAAGGCTCGGTGCGGCGCGATCGAGGTACTGCAGCAGCAGGGACCTGGCATCCGGCGCAGGATCAACCACCCGTACTTCGATTCCCTGGGCAAGCAGCAGCGCGGTCCAGCCGGCCCCGATCACCCCGGTGCCGATCTGCGCGACCGGTCCGGCCAGGTCAGCCATTGTGCCGGTTCGCGTCGGCCAGGTAGGCGGTGAGGGCCTGCTCATCCACCACCGACCCTGGTGTGACGACAGCTTCCAGCGGCCTGCCTTGGAGCAGTTGCTTGACCGGTAGCTCGAGCTTCTTGCCGGTTCGGGTGCGTGGGACGGCCGGCACCTGGGTGATCCGGTCGGGGGCGTGGCGGGGCGAGAGTGCCTGCCGCAGCGCGCCCACGATCTTGGCGCGCAGCGGATCGTCCAAGTCGACCCCGGCTGCTGTCACGACGTACAGGATGAGTTCACCGTTGCCACCGGCCGGATCTTCCAGGTGGATGACGAGACTGTCGTCGATCTCTGGCAGCTCCTCGACCACGGCGTAGAACTCGGCGGTCCCGAGCCGCACGCCGCCACGATTCAAGGTGGCGTCCGATCGGCCGGCGATGACACAAGAGCCGGACTCGCTGAACCGCACCCAGTCGCCGTGCCGCCAGATGCCCGGGTACGTCGCGAAGTACGCCGCGGCGTACCGGGTGCCGTCGTCGTCGCCCCAGAAGCCGACCGGCATCGACGGCATCGGCTCGGTGATCACCAGTTCGCCGAGCTCCCCGGTGACCGCCCGACCCGCCGGATCAAAGGCAAGCGCCTTGACACCCAGGCACGCGCCGGCGATCTCGCCCGCGACGACCGGCTGCAGCGGGCTGCCCTGGACGATGCCGGAGCAGACATCGGTGCCGCCGCTGCCGACATTCAGCAACACCTGCTCGCCGAACTCGCGCAGTACCCAGTGATACCCGGCGGTCGGCAACGGACTGCCGGCCGGGCAGATCTCCTTCAGCGCGGACAGATCGTGCGTGGTCGCGGGTTGGAGTCCGGCCTCCCGGCAGGCCATCAGGAACGGAGGACTGGCACCCATCACCGTGGTCCGGGTCTCCGCGGCTAGCCGCCATTGCAGGTCGAGGCTCGGGTACGCCGGGTTGCCGTCGAGCAGCACGATCGACGAGCGGACCAGCAGCGCCGAGACGAGCGCGTTCCACATCATCCAGGCAGTGGTGCTGAACCACAGCAGCCGATCGCCAGGACCGAGATCCCACGACAGCGAGTGGTTCTTCAGGTGCTCCAGCAGAATCCCGCCGTGCCCGTGCACGATCGCCTTCGGCTTGCCGGTGGTCCCGGAGGAGTAGAGCACGAACAACGGATGATCGAACGGCACCACCTCGTACTGCGGCTCGGCCTGCCCCGCGAGGAGCTCGGCCCAGCTGGTCACCTCGTCGCCAGGCGCCGGCTGATGCACCCCATAGCCGACGTGCACGACCTGCCGAACGGTCGGCAACCCGTCCCGGAGTTGCGCAACCTCCTGCCGTCGGTCGATCCGCTTGTCCCCGTAGTCGTAGCCACTGACGACCAGCAGCACCTTCGGCTCAACCTGACCGAACCGATCCAGCACACTCCGTACGCCGAACTCCGGCGCGCAGCTGGTCCAGATCGCGCCCAGCGAGGCAGTGGCGAGGAAGGCCACCACCGTCTCCGGCAGATTGGGCAGGTACGCCGCCACCCGATCGCCACGCTCCACCCCGAGCCTGACCAAGCCGGCCCGAGCCTGAGCCACCTGCCTACGCAGCTCGGCAAAGGTCAGTTCGATCCGGTCCCGGCTCTGCGAGTAGGCGATGATCGCCGGCTCGTCGTCGTGGACGCGCTCCGGATCCGCATCCTCGAGCAGATGCCGCGCGTAGTTCAGCCGAGCACCGTCGAACCAGCGTGCGCCCGGCATCCGGCGGTCGACCAGCGCCTGGCCGCGCGGGGTGTCCGAGCGGACGCCGAAGTAGTCCCAGATCGAGGTCCAGAACCCGTCCAGGTCGTCGACCGACCACGACCACAGGTCGTCCCACTGCTCGATCGTGCGGGCGGTGTCCTGCTGCAGCCAGTCGGCGTAGGCGCCGAGGCGGGAGTTGGTCCGCCAGTCGGGCGATGGCTTGCGGAGTACTTCATCCGTCATGGCGCACCTTGGCCGAGCGCCCTTCGAGGAACGCGCGCATCCGGGTCTTCGCATCCTCGCTGCCGGAGGCGACGGCCGCCATCAAGGCTTCGAGCAGATAGCCCTGGGCGGGGTCGGCTTCGGCGATGCGGGGGAGTGCCTGCAGTACGGCGAAGTTGGTCACCGGTGCGTTGGCCGCGACCGTGGCGGCGAGTTCGAGGGCCTTGGTGAGACCTTCGCCGGGGCCGACCAGGTAGTGGGACAAGCCGAGATCCTGACCGGCCTGGGCGTCGTACACGCGACCGGTGAGCATCATGTCGGCCATCCGGTGGACACCGATCAGCCGGGGGATCCGCACCGACGCGCCGCCGCCGACGAAGAGTCCCCGCTGGCCTTCCGGCAGGGCGTAGTACGCGGAAGGCTCGGCGACCCGGAGATGGGTCGCGGCGGCGAGTTCGAGGCCACCGCCGATGACGGCGCCGCGCAGTACCGCGATCACCGGTACGCCGCCCTGCTCGATCCGGGCGAACGCGCGGTGCCACATCATCGAGTGTTCGAGGCCGCCCAGGGTGTCGCGTTCGGTCAGCGCCGAGAGGTCGAGGCCGGCCGAGAAGTGGTCACCCGCGGCGTCGAGCACGACAGCGCGAGCCCATGCCGGTGGCGACGAGAAGAAGCTCTCCAGTCCGAGCACCGTCGCGTCGTCGAGAGCGTTGCGCTTCGCCGCCCGATCGAGCCGCAGGACCGCGACCGCGTCGTGGCGCCGCACCCTCAGCGACGGCGGCAGATCGAGGGGAACCAGGGTCATCGGCGTCCAGTCTGTGCGGTCCGGGGCGGTCGGGTCTCAACTCACCAGAACGCCGTGCCGACGACCATGGGCGTGCCAATGATTGGCATCGCCCGTCCCTTTCGGCGTCCGGCCGGGATGCGATGGACCGATGACGGACAGCCTCTTCGCCCCGCCCGCACTGGCGTACGTCGCGACCGCCGAGATCGAACTGGAGGCGCCGCTCGATCTCGGCGAGACGCCGGAGGGCAGACGGCGAATCGTCCCGATCGCCGGCGGCCGCGTCGATGGGCCGGAGCTGACGGGCACGGTCGTGCGCGGTGGAGCGGACTGGCAGCGCGTGCTGCCCGACGGTACGACCCTGGTGGAGGCCCGCTACACCCTTCGGCTCGACGACGGCGAGCTGGTTTCGCTGCTCAGCAAGGGGATCAGGACTGGTCCGCCGGAGGTGTTGGCGGCCCTTGCGAGGGGCGAGCAGCTGGATCAGTCGCAGTACGTGTTCCGGCTCAGCATTCGCGCCCGGACGGCGTCGCCGGCGTACCGGTGGCTGAACACCTCGTTGCTGCTGGCAACTGCGGAGCGCAGGCCGGACGCGGTTCGGTACGACCTGTACCGGGTGACTTGATCAGGTGGAGTGCGGTCGGGGGACCTGGATGCCGGCCGAGCGAAGGGACGTCTCGACGAGGGCGGCCAGGCGGGCAGCCGCCGAGTCCGGCTCTTCGCCGTGATGGGCGATCAGCTGGTAGCGAGTCGCCGT
Source organism: Kribbella sp. NPDC056861 (assembly GCF_040687575.1). Taxonomy (NCBI): domain Bacteria; kingdom Bacillati; phylum Actinomycetota; class Actinomycetes; order Propionibacteriales; family Kribbellaceae; genus Kribbella; species Kribbella sp. NPDC056861. The sequence continues at coordinate 10,804 of NZ_JBFBNQ010000005.1, read as the reverse complement.
CTCGGTGTGAGCCTGCAGGCCGGTCGCGATCTTCAGGTGTTCGGGGTTCTCCAGGTAGTGGGCAGCGAGGTCCTGGGCCAGCTCGGCGACCCGGGGGTCGTCCGGCGCCCAGCTAGCGACCTCGGCCATGCGTTTGCTCAAGGCAATGAACTTGGGATCGAGCACGGCTTGTTCGACATGGGTCAGGTAGTCGTCGAAACCCTCCGGGACCAGGGCTTTGGCCAGTACGAACGACTCCCGGGCGTTGGTGACGTCGGTGGGGGTGAAACCGAGGCTGGGCATGCCGTCGAGCAGGTCGACGGCGCGTTCGGGCAGGAGGGCCCGGTCGCCGGCGGCGAGTCGTCGCAGGGTCGCACGCCGGGCGATCAGTTCGTTGATGCGTTCGTCGAGCTGGTCCTCGATGTCGGTGAGCGAGTCGGCGAAGGACTCGGCGTCGGAGTCCAGCAGGGGACCGATGTCGGCCAGGGGCACGCCGGCCGCGGCCAGGGTTCGGACCTGGACCAGGCGCAGCAGTGCCGCTGAGTCGTAGCGGCGGTACCCCGAGACGTCACGCTCAGGCTCGGCGACCAGGCGCAGCTTGTGATAGTGCCTGACCGTCTTGATCGTGACGCCGACGAAGGCCGCCGCCTGACCGATGGTTACCCCGTTCATGAGTGCCAGCCTGTCAGTGATTCTGCTGTTCGTAGGCAGCGGCGGTCTCCCGGACGGCAGTGGCGACGGCCCGGTAGTCCTTGCGCAGGATCTGGGTGTGGTTGCTGGTGACCTTGGTGCTGACCCGCAGGTTCGGCTTGCGGCGCAGTACCGGGTCGAGGGAGGCGCGCATCTGCTCCATCTCCTCCGCGCGGCCGCCGAGGTTCGACCCGGTGGCGAGCACGTAGGAGGTCGGGCAGGTCAGGTTGTCCAGCACCGGCTCGAGGGCGGCGCAGACCTCGTTGATCTCGATGTTGACGTCGGCGTGCTGGCGCGCGCTCATGCTGGCGGCCAGCCCGAAGGGACGGGCGAGCGGCAGGAACGGCCCCATCTGACGGAACGCCTTGCGGATCCGCTCCCGGTTCTCCTCCCCGGTCAGGCCCCACGGCACCGCGCCGTCGACCGAGACCACGCCGGCGACGCGGTCGGGGTTGCGCGCGGCCCAGTGCACGGCGAGGGCCGCGCCGTAGGACCAGCCGACGACGAGCGGCCGGTCGATACCGGTCGCCTCGATCACCGCGTCGATGTCTCGCAGGCAGGCCTCGAAGGAGTAGTCGGCCGACCTCTTGGACTTGCCGCGAGCGCGTTCGTCGTAGGTGATGTGGCGCCAGTCGGTGCCGAGCTCGGCGATGACGGCCCGCCAGGATTTCTGGCTTGCATAGGAGCCGTTCAGGTAGAGGATCGGCCGGCCGGTACCGCGAGTGTCGGTGACCGCGAGGGCCGTGTCGTCGACGGGCACCATTCCGGTCCAGGGGGTGCTTGCTGAAGTAGTCATGAGGCAACCATCCGGCTTGACCCAAGGTCAAGGTCAACCCCGATTTTCACGGTTCGGGTGATGCCCAGGTCGTCCAGGAACGGCTGGTCGTGACTCGCGACGATCAGGGCACCCTGGTACGCCGTGAGCGCGCTGACCAACTCGGCCACGGTGGCCAGGTCGAGATTGTTGGTCGGCTCGTCGAGCAGCAGCAGCCGCGGGGCCGGGTCGGCCAGCAGCGCACCCGCGAGCGCAGTACGGAATCGCTCGCCACCGGACAGTTCGCCGATCGGCCGGGTCGCGTGGGCGCCACGGATCAGGAGCCGGGCCAACTGGGCCCGGATGTCGTTGTCAGTCCGTGCCGGGGCCAGCCTCCGAACATGGTCGAGCGCGCTGTCTGCTGGGTCGAGATCGGTGAGGTGTTGGTCCAGGTAGGCGAACGGGACCGCGGGCGTGGCTGCGACGATCCGCCGCAGCAGTGTGGTCTTGCCCGACCCGTTCGGGCCGGTCAACGCGATCCGCTCGGGTCCGCGGATCACCAGGTCCGGGGTGCTGAGTTCGAGCACGGTTTTGCCGGTCGGCACGGCGGTCTCTGGCAGCTCGATCTGGACACTGTCGTCCCGCTTGGCCCGGAGTTGCGCCTCGGACAGCGTCTCGCGGGCCTCGGCAAGCTTGTCCTCGTGCAGGTTCCGGTACTTGCCGGCGCTCACCTGGGCCTGCCGTTTGCGCTCGTTCATCACGATCTTCGGCTTGCGTTTGTTGGCGTGGTCGGTGTTGGCGTAGCGCACCCGGCGTGCCAGCACCACCTGCGCTTCTGCCTTCTGCCGCCGCTCCCGCTGCAACTGCTCCCCAGCAGCCCGTACTGCGCGATCGGCCGCCTGTTGCTCGTTCTGCACAGCGGCTTGGTAGTCGTCCCACGCTCCGCCGTACGTCGTGATGCTGTGCCCGCGAACCTCGGCGATCGCGTCCACCCGGGACAGCAGGTCACGGTCATGACTGACCACCAGGAGCGGGCCGGTCCATTGATCGAGCAGTTGGGCCAGCCGTTCCCGCGCCCCGGCGTCGAGATCGTTGGTCGGCTCGTCGAGCAGGAGGATGTCGGGCTCGGTCAGCAGTACCCCGATCAGGCAGACCAGGGTCCACTCGCCGCCGGACAGCGTGACCGCCGGCCGGTGCAGGTCGACCAGGTCCAAGCCGGCCTGCGCCAGCGTTGCCCGGGCTCGCTCGGGCAGATCCCACCGCCCTTCCAGTACGTCGAAATGCCGCTGCTCGGTGCTGCCTTGCTCGATCGCGTTCCGGGCCGTCAGCACCTCGCGCACTCCGAGTGCGTCAGCCACAGTCAGCTCGGCGGCGCGATTGCGGTGCTGGGGGAGGTAGCCGACCCGGCCGATGGTGGTGATGGTGCCGGTCGAAGGTGTGAGCTCACCCGCGATGAGGCGCAGCAGCGTCGTCTTGCCAGTGCCATTGCGACCCACCAGCCCGGTGTGGCCGACTCCGAACGTGCCGCTCAGGTTCTCCAGCGCGGGATCGCCGTCCGGCCAGGTCAGGCCGACCGCGTCAACGGTGATTGCCGGTGTCTCAGTCATCGTCCTCCTTCCGTCGCCGAACGCCTTCGAGCAGGCAGTCCAGCGCAAACGTCCATTCCCGTCCGGTCGACTCCGCAGTACCGACGGCTGCTCGCTGGGCCGTCACCGGATCAGCGGGCGCCAGCGCCGCGAGTCGGTTGGTCAACTGATCGAGGGAAGCCCGGTCGCCGAGTCGTCCTCGCCAGGCAGCCTCGATCGCCCCGTGCCCGTGCGCGAGGGTGAAGACGGCGGACAGGGCGAGTGGCGCGTCCTTCTCCGCGAGCCCGCCGGCAACCAGCGCCGCGCTGGCCCGGACGCTGAGTTGGTGGGCGTTCGGTCCCGCGTTGAGGAACCGCCCGGCCAGCGAGGGCAACCATGGATGGGTGATCAGTAGCGTCCGGTAGTCCTCGGCCAGCGCACGCAGTACGCCGTCCCACTGGTCTTCTGTGACCTTCAACTGCCCCATGAGGTGGTCTTGTGCCAGCTCGAGTACGTCGTCCTTGTGCCGCACGTGGGCATAACAGGCCATCGCGCTGACGCCGAGTTGCTGCCCCAACGCCCGCATGGTGAGCCCATCGAGCCCCACCTCATCGAGCACCACGGCAGCCGCCACGGCGATCGCGTTGAGGTCGACCGACCCCTTGGCGATCTTGCGTCCTGTCCGCTCCACCAGCCACACGCTCGGGGCGGGATCGTTCCGGTCCATCCGCATCACTCCTTTACAACGTAAAGAAGAATAGCACAGACGAATCCGGTGGTCCGGTGAGCCGCAGCATGGCTGCTGCGGCCCACCGGGAGCCGGGAGCGGTGATCAGCAGTCGGAGCCGCGGCTGTACGTCGCCGGTCCGGGGTACTGCGCCCAGGTCGACTGGCCGAAGCGGGACTCGACCACCACGCCGTCGCGGATCTGCTCGTAGTGCAGGTGTGGCCCGGTCACGTTGCCCGTGTCGCCGACCCGGCCGATCTGCGCACTGTCACTGACCTGGGCGCCGACGCCGACGGCCCGGTGCTGCAGGTGCGCGTAGAGCGTGTTCCAGCCCGCGCCGTGCGAGATCTCGATGTAGTTGCCGTAGCCGCCTGCGTCGAAGGCCGATCGGACCACCGTGCCGGCCTTGCTGGTCTTCACCGGCTTGCCGAGGTCGGCGGTGCCGGCGCCCCAGTTGAAGTCCAGGGAGTAGTACGACGGGCTGTGGCCGCTGCGGCTGGCACCGGACCAGTCCTCTCCGCAGCGGAACGGCACCCGCAGTACCGGTCGGGTCCCGGCCATCGTGTCGAAGTCGGCCGCGGCCTTCGCGGCGGCCTTGCGCTCGGCGGAGATGGCTGCGCGCTGAGCCTGGTAGCTCTGCGCTGCGGGTTTCGCATCGGTGGGAGTCGGTGGTGGTGAGGCCGCGGCGGCGGCCGGTGCGAGGATCAGGGCGGCGAGCAGTCCGCCGGTCAAGACGTGTTTCATGGCGTTCCTCCTGGGGCGGTGGAGATGACGCCTCACCATCGAGGCCGCGCCCGCTCCGGGCAACCCCTCGCCGCACCTTGCCCACCGATTGCTCAGCCCGCAGTACGGGTCAGCCGGCCGGATCGGGCTGGTAGGCGTCGGCCTGCAGGTTGTAGAGGTGCGCGTAGCGCCCGGCTTCGGCGATCAGCGACTCGTGGGTGCCGTGCTCCAGGATCTCGCCGTTCTCCAGGACGTAGATGTGGTCGGCGCGGCGGACGTTGGAGAACCGGTGGGAGATCAGCAGGACGGTACGGCCCGCGAACAGGTCGCGGACCCGGTCGAAGAGATCGGCCTCGGCCTGGGCGTCGAGGGAGGCGGTCGGCTCGTCGAGGATGACGTAGGGGGAGTTGCGGTAGAAGGCGCGGGCCAGCGCGAGTCGCTGCCATTGGCCGAGGGACAGGTCGACGCCGCCGACGTACTCCGCGCTGAGTGGGGTGTCGTATCCGGCCGGCAGGTTCTCGAGTTTCTGGTCGATGCCGGCCCGCTGAGCGGCGTGGCTGGCCGCCGCGGCGTCGGGTGGCAGGCCGGGTCGGCCGAAGGTGATGCTGTCGCGGGCGGCGAGCTTGAACCGGATGAAGTCCTGGAACACGACGGCGGCCGAGTTACGCAAGGTCGCCTTGTCCTCCACCGGTACGCCGTCCCACCGGATCTGTCCATCGGCCGGGCTGTAGAGGCCGGCGAGGAGCTTGGCCAGGGTGGTCTTCCCGGAGCCGTTGGAGCCGACCAACGCGACCACCTCGCCACGGCGCAGGGTGAGGCTGATCTGGCGCAGTACCGGCTCTGAGGCGCCTGGGTAGGCAAACGAGACCCGGTCGGCGGTCAGGGTTGAGAAGCCGTCTTCGTCGGGCGCGATGGCTGCAGGCTCGTCGTCGTCCTGCCTGTCGACGAACTGCCGCATGTCGGCCAGATAGATCAGCGTGTCGCCGAGCGTCCCGGCCAGGAACGCGGTCGCCTTCATCCGCAAGCTCAGCAGCAGCAGAGCGGTGAGCACGGCCAGTGCGGTGGCCAGGTCGATCAGTCCCTGGTGGACCAGCAGCCACCCGGCGGCGACGATGGCAGCCGTCACGCCGTCCGACAGCAGCCGGGCGGCGATCCCGCGACGCAGGTGGTCGCGGTGCATCTCGATGGTGAGCCGGATCTCCTCGCCGTACCCGCGGCTCCATCGGTCCCGGAGGGTGCTGCCCAGGTCCAGTGCCTTGATCTCCTTGGCGTCGTCGCGGGTGGTGAGAAGCCGCTCGAGGTACTCGCGGCCGCGCCGGTTCTCGGCCAGCGAGGTGTGCAGCCGGTAGCGGGCGTCGCGTTCCTTGCGCGCGGCAACCAGTACGGGCAGCAGGGCCAGTAGGCAGAGCGGCAGTAGCCACCATGCGAGTGCCAGAAAGGCTCCCGCCACCGCGATCAGGCCGAGTCCGGCGCGCAGGAAGACCGCGAGTCCGGTGACGAGGGTGATCGGTTCGCTGCGGGAGGCGAAGATGGCCCGCTGCAGGCGATCGTAGAATGCCGGGTCGTCGTACGACGCCAGGTCTGCCCGGCCGGCGGATCGGAGTACCAGGTCGATCAGGTGCCGGTCGGTCTTCACCGCCAGGACCCGCTGCCAGCCCTGGCTGACACTGCGCAGCACGCTGCCCGCGGCTTGCACGGCCAGCACGATCAGTACGCCGGGGAGGACCATCTTGCCGGCGGCGCCAACATTCGTGCCGGTGGCCAGGCCGATGCCCAGGACGTGCCGGATCAGCAGCAGCGAGGCGGTCAGCCCGACCGCGGTGACCAACTGGACCGCCACCACGGCGGTGAACCGGCGCGGGTCGGCGCGCCAGATCAGCCGGAGCGCGAAAAGCCCGGTGCGGAGGAAGTCGGGTCTGCTCTGCTCTACCGACATGCGAGCTCCCGACTTGCGGCCTTGTCCAGCCACGCACGCTGCAGCTCCGCGAGCCGCTGCAGGGACTCGCGGAAACGGAAACTGTGGTCTTCGCCCGGGAACAGCGCGAGCCGGGCGGTGCCGCCGTTCGCCACGATCGCGCGATAGAGCTCGACGGACTGCTCCGGCGGCGTCGCGGGATTGGCATCCTCCGCGCCGTGCACGAGCAGCACCGGCCGGTCGATCCGGTCGGCGAAGTCCAGCGCGCTGAAGGCACGGTAGATCTCCGGCACCTGCCAGTACGACCGATGCTCGTACTGGAAGCCGTACGGCGTCAGCATGCGGTTGTAGCAGCCGCTGTGCGCGATCGCGCCGGCCACCTGCGGCAGCTGGGCCAGCGCGAAGAGCGCCAGCGACGCGCCGAAACTGTGGCCGCCGACCACCACGGGTGCGCCGATGCGTTTCAGCGCCTGCCGGACCGGCCGGACGATCCGCCGGGTCAGGTCGGAAAGGGTCGGCTCGCCGCGCCAGTCCAGGGGCAGGTCAAGGATCGCGAGGTCGTCGCGTAGGGCGGCCAGCGTTGCCGGTACGAACGGTGGCCGGTTCGGCGGCCGGTCGTTGGCGGTCGGCTGCAACCACAGCAGTACCGGCTGGTCGGATCGCGACGACGGCGGCAGCGCCAAGCGCGCGCCGGCGACGTCTTCGATGTGAAAAGGCTTTGCTGGGGGAGCGGGCGGCTGGGGGCGGTCTGCCGGAGCCGGTGGTGGCGACGCGGTGAAGGGCTCGCCTCCGAGGGGTACTTGGATGGTCGTCCAGTTCAGGCCGGTCGCTGATTCGCCGTCAAGGTGCTCGATCTCCAGCATCGCGCTGCCGGGCACCGGTGTCAGGCGGCGTACGGCCAGCGGTGAGGCGACCGGATCGGTTGTGTGGCTGTTGAGCCGAAGCACTGAGACAACGGCTGCGGTCAGGCCCTCGAGCTGGTTGGTGTCTTCCTGGAGTACGACCGTTGCTGGGCCAGAAGCGTCGTAGATCGACGGCTGGAGGCTGGTGTCCGCCGCGAGGTCGTCGGCCGGGGTGAGGAAGATCAGCCGGTCGTCGCCACACCACACCAGTGGGCTGCTCGCGCCGGGCGCCAGCTCGGTCAGCGAGGTGACCGCGGACCAGTCGGTGAGCCGGGTCAGCGTCCGGTCTTGGTAGTCGGCGACCCACGGATAGGCCCGCCGGCCGGCGAAAGCCAGTCCGGCGACCAAGGGTTTGGCCGGATGCCAGGCCAGCGGTCCGCCGTACGGTGCCTCGATCGGGATGACCCAGCCGGAGACCGAGATCCGGGCCGGCCGGGCTCGGCGCGGGACGACACCCTGCAGGTCGGGGTCGATCCGCAGGTCCCGCCACCGCACGCCGGCCGGGTTGAACTCGGCGATCGACGGCTGCACCGGAAACTCCAACGCGGCGCGGAGGTTGCCGTCCGGCCCGGGCTGCTCGATCGTGCTGAGGTCAGCCGACATGAGCATCGTTCCGGACGACGATCCGGTCGATCAGCGCCTTGACCTCGCCGACCCCGGAGACCGGTTCGCAGACTTCGTTGCCATCGGCATCGATGCCGATCGCGCAGGGTACGCCGAGCCCGCTCAGCCGGTCCGGCAGACTCTCTCCTTCCTGCAGGACGGTCGTGTCGACCGCGTTCCGGCGGTCGTCCGCCATGCTGCCGAGAAGCCGCTCCAGCGACCGGCAGGCCGGGCACGAGCTGGACTCGTACAGTCGCGCTGCGACGATCGGGGTGTCGCAAGCTGCCTCGACCGGAGGTGTCCGGCGGTCAAGCAGCCAGAGCGCGCCGGCGATGACGGCCGCGAGCAGCACAGCCCCAACCGCCCGCCCGGCCGGCCAGGGCTCGCTCGCCGGGAGCAGGAGGACCGTCAACGCAGCCATGGCACCGACAGCATTCACCGCTAGATGGCCGCTCCCGACCGCAGCCAGCCTGGCAGCGCCGAAGCAGGCACAGGACTGGCCGCGCAACTGGAAGGCGACGACAGCCAACGCTGCGTACGCCACAAAGCCGCACAGTGCGTCCCACGGTCCTGGTGCCAGCACCAGCACGACGACCGCCACCAGCTCGGCGGCCCCGACCAGTCGCGGTCCTCGCGGCGCGGCCAGCAGCCCGCTCTGGTACGGCCAGTTCAGCCGGTCGGCCGGCACCAACAGCTTCGCCAGCCCAGCGGCCATCAGCGGGCCGGCCAGTACTGCGAGCACGACGTCAACCATCAGTCTTTCCTCTCGTCGAAGGCCAACCAGCCCTGCCGCACCAGGTCCCCGGCGAACCGGCGCAGCTCGTCGCCGGCCTCCGGGCCGACACCGGTCAGCAGTTCGTCGACGTACTGCCGGTGCTGCTGGTCGCACTCGGCGACCGCGAGGGTGGTGGCGTTCACCAGCAACCCGCCGCCGAACGGCAGCCGGGCAAAGGAGACACCGGGCTCGAGCGCGAAGGCGGGGGCCGGCTTCATCGGGTCAGCAGCCATTGGTTGATCCAGACCAGTCGAAGGATGGTGAGGGCGCGATCCGCGGTCAGCTGGCCGTCTTCCAGCAGCTGGATGACGGGATCGGGATCGAGCAGGCCGAGATCGGCCAGCGGGCACTGCCGGGCCAGGTCGATGGCCACCTTCTCGCGGACCTGGTGCAGGTAGCCGGCCGCGGCGAGCCGGGCGCGGAAACCGGCGGACTGCCCGAGTACTCCGCGGACGCCGTGGCGTTCGACCGTCTTGTGCAGCGGCAGTTGGTTGCGCACCAGCCCGTGCCTGATGTCGGCCAGCCGCCGTGGCGGGATGGCGGCGATCGCGCCGAGCACCCGGTCGTCCAACGCCGGCATGAACAGCAGCGACCCCTCGCCGTCTCGGGAGGCGAATTCCGCGTCCGCCCGGCCGAGCGCCGCAGGCAGCCCTTCCAGGTGTTTGCGCCAGACCGCGCTCGCACCCAGCCGGGCCGACCGCAATGCCTCGCGTCCGTCTTCCGTCAGGCCCGGCAGCCCATCGCCGAACGGGTCGGTCCCGGAGCGGACGGGGGCGATCCCGACCGGCTGCGACTCCGCCTCACCGCCGTCCGGCGCTGCCGCGACCTGTCGCCGTGCCACGCCCTCGCCTTGCGCCACCAGGAGATCCCGGGCGTCGCGCAGACGCGGCAGTTGGCCGGACAAGTGGAACGGCTCGCAGGTCAGCAGCCGTCGGCCGGCTAGCCCGAGTGGTAACTCCGGCAGGTTAGCGGTCAGCAGGCTTTCCAATACGGAACCGGAGACCACTGGGCCGTCCGAGACCGCGGCGATCGCAGCGGCCACGTGTCGCCGCAGCGCGGCTTCCGGCAGCGGGGGAGTGATCTCGTCGCCAGTGACCTGGTGCGGAGCGAGTGCGGTGACCAGGTCTACGGGTACTTGGTCGGTGTGCAGGCCGGGAACGTCCGGTAGCGCCGGCCTCGGCTCGGGCAGACCGTCCAGGACGGCGTGCACCAGTTTGGCGCCTCGCCCGGTCGAGCAGGCCGCCAGGAAAGCAGAGGCGACTCCACCGCTGTACGCGATGGTGAAACCGTCCGGCAGTTCGTCGAGCACCTCGCGGACAGCGGCTTCAAGCCCCTGTCTCGATTGAGGAATCACCGGCGGACGACTCGACACTGAAACGCCGGCGGCGTCCACCCGCACGACCGTACCGGCGGTGAGCCGCTGCACGCCCGGTACTCCGGTGAAGTCCGGCGGCTCGGGCAGCCCGTGGATCAGCGCCAGCAGCGCGCCGTAGTCCACCGCGGAGGCCTCGTCGGCACGCCGCAGTCCGGCCAGTTCGGTGCTCCACTCCAGCAGGCCACGGCCGAGCCGGTAGTAGACCGGCCGCGGTCCCGGGCTGTGCCGGGAGAGTTCGACGTCGGCCGGCGAGATCGACAGCCGTACGCCGAGGGGGTCCTGCCATTGCTCTGGGCCGGTGACCGTACCGCCGGCATCGACGCTCCACACCATGCTCGTCACCTTTCCGCCAGTGGGATCTCGACGTATTCCTCTGCGACAGGCAGCGAAGTACTGACCACCTCGTCGCCGCACCGCACCCAGGCATAGAGCCCGCCGGGGGCGACTGCCGGTGCGAGTTCGCGCCCCATTCGCAGCGCCGCTGGAATACCGAGGCGTCGCAGACCGGCGGTCAGAAAGACGGCGTCCTCGACAGGGTCGAGAAATCCAATCAGCAGCCGTTCCATCAGCCGCAGCCTGGCCACCGCGCGGGCCGGTTTCGCTGGTCGCCGGCCGGATTGCGCGACCGGCCATTCCGGCAACTGGTAGCCGCCCTCTGTCCGCGCCGCGAGCAGGAAATCCCGGGCGGCCCGGCCGGCCGCAAGGTATCCGAACATGGCACTCCCTGGGTAAGAAAAGCCGGAGTCTGACTGAGAAGGCCGAGGTGGGGGGGGCGGGGGCGCCCCCCCCCCGGGCG